>CAVPLA010000045.1:0-134820 GCA_963705855.1 uncultured Acidobacteriota bacterium
ATACGGCTGCATTACAACAGTCCGGGTGTCCTTAGGCGCAACCACCATGCCCACGCCATAATATTTTCCGCGCTGATCTTCTCGCAGCAGCGCAAATTGGCGCGCATCAAAGAAATTGGAGTGGGGATCCAGCACGCGCAGCATGCCGGGAATGGCGCCTTGATACACGGCTTTGTCTACATCGACCGGGTCGGCATAGTTCGCCTGGACCACGTCCAGCACATTGGTGAACTGCCTTATCGCCGCGTGCTCATCCTCGGCCGACGAGGTCGTTGCTCGAACGTTGGGACCGTAAATCCCGCCCAGGATTGCGGATATGACGATGACTGCAACGACTAAGACCAACCCACGGCGTTCAGATTTCATCCTGACCTCGCGTGACCACGCAGACTGAATTATAGCACACCCCAAAGTGTGGTTTGACACTGTGGGACGCCCTTTCTATGATGCCAATAGGCCATCTTTCGGCTACCTAACATTATGCTCAGCATGACCCACATGGTCGTTCTGTTTGTCGTCGTCCTGGTCATTTTCGGGCCGCATAAGCTGCCCGAACTGGCTCGTGGTCTGGGCAAACTGATGGCCGAGTTTCGGAAGGCTTCCACCGACTTCAAGAGTGCCTTTGAACAGGAAATGCGCGACATCGAGCGCCAAGCCCTGCAAGCCGAGCGAAAGAAGGCCGCCGAAGCCGTCGCCGCCTCCGCTGTCGCAGCAGAACAGCCGGCCACCTTGGCCACACAGGCTGGCACCGAAACCGCCTCAGCCCGCTTAGACGCAGATTCTCGCGCTACGGAAGCGCTGGTCGTCACTCCAGTTGCCGAATCTGTGCCGCGCTCGAATGGCGACGCCGTCCAACCATCGGAAGAAACACCTGCCGTCTCGGTCGCCGAGCCTTCTCAAGACGTTTCTAATGCCGCTGCGCACGATATTTCTCACGACCCCTCTCATGACCAACAGCAGCCAGTCTGATTCCTCCATCATTTCAGCCACCGAAGAGCCCGGCGCTCAGATGACGTTTTTCGAGCACCTCGTCGAGCTGCGCAAACGCATCATTAACTCGCTCGCCTCCATCGTGATCGGCGCCGCCATCGGCTGGGTCATCGCGCCGCATTTTGTCAACTTCATGGTCAAGCCCATGACCGCTGCCTTGAAGAATGCAGGTCTCAACCCGCAGCTAGTCTACTCTCACCCAGCGGGCTACTTGAACGTGCTCATCACTTGCAGCATTTACATCGGGATTGTTATCGCTTCGCCCTGGGTCTTGTTTCAGATTTGGCAGTTCGTTGCTCCCGCGCTCTATAAGCACGAGCGCAGCGCTATCACCGGCTTTCTTTTTTCGACGGTTTTTTTGTTCTTCACCGGCATTGCCTTTGGCTACTTCGTTTCGTTGCCCTACGTTTTGCGCTTCTTGATCAGTTTTCAAGGTCCCGTCGTCCCGCTCATCAATATCGATGAGTATTTCGATCTGATTCTCCTCGTTCTTCTTGGGCTCGGACTCGTATTCGAGCTCCCAATCCTCATTTTCTTTCTGACGCTCTTCGGCATCGTCACTCCCCAGTTTCTGATCAAGAATTTCCGTTACGCCCTGCTGGTAATCACTATTCTTGCGGCCGTCCTCACGCCCTCGCCTGACGCCCTCAGCATGGTGCTTTTCATGTTGGTACTGGTCGCTTTGTACTTCGTGGGCGTTGGCGTGTCCTGGGCGGTCGTGCGTAAAAAGAAACAGCGTCTGGCCGCGGAGGCTCCATAGATGAACTTCACGTCCAAGAAATCTTTTTGTGCCGTAATTTGCGCGCTAGTGCTCTTTCTCGGCCTTTCGGGATGCAAAGCCAAAGCGGACAATCCTCAACCCGCCCCGAAGGACGCGCCGTTCATGAGCGCTGTCACGACTGCGCCGCCACCGGCCACGCAAAATCCAGCAGATGAAGCCCCACCGCCCGACACGACCGGCGGTTTTGATGGCAAGCGCGCCTTCGCCCACGTTGCCAAGCAGGTCTCTTTCGGGCCGCGCCCCTCGGGTTCACCGGCTATCGCGCAAACTCAGGACTACATTCTCGCCGAACTGAAAAGCTACGGCTGCACCACCGACGTCGATGCCTTCAGCTCGGACACTCCCGCCGGCCGCATCGCTATGAAAAACATTCTCGTCAAGATTCATGGCGATCGGCCGGGCGTGATTCTCCTCGGCACGCATTACGACACGAAGCGCCTCGAAAATTTCGTCGGTGCCGATGATGCCGGCTCCTCCACCGGCGTAATGCTCGAACTGGCCCGCCTGCTCTGTTCCCAGCATGGCCGTTACAACGTCTGGATCGCGTTTTTCGACGGCGAAGAGGCCGTCCGGCCGGAGTGGAAGGATCCGGACAATTGCTACGGAAGCCGCCAGATGGCCGCGCGCTTCGCCAATAGCGGCGACCTCAACAAAATAAAATCGTTTCTGCTGGCTGATATCGTCGGCACGCGCACTCCGCATTTCAAGCGCGAATCTTATTCCACCAAGGCCCTCGTCGATCTCGTCTGGGGCGTCGCCAAAAAACTCGGCTACGGCAGTATTTTCGTCGATGACGAGACCCCGATAGAGGATGATCACCAGTCCTTCTTGAAACGCCACGTCCCTTCGGTGGATGTGATCGACCTGGATAACGGTCCCAGCGGCGACGTCTACTACTGGCATACTCCGCAGGACTCGCTCGACAAGATCAGCCCTAAAACTCTGGCCATCGTGGGCCACGTCTTCCTCGAATCCGTAAAGCAACTCCAATCCAAGTGACTCGGCCGTAATGAACAATCCTCTGGACGCTCTACTCAGATGGCTCCCGGCACAGGATTTTGCCATGGTAGAGCACCGTTTCGCAAAACACAGTCGCGATTACATCGTGGTCGTCGAGGACGGTCTGGGCACTAGCCCCGGTCAGCACGAGATCACGTTCACCCACTGCACCAAAGCCGACTTTGAGACTCGCGTTCAAGATGGTGTAGGGCCTAAATCCTGGGCCGACGAATTCACGGATTACAAAAGCTGGACTTCTGCGGATGAACCGGAAGGATATGTTTGCGGCACAAACCAGTCGCTCGCGTATCCCGGCCTTCGGGCCGTTTCCGAGTCGGCCCAAGCTGCCGAATGGACCAGGAGACTTGGCAAGGAGATGTTTGATGTTACGCTGGAGACAGACCGATTTTTTCTGCGCCTAATCTTTCATTCTCTCCGCTCGCGGAAAATTAGCGAGGACGTACAGACAATCTCCCAGATAATTCATCCACTCTGATGAGATGCCTCCGGGCGTAGGCCCGCACTGTGTGCTAAATTCGAAGTGTTCCAAACGTCCTCTACCAAATGAAAAATAAGCGCATTCTAGTCAAATCTTCCGCAGGCGAATACACAGTCGTTTGCGGTGAATGCGTTCTCCGCGATGCCGCCAGCGAAATCCGCGAGCTCGGAAAGTTCTCGAGCATTCACATTGTCTCCTCCCCGAAAGTATGGCGAGCGGTAGGGAAGACTGTTTTGAGCGGTCTTCGTCTCAAGAATATCCATGCCAAACACCTGATGAACGATGCCGAGTCCGCAAAGAATCTTCTCACCGTCGAAAAGCTTTCCCGCTCGCTCGTCCGTGCCGGAATTGATCGCCACTCCCTGATCATCGCCGTCGGCGGAGGCGTGGTCGGTGACGTAGCAGGCTTTGCCGCTTCGGCTTGTTTGCGTGGTGTGGCGCTCGTGCAAATCCCGACCACGCTAATCTCACAAGTGGACAGCGCCGTCGGTGGAAAAACCGGAGTGAATTTGCCAGAAGGTAAGAACCTCGTAGGTACTTTCTATCCTGCTCGGCTCGTACTCGTGGATTCCGCCATGTTGAAGCCGCTTCCGGAACGCCAATATCGCGGCGGCCTCGCCGAAGTGATTAAGTACGGGATTATCGCCGACGCAAAACTCTTCGCATTTCTCGAAAAAAACTTCGACGCCGTCCTTCGCCGCGACCCCGCCGCTCTCGCGTACATCATCTCCCTTTCGCTGGAAATCAAGGCCCATGTCGTAAGCCGCGATGAACGCGAATCCGGCCTCCGCGAAATCCTCAATTTCGGCCACACCTTCGGCCACGCCCTCGAAACCGTCACAAATTACCGCACCTACCAGCACGGAGAAGCGATAGCCTGGGGCATGATGGCCGCCGCTCTTCTCGGCCACGAAATCGGCCTTACTCCTGCCGACGAGGTGTCGCGCATTGTTTCTCTCGTCCGCCGCATGGGCCCTCTTCCGCCGTGGCCACGTGTTCCGCCAAAAAAACTGATCGCCGCCATGCACTCCGACAAAAAAGCCCGTGCCGGCAAGCTTAGATTTGTTCTCGCTCCGCGTATTGGCAAAGCGCAGTCTCACGACGACGTGCCCCTCGAAACTCTCGAGCGCGTTCTCCATTTCGCCCCTCATTTCATAACGCCATCCTCAGGCAAACGAGGCAATCGTCCTCGTGTCTAAGAGATTAAACAACTTGTCATTCCGAGCGAAGCGAGGAATCTGCTTTGCGTCAAAAAAGATTAAACAACTTGTCATTCCGAGCGTAGCGAGGAATCTGCTTCTCTCTTGCGTTTGCCCCTCCACCTATGCCCACTAACACACCCACCCCCGTAAAAGGCACGCAGCCCGAAGGAGCCCAGACCGAAGTCGACGCCTCTCGCAAGGTCCGCGAGATGTTCACGCAAATCGCGCCGCGCTACGACCTTCTCAATCATCTGCTTTCTTTCCAGCTAGATCGGTTGTGGCGCACGCGCGCCGCGTACTGCCTGCGCCCGATTTTGGAGAGAAATTTTCCTCTCGTTCTGGACTTATGCTGCGGAACGGGCGACCTTGGCATTACGATGGCTAGAGCGTTCACCCCGCGAGTTATCGGCGCTGATTTTGCATTTCCTATGCTGATCCGTGCGAAGGAAAAAAGTTCAACGCTGCGAGGCAAGAATCTTGTGCAACTCCGCCGTCCCAAATTTGTTGGGGCCGATGCCCTGCGGCTTCCCTTCGCTGACCAAAGTTTCGATCTCGTCACCACCGCCTTCGGTTTCCGCAATCTCGCCAACTACGAAGCCGGCCTCCGCGAAATTCAACGCGTCCTCAAGCCCGGCGGCACAATCGCCATTCTCGAGTTCACCGAACCGCCCGATAGTTTGCTAGGTGATATTTACCGCTGGTATTTCTGCAAGGTTCTGCCGCGCATCGGCGGCCTAATCTCAGGCGATTCCTCCGCCTACACCTACCTCCCCAAATCCGTCGCGCGCTTCTTCCGCCCGCCCGAGCTCGCCTCTCTAATGTCCGCCTTGGGCTACCAATCCGTCGCCTTCAAAGTCTGGACCTTCGGCACCGTAGCCCTACATACAGCCGTCCGCCCCCGCTAAAATATAGCGTGTCCTTGGCAACTTAGCGATCCGCACACATGGCAATCGGAAGTCCGAGCATGCTGCTCTGGACGAGCTTTTCTTTCGAGAACAGTTTCCAGTCGGTCTGACACTTGCCGTTCTCGTCCAGTCGGGTGCCGCACACGCCGGTTTTTCCCCACCCCTGATTGAGCCAGCCATCAAACGAGCCGTTGTGTTCGTCGGCGGCCAGAACCTGTTTAACGCCGCGAAAGAAGCCTTCGGGTATCACTTTCCAAATTCAACATCAAGTGTCTCGCTGAAGCTATCTGTAGACACCAAAATTGGAATCTAGTCCGAGTGCACTTCTACACAGGTATTCCCGATGCCCGTGACGATGCCCCCCAAGAATTCATTTTGGACCGCTAAACTAGCAGCAATGGGAAGACAAGGTATCGTCGTTTTTAGTCGCGCCCTACGCTATCGAACATGACCGTTCGACTCGCGAATGGAAGTACCCCACACCTTCCTTCATGGCGAAGAAAAGGGCATTGACGTAAGAATCGCCTTGGATGTAATTGGTATGGCAGTTCGCAACGAATACGACGTAGCTTCTGCCTCATTCTTCCAGGCCGGCGCTGCGCAATTTCGCCAGCAGAGTCTTCGGCGACACTCCCAGTTTCTCCGACGCTCGCGTCTTGTTCCACTTGCATTCGCGCAGAGTGCTCTCCAGCAGCACGCGCTCGATATGACTCACCGCCCGCCCCGTCACTTCTTCCAAACTTCCTTCCCAACTGAATTGCTCCGGCAACATTCCCCCTGGCAGGCTATCCGTGTCGGGCTTAGTGGCAGGAAGCTGCAAGCCATCAGCGGTAATGCTGAGACCATCCGTGAGGATCACCGCCCGCTCCATCGTATTCTGCAGTTCGCGCACATTCCCGGGCCAGCGATAGTGCAGCAGTCGCTCGCGCGCCTCTTCCGAAAGCTCCAACCCAGGCTTCTTGAACTCTCGGCCGAACTTTTCCAAAAAATGTCCCGCCAGCAACAGCACATCATTTCCACGCTCGCGCAAAGGAGGAATCGTCATCGGCACAGCCGAAATTCGGAAATATAAATCCTCGCGAAAAAGTTTCTCCTCCGCCAACCTCTGCAAGTTTCGGTTCGTCGCCACCACGATACGTACATCCACTTCCACCGTTTGCGTGCCGCCGACACGATCGAAACGCCGCTCCTCCAATACACGCAAAAGCTTCGCCTGAATCGCCAGCGGCAGTTCGCCGATCTCGTCCAGAAAGAGCGTTCCGCGATGCGCCAAATCCAGCTTGCCGACTTTGCGCGCGCCCGCTCCCGTAAACGCGCCGCGCTCATGCCCAAAAAGCTCGTTCTCCACCAAGCCTTCGGGAATCGCCGCGCAATTCAGCGCCACAAATGGCTGCTCGCGGCGCTGCGAAAGGTGATGAACCGCGCGCGCAAACAACTCTTTTCCCGTGCCGCTCTCTCCCAATAGCAAAACGGTGGAATCCGTTGCCGACACTCGTTGTATTTGCTGGCTGATCTCCCGGATCGCCGTGTGTTCGCCCACAATGCGCGGAAATCCATATCGAGCGGTGTATTCCTCGCGCAGCAGCAGGTTTTCCCGCTGCATCTCCTGCTGGCGCGTCGCTCGCTGCACCAGTAATTTCAGATGGTCGAGGTCCACGGGTTTCTGAAGAAAGTCGAAGGCCCCTTCCTTCATCGCCGAGACCGCTTCTTCGACGGACCCAAACGCCGTCAAAAGCAGCACTGGTATCGTTGCATCGGCCTGTTTCGATTCGCGCAACACATCGAGCCCTGACGCACCTGGCATCTTCAAATCGGTGATCACCATCAGGTATCGCCGCGCGCGCACCTTCTGAATTGCCGTGGTTCCGTCGGGTGCTTCGTCCACGGCATAGCCCGCGCGCTCCAACGCTTTCCGAAGCATGGCGCGCAGCTCATTCTTATCTTCAACAAGGAGCAGAGGTTCCATCTCTCTTGTTTCTACCACGGATTAAGGGACACTCCGGTGGGAACGCATGGTGGGTGTGTGGAGAAGGGAAGTAACCAAATGGGACGAGGCCCGAAATACAAATCTCGAAATACGAAGTTCGCATTTCGAGTTTCGCACTTGGACTTCAGAGTCTTGAACGACGAATTGACTATCGCGCCCAGCCCGGATCGCCACCGGACTTCCGCAACTCATCTTCCATATCCGAAAGCTGCTGCTTCAGGTCTGCGATCTGCTGCTTTTTCTGGTCGATTTTGGCGTTCTTGTCGTTGATATCTTTGCGTGTGTATTGCTCGTTCATCGCTTTTGTGGGGTCCTTGTAATACTGCAATTGGGCTTTGTCATCTTCCCGCTGCAGGATGTCCAGTTCTTTTTCTGCCGCCGCAATTTTGTCGCGCTGGTCTTGGAAACGCTTGCGCCACGTTTTTTCCGCGTCGTCGCCTTTACTCCCGCCATTCGCCGCGTCTGGTCCGTTGCCCGGCGCAGCTTGCGCGCCGCCATTCGCCGGTGCCGGTCCAGCGCCGCTCGAAGGGGTTGCAGGCTTTATGTCGTCCTCGGTGTAGACTTTTTTCGGCTTCGGCATAGCTTTCTGCTGCTCGCGCGCTTTGCGCGCAGCGTCGGCCACTGGATCGCCGGACTGCGGTGCCGGACTCGCCTGCGATTGTTGCTGCTGTGCCAAAACAGGCAGCGTCGCCAGGCAAAGACCTGGCAAAAGTGTTGCAGCCGCAAACCAATTTTTCACACTCATGGAATACCACCTCTCCCGTGGTGAGCGGGAATCCCCAGCCTTTTACTTAGATGCCTTCCTTCTTCAATTCTACCGCTTCTGGGACGCTCCGGCACGCCGGTAGCGTAACTATAAAGGCCGCCCCGCCCTCCGTTCGATTCCTCGCTTCGACTCGGCCGCCGTGCTGCACGATGATCTTCTGTACCACGGCCAGCCCCAGTCCCGTACCTTTTGCTTTGGTCGTGAAGAATGGGCGGAAAAGCTTTGGTAAATTAGCCGGGGCAATTCCGGCGCCGTTATCGAAAATAGTGATGCGCTGCGTGTATGTTTCCTCGTGCCGCGCGACTTCGCCGCGCAGAAGTACGCGTCCGCCGTTCTCCGCGGACGTACTCGCCTCGGCCGCATTCCGCGCAAGATTTAAGAGGGCTTGCCGCAACAGTCCCTCATCTCCGGCCACGCTTCCCATAGGTCCTTCAAATCGAATCCGCACCTGCGGCATGGCCTCGGCGACTTCCGAAACCACTCGCTCCACGACTCCATCGAGCGCCACCGGCTCACTGGAAATTTCCAGAGGGCGCGCATATTTCAAGAATTCCGTTACAACATGCGTAATATTCCGTGTCTGTTCAAGAATTCTCTCCGCCGAATCGGCCACTTCACCAACGCCCGCTTCCGCGTTGATCATCTGCGCATAACCGGAAATTGTAGCCAACGCGTTTTTGAATTCATGCGCAATACCGGCCGATAACTCTCCCACCGCCGCCAGACTTTCCTTCAACTGAATCTGCTGTTGTAACGCGGCCAGCTCTGTCAAATCCGTCAGCAAACAGATCGCCCCGCTTATCTTCTCTGTCCCGCGCCGGATCGGCGAAATCGTCACGCCGAGCAGCCTGGATGCGCCTCCGGGTGCCTCGTGCTCCACCTGTTCGCGCCGGAAGATGCTTCCCTTGGTCAAGCATTCGCCAACTAGCCTGGTGAGTTCCGACTTTTCTCCTAGCACCTCGCTGTACCGCCGGAATCCCAGCGTTTGAATCCCGAGCACCTGCTCGGCTGCGGGGTTCGCGCTCGAGATAATCCCCGTGGCGTTCACGACCACCAGTCCCGCCGGCATGTTGCGTGTCACTTCTTCGCTCAACCGTTCCGTATGTTCCGCGCGCTCCCTTTCAATCTTGTGCAGCCTCTCAAGCTCCTTTTCCTGATCGCGCAGCTGGCGGATCACTCCTTGCATCGACGCCGCCATGAACGCGGATGGGTTTTCCGTTCGCGGGGGCGTCATCATGACGTCCGCCTGATGTGATTCTTGTGTGCTCTGATAAAAACGGCGCAGCAGAAGAAAAACGATCCCCACCACGGCCAGGATTCCGACCGCCATGCCGGCGGCGACTTCCCAAACGCGCTGTGTAGTCTCGGCTTGGAATGCCGCGAACGTCATAGCCTGAATAGGCCTAGCATCGAAATGAACCTCAGCGCAAACGCGGCGCAAGATCAATCGAAAAGGAAGAAAACGCAAAAACAACAATCAGCGCCGCAATCCCCAAAAAAGTTCCCAGTGGAAGTTGATACTGGCTAGCAATCAGCCAGCGAATCTGGTTGACCGTTCCGAGTCCTCGCCTGCTGGCCCGCTCCGCGAGCTGCCGACCCGCCCCGCGTACATACATCATAGCGATCACCGCAATTCCTAAAATGCTTCCGAGAAGTGTGCCCAGCAGAATCATGAGAAATGCATTTCTGATTCCGAGAAACGCTCCCGCCATGGCCATCATCTTGACGTCGCCCATCCCCATACCTTCACGGCCCCGGACCAGCTTGTACAGTGCCGCCGCTCCCCACAGCATCAGGCTGCCAAACGCGGCACCCAAGAGCGCCTCGATCACTCCCAGAACTCTTTCTGGCGGTACCCAGTGGAAAAGCCGCAAGCAGAGCAGAAAAGCAGCGCCGTCATTCGGCGGCACAAACGCCGAGAAAAGTACTCCCGCGGCAAATCCGGGCCAGTTGATCACGTCCGGAAGCAGGCGCACGCGCAGGTCGGTCACGGTCAAAATGATGATCAAACAAATAAAGAACAACCACTTGACAGTGGCCTGGGTAATCCCAAACTCCAGGAAACACGCTACAAACAAAAGCCCTGTCACGAGCTCTACCAGCGGATACATCGCCGAAATCGGCAGCCCGCAATTCCGACATTTTCCGCGCAGCCAAATCCACGCAAGGATGGGCACGTTGTCGTACGGCTTGATGGGCTTTTCACATCTCGGGCAGCGCGAGCCCGGCGAAACAATCGACAGATCTTCCGGAATGCGCGTAATACACACATTCAAGAAGCTGCCAATCACGATTCCAAATAGAAAAAAGTAGGCGATGACCACAGTTTAGTGGGCCGCTTTTCGGCCGCACTTAACACTGTCCCACAGCTATCAACATGCCTCAACAAACCCGAGCCAACTCCGTGCCCCATTCCTAACACCTAGTGAGTCTCGACAGAAGTAGAGTCCAGCGAGTCGCTGAGAAAAGCGGCAGCAGGGCTGCCGCACGCCAAAGCGCTATTCGAGCCCACGTGAACTCCGGACTTTGCGTCTCGTTGCGCGTTTGCGGTTGCTTGTTTCTTTGACTTTCGCCTGTAAACTGTTAACTGCCGACTTCTCCCATGCACTGGTTTGAACGAAAAATCCGCCGCTACGAGCACCGCCGCTGGACCACCGACGACAACCGGCGTGTGCAACCCTTTGACTGGGGTCTGGAGCACATTGGCGGCGACCCCGGCGACCCCGATCCCGGTGCGTTTGTCCATGACTATGCCAAGCGGGTCATTGAGCACAGCCTCGAATGGTTCGCCGCCACGCCCGCTGACGACTACGCCCTCGACCGCGAAAACGTACTGACTTTCACGAGTTCAATCGAGTCTGCGTGGCCGGAAAATAACACGGTCTACGCCCAACTTTTTCCTGCCAAAATCTCCCCAAACGGCCGTCACAGAACATCTCCTGCCGTTCTGGTGCTTCCCAACTGGAACGCCAAGTGGCACGGCCAGCGCGGCCTCTGCGAATGGCTCCAACGCATCGGCATCACCGCTCTAAAAATGAGCATGCCATACCACGACCGTCGCATGGCCAAGGGACACGAACGCGCTGACCAAGTCTGCGGCCCCAATATTGGCCTCACTCTCCAAGCGAATCGCCAAGCCGTCCACGACGCACGTCGCTGCCTCCGCTGGCTCGAGCAGCAGGGTCATACGCGTCTCGGCATACTCGGTACCAGCCTCGGTTCGTCCGTTGGCTACATCACGCTCATGCATGACGAAGCCATCAAAGCCGGCGGCTTTTTCCACTTCTCCACGTACTACGCCGATGTGATCAGTCAGGGGATAACCACCAACCACGTCTGGGAAGGCTTGCGAAACCACGTCACGGTAGACGAGCTCCGCGGCTACTGGGCTCCTATCAGCCCTATACCGTACGTCGAGCGGGGCATGGGCGCCGACCGCAAATCGTTTCTCGTCTACGGCAAATACGACCCGACCATGCCCCCTGAGCTAAGCCGCCAAATGCTGCACTGCCTCCGTAGCCATGGCGCCCATCCTCGCAGCTTGCAGCTCCACTGTGGCCACTACTCCTTGGAGCTCCCCCCCTTTAGCTACATCGCTGGTTACCGCATGCTCTCCTTCCTTCGCTCCGCCCTCGCCCTTTAGCAAACAAACTCTCGCTGCAAGGCAGCTGCTTGCAAACGAAGTGATGAAGACACGCGATGAGCACGGTCTTCCCAAGTGATTGTCGACGGTTCAGCCCTTCTCGCGATTCTGCTCCGCGAGCCAGGTTCGGAGGTCTTGGATGAAGCGATTGTGGCGGCTACGGCGGCGAGAATGTCCGCTCCCACATTTGTTGAAGTTTCCATCGTTCTCGAATCTAGAACGGGCGCCCAAGGCGTTCTGCTGTGGGAGTCGATGTTACGCGAATCCCGGATAGCCATTGAGCCGTTTACCGAAGAGCACGCATTTTTAGCGCGTCAGGCTTTTTCCTATTACGGCAAAGGCCACCATCCCGCCGGTCTGAATTTCGGAGACTGTTTCTCCTACGCCCTTGCCAAAGCCACAGGCGAACCTCTTTTGTTCAAAGGCGACGATTTCCGCAAAACGGACGTGCTCCCCGCGCTGCCCTGAGCGGATTCGATTAATGGTTCCAACTGTCTACTCGCGGTTCGTTGTCCTCTTTTCGCCAGCGCCTCTAGTATCATCAACGCATGCAGACCCTGCTCGTCGAAGCCTTTGGCCCGCTGGTGGTTGCTTTCATGATTTTCGTGGCTGTTGTTGGCGCTCGACGGCTTTTGTATCAGTACCGCAATCGGCTCAGTCCAGAGCAGCGGCAAGCGGCGCGGGATTCGTTCCGCAGCCGGCTTGTGCATCCCAATGCATCGGAGGTCGAGCAGGGAATCGGCGCGTACCTCCCTGAACGCCTCATCTCTCTCTACGGCGATCACCAAACCGTGCTTACCGAACAAATCGAAATCCGCCGTCCGGCACCCAACCCCGAAAATCCGGCCGAGCCGCAGAATCCCGCGGAATGGATCGAGGCGTTTCTTCCTCTTGATCTCGAGAGCCAAAAATATACGCTCGATTTGTCCGCGCAAGGTTGGGGCAAGGGCTTTTGCTTCGCCACGGACGGCGAAGGCAATTTCTATTGGATCCCGGCCAACGACACCCGGCTGCCAGACGCGCGCGTCTACTTTGCCCACACCGATCCCATAGCCAACGAGCAAGTCGCTACGTCGCTCGAGGAGTTGCTCTCCTGGCCCCGCATCATCCATTCATCTGAGGCGGAAATAACTTCATGAGAGCCATTCTCTTCGGAGCGACCGGGATGGTCGGCCAAGGGGTCTTGCGCGAATGTCTTCTCGATTCCACGATCGACCGCGTGCTCTCGATAATCCGCAACCCCACGGGCCAACAAAACGCCAAGCTCACCGAGCTAGTCCACAAGGATTTCTTCGATTTCTCCGGTGTCGAATCTCAGCTGCCCAGCTATGAGGCATGTTTCTACTGCGCCGGACCCTCTGCCGCTGGTATGACGGAGGAAGGCTATTTTCACGCGACCTTGGACATGACCCTGGCTGCCGCGAGAACTCTTGCCCGACTAAATCCGGCAATGACATTCGTTTACATTCCCGGCGCGGGAACCGATAGCACCGAGAAGGGCCGCACGATGTGGGCGCGCGTCAAAGGGAAAACCGAAAACGCCCTTCTCAACTTGCCTTTTAAGGCCGCCTGCATGTTCCGTCCCGGCGTCATCCAGCCGCAGCATGGTATGCAGTCAAGAACGAGACCGCACCGGCTACCCAAAGCGTATTCTTGAGACTCGCGACATCAACCACGCCGGCCTTGGGTTGTAGGGGCGCTCCGACCTGATCGAAGTGCCCCATCTCGGCAAATTACGCGTTTCTAGGCCTTGTTCTTTGAGTTCCGCGGAATCCTGGTCATCGCTAGCCACTTGAGCATCTGGACCCGAAGTACCATTGGCCCCTCCTTTGCCCTTTCGTACGCTGAAGTGGGAACCAAAGTCTATTCGGGGGCACGAAAATGCGAATGCGGCTCATTCCCTTGGCGGTAGCGGTACTGTGGTGGGCTGGCTACAGCTCCGCCCGATCTCAGGAGCCCGCCCAAAACGCCGCCCAACCGACTGCCAAGAGTGCCACGCAGGCTTCGGCGTCGCAGCAGCCACTGCAACAAGCCAGTTCTGACACCGTCGACCAGCCAGTGTCCCTTGCGGACTTGGCCCGCACAGCTCGCTCTAAGAAACAAATTGATGCCAAGCCCGCTGCAAAGAGCTCCAAGATTCTCGACGATGACAACATGCCCCGAGGCATCTACGACGCAGATTCGCCGCCTGCCAAACTGGCCGCTCTCGGGCCTCAGGCACAGAGTTCGTCAGCGGTGGGAAGTCCTTTCCCCGAGTTTCGCGGCAAAGTCGTTCTGCTAGACTTCTGGGCCTCGTGGTGCGGCCCTTGCCGCAGCGCCTTGCCTAACCTCAAGCGTCTTCAGGCGGTCTATGGAGGCGGTGATTTTGTGGTCGTGAGCATCAGCGAGGACGACGAAGAGTCCGATTGGCGCACCTTCGTCGCAAGCCACAATATGACTTGGCCGCAACGGCTTGATGCCGATAGCAGCCTGCAGCATCAATTCGGAGTGAACGCTCTCCCAACCTACGTGCTGCTTGGGCGCGACGGTGCGGTGGCCCAGAAATTCGTCGGCGAAGAAATGGCAGAATCCATCGTCGAGCGGATTGGCCCCGACCTAAAGAAAACGCTCGCTGCCAAACCCTGAAACAATCGCACCGTGTTTTTAGTAGCTCTGATTTACGGGGGCTTACATTAATAATAGGAGAGTCGCTCAGCGTAGAACATTGGCGAGAACACCCTCGCCCACGATTGTCGAAACGGCTTCGATTTCGAGCGCAAGCGGACGATCCTGTGTCACTTTGGCCGACTTCGCGCGCACCGCTTCATACGCCTTGGTCGCGAGCGTGCCCGTTCTTAGCGGTGCGAGAAGGTCGATGCCTTGGCACGCGCCAAGCAGTTCGATTGCGATCGTATAGCGCACATTCTCGAGCATCCGCGACAGCCGGTGCGCCCCGCTCATGCCCATGGAGACGTAGTCTTCCTGATTGCCAGAGGTTGAGATGGAATCCACGGAATGGGGGACGGCCAAAGCTTTGTTCTCGCTGGTGAGCGCTGCTGCCGTGACTTGAGCGATCATGAAGCCGGAATTCAGGCCTGGCTCCGGAGTGAGAAACGCCGGAAGCATGCTTGTGAGGGGATTGGTCATCTGCTCGATGCGTCGTTCGGATATGCCGCCGAGCGTGGCCAGAGCGACAGCAACTTGGTCCGCAGCCATGGCCAGGGGCTGGCCATGAAAATTTCCGCCACTGATGATGTCGCCGCCGTCTTCTTTTACAAAAACTAGCGGATTATCCGTCGCACTGTTCAGTTCGACGGCAGCCATCTCGCGCGCTTGTGCGAGCGAATCGCGTACGGCTCCGTGGACTTGCGGCGTGCAGCGGACGCTGTACGCATCCTGGACGCGCGGATCTTTTTCCGCCGAGCGGTGGGACTCGCGGATTTGGCTGCCTTCGTTCAGGTGGGCCAGATTTCGCGCCGTCGTCGCGGCGCCCGTATACGCGCGCGCGTGCATGATACGTGCGTCAAACGCACCGGGGCTGCCCCGCAACGCGTCTAGCGAAAGAGCAGCCGCAACATCGGCGCTGTCGATGAGAATGTCCGCGCCGCGGAGCGCAAGACTGAGCAGCGCCAGCATTCCTTGTGTGCCGTTGAGCAGCGATAGACCTTCTTTTGCTTCCAGCGCGACTGGCTTTATTCCCGCACGGCGCATGGCCTCGCTTCCTTCCAGAATTTCGCCTTTGTAGGCGGCGCGGCCTTCGCCAATCACAACGTGCGCTAAATGCGCCAGAGGTGCAAGATCGCCGGAAGCGCCGACCGATCCTTGCGATGGAATCACTGGATGCACCCTCGCGTTCAGCATCGCGCAGAGCGTCTCCACAATCAGCGGACGGACTCCGCTCAGTCCCTTCGCAAGCGCATTGGCGCGGAGCAGCATCATCGCGCGCGTTTCCGCTTCGCCGAGCGGTGCGCCGACGCCGCAACAATGCGAACGCACGAGATTTACTTGCAGGGTTCGCACTTGTTCCGGTGAAATGCGGACGGACGCGAGCTTCCCGAATCCTGTGTTGATGCCGTACGCAGTCGCTCCGGAAGCGACGAGCTGGTCAACTACGGAGCGCGAGCTTTTCATGCGTTCGATTGCAGCGGGAGAAAGACTAACCACATCGCCGTGCAGCGCCACGCGATACAGCTGATCAAACGTCAGATCGTTTCCGTTCAGTAGAATGTTCACGGCATCGTTCATGCTTCGCTCCGATCGGGCTGCGGAGCCACGACGGATTTAAAAACACTGTGATATTTTGCCGGGAGCAATTTGGGCCGGCCGTTGCTTCCGCAAATGATGTGCGTGGTCTCGCCCGTCGCGAGTAATTTGCCGTCGACGTGGCGAATGACTTCGTAAGAAAACTTTACGATGCGGTTGCGCGATTCCGCGATGCGTGTGCGGATGCGCAGTACTTCATCATATTTGGCGGATAGAAGATACCGGCAATGCGCGTCCGCCACGACGATGTGGCAATCGTCTTCTTTTTCCATGCGGGTGTACTCGATGCCCAGCGCGCGGATCAGTTCCACACGGCCCACCTCGAACCACACCAGGTAGTTGGCGTGGTAGACCACGCCCATCTGATCGGTTTCGGCGTAGCGCACCCGTACTGTCGCGTCGTGGTATTCGATCATTTTCATGTCCTGTGAATCCGGGCGCTCACTGGCGTGGATCATTCCACGTCCGTGCTCCAAACGGGTTTGCGTTTCTCGAGGAAGGACGCGAGCCCTTCCTTGAAATCGGCGGTGCAACGGATGCGCGCGTTTTCGAGAATGGCGCGTTCCAGATCGGCGTCAACGCTCGCCGCTGCTGCTGATGTGAGCAAACGCTTGGCGCGTGTGAGGCTTACGGGGCTGGCGGCGATCAGCACGTCTGCTAGCTCGTGCGCGCGCGCGAGGAGTCGCTCTCTCGGAACGATTTCGGTGACGAGTCCCAGACTCAGGGCTTCCGCAGCTTCCACGAGGCGGCCAGTCAATAACAAATTGCGTGCTTGCTTGTCGCCTATTTGCCGAGTCAGAAAAACAGAAACGATGGCCGGCAAAAATCCGATCTTCACTTCGGTGTAGCCAAACTTCGCTTCCGGAACGGACAGCGTGAAATCGCACAACGTGGCGATGCCGCAGCCGCCTGCGAGCGCAGCGCCGTTCACCGCGGCGATCAATGGTTTCGAAAAACCCCAAATGCGGCGGAACATTTTCCCCATGCGGCGGGAGTCGTCCATGTTTTCCGCGGAGGACTGGTTGGCTATGTCGGAGAGCATTTCCAAGTCCATCCCGGCGCAAAACGATTTGCCAGCGCCGGTAACGATCGCCACTCTCGTGCGGCTGTTCTCAATCTCGTCCAACGCGGATTGGATCTCGGAGACCATCTTGGAATTGATGGCATTGCGTTTGTCGGGCCGGTTGAGGGTCAGCGTCGCCAGTTGGCCGGTAAATTCCAGAGTTAGCGTTTCATACATTTTTGCGCGTCTCCCAACATCTGAAAGTGCTGGAGGGGTCTCCCGCACTCGTTGTTCACGGCTGCCACCGCACATTGGTCCTCGGCGACCCGGCAGATGTAGATTCAGACCAAACTGCCCCTACGGTCGGCGCTCAACCTGTGGAACGATTCTAATTCACTAGCGGCGCATGTGCATACTTCGCGCGAATCTCGTTGGTCATGGCGAGCAAGGTTCCGAGACGCGCGGAATCAATCCCCGGATCAGCGCCGGCCCTTTTCAGCGCGGCGAGAACGTCTTCGGTGGCGATGTTGCCGACGAGATTGTCTCCGGCGAATGGGCAGCCGCCCAGGCCTGTTAGGGCGCTATCGAACCGGCGGCAGCCGGCTTGGTACGCCGCGAGGATTTTAGCTTCGGCATCTTCCGGGCGGCTGTGCAGATGCACGCCAAGTTCGATGCCTGCGACCTGGTCTTTAATCTCGCGATAGAGACCGCCGACTAACTCCGGCGAAGCTGTGCCAACGGTATCCGCGAGCGACACTGTGCGCACGCGAATGCCTTTGAGCCAGTCGAGTGCGTCGGTAACGATCTCCGCTCCCCAAGGTTCATCGTATGGATTGCCGAAAGCCATCGAAATGTAGACGACGAGGTCTTTCTTGGCGGCAAGAGTTTCTTTTCGCAGTTTTTCGACGAGCAAACGCGATTCGTTTCGAGTCATGTTGGCATTGGCGCGTCGAAAATACGCCGAGATCGAATAGGGATAGCCAATCGTGGTTACACCAGGCGTCGCGAGCGCTCGTTCAAGACCCTTTTCGTTCACGACGATTCCGATAATCTCGGGCAAAGGAGTCTCAGCGGGAAGGGAAGCGCGTAGTCGCGCCATGACATCTTCGCTGTCCGCCATCTGTTTCACATGCTTCGGCGAAACAAAACTCACGGCGTCAATATGTTTGAATCCAGCAAGCACAAGCTGCTTTAGGTACTCTGCTTTGTATTCGGTGGGAATTAGGTCTGGCAATCCTTGCCACGCATCGCGCGGGCACTCCACTAACTTTACGGTGTCGGGCATCAGTGCGTGGTCTTTCTGCGCGCGTCTGAAATTCTTGAGACAAAGCCCATCAATGAAATGAATCCGAGCAGGAATACTGGGGTCAATGCGCGGCCGATAACGAAAGCACCACCCATCAAGATTTCGACAGAGTCACCGTGAACCTTTATTCGGTACGACGAGTACAGAAAATGAACCAAAACGGCGCAGCCATAAGAAATCAACAGAAGAGCTGAGCTAGACAACAAAACCTTGGAACGTTTGCTCATCATGTTTGCAGTACTCCGGTCTTGAATTCGCGGATTTCGGGATTGAGCGCGGCGGCTTCTAGCGCGCTGATGAGCGCGTCGCGGGTGTGGGCGGGATCGATGATGGCATCCACCCAGAGACGCGCGGCGGCGTAGCGCGGATCGGTTTGATGTTCATAGGTCGCCTTCACGCTTTCGAGCAAATCTTTGCGGGCTTTGTCGTCGACTTTTTTGCCTTCGCGCTCGAGTTGTTTGAGCTTGATTTCGGCGAGCGTGTTCGCTGCGGCGTCGCCGCTCATTACCGCGAACCTTGCCGTGGGCCAGGCGAACATGAAGCGTGGGTCATACGCTTTGCCGCACATGGCGTAGTTGCCGGCGCCGAAGCTGCCGCCGCAAATGACGGTTATTTTTGGGACTACGCTGTTCGCGACGGCATTGACCATTTTCGCGCCGGCGCGGATGATGCCGCTCCACTCGGCGTCTTTGCCGACCATGAAGCCGTTCACGTCGTGCAAGAAAATTAGCGGGATACGGTTCTGGTTGCAATCCAGGATAAAACGGGCTGCTTTTTCGGCGGATTCGGTGTAGATCACGCCGCCAAACTCTATGCGTTTTTGGTCTGAGCCGCGCGCTTGGGTTTGCACGTGCTTTTTTTGATTTGCGACAATGCCCACCGCCCAGCCACCGATGCGTGAGTAGCCGCAGAGGACTGTTTCGCCATATTCGGCGCGATATTCTTCAAATTCGCTGGCGTCGACGATGCGCGCGATAATTTCGCGCATGTCGTACTGCTTGGCGGGATCGCTGGAGAAGATTCCGTAAATTTCATCGCCATGATAGAGCGGGTCGCGTGCGGCGACGTGGCTGAAGGGCGAGGGATTTGCCGCACCCATTTTATCGACCAGCGCGCGAATCCTGGCGATGCAGGCATCGTCGTCCGGCTCGCGAAAATCCACCGTTCCGCTGATCTGCGAGTGCATTTTCGCGCCGCCCAAGTCTTCGGCGGAAGTGACTTGTCCAATGGCTGCTTGAACAAGGGCGGGTCCTGCCAAAAATAATCCGGAACCTTCCGTCATCAGGATGTGGTCGCACATAAGCGGCAGGTAGGCTCCGCCGGCCACGCACATGCCCATGATGGCGGCAAGCTGAGGAATGCCCATTGCGCTCATCACCGCGTTGTTGCGAAAAACGCGGCCGAAATCATCGGTATCGGGGAAGACGTCTTCCTGCAACGGCAAAAAAATGCCGGCGGAATCAACCAGATAAATCGTCGGGATATGATTTTCGATGGCGATATTTTGCGCGCGAATGACTTTTTTCGCCGTCATCGGGAAAAACGCGCCAGCCTTCACGGTCGCATCGTTGACGATAAGCATGAACGTCCGCCCGCAAACCTTCGCAAGGCCAGTGATCGTTCCTGCCGAAGGTGCGCCGCCCCATTCCTCATACATTTCGAACGCGGCGAAGATGCCTAGCTCGAAGAGTTGCGAGCCGGTGTCGATCAGCTTTGCAATGCGCTCGCGCGCCGTGAGCCGGCCTTTTTTGTGTTGGGACTCGATGGCTTTTGCGCCGCCGCCCCGGCGAATCTGTTCTTCTTCGTTCTTGATTGTTGTAAGGAGATCGATGATGCGGCGGTGGTTTTTTTCGAAGTCGGGCGACTTCGCCTTCACGCTGGTTTTCAGGACAGACGCAGCCACTCGCAGACCTCGCGCAAGGATTCACACCGGCGCGCTGAAGCTCCGTCGCACGCCAACGGGAACAGTATACGGTCCGCCGCAGAATTCCGCGAGCGCAGGGCGATCTGGATTCTTAGCAGGCTGCTGAAAAATCGTGCTGAGCCAGCAATTTCTAGGTTGGTTCGAGTCATTCGGGAGTTTTTGAGCGTCTGAGGCGTGATTTTTCGTGTTACCAAGCGCCCGAAAGAAGCGTTTCAGCGCCGTTCAAAGACACTACGGCCCGGACTTACTACGTCGGAACTACGCTGCGCATCAGATTCCGCATGCGCACCAGGTTGTAGGCCGCGCAGGCGAAAGTGAAGATCCAATCGACCTTCAGCGTTCCGCGATGGCGCACTTTGCGCATCAACGCAATGGTCTTCAGCCAGCCAAAACATTCTTCGATGCGCTTCCTCTTCTTCTGGCTGACGGCATAGCCCCCGTGCCGCGTGGTGCGGCTATCAATGGCGCTGCCGCCTCTTCGCCCAAGGTTTTGCGCCACGTGCGGTGTCACCCACATGTTCCGGCACTCGCGCACAAAATCTGCCGTGTCGAAGCCCTTGTCGCCGCCCACCGTCACACGTCCGCTTCCCGGAATTTCCTGCAGCATTTCCAGCGCGGCATAGCGCTCCGCCGTGCCCGTGGCTTCCCATACCCGACTGTCCACAATCAAGCCGTTGCGATTCTCCACCAGCAGATTCCCGCTGTAGCTCAACTTGGCCTCCTTGCCCGCACCCTTGCGCGCCATCTGCGCTTCTGGATCGCTTTTCGACTCGTGCGTTTCGTTCGAGCGCTTCTCGCCGCGATAATCCACCGTGGGATTTCCGGGATCATCCGGCGGTGAACCCTTCTTGTTCTTGGGCTGAAAACTCTTCGCGCTGGCCCAGGCCTCCAGCAAACTTCCGTCCACCGTGAAGTGCTCGTCCGAGGCCCATCCCTGCCCGCGGGCTTGCTCCACCACCAGCGCCAGAAACTCCTTGGCTACCTCCGCCTCCAGCAAACGGTCGCGGTTCTTGGTGAACACCGTGGCATCCCACACGGCATCGTCCAAATTCAGCCCCACGAACCAGCGGAACAAAATGTTGTAGTCGATCTCCTCTATCAGCATCCGCTCGCTGCGCACCGAGTACAGCATCTGCAACAGCAGAGCACGCAGTAACTGCTCCGGCGGAATCGACGGACGACCCACTTTGGAATACATCTTGTTGAACTCCGGCGAGAGTTCCTTGAGTACCTGGTCTACCATCGTGCGGATCGGCCGCAGCGGATGATCTTTGCGTACCCGCTGCTCCGGCGAAATGTAGCTAAAAACATGTCCTTGCTGCTGATCGGTTCCTCGCATGCTCAATGAGACGCACCGCGCGCCGCCTCGTTACAAAATATCCGACTTTTTCAGCAGCCTGCTAGAGAGAAAACAGGGTGTTTAACGTTCCCCGCGGAAAGGTCTTTGCTCGGGAGAGTAAATGAGCACGCTGCGGCCGGATACGCCCACTGACAATCGTCGCAGCGTGTAGACAAACGGACGCGGCGCACTTCGTTCGGAGAATGCCTCCAGCTGGTAGTAGCGGTCTTCATGTCGGACCACGCGCGGAGGAGTCCACTCGGTCTTCACGCGGCAGGAATGGATTCGCAGAATTTCATCGGAACCTTCTGTCGTAAATTGAAGTTCGTCCGGAACCAAGGGCAGCGCAGCCATCAAGACCTTTTCTCGCACAGCACGAATTCCGGAGGTGAGATGGCTTTGAGAAAAATTGTCTGCTCCTGCGGATAAGGGATTTCCACCTCGAACGAATTGGAGATAGGCCTTATCCGCCAGGAAAAGAGGGAGCACGCCGAGGGTGGTGTCTGTGAAGGTCGCGCATAGGCGCACTATGCCTTCGACTCCGCAATACGCAATGATCCACGTAAGCGGATGAAGGAACATGACGGCCAGACCAGCGAAACCTATCGCGTTCGGATCGATTTCTGCGCCGTTCTGGATAGCTGAAAACACGGCATCCGCCGCCCAGTGGGTAACCGAGTACGAATACCAGTACACGAGCGCAACCAGAGCAATTGCACATTCCAGAATTCCGCTTAGGAGTGCCGCTGGTCTCCACTCCATAGACGCGTGGAATGGCAGCGACTCTCGCCAGCGCTTCGGCAGGAAAGCCAGGAATGGTCCGAGTGTATAGCTCAGCATTTTTTTTTCCGCTGTTAAGTTTAAGAGCGGGGCGCTCCCCCTGGAAATCTTGCCGAATTGCGAATCCAAAAAGTAACCTACAGCCGCCTTTGAGCCAAGCTCCTGTGCGACGCAGAAGAACCCATGGGATTGACGCGGTTTCGCGGGGCGTCTAGAATCGAATTCACGGTGCTATAAAGGCACTGAATCTCTTTGCCGGAGGCGCCTGTGAAAACCTCAGTCGAAGTTGTTCTGGGTGGGTGCGTCTCCGGCGAGCTTTCAAATTAGTCAAACGATTTCGCCGAAAGACCTTCCCGTTCCTTCTTTTTCGCTGACAACAGAGTCACTGCGTTTGCTGAACGATCCAGACCTCCGTTCTGGGTTTTCGTTCGAGCGAACGCACCGCCGTGTTGCGCTGTCTGGACTTTTCCGGAACGCACGCGCGTTGCTGCTTGCGGGCAGCGGGAAGGTTTTCAAATGTTAATCCGGGATTTAGGTTGGGATGCGTATTTTGAGGCGGTGTGGGGCGAGCGCGCACAGGACGGGTGCGTTTCGGCGCGCGTTGTTTCGCAGCAACGCGGCTTGTGGCGCGTAGTGGGAGATTTTGAAGAGTGCTGGGCGGAGCCTTCCGGCAAGTTTCGCAAAGAGTCCGAGGCCGGCGGAGATTGGCCGGCCGTCGGCGATTGGGTTTCGGTGGAACTTCGCGCCGAGAAACAGAACGCTCTCATCCAGCGGGTTTTGACGCGGCGCAGCCGATTTGTGCGCAAAGTTGCGGGTAAACAAATCGCGGAGCAAGTGATCGTGGCAAATATTGACGTCGCGCTTATCGTGGCGGCTTTGGACGGCGATTTCAACGTGCGGCGCGTGGAGCGGTACTTGGCGCAGTGCTGGGAATCCGGCGCGCGGCCAGCAATTGTTCTGAACAAGGCCGACGCTTGTGCGGAGTCCGCGGAACTTGCTGCCGAGATTGAGGGAATCGCCATGGGCGCGCCGGTGTTTCTCATCAGTGCGAAAACCGGAGAGGGGTTGGAAGCGCTGGAAGGCAGCTTCAAGAAAGGGCAAACGATTGTATTGCTTGGATCTTCGGGAGTGGGGAAGTCCACTTTGGTGAATCGCTTATTGCAAGAAGATCGGCAGACGACGCACGCGGTGCGGGAGAGCGACAGCCGCGGGCGCCACACAACTACATCGCGAGAATTGTTTGTGATGCCGGGCGGCGCGATGATTATTGACACGCCGGGTTTGCGCGAACTGCAGTTATGGAATGCAACGGAGGGATTGACGCAAACATTCGCGGATGTCGATGAACTTGCCGCGAAGTGCCGGTTCACCGACTGCCAGCACGAGAGCGAACCTGGCTGTGCGGTTCAGGCCGCTCTCGCTTCAGGCATTCTTGACGTGGATCGATTGGAAAGCTGGCGAAAACTTGCAGCGCGAGCAAGAGTTTCTTTCGCGAAAAGTGGATCCCGAAAGTAGCGCAACACAAAAGAAACGTATTAAAATATTAATGCGTCAAGTGAAAGAGAACTACAGGAACCGGGACAAAGGAAAAAACTAAAACCAAGGCATGCGAGAGTTACTTCTGAATTTGGAGCTGGCTCGACGTGTGGAACTTGCGGAAGCGCAAGCCGCCGTCGAATGCGCGGAGGCACTCGGACGGTTCCGTCCGGGAAGCGGGGCGGCGGTCCGGCGCGTCGCCGGCGGGTTTGCGGTGTATTGCGGGAAGGATTCGCCGATTACGCAGGCGGTGGGAATGGGACTCGACGGGCCGGTGAGCGGAGAAGAGTTCGATCGCCTCGAAGAGTTTTACCGCAGCCGCGACGAAACAGTGCGCGTGGAGACGTGTCCGTTGGCCGATCCTACCTTTATCGAACATTTCGCGCAGCGCGGATATCGCGTTACGGAATTCTCGAATGTGATGGCCCGGATAGTAAGTCGCGACGAGATGTGTCCCGAGCCGCCCGAGGGGGTCACGATTGAAAAAATCGGCAAGGACCAGCTTGATGTGTGGACGCTGACGGTGTCCCAAGGGTTCGCGGAAAAATTTCCCGTGTCGCAGGAACTCCTGGAAGT
This sequence comes from uncultured Acidobacteriota bacterium, assembly GCA_963705855.1. Classification (GTDB taxonomy): domain Bacteria; phylum Acidobacteriota; class Terriglobia; order Acidiferrales; family UBA7541; genus Acidiferrum. The sequence goes on from CAVPLA010000045.1 coordinate 24,479, forward strand.
CATGAAACTGTTTGGTTTTGGGCCGAAGACGGAATGTTATCTGGCGCGCGTGGATGGAAAAATTGCGGGCGGTGGAACGCTTGCGCTGCACGACGGCGTCGCAGGATTGTTTGGCGCGAGCACATTGCCCGTGGCGCGCCGGCGCGGCGTACAGACGGCGCTGCTGCAAAGGCGCCTGGCGCGTGCGTCGCAGGCCGGCAGCGACCTGGCGGTGAGCATCGCGCAGCCTGGGAGTATTTCTCAGCGCAATATTGTGCAGCAGGGCTTTCAGGTGCTTTACACGCGCGTTAAATTCGAAAACGTCTTGGCGTAAAGTCGAGGCTTGCAGCGTTAGCGCGCCAGGCGCTTGTGAATGAAGGCGACGATGTCTTGCGTTGACGTGCCGGGCAGAAAAATCTCCGCGATGCCGGATTGTTTCATGGCGGGAATGTCGGCTTCCGGAATGATACCGCCGACTAGAACAGTGACATCGTGCATACCTTTTTCGCGCAGGAGGTTCATGAGCTGCGGGCAGATGGTGTTGTGAGCGCCAGATAGGATCGAGAGGCCGATGACGTCGACGTCTTCCTGGACGGCGGCGGAGGCGATCATCTCGGGCGTTTGGCGCAGGCCGGTGTAAATCACTTCCATGCCCGCATCGCGCAAGGCGCGGGCGATGATTTTGGCGCCGCGGTCGTGGCCGTCCAATCCCGGTTTGGCAATTAGCACTCTTATTTTTTTCTCGGGCATTAAGCTTTCCTAGATTCTTTCTTTGTGTTCATGTCAGCATCTTCCGAACAGCTTGCTGCATCCATCACGGTCTCTCTGCGAGACTCTGTGATGCTCTGCGCCTCTGCGTTATCATTTTCTTTGTAGTGCCATACGTAGCGGCGAATGCCGTCTTCAAGGACGGGTACTTTGAAATTGATACTCCCTAATGTGAATTCCTGGGCCAGGCATTCTTCGTAGACGGCCTCCAGTAAACCGGGACCGAGAGTGAGATGAATGTCGATCGCGGCTCCGATTACCAGATGCGTTAGTTCAAGGTCTCTCATGTAGTTAAAGACAGAGAAAAGATAACGCAGAGACGCAGAGTACGCAAAGGCTCAGAGAGACGCCCGGACTTATATTGAAGTTACGAACTACAATGGTTAAAAATCCACAAGCACGTAAATCACGTGATGGCGACTTCTTCGTAGGTGCCGAAGACTTCGCGGAGGGCGTCGCAGATTTCCCCTACGGTGGCGTAAGCCTTCACGGCGTCGAAGAGGAAGGGCATTAGGTTGTCTTTGCCTTCGGCGACTTTGCGGAGCGCGTTTAGGCGGCGATCTACCTCGGCTTTGGAGCGGTCGGCGCGGAGTTTTGAGAGACGCTCCGCTTGGCGATGGGCGACCGTCTCGTCGATCTGGAGTATGTCAAGTGGTTTCTCAGTGGCAACGTAATCATTCACGCCTACGATGATTTTTTCTTTTTTGTCGACCGCCACTTGGTATTTATAGGAAGCCTCCGCAATTTCGCGTTGTGGGTAGCTACGTTCGATAGCTGGGACCATGCCGCCCATGGCGTCAATTTTTTCGATGTAGTCCCACGCGCCGCGCTCGACTTCGTTGGTCAGCGTTTCGACAAAATACGAGCCACCGAGCGGATCGACCGTGTTGGTGACGCCGGTTTCGTGCGCGATGATTTGTTGCGTACGCAGCGCGATGGTGGCGGCGAATTCTGTCGGCAGAGCCCATGCTTCGTCGAGAGAATTCGTATGCAGCGACTGCGTTCCGCCGAGAACGGCGGCCATCGCCTGGAGCGTGGTGCGGACGACGTTGTTGTACGGCTGCTGCGCTGTTAACGAACACCCTGCGGTTTGCGTGTGGAAGCGCAGCGCCCAGGTGCGCGGGTTTTTCGAGCCGTAGCGCTCGACCATGGCTTTGTGCCAGATGCGGCGGGCGGCGCGGTACTTGGCGATCTCCTCGAAGAAATCGTTGTGAGCGTTGAAAAAGAAGGAAAGCTGCGGGACGAATTGGTCGACGTCCAGGCCGCGGCGCATGCCGTATTCGACATACTCCATGCCGTCGCGCAGCGTGAAAGCCAATTCCTGAATCGCTGTCGAGCCGGCTTCGCGGATGTGGTAGCCGCTGATCGAGATGGGGTTGAACTTCGGCGTGTTTTTCACAGCGAATTCAAATGTGTCGATGACGAGCCGCATCGACGGTTCGGGCGGATAGATGTACTCCTTTTGCGCGATGTATTCCTTCAAGATGTCGTTCTGCAGAGTGCCCGAAAGTTTTTTCCAGTCCGCGCCCTGTTTTTCGGCGACGGCCAAGTACATCGCCCAGATGACCGCCGCTGGCGAATTAATGGTCATGGAAGTCGTGACATTCGCGAGCGGAATCTTGTCGAAGAGCACTTCCATGTCGGCGAGAGAACTGATGGCCACGCCACACTTGCCGACTTCGCCTTCGGAGAGCGGATGGTCGGAGTCATAACCCATCAAAGTGGGTAGATCGAAGGCAGTCGAGAGGCCGGTCTGGCCCTGCGCCAGCAGGTAGCGAAAACGCTGATTGGTGTCTTCCGCGGTGCCGAAGCCGGCAAATTGCCGCATCGTCCAGAGCCGGCCGCGATGCATCGTGGAATGAATGCCGCGCGTGTAGGGGGGTTCACCAGGAAAGCCCAAATCGCGATTTGGATCCCAGGCAGGCAAATCGGCGGGCGTGTAGAGGCGCCGAATGGGATATCCGGAAATGGTCGTGAATTCTGTTTGGCGCTCGGGACTTTTTTCCAGTGTCGGGCGGAGTGTGTTTTCTTCCCAGGCGCGTTCTTGCGCGGAAGGCTGGCGCGGGGTGGCCGGAGCGTCGCCGGTCGTGATGGTCGTAGTCGTTCCCCTGACCTTATCGCTCATGGTCTGGCGCTCCCAATATTTGCGCGTTCCCAAGCTAAGTTCAAAAGAACGCAGAATTCCATGCTATGCGAAAGCGAAAACCGGGGCAAGAGGACTGGAGGCAAGCGAGGCGCAGAAGTCAGCAGAATGGAAAAAGAGCAAGGCCGGAATGGTTGCCACTTCCGTCCGGCCTCGCTCGAGAGACTACTGCTTCCCTCCGTCACTCAAGCTCTTGAAGAGCTCGTCTGTGCCGACGACCTTTCCGTGAAGAGTGCCAGGGATCAGAGTGTCGCGTTCGACTTCGCCGGACTTGCCGTCCGCGATGGTGACTGATTCACCTCGAGCGTGCGGCCGAGCGCGCGCTCGTAGCCCGCTTTGGCCTCCTCAAGGTTGGCTAGCGCGCGGATTTCGTTGCCTTGTGCGAGGGTGAGGTCGCGTTGCGTCTGAATGACAACGTATACGGTGGAAGCGCCGAGCTGATATTTCTTCTGTTCGGCATCAAACGTTTGCTGCTGGAGCTCGCGAGCCTTTACTGCCGCTGCGACTTGGGCGCGGTATTGTGTGAGCGCTATGTACGAGTTGCGGACATCCAGGATCGCGACGTTTCTCAATTGCCGTTCAGCCGTTTGCAGTTGCCGCTGCGATAGGACGGCGCGCGCGTATTCCGCTTGCGCGGCACGGTTGCGCAAAGGAAGGGTCAAAGTCAATTGGCCGGCATATTCCGGGAAGGTATTGTGAAAGATCTGGCTTTGCGCGGTGGTGAAGCCCTGTTGACATTGTGCCAGTGACGGGCGCCGTGGTGGCCGATTGGAAAATAGGGGCTCCATTGACGAGAACCGGGGCGCCGGCGGCATCAACAATGGGCGGTATGCCGCTGCTCACAATCGTGGAAGTGCCTAGTATTGCTGAATTGCCAGCCAAACCTTGGGACTGGTAGAAACCGCCAACCGAGAGCGTGGGAAGAAGTGCATTGCGGTTCGCTTTCACATCGATTTCCGCATTCAGCAAGTTCAAGGCCTCTTCCTGAAGTTCCGGCCGTTTCGCAAAAGCCTCTTTGATGGCATCTTCGAAGGAGGCTGCTTCAATGGCCGCGGGCTGCTTCGGCAGGTCCGTGGGAATGATTTGCACGTTGATTATATTCGGCGCCAGCGGGTCCTTGGAGATGGCGTTTTTCAGGATTTGTTCGTCCTGGAGCTGGACCGTCTGCGCGAGGATAAGGTTCTGAGTGTCGGTGGCCAATTCGGATTCTGACCGAGTCACGTCGAGCGGGGCCAAGCTGCCGATTTCGAGTTGCTTTTTGTTGTCTTCGTAGAGCTTCTCAGCAACGGTGACGGCTTGTTGATTGACTCTGACGTTCTCCCGAGCGTAGACGAGTTCCCAGTAATCGGTGATGGTGTTCGTAATCGTGGTGATGGCCTGCGCTGCGAAAGCCCAATCGGCGATCTTGCGATTATTCTTTGCGATGCGGATGTTGCGCGTGCCCATGGCCAAGCCCGAAGCCGTTCAAAAGGGGCTGTGTAAAGGAGACGGAGAGTAGCGACGTCACAGCAGGGTTTAACAGGTTGGCGCCGGCAGTGGAACTGCTGCGGGTGTTGTTCCAAGCGACGGTGAAGTTCGTTCCTGTCTCGAACGTTTGCGAATAAGAGTTGTTGAATTGTGTCGAGTGGGAAAGGATCGAGGCAAGGCCGGTCGTTCCCGTGCCCTGACCCTGCGTGAAGGGGTTATTTAGTGGCGTAGAAATGCTTGCCACGGATGCGCTGCTCTGGATGATTGGATCAAAGGTCGTAGATGGTGAGGGCAAACGGATTGATGGCTGCCGAGGAAGCGGCAATGGTAGCTCCCGGTGTGCCGAAGCCACCCTGGCCCGATTTAGCATTGAGGATGCCGGCGTCGGCCATCCACGGGTAGTAACGCTGCACAGCGATGTCCATGCTGTTTTCGAGCGCAAGTTCGACGGCGTCCTGGAGACTCAGCTGCAGCTTGCCGTCGTGGATGAGCTGATCGAGCCGCGGCGAATTGATGAGCATGGGCTGCTCAACATGGATCGGTTCATACGGCTTGATAATATTGGGAAACTCGCTTGGACCATGCGTGTAGTTATGAGTTCCCAGGCCTAACGAAGAGACCGGGGCGATGGAGGAACCGTCACTCGCGGTCGTTGGTGTAGGGGCAGGATTCGACGGCGGGTTCTGAGCTGGGGTCTGCGCGAAAGCCGGCCCGCCGGCCAGAAGGCCCGCCAAAACGATAGCAAACAGAGATCGGGCCCATTGCGAAGCTGTCCTACGGGCATTTGCCCCTAAGATGGACCGCTTCAAGGTCGCCCTCAGTGTCTTCATAGTGATCTTTTCCCCTCGAGATTCTGTCCCAGCGGGACGTTTGTATTTTGACCTAACTCTGTAAAACGCTCGAACCATGGATTTTGTTTCATTTGCGGACTGGATTTGGGGGCACGCGAAGCAATAAACCCTGTGCCTTGAACCAGAAACGCGACCGCGTTAGGTACATCGAGGATAAAGGAGCAGTGGAGGCAAGACAAGGATTTGGCGAAGTTTAGGGACAAATTGCTGTGTTTAGCGGGAAGGCTCTGTTCGGTAAAAGCAGGGTCGTGCCGGGAACAAACACCTCAAACGCGGGGCGAAGCCGCGCCGGAGGAAGCCCCGGCGCGGCTTCGCCCCGAAGTTAGCGCATGCCGCCGTCCCTGAAGAGGTCTTCCGTGCCTACGACCTTCCCGTGAATCGTACCGGGGATCAGCGTCTCGCGTTCGATTTCACCGGATTTGGCGTCGGCGATGGTGACGTGGTTCACATCCAAAGTCCGTCCGAGCGCGCGTTCATAATTGGCTTTGGCCTCCTCGAGATTGGCAAGCGCGCGGAGCTCCGTGCCTTGCGCGGTGATGAGGTCGCGCTGGGTCAGAATGACGTTGTAAACCGTCGATGCGCCTAGACGATATTTCTTCTGCTCGGCGTCAAAGGTTTCCTGTTGAAGTTGGCGCGCTTCGCTAGCGGCATCTACCTGCGCGCGGTCTTGGGTGAGCGCGATGTAGGTGTTACGAACATCGAGAAGCGCGGCATTCTTCAATTGCTGCAGCTGGGTCTCCTGTTGGCGCTGGGTGAGGATGGCGCGGGCGCTGTCTGCCTGAGCGGAACGGTTCCGCAAGGGGAGGTCCAGAGTCAACTGCGCGGAATACTCGGGGAAGCGATTGTGGAAGATTTGGCTCTGCGCGTTGGTGAAGCCCTGCTGATTCGTGCCTGCAACTGCCGTGTTCACGATAGGCTCAAAAATGGGAGTTGGGACGCCTCCAATGTCCACAGTGACCGGATTGCCATTTGCATCCACGATAGGGACGTTGCTGTTTGTATAGGTTGTTGCGCCGGGAATCGGAGAGTTGCCTGCCAAACCGACGGAGCTGTATTGTCCGCCCAGCGTGAGAGTGGGCAGCAATGCTTTGCGCGTGGCCTGTATATCGATATCGGCGTTTTTCAAATTGTAGAGTTGCTCCTGAAGTTCCGGCCGCTTGGTGAACGCTTCTTGGATGGAATCCTCGAACGACGGATTTTCGATTGCGGCGGGAGGTGTGGGTTTGTCGGAAGTAATGATCTCGATGTTCACTACATTTGCGGCCAGCGGGTTTTTCGTGATGGCATTTTTCAGAATCTGTTCATCTTGTAGCTGGACGGTTTGAGCCACGATGAGATTCTGGCGGTCAGTTGCCAATTCAGATTGAGCGCGGGTCACGTCCAGCGGCGCCATGGTACCGGCGTCGAGCTGCTTCTTGTTGTCGTTGTAAAGTTTCTGAGAAACGGTGACGGCTTGCTCGTTGACTTTGACGTTTGCACGCGCGTAGACGAGTTCCCAATACGCTGTGATGGTGGCAGTAATCGTGGTGATGGCCTGCTGCGCGAAGGCCCAGTCCGCGATTTTGCGGTTGTTTTTTGCGATGCGGATGTTGCGGGTGTTCACGGCGATGCCAAAGCCGTTCAAGAGCGCCTGAGAGAAGCCGATGGTCAAGGTTGATTGAACGGCCGGGTTAAAAAAGTTTTGCGTGGAGTTCGAACTGCTGCGCGTGTTGTCCCAACTGACGGATAGGTTTGTCCCTGTCTCGAAGTTTTGGGAGAACTGAGTATTGAACTGCGTGGTATGAGTGATCAGGTCCAGGACGCCGGCTACGCCCGTGCCGGCGATGAATGGATTGTTGACGGCCGTCGAGGCATCGCTGACGCCAATGGCGCCAGTGAGCGTGGGGTCGTAGGAGGGGCTCGGCAGGTTTGCAGTCGATGAACTGAGCGAACTGCCAGGCGTCGAGTAGCCCAAGGCGCCTGCTTTGGCTTTGAGAATGGAGGCGTCCGCTATCCACGGATAGTAGCGCTGGACCGCGATGTCCATGCTGTTTTCGAGCGCCAGCTCGACCGCGTCTTGCAGCGTTAGCTCCAGCTTGCCATCGTGGATCAGTTGATCGAGCCGCGGCGAATTGGTGATGACCGGTTGATCGATCTGAATCTGTTGGTAAGGCTTGAGGAGACTTGGGAAGGCCCGGGGTCCGTTCGTGAAATTGTACTTCGCGAGACCCAGAGAACTTACGGGAGCGATGGCCGAGTCCTGCGGCGCTGCGGATGGCGCGGGGGCAGGATTCGGCGGAGGGTTCTGCGCAGGGCTTTGCGCAAAGGTAGGCGAAAACGGACCCGCGAAAAGAAGGGCTGCCATCAACATGGCCAGAAGTGATCTGGCCGCGAGCAAACCTTGGCGCTTCCCACCTTTAAGAAAACTGAATTGCCTTTTGTGGGCAACCAAAAAGTAATTCACAATGCGCCCCCATAGAATCGTCATGACAGTTTTATTCCTCGAGATTCTGTCCCTGCGGGACGAATTTGATTCAGACTGTTTTGATTCACACTGACAGTGTGGAACGTGCCCTGAGCAGGCGTTGGTACACTCGATTGGCAGGTTTCTCGCCACGCGGAAGAGAAACTCGGTAAGCATGGCTGAGAGATAGGTCTATTCAGAGGGGTCCATCACCGTTTTGACCCAGGAAGCGGCCGGAAAGTCTTAGCGCAGCCCGGGAACTTGGCCCGCAGTTTAACAGGCGCTCCATTCCTTGACAACGCGGCGCACGGCGGCTAGGCTGCTCACGAATAGATGTTTAGCGGTAATTTGCGGCTGGCCGAAAATGATGCTTTCACGAGAAGAACTGCTGCGCATGTTTGAGTCTGCCGGAGCCATTCGGCATGGCCATTTTGAGCTTACCAGCGGCTTGCACAGCGGGACTTACGTGCAGTGCGCGCTGGTTCTCCAGTACCCCAAATTTGCCGAGAAACTGGGGCAGGCGCTTGCCGCGCTTTTCTCCGACGCCGTCATCGCGGCTGTTGTTTCGCCGGCTTTGGGCGGCGTGATTATCGGGCAGGAAGTCGCGCGCGCTTTGCCTGAACCAAAAGGCACTGTGGGCAGGGGAGTGCCGGCTATTTTCGCGGAGCGGGATGCTAGTGGCACGATGACTCTTCGTCGCGGATTTTCGCTCAAGCCGGATGAGCACGTCCTGGTGATCGAGGATGTCTGGACGACCGGTGGCTCGACGCAGGAAACCATTCAAGTGGTCGAAGAGGCAGGCGGGCGAGTCGTTGCCGCCGGGGCATTGATCGATCGCAGCGGCGGAACCCTTGAGCTTGGCGTTGAGACCCAGGCGTTGCTGGACCTTCCCATCGCCAAGTATGAACCAGAGGATTGTCCTCTGTGCCGTGAAGGCGGCGCGGCCGTGAAGCCCGGCAGCCGATTTGCGCGTACGGCTCCCTGAATGTGACCTACCCAGAGCACTTGCCAAAACCGACGCCTGTTCTGAAAATTAATCGCTGAGAGCAGAGCACTTTCCTTTCATGCGCCATTTCAAGCTTACGATCGCTTACGACGGAACCGACTTTCACGGTTGGCAGATTCAGTCCAATAAGCCCACGATTCAGGGAGAGATTTCCAGCGTGCTGCGGCAGATCACGCAGGAGAATGTGATGCTGAATGGCGCTGGACGCACGGACGCAGGCGTGCACGCGCTGGGGCAAGTGGCCAGCTTTCGCACGCATTCGGGTTTATCCGCTGGCGAGTTCCAGCGTGCTCTGAACGCGCTTCTGCCTTCGGCGATTCGCATCGTGGGTTCCGAGGAAGTAGGGCCGGATTTTCACGCGCGTTGGTCGGCGCTTGGGAAGATTTATCGTTATCGTTTGTATCGCGGCAAAGTTGTTCCGCCGGCGGTGTGGCGTTACGTTCTGCACTATCCGTTTCCGCTTGATGAAGACGCAATGCGCATTGCCGCTTCGCGCTTCGTCGGTCCGCACGATTTCGCTGCGTTTGCTGCGTCCACGGGCTCCGAGGATGACGACAAAGAACGCTCGACGGTGCGCGAGATTTATGCGAGCGAGTTGATTCGCAGCGACGATGGCGAAGAGCTTGTCTATACTGTGCGCGGCCGCTCGTTCATGCGCTTTATGGTTCGCAAAATGGTTGGCACACTGCTCGATGTTGGCCGAGGCAAACTCGTGCCGGACGACATTCCTCGGCTCTACCAACTGCGAGATCGTTCCAAGTCCGGGCCAACCGTGCCGCCGCAGGGGCTGTGCATGGTGCAGGTGATGCACGACGAAGCCTGGCGCATTGGCGAGCCTTAGCGTTCCCTCGCGATAATTTCTGAAGGCTTCCTGGAAATATTCGGCGTGATTGGGCGTCTAGTGATTGTTCCCTCAGAATTTTTGTTTCCTGAGAAACTTTTTCGGCGGCATGTTCGTATTGGACTTGCACACGCTCGAAACAATAATTTTTTTGAGGAAAAATCATGAACCACCGCAAGACCCTAATTTGGGCTTGTCTCGCGCTCGCCTTGTTCCCGGGCGCGAGGGGCTCGCAAGCGCAGCAATCGCCCGGCCGCGGTGCAAAACCCGCCACGGCCATGCCGGATGAAATTCTGATTCCGACAGCCGCACAACCCTCGGACCATTTCGACGTCGAGGCCGCTACCGGCGCGTACCTCGACGAAATCCCTGCAAGCGCGCGAGCCAAGTCCGATGGCTACTTTGAAGGCGGCTACTGGTTAATCCTCTGGGATTTTCTTTACGGCGCTGTCATATATCTGCTGTTGTTGCATTTCCGCTGGTCCGCTATGATGCGCAATCTCGCTGTGCGCGTTACGCGCTTCAAGCCGCTGCAGACACTGATCTATTGGGTGGAATTTCTCATCGTTACAACGGTCCTCGGTGCTCCACTCGCGATTTACGAAGGTTATTTCCGTGAGCGGCAATACGGACTCGCCACGCAAACGTTTGGCCCCTGGATGGGCGAGCAGTTTGAAATGCTACTAGTGAATCTGGTCATCGGCGGCATCGCCATGATGGTCCTCTTTGGCGTCGTTCGCCGCGTTCCGCGGACCTGGTGGATTTGGGGAGCCATCGTCTCCATGTGTTTTTTGGTTTTCCTGGTCATGATCGGTCCCGTTTTTGTGTTTCCAATCTTCAATAAGTTCACGGCCCTCGACGACCCGCGCGTGACAAAACCCATCCTCAGCCTCGCACACGCGAATGGCATTACCGCAGACAAGGTCTACGAGATGGATGCTTCACGCCAAACCACGAGAATGAGCGCAAACGTCAGCGGCTTTGGCAGCACCATGCGCATCACGCTCAATGACAATCTGCTGCGCCGCGGCTCGCCGGAAGAGATTCAATCCGTCATGGGCCACGAAATGGGCCACTACGTCCTTCATCACATCGGGAGAGACCTGCTCTATTTTTCCGTCGTCATTTTTATTTTCTTCGCTCTGCTGCGCTGGTCCCTCGAAAGCGCGCTGGCTCGTTGGGGCGAACGCTGGCAAATCCGCGGCATTGGGGACACGGCGGTACTGCCGTTGGTTTTGTTGTTCGGTTCGGTGTTTGCTTTCGTGTACACGCCTTTTATCAACACGCACATACGCACGAACGAATATGAAGCGGACATGTACGGGTTGAACGCCAGCCGCCAGCCGGATGGCTTCGCACGAGCTGCGATCCATCTGGGCGAGTATCGCAAGATGAGCCCGGGCCCTGTCGAGGAATGGGTCTTCTTCGACCACCCAAGCGGGCGGAATCGGATCAGGGCCGCCATGCGCTGGAAGGCGGAGAATCTGTCGTTGTTTGTTCCCAAGCTCGGACAATAGTGGCTAGTGAAGGCAGCACACGAAGAGCCGCTTGAGATTCCGGACATTAGCTAATATACTTAGCTAACCATGTACACCGTCCACCAAGCCAAGACAAATCTTTCGAAGCTGCTCCGCAAAGTAGAGAACGGGGAGGAGGTGATCATCGCGCGGGGCAAGGAACCCGTTGCGAAAATTGTCCCTTTTCCAGCGCGGAGGAAGAAGCGCGTTCCCGGCAGCCTCAAAGGGAAAATCTGGTATGCGCCAGACGCGTTTGCTCCCCTGACCAAGGAAGAACTGGCCGAGTGGGGCATGGAATGACCCGGATTCTTCTGGACACGCACGCCCTGATTTGGTGGCTCGAGGGAGGAATGAAGTTATCCCCAGCAGCGCGTTTGGCCATTGCGAATCCGGAAAGCACCGTCCTCGTATCGGCAGCTTCAGCATGGGAAATCGCAATCAAACAGCACGCTGGGAAATTCCGCGTGCCCGACCTGGTCAAGGATTTTCAAGGAAGACTTCAACAAGAAGGTTTTGTCGAGCTTCCTATCTCGATTGAACATGCTGTGAGGGCTGGAGCGTTACCGGGGAGTCACAAAGATCCGTTTGACCGGGTGTTAATTGCGCAATCACAAGTAGAAAATGCCGCGATGGTCACACGCGATAGTTTGTTCCGTAAGTATGCGGTTCAATGCATCTGGTAAGGGCTCTTACAACCTTTCGTTCGGCGAATGTTCTTTGTTGTTCGTCGCGAACTCTTTCGAGTGAATTTCGGCTAGAATTTGCTTATGGTGGCCACGGGCATTCCCGTCGATACGATTCCGTCGATTGATCCTGCTACAGGCAAAATCCTCGGACAGTTTGAGAAGATCCCGCCAGCAGCGCTGCCGCAAATTCTGGCACGAGCGCGCGCAGCACAACCAGCGTGGTCCGTGGTGCCGATCGAAAAGCGCTGCGCGCAACTGCGCGTGTTGCGCGAATGCATGATGGCATCGCGAGATGCTTTGGCCGATGCAGTTGTCGCGGAGTCCGGCAAGCCGCGCGTTGAAGCTCTGTTCGCAGATCTTTTTGTTGCGCTCGACACGGCGCACTATTATGAGAAATGGGGCGAGCGACTTTTGCGGTCTGAACGCGTGCCGCACCATAGCAGCGCGGGTAAAACAAAGGTCGGTCGTTTGGTTTACGACCCCATGGGTGTGATCGGCATCATCAGTTCGTGGAACTATCCCCTTGCCATTCCGCTGAGCCAAATCATTCCGGCCGTGGTTGCGGGCAACGCCGTCGTTTGCAAAACCAGTGATTTCACGCCGCATTGCGGCGCGCTGATCGAAAAGCTTTTCGTAGAGGCGGGCTTTCCCAAAAATCTCGTCATTGTCATTCAAGGTGGCGGGGAAGTCGGCCAGGCGTTGATTGATGCTGCTCCGGACAAAGTCATGTTTACCGGAAGCGTGGCCACGGGCCGCCGTGTCGCAGAAGCTTGCGCCAAAAGGCTGATTCCGAGCGTGCTTGAATTGGGTGGCAAGGACGCGATGATTGTGCTCGCGGACGCCAACGTGGATGTCGCGGCGGCCGCCGCCGTCTGGGGCAGCTACACGAATTGCGGACAGGTGTGCCTGTCCGTCGAGCGGCTTTTCGTGGAGCAGGCTACCGAAGAAAAGTTTCTTGCGCTATGCGTTGAGAAAACGAAAAAGCTGCGTCTCGGTCCGGGATGCGATCCGGCAACGGATGTTGGTCCGTTGATTCGGCCTCAGCATGTGCAGCGCATGAGTGACTTGGTGAACGATGCCGTGGCGCGCGGCGCCAGAGTTCTCTGCGGCGGCAAGCCTCGCGCTGATCTTGGCGCGAATTTTTTCGCGCCGACGGTCATTGCGCGCGTCAATTCCACGATGAAGCTTTTTCAGGAGGAAACGTTCGGCCCCATACTCGCCGTTCAATTGGTTAAAGACGTCGATGAAGCCGTCGCGCGGGCGAACGATTCGACCTTTGCGCTAGCTGCCAGCGTGTGGACCGGAGATGCAAAGCGGGGCCAAGCCGTTGCTGCCCGGCTGCGCGCTGGAGCGGTCATGGTCAATGACGCGATCAGCTATTTCGGCATCGCGGAGGCCCCGCACGGAGGCTCCGGCGCGAGCGGTTGGGGCCGCACACACGGAAGAGCGGGCTTGCTCGAAATGGTGCAAACCAAATACATCGACGTGGACCGTTTGCCGGGCCGCGAAAAGCCGTGGTGGTATCGTTATGGTGCCGATCTCGAACGCGCCGCAGACGGGTTTCTGAAATTTGAGTTTGGCGGGGGGCTTGCCGCAAAGTTGCGAAACGTTGGCGGCGCACTTAAGACGATGTTCCGAGATCACGGTTTTTAGTTTCGAGGCGACGGCAGCCACGGCGCGAGCTGAACGCGCATCAGAAGAGAGTGGGAAGACTAGGCCGATGCAACAAAACGAATGGATTTATGACTGGAACGTGGCCGCAGCGCCGCTCATCGCGCCGGGCGCGCGCGTCCTGCTGAACGATGAAACGTTGCGCGACGGCCTGCAAAATCCGAGCGTGCACGATCCCAGGATCGAAGAAAAAATCGAAATTTTGCACTTGATGGAAGCGCTGGGCATCGATTCGCTGAATATCGGATTGCCCGGGGCGGGGGCGCGCGCCGTCGAGCACACGGAAGCGCTGGCCGGCGAAATCGTCACCAAGCACATGAAGATCAAGCCAAATTGCGCCGCGCGAACAATCGAAGCCGACATTCGTCCTATCGCCGAAATTTCCCAGCGTGTGGGTATGGCGATTGAAGCTGCGACCTTTTTGGGCTCGAGCCCCATCCGGCGGCTCGTTGAAGACTGGACCGTCGATCACCTCGAGCGAACCACGGAAAAGGCAGTAAAGTTCGCGGTCGAGCACGGCCTTCCGTCCATGTACGTTACGGAAGACACGATTCGCACCGACCCGGATACCGTGAAGCGCCTTTATACCACGGCAATTCGCAGCGGCGCGCGGGCCATCGTGTTGTGCGACACCGTGGGCCACGCCATTCCTAATGGCGCGTACAACCTGGTGAAATTCGTGATCGAGGAAGTTGTGAAGCCCAGCGGAGAAAAAATTCGCGTGGACTGGCACGGCCACAACGATCGCGGTTTGGCCATTGCGAATTCTCTGGCTGCGATTGCCGCAGGTGCCGATCAAGTACACGCCGCGGCAAATTCTCTCGGCGAACGCGTCGGCAATACGCCCATGGAACTGATGCTGGTAAATCTGCGGTTGATGGGCGTCATACACCAGGACCTCTCGCGGCTCAGAGAGTATTGCGAAAAAGTCTCCAAAGCCACGCACACGGTTATTCCGCCGAACTATCCTGTCATTGGCCGCGATGCGTTCCGCACGGCGACGGGGGTGCACGCCGCCGCGATCATTAAAGCATTTCACAAAGGAAACGAGTCGCTCGCCGACTCCGTCTATAGTGGAGTACCTTCGCATCTTTTCGGACTCGAACAGGTGATCGAAATCGGCCCCATGAGCGGCAAGTCCAACGTGCTCTTCTGGCTCGAGCGGCACAAAATTCCAGCGGACGACACCCTCGTCAATCGCATCTTCGACGCCGCGAAGCAATCAGCGCGCGTGCTGACCGACGCGGAAGTTTCGGCACTCTGCTCCGAGGCCACACGGCATTGAACAGAACAACAGCGCGGAGCAGGACAGTGAAACGCGTCCTCGTTTGGGTTATCCTCTTCGTTATGCCGGTTCGCTCTTCTCTCGCCCGACACGCCACTCGTTCCGCTTCCTCGATCCAGCTTGGCGAAAACGCGCAGGTGCGCGCGGCACTGGCATGGTTCGCGCCCAATCTAAATTGGATCAATGAGCAGCAGGCACACATCACCGAAATTCCCGCGCCCCCCTTTCAGGAGAGCCAGCGCTCGGCGGCCTTTAAATCGTTGCTGTCCCCAGCCGGACTGGACATCCATGTCGATGCCACCGGCAATGTGATCGGAGAGATGCGCGGCGCGAACGAAAAGGAAATCGTCGTGCTCTCCGCACATTTAGACACGGTCTTTCCGGCGGGAACGGACGTCAAGGTGCGCCACCAAGGCAGCCGCATGCTCGCGCCCGGAATCTCCGACAACGGCACCGGCCTCGCCGCGCTAGCGGCCATTGCCCGCGCGATTCACGAAACGCAAATCAAGCCGCGGCGCACCATCCTGTTCGTTGCCGACGTCGGCGAAGAAGGCGAAGGCAATCTCCGCGGCATGCGCGCGCTGGTCGATACCTACCACAGCCGGCTCAAAGCCGTAATCGTGCTCGACGGCGCGAGCACGGATCATGTGACGACGATAGCGCTGGCGTCGCGCAGGCTCGAAGTGGTGATTAACGGTCCCGGCGGCCACAGTTGGTCGGACTTTGGCATGCCCAATCCGATCAACGCACTGGTTCGCGGCTCTGTTCGCTTCATCAACACCAAAGTTCCCGCATCGCCGCGCACCACGTTTAATCTCGGACAAATTGAAGGCGGTACTTCCATAAATTCCATTCCCTACGAAGCCCGCCTTAAGGTGGACGTGCGTTCGGAAAGCGAAAGCGAACTGACGCGACTTGAATCCGCTTTGCGCGAGTGTATGGCCGCCGGTGTTCGCGACGAGACGGAATCGTCCCGCGATCGTTCGAAGGGCAAGCTCGAATGGAAGGTAGATCTGCTGGGTAGCAGGCCCGGTGGCGAATTGGCGGCAGAGTCGCCGCTTCTCGCTGCCTTACGCGCGGCGGATGCTATGGTGGAAAACGAATCACGGATCGAGCGTTCTTCCACCGACGCAAACATTCCTCTTTCTATGGGCATTGACGCGATTTCGATTGGCGCGGGAGGAAACGGCGGTGGCGCGCACTCGCTCCAGGAATGGTATGACCCAGCGGGCCGCGAAATGGGATTGAAACGCGCCCTGCTCACGCTGCTTGGAATGGCAGACGTGGCGCCGGAGAAATCGAGATGAAGATTCGCCAAACGAGCCCGCTCTATCTGATCTGGAATTGTGCTCTTGAGTTTTTGCGCGGGAGTATTTGTTCTACGCGCAAAGGCGCAAGCGGCCCCGAGCGAGTCGCACACTGTCGTTTATCTGCACGGGCGGATTTATACGAATGATCCGGCGCAGCCGTGGGCCGACGCCATGGCTATTCGCGATGGCAAGATTCGCTGTATTGGCAAAATCGATTTCGTTCTTCTCGAATGTGGCGGAAACGATCCCAGCGCAGAGACTATCCAGCTCAAGGGCAAATTCGTCATGCCCGGGTTCAACGACGCCCACGTGCACCTTGGCAGTGCGGGTGCGGACATGCTCTCTGTGCGGCTCAATGGTGTCGCTAGCATCGAGGAGCTGCAGAAGCGTATAGCCGATGCCGTTGCGCAGCACAAAGAAGGCGAGTGGATCACCGGCAGCGGTTGGGATCACACGCTTTGGGTCGATAAGAAATTCCCCAACAAACAGGAACTCGATGCGGTTGCCCCAAAGAATCCCGTTTTTCTTACACACGTGTCGGGTCATGTGGCGGTGGCCAATTCACTCGCGCTACGGCACGGCGAAATTCAGCAGGACACTCCAAACCCGCCCGGCGGCATGATCGAGCGCGACGCGGATGGCGCAGCCACCGGCATGCTCGAGGAGGATTCCGCGATGAGCCTGGTTTCCGCCAGGATTCCCGATTTGAAATCCGACCAACGCCGCCGCGGCATCCAGATGGTTCTTGCCGACGCCGCCAAAAACGGTGTGACCTCGGCGCAGGATTTTTCCGATTGGGCGGATTTTCTTGTTTATGTGCAACTGAAGGAAGAAGGGAAGCTCACGCTACGCATCACCGAATGGCTGGCGTTTCTTCAGCCCATGGACCAACTCTTGAATATGCGCGCGCAAGGCGGCACGAGCGATCCTTGGCTAAGGACTGGTGCGCTCAAGGGCTTTACCGACGGCGCGCTCGGCTCACGCACCGCCGCCATGCTCGCGCCGTATTCGGATGATCCCTCCACAAGTGGAATCCTGACGAACGATCCTGACAAGCTTCGCGCCATGGCCATCGAGCGCGACAGAGCCGGCTTCCAAATTAATTTTCATGCCATCGGTGACCGCGCCAACCGCGTGGCTCTCGACGTATTCGAAGCCGTCGTTAAGGCCAACGGGCCGCGCGACCGCCGCGACCGCATTGAGCATGCACAAGTCGTGGCACCGGAAGATTTGCCGCGTTTCGCTCAGCTAAAGGTCATCGCTTCGATGCAGCCGTCCCACGAAACCAGCGACATGCGCTGGGCCGGCTCGCGAATTGGTCCCGACCGCTCCCAGGGCGCATACGCTTGGGCCTCTTTGCTAAAAAGCGGAGCGCATCTCGCCTTCGGCACCGATTACGACGTCGAGCCGATCAACCCCATGCGCGGACTCTATGCTTGCGTGACGCGCGAGCTACCGGATGGCGGGCCTGCAGGTGGATGGGAGCCTCAGGAGAAAATTTCCCTGGAAGATTGCATCCGCGCCTACACCTCCGGTTCCGCTTACGCGCAATTCGAGGAAGGGAAGAAGGGCGAACTGAAAGTCGGAGAGTACGCGGACTTCATCGTTCTTTCGAACGACCTCACAAAAATTCCGCCGCAGCAGTATACGAAGACCACGGTTCTTCTTACGGTTGTGGGCGGCCGCACGGTCTACGCGCAGGATGGTAGTTCCCTCCACTAGCCTGTTGGGGCTTCTTGAAGATCCCTCACCGATTTTCCATGCCGCAAATAGCCGAGGGGACCGTTGGGCCCCCCGCAGTTGTTCGGATTGTTGCAGTTAGCATAATTGGGATTCGACATTTTCGGCCCGTTTGGATCGTTGGCGTTGACGGGAACCATCAGGGACGGCAGCGTCAAGAAGCTCAACACATCATTACCGTTGTTCAAAATAAAGAGCGCCCGGTTGAACACGTTGAAAACTTCCAGCTTTAGCTCCAAGTTGGCGGTCTCCCACTTTGGAATGACGAAAGCTTTTCCGAGAGAGATATCGAAGCGGTAGAGCGGAACGCTCTGTCCCGCGTTGCGGCCCAGATTGCCGCTTATGTACTGGAGTCGACGGGCGTTTTTCCGTCGATGCTGTCCACCGGGCCGAAGCCATGGCGTTTGCCGGAGCTACGAACATAAGTTGGCGTTGTCGGGCATCCTACTACTCCCGCGGCGTTACAAGCGACGATGCCCGCGCTGCTCACCGCATATTTGGAGCCCGACATGGAGGCGATGTTCGTCGTCGCGAGCGTACCAGCCGGCTGCCCAGCGCAACCCGGAATCGTGGTGCCTGACCCGCAGATATTCCGCCGCTGGTTTGTCTCGGCGCCGAGTGCCGGGAAGTTGTCCCCAGCAAACGCGATCACCTGTCGAGATTGGGTACGGCCGGCCTGATTGGAGTGTCCCCAGCAAGCCAAAGGTCCAGTTGTTAACGATATGATTCAAGATCGGCGCATGAACAAGATTGTTGGAGTCCGCGATAAAATTGAAGTTGGCCAGATGCCGGATGTCTTCCAGCGATGACGCTGTTTCCGTATTCAGAGATGTAAGCGGATTGGCTGGCTCGGACAAACCGAAAATGTCTTCGCCATTCGAAATAGTGTGCGACCACGTATAGCTGCTGGTGAATTGGAAGTGATGGGCCAGCCGCTTCTCCGCGGTGACCACCAGGGCGTTGTATCCGGAGGTGCGGTCGCTGAAGTTGGTGCGAATCGCTCCGAACGCTCCATTGGGACGATCGTTCGACGAGCCGGGTATCGCCTGGAAGTAGAAGAACCCCGGATGGTTCGGGTCCGCCACCGGCGTCGGAAAGTTGGTGTCTGTCCCGCCAAACAAGCCGTGGCCGAAGACGCCTTGATAGCCCAGGCTGAACACAAACGAAGATCCAATCGGGCGCTGATAAGACATCGACACCATGTGGATCTCCGGGTTCCGGATCGTCGGGGAAATCGGGTGAACGCGTCCGAAGAACGCTACTGGTTTGAAGTGGCTGATATTGGTGCCGAACTTGAAGGTGTGTGTGCCGCGCGTCCAGGAAACGTTGTCGACGAACTGGAACCGGTGCTGCAAAGCCGATTGCGGGCGGCAGAAATCCGCACCCACATACGCGTTGGGAAGGGAAGAGCCCGGCAAATTCCTCGCGTCCGGCGTCTGCGAGAGGAATCGGTGCCAGAAGAATCGTGCTTCGTTGATCACGTGGGGTGTCAGCGAGGAGATCATTCCGACGTTTAAAGTGTTGTCGTGCACGACGGTATTCACAAGCCCGCTCGGATCCGTGTTTGGGCCTGTCTGTACCAGCAAATTGGCGTTCGTATCCCGCTGCAAGTTGTAGCGCACTGTCAGCGTGTGCTTGTCGGTCAGCTTGGCATCCACTTTGAAGGACCCAAGGATTTCATTGGTCGGTGTATTCACGGTCATCGGCACCGTGAACGGAGTCAGGGTTGTCGGCGAGCCTTGCGCAACCTTTTCGTAGCTTCCAAACCAGAACAGCCGGTCCTTTACGAATGGCCCGCCGATCGTAAACCCTTCTTCGTGCTTGAAGAACGGCCCGCGGCCCGCAACCATTTGAAGTAAGCACCCCGCCCGTGAAATCGCTCGCTGGGCATCCGCTGGGATCGTTTGCGAGGCCTTGATTGTAGAAATAGTCCGATATGCCCAAATTGCGCCCGCGGAAATAACCGTGCGCGTCTCCGTGGATAGTGTTGGTGCCGGACTTGGTGATCACGTTCAGCACAACGTTTCCCGCCTGGCCGTACTCCGCATTGTAGTTGTTGGTCAGAACCTAGAATTCCTTTACCTCTTCCAGCGAAGCACCCAGCGAATCTCGCAGCCCGGCGCCAGATTCTCGAAGCGATCTAGACCGTCGTTTGTTGTTTCTGTGGTGCGCGTGATGCCTGTTTCGGTGTTTGTCGCGGTTACTTTGGCGTTGGGAATCGATGCCCCCTTTGGATCCAACGCTCGTCCAGCGATTGTTGCAAAGGCTGCGCTCTGCGCATAAGTTCCGCCAGCGGAGGCAAGCAGAACGAAGGCGACAAAGATCGCAGCTAAAACTAACCCAGTTACACCTCTGCGGCGAAGGCTTGCTGGAATGCAGCTGAGTTCTAAAGGAAAGATATAGAGAGATAAGTCGAATGCTGGGGCGAATCAGAGCGCGCGAAAACGGATTTCTGTTTGGCACGGGATTCCGACGGTAGAGAGCCAGCCGCTTGGAAAACGAATTAGTGGAATCAATCTCCTACCTTGCGATGCTCCGAGCCTCAGGAGGATGATTGTTCGCCCAGCAGTTGTTTCGCTGAAGACTTTGGGATCGAAGACTTCTGATTGTGGCGAGTGCGGTGCTTCGTGAAGCCCGTATTTGTGCAACCTCCGGAGCACCCCGTCTGTTCGAAACTCTTATTAACACTTCCGGAGTCGAAGGCTATGCCAAGCAATTGGCTGCAATCTCGCGCTCGGATAAAGTACTGGACCTTCTAGAACGCGACTTTGTCTGCCCAGCGGCTTCACTCGCATAAATCTAAGCTTTATGTAACTTCGGCGCTAGATTCTCATTGACAAAAGCTCTCGGCGGCAATATAGAGCCCTCCATAGCTCTGTGGTGGAGTTGCTGTTGCAAAATGCAATCGCGCAGACGTGGAGTGACCAAGTTTCACTTCCCATGGAGAAGTGTATCTTCGTGACTCACTTTTGCGCGCGGAGAATTTGGGGCCTTCTATGAATCTCCGTAGGGAAATATGGCGCGACGCATATCTCTTTAGGGTGAAGTGATATCAAGTTTAGATAATTCATACAACGTCCTAGGTTTAGCTTTTTGCGGCGCAATGGTAATCGGCTCGCAGTTGCTTTCACCATACGGTTTGTTTTGTGGTGGTTGCCCAATTCAAGCAAAGTTTGGATCTTTCGCGGCAGTCGGCTCGGTTTGACTTGGTTCAACTGCTCGAGATGTTCGGGGCTCTCAAGTTCCATCAAGGAGGTAGATGCATGCTAAGGAAGCGAGTGGTGTTGCTGGTCGTTGCTTGGTGTTGTCTACTTGTATTGGCTCCGTCGGCCTTATATTCGCAGGCCAGCGGCACTGGCACTGTTGCCGGCCTCGTTACTGATCCTTCGGGCGGCGCCATCGTCGGTGCCACGGTCACTCTTACAGACAAGGCCACGAATACCCCTCGAACGACAAACTCGAACGAGGCGGGCCGTTACATTTTTCCAAACATCACCCCCGGTATTTACGACATTAAGATCTCAAAGAAAGGTTTTCGGCAAACAGAAGTGAACGGGCAGGAAGTCCTCGTCGGGCAGACGCTCACCGTGGACATTAAGCTGGAAGTGGGCGCTATGGCCGAGACCGTGGAAGTGACGGCCGTGGTGGGCGCGGAATTGCAGACCACAAACGCAACTATCGGGACCACCATGAGCGGCGAGACGCTGCTGAACCTGCCCAACCTCAATCGTGACGCCGCCTCGCTCCTGACCTTCCAGCCCAACACCGCCCCCGCCGTTAATAATTTGCCGGGCGGAAGTGACGTTTACGGCGGCCAGGTAGCCGGGTCCTTGAGCGACCAGAATACTTATATGCTGGACGGCGGCAATATTACGAGCGACCTGGAGGGCGACAACAACTATACCAATAACGGCGTCGGCGGCATGGGCGCGGTCCCCACGCCGCTCGAGAGCATTCAAGAGTTTAAGGTCGCCACGAGCAATCAGACTGCCGATTTCGCCACCTCCGCGGGCGGCCAGGTAATGATGGTGAGCAAGCGTGGCACCGACGCTTTCCACGGCGCGGCGTACGAGTACTATCAGTCCCAGTTGTTCAACGCCAACTCTTGGAGCAACAATAAAAACGGTGAGCCTATAGTGAAGTTTCACGATAACCGCTTCGGGGGTGGCTTCGGCGGGCCACTGCTCCCCGGCAAGCACCTTGGTGGCAAGACCTACTTCTACGGTTTTTACGAGGGCCACCGCTACCCGGGAGCAGCCTCATACTTCGAGTGGGCCGTGCCATCCGCTTTGATGAGGCAAGGTATCCTCCAATACAAGGACGCTAGCGGGAATGTACAACAGGTTAATTTGCAGACTTCGACTGTTTGCGGTTCCTCGGGTAGTGAGCCCTGCGACCCGCGGGGCATTGGTATCAGCCCGATTGTAGCCCAGATGTGGAACAAATATATGCCGATGCCTAACGACCCCAGTTGCGGTGCACTGCTGGGCACCGCGTGCGACGGCCTGAACACTCAGGGCTACCGTGCCCCGCTGAGTCTTCCAGAATCGGACAACTACGCGATGGCTCGCGTCGATCACGACCTTGGTCAAAAGTGGCGGGTTTTCCTCTCCTATCGATACTTCCATGAAACGGCCCCGAGCACGAACCAGATTGATATTGGTGGGCTACTGCCGGGCGACAAGCTCGGCGTTCCCGCTTCGGCTTCCAACAACCCGCGCGCTCCCACTTATTCGGTAGCCGGACTGACCGGAACCCTTACTCCCTCCTTGGTCAACGAGTTCCACATCAGCTATCTCCTCAACAGCTGGAGTTGGATAAGGCAAGGTGTAACGAACGCGCTCCCAAGCGTCCCGGCGGGAATCGAGTTCGCCGACAGCTCCAACACCTGTATGTGCCCCGTGAACATGGACACCCAGGACGCCCGCAATCGCGTCTGGGACGGCCACGACTGGAACTACAACGACACCCTTAGCTGGAGCAGAGGCAACCACTACATGCAATTTGGCGGCGCCATCACTCACTGGTGGGACCACCACGTCCGCGACGACCAAGTGGTCGCCGGCCTGCCGGAATTGGTTTACCAGATCAACCAAGGCTCCGGTTTGGTAATGACCGCAGACAACCGGCCGGAGGGACTCCCTAGCAATCTGAACTCCATTTGGAATAATCAATACGCCCAAACGCTGGGCCTTATTGGCACCGCGGCTCAGTTGTTTGTCAGGGGCGGAAATAACTTTACCTTGACCGGTGCGAAGACCTTCCAGGACACCGTGATCATCGACGATTACAGTCTGTACTACAATGACTCCTGGAAAATCCGGCCATCCATTACCCTCAACTACGGCTTGGAATGGGGCACCCAATTGCCGCCTTACGAAATCAACGGCGTGCAGGACATTGCGGTGGATTCGAGTGGAATACCCATCAACGGTCAGCAATACCTGCAGAACACGGTAAACGCTGCCTTGAACGGGCAAGTTTACAATCCCGTCATTGGGTTTATGCCCATCCGCGACGTGGGCGGCCATCCCAAATATCCTTTCAACACATACTACGGCAGCTTTAGCCCCCGGGTCGCGTTGGCCTGGAACCCCAAGTTCAGTTCAGGAATTCTGGGCCGCATCACGGGCAACGGGAAAATGGTCATTCGTGGCGGCTTCGCCCGTCTGTACGACCGCAACAACGGCGTGGACCTGGTGCTCACGCCGCTTTTGGGATACGGCTTCGGCCAGACCATCCGGTGCTCTGGCGCTGGTATCATCGCTGGCGCGAGCAGCTGCTATGGTCCCGCCAGCACTACTCCAGCCAACTCCTTCCGTCTCGGCGTGGATGGCAACACGGGGCCCTTTCCCGTGGTCCAGCAGAGCCTTCCGATCCCTGCGGAGCCTGGCATTAACTCTCCCCCTGGATCCAACATCTCTTTCCTTGATAACAACTGGCGGCCCGGAGTGAACAACGGGGTCTCCATCAGCATCCAACGCGAGTTGCCGGACAACATGCTCCTCGAACTGGCCTATGTGGGCAAGTGGTCCACGCACCTTTACCAGGGCCTGGACTTGAACGACGTTCCTTGGATGATGACCCTGGGCGGGCAGAGCTTCGCCCAGGCTTATGCCGCTCTCTGGAAGGCCAATCAGGCCGGCCTGACCACGGTTGCCGCCCAACCTTTCTTTGAAAACGCCCTCAAGGGCTCGCCCCTCTGCGCAGGCTTCGCAAACTGCTCGACCGCAGTGTTGGCGGCTGAAGGGAGCAGGGGTACCGGCAACATTGCGATCGAAAACGTGTATGGATTGTTTCAGGATTTAGATGTCGGTGCGAATTGCTCGCCCGCTTGCCCGTTCACGGCGTGGGGAGGGCAACCCCTTCTCCCTGCGGATCTCCAGGGATACAACTCGATGATCGCGAACGGCACTGCGGGATTCTCGAACTACCAGGCTGGCGTTGTTTCGCTGCAGAAGCGCACCGGCCACGGCCTGATGTTTAACACCAACCTGACCTGGTCCAAAACTCTCTCGACCGTGGGCATTAACCAGGAATATACGCAGGCCAACCCCTCGGTTCCCTTTAACCTGCGCTACGACTACGGACCAGCTCCCTTTGACACGCGGTTCGTATGGAATGTGCTCGGCACCTACGACCTGCCTTTCGGTAAGGGCCAGCGCTTCGCAACTAGCAACGGCATCCTGGACCACATAATTGGAGGCTGGAGTTTCTCTCCGATCTTTACCGCGAATAGTGGGCTAGTCATGGAGACGTACACTGGTTCTTGCGATGAGTTTGGGCAAGGCAACGTTCCATGGTGCTCTGGCGTGACGACTATGCGCCCCGCGAACACTTACAGCACCTCTCCCAATTACAACGTGAACACGGGAACTAGTCCTATCGGAAGCGCCGGGAATGCCAGCAACGGCGGTTCCGGCGTCAACCTGTTTGCTAACCCTGCGGCGGTGTACAATACTCTCCAGCCGATCATCCTGGGCATCAACGGTCGGGCGAACGACCTCGGGCCGCTCTACGGGCAGCATCGCTGGAACTTGGATTTCACGATCTCCAAGACCACCCGAATCACCGAACGCATCGGGACCACCTTCTACGCGCAGTTCTTCAACGCGCTCAACCATATGGAGTTTCAGGATCCAGGTCAGTACGGGAGTGGCGGGCTGAATCTCCAGAACCCAGCAGCTTTTGGCGTGCTGAACAGCCAATTCAACAATCCGCGGCATATGGAATTTGGCCTCCGGATTTTCTTTTAAAAACTGGTACAGTCCAACTAAACCTCAGAGGGCCGGCTCGCCGGCCCTCTCCTTTGTTAGGGAGCGCGGGCGTCCCCCTGTCTTCTCTTTCTCCTCCCCTTTCCATTTCGTTACATCTCGGCACGATCAACAAGCAAGTCAACGGTGCGCGATCCACCGTTTCGCGAGCGTTGTCACTCTTCCCAACAGTTATTTTTACACATCGAGAACATGCGGATCTCCCATGAAGACCTATAGCCAAATATGGCGGGACCGGTATGGTTACATGGTGAATTTTGATAGGTAGGGGCGTTGACAACGTCGGCGGCATACGGAAATTGGAACGTGTTCGTTTGTAATAGGAGGTTGCAGATGCAAGAGCCCGTCCGCGAAAGCTCATACGCGCTCGCGAGCGACGATTAAAGTGTGATTCAAATAGAGACAAGCCATCCGTTTGAACAGGGAAAAGTGGCTTCTCCCATTTGTATGACAGGCAGGTGGCCTTCCATGCGACCGAGGGCGTGTTGAATAGACACTTCTTCGCCGCTATGTTTTGCGTAGCAACGAGTAGGGCACGCATAACGCTGGCGGGAGGTGTTCACGGGACAGAGGCCTTTCGTTTTTCGCATGTTTATGGCTCGATGCAAATCATAGACTGAGTCCTCACCTGCGGCCACACCAATCCGAAACCGCCGAAACCGCTCAGGGTTCGCGAACGTTCACAACCCGATCAGCCGTCATGTCGTGAAGCTGTTGTATTTGCCCGCGGGGCCAACGGATCTCGATCAGCTTGGCAACCGCTTCTTTGCCAAGCCCAAAGCGCACCAGCGTCTCTTCAGGATAGTGAGCAAGTCATCGGGCCGTAACGAAAGTGAACGCAGATGTGGCCTCGAAAGTGGAAAAGCGATTGCGGGAAGAACTCGCGAAGCTCAGAGTGGAGATAAACGAGGAGAAAAGCCGAATGGTGGACCTCAGGAAGCAGGGAAGTTTCGGATTCCTGGGGTTCGATTTTCGCCGCATCCGAAGTCTTAAAGGGGTGTGGCGGCCGCAGTACACGCCAAAGCTGAAGAAGCGAACGGCGGTGCTGGCGAAGCTCCGGGACATTTTCCGGCGACATGCGAGCCAACCGGTGGAGCGGGTGATCGAGAGGATCAACCCAGTTCTGCGTGGGTGGGTGAACTACTTCGCGGTTGGGCATTCCGGCAGATGTTTCACGTCTAGTGTCCGTCTGGCGGTGGTCGACCTAAACTGGCACGAAGCTAGAAACGGCGGATGCAGCGAAGGAACACCTACAGCGTAGTCTCTCGCCTACTCGGAGAGATGCATCCGATAAATCTAAACTTTATATTGCTTGCAGGGCGGATTCCGGTTGACAAATTCTCACAGCTGGAATATATAAACCCGATAAACCTAGGGTTTAGTTGCTGTTGCCCAATACATAATGATTGGAGATGTGGCAAGCGGTGAGTTTGCCTGGGGGCACCTGTGTTCTCTCAGTCCGTTTTGCGCATAGATAGTCTGCAGATCTCATATGGAACTCTGTAGCGAAATATGGCGAGATGTATATCGATTCAAGGAAAAGTGATCTCAAGCCTAGATAATTTATAGAGAGCATTCGGTTTAACTTTTTGTCCCGCAATGGTAGCTGGCTTGCAGTTGCTTTCAACATCAGGTTTCGTTTGTGGTGGTTGCTCAAATCAAGGACAGTTTGGATCTCTCAAAGTAATCGGCTCTGCTTGATTTGCTTAACTTGCTCGAGAAGTGCAGGGCTCCAAAGGCCCATCCAGGAGGTAGTTGAATGTCAAGTAAGCGAGTGGCGTTGCTCCTAGCTGCGTTGTTATGTTTGTGTGCTCTTGCTCCGTCTGCCCTGTTCGCTCAAAGCGTATCAACCGGTACGGTCGCCGGAACAGTTACGGACCCTTCTGGCGGTGCGATTGTCGGCGCGACGGTCACGTTGACCGATACCGCGACGAGTATTTCGCGAACGGATGTAACAAATGAAAACGGGAGATATTTTTTCGCGAATGTGGTGCCAGGCAAGTACACAGTCTCTGTCAGCAAGACAGGGTTTCGTGTTTCAAAGCTCGTCGACCAGGTCGTAACCGTCGGCGCTTCGCTTACCTTGAATCTTACACTGGAAATCGGCTCTGTGGCGGAGACTGTGGAAGTTACGGTCACCACAGGCGCCGAGCTGCAGACCCTGAACGCTACGGTGGGCAACACCGTTAGCGGGGACCTCCTGCAGAACTTGCCTTCGATTGGCCGGGACGCAGCCACTTTCGTAACCTTGCAGCCCGGCGTCTCCCCCGATGGTAGCGTGGCCGGCGCGGTCGTCGACCAAAGCACGTTCATGCTCGATGGCGGCCAAAACACGAATGATATGGACGGCAGCATGCAGGTCTACACCCCAAGCTTCGCGGGCGATCCGACCGGTGGCATCGTTTCCAGTCAAATTGGCGGCAGTCCGACCGGCGTGATGCCGACGCCCCTGGACAGCGTTGAAGAGTTCAAGGTAAATACGGCCAACCAGACCGCGGACTTCAACAGCTCCGCTGGCGCGCAGGTTCAGGTGGTCACCAAGCGCGGCACCAATGCCTGGCATGGCAGCGCTTACGAATATTATTTCGACAATAATCTCAACGCGAACACGTTTGACAACAATTTCAGCGGCATACCTTTGCCCAGTTATCACTACAACCGCTTCGGCGCTTCTGGCGGCGGACCGATCATTACGAAGGACATTCTTGGTGGGAAAGACCTATTTTTTTGCTAACTACGAGGGATTCCGCTGGAATAACTCGTCAACCTATGAGAGGCCGTTCCTAGCGCAAATATGCGCAATGGTATCCTTACTTTGTGACAATGCTGCGGGCGTTCCGGTGACATGCTACAACCTTGAATACAGCGGGCACAAATTGCGGCGTCAGGCGGAACTACTGCCTGCGATCCCCGAGGCCTCGGAATCAATTCCCTGGTCCAGCAGATGTGGAACAAGTATGAGCCCATCGGGAATGACCCGAGCTGCGGCTCTCTTGCTCTGGTTCTCGCTGCGATGGCGTGAACGAAATCGGATTCAAGGCCAATGTCGAGATTCCCTACACCTCCAATTTCGGAGTGGCTCGCCTGGATCACGACTTTAGTTCAAAGTTCCACTTCAATAGCAGCTACCGCTACTACAAACTGGTTCGCTCCACGACCAGCCAGGTCGACATCGGCGGTTTCTTCCCGGGGGACACGCTGGGTACGCCTGCAGCCCTCTCCGTGCGCCCGCAACAGCCGTGGTTTTTCGTGGCCGGCTTGACCATCAACGTTACCTCTAATACCACAAACGATTTGCACTACAGCTTCCTTCGCAACTACTGGTCTTGGTCCAATCCAGGCGGTGTTGCTCAATTCTCCCAGCTTGGCACCAACGTCGGTGGCGCCGCCCTTGAACCCTTTGGCGAGTCCGCCACGAACGGCTCTCACTCCCTACAACGTGAACACCCAGAGCGTCCGCACGCGGTTCTGGGATGGCCACGACAACTTCCTTCGTGACGACTGGACCATGCTGAAAGGCAATCACCTCTTCACGTTCGGCGGCGCCTATCAGCGCAACTGGGACTGGCACCAGCGCTCCGACAACGGCGGCGGCATCAATTACCAGGCCACCTACCAGCTCGGTGACTCTGCTGGCGGCGGCCTTGTGAACTTCTCGGCAACCAATCCTGCCGGTGTGAGCTACAACTACCTGGGCTCGCGACGTCTGCCGCCGTTTTGGGCATCGTCACGGACTCACAAATCGCCTACACTCGCTCTGGCTCCAATCTGGCGTTGAATCCTCCTCTCACGCACGCGTTTGACCAGAGCACGATTCCTTACTACAACGTGTACTTCAGCGATTCCTGGCACCTCAAGCCATCATTCACATTCACCTACGGCTTGGGCTGGACTCTCGAGATGCCCCCGACGGAAGCACACGGCAAGCAGATCGAACTGGTGGATTCGAGCGGCCAGCAGCTTGCATCCGCGGCCTATCTTAAGCAGCGGGAGGCTGCGGCTCTGAATGGACAGGTCTACAACCCGACGATTGGTTTTGCCCTCGTCGGCAATACCGGCCCCGGGCAGAAATACCCCTATAACCCGTTCTACGGTTCTTTCAGCCCGCGCGTCGCTGCTGCCTGGAACCCGAATTAC
Source organism: uncultured Acidobacteriota bacterium (assembly GCA_963705855.1). Classification (GTDB taxonomy): domain Bacteria; phylum Acidobacteriota; class Terriglobia; order Acidiferrales; family UBA7541; genus Acidiferrum. Next base: position 53,597 of record CAVPLA010000045.1, read on the forward strand.
AGCGATGGATGGATGGGCAAGGTATTCGGCGGCAACAAGACCGTGATCCGTGGCGGCTATAGCCGTGTCTACGGACGTCTAAACGGAGTGGACCTTGTCCTGGTGCCGTTGCTGGGTACCGGCCTTATCCAGGCCGTCCAGTGCCGGCAAAACATCATGACTGGAACTTGCAGTGCGCGTCCTGCCGGCAGTACCCAGCTTACTCGTCGCGCAATGCTTTCCGCGTCGGAACCGACGGCAACAACGCCCCGATTCCGGCTGCTTCTCCAACGCTTCCTCAGCCGACCTTCCAGGTATTAACACCGTTGCAGCGTGGCGCCGGTGAAGCGCTGGACCCGAATTTCCGCCCTAACGTCGTCGATTCTTTCGATTTGACCATCCAGCGCCAGTTGGGCCAACAAATTCATCTTGGAATTGGGCTATATCGGCCGAAGAATCACGCATGAGTATCAGCCGATCAACATCAACTCTGTCCCATACATGATGACCCTGGGCGGGCAGCAATTCCAAAAAGCCTATGCCGCCGTCGAGACCGGTCTGGGATGCGCCACATCCTTTGCAGCATGCGGCGCCGCGATTCCGAAGGGCACGGCAGCACAGATTGCCTATGCCAACACCTTCGCGCCGCAACCCTTCTTTGAGACGGCGATGAATCCCGCCTACTGCGCTGGTTTCACGAGTTGCACGGCAGCGGTCGTCTACAACGAGGGCATTGCCAAGAGCAACTTGACCACTCAAGCTGTTTGGAGCACTGTGGAGTGATCTCGACAACGGTGGGTTCAATTTCCCCCGCAGCATGATGAATACGCCAATCGTCGGCGGCCCGCTGGATTGCGGCGTGCCGGTCGGCACCGCGACCTGCGGCAGCCAAGGCCAGATGACCTCCGGAGTCGGCGTCAATGCCAGCACCGGACATGGCAATTACAACGGCGCGTTCGTTTCACTGAAGATGAACAGCTGGCATGGGATCACTCTTCAGGAAAACTTCACCTACAGCAAGGCTCTGGGTACGGGAGCTTTGGTACAGGCCACGAGCGAGTACACGATCAACGATCCCTACAACCTCAACAATGGATATGGGTTGCAGGCCTTCGATCGCAAGTTCGTGTTCAACACCTACGCCATGATCGAGGATCCGTGGTACAAGGGCCAGCACGGTATCATCGGCCACTTCGCTGGTGGCTGGTCCCTGTCTCCGATTCTTGCCATTGGCTCCGGCCAGCCGCTTGGCTGCGGCACACATTACCGATGCCCAGTCGTTCGGCGCGGCTGATGGTGCCAACTTCTTCACAACCGAAAACTGCATCTTCACGAAGGGCAATCGGCGGTGGCAATGCCTCGCTCCACAACAACGCTGGCCCCGGGCAGTTCAACATCTTTGCTGATCCCGCGGGTCTTGTTCGGCCACTACTCGGGCCGCCAATTCTTGGGCTCGACACCAACACCGGCGGCGTTGGCGTGTTCCGCGGCTTGCCGTACTGGAACGTGGATATGAGATTGGTGAAGGACATTCATGTCATGGAGCGCGTCAGCTTGCAGTTCCAGTATGTCGTCACCAACGTGTTCAACCATCCGGTGTTCTCGGATCCGGCTGTCGGAGATGCACAAACGGGCCTGGGCGTCGATCCAACCACCCCATCGACGTTTGGCGTTGTGAGCTCCCAGGGCAACAACCCCCGGCAGATGCAGTTCGGTCTGCGGCTAACTTTCTAACTTCTTCCGGCAAGTTTTCACAAACTTGCTGCAAAAACGGGGAAGGCCACCAGGGCCTTCCCCGTTTTGCTTTTTATTGGATCGCAGTGGATTGCGCGCATATCGGCGCAGGACCTAAATTTGCGGAAACCGACGCGGGAACTTCCCCTCTTCGGCTTGGACAAACTGTTTAGCTTCAAGATTTCGCGACTCTGAGCGATGGCGGCGTCGGCGCACCCAGGCATTGTCACTCTTCGCCGCAAGAACTAAACTGACGCGCCAGCCTCACCAAGGCCGCGCCACTCATGACGAAACGTTTCCGCGCCGATCTGTCGCTGGCCTTTTGCAGCCTGCTCTGGGGCGTGACATTCGTCGTTGTCAAAAACTCCCTCGACTATTCTTCGGTCTTTGTTTTTCTCGCTGCGCGATTCACGCTGGCCGCGCTGCTCATGGCCGCCTTCCGCCCGCGCGTTTTTCGCACACTCAAAAGGGAAGAGTTGTTGGCCGGTGCCGCTCTCGGCTTCTTCATGTTCGCAGGCTACGCCTTCCAGACCGCCGGCCTCCAGTACACCACCCCAGCCAAGTCAGGATTTGTCACCGGTTCCAGCGTCGTCCTGGTTCCGCTGCTTCTCGGCATCTTCTGGGGACACCGCCTTACCCTTTGGGTGTATGGCGGGGTGTTTGCCGCCGTCTTCGGTCTTTATTTCCTTACGGTTCCTGCCGAAGGCCTCTCGGGCCTAAACCGCGGCGATCTCCTTACACTTGTCGCTGCGGCGTTCTACGCCATGCATATCATTTTGGTAGGGGATTACACTCGCCGGCACTCGGTTGCTGCGCTCAGCGTGCTCCAGGTTGCGGCATGCGCGGCTCTGGCGTGGCTCGCCACCGGCCTCGCCTCAGCGACAGGATGGCAGGCGGTACGGTTTGAATGGCAGGGAAAGTCGCTTCTGGGAATTGCGGTGTGCGCAGTGCTGGCCACCGCCGTAGCCTTCTCGGTCCAGCTGTGGGCTCAGCAGTACACCAGTTCGAGCCACGCCGCCATCCTGTTTACACTCGAGCCGGTCTTTGCTTCGATTACGTCCTACATTTTATTGCGCGAAAGGCTCGGCGGCCGGGCCTTGCTTGGCGCCGCCTTCGTGCTGGCAGGCATCTTGATCGCTGAGATGCTCGGCCCGGCGGCCGCTCCCGAATCGCCGGAACCCACCGCCGAGGCCGCCTGAATGCAGGTCGCCGAATTGGGCTCTCCGGGTCGCGAAGACTACCGTGCGTTCGAGTAATTTTTTACGTCGACCGCTTCGTACATTGTGGCGGTTGCGGCGTGGGATTTCTCGTAGGCGGTGATATCTGGCTCGTGCTGTAGCGACGTACCGATATCGTCCAGACCCTTGAGCAGAACTTCTTTGCGGGACGGAGCCAGATCGAAGCGGAACATCAGGCCATGCCTATCGGCGATGGTTTGGTTCGGCAGGTTCACCGTCAGCATGTAGCCTTCTTCTTTTTCTGTGCGCTGGAAAAGTTCTTCGACCTGCTCCTCGCTCAACGAGGCAGGCAGGATGCCGTTCTTGAAACAGTTGTTGTAGAAAATGTCTGCGTAGCTCGGCGCAATGATCACGCGGAAGCCGTAGTCTTTCACTCCCCATGGCGCGTGTTCGCGGCTCGACCCGCAGCCGAAGTTGTGGCGTGCCAGCAGGACCGATGCTCCTTCGTAGCGCGGAAAATTCAGCACAAACTCCGGGTTCGGTTTCTCGCCCGGCAAGTAACGCCAGTCATAAAACAAAATCCGTCCAAAGCCCTTGCGTGTCAGAGCCTTCAAGAATTGCTTCGGCACCATCTGGTCGGTGTCCACATTGACCCGGTCCAGCGGCGCGACCATGCCGGTGTGGGTGTTAAACGGTTCCATTCGATCCGACCTCCGATTTTTGCTCGGCCTTTCCATCCTCACGCTCGCGCTCTTCAAGTTGCCCAATGAAATCCAAACAACTGCCGATCAGGATCGTCAAAAAGAAGACCATGATGATCACCATGGGAATACGATCGAGGCTAAAATAAGCGGCGAAAAACATCACGCCGGACGCGAGGATGGTGCATAAGCCGGCGAGCCGTTTGCGATTGCCAATCATGGACCGGCGCCGCTTTCCGAGTAACAAGTCCAGGAGCTTTTCCAGAATGTGGTTTTGCCCACGCTTCATCACTGACATTTCACTCCACGGTCGCCAAGTTAATTGTTAAAACACTTAGTTTAAAACCGTGTTCACTCGACAGATGACACATCTAGCGAGCGGACATCGACGAAATGGCCGGCGATCGCCGCAGCTGCTGCCATTACCGGACTAACTAGGTGTGTCCGGCTGTCTTTGCCTTGGCGGCCCTCAAAATTGCGGTTTGATGTGCTGGCAGAGCGCTCATGTGGCGGGAGCACATCGGCGTTCATGCCGATGCACATGCTGCACCCCGCGTCGCGCCACTCGAAACCGGCCTCGCGGAAAATCTTGTCGAGGCCTTCTTTTTCAGCTTGCGCTTTAATTCCGCGCGAGCCCGGGACAATCAGAGCTTGCTTTATGCTGTGCGCCACATGCTTGCCTGCCACCAGATGCGCAGCAGCCCGCAAATCATCCAGCCGAGAGTTTGTGCACGAGCCAATGAAGACGCGGTCCACAGGAATGTCCACGATCGGCGTGCCAGCCTTTAACCCCATGTATTTCAGCGCGCTTTCGGTGGCTTTCTGATCGTTCGGATCGTGGAACGAACCAGGCTCCGGAACTCGTCCAGTTACGCTTGTCACCATGCCCGGATTCGTGCCCCAGGTGACTTGCGGCGCGAGCTCCTGCGCTTGCAGCTCGACGGTCATATCAAACTTCGCGCCGTCATCGCTCTTCAGCTTCTTCCAACCCGCAACCGCGTCCTCGAAGGCTTTGCCCCGCGGCACAAACGGGCGGCCTTCGAGATACGCGAACGTCGTGTCATCCGGCGCGATCATTCCCGCGCGCGCGCCGCCTTCAATCGTCATGTTGCACACGGTCATGCGGCCGTCCATGGTCAAATCGCGGATGGCTTCGCCGCCGTATTCCGCCACATGTCCTGTGCCACCACTGATCCCGATCTTTCCGATGATGGCCAGAATGATGTCCTTTGCCGTCACGCCGCGTGGCCGCTTACCGTGTACCAAAATATGCAGGGTCTTGCTGCGCGATTGCACCAGGCACTGTGTGGCGAGCACATGCTCCACCTCGCTCGTGCCGATGCCGAACGCCAGCGTGCCAAAAGCTCCATGTGTTGAAGTGTGGCTGTCGCCACAAACGATTGTCTGCCCGGGCTGAGTTACACCCAGCTCCGGTCCAATAATGTGCACGATGCCCTGGTTGCGGCTATTCATATCGAAAAGCCGCACACCGGTTTCCCTGCAATTTTTTTCCAGCGCTTCAAACTGGAGCCGCGCGTCGGTATCAACGATGGGCAGGATGCGGTCTTTCTCGGTGGTGGGGACGGAGTGATCCATCACCGCGAACGTAAGATCGGGCCGGCGCACTTTTCGCCCTTCGGCGCTCAACCCGGCGAAGGCCTGTGGCGATGTGCCTTCGTGGATCAGGTGTCGGTCAATATAAATGAGCGCGGGCTTGCCGGCTTCTTCGTGTACGACGTGTGAATCCCAGATCTTTTCGTAGAGTGTTTTTGATGGCATGTCAGCTCGTCTCAGATTTTAACACTCCGGAAATATATGTCCAATGGACCGGGTCTCGTGCGTGGCTCAACTCGTCGGTGGCACCGCCACCCTTGGCTGTGGGTCGAGTCGCAAAGAATGAAGATGCGCGCAGGCAAGAGTGCCCGTGCTACACCGCGGCCGCACCGCAAATAGCTACCGCTTAATGCTCACTATCGCGGCGTCTGCTTCGTATCCTTCGTCTTTCACCGTCTCTTCGGCTTTGGCCCGAAGCGTTTTCTCATCGGCGTCTTTTGGCGCTTTGTAATGGCGCCGGATCACTTCGTCGCCGCTTTGCATGCGAATCACCCAGTCTGACTTCTGGCTATCCCAGGAAACTTCCACGCTATTGGCACGCATATTCCCTCCAGCAGAATTCGTGGGACATTGTAGTCCCAACCACCCTCTGGAGAGAATCCCCGCTTTTCAGAACCCCGGCGGAGGGCACATTCCCCCGGGCCGGTTTATTGTGCTTTTGGATTTTTGGGCCTGGGATGTTCTTGGCAGGAGTGGGAAGCAAATGTCTGATCGCGCTGGCGTTCGTAGTTCTGCTTCATCTCTTCAATCGTGTTTCCATCGAGAGCGTCCAGTGGGTTGAAGAGCCAGGCGCACTGCGAACAAGCCCAGCCTTGAAAGCCCGAGGCTTTGACCCAAACGAGTTCTCGACGCATGCATAGAGAGTATCCGCACCATTAAAGAAAGGTGACAATACTGGGTTCCTCTATCGGAGCTATGAACAGCGTAGACCGTAGTAGAAGTTGAGTGAATGCGACACTAACAGATGCGATGCGTAGAACTATCGTATGAATACCGCATAAAGCGGAATGAGTGGGTAGAATAGACCCATAGTTGCCCTAAAATCGCCAGCGTGGTACCGTATCGTCCATAATGGCGGAGGGCACAATGGCCAGCAGACAGCAAGCTGGAGGCAAGCAACCAGCGTTGAAGTATCGGCGAGTGGATCTGTCCAGTCTTAGGAAAGGGCGCCGGGGAAAGCACCACGACCTGGTGGAAGGAATTCTGGAAGAGTTGGAGACTGTGCAGGCCGGCTCGGCGCTCGAAATTCCGCTTGCCGATGTGAACGGGATTGGACTGGCAAACCTGCGTTCGGCTGTTCATCGTGCCTCGACTTCCGCGGGGATGGACATTGAAACGCTAGCCGACGAGAAGAATTTTTACGTTTGGAAGTCGCCGGCTTAAGCCGGGTGGTAGAGGATGAAGGCGGAGTTTGGCGGGCGGAAGTCGCATTCCGTGTTTGCTGCAGATCGTTCCCTCGGGAATTCCCTCCCGTAGTGACCTAATTTATTCCTGAACAGCGGGATTGTAATCAGCAAATGGTGTGCTCGCATGAGCGCACATTTCACTTTGAGCCACTATCTCGCCCCCACGGGATGCCTACCCTTAGCCAGAGAGTGCATGGTTGTCTCTCAGAGACCCTTGAAAGTGCCCGGTATGGAACAGACGCGGCACTGTACATCGTTATAAGTTAGCAGTTCGAGAAATAGAGACTGAGATAACGAGGTGAACTTATGCGTGGATTTAGATTTCTGGTGATAGCCGCGGTTGCCGCAAGCTGCTTCACAGCAGCGGTGCCCAAGGCGGAGGCTCAGGTCACGGTCAGCATCGGAGTAGCCCCTGAATGTCCCTACGGCTACTTTGAAGCTGCTCCGTATGACTGCGCGCCCGCTGGCTACTACGGCCCAGAATGGTTTAGTGCGGACGTTTTCGTCGGCGCCGGCCCGTGGTTTCACGGCAGCACCGACTTTCGCGGAAAGGTAGATAACAGTTACGACCCGCACAATGGCTATAAGGGCTCAAAGCCAAATCGTGGCGAGAAAGCCGAGCCAACTAAGCGTGTCGACAAAGACCACTTCAAAGGAAACGAAGAACGGGATGGACGTGGCCACGTAACTCCTGACAAAAATGACAAAAAGTAGTTCAGATCCAGCCGATGCGACGGTAAGACACCCGATGCAATTGATTGCGAGGGTGGTCAGCGCCTCGCGTTTCAAAAGTTCGGGTGCGAATTCGTCACCTGGGGACCCGACGTGGCGAACGTTTGCGGCGAGAAGCCAACGAAAGGCTGTTTTGTCCGATCGTTGGTGAGAAGAGTCAGGCAAGCTCCGCCCCACGGAATGTTTGTGGCGCTCGGGATGATTAGTGGCTGCCGCCGCTCAGTTCGCGGACGATGTCGCTGACGAATTTTTTGGCGTCACCGAAGAGCATCATGGTGTTGTCGAGGTAGTAGAGCGGGTTGTCGATTCCGGCGAAGCCTGCGGCCATGCTGCGTTTGATGACCATGACTGTGCGGGCTTTGTCCACGTCGATGATGGGCATGCCGAAGATGGGGCTGCTTTGGTCGGTGCGGGCGGCCGGATTGGTAACGTCGTTCGCGCCGATGATCAGGGCAACGTCGGTTTGCGGTAGGTCACCGTTGATCTCGTCCATCTCCTTCAAGCGGTCGTAGGGGATGTCGGCTTCGGCGAGCAGGACGTTCATGTGGCCAGGCATGCGTCCGGCGACGGGATGAATGCCGAATTTAACGTCGATGCCTTTTTTCGTGAGGATGTCGTAGAGTTCGCGGACTTTGTGCTGTGCTTGCGCGACGGCCATTCCATACCCAGGAACAATCACCACCGTATTGGCGGCTGCAAGAATCCCCGCGGCATCTTCCGGCGAGGCGCTCTTGACTGCGCGTTCTTCTTTGGCGCCCGCGGCGGAGGCCTGCACTTGGCCAAAGGCTCCGAAGAGAACGTTGGTGAAGGAGCGGTTCATAGCTTTGCACATGATGACCGAGAGGATGAAGCCAGAAGCGCCGTCAAGAGCGCCCGCAACGATCAGGACTTTGTTATTGAGCACGAACCCGAGGAGTGAAGCGGAGAAGCCGGCATACGAATTCAAGAGCGAGATCACCGTAGGCATGTCCGCGCCACCGATGGGTGTGACCAGCATGATTCCAAAGATCAACGCGACCCCGATCATGATGGGAAACAGAAACGTCATCTCAGGATGAACGACGAGAGCCACCACGAGACCAAGCGCGGCAGCTAGAACCGTCAAGCTGACGTAGTTCTGTCCTTTATAGGTGATAGGGCGTTGCGGGAGGATTTCCTGCAGTTTGCCGGCAGCGATCAAGCTGCCGGTAAAGGTGAGCGATCCGATGATGACTTCGAGGCCGATTTCCGCCATCTGGAACTTGGGCACGTGGGGAGCAGAGACGTAATATTCGGCAATACCAATGAGGGCGGCAGAAAGCGCGCCGAAAGCGTGGCTCAACGCGGTTCGCTGCGGAACCGCGGTCATCTTCACCATACCGAGGGGTACGCCAACGGCGGCGCCAATGATCAGCGTGATGATGATCCACTTGTACTGGTCAACCTGAGGATCGCACAGTGTGGCGATGACCGCGATGGCCGAAGCGAGTTCTCCGATGATGACGCCGCGCTTGGCGGTGACCGGCGAGCCCAGCCACTTGATCGCGAGGATGAACCCAATCGCCGCCGCGATGTATGTGAAATCGATGAGTTGCTGGAGGTCGGCTGGGCTCATGGCTTTTTCGCCGCCTTGCCGGTCTTGAACATGCTGAGCATGCGGTCGGTGATGACGAAGCCGCCGACCATGTTGCTGAAGGAGGCGGCGACCGCAACGAGGCCGAGAATGGTCGACAGGCGCGTCTCGTGACGGCCGGCAATAATGATGGCCGCGACCACGACGATCGCGTCGAGAGCGTTGGTCAGGGACATCAGTGGAGTGTGCAGAAGCGGAGAAACCCGTTTAATCAGCTCGATGCCTAAAAACGCCGATAGAATGAACACAAACAGACTCGAAATAAAATCCGCGGGCATCCATGCCTCCTTATGATTTCGCAGCCAGCGCCGGGAGTTTGTAAATTTCACGTAGCCTGGCGCTCACAATTTCTCCACCCTGGGTCAACAATGTTTCTCGGACAATTTCATCCTGCGGATTAATTTGGAGCTTGCCATCTTTCACCATATACAGAAGAAACGTGGCCACGTTTTTGGCGTACATTTGGCTGGCGTGATAGGGAACGGTGCTGGCTAAATTGATCGAGCCGATGATGGTCACTCCGTGCTCTTCCACTTTTTCGCCCGCACGCGTCAGCTCACAATTTCCTCCGCGCTCGGCGGCCAGATCCACAAGCACTGAACCCGGCGCCATTCCGTCGACCATTTCTTTGGTTACGAGAATGGGGGATTTCTTGCCGGGAATTACCGCGGCGGTGACAACGACGTCGCTTTCCGCGACTACTTTTCCGAGCAGTTCGCGTTGCTTTTTGTAGAACTCTTCGCCCTGCGCCGTCGCGTACCCGCGCGCATCCTGTGCGTCCTTAGCTTCAACCGCGATCTCGACGAAGCGTCCGCCGAGGCTCTGGACCTGCTCTTTCACCGCGGGGCGGAGATCGTAGGCGGAGACAACCGCGCCGAGTCTACGCGCCGTGGCGATGGCTTGCAGTCCGGCTACGCCGCATCCAATGATGAAAACGCGGGCGGGCGTGATCGTTCCCGCCGCGGTCGTCATCATCGGAAAAAGCTTGGGGAGAGCGTCCGCAGCGATCAACACGGCCTTGTAGCCGCTGATGGTAGCCATCGACGAAAGCGCGTCCATGCTTTGCGCGCGCGTGGTGCGCGGCATCAATTCGATCGAAAAAGCGGAGACGCCCTTGGACGCGATCTCTTGAATGGTTTCGAGAGAGCCTAGGGGACGCAGAGAAGCCGATCAGCACTTGATTGGGGCGATAGAGCGGAACGTCGGCTTTACCGGTCTTGTCGTTCGAACCGTAGCAGAGCACTTGAACGACGATATCGGCCGCACCGAAAACATCGGCGCGCGTAGGGAGAATCTTCGCTCCTTTGGCAGCGTATTCAGTGTCCAGATATCCGGCTTCTTTTCCCGCGCCAGCTTCGACGACAACTTCCAGACCCGCCTTTGCGAGGCTCGGGATTACGGCGGGCACCATCGCTACACGGCGCTCTCCAGGAAAGGTTTCTCGTGGCACTCCGACAATCATGAAGCTTCCTCCGGTATTCTCTCCGCTACTTCAGAACTCGCCCACGAATCCAGTTTTGGCCCGCCCGCGCGGCATTCTACAACGAATTCGAACCGCCAGGCTCGCAAACAAATTAGCGCTCGAATGAGAGTTGGTTATCCGGCTCCGACCTCTTTGCCAGGGATGAAATAGACTTCCTCGAATATGGAACCCTTTTGCCAACCGGCACGAGAGAGAATGCCCTGGCCGTTTTGGCACATGCTGGGGTGGCCGCAGAGATACCCGGTAGTGCTCTCCGGGCGCAGATTCCACTTGTCGACATACATGCGCACGAGATCATCGACGCGGCCCGTTTGTCCGCTCCATGAGGCGTCCTCCCACGGACGGCTAATGGTTGCGACATATTTAAACCAGGGAACTTCCGCGGCAATCCTCTCGAGCTCTTCGCGATAACCGAACTCCCACGAACGGCTTCCGCCCTGCAGGCAAAAGAATTTGTGCTCGCCGGGCATGGGACTGTTGCCGGCTTTCCAATCCTTGTACAGAGTTCGCACATAACTGACAAACGGGGCGATGCCAGTGACGGTTGCGAGAAGAAGATGATTGGTGCGGCCGCTCTTCAAATCGAGCGTAAAGCGGCCCTTTGAGATTTTGCGGCAAAGCATGGTGTCGCCAACTTTGAGTTTGTAGAGATGCGGCGTGAGGGCGCCCTGGGGAACGAGCTCCATGAAAAACTCGAGGTCTTCTTCGTACGGGGAAGAGACAATGGAGTAGGCGCGCTCGATGCGCTTGTCATCGTGATCCACGCCGAGGGTGGCGTATTGTCCGGCTTTAAAAGTGAATGGGCCGCCGGGATCTACGCGGATCAACCACAAATCTTCCGACAAATCCTTTCGCTCGATAATGCGGGCCGTGAAATGCTTGTCCGTCGGCAGAGCCAACCTCGTAATCCTCCATCGCCAAATTTCTAAATGGGTCTTTTCATAAAACGACCGGGAGGAGCAGCTTTCTGCTTCGCCCGGTGCGCTGTGGAATCGATACGTTTCCCCCCGGATGAGTTGAATGCCTTGATCGAAGCGATCCTTTATTTGGCTTCTTTTGCGTCTTTTGCCTGGGGAGGCTCTCGGCTGCCGTTCCCGATGCGGTGGCTGCCTACGGACCCCAACGGGCGGCATTGTACACCCGGTTGGCCTTTTTTCTAGCGGATGAATCGTTGGCCAGTGAGTCGATCTCACCGACGGAGGTCCTACGTCAGGATGGAGTTAGAGTGGTTCGATTTCGACATAGATCTTGCTGGGGTTCCATCTGCCCGTTCGTTCGAGGGGCCAGTAGATCGCGTCAACTGGAAATCTTGTAGTAACACGGGATTCACCAAGCATTCATGGAATGGAGCTTAGACTCGCGGCGAGCTCTTCGCATGAACATCCTGGTCGTGGAAGACGATGAGGTCATGGCCGAAGTCTTGGTCCATGGACTACGGGACGAGTCCCACGATGTTGATCGGGCCGCGGACGGCCGCACGGCGCTTCACCTGGCCGGCGATACTGCCTTTGACCTGATTCTTCTCGATGTAATGCTTCCCGGCCTGAACGGATTGGAAGTGGCACGGCAGTTGCGCCTTCGGGGCAATTCCGTTCCGGTGCTGATGCTCACGGCGCGTGACGCTTTACCTGACATCGTTACTGGGCTTGATGCCGGAGCGGATGACTACCTTACAAAACCATTTTCGTTTGTGGAATTGCTAGCACGGATACGCGCGCTGGAACGGCGCACAGCCGCGAGGCCGAAAAGCGTCCTGGAATTTGAAGATCTGGTTCTCGACGCAAATTCTTATCGGGCCTTCCGCGGTGGACGCGAGATTTATCTGTCAGTTACCGAATTCCGGCTGCTCGAACTGCTGGTGAAGAATCCTGGCCGGGTGTTGTCGCGGTGGGCGATATTGGACGCGGTGTGGAGCAATCGCCCAGACGTTACGGAAAACACCGTTGAGGCTTTCGTTCGGCTTCTAAGAAAGAAGTTGGACGATGGCGCCACCAAGAAATTGATTCAGACTCACCGCGGGTTCGGGTATTCGGTCGGAGGTTTTTCGGCTTGATGAATTTGCCGATTCGAGCGCGCCTCACTGCTCTCTACTTCGTGGTTCTGACTTTGTCGTTCGTGGCATTCTTTTGGGTAAGTGACGTCGGTTTCCGTCGCAGCATTGAGACGACGGTCGACAATGCCTCACGCTCAAACCTGGAGACTGTCCGACGTGTTCTCGACCGCACTTCCTGGCAAGGAGAAGCCAAGGTCCGAGAAGAACTCACCAAGCTTGCGTTGCTTTGGGCGAATGGAGCGCTTTTTGAAGTTGCGGACTCAAATGGCAGTTGGATCTTCCAGCCTCAGCAGTTTTTGCGAATAAATCCTCCGCTACCCTTGTTTCAGGGCGCACAGGTTTCATTTGCCACCACGAACCTCGATGCATTGCAGTATCGAGTCGCGCTTCAGCGCATCACGACAGGCGGGAACGTTTATGAGATTCGTGCCGCGGTGCCGACCGAGCCCTTCGACCAAGCGCTTGACCATTTCAGGCTCATTGAAAAAGAGTTTCTGCCCGTATTGGTTCTGCTAGCTTCGCTCTTGGGCTACTGGCTAAGCGGAAGGTCGCTTGCGCCCGTCAACAGGATCATTGAGACTGCCGGTCTGATCGGTGCGCAGAACCTATCCAGCCGGCTGGAAGTGCCGAAAGCTCGTGACGAGCTGCGACACCTCACAGAAACGCTCAATGCCATGCTTGCGCGCATAGAAGCCTCCTTCAAGAGCATTACGCAGTTCACGGCCGATGCCTCGCACGATTTGCGAACGCCCGTGGCTGTGATTCGCGCCACCGCTGAAATTACTCTGCGGAAGCCGCGGGCCCAAGAAGAGTATCGCCGGGCCTTATCCACCATTCTCGAGACTTCCGTGGACACGTCGGAATTGCTTGAAAATCTGCTGACGCTTGCCCGAGCCGACGCAGGTGCTGCCGGCATGGATATGCGCCCTCTCGACCTTGCCGCGCATGTGCAAAAAGCCCGGGAGCGCGCCGCCTTGCTTGGCCTGGAGAAAGCGCTGGATGTCACCGCGACGACTCCGACGGAACCTGTTTGGGTCAAGGCGGACGCTATCGCGATCGACCGGTTGCTGCTGATCGTTTTGGACAACGCTGTGAAATACAGTCCGAGTGGCGGGCGATGCGAAATTGCGTTGTCTCAGTCGGAGACTCACGCCCAGATTACGGTTCGAGATTCTGGCGAAGGCATCCCCGAATCGGAGCTAAAGAATATTTTTGACAGGTTTTACCGCGTCGATCGCGTTCGATCCAAGAACAATGGCGGTGCGGGACTGGGGCTTGCGATCGCCCGTTGTATCGCGGAAATGCATGGCGGAACAATCGCTGCCGAGAGCACGCTCGGTGCCGGTTCCGAATTTCAAATCAAGCTCCCCGCCGGCGCGGTTTAGAACTCTCGGTAATGGAATGACTTAGCCACACGTTCGGGCTTCCTGAAAAAACTTCAGCGTCAATTTAACCAGCGTTTCAAGTCGCGTCATGGGCGGTTTCCATTTCCTCGGTTAAATCGAGGAAAGTTTTAAGAGTTCAAGTGTCAAAACTGACGCACCTGGAATCACCGCAGGTCGGGGTTTCTTGCCGGATACAAAAATTGGGGGGATCCATGAAGTCCAAGCATTGCCGACTTTTCGCAATTTTTTCTGTTTTTGCAGGTTTCGCGCTATTGGCCACTGGCGCGCCTTCTTTTGCACAGACCGAGCGCGCCACTCTGGAAGGCACGGTAACGGATCCGAGTGCCGGGGCCATTAGCGGAGCGGATGTCAAAGTTACGGCGGTTGACACCGGGATCAGCCAGGAGCGCAAGACAAACTCGAGCGGTTATTATCGCTTTCCAGGGCTCCCCGTCGGGCAGTTCACCGTCACGGTCTCGAATCCCAGTTTCAAGACCAAGGTGATCGAACAAGTGATTCTGCAAGTGGGCGAAACTCATACGCTCGATGTCTCCCTGACCGTCGGTGAGATCGAAGACAAAGTTCTAATTACCGCAGAGGCAGGTCCGGCGGAACGAACATCGGCTGCGGCCGCGACCGTAATTAATACTGAACAGATCGCGAACCTGCCGGTGAACGGCCGCGATTGGTCCAGCCTGACCCTGCTAGCCCCCTTCGCACAGGACGACGGCGGCGGGGATCAACGCACGATCCGCTTTGCGGGCCGCGCTCGCGACGATAACAATTTCAATTTCGACGGAGTTGACGCGGGCGGAATCCAGGAACAGGCGCAGAAATCACAGACTCGGCTGCAAATATCCGAAGATGCAGTGGAAGAGTATCGCGTCAACAGCGCGCTCTACGACGTGGAATACGGAACGCAGGCCGGTGGTCAGATCAATATCGTCACCAAATCCGGGACCAACGATTTCCACGGAACAGCCTTTGGCTACTTGAGAAATTCCGTGTTCGATGCTCGAAATTTTGATGATTTCGCACCAGACGCAACCGGCAACCCGATCATACCGGAGATCCTGCCCTTTCGAATGGGCCAGTACGGAATGACGGTGGGCGGGCCTGTCAAGAAAGACAAAACCTTCTTCTTCCTTAGCTACGAGGGACTCCGCCAATTGCAGGAGTCCACCTCGTTGGGAACGATCTTTGTACCGAGCAAGAGCTTTGTGGAAGACGTTCTCATTAACGGCAGAAACGATGTCACACAAACTCCCCCGGTACATTTTGGTCCTTCGCCAAACATGTGCGCAATTCTTCAGGGTTTTCCCTGGCGTGCCTCAACTGGCACCATAGCTGGATGTGCTCCATTAGTGGTTTATCCTGATAACGACTTCAGGGCCTTGACCCCGGCTGAACTCGGGAACGAAAGTTTCGACGCCAACGATTTGCCCACTGACATTGAGGCGTTCACCCACCCTATACAGACCACGGTTCACGAAGACACTTGGCTGGTGCGTGTCGACCACAAATTCAGCGACAAAACCACTCTTTACGGCCGTGCCCAACGCGACATCAGTCTTGTCGATGCGCAGATTGGCGTCACTGTCGGTTTGGACAAGGCACAGACCATAAACCACCCCGCCAACTATCTCCTTGCCTTGCAACATATCTTCAGCCCTAACATTTTCCACGAGGTTAAGGTTTACATTAACCGTTCTCCTTTTCACAATCCTGAGGCGAGTACGCTTACCTATGCTGTGAACTCGAACAATTTCACCGGCATTCCGAACGAATCGGCGGACATTGAAGTCGGCACTACCTACGGTGTCGTCAACAACCTGACCTGGACTCACAATCGCCATGCTTTCAAGATGGGTATGGAAGTTCGCCGCGTCCGCCTCAACCAGGGTCAAACGGCGAATAACAATCTCAACTTCGCGGACAATCTAAGTCTGATCGCCGGCACGCTTTCGAACCTCAATTTTATCGCGCCCTGGTGCTGCCACCGTCTTCGCCGTGGCTTCTACATGCCTTACTTTCAGGATGAATGGAAGGTCACTCCAACTTTCACGGTCACTGCCGGGCTGCGCTGGGAATACTATGGCGTAGCTACTGAAGCTACTAACCGAACTACGGTCTTCGATTTGAATCAATTTCATGGCGCCTGCCTGGGAAGCGGTTCTTTCAATACTCCCTTTATCGCTCCGATAAACACCCCGCCATGCCCGATAAACCCGGCTTTGTATAATCCGAATTACAAAAACTTCGACCCTCGTGTGAGCCTTGCTTGGGCTCCTGCTGCGCTTCACGGAAAGACCGTTGTTCGAGCTGGCTTTGGCATCTATCATGGCGCCGCGCAGAATGACGATCTGAACGCAGGACTGGAAAGCGACACCTTCCGCGCAACAGTGCAAGGACCAACGGTTACTCCAGCCTTAACACAGGAAATCCCCGATCTATCGGGCCTCGGCACCCAGAAACAGGCCAACCATCCTCGCGCCCTCCAGCGGGAGGACCGGCGCGACCTTTATGCCGAGGAATGGGGATTAACGATCGAAGACCAGCTCCCAGCCCGCTTTCAGCTTTCCGCGTCTTACCTGGGTAGCCATGGTGTTCGCCTCTTCTCGCGCGGTGGCGTCAATCTGTGCGACTCGCCTGTAATACCCAATAGTACGGACCCGACCCAAGTCACGGACTGTGCCCGGCCTCTGGATCAATACTTCCCGGGTAATCCGGTCACTACAGATCCGTACGGCTCGGTCGACATCAAGAGAGACATCGGATCCAGTACCTACAACGCTCTTGGAATTTTGCTTGAGCGAACTTTCAGCAATGGTTTCATTTTCCAGTCTCGCTACACATATTCACACTCGATAAATGATGGTTCCGTCGGAGGCGGCGAATCCAATGGACCGGAGAACGTCAACTGCCTGCCCTGCGACAAAGGCCCAAGCATCTTCGACATTCGCCACAACTTCACGGCCAACGCGGTGTACGAGCTCCCCTTCGGTCCAGGCAAGACTTACCTTAACAATTCTAGCGGGGTGATCGGCAGGCTCGTCGGAGGCTGGAGTTTCAGCAGCGTCGGCATCTGGCATACCGGCCATCCTCTGACCGTTTTCATGGACTTGAGCGGAGCCGTAAGTAACCCCGCCAACCCTTTCTTTAACCTTCCTAACGGCCCGTTTGCCGACACCTATCTTCTCCCCGATGGCAACGACCAGACGACCCAACGGCCCGACATCGTTCCCGGAGTGCCTCTAACCCTCCCTGGCGGCGGTCACAATGGAGTGCCCCTGATCAACCCCGCTGCCTTCAAGGCTCCCCCAACGAACGCTGAGGGCTTCTTCACCCGATATGGGGACGAGGGAAACGGCGTCATCCGCGCTTTGCCCACTTGGCAAATGGATTTGGCCCTGATGAAAAACACAAAGATAAACGAGCGTTTTTCTGTCGAGTTTGGTGTACAAGCCTTCAACATCTTTAATCACACCCAGCTTGGCGATCCAAACCAACTGACACTCAACTATGATTCAGGAACTGGCCTGTTATCCCCGAGGCCCAATTTCGGCGTCATCACGTCGACCGTGAATTTCAACAACAACAACGACAATGTGGCGTCGCCGAATACCGGCACAGGATTGCCGCGGCAACTGCAATTCATGCTGCGCGTTAAATTTTAACACCCCAACAAAGGCCGGGGTTCGAGACTGAGTGCGATCGAGCCCGGGTCGTTTGTTTTGAGTAGGTTAAACGGCCCACTGGTTGGGCAAAGACCACTTACCGGCCGTTAAGCACTTATGAGTTAAGCGCTGGCTTAGCGTTGATCTGTTTATCCGAAAACTAAGTGTATTTAGCCGGTCGGTTGAATACGACAGTTCTGCGAGGCCCGAACGGTAGAATTGGGAGGGAAAGTTTGAAATGAAAATCCGCTTCGCTAGTGTAAGTCTTTTGTTTGTAATAACTCTCATCGCTTCAGGCAATATCCAGTCGCAGTCCGCTCCCTCGGCGGTGCGTAAGGACCAGGCTGCCATCCTCGTTGGCGCTGGCGACATCGCGGATTGCAAGGATCTTTCCGGAGCGGAAGCCACGGCCAAACTCGTCGAGCTAATCCCCGGCACTGTGATGGTTCCCGGCGATCTCGCTTATCCCGACGGCTCGAAAGAAAATTTCGAGTGCTATGAGAAGACTTGGGGCCGCGTAAAATCCCGCACTCGCCCCTCCCCGGGCAATCACGAATTCCACGCCTCTGGCGCAACTCCGTACTTTGAGTACTTTGGCGCCGCTGCGGGCGATCCGAAGACCGGCTATTACAGCTATGAACTCGGAACGTGGCACATCATCGTGCTGAACAGCGAGTGCACGGATGTCGGCGGCTGCGATTCGGGCTCGCCGCAGGAAAAATGGTTGCGCGCCGATCTGGCGGCGCATCCCGTCGCCTGCACGCTTGCCTATTGGCATAAGCCGCTGTTTAGTTCAGGCGGGGCCCACGGGAACGATCCCGAGCTCAGACCTATCTGGCAGGCTCTTTACGAGGGCAATGCCGACGTCGTTGTCAACGGTCACGATCACGACTACGAACGATTTGCTCCCCAGGATCCGGATGGCAAGGCGGACGCCAAGCGTGGCATTCGGGAATTCGTAGCTGGGACTGGCGGCAAGAATCTCCGCCCCTTTGGCACGACGAAGCCCAATAGCGAAGTACGTGATACGACCGCCTTTGGTGTTTTGAAACTCACGCTGAGGCCCAACGCCTACGATTGGCAATTCATTCCCATTGCAGGAAAGAGCTTCACCGATTCGGGTAGCGGCACCTGCCACTGATTTAAGGGACTCGCAGGATTTCGCGCGGCTTATTGCCTACCGATCGATGGTTCCTGTTTGTAGAGGTTCCGCCTGCCGAAAGCGGGGGCTCGCGCCCGAATGACGGTGTGCTCATCTGACCCCGCCCCAATAAACCCTCTGGTTCCCACGGCTTCCGGTCAGTTGGTCCTCTTCGCTTAGCTTCGCAGTTGTGATTGCTCCATTTGGTCCTCGGCCCGGGCGCTAAGAATCTTGAAACATTTGGGGGTGTCCAGCACGTCTAACCTGTGACTCAAAGGGTATGGCGCGTCTGCCGCATTACCCTCCCAGGCGAACGCGATCAAGGTTTTCATCTCGCGTTAGATTGCAGGAGTCATCGATGGAAACGTGGGAAATGGGGCGCCCGGGGCGCTTGAGAGCGATTGTTGTATTTGTTTGCATCGGGATGGCTGCGGCCTGCAGCGTTAGCGCGGGGATGGCCCAAGCGCAAGCGGCGCAGCAGCCAGCACCGAACCCAGCAACGCGGCCTGTGGGGACGATCAAGACCATTACGGGAAAAACCATTGTCCTGACCACGGACGCGGGTCCCGAGGTTGAGGTTCAGGTGCAGGATGATGCACGGCTGGTTCGGGTCGAACCGGGAGAGAAGGACCTGAAGAATGCGGTTCCGCTGCAACTGCAGGACTTGCAGTCGGGCGACCGAATTTTGGTTCGCGGAAAGATAGCGGACGACGGCAAGACTGTGCTGGCGGCGTCAGTCATCGCGATAAAATCTGCCGATATTGCCACGAAGCAGGCCCACGAGCGGGATGAATGGCAAAGGCATGGTGCTGGGGGGCTGGTCAAGTCGGTCGACGCCGCTGCTGGCGCGATCACAATATCAACAAACTCTCTGGGCGTTTCCAAAGACGTGACCGTTCAAGTATCGAAACAGACGGTCCTTCGCCGATATGCGACGAACTCCGTGAAGTTCGATGATGCGAAGCCCGCGCCGATCGATCAAATCAAGGTGGGAGACCAATTGCGCGCGCGGGGATCCCGCAACGCGGATGGCACGCAACTGACGGCCGACGAAGTCGTCTCTGGAACATTTCGCAATATAGCCGGCACCGTTAGCTGGATAGATGCTTCGGCGGGAACGATTACGGTGATGGACCTTGTGGCTAAGAAACCCGTCACGGTCAAAGTTACTGCGGACACGCAGCTTCGCAAACTGAGTCCTGCGATTGCGCAAGGAATTGCTCTGCGACTTAAGGGCGGGGCTGATGCCCCTGCCGGAACCGCAGGAGCCACGCCGGGAAGTGCGTCGCCAAAGCCTGCGGATGCGGCGGCGGGTGGCCAAACTGGCAGTCAAGGAGGCCAAGCTGGCGGTGCAGGAGGAGCAGGACGGGCAGGTGGAGCGGCCGGTGCCGCACGGGGCGGCGATCTCGGCCAGATGCTCAGCCGAATGCCCGCGGCGACTCTTGCGGATTTGCAAAAGGGTGATGCGGTAATGATTGTGACGACGGAAGGCACGCAGGAGGGTGGCGCCACGGCAATCACTCTGCTCGCGGGAGTTGAACCCCTACTCCAGGCATCAGGTGCGTCGAGCATCCTGACGCCGTGGACGATGAGCGGGGCACCAGGCGGAGATGCGGCGCCTTGAAGCGAGCAAGCTAGGAAAATGATCTTAAGTCAGGAGAAGGAATGAGATTTTGGTTTATTCATCGGTGCATTGTTTTCATGGCGGCTTTATTGTTGGTGGCCGCTGCTGGGAACCCAGCGCAAGCCCAGACTGCTACTGGAACTTTGCGCGGGCAGGTAACGGATCCCTCGGGCGCGGCGGTAACGAGCGCGACGGTTCTTGTGACTACGCCGAGTGGCGCGGCCACGACGGCGACTACAAATCGGGATGGCGTGTTTGAAGTGACAGGACTGGCTCCGGGGAAATATGGAGTGAAAGTGATTGCGCCTGGATTTACAACTTATGAGAACCCAGGGATTGATATCGCTGCTGGGCAAGCACAAAAGTTAAATGTGTCGATGAGCATTGAAGTACAGGAGGAGAAAGTCGAAGTCACGGACACCACGACGAAGGTAGATGTAAACCCCGCGAACAACGCGGGCGCTATCGTCATGCAGGGGAAAGATCTCGAAGCGCTCTCCGATGATCCAGATGAACTGCAATCCGAACTGCAGGCGCTGGCTGGGCCTTCGGCTGGCCCGAATGGAGGGCAGATTTATATTGATGGGTTCACGGCGGGGCAACTTCCGCCGAAAGCTTCGATTCGCGAGATTCGCATCAATCAAAATCCCTTCTCGGCGGAATACGACAAACTGGGTTACGGGCGTATCGAAATCCTGACCAAGCCCGGCACCGACCAGTTTCACGGCCAGTTTTTTCTTACGGGAAATACGGCGGGATTCAACTCGCGGAACCCTTTTGAGGATTTGCCAGCGGGAACACAGCCGCCTGGCTACTATACGACCCAGTTCAGCGCCAATGTAGGCGGACCGCTAAGCAAGAAGGCCTCTTTTTTCTTCAACATTGAGCGGCGGGACATCACCGATTTGTCCGTGGTGAGCGCGCAAATCGTGAATCCAACGACATTTGCGATTGAACCATTCAGCGACGCCGTTCCCAATCCGAAGACGAGACTCAATTTGAGCCCACGGCTCGACTATCAGGTGACGCCGACGAATACCTTGAGCGTCCGTTACCAGTATTGGCGCAACGTGGAAACCGGCGACGGCGTCGGTACGTTCAATCTTGCTTCGCTGGCGACGAATTCCACAGAAGTCGAAAATACGGTGCAAGTCACTGACACGCAGACAATCAGTCCGACGATGATCAATGAGACGCGGTTTCAGTTTATTCGCGAGAGCAATAACGGAAATCCGTTGACCACCACACCCGAGATAAGTGTGCCAGGAGCGTTCGTCACTGGAGGAAACACGAGCGGAATAAACACCGACACGCAGAACCGGTACGAACTGCAAAACATCACGTACATAACAAAAGGCAAGCACGCGTTGAAAATCGGCGGTCGCCTGAGGGACACCATAGACAACAGCGCATCGAACGCCAGCTTCAATGGTGCGTATTCGTTTGGCTCGCGTGTCAATCCAACGGTCCTCGGGTGCAACGTGCCCAATCCTCCCACCACATGCCCGACGATTTCCGGCATCGATGCGTATCAGATTACGCTGATGGGGCTCTCACAGGGCCTTACCATCCCCGCAATCCAGCTGGAAGGCGGCGGAGCCAGCTTCTATTCGTTGAACTACAACACAGTGGGAACAGCAGCCGCGCGGGTCAACTATTTTGATGGGGCTCTATTTGCACAGGACGACTACAAGTTCCGGCCGAACATAACCGTGAGCTATGGACTCCGCTACGAAACACAGAACAATCTGGGGGACCATGGCGACTTTGCGCCACGCATCGGAATCGCATGGGGCATCGATGGAAACGGGAAGAACAAGTCAGCAAAGACCATCTTGCGGCTGGGTTACGGCATTTTTTACGACCGCTTTACGGAGAATCTGGTACTGCAGCAACAGTTGCAGAACGGTTTTATCCAGCAACAATACCTGATTCAGAACCCAACATTCTTCGAGCCAAGCGTGACAGTGACGCCCACGAATCCTCTGTTTCCAACAACAGCGGCGTCAACGCAGGCGGTTTATATCCAGAATCCCAATCTGCGCACTCCTTACACGATGCAGACGGGTGTGACGCTCGAGCGGCAACTTTCAAAATTCGCGAACCTTTCCGTCACGTATCTGAATGCCAGGGGCAACCATCAGTTCTATTCGAATTTCATCAATGCGCCCACGGTACAGCCAGGGCAGCCCGTGCCGCCCCCGCCGAGCCAGATTCAATATGCCTATCAGTCGGAAGGCGTTTTCAAACAAAATCAGCTGATCGTAAACAGCAGCATGCGCATTCCGACGCCTCACGGTCCTATCAAGGACCTTTCGGTCTTCGGTTACTACACCTTGAATTATGCGAACAGCGACACGTCCGGGGCGAACTTCTTTCCCTCTATCCCGAGCGACCCAAGCGTGGATTATGGGCGAGCCTCATTTGATATTCGCCAACGTATCTTTTTTGGAGGCACAATCGGAGTGCCCTACGGTTTCCGGCTTAGTCCATTCCTGATTGCGAGCTCGGGTATTCCGTTCAATATTACGACCGGCCAGGATGTCTACGGCGACGCGCAATTCAATGCGCGCCCCGCGTTCGCAACTTGCGGCGCCGGCGCTCCAGCAGGTGTCATTCAGACTGCCTTCGGATGCTTTAATGCGCTTCCTCAACCAGGGGAGGCTCCCATTCCCATTAACTTCGCGAATGGGCCGGGACGATTTGTGTTCAACCTGCGGCTGAGCAAGACGTTCGGATTTGGGCAAAAGAAAGAGGCAGTCGCGAGCGGCGGCGGAGCCGGCGGCGGCACATTTGGACGCGGACCCGGCGGGCCCCCAGGCGGAGGTGGTCGTGGCGGCGGCGGAGGCGGCGGGATGTTCGGAGGGGGCGGTTCTTCGAACAATCGCTACAATCTGACGTTCAGCGTGAGCGCGCGAAACGTATTCAACAATGTGAACTATGGGCCGCCAATTGGGAATTTGAGTTCGCCTCTATTTGGCGAAGCGAACTCGCTCGCGGGGCAGCCGTATGCTTCCTCGACGGCGAACCGCCGGATCGACTTGCAGGTCCAGTTCACATTCTAACGGCCGCTATTTTCTTTTGTGGTGCGGGAGCGGTTTGACGCAAGGATTGCCGGAAGAATCGATGAAAAGGCGAAAAAAGAAAACTCTGGTCGCGGGCGTAGAGGCACGGCGAGCTGCCCGTAATTCCGGAATTGCGCCCGCGGTAACACGGGTGATCGCCGATAAGCGGAAGCATCCGGCCAAGCACAAGAAAAAGTGGCTTGAGAAAGAAGCCGAGTAGAACCCGAGATCGTTTTCTTCTGATTAGGTCCGGACCGGACCTAGTTCTTTGAACCTCATCCAGGTTTGTGGGCCGGGACAGATTCGTCCGGTCGAAAAAGTGCGGATACAGTGATTTTCTTGCCCTCCGCAAGAGCCGCGGCAATCGATTCCAAATCCTTTTTGTCGAAACCCATACAACTGATTTTGACCGTGCCATCCGTCTCGATCAGAAAGATCGTGGGGACATTACTAAGGCCGTAGGCGTTCGAAGCGGGGTAGCCTTTTTCCTTTTCATCGAGCAGCATCGGGAAGGTGACACCGAATTCCCTGGCAAAGTCCTTCGTTGCGCGGGCGTCGTCTTGTGAGATGCCGAGGAACGTTACTTCGCCGCCGCCGTAGCTCTTGTAGAGGCGTTCGAGAAAAGGGAAAGTGAATTGGCAGACTGGGCAGGAAACTTTGAAAAAGGCGGCCACCACGGGGCCCTGTTGCATTAGCTCTTGCAATGAATACTCTTTTGCATCCAGCGCCTTGAGGGAAAATCCTGGCGCCACATTACCCGCCACGATGTGAGTCATCTGTTTGTTTGCTCCCAGCCAACGTAAAGTGCGTTGCAAAATCGTCATTTCACAATTGTAACGCAGTCTTCAGCCGCGTAAGCGAAGACCCGCTCCTGGAATTAATGCCCCTGTCTTGTGGCGAAGTCCAGCCCGTCTTGGGCCCGTCTGTCATCCGGATTTTGCGCCAGCGCTCCGTCGGTTCTCTTCTGGGCCACCATGTTCTCGGCGCTTGAAAGTTCGCTCGCCCCTTTGGTAAGTGCTTTGGCTGCGATGGCGGAGCCGACAAGTACGATTGCGGAGAAAATGGTAACAAGAGATAGCCGCGTGCGGCGCTCGGTCTCGCTGGCTCCGGCAGCGGGCAGCGCCGCTCCAACGGCGAGGCCCATCAC
Organism: uncultured Acidobacteriota bacterium; assembly: GCA_963705855.1. Classification (GTDB taxonomy): domain Bacteria; phylum Acidobacteriota; class Terriglobia; order Acidiferrales; family UBA7541; genus Acidiferrum. Next base: position 78,128 of record CAVPLA010000045.1, read on the forward strand.
GAGGCCGCCGATGTGCGCGGCGTTACTGATTCCCGGAAGCGCTCCAAACGCCAAGTTGTAGGCAATGAATGTACCCAAGCTCCCCAGCATTCTGCTGTTGATTTTTATGTGGGAGGGAGTCTTCTTCAGATAAACGTAGGAAACCAGCACGCCGGCCATGCCAAAAATCGCGCCGGACGCCCCTGCTCCTGCTCCCATCGGGTGCCAATAAACGCTCACAATGCTGGCAAAAATTCCGCTCACAAAATAGGCAAGCAAGTAAGAGGTGCGCCCCAGCAAGTGCTCGGCAGCGCGGCCCAAATTCCAGAGGCACCACATGTTGAGGCCGATGTGAACGATACCGAAATGCACGAACATGCTGGTGACCAGGCGCCACCATTGCCCGTTCAGCGTGAGGGGGCCGTAGTCCGCACCGAACGCAATCGCCTGCTGCGGCGATGGTAGGAAGGGCGATACTCCGCGCAGCACCATAATGACGAACACCAACACGTTCAATCCAATAAGTCCTGTGGTGATAGGGAAGGAAGGCGTAACGAGAGTTTGTCCAGAAGTTGGGACTCCGGCGCGCGACATTTGCGCCAGGCGCTCCTCACATTCCGGACAATTCAGCGAAGCTGGCGAATCGCCGAAATCGCGTCCAAAGTCTTTTCCGCACTGTGGGCAGCGTTGAATGGGCATAAAAAATGATAGCAGTTTTTAAGAAATAGCCGCGTGCTCCCAAGAATAGTGACGGAAACCAGGATCAGTGGATTTGTTTCGTTTTGCGCTGCATGTAGTCCATCAACAAGTATTGGCCCAGCGTGTAAGGCGTGGTGAAGTAGGCCTTGCCGCGGCACATTTCCGTGATTTTCTGGACGAAGTGGACGAGGCTATAATCGCTGGCGAGCATGAAGGTGTTGATCATGATGCCCGCGCGCTTGCATTTGTTGACTTCTTCGAGTGTTTGGCCGACGACGAAGGGATCCAGGCCGAAGGCGTTTTTGTAGATGCGGCCATCTTCGAGCGTGAGTGCAGAAGGTTTTCCGTCGGTGATCATGATGATTTGGCGCATGTCTTTTTTCTGCCGCAGCAGGATGCGTTGCGCGAGGCGCAGACCTTCGCGCGTGTTTGTGTAATACGGACCAACCTGGACGCGAGCAAGCTCTCCGAGAGGAACTTCTTCTGCGCTATCGTGAAAGAGAACCAGGCTCAAGGTATCGCCAGGATACTGCGTGCGAATGAGATGCGAGAGTGCCATCGCGACGCGCTTCGCCGGAGTAAACCGGTCCTCGCCGTAGAGAATCATGCTGTGGCTGCAATCGAGAAGTACGACCGTGGCGCACGAGCTGTGATACTCGCACTGGTGAACCATAAGATCGGAGTAGGTCATATCGATGGGAACTTTTGCGCCCTGGCGGCGGACGGCGTTAAAGAGGGTTTCGCTGACGTCTAGATTCATCGTGTCGCCAAATTCATACGGACGCGAGATGCCACCAGACTCGATACCCGTCGAAAGATCGCGCGTGTCGTGCCGGCCGAAACTGCTGCGGCCGAGCGAACCGAGAAGATCCTGCAAAGTTTTGAAGCCGAGAAAGTCGATCGTTTTGTCTGTAATTTCGAATCGCGCATCCGGTGGCTTTTCGTGCGGCTGGCCCAGCTGCCCGCGCGCCGAAGTTTGCGGCGGTGGCGTTACTTGCGGCGGTTGCTGGGGATTAATAAAACCTTCCTGCGCAAGGCGCTCCATCAGCTTGTCGAGGAGAACTTTGACGGCTTGAGTGTTTTGCGCGTCGGAGTTTTGCAACATTTCGCGCAGTTCTTCGCTCATGGCGTCTTCTGGGAGCAGATCGCCTTCCTGAAGGGCACGAAGGATGGCTTCGCGGAGAGCTTCCATCGATCGGTCTGGATCCATTTGAGAGACGCCGTAGAATTGGGATTCAAAGCCGCTTTGCAGGAAGAAATCGCCCATGCGTTTGACGAGTTCTTCAAGATCGACGGCATCGGCTGGTTCGCCGACGTATTTTCCGTAGCGGATGAATTTCATCGGAGACTTTGCCTCAGTTTCAAAGCGAAAAGCGGATTCCCCGCTTCGCTCGGAATGACAATTCGCGAAGGGTCGAAAGTCGAAAGTGGAAAGCCGAAAGTGGAAACGGACTGGGACGAGGGCAACGGGGCCGTGCATGCTTCTTCTAGGGCGCCGAGTCGCTCTGGAATTACGGCCATGACTCTAATTCTCCTCTCTTTCTTCAACTTTCAACTTTAAACCCGGCAACGCTGCCGCGCTCTTTGGGCGTATTATCAGTTGAATTGACGCCGTGGCGGCCGCCCAGGATTTTCGCGCGGCTCCGGCTGCTGCTTTGGCTTGTCCGCATAGAAGCCGCGTTCTTCGCTGCGGCCGATTCGGCGGTGCGCCCACAAGCCTTCGAGAATCATTTCCGCGGCGGACGCGGCGCTCGCGGCGTCTTTGCGATCCTCGACACCGAGGCGGCCGATGTGCTCCATCAAACCCTGAATTCTAGAGAGCTGGTGGTAACGATCGGAGGTGGTTGCGAGCTCGGGAAGTTTCAGCTCGCCGCCGATTTCAAACCATTGGATGACCGGTTGAAAATTAACTTCGGCGAAATGTTTGCTGAAGACGCGTCCGACGGCGGTGCGAATCAATTCACGGGCGATAGTGTCGGCTCCTTTGAGCTCGCCTTCGTACTCGAGTTCAAGCTTGCCGGTGATAGCGGGAAGCGCGGAATAAACATCGGCGATGCGCGCGACGGAGGACTTTTCGCCGGTGCGAGCGGCGCGCTGCTCGGCGCTGCTGACTAGACTTTCGAGAGTGGTGATGGGCAGGCGCTGGCTGACGCCGGAACGGCGGTCGACGCGCTTGTCCTCGCGCGCCTGAAAGGCGATCTCTTCCACCACGTTGCGAAGATAGGCTGGAACTTCGACCTTGCGTACGGCATCGCGAGCGACCCAGGACTCCTGCGCAGTGATCGCCATGCCTTCTTCAAGCGTAGAAGGATAGTGGGTCCGAATCTCGGCGCCGATACGGTCTTTGAGCGGAGTGATGATTTTTCCGCGAGCGGTGTAGTCTTCGGGATTCGCGGTGAACACGATCAGGACGTCCAGAGGCAGGCGCAGAGGGTAACCCTTAATCTGAATGTCGCCTTCTTGCATGATGTTGAACAAGCCGACCTGGATTTTGCCGGCGAGGTCGGGAAGCTCGTTGATAGCGAAGATGCCACGGTTGGCGCGTGGGAGTAATCCGTAATGAATGGTCAATTCATCCGAAAGATCGCGGCCGCCGCGAGCGGCGCGGATAGGATCGACGTCGCCGATGATGTCGGCCATGGTCACATCGGGCGTAGCGAGCTTTTCCACGTAGCGGTGGTCACGCGGCATCCAGGCGATGGGTGTGTCGTCGCCTTCGGCGGCCACTTTCTCGCGGCACGCGCGGCAGATGGGGCGCAGAGGGTCGTCATTGATTTCGCAGCCGACGACCACGGGGATCTCTGGATCGAGAAACTGTGCCAAGCCGCGAAGGATGCGGCTCTTGGCTTGGCCGCGCAAACCCAAAAGGATGAAGTTGTGACGAGATAGCAGAGCGTTAATGATTTGCGGGATGGCCGTGTCTTCGTAGCCGTGCACACCGGGGAAGAGCGGCTCGTTCTTTTCGATCATGCGCAAGAGGTTCTGGCGCATCTCGTTTTTCACGGAGCGTGAGATGGTGCGAGCGTCGAAGTCCGGAATGCGTTTGAGGTCGCCCAGGGTCCGCGGTTTCGGATGTCCAGAAGATAGTAGAGTTGCGCTTGCCGTCATGAGCCCTCGTTCCGCGCCCCGGTCGACCGGAACGCACAAAATGCTAGTCTAACCCGTGCTAATTCAATCCGTGCCCATTGCCACCGGCACGCTGGCGCATAACGCCTGTCTTCTGTAGATGCGGTGCCCAGGCGCGAAGATACCCGACAAGGCGTTCCTGCCGCTCCGATTCCGATCGAAGTTCGAGAATCTGCTGCTTCAAGAGCAAATCCATCGGCAGAGTGCCCGCAATAACGAACGAGAGGTGGGGGGACTGCTCGCTGCCAGTGTTCTTCGGATAGTCCTCAAAGATCAGAGTGTGGCAGGTTTCATAAAGTTCGAGAAGCTCGCGCCGCATCGATGGGTTGGCAACCGCGTCGCGGTCTTCGAGATAGTCCACCTGACCTTCGGCGAGAGGATTTTCCTCGAAGAAGTCGATGACGCGGAAGCGCTCGCGCCCCACCGTCAAAATGTCCATGGTTTCGTCCGCATGGCGCTTAGCGACCTCAATGATCTCCGCAGTACAACCCACCCGTGCAACACCCTTAGGAAGGGCCAGGAGAACGCCGAACTCGGATTTTCCCTTCAGACAGCGATCCACCATCTCGAGATAACGTGGCTCGAAGATGTGCAGGGGAAGGTCTGCGCCGGGGAGAAGAACGACGTTCAGTGGAAAGAGCGGAATGCGATCAGGCCGCATTGTTCCTGGTCAAATCATACCAGAGGGACGGGTCAATGGGAGATGAATGGTCGAGATGGGGAGAAAAGAATGCCTGACGAGCATGGAAAGCAGGGAAATGCAGTATGTCAGGAAAGCTCGGCGAGCAAGGTTTCCATCTCGGAGCGGGCGTGTTGGTCGCCTTTTTTATCCGCTGCGGCGATGCCGCTGGAAAGAACTTGGCGGGCTTCTTCGTTGCGCGACTCGCGGGCCAAAAGCTGGCCATACATCAAATATGCCGGGATGTAGTCGGCGTTACGCTCGACTAGGACGCGGAAGTGGACATCGGCGGCGCTCGGGTCGCCGCTGTTTATGCACTCCATCGCCAGGCCATAGCGGGAGAAGGCGTCGTCGGGTTTTTTCGCGACGAACGCTTCGAGCATCTGGCGGCGGGTTTTCTTTTGGTCTGTCATGGTTTGCTCTCGTATTATACGGGGAAAGAGACTGCGTCCGAAAGCAGCCGAGGAATGGGGATCGAATGAAACGCAAGCAGCTGGTGAAGAGTGAGATGAACGGGGAAGTGGCGTTGAAGGGCAAGCCCGTCAGCGCATCGCGGTCGGAGATGACGGAAATCGTGCTGCCGGCGCAGACGAACCCTTTGGGGAAGTTGCTCGGCGGGCAGGTGATGCATTTGGTGGACATGGTAGCGGCGATGGCGGCGCATCGGCATTCGAATAGTTATGTGGTGACGGCGTCAGTGGACTACATCGATTTTCGAAACCCGGTGAATTTGGGAGAGATCGTCAATCTGAAATCGCAAGTCAATCGAGTGTTCCGGACATCGATGGAAGTTGGCGTCGAGGTGTACTCGGAAAATGCGATGACGGAGGAGCGGAAACACACGACGTCGGCGTATGTCACATTTGTTGCGATCGATGAGCACACTAGGCTGCCGAAGCCTGTGGCGCCACTTATTTTGAAGACTGCTGAGGAGAGGCAACGCTTTCGAGAAGCAGCGAAGCGGCGCAAGGTGCGGCTCGCACTGCGTTATGGAAAAAGACACATAGTTAGCTGACGTCGCGCTGAAGCTCAGGTGACGTTGCCGGACCAAAGAATAGGACTGGTGGGCCAACCGCTGCCGCCGGCCGGCTCCTCGGTGATGGCGATGGCTTTCGTGTTGTCCATGGACTCGGGCGGGGCCGAAACGTAAAGCATTAGTTTTCCGTTGGCATCGGGGCGCACCATGGCCGAAGGCATCGGCTTGGCGCCTTCCTTCTTTGGAATGAACCACACCTGAAGGACGTGATTGGCGCTGGGCATAGGGACCTTGTCGCCGATGATGCACACGCCGAGTTGGGAATGCCATTTGGCTTCCAGCGTTTCGGGGTGTGCGTGTTCGCCCCAAAGAGCAATTTTGCGGGACGTCGGATCCATCAGGATCGTGGCTTCGCGCTTCGCATCGACGAGTTGCTCTTCGATTTCTTGGCGCTCGATGTTTAGCGCAGCGGCGCGTTGGTTGGCTTCGCGAATTTCGCCTACCAGTCGGCGTGTGTTCCACGCAGAGTAAACCGAAAACAACAGCAGCGCAGCTATGCCTGCCCATAGCCAGAAGGGAATGGCACTTTTGGCGGGTATGACGCGGGGCTTCTCTTGGGATTGCGCTTCGGCGCGGACCGTTTGCATCAGGCGGCCCTTGAGCATGTCTGACGGGGCCGCTTCTGGAGCCGTGTAGGCGAGTTGGCTGACGAGCCAGCGGGCTTGTTCGACGGCCTTGGCGCAGTCGGCGCAGCCGGTTGCGAAGTGCGCTTCGAGCGCGGCGCGTTCTTCGGGGTCGAGCGCCCCGAGCGCGTAGGCCTCGATCAGCTCACGGAATTGGTCGCAGTTTTTCACGTCGTTGCCCGTAATCCTTCTTTCAGGCGAAGCAAACCGTTCCTGATCCAGCTCTTTACGGTACCGAGCGGCTCTTTCAATGTTGCCGCAATTTCTGAGTGACTTAGCCCTTCAAAATAGGCGAGTTCGATGGCTTTTTTCTGTTGTGGCGTCAGAGAAGCCATCAAGGCGCGGACGCGCTCGGCGCGGCGTTTTTCGTCGAGAGCCTTTTCGTAGTCAGGAGCTACAACGACGCTCGGCAGTTCGTGTGGTTGATCTTCGCGACGGCGCTGGCGTTCGCTTTTTAGGCGAAGATGATCGAGAGCGCGGTTGCGCGCCATGGTGCAGAGCCAAGGGACAAAAGGGCCGCGCGCGGAATCATATTGCGCCGCATTGCGCCAGAGTTGGAGAAAGACATCCTGGACGACCTCTTCGGAGGTCGAGGCCTGCTGGAGAATGCGCAGGACCAAGCCATAGACGAGGCGCGAGTGGCGGTCGTAGAGCTGTTCAAAGGCGCTCACGTCTTTTTGCAGAAGGCGCAACAGCAGCGTCGCGTCAGGCGACACTTCGCGGGGGCCGGTGGATGTGAAAGCCGCCAGGAACACGAGTGTCGGCTTCTTCCTCTCCTCAAAGACTATACGGCGGAAACGGCGATTCGGATGACCGGGACTGTCAGCCCGAACTTGTACCTGAAACGCCGGCTCGAATTTCGTCGGCCACGGCGAGGGCGTGTTCGATGCAGGCGCCGATGGCTGGTCCGTGCAGATAGTTTCCCACAAGCTTGAGGTTTAGAAGAGAAGAAGATTCTCTTTGGAGATTGCCGATGCGCGTAATGTGGCCGATGTTGTATTGGGGGAGCGCGCGCTCGTAGACCTGTACGTTTGAAAAAGTGGGAGCGCTGCGGATCGAGAGGGCCGGAGAAATTTCGCGATGGACGATTGCGCTTAGCGCTTCAGGGGAAAGCGCTACGGCCTGCGGATCTGTCGCGCCGCCAACGAAGCTTGTCAGCAGAACAGAACCTTGCGGGGCGCGGCCGGGAAAGAGTGATGAATTCCAGACGGTTCCTAGGGTGCGGAGACCTTCGGAGCGCGGGATTAGAAAGCCGAAGCCTTCCAGAGAGTGTTCTACGTCTTGCTTATGGTATCCGAGCGAGACGACAGCGAGGGGAGCGTATTCGATTTCTTTGAGCGGGGCTGCGAGTTCGGGGAGGAGGAGTTTCGCGGCAAGATAAGTTGGCACGGCGAGAACGAGACGTTCGCAGATTATGTTCTCGGTGCTTGCATCCGTTCTTGCTTCCACCACAAATGGTGTGCCTGATTGCCGGCTTGCTGCACCGCTGTGCTGAATCGCTGTTACTTCTACTCCACAGCGCAAGGCCGGGGCGAGATTTGTAGCCAGGGCCTTGATCAAAGTTTCGTTTCCGTTTTTGAAGGATTGAAGCGTCGGCCGCTGTTTCGGGCTTGGTTTGGATTTTGCGGCGCGCAACATTCCGCGAGTGATGCTGCCGGAGCCTCGTTCAGCTTCGTGCAGTTGAGGGAACGCAGCGCGGAGGCTTAGTTTTTCCGGGTCTCCGGCGTAGATGCCGGAGACGAAGGGACCCACGAGCTTGTCCAAGAGGTCGGCGGAGAATTTGCGGCGAGTGAAGGCGGCGACGGATTCGTCGACGTAGGGGGGAGCGCTGCGGCCGAGGGCATCGCGGAGGACGCTCCACTTTGTGCCCGCACTGAAAAGGGAAGAGGCGAAGAACGCTGGCGGGCTGAAAGGCGCCGGTTTTAATTGGCCGTTGATGAGGAGGAATCTGGGCGCGCGAGACGGAGCTTCGACCAATTCGTTTTCGACGCCGAGGTCGCGGCAGAGTTCGAGGAGTTGGGTAGTGCCGCTGAAACTCTGCGGGCCTAGTTCGAGGAGGAAACCGTCGCGACGCTCGGAGCGGATTACGCCGCCGGGGCGTTCGGCTGCCTCGACGATTTGGGCGTCGATGCCGGACTTGCAGAGGTGGTAGGCGCAGGTCAGGCCGGAGATTCCGGCGCCGACGATTAGGACTGGGACTTGCCTGGTCATGGAATGCCGCAACATCCTATCATTTTGAATACGTCCTTCTGAGCGTAGAGAGCGCGGGCGCTGCAAGTGGTGGAGCGGGGCAGGCCTGACTACCCACCCCTGATTTTTTGCAAGTGTTGCATATAAAGGATTTAACTGTAGCGCAAGTTCTTTAGACGCAACAATTGCGGGCCTTTGGCCAGATGTTGACTCTAAAGGGGATGCCGACTGGCGATTTACGCCGTTGAGCGGATCGATTGGGATTGAGGAGCGGGTTTGTCTTAACACAGAGTCCACAGAGTTCACGGAGAAAGAGGGGTCGCGTAGCCGGACATCTGAGAATCTTGCGGGCACGAACGGGGAATGGGTTAAAGAATTGCCGTGTTCTTACCCGGCTGCTCGCGCGGCTTTGCTGAGGGGCACGCGGGCGTGGACCGTTGTTCCACGGGAGGGTTGTGAATCGATCGAAAACGTTCCCCTCACCAGTCTTAGTCGCTGCTCAATTCTGATCAGACCAAGCCCTCGACCCTTTCTTGTCGCATCGAGGTTGAAGCCAGCACCGGAATCGCTAACAGTAAGATTAATCTCATCCGACGCACCCCACAATTGCACATCGAACTTCTGGGCTCCGCTATGCTTCACTCCGTTGTGCAACGCTTCCTGTAGAACCCGGAAGAGGCAAATAGAAACGTCCGGCGGCACAAGACTGGGGAGACCGTGGTCCTTGAAGATAATTTCCACCATCCTCCGCTCCCCGAATTCTTGGCAGAAGCTTCGCATAACTGCAGCGAGACCGAGGTACTCCAGTCTGGGAGAATACAATTCGTGCGCCGAGGCTTTGACATCGGTCAGTATTTCCACGGACTGCTTCCACACCGCGCTCATGCGGTTGAGAAGCTCAACAGTCTGATTGGGCATGTCGCTCTTGAGCTGTTCGATCCCAATTGCCAACAGAGCAAGACGCTGACCGATGTCTTCGTGAAGGTCTCTGGCAATCCGGCTACGTTCCCGTTCTTCTGCCTCAATCACTGTGCGGCTCATGGAGGAAAGAGCTTCTTCCGCTCGCTTGCGCTCAGTGATGTCCTGCAAAATACAAACGACGCGGTCTACGCCGCCGGGGCCTTCGATGGGGAAGTTCGAAATGAATAAGTCCCTTTCGCCAAGCTCAGGATAGGCATAGCGCATCTCGTATCTGACGACCTTACCTTGGAAACACTCATCCAATTTTTCTTTGACGACCGTCTCAAAGACCCCCTTGTTCAATACTTCCGGGACGAAACGCCCCACGACTTGTTCCCTCGTCATGCTCCGATAGTTCAGAAACTTACGATTCGCGATCAGGTAGCGGTATTCTCGGTTCACAACCGCAATCATCTCCTCCGAACCCTCAACGGCCCTCTCGTATTCTCGCAGCTTTTCCTCCGCCAACTTGCGTTCTGTGATATCGAGCGACACGCCAAGCATTCGCTCGGGATTGCCCTTCGTTGCATAGTAGAACTCGCCCCGCGCTACGAGCCATCGAACTGTCCCGTCGGGCCGGACGATGCGAAACTCTGCCGCATACAGCTTCCGGTTCTGCCTTGCGTCTGCGAGCGCTTCTGAGACTTGCTGTCGATCGTCCTCATGTACGTAACGAAGGAATTCCTCCACACTTGCGGCATGCGTGTCGGATGGGATTCCGAAAACTGTCTGTAGGTCCCCGAACCAAAGATCTCGTCCGCTCTTGACATCCGATTCCCACGTCACCGAGGTGCCAGCTTGCATCGCCAAACGGAGCCGATCATTGGCTACACCGAGGTGTAACACCAACTCGCGTTTGGCGAGATGCTCCTTTATATAGGCGGCACTAGCCAGACACACAATCGCGCCGATTGCGACCAGCAGGCGGAGCGTGCTCATACCAGAGTTTTCATTCCGGTGGAACATCTCCCACACGATAGGGATGGCGATCACCACCACCACGAGCATCGCCCACGACGGCGCTTTTGAGACTTGGCCGTTATCGGTTCGAGTTGCTCGCACTTCAGCTTCGGGTATCTGCCGCGCTCGAAGCGGTATCCACACAAACCAGCAAACAGATGCGGTGAGGCCCAAACCATATAGCTTGCCGTTAACGTACCCTCCTGAGTCAATGGCAAGGTTTGCGACTGTGGAACTTAAGGCGTAAAGCGTGGACGCGCCCAACAGATGGAGATAGATTGACTTCCAAGGGGCTGGCACTCGAACGGCCAAACTGCCCACACCTAAAACCAGCGCCAAATTCTCTAACAGGTAAAGGATGTCAAAGCGGAGCGCGTAGCTCGGGTGGGCACCATTCGAGAACAAGTACTGGTATGGAAAAACAGTGTAGCCGTAAAGAAAGCTCCAAAAAAACAGTAAAAGAAGAGAGTTGAAAATCGTCCGGTATAGCTTGCGGTCGGATGCATCCCAGTGTGGAAAGGTAGCCACAGCCGCCATGAGCGGTACGACATGCAGAAACAGCAACGGATCAGCGATCGAATTGTCAGGCACCTCAATGTGCAGAGCAAGTTCGTAGTACAGAAAAAGCCACTGGTCTAAAGCCCAGAGGCCGTAGGCGATTGCGAGGAACAACCAGAATGGCCGAATCCCCAGCCGTTTCTCGATTCCGTTGCGGATGGCGAAACAGGTCGCCAAAAACAGGAGAAGGAAATAGCTGATCCCGCTGTAGTCGACTAGAAAAGAACCAGGCTTCACGTCGAGCGAAAGCACTGCCTTGAAGACTACAATTCCAATTAGCGCCGTCAGCCAAGAAGAAAATCTTAGCCCGGTACCAAGACTCGACGGGAATCCTCTCCTCATGATTCCAGAAGACCGTTCAACATGAAAACCACCGATCAATTGCGGAAAGAATACCGCTCCAGTCTTTCGTCGATCTTCGAGGGACTTGGATGGAAGCGGAAACTACTGCAAGCACAAACGCGTAACAAGTGTTATACGCGTCTATCCTCGTTAGTGGCAACTTGATATAGAAGCCGAGTCGCTCACGGTGAGGTCAATACGTCCTTACGAGCCGCGGCACGCTTTATAAGCGGCACTCTCATAGACACAGCCATACTGCACATCGGGCCCTTGGAGTGCAACCGGTAAAAAAGCCGGACAATCGATTCGCGGATCAACTGATTGGATGGTGTTGAATCGACCGGTTGAGCTGGCAGCCGTAATCGTACATGTGATTTGCATGGTTCGCGTTTTCAATGATGAGAATTGTGGCGCCAATTTCCTGCTAGTCTTTTCCTCGAACCTCAGAGATGGCATCCGAGGACAGGCAGGGGGAGTGAGTGGCTACGGAAAGAGAAATGGCCGCGAAGGTTAACGGAGTGCCGGTGCGGGCGAACGACGACGTGTTGACGGTTGTTGCGATTAGCCTCGTGGCGGAGATGCTTGCCGATGTGCTGCACGAAGGTTTGGGGCATGCTGCGGTGGCTTTGCTCATGGGCGCAAAGTCGGGTGTGGTGTCGACTGTGGCCTGGTCGAGCGTATTCGACTCGCGACTGGTTGCGGCGGGGGGAACGCTGGCGAACCTGGCGGCGGGCTTGGTCTTTTGGATTGCCCTGCGCAAAGTGACGCGCGGATCGGTTCGATTGCGCTTTTTTCTGCTGACGAGTCTAGCGTTCAACCTTTTTGCGGGCACCGGGTATTTTTTCTTCTCTGGCGTCACGAATTTCGGCGACTGGGCGGTCGTCTTTGGTGGCTTGCCGGCGCACTGGATGTGGCGGTCGCTGCTCGTGATCGTCGGGATAGCTTCGTACTACGGGGCGGTATTGGTGGTGGGCACAGGGCTGATGCGGTACGTGGGAGTTCCGAGGAACGATCTACGGCGGCTGCGGAGACTCACGTGGATTCCTTACTTCTCGGCGGTGGTGCTTTTAAGTGTGGCTGGACTCTTAAATCCGATTGGGATTCAGCTGATGTGGCAATCGGCTCTGCCAGCAGCGGCTGGCGCGCACTCTGGGCTTCTGTGGTTGATGTATTACGTTCCGAGAGGAACCGTTCCTGAGAGAGGATCCGAAAGCATTGGCAGGAATTATGTGTGGGTCATCGTTGCTGCGGCTTTGTCGCTTGGTTTCATTTTTGTGTTGGGCCGCGGCATTACGCTGCATTTGTAGACGCCACCCGCCATGCTCTTGGGGCGTAAGTTGATAAGAGGACCTGGGATGCGCGGGAATTTGGTGCTTAAAATGGCGTTTGTGTGAGTACCGGCTAAGGCTGTAGGTTCCGAGGTGAGCCAAGTCAACAACCGCCCCCTAGAAAGCGCAGGGATACCGCGCCCGGGACCCGGCAAAATCGACGTTCCAAAGTGCCGCTAGTTGCGCGAGGGATGTTGAGTGGAGACGTGCGACAAATACCGTGGCGGCAGGAATTCGATGGTGATGTCCTGTTGAGCTTGGACAGGCCTTTTGTTCAAGAGAGTGGGCCTGTAATGCCACAGGCGAATGGCGCTCATGGCAGCTGGAAGAAGAGAGTTCGAGCCGTTCACGAGCTTTATATCCAGCACTTGGCCGAACTCTCCGATGGTGGTGCGGACCTTTACGGTTTCTGACGATCCATGTCGAGCCCCCGGCTTTGGATAACGAGGCCACACGAAGGAAACAACCCCACCGGGTTGCAATCGAGAAGGTTCATGAGTTGCTGCGGATCCGGGCTCAGGAGCAACCAGAACAGAAAGTTGCGAGGTCATCGCGAACGAAGAGGAGGCGGCGATCGGTTCTTCCGGCAAAGTCAGCCTGAACGGTTTGCTGCCATCGCCTGGGCCCCTGACAAGGATTGTGGAAGGCGGTGACAGGTACCGCGCCGCGCGAGTCGCAGGCGTTACCCTGCGTGGGACGAGGTTCGCCAGCGCGCCACTTATTGGGCCGACAGTCCCGCCTGAAAGTGCCGGTTGGGAATTCGCGGGCGGCGGCGCGTTTCGGGCGGTTAGACCAGTCGAGCCACGGTGCTCAGGACTGGCTTCGGGAATATCGGAATCAGTGAGGGATGGGCTCGTTACAGCCGAAGATGGTCCGGTTGGCCCCATGCGGGTTACTGAATCTTCCGGTCGTGCATTGAGAGATTGAGCGGATGAGCCTTCTGTGCGCGATTCTTCTGTTCCCGGCGCTGGCAGATGCACTGGAGGGGTATTGAAGGTATTTGCCGCCGGTGGAGTGGAAGTTAGCGAAGTCGTTTCGCCTGCGCGATTGGGCAGTGCGGGTGACGTGGCATCAACAGCCGATGTTGATTTCTGAGCGTCTGGGAGGTGTTTTCCGAGCGGGACACGTCCCACTGTGAGCCCAACGGTGAGGCTGATCACCGCGAGCAAAAACACCATTGCGGCGACGTGGAACGCGGATATTTCAAGAACATATAAACGTGAAGGTGATTTCTCGATGCGATTCGCTGACGACTCGACTCTTCCTGTTGGAACTCGCGCTGCAAAACCGGCGACTGGAGTGCGGCGGTGCACTTTTTCCTGGAGATCTTCGCTAAGCGATGGCGGGCTCGCATCCAGAATCTCAGGCGTCACGATCTTCGATGCTTGAGACGCAGTGCGTGCAATCCGTTCGGTCGAGCAGGGTTGATCTTGCTCAGGGAAAACACTTCCAATTGCCTCTTCTGGGAAGCATTCGAGGGTTGCGGGCATGAAGCTCTCAACAGGCGCCGGCGCTAACCCTTCAAATTTCGGGGCTGGCGTTTCGAACGAGATCCAATTTGAAATTTGATTGCGGGCTTCGGCGGTGAGATCGACAAATTGGATGCCCGCGCTTTTCTTTGATTCCGCTACCCACACAATCTGCGCGGAGATTTCGATGCTCTGCCCACAGCTGGGCGATTGAAAGCGAATGCGTGGGAGGTAGTCATCTACTACGAGGGTGTCGACGGCGGCAATGGCCATGCCCGTCTCACTTATATTGAGCACGAAGCCGCCATTGGCACCGCCGAGCTCAATGTACGCGCGGGAGGCAGGAGTGGTGCGCATCTGAAGGCGGCGATCGCGCGTGGGATGAATCGCCTCGACCGACACATGGCGTTCGCCGTCGGGTGCAGCTGCTTCCGCTCTTGCCGGTACGTCCGCTCCCTTCTCTGTCTTATTTCGCTGCGCGATTTCTATGAGTGTTGCCAGCTTGCCGCCCGCCTTCGAAAGTGCGTCAAAGACGTACGCAACATTCTTCGCGTTGAACTGAAGCTGCCGAGCAGTAAGAGTCAGTCGGATGATGTCGTGGATTTCATCTTGCTGGCTTTCGGAAAGATACTTCCGCAGGCCAGAATAGAGTGCGCCGTTCTCATAATTCTCTCTCCACTCAAGAATGGCCTGGAGACGACGGCTGGCGTCCTTCTCCAATTCTTGTTCTTGCGGTTCTACTGCGGCACATTCGGCGAACACTTCTGCTTGACCGTGGGGCAATGCAAGGGTTATTTCTGTCAATCCACCACGCAGTTCCTGAACCTTGTTGGACGGTAAAGAGGTTTTGTGACAGACCCATTCTCCACGCATCTTGTCGAAATCAATCGAGGCGCGATACTCATCCGTTTCATACTTGAATACCGGCAACGGTTTGAGCGGTGGCCACCTGCCGGCCAGGAGTAATTTCATCTCGGCCTGTTGCACTGGAGACGCGAGTCCTGCAATGTTGGGCCTAGTTCGTTCGTATTCATTCCATTTCATGATTCGATCCGAAAAGTTCTACCTGCCACACGGTTTTGTTGGCGTGCAGCCAGCAGACATTTAGAAGCGTCCCTCGCGACGGGGATTTGAATGACGAATGTTTCGGAGGACAACAAGCGCGCTGAAGTATTCCTGCTGATTCGACGAGTCGCCATCCCACCGCATTGTGCGGTGAGCGTCATCTGCCTTGTGCCATTCGTTGTCGAGTCCCCTACGAGAACTCCCCGACCACGGATCTCGACCAAAAGGCGATGGAGGTACGCGCAGTTATCACACCAGTAGAGCACTTCTTCGCAAGCCAGAGGGACTTTCTGGAGAACGGTGGTGTTGGACTTAGGGCAGGGCACGTCCATCTCGTCACCCCTTGCAGCCCCACTTCAGTGGGAAAAAAAACCTTATCTAATCAACTTCCCTCGTGCGTTGTAGTAGCTTTCCTGAGTGTAGTCAATCCTAAACCCCGTTGGGCGGGATTAGTTGCTTGCCTCCGTTCGACGAGTCCTCGTTCTGGCTATTTTCTGAGCAATATAGCGGAGTAGCTTCTGATCCCCTTCTTGGGGCTTGGCCGCCAGACGGCGAGGTTTGCTCAGATAGCACGCGTCTTTGCCCTCGCTGCCCCAGGTGATGTCGTCAAACTCCCGTTGAAGGCTATGGTAGGCCCTGACGCAACGCTCTCGCATCGTCCTCCTGCTTCCCTTGCTTCCTTCAAACCATTCATTTTGAGCCACATGCAAGAGAGTCGCAGTCGGGCTACCCGCTATATGCCTGATTCACGCTGCGGTTAGCGGAAACTGTCGTGCCAGCCGGCAGTGTTGAGCGTGGCGGCTTTGGTGATGGGCTAACTAAAGGGTTTTGGAGAAGAGGGGTTTGGCGTTGAGGTGCTGTTTTTCGAGGTAGGGGTCGAAGATCATGGCTAGGTTGCGGACGAAGATGCGGCCTAGCTGAGTGGTGCGGATTTCGTTGGCGGTGAGGATGGCCAGGCCGTCCTCGCGGAAGGGTTCCAGGCGGCGTAGTTCTTCTTCGAAGTAGCTGTCGAAATCGATTGCGAATTCCTGCGAGATTTCATCTTTCAAGACGATGGTGTGGCAGAGCAGGCGGCTGATGACCGCGCGGCGGAGGCGGTCGTCATTGGAGAGGTGGTAGCCGCGCATGGTGGCGATGCCGCGTAGGTTGACGGCTTTTTCCCAGCTGGGGATGTCGCGTTGATTTTGCGCGTATGCGTTTTGGATGCCGCTGATGGCGGTGATGCCCATGCCGTAGAGGTCGGCGCCGGCTTTGGTGGTGTAACCCTGGAAATTGCGGTGGAGGGTGCGATTTTGCTGAGAGATGGCTAGCTCGTCGCCGGGTTTGGCGAAGTGGTCCATGCCGATGTAGAGGTAGCCGGCTTCTAGGAATTTGAGGAGGGCGATGCGGAAGATCTCGAATTTTTGCATGCCTTCGGGGAGATGACCCTCGAAAGAATTTTGCTGTTTTTTGAGCCAGGGGACGTGGGCGTAACTGAAGAGGGCGACGCGGTCGGGGGTGAGCGCGAGAATTTGGTCGACGGTGTGAGCGAAGGTTTCGCCGGTTTGGTAGGGCAGGCCGTAGATGAGGTCGACGTTGACGCTGTCGAAGCCGAGGTCGCGGGCGGATTGGATCAGGGCGCTTGTGAGTTCGTAAGGCTGGACGCGATTGATTGTTTTTTGGACTAGCGGGTGAAAATCCTGGATTCCCATGCTTAGGCGGTTGAAGCCCAGCTTGCGGAGGGTTTCGAGATGCTCGCGGCTTGTGACGCGGGGGTCGACTTCAATGCCGATTTCGGCGTCGGGGGCGAAGGTGAAACGAGCTTGGGTGAAGCCGAAGAGGTCTTCGATTTGCGGGGGGGTTAGATAGGTGGGAGTGCCGCCACCCCAGTGGAATTGGACTACTGGGCGATCTTTGGAGACGCCGCGGCTGACGCCGGCGATTTCGCGTTTTAGGATTTCGAGGTAGGGGGGAGAGACGCGTTTGTCCTTTTGAATGATGACGTTGCAGGCGCAGAAGAGGCACAGGCTTTCGCAGAAGGGTATGTGCATGTAGAGCGAGACAGGGGATTTGGCGGCGTCGGCTTGCTCGTGGACTTTTTCGAGGTCGGAGGGGCCGAAGGAATCGTTCCAGACGGGGGCGGTTGGGTAGCTCGTATAGCGGGGGCCGGGGCGGTTGTAGCGGGTGAGGAATTCTTCGCTGACGCGGAGTTCTTCGCGCATGTTTTGCAGGGTTGGATTCGCGAGCGTCACGACAAGGGTCCCCTAACGCCAATTTCCGGCGGGCTTGGCTTCCCGCAGCAGCGATTGTTGGCCAGTTTCGATAAACAACTTAGCATTTTCTACCGGAGTGGGTTGCAGGATGCCGTGGCCAAGATTCAGGATGTGGCCGGTGCCGCCGAGCGCCGAAACTGCTTCTTGGGTGGCGCGGCGAATTTCTTCGGGCGGGGCAAAGAGGACGACGGGGTCGACATTTCCTTGGAGGGCGATGCAGGGGCCGAGTTTTTCGCGAAGCGCGCGCATATCCACGCGCCAGTCTACGCTCAAGACGGTTGCACCTGAGCAGGCTACTGCTGGCAGAAGGTGATGAGAGGCTTTCGTGTAGTAGATGACTGGAGTCTCGCCGCCCAAACCCGAAATGATCTCTTGCGTGGCAGGGAGAGCGAACTCTTCGTAGTCACGCAGGGACAACTCGCCACACCATGTGTCGAACAATTGCACGGCGGCGGCTCCCGCAGCGATCTGAGCTTGCAAGTAGGGGATAGTCGCTTGCGCGATGCGATGCAAAAGCTCGCGAAAGGTAGCCGGTTCGTGCAGGAGAAAGCTTTTCGCTGTCGCAAAACCTTCTTTGGTTCGGCCTTCGACCATGTAGCAAGCTAGCGTCCACGGAGCCGCGGCAAAACCCAAAACGGGAACCGTAGGGCCGACTTCTCGGACGATGCGGCGAATGGTTTCTGGGAGGAATCCCGTGTCGGTTTCTGGATCGAAAATTTTCAATCGCTCGACATCGCGTTTCGAGCGGACGGGCTCCGGCAAGTTGGGTCCAGCATCGCCCAACTCCAGCTTTAAGCCCATGGCTTCAGCCGCGATAAGAATGTCCGAGAAAACGATGACCGCGTCGACTCCGAGCAGGCGAAAGGGCTGAAGAGAGACTTCGACCGCGAGATCGGGCGTCTTGCAAACCTCTAGAAACGCGTGATTTGCGCGTATGGCGCGGTATTCGGGGAGATAGCGCCCCGCTTGTCGCATCATCCAGACGGGAAGCCGCGGAAGAGTTTCGCCTCGGCAAGCGCGGAGAAACAAGTCCTTTCGATTGAGAGGAGCGGAAGTCTCGGCCATATTGCGCCAGACGAAGAGGATAGCAAATCCCGGGGCTGATTGCAGAAAGAGGCAAGGCTCGTGCGGCGCGGCTCTTGGGTGGGCTATACTCTGGAGAACGCGGAAATCATTGAGTTCGACGGCAGTGCGGCTGTGGTTGAGCGGTCCGGCTGCGGAAAAAATAGGTTCGTAGAGTTCATGAAGGGCTTGTTCTTCGTTCTCACGGTTGTTGCCTACGGCGGGAGTCTGGCTCTCTATCTTCGTTTCTTGAGCACGGGGAAGGAGATTGCCGGGCGGCTGGCTACTCTGCTGCTCGGGCTCGGGCTGGTAGCTCACTATTTCGCGCTGCTGGAACGCTCACGCGGGCTGCACACCGTTCCGTATCATGATCTTTACGGGTCGATGTCGCTTTTTGGGTGGCTTCTTGCGCTGACCTATTTGGGGCTCGAACTTTTTCATCGACAGCGGTCCGTGGGAGCGTTCGTCTTACCCTTTAT
Source organism: uncultured Acidobacteriota bacterium (assembly GCA_963705855.1). Classification (GTDB taxonomy): domain Bacteria; phylum Acidobacteriota; class Terriglobia; order Acidiferrales; family UBA7541; genus Acidiferrum. The sequence goes on from CAVPLA010000045.1 coordinate 96,935, forward strand.
CATTGTGTTTTTTGTCGCGGCACATTTGGCACCGGCGGATCGATTGTCTCCTGCGCCGGCCAAGGGAGTCATCTTTGCTTTTCACGTCACTCTGAGCATTCTGGCGTATGCGGCGTTTGCGCTTTCGTTCGTATTCAGCTTGATTTTTCTGGGCGAGGAGCGCCTTTTGCGAAGCCGCAAGCTCGGCAACGTCGTGTGGCGGCTTCCGCCCCTTGAACTTCTCGAACGCATGAGCCGGTCTAGCGTGCTAGTTGGGTTGGTGTCGATCACCATAGGAACAGCGCTCGGATTCGTGTGGGTTGACCGGTTGCGCGGGCAGATTTGGCACTACGATCCGAAGTACGTCATCACGCTTCTAGTGCTGCTTCTCTACGTGCTTTATTTTCAGTTGGCGCGGACGGCTTCTTGGCGCGGGGCGCGGGCGTCCCGGCTGTGCATCTTTAATTTTTTCGTCGTGGTGATGAGTTTCACCGTCGTGAACCTGTATCTTTCGCAGAGTCACCGCTACTTCTAGGAGCGCGGGCGCGGCATGGAAATTGTTCTCGTCGGATTGAACCATCGCACGGCGCCGGTTGAGGTGCGCGAGCGGGTGTCTTTCACGGCGGAACAGTCGCGGAAGGCGGCGGAGGAGCTGCGTTCGCGGGGAATCTTGCAAGAGACCCTGGTGCTTTCGACGTGCAACCGCAGCGAGATTTATGGCGTGCCGCCGGAAAGTTCGCATGAGTGCGCGCCAGGATTGTCTTCGTTTCTGAGCGAATTTCATTCTGTGCAGCCGGATGTGCTCGGTGTGTCGCTCTATCATCACTATGACCGGGCCGCCGTGCGGCACCTTTTCCGTGTTTCGGCGGGGCTTGATTCGATGCTCCTCGGCGAAGCAGAGATTTTGGGACAGGTTCGCGAAGCATATCGCTACGCGCACGAGTATGGGGCCACCGGCCCGGTGCTGAACCGGCTGTTCCAAGGAGCGCTCGAAGTCGGAAAGCGCGTGCGCTCGGAGACGGAATTAGGGACGCGGCCGATGTCCGTAGCTTCTGCCGGCGTAAAGCTCGCGGAGCGGATCTTCGGAAAAATGAATGACCGAAGTGCGCTTGTGCTGGGAGCAGGAACGATCAGCGAACAGGTCGTCAATCAACTAAGAGATCGTGGCATCGCGCGGCTATTCATTATGAACCGATCGCGCGAGCGTGCCGACCAGCTAGCGGTGCGCGTCGGCGGGAAAGTAGTCGACTGGGGCGAATGGGAAACAGTGTTGACGGCGGCGGATGTGGTGGTCTGCTCAGTCGCTTCGGAAGAACCTGTTTTGCGGCGCGAGATCCTTCATGCGGCTATGTCTGCGCGCGGCAACCGCGCTCTTTTCTTGATGGATTTGGGTCTGCCGCGCAACATCGAAGCCTCCGCTGCGGAGCTCTACAACATTTATATGTACAACATTGACGACCTCACGGAAATCGTGGAGCAGAATCGGCATGCGCGCGAGAGTGAAGTACCTCGCGCCGAAACGATTGTGGATGAACATGTTGGAAAATTTCTTTCCTGGCAGGCGAGCGTGGAATTGGTTGGATTGGTCGACGCGCTGCGTGCGCGATTGCGCGAGGAAAGGGAGGCTTTCATTCGCGCACGCATGGACTCCATGAATCACCTGAGCGCGGCCGAGCGGGAGCGCATGGAATCCATGATGGACGAATTGCTGGAGAAGCTGCTTCTGGAACCGGCGGAGCGGCTGCGCGGAGAGAAAGAGCTGCGCCGCAAAATCCAGAACGTGGAAGCACTGCGTGATCTCTTCCTATCGAACCGGGAGAAGCCGTGAGACACCTGCGCATCGGCACAAGGGGCAGCGTTTTGGCGAAATGGCAGGCGGAATTTGTTCGCAAACAACTTTTCGCCAGCGCTGGAGTGGAAACCGAGATCGTCATTATCAAGACCTCGGGCGATAAGCTGCAGACGTCTTCGCTCTCGCGAATCGGCGGGAAGGGAATCTTCATCAAGGAGCTCGAAGAAGCGCTGCTGGAAGAAGCGATCGACCTGGCCGTGCACAGCGTCAAGGATGTTCCCACGGATACGCCGTCGCGGTTGATATTTCCGGCGGTGTGCCGGCGTGCGGATGTGCGAGATTGCCTGGTTGGCGCGAACGGAGCGACGGTCGCGAGTCTGCGGCAGGGCGCGCGAGTGGGGACTGGAAGTCTTCGCCGACAGGCGCAGCTTCGGCATATTCGGCCTGATTTGGACGTGCGTGATCTGCGCGGAAATGTGGACACGCGTTTACGGAAGGTAGAGAGCGGAGAGTACGAGGCGGTGATGCTCGCGAAGGCGGGGCTCGACCGCTTGGGCTGGAGCGGACGCATTACGGAGACTCTGTCTCCTGAAGTTTTTCTGCCGGCCGTGGGGCAGGGAGCGATTGCTGTCGAATGCCGGCTGAAAGACACAGAAGCGGCCGACATAGTTGGCGGGCTTGACGATGCCGAAACTCGCACCGCCATTATCGCCGAGCGATCCTTGCTGGCTGCGCTTCACGGTGGCTGCCAGGTGCCGCTCGGCGCGTGGGCGCGGATTGAGCGCGGTGAACTTGTGCTGGAAGCGTGTGTATGTTCTGTGGACGGGCTGCAGTATGTAAAGCAGCGAGCGACGTCAGAGCCGGAAAAGGCTGCGGAGCTTGGCGGTTACATGGCCAAGTTGTTGATGGAAGCGGGGGCGCAGAGCATCCTTGAAGAGGTGACCCGTCAACGTGGCTGACGCGATCGCATCTCCGCTCAATGGAAAAGTGGTCATCGTTACTCGCGCCGCGGCGCAAAGCAACCAGCTATGCGAGGAGCTGAACGTTCGAGGCGCAATAGTCAAACTTTTGCCGTTGGTTTCGTTTGCTCCGCCTGAAAATTACGATGAGCTGGACGCAGCGTTGTCCACGATTGAAACATTTGATTGGATACTGTTTACGAGCGCAAATGCGGTTCAGGCGGTGGAAAGGCGCGGAGAAGAACTCGGTCGCGTTCTGGATGCGCTAGCGAAGTTGCCGCCTGCCGCGGCGGTAGGTCCAGCCACTTCGGGCGCGGCAGAAGCTGCAGGATTTTCCGTGGAGTTTGTGGCGGCGGACCATAGCGGGGGCGGTCTCGCCAGGGAACTTGGTGCAGAGCTGCGCGGCAAAAAAGTTCTCTTACCGCGAAGCGACCGTGCGAGTCCGGATTTGCCAGCGACGCTGCGACGAAGCGGGGCGATTGTGACAGAAGTTGTGGCTTACAGGAATTTGCCCCCGAGCAGCGCGGATCGAAACAAGTTGCACGAAGGTCTCAAAGATGGCGCTGATGGTATTTTGTTTTACAGCCCGAGCGCGGTGCAAAACTTTCTCGAACTTCTTGGACGGGAACGATTGGCAACCGTGCAGGGGAGAGCGGTGATGGTAGCCATCGGGCACGCAACCTCGGCTGCATTGAGCAGCGTTGGGGTACAAAGGATTGCGAGGGCGACGGATACTACGACGAAAGCAATCGTCGAAGCGTTAGAGGGGCATTTGGCGCGCACGAAGAGACGGCCGGCGGTCGGAGCAAAAGACGAATGAGCTTTCCTACTCAGCGGGCACGACGTTTGCGGCGAAGTGAAGCACTGCGTGGACTGGTACGCGAGACGCGGGTAACGACCGCTGGATTGATCTATCCGATGTTCGTGTGTCCGGGCGCAAAGGTTCGTAAGGAAGTCAGCTCCATGCCGGGAGTCCATCAACAATCTGTCGATCAGATTGTGGAGGAGTCTCGGGAGGTGGAAGCGCTGGGTCTGCCGGGCGTGATTCTCTTTGGTTTGCCGGAGTCCAAGGATGCACGCGGCGCGATTTCAACTTCAGCGCAGGGCGTAGTGCAGAGAGCGATTGAGGCGATTCGAAAAGCGAATTTGAAACTCCTGGTCATTACTGATGTTTGTTTGTGCGAATACACGGATCATGGACATTGCGGCGTGATCGAAGATGGAGAGGTTGCGAATGACTCGACGCTGCCCATTCTTGCAGCACAGGCATTGTCACATGCGCGCGCCGGCGCGGACATCGTCGCGCCTTCCGACATGATGGATGGGCGTGTGGCTGCGATTCGGGAGGCGCTCGACGAGCACAAATTCCATGACATCGCTATTCTTGCGTACGCCGCCAAGTACTGTTCCGGTTTCTACGGACCTTTTCGCGAAGCGGCGGATTCCGCGCCGCAATTTGGCGATCGTCGCAGCTATCAGATGGATCCGGCAAACGCGCGCGAAGCGCTGAAAGAGGTCGCTCTGGATTTGGAGGAAGGCGCGGACATGGTCATGGTGAAGCCTGCGCTGCCGTATCTTGACGTGATTCGGCGCGTGCGCGATGCGTTTGACGTTCCTGTTGGGGCGTACAACGTAAGTGGAGAGTACGCGATGGTCAAGGCGGCTGCGCAAATAGGCTGGTTAGACGAAAAACGGGTCGTGCTGGAAATCTTGACGGGAATTCAACGCGCGGGAGCTGACATTATCTTGACGTATCACGCCAAGGATGCTGCGCGATGGTTAAAGGCCTGATGGTTTTGCTCGAAATTCCATGAGCGCGACACCCACTAAATCGAAAGTCGAGCGACGGCGGTCGCGCGAGATTTTTGAGCGCGCGGAAAAGATACTCGTTGGCGGCGTGAACAGCCCGGTGAGGGCGTTCCGTTCCGTGGGAGGCGAGCCGCTGATCATCGAGCGCGGCAGCGGACAATACCTTTACGATGCCGACGGGAACGAATTGCTCGACTATGTCTGCTCGTGGGGCGCCATGCTGCTGGGGCACGCAAATCCCGCGGTGACGGAGGCCATTGCTGAACAAGCGCGGCGCGGAACGAGTTATGGCGCGACAACGGAGCTTGAAGTCGAACTCGCCACTTTGATTACGCAAGCGATTCCTTCGATCGAGAAGATTCGTTTCGTTTCCAGCGGCACGGAAGCGACGATGAGCGCCGTGCGCCTGGCCCGCGGAGTGACCAAGCGCGATCTTATCGTAAAGTTTGAGGGCTGCTACCACGGCCACGCGGACAGTTTCCTTTCGCAAGCTGGGTCGGGGCTTGCCACATTGGGAATCGCGGAGTGCCCGGGAGTACCGCAAGCGCTTGCTGAGCTGACGTTGAACGCTCCTTACAACGATTTGGTCGCGCTCGAGCGTTTGTTCGCACAACACAAAGATAAGATCGCGGCGGTCATCATCGAACCGATCGCTGCGAACATGGGCGTCGTTGAGCTGGCCCCCGGATTTCTGGTCGGGTTGCGGGAAATTACGAAGCGCAACGGCGCGCTGCTCATCGTCGACGAAGTGATCACCGGATTTCGGATGCACTTCGGCGCGGCGCAGCAACTTGCTCGAGTGCAGGCTGATTTGACCACGCTTGGCAAAATTATTGGCGGAGGGTTGCCCGTCGCAGCGTACGGCGGGAGCGCGGAAATCATGAATCATGTGGCGCCGCTGGGAGCCGTCTATCAGGCGGGGACGCTTGCGGGAAATCCTTTGGCGATGCGCGCCGGCATCGCCACTCTTAAGCAACTCACTCGCCCCGGACTCTACGAAGGCATCCAGGAGCAGTCTCAAAGACTCGTGGCGGGGCTGCGCCAGGCGCTTGCCGAAACTGGGATTCCCGGTCAGGTCAACGCGACGGGATCTTTGGCGACGATCTTTTTCACTGCCGAGCCTGTGCGGAGCTACAGCGACGCAAAACGCTCCGATACAAAACGTTACGCCCAGTTTTTCCGCGAGATGCTGGATCGCGGCGTGTTCCTTGCTCCGTCGCAATTTGAAGCCACATTTGTCTCCACGGCACACACGTCGGAAGACATTTCGCGGACAGTCGCGGCCGCTCGATATTCCTTGAAGGCCATTGCAGCCGAACCGACAACTTAATTCTCAAAGGAGACTCTGAACCATGCCTGAGGGTATAGAACTACCAGAAGCGCATGAGGAGCACGGAGATAATCCGTTTTTGATCCCTGTTTCGGTCACCATTTCTATTCTTGCCGTACTCGTGGCGGCGGTCACACTGCTCGGCCATCGTGCCCATACGGAGGAATTGCTGCTGCAATCGCAGGCCACGGATCAATGGGCGTACTACCAGGCTAAAAACATCCGCTTACACGAAATGCAAAGTGTGGCGGATATACTCAGCGCACTTGCTCCAGCCGACAAGGAAAAAGCGGAAGTATTGCACGAGAAATACAAGAAAGAAGTAGAGCGCTACGAAGGAGAGAAAGACGACATCAGCGAGAAAGCCAAGGACTTGGAGAAGGAACGCGACTTCGCCAGCCGGCGCGCGGACCGCTTTGATGGTGGAGAGGGTCTGATCGAGGTTGGCCTGGTGATTTGCTCGATGACGCTACTTACCAAGCGGCGGGGCTACTGGATCGCCGGGATGCTGATTGGCGCCGGCGGCGTCGTGTTTGCTCTGACAGCCTTCCTCCTTCACTAGCAAGAAACACTGCTATCGTCTGACGGTTAGGCGCGCGCTGGCGGTTGCGAGCCCCTGAGCCGCACAATTTCTTCCATGAGCTTTTCCATGCGGCCCAGCAGTTCCTGGTGACGGACGTCTTCGGTCGCGGGCTTTTTCCCCACGAAGGATAGTGTTCCGCTCGGCTCGAGGATGCATTTGTCGACGTTCTCGAGGGACTCAAAACCTTGTCTCCTCGCCGCGGCTTCGAGTTGCGGCATGGTGATCAACTCCTTCTTCAACCGCTCAGCTTTCACTTTTCCGTTCTCAATTAAGACGTCGGCTCGTCCCTCCACGACCTCTTCCAGCTTGCTGTGGCCATAGAGAAAGCGCACTACGAGATAGTTGACGATGAGCAGGGAAGTAGCCCCGATCAATCCTCCGGAGACGCTGTTATCGTCACCGATGATGGCGTTTTGTACCGTATTGGAAAGAGTTAGCAACACTACGAGGTCGAACGGATTGAGCTGTACAAGCTCGCGCTTCCCGGAGAGCCGGAGGCCGACTACCAAAAACGCGTAAACGATAATGGGCCGGAGGATTTTCTCCAGCAGGGGAAGTCCCATGACGAACATGTCTTTCCAAATGTCATGTGTTGGCACACTGCCTCCTAACACTCAATGGATATTTTCTAGAATCCGCCGCGCCAAGACACCAAGATTTGATCACAAGCGAATGGGAGGGTAGCACGCTCGCGTTGGAGGGAAAAGTGGGCCGAGTTGGCCGTGCCAGCTTAAGCGGCTAACCTGTACCTCGGTACAGTCATGTTTTCGTAACACAACCTGTCCTAGGTCCTAGCCAGGCCTCCCAAGTCCGTTATGATAAAGTCGTTTCGTCAATCCACAGACCAGAAGGTCGTTCTAGAACGCGATCGTAAGGCGGAGGAGTTTGTATCCACCGCGGTCCCTTGGGGTACGAAAACGTTTACACCAGCAGCGACCTTATGTCACAACGCCATTCTCTCGAACCAAGTGTAGCGGCCACTCCGGAGCAGATCTCTACATTACTCGACTGCGCCCACGAGCTGCTTGCCATTCTCAGCGCGGACGGCATCGTTCTTCATGCAAATGCAGGATCCACCCGCGCCCTCGGCTTGCGTCCCGATGAACTCGTCGGAAGGAGTCTCACAGATTTCGTGCACCCTGACGATTTAGAAGAGATGCGAGATCGTCTTCGCGGACTGGCCGAAGTACCCGATGGCGCCCGGAAAGGGCGCTGCCGCTTACGGAACAAGACGGCAGAGTGGCGCTGGTTTGAGGCGACAATCAGCAGCTGTTTGAAAAATTCTTCCGTGGATGGGTTAGTGGCGAGTTTTTTGGATGTTACGGCAGTACACCGCATGGAGGCCGAGCGCCAGGTTATCTCGGAAGTCGTCCACGCTTTAAATCAGACGGCCAACCTGGACCAGTTGCTCGACGGCATCCACCAAGCGCTGAAAAAGGTCCTCTACGCCGAGAATTGCTTCGTTGCTCTCCATAATCCCAACGAAGACACCTTTTACTTTCCCTTTTTTGTAGATCAGTTTGATATAGCGCCTCCTCCCCAGAAAGTTGGGCGAAGTTGCACAGCGTTTGTTTTTCGCACCGGCAGCGCCATGCTTATTCCTCAGTCCGAGTTCGACCGTCTTGCGCAGCAGGGAGAGGTGGAACTGGTTGGCTCGCCTTCCCCTGCGTGGCTGGGAGTGCCGCTAAAAACGCCGAGAGCAACGATCGGCGTTCTCGTAGTCCAGCACTATCAGAACGAAAGCGCCTACGACATGCGAGACCTCGAGTTTCTTGATTCCGTCGGCGGCCACATTGCGCTGGCCATTGAGCGGCGTCGTTCCGAGGAAGCCCTGCGCAAGAGCGAATCTGTCTTCCGGCTTCTTTTCTCGCACAATCCGCTCCCGACATGGGTGATGGACGACGAGACTCTGCAGTTTATCCAAGTAAACGATGCCGCAGTGAGGCAGTACGGTTTTGCATCAGAAGAATTCAGCCGCATGAGCATGGTAGACATTCGGTCAGAGGAGAAGAGCGCATCTCTCGATGTGCGCCCTCAAAAAGATGGCGCCGCTGTTCGTTACCAAGGCGTATGCAAACATCGCAAGAAGGACGGAAAGGATTTTGAGGTCGAGTTGATTTCCCACCAGTTCGACTATGCCGGGCGGAGAGTACGTTTGGTCGTGGCGCAGGACATCAGCGAGCGCCATCTCCTGGAGCAGCAGCTTCGTCAGGCGCAAAAGATGGAAGCTGTGGGGCGCCTCGCGGGCGGCGTGGCGCACGATTTCAATAATCTTTTGATGGTCATCAAAGGCCATACTGAACTCTTGATGAATGCATTGCCTCCCGCGGACGGTATATCGAGAAAAATCTCGCAGATCGATCGCGCGGCGGACCGCGCTACGGCGCTGACAAAGCAACTTCTCGCCTTCAGCCGAATGCAGGTTCTCCAGCCGCGGGTGATGAGTCTGAACGGCGTGGTCGAGGATATGGGCAAGCTCCTGCCGCGCTTGATTGGCGAAGATGTCGAGTTGGGTATTCGCATGGCGCAGGATCTGGGCAAGATTCGTGCTGACGCCAGCCAGATGGAACAGATCATCATGAATCTAGCTGTGAACGCGCGGGACGCCATGCCGTCGGGCGGCCGGCTCATCATTGAAACTTCGAATGCCGACCTCGACCGCACGTATAACACGACTCACCCGATCGTTAAGGCCGGGCGCTACGTGCTGCTCGCTGTCTCGGACACAGGCACTGGAATGGATGCGGAAACGCAGGCGCACATTTTCGAGCCCTTCTTCACGACAAAAGAACTCGGGAAAGGAACGGGTCTCGGCCTCGCGACAGTTTATGGCGTCGTGAAGCAGAGCGGCGGTTTCGTCTGGGTCTACAGCGAGGTTGGAAAAGGGACATCCTTTAAAATCTATCTTCCGCGCGTGGACCAGCCCGAAGACAAAGGCAGTGTGCCTCTGCCCTATGCGGAAGCGCCGCGCGGCACGGAAACAATCTTGCTTGCGGAAGACGAACAGGACGTTCGCGAAGTGGCACGCGAGTTTCTGGAATCCGGCGGCTACACCGTCATCGAAGCGCTCAACGGCGCTGAGGCGCTTCGCCTTGCATCCGAACACAAGGCAGTCATCGACCTGCTAGTGACCGACATGGTTATGCCCGGCATGACCGGCAAAGAGCTGGCGCGGCGACTACAGCACCAGCATTCGGGAATTGGCGTCGTGTATATGTCCGGCTACAGCGAACAGACCGCGGCGGAAACTACGCAAGCCGATGCCAATATGCTTCTCCTCACCAAACCTTTCAGCCGCGGCAGTATATTGCGCGCGGTGAGAGAGGCCCTCAACGTTCCACGGAATATTTAGATTGGGAACCTCGCTCAAATTGTCTTCGGGATATTAAGCAATCTTTGGATGTTTGCGATGCCACTCGGTGTGAAGCTGAAATGTTCGCGCGGCCTGAATCACGGCGAAGTCGTCGCCGGCCCGTCCTACGAACTGCAGTCCAACAGGAAGATTATTCTCTGTGAAGCCGCCGGGAACTGATAAGGCCGGAAGCCCACACAGGTTGCCGATGGCGCCGAGCGGATCCGGAAAAGCGAGATCGGTCTCCAGATTGGTTTCCAGCGGCGTAGCCGGAATGGGCTGAGCGGCAGCCACCAGCACGTCATACGATTCGAACAGAGCTTCCATCCTTTTTTGCAAAATCTCACGCAGGCTGAGCGCGCGCAAATAATCGGCAGCGGAGTATTGCTCGTTGACGTAGCCCGCGAGTTGCCCCGTAGGATCTGTCAACTCACTTACGCGCCCGGACCGAATTAGCTTACGAAACGAAGCAGCACACTCCGCCGCAATGATCACGTTGGCCGCATCTTCAAACGGACCCTCTGGAAGGGACGCGGATCTCACGCTTCCAAAATATTTGCGAACGACCTTTTCGGCAGTTAGTAGAGCCTTGGCTACTCCGGTATCCAACTTCTTCCATGCATTCGCTAGCCAGCCCACACGTAATGGTCGCGCCTTAAGGTCCAAGGACGGCGAATAGGTGAAGGCGCCCTTGTCGATCGGCACCGTGCTGCGATCTCTCGGATCATGCCCGGCAATCGCGGCGAAAACCCTTGCGCAGTCTTCCGCCGTGCGTGCCAATGGGCCGATTTTGTCCATGGAAGGCGCAAGGGCCATCGCGCCGTAACGGCTCACGCGCCCATAAGTGGGACGCAAGCCGCTCACACCGCAGAACGCCGCTGGACAAATGAGCGAACCCCAGGTTTCAGTTCCGATGGCAAAGGCCGCGAGGCCCGCAGCAACAATCGCGCCGGAACCGGACGACGATCCGCAAGTCCAACATTTTGTGTCCCACGGATTTTTCGCCGCGCCCTGCAGTGATGCGGACGCAAACCGGTAACCCATTCCTCCAGCCAACTCAATCATCGCTGCTTTGCCGATGAGAACGGCTCCCACGCGGTTCAAGTGTTCGATCACCGTCGCGTCATATTGGAAGACTTGATCGGCATAAGGCTTTGCTCCCCACGTCGTAGGAACTCCCTTGACCGTCAACAGATCCTTTGCGGCATACGGTATGCCGTGCAAAGGCCCGCGATAATGGCCATGCTGAATCTCTTTTTCTGCCGCTTCGGCTTGTGCAAGAGCGAGGTCGGGTGTCAGGTGCGCGTAAGCGTTAAAACGCGGACCAAGCTTCGTGCTACGGTCGAGATAAATCTGCGTTAGCTCGACAGGCGAAAGCTTCTTCGTCTCGATGCGCTTGGCAAGTTCGCTCAACGGCAAATAGAAGATTTCTTCGGCGGGCATCGCGGGGTTCCCTCAGGGTTTCGCTGCGGCTTGGCCTACTGGGCGAGGAGCAGTTACGGCCTCGGGCTTCTTTTCCCTCTCCATGAGTGGTTTCAAATACAAAGCCGGACCGTCGCCATTTTCGATCGTGTACGCGCGAAGCTGATCGAGTGGCTCCTGGGCCAAGAAACAGAGCCGCCGTAGATCGGTTTTTTGTGCGTCGGAGAACCGCGATCCGTAAACAGCAAGGATGGCCTGATACCGTGCTTGGGCTTCCTCCTGGCCCTCGGGGGAAAGCGCAGGCGTTCCTGGTGCTTGCGTCAGCCGCGGCTCCGCACTCAGAGAATCCGCCGGCAGTGTGCGAGCGGGAACCATGGAGACGGCAGAAACGATGGCCACACGCCGCGCAAATTCGCGCCGCGAAATGGATGTACCGCTCTTGCCATTCATGGAAGCCCCCCATGCCAGAGACTGAATACCTGAAGAGCAAAAAGGGAAGTTATCGAATTAGCTTCCCAGCGTCAACTTCACGAATCGACCAGACGAGCCTATGAGTAGCCACGCTTCCCGCATCTAATCCACGCGCGTCAGAGTTTGTATTTGGAGTTCAAGCGCCTGCGTGTATTGCCGCTCGATCTGCATTTCGGTCTGCAGTTTCTTGACGAGAAGATCAAGCCGAGCAATTTCAGAGCGCAGCTTCTGTATGTCCGCCGCGGTAGGAGCCGACCTGCCGGAAGGCGATCCTGGCTGCTGCAGGTTCTGTTGAGAAGATGGTCCATCACCCGGACGAGGCGCGATAAATGCTTCGGCAAGCGCTCGTGGCCAGATCGATTCCGGAGTCCTTTGTTCACCGGCGGGAGCGCCCGGAGTAGTGGGCCGCGGAGCTCCAGGTGGGGGAGGCGGCGCGAACAAGCTATTGAGCGCACTCGGTGTTGCAGGACGTTCCACGACGGGCGCATCGGCAGCACGCTTCGGTTCCAGCAAGCTCTTAACACGACCAATCAGTTCCTGGGGCTGAAAGGGTTTGCGAATCAATTCATCTGCCTTCACCGCGACGGCCTTGTCCGCAACGCTCTTGTTCACCACGCCGGACATCAGCACCACGGGAACTCCGCCGTATTCAGGATGCTGCTTGATCTGGCTGCAAACGGAATAGCCGTCCTGATCCGGCATAATCACGTCAGTGATCACGACGTCAGGCTTGTTCTGTTCAAACTGAGCGAGTGCGGACGCGGCGTCTGCACAAGTGATTACGTTGATGCTCTCGCGCCGGAACGCGATCTTGATGACTTCACGCATGGTTGCGCTGTCATCGATGAAATAAACCGTTGGTGTGCGCTTTGCTTCCGTGTCGTTCAGCGGTGGAACAGTCATCGCCTCGCTCATCGCGCCTCCCTATCCGCCATGTCGCGTTCCCCTTCGTCGAACTCGCGCATGGCATCAAGCATCAGATCGGTCGCCGACCGCAACACAGTGCGCTGCGGTGAAGTAGTCCCATAGGCAAATTTGTAAACGCCAGCGCCACCCTGCACGCAACCCTTCAGAATGTGAATCACTGCCTCGTCGCCAAAGAGGCTGCCGCATTCCGCGTGGGTAATCTCCCCAGCGTCAAAAAAAAGCACGGCATCGGTTTCGCCAGCATTGATGTGCAGCGCGCCGGTTTGGTGCGCGTGCGCCAGCATTTGCATGACGCCCGTGAGATCGTGGTGCGTCAGGCTGCCGCTGAGGCTGGTGTCCGACTGCGCCAGCATTTGCGTCGGCTGAAAGCCCTCCGATTTGCTGACGATGATGCTCTTCACGTGCGCGGCGATAGCGGCCGGCGCGGTTTGCCGGTCGATGTAATCGTCGCAACCGGCCTGAAAGGCTTCCATCAGCGCGCGCTGGCTCCCGTCGCCCAAAGCGATAATTTGGAGAGCAGCGTTCTTTGGATCCACATGAATGATTTTGGCAATCTCGAGGGCACCCATCTCGCGCATATTCGTCGAGCAAAGAATCGCGGAGGGCACGTCATACTCGATGGTTGTGAGTGCATAGGCCGCTTGCGTACTCGAAACGACTTCGAAGCCCTCGCGTTTCAGCGCATCTCCAAGCCGCTTTGCGAAGTAAACATTGCTATCAATCAGCAGAATTTTTGGCCCGCGTCCTGGAAGCGTCACAGCCTGGCCTCCAAAACGACGGTCGGCACGCTAGCGGTGGACAATTCTTCCGCGCCGGGCGTGAGTGCATCCAAATTCAGGACTTCAATCACTTCGCCATTGTGCGAAATCCATCCGGCGACGTGCGGAGCGTCCGCTTCTCCCGCATTCGTCATTTCGGCCGCAATCAATTCGCAATCGCCGGTCACGGGCAAAGCCACCCACTCAGATTTGTCTCCGTAATGACGCACGGCAATGAGGTAGAAGCGCCGCGAGGTAACCCCCTTGCCGAGCAGCTTCTCTGCGACGTCGCAGACCGGGACAATCCGGCCGCGCCGCAAAATCACCCCTTCGAGTTTGGGCGTGCGATGAGGAAATCTGAAAATGCGGCTCGGAGCCACCAGCTCGGAAATCTGCACCGCAGCAACGGCAAAGCGGCGCTCGCCGAGCCGCAGCAGAACGAAGGATTGAGAAGTGGATTCGACGGGCTGGATCATTCCGGCAATGCCATCCCTTCGTCAGGGAGTTCGTCCGGCAGGGATTCGGGAACCAGCGAAGCGTCTAGGAGTGCAAACTCTTCGGCGGTCAAGAATCCCTCAGGGTTCACGACCGGAATCACATTCTGATCTAGTGCCGTCAATCCGCGGTACCACGCGCGCTCTTCGTGGCAATAAGCAAGCGGGAGAGACTGCAAACGAGTCATTGTGGCCATTTTGTCGATGCCATCGACCAATAGAGCGGTCCGAGTTTTTCGAAGAACGAAAACAAGCCCAGCCGCAGCGGCCGGCAAGCCGAAATGGGCGCCTCCGCTCACAACGTAGAGCGCCTTTTCGCCGCGACGCACAACGTGCCTCACTTTTCGCACGCTCGGCAGGTTGATTTCGGTCGCGGCGCCAGAAAGGCTGTCCACGCTGCGGACCTCTTGCACGGAAGCAGAAGAGACCGCAAACGGCTGTCCCGAAATGCGGAAAAGAATAATCTGCTCCGTCCGAGCGGCAGCGTGGGGCTTGACAGGTGGCGCAGCCACACGCATTAGCGGACTCCCACAGGTGTTGTGCGGCAGATTCCGATGACGCGTTTTTCGATGGCCGGATAAATGTCATCGATCCCCAGAACTTGATCGACTGCCCCGGCCTTGATGGCTTCCGCAGGCATGCCAAAAATGACGCACGTCGCTTCATCCTGAGCCAGCACCAGGCCGCCTGCCGCTTTGATGGCCTTCACACCGCTGGTACCGTCGTTGCCCATGCCCGTAAGAATCGCGCCGATGCTCATGGCGCCAGCAAAAGCCGCCACGGATTCCATCGTCGCGTCAATGTTGGGCAGATAGCCGTTGATTCGGCCACTGGAGCCATCCAACTGGATGCGGCCCGTAGGAGTTACTCGCAAATGATGCCCGCCGGGACAAATGTAAAACGTGCCCGGTTGCAGAGATTCGTTCGGTTCCGCCTCCTTGACGCGAATGCCTGTGAACTCGGCAAGTTGCGCCGCATACTGCGTGGTAAAGGCGGCCGGCATGTGCTGCACCAAAATAACTGCGGCAGGAAATTCGCGCGTAAAGCCAGGCGCCAGGCGCATGACCGTCGCAGGACCGCCCGTCGACGCAGCCAGCACAACAACAGGGAATCGCTGGTCGAGTCCTGAACTTGCCACGGGACGTGGCGCAACGGGAGGCGCAGGCGCTGTTTGTGAGGTGCCGTGCGATTTTTGTACCGTCGTGGCTATCCGAGAGGCCGTGCGCACAACGCGCACCTTGGCCGCCATCCGCACCTTCCGCAACAGGTCCTCTTTCACGCTTTGCATGTCGAGATCAATGCCGCTCGATGGCTTGGCAACAAATTCAATCGCTCCAAGCTCTAACGCCTTCAAAGTGCTTGCCGCGCCGTCCCGCGATTCGGAGCTGACGATGACGATGGGCCGCGGATTCGTGGTCATAATCTGCGCCGTGGCTTGCAAGCCATCGACGTGCGGCATGTTGATGTCCATGGTGATGACATCGGGCTTGAGGGATTCGGCGAGGGCAACGGCCTCGCGGCCATCTTTTGCGTGGCCGACCACTTGCAGTTGATCGTCGCTGGCGAAAATAGTTTCGAGCACCTTGCGCATGAACGCGGAGTCGTCCACGATCAGCACGCGGAACTTTTTGTTTGCGCTGGTGGCCATGGCCGTCTACCCAACCGGTACGGTTGGTCGCGTCTCCGATCCCATAAGCTGTTCCACGGCGGCAATCAACTGATCTTCCTGCACTGGTTTTGTCAGGAAGGCTGTCGCTCCCTCTTTTATAGCGCGATCCCGATGCTTCGCGCCTGCGCGCGATGTCACAACCATCACGGGGATGCGCCGCGTCGTCGGGCTCTGGCGCAGTTGGACCATCAGCTCGTATCCCGTCATGCGCGGCATTTCGAGGTCCGTGATCACGAGGTGGCAGCCGTGTTGTGTCACAAGTTCCGCAGCTTCCATGCCGTCCGCAGCGAGTTTCACGCGGTAGCCGTTCTTTTCGAGCATGCGTCCGACGAACTTGCGCACGCTGATCGAATCGTCTGCGACCACAATCAATCGCTCCTGCTCGACGCGGTCTATGGCCTCGGCTGGAATCGTGCCCCGCGCCACGGCAGTCGAGCCCGGCGCGAAGATGCGCGCAGCACTCGCGCTGGCTTGCAGCGGACGGCGTTCCGTCGGCTCGTTTGCAACCATGCGGTTCAAATCGATTAGCAGAATGAGGCTGCCGTCCGGCGCGATCGTCGTGCCGGGGAATAGCTTTACGCGGCGCAAATATTCGCCCAGGTTCTTGATGACGATTTCGTCCTTGCCTAGCACTTCTTCCACTACCAAGCCAATCTGGCGATTTCCCGCATTGGCGACGACCATACGGAAATACCCATTGATCGGTTCAAGCGGCGGCAGCCCCAGATAGGTATCGAGCCTCACCACTTCGGTCACCACATCACGAACCTTGGTGAGAAGTTTTCCGCCCACGTCCTCAATTTCGTCCGCGCGGAGGCGTCTGATTTCCTCCACCACCGCAAGCGGGAGTGCAAAGTTCGTCACTCCGCAGCGCACGAAGAGCGCCGGAGAGATGATCAAAGTCAGGGGAACTTTTAGAGTGAATTTCGTCCCTTGTCCGCTGACGCTCTGAATGTCAATTTCGCCGTTCAGCGCGTTCAAGTTGGCGCGCACGACGTCCAGGCCTACGCCGCGCCCTGCAAGCTCAGTCTTGACGGGAGCGGTGGTGAAGCCAGGATGGAAGAGCATTTCGCGGAGATCGCGCTCGGTGAGGCGGTCCGCGGTCTCCGGTGAAACAAGCCCGCGCTCGATAGCGCTCAGCTTCACGCGCTCATAATCGATACCCCGGCCGTCGTCTTCTACTTCAATGTAAATGTGATTGCCGCGATGATAGGCACGGAGCGAAACCTTGCCAAGGTCCGGCTTGCCCGCCGCGATGCGATCTTCGGGTCGTTCGATTCCATGCGCTACGGAATTGCGCACCAAATGCACCAACGGATCGGAAATCTGCTGAATAATGTTGTTGTCGAGCTCCGTCTCGCTACCCGAGAGATCGAGGTCGACTTGCTTGCCGGCTGATTTCGTAGCGTCACGCACCGCGCGCGACAGTCTCGAATACAACGTTCCGATGGGCACCATGCGGGCCGCGGTAATCTCATCCTGAAGATGGTGCGCAAGTTTCGTGAACTCGTCGATGTCGCCTTCCACGCGCCCGATAAATCCTTCGAGCTGCGAGAGCACTTCATTCACGTCCGC
Source organism: uncultured Acidobacteriota bacterium (assembly GCA_963705855.1). Classification (GTDB taxonomy): domain Bacteria; phylum Acidobacteriota; class Terriglobia; order Acidiferrales; family UBA7541; genus Acidiferrum. Next base: position 114,055 of record CAVPLA010000045.1, read on the forward strand.
GGAGATCTCTGCCATCGAGCGCGAAAGAATATTGAAATCGTCGTACCGGTCCATTTCGAGTTCGCTGAACTCCGACCAAAACGACGTATCGCCTGAAGCCGCATTCGTAAGCGTCTGCCGAGTGGTAGATGGGCTCCACGGGCCTGTCTGTCGCGTGGAACTGACGCGATTGAACTCGTACTTCTCCTGAAACTCTCCGACTTTTCCTTGTAGCCGTTCTTTCGAAAAACTCAGTGTATCGACCAGTTTTTCCAGTTCCGCCACGCGCCCAACCATTCGCGTACGGTTGATGACCAATTCGCCCACCGTGTTCATCATGCGGTCGAGCCGCGAAAGAGCAATGCGCACCGATTTTGCAGCTGCGGCCGCTGCGTTCGCTGGCTTGGCCGCTTTCTTTGCAGGCGTAATAGACGGAGCGGCTTCTTCGACGCCCTCAGCAGGAACTACTTCCGCGCCTCCAGCAACGGAGACAGTATCCGCATCTTCCACTTCAACTGGCGCAAACTCTGCAATTCGCCCCAGCAGGGAATCCACACCGGCCCGCATGCTCTTTTCATCTGCCCACTGCCGATGCAGCGTTTTCTTCAACACGTCCACGGATTCAAGGCAAATATCGACAACGGCCGGCGAAGGTTCCAGTTCACCGTCACGCAAGCGCCCGATCAGGTCTTCCACGCGGTGGGCAATCGCCCCCAGCCTGCTCAGTCCCACTTGCGCTGCGGACCCCTTTACGGTATGAATCGCGCGAAATAGCTTGTTGATCTCTTCCGGGTTGTTGTTCCCCTCGAGCGAAATCAGGCAATCGCTGACCACCTGCAAATGTTCTTCCGCTTCCGGCTGAAAGAATTCCAGGATTTCGTCGGACACTTCGTCATCGGAAGGCAACGCGTCGAAGTACGACCCCGTTGCAGCGGCCACGACCGTTTCCTTTGCCGATGCTTTGCCCTGATCCGCGTATGCAGGCGACTGCGGATAGTTCAGCGGCGGCGGTTCCGTTGGAAACGCAAAACGATACCGTTCCTTGAACGCCGCGATGTCATCGACACTTTCCTTGCCAGTATCGCTGATCTCTAGAAGATCCGTTTCCAGCAGGGAAATGCCATCCGACAAGAATTCCGTCAACGGCCCATGCAAGTCGTCGCCCAGCGGCGCGTTCAGCGCGTACTGGAATACGTGCGCGAGTTTCGCGCCAATTTCTGAAAATCGCGGGAATCCGTAACTCGCCGAAGTCCCGCTCAGGGTATGCGCGGAAATATACAGCCGCTCAAGATCCTCGCGCCGCGGCGAAATCTCCTGCAGCACGCTGACGTACTCCCGCAAATACTGCAGGTGCTCTGCCGCTTCCTGAAGGAACATCTCGACGGCTTCGCGGTCCGGCATGCTCACGCGCGTCCCTCCGCCACGAGTTCGGGTTTCTGGAGCTCTTCCGCAGTGGGCTTGCGGTACAAAATGCAGTCGTTCAACACGATGGCCTGAAACTTAACCGGCATCTTCGAGATCGATTCGGAATGTCCGAGAAAAAGGTACCCGCCCGGCTCAAGCGTGTCGTAAAAACGCTGAACGAGCGCGCGACGCCGCTCCTCGGAGAAATAGATCAGCACGTTCATGCAGAAAATCATGTCCATCCGCCCGACATACACCGCCGATGCCAAATTCATCTGCGCAAACGTGACGAGTTTGCGCAGCCGCGGTTTTAGCTGATGCCCGCTCTGATGTTTTGTAAAGTGCGCCGCCAATTGCTGCTTGCTTACACTCCCTAGGCTGCGCCCCGAGTACACACCATGCTCCGCATGCTTCAAAGCGTGTCGCCCCACGTCGGTGGCGAGAATCTCCACGCTCCACGAATCAGAAAAAGAAAGTGAATCCGAAATGGTAATGGCAATCGAATAAGGTTCCTCGCCCGTCGAGCAACCCGCGCTCCAGATGCGCAAAGTGCGGGGATTCTTCCAAAATTTCTTCACGTGCAATTCAGGCAGAACGCGTTTTTCAAAAGCTTCATAAACGCTCGGATAACGGAAGAAGCTCGTCTCCTGGGTCAAAAGTTTCTCAAGCAAAGCTTCGTACTCGACATTCGATTTGCGCATCGCCCTTAACAAATCCGTCCCGCGTTCGAGCCCCTTTGCGCGCAAGTGCTCCTTCACGCGCGTGGAGAAAAACCGCGCCCGCGATTCGTCAAAACAAATGCCCGTCCGCTCTTCAATCAGCATGCGGATCTCGCTCAACTCATGTTCACTAAGACCGTGCGCCGGTCCCTGCCGTTCGCTCATTACCGTCCCACTTTAGCTCTGGCTCTGGCCCGAGCAGAAATTCACTGCTTACCGCAGAGCGCCGGCTGGGACGGGCCGCTCGGAATCTTCCAAAACATTGCCGGACTTCGAAGTGGCGCGGAATTGCGCCAAAGCTTCGTTCAATTGATCGGAAAGTTTCACGAGCTGGCTGACGGTTGCGACCGTTCCGCGCGTGCCTTGTGAGGTCTGGCGCGTGATGCTCGAAATAATCTGCATCGCGTGTGCTACACCCTCGGTACCGCGTACCTGTTGTTTGGAGGCCAGCGAAATTTCCTGAACAAGTTCCGCCGACTGGCGCACCACGTTCGAAATAGCGTCCAGGGCACGTCCGGCCTGATCGGCCAGCGTCGCCCCGCCTTCCACTTCTTTCGTGCCTTCTTCCATGACCACCACGGCTTCGTTCGTCTCCGCCTGAATGGCCTTGATGAGTGCCGCGATATCCTTCGTGGCGCTTCGGCTGTGTTCGGCCAACTTGCGAACCTCATCCGCGACGACCGCGAAACCGCGTCCCGCTTCGCCCGCACGTGCCGCCTCAATGGCCGCGTTCAACGCGAGCAAGTTTGTCTGTTCCGTGATGTCATTGATGACGTTGATTATTTCCGAAATTTCCAATGAGCGATCGCCCAGCGACTTGATCTTCTTTGCAGTCGCTTGCACGGAAGCACGAATGCGTTGCATGCCTTCCAAAGTGTCGCGAACGGCTCGGTTGCCCTGTTCGGCGGCGTCGAGCGCACGGCGTGCCGCTTCCGCGCTAGCTTCCGCGTTGTTGGACACCTGCTTCATCGAAACCGTAAGCTCTTCCACCGCGCTCGATGTATTGGTGATTTCCTGATCCTGCTGCGTCGCGCCGGCCTGCATCTCGTCGGCCGCCACAAGAATGTTGTTCGAGCACGCTGTGACTTCCATAGCCGCTTTTCGCACGCGCTCAAGAACCTTCGTGAAGTTGTCGAGCATGTAGTTGATCGAGTCCGCCACGTTGCCCAATGCGTCGTTCGTGACTTTTCCGCGCAGCGTCAAATCTCCGCGCGCCACCTGGTTAATAACAGTCAATAATTCCGTGATGCTGCGCTGCAAAGCATCGTTCGCATCCTGATTGCTCGTCGCTTTGGAGACCTTCGCCACCGCGCGATTCAAATTTTCCGCGATATAGCCAAGTTCGTCGCCCGTGTTGACTTCCACGCGCGCTCGAGGATCACCCGCAGCGATGCGCTCGGAAAATTGCGCGAGCTCCTGCACCGGGGTCAGCAATTTGCTTCCCAGCCGCCATGCCAGGAACGCAGCCATACCGAACGCCAGCAGCAGAGCCAGCATCACGCCGCCGCTCGCTCCGCTTGGCAGCGACCCAAAATCGAAGATGGATACATCTCCAGCTTTCTTTCCGGCGCTGAAGCCGAGCCCGAGAACGACAAACAATACGAAGGCGTTCATCAGGACCAGCGTCCAGATTGTGGAACTCAATCGCGATTTCATGCCTTCCTCCAAATCCCTACTGCTGTGGCCCCTTTCCGCACGCGGCGGGGCACACGCACACTTAGCCGTGCAAAATCAAATGCTCGGTCCGGGAAAAACCTCGAGCATTCTCCTAAGATCAATGATCAGCGCCAGCCGGTCGTCGTGCCGGAGCATTCCGGTGCAATGCGGCACATTTTCCGGAGCCTGTTCCAACAAGTCCTCGGCATTCACCGAATAGGTCCCAATCACTTCGTCCGCCGCAATCCCGATACGCAAATCGTCATGGGTACCCTCGCCGCGGAGCGATGCGACCACCACATGCTTCGGCAGCAATCCTGGCCGCCGCCCTTCGGTAATCGCGATATCGATCAACGGCACGATCGACCCGCGCAGATTGAAAATCCCCGCCAAGTACGCTGGGCCGAGCGGCAGCTTTGTCAGCAGCGGCCAATCCAAAACTTCCTCGACATCCAGCACCGGCAAGCAAAACCGTTCGCGCCCGCTCCGGAAAACGCAATACTGCGATTCTGGCAGCCGCTCTTCCATGGGTCCGAGCGCTTCGAGCAGGTCGTCCGCATCCGCAGGAAGCGGTACTAGGTGAAAGTCTTCGTTCATTGCCGCATCATCCTCAAATATTCCTCTATGCAAATCGCCGAACAGCCCGCAGCAACTCTTCCCTCGTAAACGGCTTAGTCACATACCCGTCGGCGCCCTGCTGCGCGCCCCAATACTTGTCGCTCTCGGTGTTCTTCGACGTCACCAAGATCACCGGTATCGCGTTGTAATCCGAGTGGTTCTTCAATTCCCGGCAAACCTGAAAGCCATTCCGCTTGGGCATCACGACATCCAACAAAATCACGCTAGGCCGCTCAATGGCAATCGCTTCCTCGACACGCTCTGGGTCATTGATACCCACCAGCCGGTAGCCTTCGTGCTCAAGAAAGCCCTGGATCAGCTTCACTTGCGAGGGCGAGTCATCGACGATGAGTACTTTTTTCTGCAGCATCGACATCTCCCCGTATTTCTCCGCAGACCAGAGGTGCACGTCAGCAGCCAGCCTGAGAGTTACGCCAATCGCTTTGTCTATCTTGTATAAGAGCTGAATTTTGAGAGGCTTACGGATTTGGCAGCGCAGCTTAGCGGCGCGTCACCGGGGATGCCGGTTCTGCCTCCGTCTCAACTTGAGATGCATTCTCAGCTTCCCTCATCTCGCTCGCCAGCGATGAGAATCTCTGCATGATCTCGTTGATCCGCAGCGCCATGCTATGAATTGTCTTAATCTGCGCCAGGGACTGCGAGGAAAGTTGGCCAGGCTCCAAGAGCAATAGTTCGGCGTTGCCAAGCATGGATGTCAGCGCATTGTTGACGCTGTGCTTCATGTCCATCATGTAGCGGCCCAGCGTGGCTTGATTTTCGTTCTTCGCCGCTCGCCGCTCCGCTTGTTTAAACAGCCGCACAGCTTCCGCCCGGCGTAAAGATTCGCCTGCAACAAGCAGAAGCGTTTGCGCCCAGTCTTCCCGCAAAGGAATGTGCACGAGACGCGGATAGTGTGATCGCAATTGCCCCAAGTCGCGTGAATCCGCCGGCGCGCATAGAATCACCGCGGCGGCGGGCTCCAGGGAGCGCAAGATGTTTGGAAGTTTTCCTTCGAGTACCGGCCCCACAACCACAAGATCGTGCGGCACCGCTTCATGATCTTTCCACAGCTCGCTGCTTAGGACGGTAATACCCGGCGCTTGCCGTTCTGCCTGCCAACACGCCGTCAGCAGCCGTGCAAATTCGGTTTCGTCGGTCAGAATTAGTACGCTAGCGTTTCGCACAGAGGACCTGCTCCCAGGGTCGTCGCCCGTCATGACCGGAAAAAAATCTAAACACTTAAAGCTTTTCGGCTTCGTCCAAAGCCGTGAGTAATCTCTTCGTGCTAATGCCTAGGTTTACGGCCGCTTCGGTGTCCTTCGCCTGCTTCGCGATGTCAACACGTTCTTGTAGACGCGACACTTCTATTCGCGCGATCGACAGCGCCTTGTCCATCGACGTCGCGTTTCCTGTTTCCTTGGCGGATTCGACGGCGGCCGTCACCATCGCCCGGGCCACCACTGCCCGGCGCAAATCCTCCGCCGAGGGTCCATCTTCGCTCACGAATGCCGTCACTTCCCACGAAGACAACAAGATCCGTGCTGCGCCGATTTTCACCGTGGTCATCGAGCGCCCTCGGGTGGGCGGCGTTGCTATCAACTGTTCCCAGATTTTTTCCAGACAGCCTTCAAAATCGAGCGCCAGGGAGGCCGCGGGCTTGGCCGCAACTTCGCCGGAAGATTTTTCTGCGCCTTTCTTGCTTGTCTCAACCGCCGCGACATCACGCGCAGATTTGCTGGCTGGCTCGATGCTAACGGTAGTTGAGGTTTTCTGCGAAACGGCCGCGTTTTGAGGCACTTTCGGTGCGACCTTTTCCAGAGCCCGTTCCACGTCCGTTCGCAAGCCCAGAAGCTTCTCGAACGTTTGATTCACCGAGCGTTCCGTGTATTCCTTCTGGAACGGCTGTTTCCATTCATCGGCAGCGTCTCGAATTTTTGCGAGCGGCTCCTCGGCAGTGAGGCCGAAATGGTGGCAGTCGATGAGCCTTACTCCCGCCGTTTCGAGCTGTGACAGGCCCGATCGGATCGCAATCAGGTCGGCGTGCATCAACTCGATAAACGTTCGTCGCAACAGAAAATTGAACCGCACGAAGGCCAGCAAGGCCGCCGGGTCGTAGAACATCCCGCCCGCGGTCTCCTTCACTTTGCGTCCCTGCTCGATGAAATTCGTCTTCAGTATTTCACGAAGGCTGCGAAAAGTTCGCAGCTTCTCGATCATCTGCTCAAGCGGTTCGCACCACTCCAGGGTTGAGTCATCGACATCGCCCAGGATCGGTTTCATGACCTGCGCTACGTCGAAAAGCTCGATCTGCTTGTGGTAAATCTTCGCCGGAGCGCACAGCGCAAAATACTGCACCAGCAGGAAGTCGACTTTGTCGCGGTCCACGTTGGTCTTCGAGGATTTTTGCAGATGGCGGTGGATCAGGGCGCACAAACTGGTTTCGTTCGCGTTCAGCGTCGTCGTCTGCAGCAGCTTGCGCAATTCGTGCACCGCAACGCGCTGGTCCATCTCGTCCAGCCAGGTTTCGACCTCGTCAAACAGCTCCAGGTCCGGCTTTTCCGGGAGATTTCTCTTTTCTTGAGGGAAGGGAATCTCAATTTCGAGCTGCTTCCCAAGCGCCAGATAGATTGGAAAAACCGAGCGATCTTCAGCCCACTTCGCCTGGCGCGAGTTCGCAATCCGCGGCGCAGCTGGGGTATTGAGCGTTGAATGCGTCTTGTTCACGGTTGTGTCACCCACACGCAGGGCCCCTGTAAGAACCGGACGGCCACTGCTTTACGTCCTTCGTGATACTGCACGGCAATCACTGTGGCTTCTGCCGTAGCACCGTTCCGATCTCGTTCAATGCGCACCTTATCGTCGAACTCCAGCGGCAAACTTGAGAGAAAAATCGCATGTTCCGAGCCGCCGAACTCCACCACCGTCGCTTCCCGCAAACGCGTGCTCCCGGCCCGCAGCGCGGTAATCTGCACTGGGACTCGAACGGGAGTCGCGCGCGGAAAGAAGCGAGCCAATCGTTCCGTGCAGCCCTGTTCGTTCGTGATGAGCGTTGTTTCGCTGGATCGTGTCACGTCGCCTCTCATCCCGCCGCAGTACTGTCGTACTAAGGATTGCCTGTCCGCTGCGAATCGGTACACCCACACCCGCAATTGGACACAACGTCCCCGCGATAGAGATGCACGCTGCACGCCAAAGAATCGGAAAGATAGTAGGTCCAGATATTGAAGAAAGGGAAAGACTTAGAATTTCCCCATAGGTTTTGTGTGGCTCACGCGTCTCACGCTGAAACGCTCTCGTCTCAGCCGCTCTCTGCTTTCGCGTCTCGCAACGCGCCTTGAGACGTTATTCCAACTGCTGGGCCGCCTCTTCGGAGGCGTCCTCCGCCTCTCCCGGCTCCGACCTGAGCGGGATGTTGTAGCGCTTGAGCTTGCGGTATAACGTCGCCCGGCTGATCCCCAGCATCCGACCGGCCATCGCCTTGTCTCCGTTGGCCTGCTCGAACACACGCAGAATCGTCATCCGCTCCATTTCCGAGAGCGCCGTTGTCGAAAGCGCCGCCGCATCTTGCAGCGTGCTGCCTGAAGAATCCGGTTGTTCAGTGCGAATGGCCGGCGGAAGATCGATCACATCGATCACTTTGCGGTCTCCCAGCGTAATCGCTCGGGCGATACAGTTCTCTAGTTCACGGATGTTGCCCGGCCACTCGTAGTTCAGCAGACTCTTCATCGCCGCCGTGGTCACTTGCAGGTGCGAATCGGGCGCATAGCGGTCCAGGAAATGATGCACTAGCATCGGGATATCCGATCGGCGGTCGCGCAACGCCGGCAGATGCACGGTCACAACATTTAGCCTGAAATACAGGTCCTTCCGAAAAGTTCCCTCGCGGTAGGCGGCTTCGAGATCGCGGTTCGTCGCCGCGATGACCCGCACATCCACATTCACCTTCTCATTGCTGCCCACGGGACGTACTTCCTTCTCCTGCAACACGCGCAAGAGTTTGGCCTGCATCTCGAGCGGCAATTCGCCAATTTCATCCAGGAAGATCGTTCCCCCGTTGGCCGCCTGGAACAGCCCGGCCTTTGTTTTTATCGCCCCCGTGAAGGCGCCCTTTTCGTATCCGAAAAGCTCGCTCTCCATCAGCGTCGGCACAAGTGAACCGCAATCCACCGCCACAAACGGTGTTTGCGCCAGAGCCCCGCGGAAGTGTATCGCGCGTGCTACAAGTTCCTTGCCCGTCCCGCTCTCGCCGGAAATCAAAACGGGCGTGCGCGTATCCTTCAGCCGCGAAACCATCCGCAAGACGTCCTGGATGTTCGCCGATGTGCCGATAATCCCGTCGAGATTCTCTTCCGTGCTGACGCGCTCGCGCAAAAACTCATTTTCTGTGACTAATCGGACCTTCTCGGCCATACGTTGAAGCAACAGCCGCATCTTCTCGACGCGGAAGGGTTTCTCGATATAGTCGTACGCGCCCAATTTCATCGCATCGACGGCCGATTCGATCGAGCCATGCCCGGTCATAATCGCAATCTCCGCTCGCGGCAGAATCATTTTCGCCTGCTTTAACAGTTCCACGCCCGAAAGCGTCGGCAGCTTTAAGTCCGTCAGAATGAGGTCCGGCACATCGGCGTCCAGTTTCGCCAGCGCTGCTTCAGCGCTTTCCGCTTCCGTGCAGGAATACCCTAAGGTATTGCCAATAGTCATACACAGCTTGCGGATGCTCTGTTCGTCATCCACGACCAACAAACGCACTTTTAAATCGTCACTCATGGTTTGCCAAACGTTTTCTCCACAATGGATATTAATTGGTGTACACGGAACGGCTTCTCGATGCAAGGCGTCCCGCTGCGCGCCAGCAGCGCCTGGGTCTCGCTGTTAGCCGTGTCCCCGCTGATGAGAATGATCTTTGATCCCAGCTCCGGCCGGTTTTTCTGGATCCAGTCGTGTACTTCCGCGCCATTCACCGCGCCCGGCATTCGAATGTCGGAGATCACCCCGCCATACCGTCCGCCAGCGAGCTGCTTCAAACCCTCCGCTCCAGACGATGCGTTCACGACGGTGTATCCTTTTCTCTCGAGCGCTGCCTTCAGAAAGGCAATCACAGACGGTTCATCTTCAATCAATAGGATCGGCGCAGTCTGGCCAACCGCCGCTTGCAACGTCATCGTCCAACCTCTTTCGCTGCCAAAGCCGGCAATTGCTCCGCGGCGATCGGGATTCGAACGACAAACGTGCTCCCGCCGCTTTCCGCGTTGTTCCAACACTGAATCTCGCCGCCGTGCGCACGCACAATGCCATAGCAAATGCTCAGTCCTAGCCCCGTACCCTTGCCAGGCTGTTTCGTCGTGTAAAACGGATCAAAAATATGCTGCGGATCAGCGATTCCCGTCCCGTTGTCGGTGACCACCACTTGGACACTGTTCCCGCCACGTTCCGTGCGAATCGAAATATGACCTCGGCGCCCCGTTTCCTGCACCGCGTCGTAAGCATTATTCAGAATATTCAGGAAAACCTGCTGAAGCTGCTGCGCGTCTCCGAGCGCCGGTTCAAGCGACTCGTCAAACTCTTCCGTGACTTCTACACCATGGCTCGCAAAATCATAACTGCGCAGCTTAATTGTTTGCCGCAACACGGAGTTCACCTGCACAGGCTCGCGCTGCACCGGCCGCTGCCTCGCGAAACTCAATAAATCCTGCACAATATCTTTTGTTCGCTGCGTCTCTTGCAAAATAATCTGCAAGTCTTCTCGCGCCGAAAACGGAACATCCGGATTCTCCAGCAGCAAGTCTGTAAAACCCAGAATCGCCGCGAGTGGATTGTTCACTTCGTGCGCGACGCCGGAGACCAGTCTTCCAATCGTCGCCATTCTTTCCGAGTGTGCCAGCTTCGCTTGCAGCAGCACCGCATCTGTAATATCAGTCATTACCACGACCAGGTTGTTCACCGCACTCTGCTCATCGCGCATCGGGCTCAGGCTGATGGAAAAGTGCCCCATCGTTCCATCGCTACGCCTCACCTGCAATTCAAGATTCTCCACCTGCTGTCCGTTCGCCGTCGTATCGAGCGCCGCTTCAAAATCGTTCCGGTGAGAGGGTTCCACCCAATCCACGAGCCGGTGCCCGATCAACTCATTTTCCCGGTACCCTGCTTCATAACACCGCCGGTTTGCGTAACTAATTAACCCCGCTGTATCCAGCACCAGAATCATGCTCTGCGTGGTATTCAGAATCTTCTGATTGAAGTCCCGTTCGCGCTGCAACTGTGATTGAAACGACTTTTGCTCCGTCACATCCAGCATCAACCCACGAATCTGGGCGATGCGTCCCTGCCCGTCGCGGACCGCCGTAATGTTTTGCAGCGTATGAAGCAGCGCACCATCCTTGCGTCGCAGCGTCTCCTCATAGTTCCGCAGTACCCCGCGTTCGGCCAGCCCCTGCAAAAACCGTTCGCGCGCCGCCGGTGCAGGATAAAGATGGGGGCTCACATCCGACCGCAACATTTCCTCGCGCGAAGCATAACCCAGCATCCGCACCATGGCGTCATTCACATCCAGAAAGCGCCCGTCAGGCGTCGCAAAAAACAAGCCCTCCTGAATGCTGTCGAACAGCTCGCGGTACTTCCGCTCAGCTTCTCGCCGGTCCGTAATGTCTTTAAGCACGTGGATCGTTCGCGTATCGTCTTCCACAACGCCTGGCGCCCTTGAGGTCGACACCAGAAAGATACGCTCCGCCGATGCCGCCACGTACTCCTCGCGCGGCCTCTGCGTATCCCGGCAAAAAGGGCAGGGAAGATCGCTCCCCGTTTCCGCGATTTGCCGCAACCCGCTCATCGCCTCGCCTACCAGGGCTACCGGTGGCACTCCGAGATGAGACGCCAGCGAACGGTTCGTACGCAAAATCTTCCACGCGCGGTCATGCACCACGATGTAATCGCTGATCGCATCAATATCTTCGACCCACTGCCTCTTCGATTTTTCCAGCTGCGAAAACCGCCTGAAATTCTCCAGCGACAGCGCTGCGTGGCTGGCCAAAGCATGCAGCAGTTTCTTCTCTTTCGCATCTAAACTCTTTCGCCGCCGCAACAGGCACAACATCCCAAGCCGTTCTCCATCGCTCGCGCTAATGGGCACGAAGACCGCGCTCGTTGCCACCATACTGCCTTCAGGCGTCCCCGCCTCCCCGGCGGGCAGTGCACGAACAACCGCCGCAACCCGGTTTTCGCGAGCCGATGAGATAATCCAGCTCTTGAGCGCGCTGCTTACCGCCTTTTCATTCTCAACTGCGGCGTATAGCTCAGTCTCCCGCCCGCGAAACACCGCTACAGCGCCCCACGCCGCATTCAACATCCGCGCCGCCCGGCGCGCAAACCTCTCGAGAAATTCCGGAAGCTGCCGCGACTGTGCCGCGTCAACCGCCAACTCCATCAGTTCTTCCGCTTGTTTTGAAGAGGGAGGCATAGGGGCAGACTTATTCAACCGAGAGGTTGAGTGGGGACTCCGAATGGCTTTCGTTTCTCGCATCACGGGTTGGGGGTGGGCGCGCGTCTCAATTTGACTTCTGCCGTTCACTACCACCCTAACGACCAATCTCATTCTGAGTCAATCGCCGTTCTCGACCGCGTTGCTGAATCGTCCACTCTCGCCGCGTCATCTTTGTCGATATCGTCTCAGCATGAGACCTCACCGCAAGTTGCTCATCCCCACTGAGACACGCTTCGTCTTCTCACGTCCAGCTCTCCGCAAGAAGAAACCGCACTAACTCCTCATTCTACGCCACTTGCCGCTCTGTCCCGTCTCGGCCGTTGCTCCTCGCGAGCAATATCCACCGTGGCACCCGGCGTGCCTTCTCTACCACGGGGTTTCCCCATTCATGAGAGGGGTGGTGTCAATGATGTCCGAACGGAGATGGAGAAAGTTTGTGCGTGGAGCCGCCGCGGCTGCCGTCGGTCTTTGCTTGGGGACCGCCACTTTGGCGCAAACGGGTTCCACAGACGAAGGAAAGCGCAAGGTCAAGTCCAAGGTCTCTCCCGCCTATCCGGAACTTGCCAAGCGCATGAGCGTCTCCGGCAAGGTGAAAATTGAGGTCGTGATTACACCGGACGGCCGCGTCAAGAGTACTCGCGTGATTGGCGGTCATCCACTGCTTGTTCAAGCGTGCCAGGATGCCGTGAAAGAATGGAAGTTTGCGCCTGCGCCTGAAGAAACCACGCAGATCGTCGAATTTGAGTTCAACGCCGCAGGGAACTAAGGGAGTCGCAGAAAACGGCAGGAGCGGTTTACACCAAACTGCGTCGCCGGGGTGAGTGGAGGCATTTTGCAATGACGATTGGGAAAAGGCTTTACTTAGGTTTTGGCGCAATTTTGATCATTCTGGGTCTGCTTTTCATCGTCAACATTGTCGCTGGCTTTAGGGAACAGACTGCCCGCAAAGACGCCACGTCCGCGGTCGAAAATGTTCAAACCATCGAGCACGTGCGCTACCAGATCATGTTGAACCGCCACAACATGGACAATTTTCTCCTTAGCGGCGATCCCCGGGACGAAGAAAAGGTCAACAAGGGTTTCACGGACATCAACGACTTGATCAAGCGCGGTCAGTCGCAAACTACTAACGACAGCGTCAAGACTGCCCTCATTCAAGTCGAAAGCACCGAAGCAAGCTGGGCCGACAATTTTGCCAAGCCGCTCCTGGCCAAGCGCCACCAGGTCGATTCCGGCGACGCTACCGTCTCCGACCTTCAAATTTTTTATCTCCAGAAAGACCCGGCATCCTGGCTTACAAAATCCTCGGCCGTCCTCGATCAAACTATCTCGGACATCACTAAGTCGTCGGACGAATCCTCAGAGTCGGCCAAACGTGCCAGTTATATTAGTTTTGGTTTTACCACCTTGGGCACGTTCGTCGCCTGTATTGTCGGCATCTTCGCGGCTATCATGACCGCCAAGTCCATCAGCGAGCCGCTCACTCATCTGATTACCGTCGCGCGTGAAATTGGCGATTCCGGCGACCTCGATCAGAACATCGATATTCATCGCAACGACGAAATCGGCGCTCTCGCCACCACCTTCAATAATATGGTTGCCTACTTGAAAGAAATGGCGAGTGTCTCCATGTCCGTTGCCGAAGGCGACTTGACCGTGGAAGTCGTGCCCCGATCCAAGCGCGACACTCTCGGCAATGCCTTCCTGCGCATGTCGCATGGCCTGCAGGAATTGGTCCGTACGACCCGCGATTCCGCCGGCCAGGTCTCCGCAGGTTCCAATCAGGTCGCAGGCGCCGCCGACGAATCCGCGAAGGTAAGCGTCCAAGCTTCCTCGGCCATTGAAGAAGTCACCAGCACGATGCACGAAATGAGCATAAACGTGCAAAACGTCGTGAAGAACACGCAAGTGCAAGCCTCCAGCGTTGCCGAAACTTCAGCTTCCATCGATCAGATGGTTACTTCCATTCAGCGCGTCGCGGACACCGCAAAGGTACTCCTCGATATCGCCAATCGTTCCCGCGAAGAAGTCGTCACCGGCATCCAGACCATGGAAAAAGCCACCGATGGCCTGAACCGCACCAATAAAGCCATTCAATCGTCCGCGGAAATCATCAATATTCTCGGCCATCGGGCCGACGACATCGGCAAAATCATTGAGGTCATCGACGACCTCGCTGAGCAAACCAATCTTCTTGCCTTGAACGCCGCCATCGAAGCAGCCCGCGCCGGCGAGCACGGCTTGGGTTTCGCTGTCGTCGCCGACGAAGTTCGCAAACTCGCCGAAAAATCAACACAGTCCACCAAGGAAATCGCCGACCTTATCCAGAGCATCCAGCGCGAAGCACGCCAGGCCGTCGAAAACATGGAGCGCAGCACGCGCATCGTCGAAGAAGGCCTAAGCCTCGGCAACGAGCTCGGCACCGCCCTACACAAAATCTCCAACGTGGTCACCGAAGTCTACAAGTTTTCCCAGGAGATCGGCGCCGCCACTAACGAACAATCCGTCGGCTCTTCGCAAATCGCCAAAGCCACCAGCCGCCTCACCGAAATCACACAGGAAATCAATTCGGCCGTTGAAGAGCAAGCCTCCGGCGCACAAGCCGTTGTCCGCGCCATGGACAAAATGCGCGAACTCGTACAGCAATCAGCCTCCAGCTCCACCGAGCTCTCCGCCGCCGCCGAGCAGATGCTCAAACTGTCCCGCAACCTGCTCGATAGCATGGACCGCTTTGTCCTCGACCGTTCCGCGCAAGGCCGCGGCCGCAACTCAGAACAAGGCACTCAGCGTCGCGGGCATCAGAGCCAGGGTTCCAGCCGTGAACGAGAGTCGGAATACGCCGAGCTCGTGCGTTCCTAAGTCGCCGGAGATCGCTTGATGGAAAAGGAATTACAAATCGTCGGTTTCCGCATCGGAAATGAAACGTACGGCGTGCGTATCGGCGCCGTGCGTGAGATTGTCCGCGTCCCGGAAATCACGGCTGTCCCGAGCGCGCCCGATACCGTCGAAGGCGTAATCAATTTGCGTGGGAAAATTATCCCCGTGATGGATCTGCGCAAGCGGTTTGGCCACACGGAGATTACCGCGAACAAGAAGAACCGCATTTTAGTCGTGGAACTGGATAACAAGCTGCTCGGCCTGATAGTCAATTCCGCTTCCGAAGTTTTGAAGATTCCGCCATCCGAAATTGAAGCTCCCGGCTCCGTTTTTGCTGATGGCGAATCCGGATACGTCACCGGAGTTGGCAAACTAAAAGGCCGCCTGATCATTTTGTTGGATATTTCCAAGCTTTTGCATCGGCCGGAGCTCAAACGACTCGAGGAGGCCGCGGAAACCGTCGCCACTGCAAAGTAACGCGGTCCCCCGTTCGCTAGGGGCACCGCCGAAATGCCGGACTGCCGCTTATTTCATGGGAACGATAACTGCCCAGATTCAACTTACCGAAGCTGAACTGAAGTTATTGCAAACGCTCGTCTATCAGGAATGCGGCATGTTCTTCGACGAGCGCCGCTCGCACTTCCTGAAAGACCGTCTCCAGCGCCGGCTCAAAGCTTGCCAGCTCGATTCCTTCTACAGCTACTACCGTTTGCTGACCAGCCGCGAAGGACGAGCCGAGCTCGCTCTGCTCCTGGAAAATCTCACTGTCAACGAAACCAGCTTCTTCCGAAACAAGCCGCAGCTCGATCTTCTGCAAAAAACTGTTCTGGAAGACTTGCTCCGCAAGAAGCAGGAACGCCGAGACTGGAATCTTCGCGTATGGAGCGCTGGCTGCTCCAGTGGCCAAGAGCCTTACTCCGTCGCGATTTTGATCTGCGACGCTCTGGCCTACTATTACTTGCGCAATCCGCTTCCCTTCGATATGCCGTCTCCTAAGCCGCTGATTCCTCCGCCGTGGAAGCTGGAAATCGTTGCTTCGGACATCAGCTACGCCAGCCTTCGCGTCGGCCAGGAAGGCGTCTTCACCGAACAACAAATGGAGCCGGTGGACTACACCTGCCGTCTGCGCTATTTCGAAAAGTCCGGCGATAAATACGCCATCAAGCCACAACTGAAACAATTGGTCCAGTTCGACTTCCACAATCTCAAAACCGAATTTTTGCCGCGCCGCAACGACATCATTCTTTGCCGCAACGTGATGATCTATTTCGACGAAGCCGAACAAAAGCGCCTGATCGAAAAGTTTTGGCATTGCTTGAATCCGGGCGGCTATCTTTTCGTCGGACATGCAGAAAGTCTTTTCGGCTTAACGCAAAAATTCCGAATGGTGCACCTAAACAACGGAACCGCGTATCAACGCGTGGAGGCAAGTTCTTGAGCAGGCCTCCCGAAGATCGCAACCCGGAGCTCCGCGCTATCTTCTTTGAAAGCGCGAATGAGCTGCTGCAATCGCTCAATGAAGCGGGGCTTGAGCTCGAGGCACATCCAGCCGACGAGGAAGTCATTCGCCGCGTCCGCCGCGCCGTCCATACGCTCAAGGGTGATTCGGCCGCGTGCGGCTTTCACAAGCTAAGCGAACTCGCTCACGAACTTGAAGATATCCTCACGCCCCAAGTCGCGCAGAAGTACGGTTCCAGATTCGCCGAGGTCGTTCTCGCCGCTGCAGATTCGTTTGAAGCGATGCTTTCTTCCTACCAGCGTGGGAAGAAGCTTCCATCGCTCGAAAAGTTACGCGGCCTGATCCGCGGTCTCCTGGTGGATGTCGCCAATACGCCCGCCGCAGTTCTGCAACCCCCGGCGGCTGTGCCAGCGACGTTCGCTTGGACGGAATACGAACAGCTGATGATTTCCGAGGCCGTTCATCGCGGCGAAACCGTTTACAACATCGCGCTGCGCATCGATCCAGACAGCCTCATGCGCGCCGCCGCCTTTCAACTCATTCGAAACGTCCTCCACGGCTGCGGCACCCTGATTGCCCTTCGCCCGGAAGACAATCTCGCCGCCGCAACCGTCGAAATCGTCGAGGCCGCCGTCGCAAGCGTCCACCCCGAAGACGCCATCAAAAAACGATGCCGCATTCCGAGCATCGTTACCGACGTTCGCGTCGCGCGTGCCACAAGCGTCCTGACGCCTGAGCACGAACTTCTCGGAGATCTTCTGGATGCTCAGGCGGCGCAAGTTGTTGCCAATACCGCCGAGAATGGCGATGCCACCGAAGCCTCAAAATCCGGCCAAGCTGCCTCCGCCGTTGCCACCGTCGCTGAAAGCACTCTCCGCGTCGATGCCAGTCGCATCGATGCCGTCATGAATCTCGTCGGTGAATTAATCATCGGCAAGTCCATGCTCCATCGGGCGCTCACCGAATTTGATCAGCGCCACGCGCGCGATCCCCTCCGCGCAAAGCTCGCCGACGCCATGGGCTTTCAATCCCGCGTCCTCGACGAACTCCACAAATGCGTCCTCAAAATTCGCATGGTACCCGTCGAGCAGCTCTTCCGCCGCTTTCCCCGGGTCGTCCGCGACGTCGCCAAGCAATGCGGCAAAGACGTGGCCTTGGACATCTCCGGCCAGCACACCGATCTCGACAAAAGTATTCTCGACTCGCTCGGCGAGCCGCTGATGCACCTCGTTCGCAACGCCGTCGACCACGGCATCGAGCCCGCCGACGAACGCCTCACCGCCGGCAAGCCCGCGCGCGGCACTGTTTATCTCAAGGCCTACCATCAAGGCACTCAGGTCGTCATCGAAGTGCGCGACGACGGGCGGGGCATCGATTCCGCGCACGTCCGCCAGCAAGCCGTCAAGCAGGGAATCGTCAAGCCCGAAGAATCCGCGCGCCTCACCGACCAGGAAGCCCTTAACCTGATTTTCGAATCCGGTTTCAGCACCGCCGCCGAAGTCACGGAAGTCTCCGGCCGCGGCGTAGGCATGGACGTCGTGCGCAGTGTATTGGACAAGCTAAAAGGCACCGTCCATATCGCCACGGAAAAAACGCGCGGTACGACGTTTCAACTCCGCGCCCCGCTGACTCTCGCGAGCATTCAGACGCTGCTCTTCCGCGTCGGTGGCCGCCTCTTCGCCGTGCCACTTTCGTCCGTCGTCGAGATCTCGCGCATCAACGAGCAAGAAATCCATCGCATCGACCAGCGCGAAGTGCTCCGCCTCCGCGACCAGATTCTTACGCTCGTCCGCCTCGGGCATCTCAGCCGCCTTCGCTCCATCGATACCGAACCCGCAAAGAAAAAACACTTTGTCATCGTGATCGGAGCCGCAGAAAAACGCTTCGGCCTCGTCGTGGACAGTATGGTCGGCGAAGAAGAGCTGGTTATCAAAGCTCTTCCGAGCGACATCATCACAAGCGATCTCGTCAGCGGCGCCTCCATTCTTGGCGATGGCACCGTCGTCCTCATTCTCAACGTGCCAGCCGTCCTTTCGCGACTCTCGCGTGCCGTTCCCCTGGGAGCGATAGCATGAGCGCCCGCATCCGAGTTCTCGTCGTCGACGATTCCGCCCTCATGCGGAAGCTTATTCCATCTGTCCTCGCCCGCGACCCCTCCATCGAGGTCGTCGGCACGGCCATGGACGGCGCTTTCGCCCTGAAAAAGATCGAAGAGCTGCATCCGGACGTCGTCACTCTCGACCTCGAGATGCCCCGCATGGATGGCATGGAGACTCTCCGTCTCATCATGCGCCGCGCTCCCATGCCCGTCGTTCTTTTCAGCACTCATTCGAAAGAAGGCGGCTACGCAACTCTCAAAGCCCTCGCCCTCGGCGCCATCGATTTTGTCCAGAAACCGCAGGACGCCGCCGCAGGCCATCTTGAATCCATCGCCGACCAGCTGATCGAGAAAATTAAAGTCGCCAAACGCGCCGCCGGACGCAAACTTCCGGCCGCCGTGGTTTCCGACGATCCTCCCAAGGGACAAAAGAAAAAGCATTCCGCGCTTCCTCCAAACCGTATCATCGCAATTGGCATTTCCACCGGTGGACCGAACGCTCTCCAATACGTTCTCTCGCAGATTCCCGGCGATTTTCCCGCAAGCATTCTTATCGTTCAGCACATGCCCGAAGGTTTTACGGAAATGTTCGCGAAGCGCCTCGACGAATGCAGCGCTCTCGAAGTCCAGGAAGCTCGCTCCGGCGATCTACTCGTCGCCGGACGTGTCCTCATTTGCCCCGGCAATCGTCACATCATGGTTCGCCGCATGCCCCGTGGTGACATGGCCGTTCTATCCGATGGCTCGCCCGTAAACGGTCACCGCCCATCGGCCGACGTTCTCTTTCATTCCGTCGCCCAGCAATTTGGCCCTACAGCGGTCGGTCTCTTGATGACTGGCATGGGTGAAGACGGCGCCGAAGGACTCGGTGCGCTCAAAGCTGCTGGCGGCGTGACCGTCGCGCAAAGCGAAGATACGTGCGTGGTCAGCGGCATGCCCCGCGCCGCCATCTCCAAGGGCTATGCCGACAAAGTGATTCCGCTGGAAGGTGTCGCCGCGTTCCTGGTTCAAAACTACGGCGGAGACCGCTCCGGCTCTGAAAAATTCGACAAGAACGAAAATAACGACAAGCACGATAAGAACGAGAAATCGGAAAGGACACCCGTTTCTTCCCATCGCACCTAACACCGTGCCGGGAGAAGGAGAAGGCCATGCAACAATTTGCCGCTCTGTTACGGAAAGACAATCAACCCGTTCGCTACCTGGTGGTGGACGACTCCGTCTTCGCTCGCAAGAACATCATCAAGATGATTGAGATGTTCGGCGGCGAAGTCGCCGGAGAAGCCGGCGATGGCCTCACTGCCATCGCGGAGTTCAATCGCACCAAGCCCGACATCGTGCTCATGGATATCACCATGCCGCAGATGGAAGGCATCGAGGCCGTCGAGCGCATCGTTCGCCAGCACGCCGACGCGCGCATTGTCATGGTCTCGTCGGTGGGTTACCAGGAAAACATTTTGGCTGCGCTCCAGAAGGGCGCAAAACACTTCGTGCAAAAACCCGTCAAGCCCGAAGTCCTTTACGAAATTCTCCGTTATGTTCTCAGTGACGATCCCAACGCCGCAGGCGCGCCCGTCGCCTTCGTAGGAGAGCACCGCGCATGAGAATGGAACTCATTCAGCCGTTCATTAACGCCGCCGACGCCGTCTTCGCCGAGTCTCTTCAGGCGCCGACCAAAATCCTTGATCTTTCCATGGACGAAAATACCTATCGCCGCAAGGGCGTAGCGGCGCTAATCGCCATCAAAGGCGACATCGAAGGCCGCGTCATTCTGGATCTATCGCCCGAAGTCGCCATGAAAGTTGCCAGCCATCTTGCCGGCGAAGAGGTTCCCAGCAGCGAACAAGTCGTCCGCGAAACCGTCTGCGAACTCGCCAACATGGTCATCGGCAATTCCGTCACGCTTCTCAACGATCAGGGCTTCCGTTTTAAAGTTTTTCCGCCCGAAATGCACATGAACGAAGAAGGCCTCGCGGGCAGCGCCGACACCGAAGCAATGGTCATAGCCATCGAAACCCCTTGCGGCCAAGCGTATCTCAATATCTCCATGCACTATCTCCATCGCCGCCGCCACGAACGCGACATCGCCAACGTGATGGATTAATCTGTAGGGACACGGCACGCCGTGCCGTCTTTGCCGGAAACTTATTTTCAGCACGCTCCAAGCACGCCGAGGATTCTGTTCTTGATTTTTAAATTGAGGATGTTGCAAGAACCGCCGCGACTTCTCAAGTTCTCCCGACAACAATCAAAAACTCCGCTTCAATCCGCCGAATCGCTAGGCGGCCGAATATAAGCTGCTCCGTGCCTATACAAACCCGCCGCCGGAATCGCCTGCGAAAACACAATCCGTATCGGCACAAAAATCGCCCCACTCCCCGGCGTAAACGGCACCGCTACTTCTACCCGCGATCCCTCCGGATATTCGTTCCGACTGCGGAAACTCAAACCACCCTTCGACAAATCCTCGCAGACT
>CAVPLA010000046.1:0-25753 GCA_963705855.1 uncultured Acidobacteriota bacterium
TTTCCCGTGGGTCCAGTCCTCTGTGCTACCTGAAAAACTTGCCCTTTATCAATTCATTCAGACTGTTCAGACTGTCGCTCTCTGGACTACTCGAATGGCCAAGCGTATTCTAGCTACATGACTCTTTCAGCGCGGAATCGTCTCGAAGGTAAGGTTATTGAAATCCAGTTTGGCGGCGTCATGGCTCATGTGGTGATGCGTGTCGGGAAGAACTTGATTGAGAGCGTAATCACAAAGCGCAGTGTCGACGAAATGAAGCTAAAAGTGGGCGACAAAGTCTCCGCTGTGATTAAGTCCACCGAAGTGATGTTGGAAAAGAGTTGAAGATCGCTTCACGCGACATGCCCGAAAATATGCCTACGGTCGGCAACGAGTCCGCGTTAACGTTACCGACTTCCGCTTGAACCACCGAAGCTCACAAGTCGGTCCGCTTGCTTCGAGTACTTCGGCTGTTCGTGTCCACTCAAAATGCATCGTACCTGGACGCACCCCCGTCCTCATTCCGCCCGGCTCCACTCGTTTTTTAGTTGCCATACTCCTAAAGAATGTAGGTGATTCTCCGTTTTCTGTGAGATTTTGTAGAATCTTTGGGGCGTCTTTTCGTCCCTCCACCTCAGATGTTCCGTAAATTCTTTTGAATCATACACCTCTGAATGAACACAAACTCCCCACTCGCTGGCACAACTATTGCTCTCTTCCAGTACAACTTACAAGATTGGCTTCCCGGGGTGGCCGGATCCGAACCTCGACTCGGTTCCGGTTTTTTGGGGGGTCAGCTTAAAAAAGGGGGCTTGCACCAGCCCCCTTTTTTCATTGCTTCTGGGGTGCCTTACTGGTGGTTAGCCGGTGCGGGAAGTTCGCTTCGCGTGAGTGTGTCATCGAAGTGGTTTAGTTAAGAGGGCCTGACCTGTTAGGGCCCTCTTTTTATTTTCCATCTCCCCGCTCTTGACTCGTGGGGGGCACGGCACTCCAGACGCCCTTGCGTCGCTCATCCTTCAGCCGAGTCCTATTCGAAATTAGCACCTGCTTCGTCTTCGCCAGTCCGCCAGCCACCCGGCGGTACGCGTCCACGGCTTTCTCAAACGGAACGATCTGAACCACTGGTGGTTTCAAGACCCCCGCTTCAAAGCCTCGAGCGATCTCCGCAGCGATCTCTCCTACCTCTCGTGCCGTGAGTCCATAACTGTCTACTCCAAGCAGGCGCGAGAAATTGTGATAGAAATCGATGAGGTTGAAACTCACGCGCGGCTCTCCCCTGCTTGCAATAGCCACGTGTCGCCCTCTCGACCCGAGCGATCGCAACGCCGGCTCAAACATTGCGCCACCCACGGTGTCGAACACGGCGTCGATTCCTTTTCCAGCCGTCAGTTCCATGATCCTCTCGCGGAGACCCCTCGGTCTTGGTGTTGACCACCGACTCTGTACCGGGAAGCGGATTGGATGCAGTGTCCGCGCCAATAACTCGCGCCTGCTTCCAATTCGCGATTTGTGTCGCAGCTTGTCCCACCGACCCGGCGGCGCCAACAATGAGAATGGTTTCGCCAGGTTGAATTTGCGCGGCATCCACTACGGACGCCCATGCGGTGATGTACGGAATCCCGATCGCCCCTGCTTGCTCCATTCTCAGGGACTTTGGTTTGCGCGCAAGCGTTTCCGTCGGCACAACAACGTATTCCGCGTGAGATCCGTCGCGGACGATACCGAGCTTCGGAGCGCTGCCCCAGACCTCTTCGCCTTCGTGCTTCTTCCCTTTTGCGACAACTCCCGCAAAATCCCGCCCGGGGGTTCGCGGCAGCGTTGTGCTCTTGAACCGCCCGGCCACGTCCCCGATATCGCTGGGATTGATCCCTGCCGCCCTCACGCGAACAAGGGCTTCTCCCTCGCCCGGCTCGGGGATCGCGAGTTCTTCGATTCGCAACACCGACGGCGGTCCAAATTCAGCAAAACGCAACGCTTTCATCACGCCGGCGCCCATAGCTCTCCCATTCAAACACAAGATAGGCTTAATCCGACTAGGCCAAGCTTTGTACCAGTCGCAGTAAGAGAGTCTACTCGGAATTTCCGTTTTGACGTCCCGCCCGACGGCTAGCGTATACTCGACTCCCGTCAATAAGCAATGTTGCCCACCCCGCTCCTAGAGCCGTAACGGGACCCTAGCTCTTACTTCAACGTTAAACTTTGAACTTATGATTTGTAGTTCGAGCCCCACAGAAATCTCTGCCACAAAAAAATGAGCGGCCGGTGGGGGGACCGGCCGCTCGGGCGTGGGGGATGGAGGGTCTTGCAACCTGAAGCCAGTTCCGTTCTTCCGATCGTTCCGCTGCGCTCGCGAGCAGCAAAACGTTGTACAGGAGCAATCAGGCCCAAACCTTCTTACTCCGGAAGCCGCAACCAACTCCCGATTACAGTTACGATTCTGCTCTCCACCACTTTGTGCGTCGATAGCCCGACCGGTTCAATCTTCACAGTACTTCCCGCTGTCCTCGCGAGGCTCTTTTTAGTACCTACGTACCTATTCCTGGCCATTCGCTGCTTCTCCCTTACGTATAAAGCTGCAAAGATGAGCAGTCGAAGGAATAGGAGGAGCCTGAGAAAAATCAGGGAGCCACGAAACATCAGGGGAGAGCTGCCGACAAATCTACTGCGACTCTCTCCACCCGGGAGAGAGCGTGCCCGTGAGCCTATGCAGCGAAAACGCCGAAGCGGACGCGTCGCAAAGGAAATAGATATCGTCCTGCTCGGGACCGATACAACCGGAAAAGTGTTTTCGGAAGAAACGAAAACCGTCGTCCTCAGCCCCCACGGCGCGGGCGTTGTCACGCGATATCGATTTTCGCCGGACGAACTCTTGACTCTGCGGCTCGCCGGAACCGCCAAGGAAGCTGCCTGAAAAGACGGCTAGAGGTTTCGCATGACTTGTTGGAGGAGGGTGATGGCTTCGCGGAGCTGCCGCCGCTCGTTTTCAGGTAGCCCGGCAACGGCAGCGGCCAATGATTCCACGCGGCGTTTGCGTGCTTCCCACATAAGGCTGACCCCTTTTGGCGTAGCTTCGAGGCGGACGCGCCGGCCGTCTTCGGTGGCGTGCCGGCGGACTAGGCCCGAGCGGTGGAGACCGGCGACGATTCGGCTCATGGTGGGGGGACGGACCTGCTCGGCCTCGGCGAGCTCGCCGAGCGATCTGGGTCCGCCGAAGACCAGGACAGAAAGGGCGGACAGTTGGGCAGGGCCGATGCCGGTTTCGCGGTCGCGGATACGAAGTCGTCGGAGCAGATGAATCGCGGCGGAGTGAAGCTGATCGGCGATTTCCATCGCCGTTAGAGGAGGCGGCGACGGTTCAACTGAAGTGAATGCTTCAAGAGTCGGCGAGTGAATGCGTTGCGCTGCGGTCAAGTGGCCGGCTTGCGCAGCGGTTCCGGAGGACAGTAAAGAATCATCCTGAGCGACGGCCAAAGAGGCGATTGCGGGGGTGACCGTCTGAGTTGTTGTTGGCGCGGTCGGGGCTTTCGGAGCGGGGAGATTTTTGTGCTTGGCGTTTTTGTGCTTGACAGGGGGCATGGAAGATAGTTAGCTATGCTAACTAATCTTCTCGAGGAGGTAAAGGAAAATGAGCGCTGCAGCGGCAAGTCTGGGAATTCAGAATATCGGGCAGATTTCGATCATCGTGAAGGACGTGGAGCGCGCGACCGCATTCTACCGCGACGTGCTGGGGTTGCCGCTGCTCTTCACGGTACCCAGCATGGCGTTTTTTGATTGTGGGGGAGTGCGGCTGATGCTGGGGACGGCATCGTCGCCCGAATACGATCACCCCAGTTCGATCTTCTATTTCCGCGTGCCGGATATTCAGGCCGGATACCAACGGCTGGTGGGACATGGCGTGGAGATCGTAGCGCCGCCGCGGCTGATAGCGCCGATGCCGACGCACGATTTGTGGATGACCGCATTCAAGGATAGTGAGGGCAACATCCACCAGTTGATGAGTGAAGTACCGCGAACTGCGTAGGGCCTTTAAGCCAAAAGTAGCGACACGCGCCTCCCAGGATTAGTGTCAGGGAGTGCAGCGACCGAGGTAGTTTTCGGCGGGGAGCCTTGGATATTTGTTGTAGAGGGGCACGCGAAGAAATTAGCATGCGATAAAGAGAAGGGAAAGATACGGGATGGGACTGGCTGGGCTAAAGCCCAGCACCTACACGGGCCGGAATACGGTATCCTTGCAAGATTATGCATGACCTAAATTATTTTCGGGATCATTTGGATGTGTTTGCGGCGATGGCGGAGAAGCGGGGGACGCCGCTGCATTTGGATGCCTTTCGCGTTTTGGATGCGCAGCGGCGGGAGTTGATTACCAAGACGGAGCAGTTGAAGGCGCAGAGGAACAAGGCTAGCGACGAGATTGCGCGGTTGAAGAAGGCGAAAGAGAACGCGGATGGGTTGATTGGGGAGATGAAGGCTGTATCGGAGCGGATTAAGGAGGCGGACGAGCGGATTGCGCAGTTGAATGCTACGCAGAGCGAGTTGATGTTGACGATTCCGAATATGCTGCACGCGAGCGTGCCGGTCGGGCACAGTGCGGCGGACAACGTGGAAGTACGGAAGTGGGGGGCCCCTCCGCGTTTTGATTTTACGCCGAAGCCGCATTGGGAAGTCGGCGAGAGCGCTGGAATTCTCGACTTACAACGAGCTGTAAAGATTGCCGGTGCGCGTTTTGCGCTTTATCGCGGCCCAGGGGCGCGGCTGGAACGTGCGCTGGCCAATTTTTTTCTGGACGTGCACACGCGCGAGCACGGCTATACGGAGATTCTGCCGCCGTTCATCGTGAATACGGCCTCACTGGTGGCCGACGGCAAGCTCCCGAAATTCGCCGGGGATATGTTCCACCTGGAAGGTACGGATCTTTGGCTTACGACCACGGCGGAGACAGAGTTGACCAACCTTTACCGAGAGGAAACTCTAGACGCTAACGTGCTGCCGATCCGTGTGTGCGCGTGGACATCGTGCTTCCGCTCCGAGGCCGGCGCGGCGGGAAAAGATACGCGAGGCATCAAGCGTCAGCACCAGTTTCAGAAGGTCGAACTCTTTAAGTTCACGCAACCGGAGAGCAGCTACCAAGAGCTCGAGTCTCTGGTGGGCAACGCCGAGGCAATCCTGCAAAGACTTGGGATTCACTACCGCTTGATGCAGCTATGCTCGGGGGACACGGGCTTCGCTTCCTCGAAGACATACGACCTCGAGGCGTGGCTGCCTTCGACCGGGGAATTCATGGAAATCTCTTCGTGCTCGAATTGCGAAGCGTTCCAAGCGCGTCGCGCCGGCATCCGATTCAAGGCCAAGGGTGCAAGTAAGAGCGAATTTGTGCATACGCTAAATGGCTCAGGGTTGCCAATAGGGAGGACGTGGATCGCGATTGTCGAGAATTATCAGCAGGCGGATGGGTCGATTGTGGTGCCGGAGGTTCTGCGGCCGTATATGGGGATTGAGAGGATACCGGCGGAGGAAGTAAGGAAGTAAGGAAGTATGGGCGCAGGCTGGCGCGGAGCGCTAGGTTATGAGCGAAGTTGCCTTCAACCCATTGATAATAGACGGTTTAATATTGAAATCGAGCTGATTTCCGACATTTGGAGGAGGCTATTACGCCGCGCAAACTGTTGAAAGTACGTGTTTTCGTTTGACCTGTCTTTTCGCCTTGCATACACTCGCCTCAGGGCCATTTGCACACCAATGTAGTAGACCCGGGGGGACTGCGGGTCGCAGGAATTGGTTAGGTTCCGGAAACCAGAAGAATTGATGAACTTTTTGGCGCGGATTATGAGGTTTTTGTTTTGGTTGCTGATTGTGTCATGGAGCGTGGCGCTGCTGCGGCGGGTGTTGGCTTGGATGCTGCGCGGGGCGATGCCCGCGCAGACGGATCAGAATGCAGCGGGCTCTGCGGATGGGGCCGGAGTTGGGGCGGGGTCGGGCGAGGAGCAGAGTGGAGTTGCGGCGCGACGATTGGTGCGCGACCCGGTTTGCGGGATGCATGTGGCGGAAGTATTGGCAGTGCCGCTGCGCGAGAGCGGGGAGTTGGTGCACTTTTGTTCGGTGGCTTGCCGCGACAAGTATGTGAGCGGCACGCAACGCATGGCGGCGAACGGTTAGCAGCGAGCGGCCTGCGGATAGCAAAGTTTCGAACCCCGGGCAGTTGAAAATATTTCAATTTTTAAAAGATCGAGAAGTCGAGACTAGACGCGTAGAGGAAAGGACCGAAGCCGATGGCCACGGTCGTAAAGCCCACAGGACCGCTGAGACAGATTGGTGCGCCGCCGATGGTGCCGCGCATCGCTCCGCGAGAGGACTTGAATCCGTTTCGCATCGCGCAGATTCAATTTGATATGGCGGCGGAGTTTTTGAAGCTGGAGCCGGGGTTGCGGCAGATTTTACGGACGCCGAAGCGCGTGCTGGAAGTTTCGATACCGACGAAGATGGACAACGGGCAGGTCAAGGTCCATACCGGGTTTCGCGTGCAGCACAATATTTCGCGCGGGCCGGGCAAGGGCGGGATTCGGTATCACCCCAACGTAACGTTGGACGAAGTGAAGGCGCTGGCGGCGTGGATGACGTGGAAGACCGCGGTGCTGAACGTACCGTTCGGCGGCGCGAAGGGCGGAGTGATTTGCGACCCGAAGCGCATGTCCAAGACGGAGCTGGAGCGGATGACGCGGCGGTATGCGAGCGAGATTTTGCCGATCATCGGGCCGACCATGGATATTCCGGCGCCGGATGTGTACACGGACGCGCAGACGATGGCGTGGATCATGGACACGTACTCGATGACGGTGGGGCATTCCGTGCATGGAGTGGTGACGGGGAAGCCGGTGTCGATCGGCGGGTCGGAAGGGCGGAGCGAGGCGACCGCGCGCGGGCTGCTGTTTGTGGTGGAAGAGGCGTGTAAGTTGAAGAAGATTCCGTTGCGCGGCGCGACGGTGGCGATTCAGGGATTTGGAAATGCTGGCGCAACGGCGGCGCGGTTGTTTGCGGAGAGGAAAGCGAAGATTGTGGCGTTGAGCGATACGCGAGGCGGCGTAACGAATTCGCGCGGCATCGATCCGATCAAGGCGATTCGGTATAAGGAGCGGTCGGGGACGGTGGTGGGGATGCCGGGGGCGTCGCGTATGACGAACGACGACCTTCTGACGATGAAGTGCGACATCCTTGTGCCGGCGGCGCTGGAAAATGTGATTACGTTGCACAATGCGGAAGCGATTAAGGCGCGGATCGTAGCCGAGGCGGCCAACGGGCCGACGACACCACACGCGGATGAGATTTTGGCCCGGCGCGGGATTACGGTGCTGCCGGACATTCTGGCGAATGCGGGCGGCGTGACAGTGAGCTACTTCGAATGGGTGCAAAACATGGAAGGGCTCATGTGGGACGCGGAAGAAGTGAACGCGCGTCTGCAAAAGAGCATGGTGAAGGCGTTCCACGAAATGGTAGAGACGATGCGGAAGCATCATGTGCCGCCGAGAGCGGGCGCGATGATTCTGGCGGTGGGACGCGTGGCGGAAGCTACGCTGGTGCGCGGGCTGTTCCCCTGATTGATCCGTTGAAATATAAAAAATTCAAATTCGTGGACGGACTTCGCGGATTCGCGCGATGGCTGTGTGTATCTCTGTTTACGGCGTTGACGGTTTCGGGGGCGGCGGGGCAGCAGCGGGCGAAAGTGGCGATTACGGTGGACGATTTGCCAGTGCATGGCGATTTACCTGCCAATACGACGCGCGCGGAAATTGCCAAGAAAATGATTGATGCGTTTAAAGCCAAAGACGTGCCGGGTGTCTACGGGTTTGTGAATGCCAAGAATATCGGGGTCAACGGCGATACGGAAAAAGACAGTGTGCTGAAGATATGGGCCGATTCAGGATTTCCACTGGGCAATCACACGTTTTCGCATATTGACCTGAATACCGCGAGCGTGCAGGCGTTCGAGGACGAGATTGTTGCGAATGAATCTGTGCTGCAGGGGCTGATGGGCGCGCGAGATTGGCATTGGTTGCGGTATCCCTATTTACATGAAGGTGATACGCTGGAAAAAAGACACGCGGTGCGAAAATATCTGGCGGATCACGGATACAAGATCGCGCAAGTTACGCTGGATTTCGGGGACTACGCATGGAACAACCCGTATGCGCGGTGCGTGGCCAAGCAGGACACGCAAGCCATCGCGTGGTTGAAAGCGAGCTACGTCAGCACGGCGTCGGATGACATTGCCCTGGACCGAAAACTGTCCATGATGCTTTTTGGAAGAGACATCAAGTATGTGCTGCTCCTGCACATCGGCGCGCTGGACAGCATCATGCTCCCGGACCTGTTCGACCTTTTCAAGAAGCAGGGATTTGATTTTATTTCGCTCGAAGAAGCGGAAAAAGACCCCGCCTACCAAAGTGATCCCGATGCAGCGTTGCTGCATGGCGGTACGCTGCTCGAGCAATTAACCGAGGCCAAGCACCTGAAATATCCACCCCACGTGGATCGGCCAATGGACAAGCTCGACGCGATTTGCCGCTAGCCGATCGTATTTCACTTTCGCAGGTTGTCAGAGGCGGGAGCTAGCGACGAGTTCTGCCTTCGCACGAGCCGCTGAACCGACGCTGGCGCGGGGCTTGATTCTCCAAAGAGAATAAGTCGACCCCAATCAGTGCGGGTCTGGAGCGGTGCCGGGGATCGCGATCGGTGTCTTGATATCTTGAAGCTCGGGCGGTATTCCGAGAATCGCGTTGGTGTTCTGGCCTACCACCACGAGCCAATCGCCGCTCCGCTTTTCTGCGACCAGGGTCATCATGCCGTAGCGTGGCGGGCGAGGCGTCCCATCCGGATTTTTGTCGCCCTCGATCTTCCAGCTCCAGTGAACAACAGCCATATCCGGATGCAGGAAACGCACTGTTGTTTGCAGCGGCGTAATCGTGGAGTCCTTAAAGCGCCCACTCAGCAAGCGCACATGGAATTTTTCAAAGTCGGATCTGCCGTGCAAGTAAGTGGTGGCGACGGTCACGAAGTCGGCATCGTCTGCCATCAATTTCGCTAGTTCGTGGCCATCGTGCTTGGCCCAAGCGTCGCTGAAAGCCTGGGGCAGTTTGCGGACGACTTCCTCGTCGGCTTTTGTCTGGGCATCTGTTGGGAGGACCGTAACCGCGAGTAGAGAGAGAAGCGCGATCAAGAGGCGTCTCATTTCTTGATGACTCCTTCCTGGAAATCATTGGTCGGAACGAAATCGGATGATTGACGTCCCGGATTCTGACACGAGGCCCGGACGCCAGCAAATTTTTCTTGCATGGCAGAAGCGAGGCGCGTACATTCGCAATTGCCGGTGCGCCCGGGTGGCGCGACCGGCTATTTTCTTCGAGGGGTGCTGCGAAGCACGAAAAATGAGCACGAACGGACATACACAAACCGCGCCGCCGATTTTGCTGACGATTTCTGGATTCGATCCGTCGTGCGGGGCGGGGACTGCGGCGGACTTGAAGACGTTTGCGGCGCATGGGTGTTACGGCGTGGCCGCGATCACTTCGCTGACAGTGCAGAACACGCAGGGCGTGGAAGACGTGCATAACATTCCGAGCGCGACGCTGAAGGCGCAGCTCGAGGTGCTGGCGAAGGATTGCAACATCGCTGCGGTAAAAATCGGAATGCTAGGGAACCGTGGAAATGCCGTGACCGTGGCGGAATTTCTGGATGCGCACACTTTTGCACACGTGGTGCACGATCCGGTGATGAAATCATCCAGCGGGACGGATTTGCTCGACGCGGGCGGAGTGAAGTTTCTTGCGACCGAGTTGCTGAAGCGCGCGAGCGTGATTACGCCCAACGTGCCGGAAGCGGAAATTCTGGCGGGGATGACCATCAAGGACGTCGCAGATATGGAAGCGGCGGCGCGGAAGATTGTGGAGATGGGCGCGCGAGCGGTGATTGTGAAGGGCGGGCACATGGGCCGGCCGACGGACGTGCTGTTCGATGGAACGGAAATGGTGACGCTGCCGGGCGAGCGCGTGAACGAAGAACAACTGCACGGGACCGGTTGCACGTTTGCATCGGCCTTGGCGGCGCATCTGGCCGTGGGTCGCGGACTGCTCGAATCGGCGACGCTTGCGAAAGCATACGCGACGAAGGCGATTGAGAAGGCCTATCCTGTTGGGAAGGGCCGGCTGCCACTCGATCATTTTTACCGGCAGAGAATTGAGCCGCCTGCGCGCGGCATTCACGAAGTGCCGCAGCATGGGTTGCATCCAGCGGCGGAGCCAGCGGCGCACTAAGTCCCTCGCGCTGCGGTACGAGTTTAGCGAGCGGATTCCGGCCTAAGCCGACGCAAGCGGCACGGGCGGACCAGCATGAAAA
This sequence comes from uncultured Acidobacteriota bacterium, assembly GCA_963705855.1. Taxonomy (GTDB): domain Bacteria; phylum Acidobacteriota; class Terriglobia; order Acidiferrales; family UBA7541; genus Acidiferrum. The sequence continues at coordinate 10,363 of CAVPLA010000046.1, forward strand.
CCGAACGGAAAATCATCGTTTCTATTGCGACGAGCGTGGACGGCTATATCGCGCGGCCCGACGGCGACGTGGCGTGGCTCGACCGTCCGAGGCCCAAGGGAAACTACGGGATGGTCGAATTCTTCAAGAGCTCCGACACGATCCTGTGGGGACGCAAGACATACAGCAAGGGAATCGAGATGGGGATGGAGAAGAGGATGGCGTCGGGATTCGGCGCCGGCATCCAGAACTACGTTTTTTCACGGCAAGCGCAGGAATCGAAGGTGGCAGGATTCAAGTTTGTCGTCGAGCCCATTAAGGCGTTCGCGCAGGGACTGCGGAAGAAGCGGGGCAAGAACATCTGGATGATGGGTGGTGGCGAGATCATTGCTTCTTTTTTGGACGAAGGAGAAATCGACGAGTTCAACATCAGAGTAATTCCGATTCTGATTGGGGAAGGCATTCCGCTGATTCAGCCGCGACACCGGTTGATTCGGCTGAAGCTGCTATCGAGCAAAGAGTTTTCCGATGGAGTGGTGGAACTGCGTTATCAAGTGGCGCGCGGGAAATAACGGGGAATTCGTGCCGTCTGGAACAAGTTTTCCCCTGTGCGCGATGAAGATGGAGGAAGGGCCTTGGCGAAAACCAGCAAGCCGACCCCCGCGGCGCTCGGTTTTCGCGTGAAGTCCGGTTGGGCGATGGCGGTGTTGCTGGCTGGTCCAGCGAGTGCGCCGAAGCTAGTTAGGTGTCAAACCGTTTTGCTTTCCGATCCGAATATTCCTGAATCGAAACAACCTTGCCATGCGGCGCTGGAGCTTCCTGAGAAGGAGGGCGCGGCGGTAACCAAGAAATTGGGGCGAGTTGTGGTTGGCGCTGCGAAGAAGTCTGTCGAAGAACTCGTGAAGCAGGCAAGCGCCGAGGGCTATGCCGTTGAGGGAGCTGGATTGGTGGTTGGCAGTCTTGTTGACCCCGCCACACTTCATAACGAACACATTCGCGCGCATGGGCTGGAAGGGCAACTGTTTCGAACCGTTTTGGAAGATGCGCTCCGTGAGCATGGATTACCATGCAGGGTGCATTTGGAGAAGAACGTGTACCTGATAGCCTCCCCTGCGCTAAGCAAATCTGCGGCCGTGGCGAAAAGGATGATTAGCGAACTTGGCGAGTCGCACGAGGGATCCTGGAGGGCGGAAGAGAAACTCGCCGCTTTGGCAGCGTGGGTGGCGCTGGCTGAGATTGGCAAAGCGGTCTGAATGGTTCGTCCGGTTTGACCCGGATTTCTGCAGGGCGTGATATGCAGGTCTAAGGTTTTCCGTTGACAGTTCTTAGGTCCCCCTAAGGAGAGAGAATGAACAGGTACAGGCTCGGGTACGCAATGATTTTACTTGCGGTGGCTTTCGAGGGGCCTATGTTGCGGGCGGGGCAAAATTCCGATGAGACGGAGATCCGCAAAGTGGAACTGGAACTACAAGAGGCGTGGAACCGCCACGACATGAAAGCGTGGGCCAATTTGTTCACGGAGGACGCGGATTTCGTGAACGTTGCGGGCTGGTGGTGGAAAGGGCGGACGGAGATCGAGAAAAAGCACACCGACGCGCACGCGTTCCTGTTTCGAGAGAGCGAGCTGACCATCTATGAAGTTGACACCAGATTCTTGACGCCTGAGATCGCTGTTGTCCATGCTTTGTGGTCACTGGTGGGACAGAAGAATCCGGATGGAACACCTGGTCAGCCGCGAAAAGGAATTTTCACGCACGTGCTGCAAAGACAGAACGGGAGATGGCTGATTACCGCTGCTCAAAATACCGACAGCAGGCCAGAGGTGCCGCCACCGATGGGGCCAGAGAAGAAGTAGTGGGCGGGAGCGGCTCGCTAGGACAGTTATTCACAACGAGAGATAAGGGGGTAGACACAAAGCGACTGGACACAAAGAGTTTGCGACTGCGGGATAGACGAGGATTGTTTACCGCTTGGCCTGCGCGAAAGACGACGCGATACGGCGGTAAGCCCGCACCTCGCTGAATGGGCCAGGATCGGTGGCATCTTCCCTGGCGGTTCGCTGCCGCACACTCAAGAGCCGCTGATCTCTTGCCGTGGAATTTCTGCGTGAAGCAACCAAAAATGGCCGGGCGTCAGGCTGATTCATGGCGGCGTGCTTCGGGGTTTTCGATCTGCGGGAGAGGCCTCTGCGTTTTTCTCCGTAGGTGAATTGGTACAAAACATACAAAAGAAAGTCGCATCCGAGAATGCAAAACGCGAGAAATACTGTGGTTGACATTAGTTAGCTCGCTTCTTTAATTCACTTCGCGCGAATGGGAATGGGTTGTCCGCACAAGCAGCAGGTTAAGAGTGATGGGGCAAGAAAATCCTGAGGAGTTTGTTAGGAATTTATTAAACTGAGACTCTAGCGGGGCCTTCTTGGCTCAGGACGAGGCGAATTTGATATCGCGGCGAACGGGCGTGTGGCTCTTGCTCGCGTTTACGATTGCCGTGGCAGCAACTGCGGTGCTGCTGCCTCGCATCCCTCAGCCGCAGTCCTATCATGACTTTGCCGATCAGCGGTCCTTGCTCGGAATAGCGAACTTCGGAGACGTGGCTTCCAACCTTTTATTCGGCGTGAGCGGCGCCTGGGGATTGATTTTTCTGCTTGGGAGGCGCGGCCATGAGCAGTTTATCGATCCTCGAGAGCGATGGGCCTACGTCTTTTTATTCCTGGGCTTGTTCCTCACGGCGTTTGGATCGGGTTATTACCATCTTGCTCCCGACAACGGGCGATTGGTTTGGGACCGAGTGCCCATGACGCTGGCTTTCATGGGATTGGTGTCGGCGATGATTTCGGAACGCGTGAGCGTGGCAGCCGGCCTCTATTTGCTACCGCTATTGTTATTGATAGGTGCGGGGAGCGTGGTTCTATGGTGGTACAGCGAAGCGCGCGGCGCGGGAGATTTGCGGGCGTATGCGGCGGTGCAGGTGTATGCGGTGCTGGTCCTTCCGATTCTTCTTTTGTTGCCACCGCGCTACACGCGCAGTGGGGACTTCGCGGTGGTATTTGGTTTCTACGTGCTGGCGAAAGTATTCGAAACCCGAGACCGGCAGATTTTCTCGATCGACCAGCATACGATCAGCGGACACACGCTGAAGCATTTGGCAGCGGGGGCTGCGGGATTCTGGATAGCGGTGATGCTGCAAAGGCGCAAGCCTCTTTTGAATGTGTGAGGTTTCAAAATCAAACCGGCAGAGATGCTTGCCGCGGAGCACTTCTTGTTATTGTATGGAGCCGGCAAACTTAAATGGAACGCGCTTCGATGGTAAGTAGAAGCATTCGTTCATGTTTACCACGCCGCTACACTCTGTTCCAGATGATGCGGCCGGCGACGATGGTGGCGATGGGGGCGCCCTTGAAGGTGCGAGCATCGAAGGGGGAGTTGCGGGATTTGCTGGGAGATTGTTTCACGTCGTAGGTCCATTCGTGCGTGGTGGAGAAAATGGTGAGGTCGGCGGGTTGGCCGGGGGCGATTTTACGTTCGATGCCGAGGACGCTCGCGGGGCCAGTGCTGAAGAGTTCGACCATGCGGATGAGCGAGAGGCGGCCGGTGTGGACGAGTTGCTCGAGAGAAAGGGCAATGGCGGTTTCGAAGCCGAGAATGCCGAAGGGGGCGCGGTCGAACTCGACGTCTTTGAGCGAGGGTTCGTGGGGAGCGTGATCCGTGGCGATGGCGTCGACAGTGCCGTCGGCGAGGCCGGCGATGAGGGCTTCACGGTCTTCGCGGGCGGCTAGCGGCGGATTCATTTTGTAGCGCGAGTCGTATTGGACGTCTTCGTCGATCAAAGTGAAGTGGTGGGGCGTGACTTCGCAGGTGACGTGGAGGCCGCGCTGTTTGGCCCAGCGGACTTGTTCGAAAGACGCTTTTGCGGAGAGATGCGCGACGTGGAGGCGGGCCTCGGTGAGCTCGGCGAGTTGAACGTCGCGCGCAACGCAAACAGATTCGGCGGCGGCAGGCATTCCGCGCAAACCCAGACGCGAGGAAGTGACGCCTTCACGCATGACGGCGCCGGCAGCAAGCGAAACATCTTCGGAGTGCTCGATCACAGGAATGTCGAGAGAGCGGCAATATTCCATGACCTGGCGAGCTAGCTTCGCGGTGGCGATGGGTTTTCCGTCGTCGGAAACGGCGACGATGCCGGCTTCTTTCATGGCGGCGATTTCGGCAATGGCTTCGCCTTTGCTGCCAACGCTGGCGGCGCCGATGGGCCAAACGCGGACGCCCGCGGCGGTCTTCGCGCGATCGAGAATAAAGCGCGTGACGCTGGCGTTGTCGTTGACGGGTTTTGTGTTGGGCATGCAACAGACGGCAGTGAAACCTCCGCGAGCCGCGGAACGTGTGCCGGTTTCGATGGTTTCCGAGGATTCCTGGCCGGGCTCGCGCAGATGCGCGTGAAGATCAATGAAGCCAGGTGCAACGACTAGGCCAGTGGCGTCGAAGACCTCGGCGTTTTTGTGATCGCCCGTGAGTTTGCCGGGCGCGGCGAGTTCGGCGATTGTTTCACCGTCAAGAAGAATATCCTGCGCGGAGTCGGTTTTCGATGCGGGGTCGAGGACGCGGCCGTTTTTAATCAGAAGCATGCGAGAGGTCCTTTTTGTCGGTGGAGCGGCGGTTTCGTTGCGGCGGCGCTTCTTCTTTTGGGACGGTTGCGGGATCCGAGCCGTCTTCTGTTGGGCCGGAGATTAGCAGGAAGAGAAGCGCCATACGCACGGCGATGCCGTTGGTTACTTGCTCGAGAACGCAGGACTGAGGGCCGTCGGCGACTTCTGGGGTGATTTCGCTGCCGCGATTCATGGGGCCGGGATGGAGGACGAGCGCGTTAGGCTTCGCCAGGCGAAGGCGTTCGGCGTTGAGCTGGTAGCCGAGAACATAATCTTCGTTGGAAATGGATGGTTCGTGCATGCGCTCGGTCTGTACGCGAAGCACGAGGACTACGTCAGCATCTTCGAGAGCTTCTTCTAGTTTGAAAACGCGCCGGATAGACACCCCGGGAGCGCCGATTTTTTCGAGTTCACGCGGAACCCACATCGCTGGGCCGCACAGCGTGAAGCGGCAGCCAAATTTCCCGAGGAGATGAATGTTGGAGCGGGCAACGCGGCTGTGCTGGAGGTCGCCGAGGATGGTGACATTGAGATTATCGATTTTTCCGAGGCGATCGCGGATGGTAAGCGCGTCGAGAAGGCCTTGCGAGGGATGTTCGTGCGTGCCGTCGCCGGCGTTAATCACGGGAATGTCCAGGTGGCGCGCGACAAAGTCGGCGGCGCCTGAGGAAGCATGACGCATGACCAAGCAATCAGGCTTCATGGCGTCGAGCGTTTGCACGGTGTCGAGTAAAGATTCGCCTTTTTTCACGCTGGAAGATTCCGCCTGGAGATTCATGGTGTCTGCGCCGAGGCGCGAAGCGGCGGTGCCGAAGCTGATGCGAGTTCGAGTGGAGTTCTCGAAGAAGGCCAGAGCGACCGTTTTGCCGCGAAGGGTAGCGAGTTTTTTGAGCGGATTGCGCTGGATGGTCTGAAAGGGCCTGCTTTGGTCGAGAAGAAAAGTCAGTTCGTCCGCGGAGAGCGGTTCCAGAGCCAGTAGATCACGAAAGCGATGGGTCACATTTGCACTCTTTGGCGGTCGTGCGAAAAATCCTCTTTCAAACTACGGCTCCTGGCGGTCGACGAGAACGACGCGCTCTTCGTTGTCAATCTCGCGGAGGCGCACTTCGATGATTTCGGTGTCACTCGTTTGCACGGTGCGGCCGACAAACTGGGCTTCGATGGGCATTTCGCGATGGCCGCGGTCGATGAGCACGCAGAGAGAAACGCGCTGGGGGCGGCCGAGATCAAAAAGGCCGTTCATGGCGGCGCGGATGGTGCGGCCTGTGTAAAGAACGTCGTCGACGAGGACGAGGTCCATCTGGTCGACCCCAAAGGAAATGTCAGAGGACTGGAGAACGGCGTGGGCGGCTACTTTCGAGAGGTCGTCGCGGTAGAGCGTGATGTCCAGCGTGCCGACGGGGACATCGACGCCGTCAATGCCGCGCATGGCTTGGGCGATGCGCTGGGCCAGAGGCACGCCGCGGCGGCGGATGCCAATCAGGGCAAGATGTTTCGTACCGCCGGTTTTCTCGACAATCTGATGGGCCAGGCGTCGCAGGGTGCGGTCGATCTCCGAGGCAGACATCAGTTGGGCTTTTTCGACGATGCGCATGGTCGGGTAATCCTAGCATAGTGACTGGTGAGTCGTGACTAGGGACTGGAGGGTGCGTCTGAATAGCTTGCTCGGGTCTTAGAGGTTCGGACGGCCGTGATAAACTGCGACGGCGAATTGCGAGCAGAGGTGAATATGTTGATGGAACAGGGCGCTGGTAAGAGCTGGCAAAGAACTCTGGCCGGGATGGCCTTGTGGGTCGCGATCTGCGCTCCCTCGGCGCTGGGCCAGGCTATTGCGACAGCGAAAAAGGCGAGTCCACCACAGGAGCCAGGCACTCGGACGGCGGCTCGAACGGCCCCAGCGCGACCGAAGCTGGTGGTGATGCTTGTGGTGGACCAGATGCGTGCGGACTACGTGGACAAGTTTCAGGGGCAATGGACGGGGGGATTGAAGCGCCTGGTCGAGGAGGGCGCATGGTTCCGCGATGCGGCCTACCCCTATGCCGCGACGGAGACCTGCGTCGGGCACGCGACGATTTCGACGGGCGCGTTTCCGGCGACGCATGGCATGGTTGCGAATGAATGGTGGGACCGGGAGAAGCAGAAGGGCGTGACATGTACCTCCGATCCGAACGTGAAGAATACTGGATATGGCGGAGCGGGCGTGAAAGGCGGTGACAGCGCGGCGAGGATGCTGATGCCAGCGTTTGCGGAGGAACTGAAGTATCAGAGCGGCGGAGGCACGCGGGTGCTGACATTCTCGTTGAAGGCACGCGCGGCAATCACCATGGCGGGCCATCAAGGGGACGCGGTGACTTGGTTTGACCCGGCGGCGGGTGCATGGACGACGTCAAGCGCGTATCCAGCGGTGGCATTCGTGGAGGAGTACGCAAAGGCGCACCCTGTGTCGAGCGACTACGGCAAAATCTGGACGCCGCTTCTGCCGAAATCTTCGTATTTATACGAAGAAACGGCGCTTGGCGCCGTGCCGCCGGAGGGAGTTGGAGCGGCTTTTCCGCATACACTACGCGGCAAGTCTGATAGTTCCGCGGCGGATGCGACTTTCTACCAGCAATGGCAGGGGAGTCCGTATGCCGAAACCTACCTTACGCAAATGGCTGAAGACGCGGTGGACAAGCTTAGATTGGGCAAAGGCCCAGGCACGGATTATTTGGGCGTGAGTTTTTCTTCGGTGGACTATGTGGCGCACGCGTTTGGGCCGCGAAGTTGGGAAGTGCAGGACGAACTCGCGCGGCTGGATCGCGACTTGGCAGGCTTGTTCGCGCATCTCGACAAAGCCGTGGGGCGCGGGAATTACGTTGTTGCGCTCAGCGCCGACCATGGTGGCGCGCCGATTCCCGAGGATATGCAGAAAACAGGAGTGGATGCAGGGTGGCTGAATCTGGAAGAGGTGAAGGGGCGGATCGAAAAGGCGCTCGAACCGCTCAATTATGCCAAGCCCACACTTGCGGATATTGGAGGAAGTGATGTGTATTTTACGCCAGGAACGTACGACAAATTGAAAGCGGATCCCGCTGCAATGCGCGTGGTTATAGAAGCGATTGAGAGTGTTCCAGGAGTGGCCAACGTCTACCGCGCGGAAGAGCTCGAAGACCGTCCGGCGACGGATAGCCCAATGCGAAGAGCGGAGGCGGCGAGCTTCTTGAAAAGCAGGAGCGGCGATTTGCTGATCGTGCCCAAGCCTTTCTGGCCTTGGGATTTTTCAACGCCGGGTAAACCGCGGAGGTATGGCACGACGCATGGAACGCCTTATTATTACGACCAGCGTGTCCCCGTTTTGTTGATGGGCTTTGGGATTCGGCCGGGTGAGTATTACGGCACGATTACGCCCGCGGACATTGCCCCCACGCTGGCTTCACTTTGCGGAATTACCTTGGCGCCTCGCGATGGGCGCGTCCTTGGGGAGGCGCTCGCGCAGCGAATGCCCAAGCAGAGCAAACCAAGAGAGGAATAGGATTTAGTCATGGATCTGTTCCGTAACAGTGCGTTCATGCTATTCTTTCGCCCGAAGTGACGAGCGCTGCGGCTGTTGATCTAACCGTGCATGTCGGCGCGGTGCGCCTGCGGAATCCCATTCTCGCAGCCAGCGGAACCTTCGGTTACGGCGTCGAGTTTGCCCACCTGGTAGACCTAAACCGTCTTGGCGGCATAGTCGTGAAGGGCCTTTCCCGCGAGCCCATGGAGGGTGCCCCCGCTCCCCGGCTCTGCGAGACTCCATCCGGGATGCTAAACGCCGTCGGGCTCCAAAATATCGGGGTTCGGGCGTTCGTGGCAGAAAAACTCCCAGTACTGAGAAAATACGATACGGCAATCATCGCCAATGTGTTTGGCTACAGCGTCGAGGACTACGTCGAAGTGATCCGGGTCCTCGAGGATGCCGAAGGGCTGGCGGCCTATGAGCTAAACATCTCCTGCCCCAATGTGAAGAAGGGGGGCATGCAGTTTGGGGGCGATCCGGGCTTGGTAGCCGAGGTGGTAGGGGCGGCCTGCAAGGCTAGGACGAAGAGGCCTCTCTGGGTGAAGCTGTCGCCGATGGTTGCAGACATTGGACTTATTGCGCGGACGGCAGAGAGTGCCGGTGCCGACGCCTTAACGGTGGCGAACACCTATCCGGCCATGGCGGTCGACCCGTGGACCAGAAGGTCCTGCTTGGGGAACCAAATTGGAGGTCTCTCTGGCCCGTCTATAAGGCCGATCACTCTGCGTCTGGTTTGGGAAACGTATAAAGCGATAAAGATACCAATCTTAGGTGTTGGCGGTATAGAGACGGTCGAGGACGTGCTTCAATATGTGGCGGCAGGTGCGACTGCCGTACAGGTCGGGACGGCCAGCTTTACTGACCCTACGGTCAGTCAGCGACTTGTGGAGGGGTTGGAGAAGGCTTTTTTCAGAGCTAAAACGTTTACTGTCAATGAGATAAGAGGAAAAATTTTCGCAGATTTTGGTTGACATAACGACGATTTTGCGATACACTTTTTTGGATATGAGTAGCACAAAGAACACACTATGAGACGACCACTCTTTGTTTTCTGGGCCGCATTCCGCTGGGTGCTCTTAATGTTCCTCGTAGTTCCCGTCATGGACGCCCCCCTCGTGGCGCACTTGAGCGCCCCGGTTAAGCCGGTGAAGACTTGGGTTGGCAATGCCAGCTGGTATGGGCCGGGGTTCAATGGAAAGCAAACCGCTAACGGGGAGCACTTCGACTGCGAGGCTTTGACAGCCGCGCACCCGAACCTGCCGTTCGGATCTGTCGTCCGGGTCGTAAACCCCCGGAACGGGAAGTTTGAACTAGTACGCATCAACGACAGAGGTCCCTATCAAGAAGGACGCGAAATTGATGTATCCTATCGCGTAGCCCGGAAGCTTGGTTTGATCCACTCGGGCGTGAGCCAAGTTCGGCTCGAACTGATGGAATTGCCCGAGAAACGCTGACCCCGCCGAAATCGGGGTCTCACATGACCTTGAGCTTCGACGCCCATCCCCGCAGCAGCTTGATCGTGGCACTGGATTTTGATTCACTATCCTCTGCCCTAAAATTCGCAAAACAGGTTTCCGATCTGGTTGGGATGTTCAAGATCGGGAACCAACTGTTTACCGCCGCAGGACCTACGGCGGTGAAAGAAATTGCGGCGCTGGGTCCGGGCATCTTTCTCGACCTGAAATTCCACGACATTCCGAACACAGTTGCCGGGGCGGTGCTTTCTGCTGCGGCCATGACTGGCGTGCAGCTGGTCAACGTGCATGCGCTCGGCGGGAAGGCCATGCTTGAAGCCGCAGTGCAAGCCATCAGTGCCGGCGTCCCAATGGGAGCAGACCGGCCGCGTCTTCTTGCCGTGACGATTCTTACGAGCATGGACCAGAAATCCATGAAGGAAGTCGGAATCGGCGGCCCGCCGAAAAGCCGAGTCGTCAAGTTGGCCCGGCTCGCCAAAGAGGTCGGTGTGGACGGAGTTGTGGCCTCCGTGCTGGAAGCACGAGCAATTCGCAAAGCCTGCGGGCGCGAATTCTTGATCGTGACGCCGGGTGTGCGTCCCAAAGAGAAAAATGGGGCAGATTCAAAACACGATGACCAGGCGCGCACGGCCAGTCCGACGGAAGCGATCAAAGCGGGTGCGGACTACGTCGTTGTCGGCAGACCGATCCTAGCCGCGGAAGATCCTCGCGCTACCGCCCAGGCCATCGTCGACGAAATCGCGGCCGCCAAGTAGGGATACGTTTTAGCGCGCGGGATCACCTGGTCGATTTCCGAGGTTTGACCCTTCCTTCTTCTCTCCAGTAGCATGGCAAGTGCTACGTTTGAGTTCGCGCGCCCGAGAGCGGGCATGGCCTGCCGTGCCCCTACGCAGACGAACTGTAACGCTCTTTATGCCCATCCAAAACAAAAGCGTGATTGTCGGGACGGCTGGGCATATTGACCATGGCAAATCGGCGCTTGTCGAGGCACTGACGGGGACGCATCCGGACAGGCTCGCGGAAGAGAAGCGGCGTGGGATTACGATCGATCTGGGCTTTGCCTTTCTGGAAGAAAATGGCGTGAGATTCGGTCTGGTAGATGTACCGGGGCACGAGCGCTTTGTGAGCAACATGCTGGCGGGGGCAGCGGGGATCGACCTCGTGCTGCTGGTGATTGCGGCGGATGAATCCATTAAGCCGCAGACTCGGGAGCATTTCGATATTTGCCGGTTGCTGGGTGTTACGCGCGGCGTTGTGGTGTTGACGAAGAGTGATTTGGTCGATGCGGACATGCTCGGGCTTGTACGGCTCGAGGTGGAAGAGTATTTGCGGGGGTCGTTTTTGGAGCGGGCACCGATTGTTCCGGTAAGTGCTAAGACGGGCACCGGCCTCGCCGAGTTGAAGAACGCGCTGCACACCCTCGCTACGGAGATTCCGGGAAAGGATGCGACGCGATATTTCCGGCTGCCCATTGACCGGGCGTTTGCGATGAAGGGTTTTGGAACTGTTGTAACCGGGACGCTGATTTCGGGAAGCGTTGGTGCAGAAGATGAAGTCGAACTTTTTCCGGGTGGCAAGCGGCTGCGCGTGCGAGGCGTGCAATCGGGCGGGAAATCCGTTGAACGCGCCGTTGCGGGGCAGCGGACGGCCGTGAACCTGGCGGGCCTCGACCACGCCGACGTGAAACGCGGAATGACGCTTGCTGCGCCGGGACATTTTCGTAAGACGCGCAGGATGGATGTGCTGCTCACGCTGCTGCCTTCCGCGCGCAAGCTGAAACATCGCGCGCCGGTGCATTTTCATGCCGGGACTGCGGAGACGATAGCTGAGGTTTTTCTCTATGGTGAAGGCGTTCTTCCGGCAGGGCAGAGCATGCTGGCGCATTTGCGTTTGCAGGATGACGTATTGCTCCAGCCAGGCGACCGGTTCATCGTGCGGCAATTTTCGCCGGTCGTTACGATCGGCGGCGGCGAAGTGCTGGATTGCCTGGCAAGGCGGCCCACGGTGCGAGATTCGGGCCGGCCTGCATTTCTCGGAATAATGGAACGAGGAGAACGTGAGGAAGTGCTTGTTGCAATGACGGAGCGCGCCGTATTGGGTTTGGAATTCGACGAAATTGTGGCGCGAACTGCCTGGTTTGAAAATGAAGTGCTGGAAGTTGCTCAGCGTCCCAACGCGGCTGAGAAAATTAAGATCGTTTCGTCAGAACCACTGATTTTGCTGGGGCGAAAGGCGTTCGACGAAGTGCGGTGGAAAATCGCCGAGCGCGTGGAACGTTTTCACAAAGAGAATCCGCTTTCGCCGGGGATCGCACGAGAAGATTTGCGCGCAAGCCTGGGAAGTCGCGTGCGGGCGGAGACGTTTCGCGCGGCGCTCGACGAACTGGCGGACGAGAAGAAATTGGACGTGCAAGGCGAGATCGTAAAGCGGGCAGGATCTCAGATTGCGCTGCAGCCGGAAGAAGCGCGGGCCAAAGGGGAAATCGAAAAGGCGTTCGCCGAGGCAGGGTTGGCGGTGCCATCCGTGAAAGAAGTGCTGGCGAAACTCTCCGTCGAGGCCAAGCGCGCGGAGAAGTTGCTGCAAATCTTGCTGCGCGAGAAAACTCTTGTCCGGGTGAGCCCGGAGCTTATTTTTCACCGGGATGCGCTGGCTCATCTGAAAGAGCAGCTCGTTATGTATAAGAAGGCGAAGGGCGAGCGAATCTCGGTGCCCATATTCAAGGACTTGACGGGCATCACGCGAAAGTATGCTATTCCCTTGCTGGAATACCTGGACCGGGAGCGGGTGACGCGGCGAGCCGGGGATGAGCGTGTTATACTTTAAATGTATGTAGTGTGTAGCCCCGGCGCGGGAGTGCGTTTATCCCGGCGCGAAAGGTAGGTGCCCTATGTGGGACAGCCCAATGCATTTGTTGATCGTCGCGATCGTGATTCTCGTACTTTTCGGGGGGCGCAAGATTCCTGAGTTGATGCGCGGACTTGGCGAAGGCGTGCGCGGATTCAAGGAAGGTATGTCTGGGGCGCAAGCGCAATCAACGCCGCCGCCTCCAACGGCAGCAGCTCCGGCCGAGAAGCCCGCGGAAGAGAAGAAGGGGTAAGAACAGTTTTCTGCGATATCAGGTAAAAAATAGTTTTTTCGAGGCGCTCTCTAGGTAGAGCGCCTTTTTCGTTTCAGGCTGCATCCTTCCGACGGTCCACTTTGGTCAGTTAGTTAGTCTGTGTCAATTGACGTGACGATCAGCGAGCGTTAGAGTTTGGGCCGTGCGCACGATTAATTTTCGAGCAAGTTTACGAACCCTTTAGCCTGATTCGCATTTACGAAAAGAAGGTAGTAAATGGATACCAAGCCGTTACCGTCTCGTCCGAGCCTCAAACCCTTCACGAATCCTATAAAAGTTCTCGTTAGAAGCTGCAACTCCGGCGATCACGCGGAGATTGGGCTTCTTCGGCGCGATGGAGGGAAATCATGAGTGCAACCCTTCCCGCCACCCGAGTGGAACCGTCCGCCACGTCCATGTCCCGGATCGCGTCCATTGATCTGATCCGCGGCGCGGTCATGATCCTGATGGCAATCGACCATGTGCGAGTCTATTCGGGCCTTCCCGCCGGCGGCCCAACACCGGGCATCTTCTTCACCCGCTGGGTCACCCACTTCTGCGCGCCGGCATTTATCTTCTTGGCCGGAACAAGTGCCTTCTTCTACGGCCGGAAGCATGCGGACCTCTCCCGGCATCTTTTGATCCGCGGCGTTTGGCTCATCTTCCTCGAACTGACTTTCCTCCGCGTATCTTGGACCTTCAACTTCGATTTCGCGCACTACGAAATGGCTGGAGTCATCTGGGTTATCGGCTGGTGCATGATCCTGCTGGCAGGGTTGGTGAAACTGCCTCTCGCACTGGTGGGGACGATCGGCGTCGTCATCATCTCCGCTCACAACCTGATGGATCCATACCTCGGCAAACTGATTCCGGCGCTTCCCGACAACAGACTGTCGGGACTTTGGAAGATTCTCTACGTGGGGTTCTTTGCCGGGCCGGTACAGTTCGGAGTCGACGGTCCGAGCCTGATCGTGCTCTATTCGATCGTTCCGTGGATCGGGGTTATGGCGGCGGGTTATGCGTTCGGCAAGATCTTGACGATGGAGCCTTCGCGACGAAACCGCCTTTGTCTGGCGATTGGGCTCGGAGCCATGGGACTCTTCCTGGTGCTGAGGGGATTCAATCTCTACGGCGATCCGCGCCCTTGGCACGCCGCAGCGCAGGGGCCGAACGGCTCACAGCCAATGCCTGCGCTCCTCGCTTTCCTGAACACCACTAAGTACCCGGCATCGTTGGCCTTTCTCCTGATGACGCTGGGTCCTATTATTGCGTTGATCCCGCTGCTCGAAAGCGCGCGCGGGACCTTCGTCCGTTCGATCACCGTCTTTGGCCGCGTGCCATTCTTTTTCTACATGCTCCACATCCCGTTGATCCACGTCCTGGCGCTGGTGGTTTCGAAGATCAGGCTAGGCGAGGTGAGCCCCTGGCTCTTCACTAATCATCCGATGGGCAATCCGGGGCCGCCCGAGGGGTACCCGTGGAACCTCGGGCTGCTGTACGCGGTCTGGGCGGTGGCGATCGCGCTGCTGTATTTCCCATGCCGGTGGTTCGCCGATCTCAAAGCTAGGAAGAAGGACTGGTGGCTCAGCTACCTCTAGAAATGGCCGATACGCTAGCGGCTTTCATTGGTGCGGCGTGCGTTCCGCGCGACGCTTGGCACCGTTCGGGGACTCTAGAGCGCGCCGAGGCGATACTGGCGGCGCATCCCGAGGTGGCGAGCAGCGACATACATACGGCGGCTATTCTGGGCGACGCTGCAGCTGTGCGTCGTTTCCTTGTGCTTGATGCGCGCAACGCGACGACGAAGGGCGGTGCGTATGGCTGGGACGCGCTCACGCACTTGTGTTTTTCGAGGTATCTGCGGCTCGATCGGGCGAGGTCTGACGGTTTCGTCGCGGCGGCGAAGGCGCTGCTGGATGCGGGAGCGAGCGCGAATACCGGGCGGATGGAAGTTGATCATGAGCCGCATCCTGAGTGGGAGAGCGCGATTTATGGCGCAGCGGGGATTGCGCAGCATCCGGGAGTGACACGGCTGCTGCTCGAGCGCGGCGCTGATCCAAACGACGGGGAGACTCCTTACCATGTGGTGGAAACGTACGACAACTCGGTGATGAAGATTCTGGTGGAGAGCGGCAGGTTGAACGAAGCCAGCATGACGACGCTCCTGCTGCGCAAGACCGACTGGCACGACTACGACGGAATCAAATGGCTGCTGGACCACGGGGCCGATCCGAATCGAACGACGCAGTGGGGGAGGACGGCGTTTCATCATGCGGTGTTGCGCGACAACAGCATCAACATCATTGGCGTGCTGCTGGAGCATGGCGCGGACCCGACGCTTGTTGCGGAGAGGCCGGACACGCGGCAGACAGCTGGCCCCGCGATGTCGGGCGTCGCTATGGCGGCGCGAAGAGGCCGCGGCGATGTTCTCAAAATAATCGAAGGGCGAGGTGTTCCCGTCGAGCTGCAGGGCGTGGAGCGATTGATCGCGGCTTCCGCAAGGAATGATTCGGCAAAGGTGCGAGCTATTTCGGCGGAGGAGCCCGAGTTGGTTCGCCAACTTGTGGCGCAGGGAGGCAAGCTGCTTGCGGAGTTCGCGGGCGTCGGGAATGCGGATGGCGCTCGACATCTGCTCGATCTCGGTGTTGACGTGAACAGAG
>CAVPLA010000047.1:0-97121 GCA_963705855.1 uncultured Acidobacteriota bacterium
GGGTTTATTCTGGAGTTTCACGCTAAAGCGAACGGGAACCCTGTGGTTTGCGCTCGGCATGCACGCGGCTTTCGATTTTGGAGAAACGTTTCTGTTCTCCGTTCCGGACAGCGGAATGATTTTTCCCGGCCATCTTTCGAACGCGACATTGCATGGGCCGAACTGGCTGACGGGGGGCACACCTGGACCCGAAGGCAGCGTGATCGATTTTCTGATCCTTGCCGTATTCTTTTTTGTCTTTGACCGTTTGTATCCTGCAAGACAAGAACAGAGATACGTCCCGCCGGCGAACTAAAGGTTTCAGTGCACAAGGTCGGAAGCGTAAACCAGGTGTACGCCGCGCGCTTCTGCTTGCGGCAGAATTTCGTTCAGCGCTTCGAGCGTCGCGGGGTGGGGATGCCCAATGGCGATGGCTTCTCCCTTATCCTTCGCTCCGCGGAGAGCCAGCTCGAGCTGCTTGCGCACAGCTGCTACTTCGGCGACATCGTCGAGGAACGGGACATTCCGGAAACCGGAATGTACACCGAAGCGCTGCGCGGTGTCATAGGCAACGGTCGCTCGGGTGGTGCGGCTGTCCACGTAAAAGAGATTCCATTTCTGAAGAACGGGCATGAGTTCTTCCATAAGCGCGGGATCGGCGGTGGCTTCTGAGCCTTGATGATTGTTGACGCCCGCCGCGTTCGGAACGCTCTGCATCATCTGTTCGAAAAGCACAGGTAGTTCGCCGGCCGGCATGCCCGGATGGAGTTCCTGCGCTTCCGGCATTTCTTTTCCGACGGATTGCATGGGGAGGTGCAGCATGACTTGGTAGCCGCGGCGATGCGCTTCTTCGGCGATGTCGACAGAGTGCGCATGATTGGGCAAGACAGATATGGTTAGAGGGTAAGGCAAAGCAAAGATGGCATCGGCGGCAGCGCGATCGTTGCCGAGATCGTCAAGGATGATCGCAAGCCGCGCCGTACCGTTCTTTTCGCCCTGCCGCGAACTGGCCGAAGAAGCGGCGCGTGCTGTCGGGGCGATAATGTGGACCGAATTCGTGATCACGCCCGCGCTGCGATAATCGAGCCGCAGAAGCGCTCCAGAATTTGTGACCTCGTCGCGCGTTAAATGGTTCGACGTCGCAATGCCATCCAAGGATTGGATGAGATTGGCCACCGATTCCCGCCGGGATTGTTCGGAGCCTCCCGCAGGCAGCGCCACGAAGAGATGATCCGCTCGATCCGCATGCGCGCCATCAAACTGGAGGCGGGAGGCGATGTCTCCGGGTTGTTTACCGAAACCCGCGGAGGTATGCATCATTTCGCGGGTGATGGCGTGGACTTGGCTGGGCGAAAGGCGCTTTGGATGCTCGCTCTTGCAGCTGCAGGAGAAAAGCGCCGCCAGAACAAAAAAAGCTAATGGAGCCGCACTGCTCGACCGTCGGCGGCGTTCGCTTTGGAACACAGGTATTTGATTGGTGGCGCCGCGCCGAACGAACACAGAACGCTAGGCGGCTTTTTTCTGCGGAGCCTTCAAGAGTTCGAGGGCTCTGTGGAAGATGGGGTCTTCGGGCGACAACGGGCGGGGAAGCGAGGGCTCTTTCTGCGCATCGGCCGAGCCGCTATCGTCATCGCCGGTGTCCACCTCGTCCTCCGCGGAAGCGCGCACAACTTCGGACGGCACGACGCCTTCTTCGAGAATGGACTTGCCATCTCCATTGTAATAATTGGCGACGGTGAGAAAGAGCGCCGCCCCGTCATCGAGCGAGATCAGTTTCTGCTCGGAGGCCATGCCAAAAGTGCGCTCGCCAACAACATCGCCGCGGTGGTTCGCGACCATTGCGGCGGCCAGCACTTCGGCTGCGCCAGAGGTCGTCGCGTCAATCAGCACGGAAACCGGCGCTTTCCAGACCACCTTGCCGGGTTCGGCGGAGAAAACCTGTGCGGAAACCGTTTGGCCACGCAACGTCGTCAAGGTCCCCGAAGGAACAAAAAGCTTTGCCACGGCAATCGCTTCCGAAACCGGCCCGCGCCCGCATTCGCGAAGATCCAGGATTACTTTGCGAGTGCCCTGCTTTTCCGCGTCCACTAGCCGGGAGCGGATTTCGTCGGCGCGGCCTGGATCGAGCGAAGGCAAGCGAAGGACAAGAATATCCGGATCAGCCTTCGCGGTGATGATCTTCGGGACTCCGAGCTTTTCACGCACCAGGTCGACTTCATCCGGATCCGCCTTGCCGCGGCGAATCACTCCAACTTTTACTCCCGAACCTGGCTGGCCGTGCAGGAAATTCATGGCTTGTCCAACGGACATATCCCGCGTCGTAAAGCCCGCGACCGATTCAAAAATGTCGCCGCTACGGATGCCTGCTTTTTGGGCGGGACTATCGGGCAAAACAGAAACCACAATGATGTAGCCAAAACGCTTGCTCAGCGTGAGGCCGGCGTCGCCGGTCGCATTCGCGGCCTGTTTTTGCTTGTATTCGGTGTACTCGCGCGCGGTCAGATAGCTGGACTGCGGGTCGAGAGATTCCAGCATTCCGTGGAGCGACCCGGACGTCACCAGACGAAGATTCGGCTCGTCGACGTAATCCTGCTGGATTTTCTGGAGCACTTCGCTGTAGACCGTGAGCGACTTATACGCTTTGTCGTCCGGCGTACGGCCGAGGACATGACCCAGCCCGGCGTAACAAAAGATAACTACCGATACGCAAAGAACTCCGATGCGAGCCTTTCGATTCATGCCTCACCTGTCCCCTTCTAAAATCCCCTTCGAAAATAAATGCCCAGCGGTCCACAGAAACAGACCTGCAATTATAGCACTCTCAGAAGATGGGACGCGCCGCGAATCAGAAAGGAAGCCTGGGAATTCGAATTGGGAACGGGAAAAGTGCCAGAAGACACGCTTAACGGCAAAAATGATGCAGATTAGACACACCGGAACAAAAATCATCTCTTCGTGATCTTATAAGTTACTGAAATATATGGACAAAGACGGAAAACCCTGGCAAACAACATGCTATCTTAGTTGAGGGGCAATGTTCCAATCCACTATAGCGAAAGAGGCCTTTGCTGAAGGTGTGGGTCTTCACACGGGAGTCTTCGGACACGTCCGCCTACTCCCTGCTCCCGCCGACACCGGCATCGTTTTTCGGCGCACGGACCTCGACAATTTTCCCATTGAGGCCCAGGGACACAACGTAGCTCGCGTCAGCTACGCCACCAGCTTGATGAAGCAGGGAGTTTTGCTCTCTACGACCGAGCATCTCCTCGCAGCCATCTATTCCTGCGGCATCGACAACATTTACATCGACATTGACTCGATCGAGATTCCCATTTTGGATGGCTCGGCCGAGCCCTTCATGCAAATGCTGGAGAAATCAGGCGTTCGCAAACTCCGCCGCCAGCGCCGCTATTTGAAGGTGCTGAAGCCGCTGGAAGTTGAGGAAGGCGACCGGCGCATCGGCATCTACCCCGCTAACGAATTTCGCGTGCGCTGCTACGTCGATTTCCCGCATCCGCTTGTTGGCCAGCAGGAAGTCGAGATGGTGGTGAACCCGGAGACCTTTCGGCACCTCTTGGCGCGTGCGCGCACATTTTGTTTCGAGCGGGACATCGAGCCGCTGCGCTCCATGGGTTTGATTCGCGGTGGCTCGCTCGAAAACGCCATTGTCTTGACCAACGACGGCGTAATGAATGGACCGCTGCGCTTTCCGGATGAATTTGGCAGGCACAAAGCGCTGGATTTGATTGGCGATCTGGCCCTGGCGGGCTTGCCGTTGCTGGCTCGCGTCGAAGCTTACAAAGCGGGGCACGCCCTTCACACGCAGCTTGTCAGCCGGCTTCTTGGCGACGCCTCACTTTGGACGATTACGACGGCAGAAACAGCGCCTGTCGAACGCGAAGTTCGGCTCACCACGCTGTCTCCTGCGCCCGCTACGGACTAGTCCTACCTCTAACCCCGGGATTCCGCAAAGACGCATGAAGGCCGCTCGTTAGATCGAGAAGCTTCATTCGCTGCCATCCGCGCACGCAGCCGATTGCGGATGGCGATAGCGGCGATGATCAATAGGAACGGCTGGTCTCTTGCGGTCCGGTGTAAGCTACTGAGCTTGCAGGGGATAGTGGAGATCTTGCAATCAAGGGAGCCGGCATGCCGCTCAGCCCGTGGCCGCACGAGGGGCAAAACGACACACCTTGCTGAACCGAGGTCGCACAGCGAGAACAGGTTTCGATGCCGACCACTCCTTTCGCGGAACATCAAACCTTCGTTGGTTCCGGATGCCCCGAAGGCCCCAGGCCTTCGTCGGGACGCCGGATCATGTCCATAACACTTTGTGCAGCAGCTCTGTTCCTCGCGATTGTCAAAGATGAGGCAGAGAGGCGAGAATAGAACCCTCATGTCCAATCACGATCTGGCCATCGTTATTCTTGCCGCGGGAAAAGGCACGCGGCTGAAATCAAGCCTTGCCAAGGTTTTGCACCGCGCGGGGGGACGCACGCTCATCGAGCACGTCATTCGCGCGTGCGCGCCATTGGGCGCAAAACAAACGGTCGTCGTCGTGGGACACCAAGCCGACCAAGTGACGTCCATGGTTGAGCCCCTCGGCGCGGAGGCTGTGTTGCAGCAACCGCAGCACGGCACAGGGCATGCGATGCAAGTTGTGCGGCGCGCTCTGGGCCGAGCGAAACTTGCTGTCGTTTTACCTGGCGACGCGCCGCTGGTGCGCATCGAAACGCTCAAGGCTCTTATCGCCGCACATCGCGCCGGAGATGCCGCTGCTACGATATTGACCGCTGTGCTCGCCGATCCGTCGGGCTACGGCCGCATCTTGCGAAAATCCGAAACCGCCGTCGCGGCCATCGTGGAAGAATCACAGCTCACCCCAGATCAACGCGAGCTGAACGAAATCAATTCCGCAATCTATTGCTTCACGTTGGATAAACTTTGGCCAGCTTTAGCGCACGTCAAGCCGAACAATCACCATCGCGAGCTCTACCTCACGGATACGATCGCCGTTATGACCGCCAAGAACGATACGGTGCTTGCGGAAGTCGCCCCAGATCCCCGCGAAGTTCTGGGCTGCAACACGCGCGCGGACTTGGCGGAAGTGGACCGCATATTTCGCGAACGGAAACGCGCGGCGCTGATGGATGGCGGCGTCACCATTCAATTGCCCGAGACCGTGCTGATCGATCCGGAAGTGACCGTGGGTGAGGACACGGTGATCGATCCAGGGGTGCAGCTTCTCGGAAAAACCAAAATCGGCGCACGGTGCATGATTCGCACCGGTAGCGTGCTGGCCGATGCGCTGCTTGGCGATGACGTGACCGTTGAGCCGCATTGCGTCGTTGCGCAGAGCCGCTTGGACGATCGCGTGATCATTGGGCCGTTTGCGCGCTTGCGGCCGGACAATCACTTGAAAGCCGGCGCACGCATTGGCAATTTCGTCGAACTGAAGAAGAGCACCATCGGCGAAGGCACCAAGGCGATGCACTTGACGTATCTCGGCGATACGAAGGTCGGCGCAAAATCAAATATCGGTGCTGGCACCATCACCTGCAATTACGACGGTTTTCATAAGTTTCCAACATCAATCGGCAACAAAGTGTTTATTGGAAGCGATAGCGCGCTAGTAGCACCAGTTCGCGTCGGCGATGGCGCATACGTCGCGGCGGGTTCCACAATTACGGACAACGTTCCCGCGGATGCGTTGGCCATTGCGCGCGGCCGCCAGGTGAACAAGCCAGGCTGGGCGTCCAAGAAACGACGCGAGTTGGCTGCGGCTGCAAATCCAAAGAAAATAAAGCGGCCAAGAAAGAAGACAAAGGCCCGTCGTCCCGTGAAAAAACGCCGTTAAGAACTAAGGACTGCCTCGCGGATTTGGCGAATCAAGTTCCCGCCCGCATTCACATTGTGTCATCGCCTCGCCTAACATCTAACGGCGCGAGGGCAGCATCGACGCTTACATTGGGGTGAACGACCTCGATCCTCTATACGCGGAGTTGAAAGAACGCGGCGCAAAAATTGTCGAGCCTCCGACGACCCAGGTCTACAACTGCTCGGGAAATGATCGTCGAGGATGGTTTCGGCTTTCGACTGGCTTTTGGGATGGATATGAGTTCTCAACCGGACTTTTCCGCAAGGTCCTGAGCGATTTTCGAAAGGAATCTTCCAATGCCCGTGTGTGCTAAAATGGGAGTTCCCCGAATGCCATACGGAGCCAACACGCAATGAAATTCGGAGTCGTAGTCTTTCCGGGATCCAATTGTGATCACGACGCGTTTTACGCCATTGGCAATGTGCTGCACAAACCTGTCGAATTCATCTGGCACCAGTCCGAGGACCTCGCGAATTGCGACGTCGTCATTTTGCCGGGTGGTTTTGCGCATGGCGATTATCTGCGCACTGGAGCCATCGCGCGCTTTTCTCCGGTGATGAAGTCTGTCGAAAAATTTGCCAATAGTGGCGGCATGGTGTTTGGTATTTGCAACGGCTTCCAGATTCTTCTCGAAGCGGGTTTGCTTCCGGGCGCGATGATGCGCAACAGCGGCCTCCGCTATATCTGCCGGCACGTTCACATTCGTGTCGAGCAAACCGACACGCCGTTTACGAACGCCGCGCAGCCTGGCCAAATCCTGAAGGTTCCCATCGCGCACAACGACGGCAACTACACCTGCGACGAAGCAACGCTCGCGGAGCTAGAGAAGAACCGACAGGTGGTTTTCCGTTACACGACTCCTGACGGATCGGATGACGCTGCCGGTAATCCCAACGGTTCGATGAACAATATCGCCGGCATCTGCAATCGCGAGCGCAACGTCGCCGGACTGATGCCGCATCCCGAGCGCGCCGTCGAATCGGTGCTCGGTTCCGACGACGGCTTGGTCATTTTCAAATCCATGGTTGAAGCACTGGTTGGTGTGGCAAAGGCGACTGCGTGAGGATCACGGCAGCTTGTTCGAAGAATTCCCGGGGATGCTCAACTCTCTCTCGTTTTGAGCGATGCGATGAATGAAGAACTTTCAGATCTAAGCTACGAGGAATTTGTCCGCGCCCGGAAGTTGCACTGGCAACAAGGAGCGAAGAACGCGGGGACGGGCGTTGTTCCGCCACAAAACGACGCAGCGCTGGATGGGGAGCCTGTTAGCAATTTCATGATGTACGCGCCCGGTCCGCAAGGAATTTTCGCCGTGTTTGAGGATTCTGACCAAACCGGCTGGTTTTATCTTTACAGCGCGCAGCAGAAGAAAATCTTGAGGTGTGCGGACATCTACAATCGCGCGAATGTCTTCATCGACGAAGATGTGGTGGACATTGGCTGGGCAGTGGACGGTTCGGCCTCGGGACTTGCCGTTTGGGGAGAATTTCGCGCGTTTCTTGGAGTCTCGAACGATTTGGAAATGCGTAAGCCGGTTATGAACGCCGAGGAAGACGGCATACCTGCCACCGAGTGGCCTGCCGGATTTGATCGCTATCGCGAACCGAAATTCGACTGAAGGACCACGAATCGTACAAATGGCTACCGCAAGCGCCGAAATCAAAGTGACTCCGGAAATCGCCGCCGAACACGGCGTGACGCACGACGAATACGCGCGCATCCAGCAAATCCTCGGCCGCGATCCCAACATCACCGAACTCGGCATTTTCAGCGTGATGTGGAGCGAGCATTGCTCCTACAAATCGAGCAAGGTCCACCTGAAGCGCCTGCCCACGCGCGGCAAACTCGTCGTGCAAGGACCTGGCGAAAACGCAGGCGTCGTGGACATCGGCGATGGCCTCGTCGCCGCATTCAAAATCGAATCGCACAATCACCCGAGCTATGTAGAACCGTTTCAGGGCGCGACCACTGGCGTTGGCGGCATCCTCCGCGACATTTTTACAATGGGCGCGCGGCCAATTGCGATTCTCGATTCGCTGCGCTTCGGCGAAATTTCTCCCGGCAAAGGCACAAGCGACGAAGACGCCGCCAAGAATCGGCGCATTCTCGACGGCGTGATCCGCGGGGTCGGACACTACGGAAATTGTTTTGGAGTGCCGACCATCGGCGGAGAAGTCAGTTTCGAACCGTGCTATTCCCAAAATCCGCTGGTCAACGCGCTCGCGCTCGGCATCGCACGCAAAGAAGAGATTTTCCTGGCGAAGGCGAAGGGCATCGGCAATCCCGTCATCTACGTCGGCGCAAGAACCGGCCGCGACGGTATCCACGGCGCTTCGTTACTCGCTTCGGCGGAGTTTACAGAAGAATCGAAGCAGAAGCGCCCCAACGTGCAAGTGGGCGACCCCTTCTTGGAAAAGCTTTTGCTCGAAGCCTGCCTCGAAGCTATGCAAACCGGCGCAGTCGTGGCGATCCAAGACATGGGCGCCGCAGGCCTCACCTGTTCGACCATGGAAATGGCTTCGCGCGGCGGCACCGGCATCGAAATCGATCTCGCCAAAGTTCCCCAGCGCGAAACCGGCATGACGCCCTATGAAATCATGCTTAGCGAATCGCAGGAGCGCATGTTGCTCGTCGCGGAAAAAGGCCGCGAGCGCGAAGTTCTCGAGGTTTTCAAAAAGTGGGGCCTCGACGCCGTGGTTGTCGGCACAGTCACCGACGGCGGCATTGCGAAAGTCTTGCATCACGGCCAGATCGCCGCGGAAATCCCCGCGCATCCGCTCGCCGAAGAAGGCCCGGTCTACCGCCGCCCCATCGCGCAGCCGCCTCTTCGTCACGAAACGGCCGCCGATTGGTTTTCGTTCGCAGCCGATGGCACAAATCTGAACGCCAATTTTCGAAAGCTTCTGGCTTCGCCAGCCATCGCGTCCAAGCGCTGGATCACCGAGCAATACGACACGAGCGTGCGCACCAACACCCTCGCTGGTCCCGGCGCGAGCGACGCCGCCGTCGTACGCATCAAGGATCCACAAACAGGAATCGTAAAACGCGCCTTGGCGCTTGCCACCGACGGCAACGGCCGCTGGTGCCAGCTAAATCCGCGCGTCGGCGCGATGCATGCCGTCGCCGAAGCCGCTCGCAACGTCGCCACTTCCGGCGCGCGCCCCATCGCCGCAACGAATTGCCTCAATTTCGGCAGCCCGGAAAAACCGGATGTCATGTGGCAATTCAGTGAAGCCATCGACGGCCTCACCGTGGCCTGCACCGAACTGGGCACGCCCATCACCGGCGGCAACGTCAGTTTCTACAACGAAACCCTCGGCAAATCCATCTATCCAACGCCGGTCATGGGCATCCTCGGCATTCTCGATGATGCTTCCCGCGTTCTGAAAATTGCGTTTCGGGCTGAGGGTGACATCATCGTACTGCTCGACGGCTTGAATTCCACAGTTTCCTCTGTAGGGACGCAGCATGCTGCGCCCCTACAAGGCAACCAACGTAACGCACTCGCTTCGGAATTTTCCTCGTCCGAATATTCCAAACACATTGCGGGCATCGTCTCCGGCGAACCCCCGGCCATCGATCTAGCTGCCGAAAAACGCCTCATCGATTGCCTGGTCGCGCTCGCCTCGGAAGGCTCCGTCGAATCCGCCCACGACATCTCCGACGGCGGCATAGCCGTTACCCTAGCCGAATCCTGCTTCGCCGCCGACTCTTCTCCCCTAGGGGCACGCCAGGCCGTGCCCGTCCCAGGTGCGGACGTGAATCTGGACGCCGGTGGCGCCGCCGAACACGCCCTCTTCAACGAACGCGGCGCCCGCTGCGTCGTCTCCGTCTCCCCCACAAAACTTGCCGCCGCTCTCGCAACTGCGAGACAATACGGTGTAGGCGCGCGAGAGATTGGCAAAGTGAAACTTAACAACGCTCTCCGCATCGAACATAAGGGGAGCGCAGTGATCGATTCCCCTGTCGACGCACTGCGCGGCATCTGGGCCAATTCGCTCGAGCAAACGTTAACTTCAAAATGACTCAAAAACTCGCTTACGCGGACGATCACTTCCACGACGAGTGTGGTGTGTTCGGCGTCTTCGGCCATCCCGAAGCCGCTAATCTAGCCTATCTCGGCCTTTACGCGCTTCAGCATCGCGGCCAGGAATCCGCCGGCATTGTCTCCAGCGATGGCACCGAGCTTTACCTTCATCGCGCTATGGGCGACGTAGAAGAGATTTTTCAGCCCCCCGTGCTCGCCAAGCTCCCGGGAACCCTGGCCATCGGCCACACGCGTTATTCCACCGCCGGCGACAAAGCACTCCTCAACGCCCAGCCCATCATGATTGACTGCAACAAAGGAAAAGTCGCCCTCGGCCACAACGGCAATCTCACCAATGCCGCCGAATGGCGCCGCAAACTTGAGCATCGCGGCTCGATCTTCCAGACCAACAGCGACACCGAAGTCATCGTCCATCTCATCGCGCGCTCGCAAGCCCGCCATCTCTCCGGGGCCCTTGGCGACGCTCTCAATCAAGTCGAAGGCGCGTACTCACTGCTCGTTTTGACGCAAGACGAACTCATTGCCGTACGCGATCCGCGCGGCTTCCGCCCACTTGTGCTTGGTAGGCTGCCTCTGCCCACGGGCGGCGAAGCCTGGTTAGTCGCTTCCGAAACTTGCGCGTTCGATCTCCTCAACGCCCAATACGTCCGCGAGATCGAGCCCGGCGAAATGGTGCGCATCTCGCGCTCCGGCATTGAGTCCATCCACTTCGCGCCGGAAAAGCCACTACAGCAATGTATTTTCGAG
Organism: uncultured Acidobacteriota bacterium; assembly: GCA_963705855.1. Lineage (GTDB taxonomy): Bacteria > Acidobacteriota > Terriglobia > Acidiferrales > UBA7541 > Acidiferrum. The sequence continues at coordinate 10,653 of CAVPLA010000047.1, forward strand.
CATGTCTATTTCGCGCGCCCGGACAGCATTATTTTCGGCCGCAGCGTCAACGAAAGCCGCGAAGCTCTCGGGCGCCTCCTCGCGCGCGAGCATCCCGTTGACGCCGATATCGTCGTGCCCGTTCCTGATTCAGGCGTTCCCGCCGCCGTCGGTTACGCCCTCGAATCGAAAATCCCGTTCCGCATGGGCTTGATTCGCAATCACTACATTGGCCGCACGTTCATCGAACCCTCGCAAGCCATCCGCAATTTTGGCGTAAAGCTCAAACTCAATCCCATCCGCGGCCTCATCGAAGGCCAGCGCGTCATTCTCGTCGACGACTCCATCGTCCGCGGCACCACCAGCCGCAAAATCGTCCGCATGGTCCGCGAGGCCGGCGCCCGCGAAGTCCACGTGCGCATCAGCTGTCCGCCCACAATTTCCCCGTGCTACTACGGTGTGGACACGCCCACGCGCGAAGAGCTCATCGCTTCCTCGAACACTCCCGAGGAGATCTGCAAGTTCCTCGGCGCGGATTCGCTCGGCTACGTCTCGCTTCCCGCTCTGCGCCAAGCCGTGAATGACACCGAAGGCAAGTTCTGTACGTCTTGTTATACCGGCGTCTATCCGACCGATCTCGTGCAGCTCGAAGTCCGCGAGAGCAACGGGAACGCCCTTGGCGCAAAGAACGGCAACGCGACGGACGACACACCTATGGAAAAGCCAGTGGCGGTGGAACGTGAAGGCTGATGCCATACAAAAACCAACCAGCAAAGAAGCTGGGAAAGCCCCCGGCAAAGAAATCGAAGCGCCTAAGCTCCCCATGGGCAAGCGCGTGCAGCGCGAAGCCCTCGCCTGGTTCTGGGTGGGACTCGCTTTCCTTCTGATAAACGGCACCATCGGCCAAGCGCGCGTCATTCCTTCCGGCTCGATGGAAGACACTCTTCTGATCGGCGACCACCTCATCATGAGCCGCATCGGCTACGACGCCGGCGTTCCTTTTACCAACTGGCACGTCCCGCTTTGGCGCAATCCCAAGCGCCAGCAAATCATTATTTTCAAGCCGCCCTTTGCGCCAGATCAGCCGGATTACGTCAAGCGCGTCATCGGCCTTCCCGGCGAAACTGTCGACATTCACGACGGCGCGGTCTGGATCAACGGCCAGAAGCTCGGCGAAAATTACACCCTCGGGCCGAGCGAGCCGGGCGACCTGAAACTCCCTTTCAAGGTTCCAGACAAATGTTATTTTGCGATGGGCGACAATCGCGGCAATTCCTACGACAGCCGCTTCTGGGGCTGCGTTCCGCGGAATGACATTATCGGCACGCCGGTCATGATTTATATGTCGCTCGACGTCGGGCAAGAGGCCTGGGAACCCGGCCAGATTCGCCAGCGATTTGCTGCCTATGCGAATGCTGTCATCCATCCAAGTACCGTGCGATGGAAGCGCCTGTTCCGGACATTTTGACCCGGAGGCTCTGTTGGTAGAGTGCGAGTCGCGCCCGAAGTAAGTAATTTGCGCGTACTCTTGGAGTTTCGCCGCGCGCCCCCCGCGGCAGGTTGCCGTTCATTCCGCAAAGTGCACGACGGACGCGAATCTGCGCCCGGAGAAAAACGAAAGCGAATCACCCTCGATGAAATATGCCGATGCCGGAGTGAACATCGCTGTCGCCGACGAAGTGAAGCAGCGCATCCGGCACCATGCCAACCGCACGTTTACCAGCGGAGTGCTCGGCGGTATCGGCGGTTTCGGTGCGCTTTTCGCCCTCGAAAATAAAAAGTGGAAAGAGCCCGTTCTCGTGTCGAGCGCCGATGGCGTCGGCACTAAGCTGAAAATTGCCATGGCCATGGGCGTGCACTCTACCGTGGGCGGCGACCTCGTCAATCATTGCGTCAACGATATTCTCGTCCAGGGCGCCTCGCCGCTCTTTTTCCTCGACTATCTCGCTATGGGAAAACTCGATCCCGCAGTCATCGAGCAGCTGGTTGAAGGCATGAGCCGCTCCTGCCGCAAAGCCGGATGCGCGCTGATCGGGGGCGAAACTGCGGAGATGCCGGGCTTTTATCCTCCGGGAGAATATGATCTCGCGGGCTTCATTGTCGGCGTGGTCGAGCGCAAAAAAATTCTCAACGGAAAATCCGTAAAACCTGGCGACGCGCTCTTCGCTCTTCCGTCCTCCGGCTTGCATACGAATGGCTACTCGCTCGCCCGCAAGCTTGTCTTCGAAGTTGCCAAGTTGAAGCCAGACACCTATGTCGCCGAAGTGGGAAACAAAATCGGCGCCGAGCTTTTGAAGCCACATTTTTGCTACGCTCCCGCGCTCAAAAATATCGTCGCACGCGGCTGGGTCTCCGCGCTCGCGCACATCACCGGCGGCGGCATTCCCGGCAATTTGCCGCGCGTCCTCCCCGCCGGGGTAAAAGCGCAAATCGATCTGGCCTCCTGGCCGGTCCCGCCCATCTTCAAATTTCTCGCCGCGCTCGGAAAAATCGAAACAAACGAATTACTGCAATCCTTCAATATGGGCATCGGCATGATCCTGGTGGTGCCCCCAGCTCACGTAAAATCCGTCGAAGCCGACCTCAAGCGCCGCCGCGAAAAATTCTTTCGCATCGGCCGCATCGAACGCGGCGACTCCGGCAAACCCCGCGTCGCCCACTCCGGCTCGTTCAATCTCTAGCTTTTTCTTCTCGGTGCCCTCTGTGTTCTGTGCGCCCTCGGTGTAAATTCTTTCCTTCGTTTTTTTCAATTTCTCTTTCGGCCCACTGCCAATGTCCAAAACAGCCATTCCGCCCGCAGAAAATTCGCACCTTTTATCAGCGTTCTGGAGGTGCATAATCCGGATGCTTCGCGCGTCCCCGTTTCTTCATTTCACGCGCCACCCGTTTGAGCCAGCGCAGTTCTGTCCGAAACTGCTCGATCATCAAGTTCACCATCCACACGGCTTCATGGTACGGATGCCCCACTTCCTCCAAGATTGACCGCAGCACTTCCTTCTCTTTTGCAACTTCCTTTTCCAGAAACTCTCTGCGCCGCTCAATCTGCCGCTTCACCACCCCCGGACGGGCTTGCCAGGAAAGCGCCACCCACGTCAGAAACGGTGGCCGATCCCGCTGCGTCGTCCAATCTTCTCGTTCTAAAGCATCAGCCAGCGCCGCGCGCCCTTCCGCAGTCGTTTCAAAGCTGCTTCGCTCCGGTCCCGAAGCAGGCTCATCCGTTTCCAGCGAACGAATCAGCCCCGCGCGCGCCAGTTTTTCTAGGGAATAGTAAACCTGCGGCCGAGAAATCCCCGCCCAATCCCGTATCTCGCGCCTCACCAATTCTCGATTGGCCTGATACCCATGCATGGGCCGCTCCGCCAGCAAACTCAAAAGCACCAAGTCTGGCGTAGTGAGTCCTAATGTTTTCCTCACCCTAACTGTTCTCTTCAATTTCTCCGCGCTCCTCCGGGACCTCTGGGTCTCTGCGTTATCTTCATTCCTTTTTTTCTTTCTTCCTTCCTTTCTGTGTTGTTACTTCTTTACGTCCTTATTTCGTTTCTTCCTTCTCTTACTCCACCACCACCACTGGCACTTCTCCGCGGCCAGCCGCGGGTTCTTCGCCTGCGCCACAGCCGCGCAAAACGTATCCAGCACGCAGGGATCCTGCCGCTGCCCCGTCGCGTGCTCCATCTTTTCGTACATCCGCTGCGGATTCTGCCGTGCCAGCTCCGCCACGCTGCGAATTCCCAGCAATTCGAAATCCCGCAGCATCGCCGGCCCAATGGAAATCAAATCTCCTAGCTCCCGGGTTTTCTCAGCCATAAAAGCCTCCTTGACAACGGCATTTACTTTCCGTACCATCGACTAGTCTAAATAAGACTAGTATCCGCCGCAAGGAGAAATTTAGACATGCGCGCCCTCGCCTCTGCCGCTCTAGTCGTTGCTCTGTTTTTCGGATTCGCCACTCTCGGAGCCAATCAAATCGAGGAGAAGAAACCCATGAACGTGAAAAAAATCACTCCGGTTTTGCTTGTCAACGAAATCGAGCCCATCCTGCCTTTCTGGATCGATCGCCTCGGCTTCACCAAAGCCATGGAGGTCCCCGACGGCAACAAGCTCGGTTTCGTCGATTTTCAAAAGGGCTCCGTCGAAGTGATGTATCAAACCTACGCCAGCGTCGAACACGACGCTCCGCCCGCCATGGCCGCCGCAGCCAGAAAAGGCCCCACCTATCTCTATCTGGAAGTCGACAACTTGGACGCCGTCCTGGCCGCCATGAAAGACCTGCAAAAAGTCATGCCCGAGCGCACCGCCTTCTACGGCATGCGCGAATTCGCCGTCCAAGACCCCGCCGGCCACTTCCTCACCTTCGCGGAGCCCACTGCCGCCCCGCCGAAGCCCTAGCCCGCAGCCCTTTGCGTTTCACATTCCGGTGCAGGGGCGCAGCACGCTGCGCCCTCTCCCCTAACGGGGTCAGTGCACTCAGGTTTGCAGCGAACAATTGGCGTTCATTGCTTGGGCGTGGTTGGCAATGGCGGCGCACGCCGCTCTGCTTCGGATATGACAGCGATGGACCGCGCCCCGTTTTTTCCGACCGACCGCACAGCAAAAAAGTGGTTGTCGGTTGAAACATCCTTCAACACCGTTTGTCCGGCCTTCTCCCGGAAATCAAAAACGCTCCACCGCGCCTCGGTCGTCTCGCGCCATAAAATCTCAAATCCCGCCCGCTCCGCATCATCCTCCGCCGACCACGATACCTTCGCATCCGGTGTAACCGCGCCGGTCAGTTTCACATCCGCAGGCGGCGCCGGCGCCAGCGCCAGTTGACGCAGCACTTCCGCATTGTCTTGCGCCACATTTCCCATGAACGCAAAATTCAAATATTTTTCGTAGTCGCCGTACTCGATTCCATTCTCAGTCCGTGGCGTTTGGTGCTGGTGATTGTAATTTTCAAGCGGCTCCGTGAACCGCACCGCGGGCAACCCCGCCTTGGAAAATGGGTAGTGGTCGCCGCCGCGTCCATAGCGGTCCAACCGAAAAATCATTCGAATCGCTGACCGCCCGTCAATCTCCTCGATCGCGCGCGCCAACTCGCGCTGCGGTCCATCGCAATCCTCGATCGTGCCATTCTCTGAAAAGACGCGCACGCGATGGGACCCGCCGGGCGCCGGGTCCGCGCCGACAATGTCATTGTCCATCATCGCTCCCACCGTGTACCCCTGCTCCTTCGTCCATTCCAGCAACCGGTATGCTCCCAACAGTCCCTGCTCTTCACCGGAGAGCGCGCCGAATAAAACCGTCGCGCGGCCCCCATGACCAGTCGCAGCCGCCTTGCTCAACAATCGCGCCGACTCCAGAACCACCGCAACACCGGAAGAATCGTCGTCGGCGCCTGGCGCATCCGCTGCGGGATCCATCACGTTCGAAGGCCGCGAGTCAAAGTCGCCCACAACAATGAAAATATTCTTCGCCAGATTTGGATCTGAACCCTTCAAAATCCCGTAGACATTTTCCAGGTGCACCGGATTCGGCCCCGTCCGTTCCGACTTTGACTCGAATTTATCCACCACGATTTCCAGTTTCCCGCCGGAGGCTTTCGCGATCTCGTTGAATCGCGCCGTAATAAAGTCACGCCCGCAGCCGATCCCGCGCTTTGGATCCGTCCACGAAGAAAGCGTCAGCCGCGTCCCACAGCTAACCTGTTCATGAATGATGGCGCGCATGGTCTTCTCATCAATGGATGTCCGTCGAATGGCACCCGCCGGCCGCGGCAAAGCCTTCGGATGTGGTGCGTTTTGCGGCGGCTCTCTAGGATCGCGCGGAACCCGCAGCTCCGCCGGCCACAGCGCTCTTTGCCGCTCCCGGCGCGCTCTGCTCGGTATAAGCAACGGCAGCGCAGAAGCCAAGCGCCAAAACGATTATCGTCACTGCACTAACGAAGTGTCTGCAAAACAGATTGCTGCGAATAGTCATGGTCTACGCTTTCAAAACGAATTTGCGTTCGGCGAACCGGCATTCTAACGCGACAGCGCAAACTTTGCGATGCAATTGCCTGTCACACAGGACGTGCCCCGGGCGCATCCCAGGTACAGCCCAGGTTTTGCCGACGCTCACGGTTGTGTTAACGTTTTTTGTTTATGAAGAAGCACATAGGGGTGCTGTTGAGCGGCCGCGGTTCGAACTTCGAAGCGCTCGCGGAGAGCATCGCCTCCGGCCGGATCCCCAATGCGGAAATCGCGATTGTCATTAGCAACCGTGAAGGCGCGCCCGGCCTCGAACGCGCAAAATCACGCGGCATCACCACGCGCGCCATTCCTTCCAAAGGTTTGGAGCGCGAAACCTATGACCGCCAAGTCGTAGCAGTGCTGAACGAACACAAAGTCGACCTGGTCTGCCTGGCTGGCTATATGCGCCTGCTGTCGCCCTATTTTGTGGCCGCGTTCCCGAATCGTATTCTGAACATTCACCCGTCGCTGCTCCCTTCTTTTCCCGGTCTCGAGTCGCAGCGCCAAGCCCTCGAATATGGCGTGAAGTTCGCCGGTTGCACTGTGCATTTTGTCGACGAAAACCTCGACGCGGGTCCCATCGTTCTCCAAGCTGTTTTGCCCGTCAACGACGACGACACAGAGGACACACTCTCCGCGCGCATTTTGCACGAGGAACACCGAATTTATTCCGAAGCCGTTCGAATCGTCCTCGAAGGCCGTTACAAAATCGAAGGCCGCCGCGTAATTCGAGCGGCCTCAAATTAAAATGTCTGAAACCAAATTCAAACCCGTCGAAGAACAGCTCGCCTATCTCAAAAAAGGCACGGCCGAAATCATTCCCGAAGCCGAACTGAAAACGAAACTCGAACACTCCTTCAAGACCGGCACTCCGCTCCGCGTCTACCTCGGCGTCGACCCCACCGCCCCCGACATTCACCTCGGCCACACTGTCGTCCTCCGCAAACTAAAACATTTCCAGGACCTCGGCCACGCCGCCATCTTCCTCATCGGCGATTTTTCCGCCATGATCGGCGATCCCACCGGCCGCTCCGAAACGCGCCCGCCGCTCTCCCGCGAAGAAGTCAACGCTAACGCCGAAACCTATCTCGCGCAGGTCTTCAAACTCCTCGATCCGCAAAAAACCGAAGTCCGCTACAACAGCGAATGGCTCGACAAACTTTCCAGCTACGATATCGTCCGCATCTGCGGCCACTATAGCCTCGCTCGTATGCTCGAGCGCGAAGACTTCCGCTCCCGTCTCGAACAACACCAGCCCATCTCAGTCCACGAACTTCTCTACCCGCTCCTCACCGCCTACGACGCCGTCGCCCTCAAATCCGACGTCGAGCTCGGCGCCACCGAGCAGAAGTTCAACATCCTCGTGCACCGCGACATCCAGCGCGCCTACGGCCTTGCTGGCGAAGTCGCCGTTACCATGCCCATCCTCGTCGGCCTCGACGGCCAGCGCAAAATGTCCAAGAGCCTCGGCAACTATATCGGCATCACCGAATCGCCCACCGACATCTTCGGCAAGCTCATGTCCATCCCCGACGAGTTGATGTGGATTTACTACGACTTGGTGACCGACCGCACACCGAGCGAGATTGCCGCACTGAAAAATGAAGTCGCGAGTGGCGCAGCCCACCCGATGGACGTAAAGATGCTTCTCGCGCAAGAAGTCATCGCCGGCTTCCACGGCGAAGAAGCCGCCCGCAAAGCCGCCGAAAACTTCCAGCGCGTCTTCCGCGACCGCCAAGCCCCCGAAGAGTCTCTCGAGATCTATATTCGGTGGGATCCAAAGGCTGGCGGGCTTTGGCGGGAAGACCTGAAAGATGGGGATATCCTAAAGCTCGGAAAATGGGCGTCTCTCGAAGTTGCCCCAACAGGCGTCGAGAAGTGGTCGAAGCTCCTTGTTCAGATCAAACGAGTAAGTTCGACCAGCGAGGCCGAGCGATTGATAAAACAAGGTGCTATCGAAATTGACGGGACTCTACTAAAGGATCCGACTTCCAAAGTCAATCTGATTGAAACGCGTAATTCTCTCGTGCGTCTGGGAAAAAAACAGTTCTTCCGATTAGTGATCGGATAAGAATCGCTACTCTCCTGACTTACTCCAACACTTCACTGACCAACTGCGCGACGTGCTCCGCAATCGAAATCGCCGCCGTCAGCCCAGGTGACTCAATCCCCACAAGTTGAATCGCCTGCGGCACCGCTGGATCGCGCGTAATCACAAAATCGGCGATACCCTTCCCATCCGGCGGCACGAGCTTCGGCCGCAGCCCCGAATACCCAAGCTGCAAATCGCTCTCCTCGATCTCCGGCAAAAGGGTTTTCGCGCTGTGAGCAAAATCCGCGATCGGCAACCGCCTACGCTCGTAATTATCTTTTCCGTCGACATACGTCGCCGTCGGCCCCACCAATACCGTCCCCCAAAGCGTCTTCGTAAAATGCACACCCAGGCTAAGCCCAAGCGCATGCGGCAAGGGATAAACCAGGTCGTTGATCAAAGTAGCCCGCGCTCCGCGAATCTCGCAATACTCTCCGCGCACCGGATAAATCTTCCACGAATGATTCCCCAGCAAAGCCGCCACTTCATCGGCGTAAAGTCCCGCCGCATTAATCACACAACGCGCTTCTATCATTTCATGCTGAACATCTTCCTCGTCGCCGATACGCAGCCCCACGCGTATCGCACCCGCGACCGGTTCCAGTGAGACGACACACGCGTGCGTAACGATCTCCGCTCCCTGTCCTGTAGCTATCCGCGCGTAGGCGTGCACCAACTCTTCCGCCGAAACGATCCCTGTCGAAGGAACTTCAATGGCAGCCGCGCCCGCTATGTGCGGCTCGCGCTTTCGAATCTCCGCCGGACCAATCAGCCGCAAACCTTCCACGCCATTGTCTTCGCCTTTTTTCTTCAGCGCCTCAAGGTCCGCCTCTTCGTGCGCGTTCGCCGCAACCACGAGTTTCCCTGTATGGCGAAACGGAACATTATGTTTTTTGCAGAATTCGTACGTCAGCCGGTTGCCTTCGATGCAGTGTCGCGCCTTTAGCGAGTTCTTCGGATAATAGATGCCGGAATGCACGACCCCGCTGTTGCGCGAGCTGGTCGCCATCCCCAGCTTGGGATTTTGCTCGACGAGAAAAACATCTTCCCACCGCGCCGAAACCGCGCGCGCAATCGCGCAGCCGACAACGCCACCACCGATGATCAGAATGTTCGCTTGGTCCATGAATCCATTTTATCCGCGGAGTTTATCCATGCGCATTGATTTCATCGAAGAACGGTTTGCACTCCGCCAACCGCGCCAGCGTGCCGTCGTGCACCGCATACACTGAGTGTCCCCTTTCCTCATAGTGGTTGCGCCACAGCGAAGCCGCGCCATGCACCCCGTCCTTATTCAGCGCATAAAAGAAAATGTGAAACGTCGCGAGCTTTTTCTTGTCGTTGTTGTAGTTGTGCGCGATGCGCGCCAGCGCCTCGAGACAAGCCTCTTCGGGAGATTTACCGCGCCGCATCATTTCAATGATGGTATGCCCGCCGCAGATCTTGATATTTTCTTCGCCCTTCCCGGTTGAGCCAGCCGCGCCGACTTCATTGTCGACAAAGCATCCCGCCCCAATAATCGGCGAATCGCCAACGCGGCCGGGAATTTTCCACGCGAGTCCTGACGTGGTAGTGGTAGCAGAGATATCGCCTTTTTCATTCACCGCCATGCACGGAATCGTGCCCGTAGGCGGATACGCCACGACGCGCTCTGCATAAGCGATTTTCTCTTTGTCGCCGTCGAAAATCGCGGCGACTTGTTCTTTCCATTCCGGGCTATCAATTCCAGGACGCCAATTCACCGAGGACGCCGCCTTCCAGGCCAGCCATATCTTTCGCGAATGCTCGGTGAGCAGGTTCATATCCTCAAAACCTTCATCGACGGCAAATCGATGCGCTCCCTCGCCCACAATCATGACGTGATTCGTTTTCTCCATCACGGTTTGCGCCAGCCGCGCGACATTCTTTATGCGCCGCACCGAAGCGACAGACCCGGCACGGTGCGTCGGCCCATGCATCACGCTGGCGTCCAGCTCCACCTCGCATTCCTCATTGGGCAAGCCGCCGTAGCCCACGGAATCATCGTTCGGATCATCTTCGACGATGGTCACAGCCGCAACAACGGCGTCCAGCGTGTCGCCGCCCTTTTTAAGAATGTCCATCCCCTTATCGAGAGCATGAAGTCCGTTAGCGCTCGAAATAATGATCGGCCGCGTGCCTTGCGCGGGCGCGATTGGCGTCGATGATGACAACCCAGTCTCATCCGCCGGAAGCGAGCGACCGAAAACGTTGCCAGCCCCCGCGGCAAAACTACTCGCAAGCGACGTAAGAAAGAATTTCCGGCGTGACCACAGTTCCATGGAAGGCCTCCTCAATCTGCGCGTGCAATATACAAGCGGAAGCGAGAGATGGGAAGTTGTAGCGTCCGCCTTCCGAGGCGGATCGCTCGCGCCTGTCCAGCAGCAAACCAAGCGGTCAAAAGGGGTTTGCCACCTGATTTTTCTGCCACATTCGAAACCCGCCCAAAAACGCATTCTCGTTATTGCCTAGCCGCGCCCCGGCCGGCAGCTTCTTCAGAAGCTTGCTGTTTCCGCCGCCCAGCACCACATAATCTGCATCGAGTGCCATCTTCAAACTCTTCGTAACCTTGGCCACGCACCGCCGCCACTTTTTCTTGCCCATTCGTTTGAGTCCGCGCAATCCAAGATAGTCCTCGTAGGATTTGCCGTTTTTGTAGGCAAGGTGGGCCAGCTCCATGGGCTGCAAAATTCCGTTGACGATCATCGCGGATCCCAGGCCCGTGCCCAATCCGAGAAATAACATCCGCCCGCCTTTGTAACTGCCAACCGCCTGCATGGCGGCATCGTTGAGAATCTTTACAGGACAGCCAAATGCTTTCTGAAAGTTGAATCCCACCCACCCGCACCCCAAGTTATGCGGCTCGCGCAGCGGATGCCCATTTATGATCGGCCCGGGATAGCCCAGTGAAATACAATCAAACTTCCAATCGGCCACGGCCTTCTTTACCAGCTTCACCATCTTCCCCGGCGTCATCGCCGGCCCTGATGGATATTTTCGCGGCTCTTTCTGCCCCGTCGCTAGCATCTTGACATTCGTGCCGCCAACGTCGATCACCAGAACGTTCGGAGATCTTCCCGCTTGCTCCTTTTTCATGGCCGCTCCTCATCTGATCGAATCATCCTTAAGTCTATTTCAAGCCATGAAATTCTAGAGGGAAGTAACGCCCGAACGAAGAGAATTCGCAAATTGATTTGCTGGGCATCTGGAACTGAGGAACTTAGTTTGGAACAATGGCCTATGCGCCCTCACCTACGAGGCTGGATAGCGCTCACAATCGGTCTGTCCCCCGCGGGACAAGGTTTCCCTTCATGTCCGACGAGCAGGTGCTTAAGCACGGCGTTGATGCTTTTGTATTTCTCGTCGTTCAATTCCGCATCTTCGTAAAATGACACGTCTTTGGATCTGCGAATTCTCTTCACTTCGCGCAACACTTGGACAGCTTCGCGTTTCAGAGTGTCGAGTTCTGTGCACATACATTTCGCCCCGGCGGCTGGCAATTCTACGGTCCGGGGTTCAGCAGCACAAGAGTATTTTTACACCCCGTTTTCCATAGGTTTATTGCTGGTAAGCAAGCAGCACCCCTCGAGCGCGGAAGACCTGCAAAACAAACCACTGTCAGGGGACTCAGGACGGCGCGCACAGTTCTGCGGCGTCTTAGTCGCCGCGTTAATACGACGATAAAGGCCCGTTAATGGGAAGCTGACACACCACCGGGTTGGTAGAGCCACGCGCCGGGCGTGGCGGGAAGATTACCGCCGCTTTCGGCGTAGCCTCCGGTGATCAGAGCTTTGCCGCCGGGCAGGAGCGTTAGGGAGGCGAAGAAGCGCGCGGCTCCCAGCGAGCCTGGAACTTTGGTGAAAGTGCCGGTGGTCTCATCGTACATCTCTGCGAAGGGGCCGCCGCCGGCGACCAGCACTCTGCCGTTTGGCAGTAGCGCTGCGGCTTCGGGAATTTTGAAGCGAGAGGTGCTCATCACCCCAGTCGCGGCGAATGTGCCTGAGGCGGGATCGTATATTTCCGCGCTCGCATATTCGCCGTGCCAATCGCGGTTGTCCGAACCGCCCACAATGAGTACTTTTCCGCTGCGAAGAAGAATCGCGGCGTGCTTGTGGCGGCCCACAGTCGTCTGGCCAACGGAACTAAACGTGCCCGTGGCGGGATTGAATAATTCCGCAACGCGGTAAATCATCTGCGAAGGATAATGGCCCGAACCTCCGCCCACGACTAAAACTCTGCCATCTTTGAGAGCTGTCGCCGTGTGCGCTCCACGCGGTTCAGCCATGCTGCCGGTCTGAGTGAACTTACCAGTGGCCGGATCATAAATCTCTGCGCTGGCGATAGCATTTTCCTGGCGATCTTCGCCGCCCGCGATGAGCACCCGGCCATCCGCGAGAAGCGTCGCCGTGTTCCCCGCGCGTTCGATCACCAAATTGCCCGTCGGAGTAAATGTATTCGCCACTGGATCGTAAATTTCAGCGGAGCCGCGGAGATCATAACGTCCCGTCCAGCCGCCTACGATCAGCACTTGGCCATTCTTCAAAAGCGTCGCCGTGTGCCCCGAGCGTCCAATGCTCATCTCCGCGACAGACTGAAACGTCCCGGAGTTCGGATCGTATAGTTCTGCGGTCCGGTACGGGTTGTACTCGCCGCCACTCCCGGCGAATCCGCCAGCGATAAGCACCTTGCCATTCGGCAACAGCGTGGAAGTGTGGCTCGCGCGAGCAATATGCATTGCGGCGATTTCCGCAACCGAGCCGGTTCCCGAAGGCCAGGGTGGGCCCGCCAGCGAGAAGCAAACCAAAGGCACGAACATCAGCGACAGTAGTAAGAAGCCGGTTGTTGTTGTTGATCGAGAGTTCATAGCACGCCTTCCAAGTTGATTTTGCTGAAGTGCAAGACGCCTAGAAGGCTCGCGGTGTTAACGCAGCTCAGAAGAACTTGTAGGGGCCGGGCTTGCCCGGCCCGGTTTGTAGGTTCATGAGATTCTAGACTTTCCGCGAGACAGAACGCTAGTGAGGTCCCAGGGTCGTCGAAAAACTGTCCTGGGCGGCGGTGTCGTAGAGATGAAGAAGTTCAGCGGCCCGCTTGAGCAAATCAGCGGGCAGTTCGCCGGGTTGATAGTCAACCCAGCCGGTCGTGAAGTTAAGCGGAATTCTTTGGCCCGAGGAGCTGACTTCGACGGCGCCGAGCCTGTTTAATACCTGTTTGACCTCGTTTACACCACATTCGGGAAGCAGTAGAAGAAAATCGTCGTCGCCGAGGCGCGCGGCAATGTCCGAGCCGCGGCTGGCCTTTTTCAATCGGCGCGCAAGCTCTTTGAGCGCGGCATCCACTGCGGACTTGCCGTATCTCGCGCTGAGATGCGCGAACTCATCCACGTGAAGAGTGGCGAGGCTGAGCGCCGTATTTTGGCGTCGCGCGCGAGCCACTTCTTTTCCCAAATGCTGCTCGAGAGACGAGCGCGTGTACAACCCTGTGATGGGATCGAGCCCAGCCGCTTCCGAAAACTGCTGAGGCATGGCTTGTGCGTCGAGAGAGTGCGCCGCGGAGTGCTTGCGCAAGCGCCGGAAAGACCACTGGCGATACACCAGCCACGCATTGAAAACGAGAAGTAAACAGAGCGTGGCCCAACGGGCTTGATCCGATCGGATTTCGTAAAAATGATCCGCGTGACGAAAAAAGGAAGTAAACGAAGACAACAGGAAAGCTATGCTCGAAAGCGTGGTGACGAATAATGTCGAAAGCCATAGCCACCATTCGCGCCGCGAAATCTGCTGCGGATTGAACTCAGCTGGCAGAACGCGAAAATTGCCGGAGCCCTCGAGAGGCGAGGGTTTTGGCTTGTTTCGGGCGATTCCCAAGACAGATTTCATTTTGCGAACGCTGGAACTGGGCTGCCATCACTCTAGTCGCGCGCGGCGAACGGAGGCAACAGCGAAAACGTACAGGCTTGCACGATTCCAGAACCTGACCCTCCGGTCAGGCGCGGTAAGGGCACCGTTCGGCCGCAAAAAATGTGCCGCATAAGACCCGCTACTAAAGCACCGTGCCGTTCGGCAGAGCGGCTGCGGGGGATTTTGCTGTTGGAAGCGGCGCGTGCTCGAGCACTCTCCGCGCATAGAGCGCGACATTTTTCACGCCAGCCGCGTAAGCAGGATTGGGATTGCGTATACCGCCGTTGTACGCGCCGATGGCTTGATCGACGTCGCCGCCGAAGCGGTCCAGCAGATCACGAAGGACAAGCCCAGCATAAGTGGTGAGCACTTCGCTGTTGACCGAATTCACGTCGAGATCGCGTGAAGGACGCAGGCGCGGAGGCAGTTCGTCGTAATGACGTTTGTCCTTCAAATAGAGCTGATGAGCCGCGCGCAACGTTTCGCGCGAAATTTGCCACGTGCCAATCGAATAATCGCTCACGAGAACGCGCTTGCGGTCGTGCTCAAGAACGATGTCGCCGCGTTCCGCGCGCTTTTTCCAAACAGCATGTGTGAGATCGCCGTTCACATCCATGTAGTTGTTTTCCATCGCGCCAACACCGAGGAAATAATCGAGCGGCAGATTGTAAAAATGCGCGACGTCGAGAATGTCTGAAGCGAGCCGCAGCGCCTGATGATGAGTGAGCGGCTGAGGCGCCCGCGTGCTTTGGCCGACGACGCGCCAATCCGTCTGCGATTTGAAAACGAGAAAGTCCGCAAGCGCGGGAAGCAATTGGAAGGAAGGAAGATTTTCCAGTTTTTGTTCCGTAGGAACGTTGTAGGCGCTCTCGAAGATACGGCTTTGCTGCTGCGCATACGAGAGGTCCTGCTGCGTCCACGCGACGAGTTCGTAGTGCGTGATGAGCCCGTGCGTTTCCATTCGATTGAGGCGAGGAATCGCGGTGAGCTGATCGTTTTCGACGAGCATATAAATTTCGTAGTTCGCGTGCTTGCCGGTGCGGCTTGCCGTCAGAAAGATTTTCGAAGCATCGTCCGGAGCGCGTCCACGGAGATACTCGTAGCGAAGAAATGCTTCCAATTGATCGTCGAACGAGGCGATTTCCGCGCCAGCCACCTCGTTCGAGAACGGAAGCGCAATGTTGCGGCCGTGGATTTTCGGAGCGAGATGGCGATGCTGTGCCGAGACGCGCATGTGGCGCGGCCAAAAGCGATCGGCAGTCCATGAAGTCAGCGCAATACCGGAGAGAGCGAGCGCTGCTAAAGTGCGTGCAGAAAAAAGTCTCGGTGCGGAAGAACGGTGAAGATTGCTGGTGAGTTTTTTGGCTGACATGGCTGCAGCCCTCGTGGCGTTCGCTGCTGGTGCATACTCGCAAGAGAGGAGTGCATTCGGTCTGCCGGGGAAAGCGCAGGCCGGCTCGTCTGTAAGATAAAGAAAATAAGGGTCTTAACGTAAACAGAGGGATCGCGCACGGCTCGGACGTGTCATGACGACGTGTCTGCGCGTCCAGAAATCCACAGGAGATGTTCCCCCCAACGGCAGCTTCGGTTCGCGTGGCTCCAGTTTCCTGGACTCGGAGCTTCGCGAATTTGGCCATGTTCGTTACTCGAAGCGCAGAGCCACCAATGGATCGATGCGCGTGGCGCGGCGCGCAGGGACGTAACAAGCCAGGAAAGCAACGGCCATCAACAGAAGCGCGATGGAGATATAGGTGACGGGGTCCCAGACGCTGACGCCGTAGAGCAGGGTTGCGGCGAAACGCGTGATTGGCAGGGCTATCGCTACGCCTGTCAGAACGCCGACTCCAGCGAGGAGCATGCCTTGCCGGAGGACGAGCTTCAGCACCTGTTGCGATTGCGCGCCGAGCGCCATGCGGATGCCGATTTCGCTGGTGCGCTGCGTGACGGAGTACGACAAAACGCCGTAAATTCCGATGGAAGCCAGGACGAGAGCGAGCAGGCCGAAAAGGCCAAGAAGAGCGGCGCCCATGCGCGCGGCCCAGAGTCCTTGCGCGAGTAGCTGCTCGACGGTTTGGCCGTTGGTCAGCGCGAGATTGCGGTCAAGCTGGTTCACCTGAGCACGGACGGCGCCCATTAGCGCTTCGGGATCGCCGGTGGTGCGAATAATGAGAGAGCCAAAAGGAGAGTATTGCTGGCGCAGCGGCAAATACGCTACCGGCTGGGGGTCTTCGTCCACTTGACCGACGAGTGTTGTGCCGACAACCCCGATGACTTCGTATTGATGGGGGTCGACGACGATGGTGAAGCGTTTGCCAAGGGGCTCCTGGCCCGGCCAAACCAGATCGGCCATGGCCTTGTTGATGATGACCACAAATTTTGTGTTATCGCGGTCGAAGTCCGTGAAATCGCGGCCGCTGATCGTGGGAATGCGGGCGGCTGCGAAGTAGCCCGGCATCACGTCATCAAAACCGACGAGAGTGCCGCGGTTATTGGGATCGGATTGCTCGCCTTCGCGGAAAATGGTTCCCAGGAAGCCGCCGCCAAAGATGCCATTGGAGGAAACGGTGGCGTCCGCAACGCCCGGAACGGACTTGGCGCGCTCGACGGCTTCGCGGAAGAATTGCTGGCCGTGCTCGGGCTCATAGCGCAGGGCTCCAAGATCAAAGTTGTACTGGAAGAGATTCTTCGACTCGAAGCCGGGATTGATTTCCTGCGCTTTCTGCATGCTGCGGAGAAAAAGACCGGCGCCGATGAGCGCGATGAGAGCCAGTGCAATTTCTGAAACTACGAGGAGGCTGCGCAGGCGGTTGTGAGACCAGCCCATGGTTCCGCCGCGGCCGCCGGCTTTCAAAACGTCGTTGAGATCGGTGTTGGACGCTTTGAGCGCGGGGATGATGCCGAAGACGAAACCGGTGAGAAGAGAGATCGTAAGCGTGAAGAAGAGAACGCGAGAGTCGAAGGAAAGATCGATTGAGCCATCGGCAAGAAACGGCGGGCGGAAGGACCAGAGAAGTTTGCGGCCCCAGAAGCCGATGAGAAGACCGGCTACACCACCAACGAGCGAGAGCAAAGTGCTTTCGGTCAGGAGCTGGCGGACCAAACGAAAACGGCCGGCACCGAGAGCGGCGCGCAAGGTGAGTTCCTTTTCGCGTTTGGCGGCTTGGGCAAGCAGAAGATTGGCGAGATTCACGCAGGCGATGAGCAACACGAGGCCGACTATGCCCATCAGGACGCCGCCCGCGAGGGAGAACTTGCCGCGCGTGTTGATGCCGAGCGCGGATTTGTTGAGCGGGTAAAGCTCGCAGGTGCGGCCGGGGTTGTCGCGCGGATATTCCTTTTCGAGAGAGGAGGCGATGGCCTTCGTGGCGGCGCGAGCCTGATCGACGGTGACGGTCGGTTTCAGGCGGCCGACGATGGAGATCCAGCGCATGCGGCGGTGATTCTCCAGCTCCTTGAGCTGACCCGAGAGCACGTAGTCACGCATGCTGAGCGGAACCCAAAGGACGTCCGGCGGAGCAAGGGAGACGATGCCTTTGAAATTGGGCGGGGCGATGCCAATGATGGTGTAAGAGGTCGCGTTGAGCGTGATGGTCTGGCCGACGACGCTGGGGTCAGAGCCAAAATGGCGAACCCAAAGCGCGTAGCTCAAAACGGTGATTGCATCGGCGCCGACTTTCTTGCCCTCGTCGGGATAGAAAAAGCGGCCGCGGTAGGGTTTCACGCCGAGAACATCGAAGAAATTCGGGCTGACCATGGAGGCCTGGAGCTGCTGAGGCTCGGACTGGCCGCCCCAGTTGAGGGGAAGGGCGAAAGTTACGGCAGCGAGGCCGGTAAAGACCGTGTTTTGATCGCGGTAGTCCTCGTAATTGGGGAGGGACGTGGGGGTGAGCTGGAAGTTGACGTTGGCGTCGATGGTCTTGGTGTCGCGAGTGAACATCTCGACGAGCTGGGCGGGTTCCTGGACGGGCAGGGGGTGGAGGAAGACGGCGTTGATGATGGTGAAGATGGCCGTGTTGGCGCCGATGCCGAGGGCGAGCGAAAGAACGGCGACAAAGGTGAAGCCCGGGCTTTTCTTCAACATGCGAATGCCGCTGCGCAGATCCTGGCTAAGCGTTCCGGCCATTTAAAGACCTCCCGGGCACACTTGCCCGCTGGCTTGTTTGACGTTGGCGCAGTGACATTGTTTCTGGACGGCAGTGAATAGCCAGTCCGAGCAACAGAGCTTGCTGCGTCCCTCGTTGATACTCCCCACGCCTGAAGGCGGGGGATTCTTCAGGCTACGCATGGCATTACCTCACCTACGTTGACGCCCGATGGCTCTATCCGAGCCAAGATATTCTTCGCCGCTGCCGTATCCCGATGCATCCTGCAACCGCAATTGCAGATGTGCTCTCGTTCCGACAGCGATTTCTTCTTGATGGTTCCGCACTTTGGACACGTCTGACTTGTGTACGCACAGTCCACTTCGACCAATCGGCGACCAGCATCTTCCGCTTGGTACGCCAACAGTTGAATGCATCGTGCCCATAATGCGTCTTGCACGTGCTTGGCAAGAATCCCCTTTGCCAATCCTGCGACATGGAGAATTCTCGACACCCATCGTTCCGTACGCCTGCACTAACTTCGTAGATTCCTTAGGGAGGAAATCGAGTCTACGGTGCGCCATGTGTTCGTGAATCTTGCGGAGTAATTCGACCGCTTTCCGCCTCCGATGCGCACCCTTCTGGCGACGAGCCACTCTCCGCGGGGCTCTCCGAAGTCTCGCTTGCTCCTGCTCGTAGATTCTCGGATTCGGAATGAACTTCTCATTCGACAAGGCAGCGAAGTTCTCGATGCCCATATCGAGGGCCATCACTTCGTCGCTATGCTGTAGTGGATTCACAGGACACTCCACGGCCAAGCATGCGTACCAGTGCGAGCCGTTCCGCTTGACGGTGAGCGACTGGATAGCCGCACCTTCGGGAATCGGACGGCTGAGCCGCAACTTGACCGCACCTATCTTGGAAATCTGAAGATACCGTCCTGCCAACTTGAATCCCGTATCGTTGAATGCCAAGGAGTCGAACCTGTCGCGACCTTGGAATCGTGGGAATCCCGCTTTCTGTCCAACCTTGATTCTGCGAAAGACCTTAGAATTCTCTAGAAGCGAAAACGAAGTTTGAAGGTTGCGGGCGGATAGCGGGCACGGCGTGCCGTGCCCCTACAATGGGATGAATTAGAGTCGCGGCGATATGAGCTTAGAGCTGCAAAGGGATGGGGGAGAACGACAATGGCCGGGAAAAACCAGGTTCGGGATTCGGTTTTGCAGGCGATTGGGAATACGCCGGTTGTGCGGCTGAGGAAGATTGTGTCGGCGTCGATGGCGGAAGTGCTGGTGAAGCTGGAGTACTACAATCCGACGGGGTCGTACAAAGATCGCATGGCGCTGGCGATGATTGAAGGGGCGGAGGCGCGGGGCGAGCTGCGTCCGGGGATGTGCGTGGTGGAGTGGACGGGAGGGAGTACGGGATCGTCGCTGGCGATGGTCTGCGCGATCAAGGGGTATCGGTTTACGCCGATTTCGTCGGACGGATTTTCGGACGAGAAGCTGCGGACGATGCGTCTTTTTGGTGGGGATTTGGAGATTTTTCCGGCGGAGGATGGGAAGCTCGTGCCGGAGCTTTACCAGCGGATGAAGCGGCGGGCGGAAGAATTGGCGCAGCAGCCGGGGACGTTCTACACAAACCAATTCAATAACCAGGACGCGATTCGCGCGTACATGGGGATTGGCAAGGAACTCGTGGAACAAGCGGGGGACAGACTGACAGCGTTTTGCGGCGGCGTGGGCACTGCTGGAATGATTACGGGCGTGTCGCGCGCGCTGAAGGAGGCTGGATGCAAGGCGCGGATTGTGGCGCTGGAGCCGGCATCTTCGCCGGTGCTTACTACGGGGAAAGGCGGCGCACACCGGGTGGAGGGGATCGCCGCGGGATTCCGGCCGCCGCACTTGAAGGACAGCGACTACGATGAAGTGCGGACGGTGGAGGAAGGGGCGGCGCGTGTGATGGCGCGGCGGTTGGCGAAGGAAGAAGGAATATTCGCGGGGACGTCGTCCGGACTAAACGTTACTGCGGCGTTGCAATTGGCACAGGAACTTGGGCCTGGCAGTACTGTCGCCACGGTGGCCGTGGATACTGGCTTCAAGTATCTCGCGGGCGATCTGTATCGAGAGTAAGTGGCGCAGCAGAAGATGACCTCCCATCCTTCGAGGGAATCGAAGGATGGGGAAGTCTAGATCAGGTTACGGCTTTTTCTTGACGGGAGGCTTTTTTTCGCCGCCCTTGATGCTGATCAGTGCCAAGAAGTCCTTGGCGTTGAAAGGATAGCGGCGAACGGACTGTTGTCCGGTAGTGCTGAGCGTGATGTCGACGCGGCGATTGTTGGCCAGAACCAGGACCTGCAGATTCTTCAGCATTTTTTGTCTTTCCTCTGGACTCAAATCTGGATTGTCGGCCATCTGTTGTTTGATTTGGTCGGCGGTCAGTTGGTCCTCTTCGCCGAAGGCCTTCAACTCAAAGTGATCAGCGGGGACGCCGTGTTCCACAAGGAAGCTCTTGGCGCGTTCCACGCGGCGCTCGGTGAGTTTCTTGTTGTATTCGGGGGTGCCGCGCGGATCTGCATGGCCGCTGAGGATTAAGTGAGCATCCGGCATGTACTTCAGATAGTTTGTGAAATCCGCGGCGAGGGCTATCAGAATGGCCGCCTGACTGTCGAGCAAGCCACCTTCGGGGTGCTCGGCGGTGGGGCGAGCGGTCTGGAAATAGATGCTATGTAGCGCAAGTCTAGTTTCCAACTGCTTGATCTCGGGCGCTGGAGGAGGAGGCGGCGGTGGAGCTTGCACTTCCACCATGGTGGTGGACGAAGCTGTGAGCGGCGGATTGCGGTCATCGCTCACGTTGCAAGTGACCGTGATACGGCCTGGTTGCGCGCCTTGTGTACTCAGGGCGGCGGTGGGGCCGGTGCCCGCGATGTTACCGGCGCTGGCGGAGTAGCTGTAAATCAGCCTGCGGCCATCCGGGCTGCTGGCGGTCGAAGTAATCGTTGAAGTGCCGCCTATTGGGACGCTCGAGGGATCGGCGGAGCATGAAATGACAGGCGGACGAGGCTCCTTCACAGTGAGCCTGGCGCTGCAGGATGCAGAACCATTTTTTCTACCATCACTTAGATTGGCAGTGACTACGTAGGCGCCGGGCTGCAATCCGGTCGTGTCAATCTGAGCGGTGGTATCGCTGCCGGTTACCTTTACTCCGGTGCCGTTCCAGTTGTAGGAGACCTTGCGCTTGGGAGCGAAATTAGAGCCAGTGGCAGTGGCGGTCACAGGCTCACCGGCGAAGACTTCGGCCGGCTCTATGGAGCATGCCGCGGCGGGAGGCAGAGGAGCTGGTCCTCCACCAAACTTGAAGATGAGACCAGTCTCTGCTCGCAAGCCCCGAATATCCGTGGACGGCACGGTCGGGGGACCATAGCGGTAATTGGACATTACAAAGTCGGCCCTGATCAATCTCAGAGCAACGTGCCTTGACAGGTCGATATCGAGACCGGCGCCAACCATGAGGCCTATTTTGCTGACATTGTGTAAGGCATCAGGCATAAGGCGATGGTCACCCACCAAGACCTCAAGAAAAGGGGCAAAACGATCGTGGCGGAAAGTAAACTTCGGTCCGAAGGAGAGATTGGAGAAAGCGGTGTCGTCAATTCTCTTCGCGAATCCTGTTTCACCGCTGTTCGAATTGGTGCTGGTGTCGAGAGTGAGTCCGACCCAGCGGTTAAAATTATAGGTAGCGCTGACGCCAAAGCCGCGAGGGTTCGATTCCAAGGGGCTGCTCAATGGGAGCAAGGCTCCTGGAAGCTGGGCGTTCACGTCCGCGTTTGGATAAAAGAAGGAATATCCGCCGAAGAGCTCCCACTTGGGAGGAGGCTGTTCCTGAGCCGAAGCGAGGGCGGCAAACGCAGGCAGGACGGCAAGCATTGCCAAAAGCATTGTTAGACGGCGGACAAGGCGGCCCTTTGAATGAGATGACATGCGAATATTCCTCCGAACTTCAATAACGTAAAATCAAGCTCCTCCAGCGAGCCTGGCAGCGGACCAGCCGCGAGCCGGTCTCGCCGCCGAACGCCTCACGGACAGGAAGGTACATTCACCGTATCGCTGATTAAGGTGACTGCCCCAATCGACGCCAGCGCTCTGCCATTGAGCGTCACGCCCGAGCTGAGCGAGATAGACTGGCTAGCCATAATGGTTCCTGCAAATGTGGTGTTGGTGCCAAGGGTTGCTGAACTGCCGATCTGCCAGAACACGTTGTGAGAGGTGGCACCGCCCGCCATGATGACTTGGCTGTTGCCGGCAGCCGTGGTCAAAGTGGACACGACTTGGAAGATCCAGACACCACTCGAAGGGCCGCTGAGAGTAAGGTTTCCAGTTATTCCCAGCGAGGGCTGAGCGCTTGTTGTCTTATAAACGCCCGGGGCGAGGGTTAAGCCTCCAATATCCGCGGGAAGAACAGCGCCTCCTGCTGTTCCCGCAGCGTTGTTATACGCCGTGGTCAAGGCACCCTGAGCGCCCATGGCGACCGAATCGCCCGCGTGTAGCGTGCCCGTTAAGTTTCCCGGAGGAAATCCAACGATCGCAGTTCCTGCCCAGACGCCAACATCGCCACTCGCGTTAGTAGGGGCCGCGGTTGTTGAAGTGTTGGTGACCGTGGAGCCGGCCAGAATTCCGAAACTGCAGGCCGCTCCCAAGGGTATAGCTCCGCCGGGAGGTGTGCAGGTAGGCGAGGTTGTGAACGTCCACACGAAATTGGCGGCTAGTGCAATGCCAGACGTGTCTTGGGCTCCGGTGGTAATCGTGGCGGTGTACGAGGCGCTCGGCGTAAGAGCGGTCGAGGGAGTAAACGTCGCAACATTGGTTGACGCAACGTAGTTGACTGCGCCAACAACGGTGGTAGCGCCGGGCCCGATCAAGGTAAACGTCGTGGCGCTAATGGTCGCCAGGTTCATCGCATGGCTGAAAGTCGCGGTGATAATCGCGGTGTTGGGACAAGTAGTGGCAGAGCCGTTCGGCGGAGTTACGGCGGTCACAGTTGGCGGTGGGCAGGCAGCAGAGGCCGTGAACGACCAAAAGAAATTGGCCGCTAGCCCGTTGCCGTACACGTCTTGAGCCCCAGTGGTAATCATCGCGACATAAAGTGCGTTTGGCGAAAGAGCGGCCGAGGGTGTGAAGGTGGCAACATTGGTCGTCGCAACGTAGGTGACGACTCCCGAAACGCTCGTCGCGCCTGTGTTCAAAGTGAACGTCGTGGTGTTGATCGTCGCAGGGTTCATGGCCTTGCTAAACGATGCATTAATAACCACTGGAGTGCCGCAAGTGAGGGTCGAGCCGGCGAGAGGATTTACAGACGTCACCTGGGGCGGGGTTAGGGGGTTGCCGGGTTTCCCTGCGCCGGGATTCGCGTCCGGGTCGCTGCAGCCGGCAATGGCGATGGCCAGCAGGAAGACCGGCATCCAAATTTTGCTGACATTCAATTTGCGCATTAGCTTCTCCTCTTCACCCCGGTACAAGGCGTTCGGTACTGCTGGGTGCGGCCCCAGAGACACGCGGAAACTCCGGTTTCAACCACCGCGCATTAAGAATCTTTAAGGTGCCTAGCACTGTGCCAACTCTTGGTTTTGTGGTCTGTTCAATAGGATACAGAGCCGACTTACAGTTCTCAGGTGGTTGGGTGTGAACTTCTTCGCAGCCCTGGAAATTGTGCCCGGCGGTAGAGAGATACGGAGTTCGGATCGGAAGACTCGAGCTAACTAATGTTCAAAAATCGAAGAGCGGGCAGGGCGTGCCGTGCTCCTACCGCGGAAAGAGATCTATTCGGAGGCGCCGAGGGGGAGGAAGTATTGGGTGCCTTTGACGGGCTCTTGTAGGCGGCGGAGGAGTTGTTGGAGGTCTTCGCTGCGCTCAACGAAGTCGATGTCCGAGGTGTTGATGACGAGGAGATCGGAGGCGGCGTAACGGAAGAAGAAGTGTTCGTAGGCGTGGGCGACTTCTTCGATGTATTCGGGAGAGATTTGAGATTCGTCGCGGGATGCTTTTTTGGCGATGCGGGCGCGGAGGACTTCGGGCTTGGCTTGGAGGTAGATGACGAGATCGGGAGCGGGAATATCGGCGGCCAGGGATTCGTAGTAGCGGTCGTAGAGCTTGAGCTCTTCGTCATCGAGATTGAGATTGGCGAAGATGCGATCTTTTTCGAGGAGGAAATCGGAGAGGACGGGACCGGGGGCTTCGACGGCCAGAGCTTCGCGAATGCGTTTTTGACGTTCGATGAGGAAATACATTTGAGCGCGGAAGGCGGCGCCGGCTTTTTCTTTGTAGAAATCGGCGAGGAAGGGATTGTCTTCGCAATCGTAGACGCGGCGGGCGTGGAGGCGTTCGGCGAGAATCTTGGCGAGGGTGGTTTTGCCGACGCGGAGCGGGCCTTCGATGACGATGAAGCGGGGAGATTGCGGTCCGCGCTCTGGAGAAGGAGCGCGCTTGGCTGCGGTGGATTCGTTGGCCGCCATTTTTGCTAGACAGCGGCGGGGCCGCGGTCGATGGGCGGATTATAGCAGAGTGGCACGCACTGCGAAGGCTGAGAAGCGGCATTTCGGCTGGCAAGCGAGCGGTCGGAAGAAAGCGGGAGCGGGGCTCCCGCACTCCAAATCGAGAGAAGGAACGGTATGGCGCTGCCGCAAATGTGAAAACTTGTTCACTTTGCGGCTAGTACGGGAGTGCTGAAAATGGCAAACCGAGGTGCTAGGAGGAGGGTACCAATAAGAATGTGACCAACGGGCCAGTGTCACCTGCCCTTTTGGGCAGTATATTCCTCGTAGTTGAGAGTGGGGACCGAAGTGCAATGCTTTCAACTACTGAGGTGAAACATGCTGCTCGCAACGATCCTTTTGCTCTATCCCTTTCCGCAAAGTGGAGATGCATTAAAGGCGGTAACGGAGCGCCCTCGAGGCGTTTCCGTGGATGCGGCTAAAGATTCTTCTTCCTCAAGGGCGCTGCCTTCGGTGCCAGATCCAAAGATAAAGACGGACGCGGAGATTGCGGCGGATTCGAATGCCGCGGGTGTGACGCCCGGTCCGGCGGCTCAACCGATCGCGCCGGGGAGCGCACCCCTGGCCATTCGGCCAGCTAAACCGGCTTTCAACCCTGAAGACGTTTCAGAGCGGCAGAAAAAGATTTGGTACGGACTGATTTTTGCGTCGTCGGGCGCGGCGGCGTTTGATGCGTGGTCGACGCGGCGGGCGATTTCCGGTGGATACGGAACGGAAGGCAATGTGCTGTTGCGGCCGTTTTCGCACTCGAATGCAATCTACGCGGCGACGCAGGTGAGCCCGCTGGTGCTGGATTATGTTGGGCGGCGGATGATGACGAGTAAGAATCCTTTGCTGCGCAAGATGTGGTGGCTGCCGCAATCGGCAGGAACCGGGATGTCACTGTTTGCGGGAGTTCATAACGTTGGCGTGGTGCCCTCGAACTAACGCGCCGAAAAAATAGAGAAAAACAAAAGCGTCCCGACCCGGTCGGGACGCTTCTCGCGTTTGGCTATCCTGAAGCATAGAGAACAGCGGATTGTAGGTTGTTTTGGATTAAAAAGGGCTTTGTTGCGCGCTGGTTGAGTGCGACGAAGCCGTTTTTATTTTGTAGGCCCAAGGCGGAGGTCCAGAGGTCAGAGCGCAGCAGCGAAATAGCTTGGGGAGTGGTGATACGCGAATGAGGACGCCGCGGTCGAAGCCGGTGCCAGCGCGGACGGGGCAACGGGCTGTGCGTGAGGTGGCAATTTTCCAAGGCCAGCAACAGCAACGCGTAGATGAACACGAAGAAAGTGGCGGTGGTACGCACGGCGGGATCACTGCGGACCTGTGGCTGTCCGAAGCCCAGCAGAGTTTTTTCGTCGCGAAAGTTGAGCTCGATTTCTTATGTGGCGTCCAGCGTTATGTGGCGCTGACTTTTATAGCCAAGCCAGCCACGCGCAATTTGCAGAAAGCACCACATAATCTGAAGCGTGACGAAGTCGAAGGACCCGCGCGAACAACGTTCGTGCGAAGCCTGGCGCAGCAAGGCCTGCTTTTGTTGTATGCCTTCCCGGAGCACCTACTCCGAGGTCATCCCGATCGTTTTCAGCCACGCCTCCACCAACTGAGGCCATCCCGTTATCGGAAACTTCGTGCGCCGCAGCCCAAACGCATGCCCGCCTTGCGCATACAAGTGCATCTCCACGGGGACGCCAGCCTTCTTCAGCGCAATGTAGTAGGCCAGCGAATCGTCTACGCTGTCCACGTGGTCATCCTCCGCCTGCAGCAAGAACGTAGGCGGTGTTTGGCTGGTGACATGGAGATCGGGGTTCAACGAAACATGTGTGTCGGCATTTGGCGGATGAGGAACCACAAACCTTTTGGGGCCTTGCTTGGTATCCCAAAGCGCCGCACCCAGCGACAGGTGGCCCGGATAGAGAACCACCGCAAAATCTGGGCGGCAACCTTCTTTGTCGGCTGCATCCACAGCCGGATACAAACGCTTCGCAAAATGCGTGCTCATCGCTGCCGACAAATGTCCGCCTGCCGAAAACCCGAGCACTCCAATTTTGTGCGGATCGATATGCCACTCCGCCGCGTGAAAGCACAGCAGACCCACGGTCCTGTGCGCATCTTCCAACGCCAGCGGTGATTCCGGATACGGCCCGGATTTCGGATACGGCGCCGACTTCGGATACCCTTTTTCAGGCGGAACGCGGTACTTCAGCAGCACACATGTAATTCCTTTGGGCGTCAGCCAGTCGCAGACCTCCGTGCCTTCCAGATCGATGGCCAGACCCCAGTAGCCTCCGCCAGGGAAAACGACGACTGCAGCGCCCGTGTTGTTTCCTTGTGGCGAATAGACCGTCATTGTGGGCTGCGAGACGTTGCTCACGCCGGCCTCGAGGCTCGACGTCTCAACGACTTCCGGCCCGGCGACAGGCTGCGCGTCCGGCGCCTGCCCCGGCCAGATCGGCACTTGCTTATGTCCCGGCGATGGCTGCCAGCCAGGCGTCTGCACGCTCAGAACGCCACACGCAAACACGACACAGGCAGCAAAGAGTAAAGGCTTCATCCCAACCTATTATTCCTTCCGAAATACTTCTGAGGCAAATACGTCGTTCGCTGTATAAGCAAAGGCTACCAATAGGCGCCTACACAACTGCGCATCATAAACCACCTTTGATAGGAATTATGTGGCGTCGGGGGCCGTTCGTATGCATCCCCCTCGGCAAAACCTCATCCCGGCGCCACATAACGCCTGACGCCACATAAGATTTCCCAACGCCATTCAGACCCTTTTGGCAGCTTGGATACTGCCAAGCACTCCATCGGCTCGATGAAGGTAGCGAGCTTGTTTGGAAGCGATTGAAGTCGTATCGGTCGCGTCACGGCAAAAGAGTATAGCGGTGATTTTTGGACAGTCGCGGCCTAGGACTTAGCCGCGTGGTCCGACCATAACTTCCGAGGGCCGACCACTCTTCCACTACCCGGTCAACCTCTAAAATCGGTAGACTTTTCGTCCTGAGGCCCATTCCCTGCGCGCTAGGGAAATGCGCTGTGAGACAACTAGATTCGATTCGGAGATGAATACATGCGATACCTGAGGATTTACGCGGGGGGCGATGGAGCCTCTCGGTTTGAGGATGTCGAGTTGGAGGGGACCCTGACACGTGTTGTAGACGGTGTTCCCCCCCTCCTTGTATCCGGCCCTTTCGCGTGCAGCGGAATTGCGTTCGTTGAGCAGCCGGAGGAGGCCTCTGACTGGGAGGCGCACGTTGCCCCTCGGAAGCAATGGGTGATCGTGCTCTCCGGTCGTGCTGCCATCACCACAAGCGATGGCCAGTGCCGAGAAGTCGGTCCCGGTGACGTCATCTTAGCGGAAGACACGGCTGGCCGAGGACATTTGTCGACGCCGCTCACGGCAGATGTTCGACTCGCGGTGATTCCAGTTGCCAATAGGCCGTGAGCCCTCGATAGTAAGCGGGCGGATGATGCCAACCCACACGCCTGATAACGCCGTATCGGAAACTTGACGTACTACAATAGGACGGGAGATGTCCGATTACGCGACCCAGGCAAGTGGAATGCAATCGATAAACTCAAGCGTTTAAACCAGGCAGGCAGAATGCCAGACGGTGCCTTGCCTGGTGGCTGATTCGTTGTTTCCAAGGCAGGAGAAGCGTACCATGCCCGCGTCAGTAATTCCGTGGAGGTGGAACTCATGGCCAGGCATTCAAAAACGACAAGCCGGGCTCTTTTCGCCCGATATGTGTTTCTCGGTATCCTGGCGGCGTTCCTTGCCCTCGCTGCACCTGGTCGGGCAAGGGCTCAGGCTCGAAAGATAGAGGTGGGCGACCTGCAGAGAATCGTCCGCGTCTCCAGCCCGGAGATTTCGCCGGACGGAAGGTCCATCGTAATTGTTGTGTCGCGCGTAAATTGGGACGAGGACCGTCGCGACAGCCAGCTCGTGCTCGTGAATATTGCAACAGGTGCACAGCGGCCACTCACCAACGCCCACAAAGGTTTAAGCTCGCCGCAGTGGTCGCCCTCGGGCGATCGACTCGCGTTCCTTGCAGTAACTGGAGAAGAGAAGAAAGCCCCTGCGCAAATCTTCGTGCTTCCTATGAACGGCGGCGAGCCCCAGCAGATTACCAGTGCGCCTCTAGGTGTCGAACAGTTCGCCTGGCGCCCGGACAGCTCCCTCTTCGCCTTCGTTTCGCCGGACGAACCGCCCAACAAAGCGGACATCGAAAAGCACCACGACCTCTTTGAGGTGGGTGACAACGATTTCCTTGCTACCTCCGCTCCTACTTCTTCGCACATTTGGCTCGTCTCTTCGTCGGGTGGCACGGCGAAGCGTCTCACCTCCGGCACCTGGAGCCTGTCAAAGAGCGCGCCGCCTTCTTCGCCCTCCTCCCCTCTTTCCTGGTCGCCCGACGCCAAGCAGATTGCCTTTACTCGCCAAGCCGACCCACACTTCGGTGATTCCGATCAAACCGTCATCGAGATAGTGGACGTTGATAGCGGCCAAATCCGCCAACTGACGAAACGCACTTCGTTCGAAGTTTTCGGCCTCTTCTCGCCCGACGGGTCGAAAATTGCCTATTGGTTCCCGCGCGACGGGGATCCGAACAATGAGAACGAGATCTTTGTCACTTCCTCCACCGGCGGCGAAGGAACTGATTTCACACGCGCGCTCGATCGCGATATCCAGCGCGCCATCTGGATGCCCGATAGCAAATCGCTTTTCCTCGGTGGCCACGACGGCACCCGAACGGCCATTTGGATCCAGCCGCTCGAGGGCCTAGCGAAAAAGATCGACCTCGGCGACGCCAATCCTTCGTGGGCTTTCTGGGTGGACGCGTCCGTAGGCAAGGACGGCTCGATCGTTTTCACCGGTAGTACACCGGACCATCCGACCGAGCTCTACTACCTTGCGTCAGCAGACGGAAAGCCGAAACGCCTCACCGACTTCAATCACGAGATCGCGGCTCTTGACCTCGGCCGTACCGACACCTTTGAATGGAAAGGGCCGGACGGCTTCGCCGAAGATGGCATCGTTGTTTACCCACCGGGTTTCTCACGCGACAAGAAATATCCACTCGTTCTTTACATTCACGGCGGCCCGACAGCTGCTTCCACGACAGACTTCGGCTATTTGGCGCAGGTCTTCGCGGCACACGGCTATGTGATCTTCGAGCCGAACTATCGCGGCAGCGAAAACCTCGGCAACAAGTTTCAGAGGGCCATCGTGAACGATGCCGGGGACGGCCCCGGCCGCGACGTGATGTCCGGAATTGCCGCGCTCGAAAAACAGGGCTTCATTGACGAATCTCGCATCGGCGTTTCCGGATGGTCCTATGGCGGCTACATGACGTCCTGGCTTATCGGCCACTACCACATATGGAAGACGGCCGTTTCCGGCGCCGCCGTGAACAGCATGGCCGACGAGTACGATCTCTCGGATAGCAACGTCACGGGGCGTTTCTCGATCGGCGGCTCGCCGTGGAAAAAGGAGTACGCGAAAGCGTATGAGGAACAATCGCCCATCACCTATGCGAGCGCCATCACCACACCAACGTTGATCCTCCATGACACCGGCGACGCCCGCGTGCCAATCACCAATTCCTACGCGATGTACCATGCGCTCAAGGACAACGGCGTCACTGTGAAATTCATTGCTATTCCCGTGGCCGGACACGGTCCCGGCGATCCCGTGCGCCAGATTGACACATACCGCCGGTGGCTCGATTGGCTCGACCAATATCTAAAGTAGTCTCGCAGCCTCGCTACGTGTTCGCAGATTCTGCGCCAACTCGGAAGTGATTATGGGGCGGGCGAACAAGGCTTAACTCCGCGGTGTTATGGATGGTTGTAAACTGCACTCATAAAATCATGTTCGCCGACAAGCAAGAACGACATTTCGCAATGAGAGTGAAGGAGGCCCTCAATCGCCTCGGCATCGCCGTTTTAACATTGCCTCTTGTAGCGTTTGTATGGGTCATTCTGCTCTTTCTCTCAGCCGTCGTTGCCTGGGCGGTGCGCACGTCAGTAGACATGCAGCGGTAGCTTGGCCAAAAGGCTCGGCATCACTAGTTGGAAGCACCGCTCCTGAGAATCCCTATAAGTCTTGGTAAACGCCGAAACCGGACAAGTGAAAACCTAGATGGCGCGAACGACTGTGTATCCCCACAGGAGAAATTGTAGAAGTGCGAGCCACCCAAACGCACGATAAAGCCAAGCGGGTTTCTGGCTCTTCGCGGCGCCGCCCAACAGGATTGACCGGACAGACCATGCACAAGCAGCTAGCAAAACCGCTCCGGAAAGCCAAAGTAGCCACGCCAGTAGAAACGTCCGATCGTCAATGCGCCGATGGCCAAGCCCTATTAGAAACGCACCCAAGATTGGGCCTAACGTGCCACTTAAATAGCAGGCCCAAAACAGGGTTCGATTGTTCGGAACTGGATTCATACTTGGCTCACGGATTCTATCAACGTCGCCAAGAATCCAAGGCGGACAACTACCCAGAATGCCTAGGTCCATCTGGTTAACCGGAGAAGTTCCGTTTGCTCGACTGTCCGGGGGAAGTCGCTTTATGCGTCCAAAAACGTAGAATACCTGATACGGATTCTCGGCCAATAGCTTGCTCAGCTTCCCGGGAGGTGCTCGATCACTATGCCCAAAAGTGTAGCCATACTTGGCGGTGGAGTCGCTGGGCTGAGCGCTGCGCATGAACTGGCGGAGCGCGGTTACGACGTCACCGTATACGAAAAGAAGGACATGTTTGGAGGTAAAGCACGAAGCCTCTCTGTGCCCAACACCGGAAGCGGAGGTCGCAAGGATCTCCCAGGCGAGCACGGATTTCGGTTTTTCCCACGATTTTACAAACATCTGCCGGACACCATGGGGCGGATCCCGTTTCCGGGCAATGGGAGCGTCGTCCAGAATCTGACCAACGCAACCCGGATCGAAGTGGCCAGGGCAGGCAATGTTCCGCTAGTTCTGACCGCGCGGATTCCCGAGGACCCGCAAGACTGTGCGGTTGCTCTTCATACCATGTTCACCGGTATCGGGGTTCCAGATAGCGAGGTTTTGTTTTTTGTCGATCGGCTCCTTGACCTACTAACGAGTTGCCCGGAACGGCGGCTAGCGGAGTACGAGCAGATCCCGTGGTGGACTTTTATCGGCGCCGAGACGCGATCGAAGGAATATCAGACTCTCTTGGCTCAGGGGCTCACGCGATCGCTCGTGGCCATGCGCGCAGAAGACGGCAGCACCCGAACGGTGGGTTATATGCTGTTGCAGCTACTCTTCGGTCTTTTGACGGCGGGCGGGTTCGATCGCCTGCTTGCTGGTCCTACAAATGAAGTTTGGCTGAACCCGTGGTTGAGTTACTTAAGGCAACGCGGTGTGACGCTGAATTCGGGCACGACGGTGCAACAGATTCATGCTGGGTCATCTGGGGTTACGTCCGTCGTGGTCGAACGCAATGGCCAATTGCAGCAAGTAACCGCGGATTATTACGTGGCAGCTATGCCGGTCGAGATCATGGCTGGGCTTATGACGGAGGACCTGAAACAGCTAGCGCCGTCTCTGGCTGGCTTGAATCAGCTTCCGACCCGGTGGATGAATGGCATTCAATTCTATCTCGCCAAAGATGTTCCGTTGGATCATGGACACACTCTTTACGCGGATTCGCCGTGGGCACTCACCTCTATTTCGCAAAAACAATTCTGGCAACAAGCGAATCTCGCAAACTATGGCGACGGGCGCGTGGCCGGCCTCCTTTCCGTCGACATCTCAGACTGGGATGCTGTCGGCATTTTGGTGGGCAAGTCGGCGACGCAATGCACGGCGGACGAAATAAAGAACGAAGTCTGGGCAGAGTTGAAAGCTCATCTGAACCTAGGGGCCGCGCAAGTAATCCAAGACGAAAACCTGCTCTCTTGGTTTCTCGATCCCGACATTCAGTTTCCGAACCCCTCAGCGGCGACGAATGCGGAGCCACTCATGATCAATAAAGCCGGGACGTGGCAGTATCGACCGGAGGCGACAACTGAGATACCAAACCTGTTTCTCGCTTCCGACTACGTGAGGACCTACACGGACATAGCCTGTATGGAGGCCGCGAACGAGGCGGCTCGACGGGCGGTCAACGGAATCCTGGCGCACTCTGGGTCCAGCGCCGAGCCTGCGGCCCTTTGGCCTCTGCAAGAACCAGAGTTTTTCAAGCCGATGATCGACTATGACCGGCTGCGCTTTAACTTAGGCTTGCCACACGGCGCCTTTCCAAGTTGAAATGGCAGGCGCTTGCCCGGCAATCGGACTTCCGGTTCCAAGTGAGTTGTCGGCAACCC
This sequence comes from uncultured Acidobacteriota bacterium, assembly GCA_963705855.1. GTDB lineage: Bacteria > Acidobacteriota > Terriglobia > Acidiferrales > UBA7541 > Acidiferrum. Next base: position 43,576 of record CAVPLA010000047.1, read on the forward strand.
AGAAACAATCCTGAAAAGTCACGGATTAAGCGGTCAAGTCTGGTAACGCCGTAATCGTCAAAGTGAAGTATTACTTCACATCCCCGGTAACCCGACAACGCAGGCAAGTGGACTGAGACGTCGCGACTTCCCACAACGAGCCTTCTGACTCGGAATAACTTCCAGTTAGGCCGTGACCCGACCAGAATCGGGCACCAGCGCACTGAAGTTTGCAACTTCGCACAACGGGACTTCTGGCTCGCTTGCACTCCGGCATTCCGGTAGCCGATTTGGGTTCAGCGTGCCGAGCTTTCTCCGGTGGATTCCTGCTAGCCTGCTCTCCAAAATCTCACAAACTCCTTATCGCAATGACTGGATCCACTTTCGTTGCCCTCCGCGCTGGAATATAGCAAGCCGCCAGGGCCACCGCTGCAAGCAGCAATGTAATGAACAGAAATGTCAACGGATCCGTTGCACTCACACCATAGAGCATACTTGCCACCACGCCCGACAATCCGATCGCACAGCCTAATCCGAAGACCATCCCTATAACAGTGATTATCACTCCCTGCTTCAACACCATCTTCCGCACGTCGCTGGCCCGCGCCCCAAGCGCCATTCGGATGCCGATCTCGTGCGTGCGCTGACTCACGGAATAGGCCATCACTCCATAAATTCCGATGGCCGCAAGAACCATGGCGAGCAACGCGAAGCTACCGGCCACCACCGCTCCCGCGTGTAATGGGAATAGCGCAAGCCGCATGTGTTCCTTCAGGGTCTTTGCGTCATAGATCGGCAATTGGGGATCGAGTGTTTGTACTTCGCCCCTCACACTGGATATTTCCGCTCCTGGATCGACGCTTGTCCGTATCACCAGGGCCGCTGACGTCGCATAGTTCTGCGTGAGGGGATAGTAGACGACCAGCGCCGGAATTTCTCCCAAGCTCTGGTACTTGCCGTTCTTTGCGACTCCTACCACCTCAAGCACGTCTGTGTTCCCGGAGTGCAGACGCTTGCCGATCGCATTCTGGCTCGGCCAAAATCGCTCCGCGAGCGTTTGGTTGACGATGACCACTCCTGGCGATTTCGCGGTATCACTCCCGGCAAAATCCCGTCCACCAACAATCGGAATTCCCATCGTCGCAAAGTAATCCGGGCTCACGCTCTCATAGATGGCAGACGGCATCTCTTCAGCGCGTGGTTCCGCTTGTCCCTCGGGATATACGCCCGTCGTGCTCACATCCAGCGCCAGCGGCAATCTTGCTATCCACCCAGCCGACTTCACTCCAGGCAATGCTCGAACGTGGTCGGCCAACTGCTGATAGAAATTCTCTCCTCTCTTCTGATCGTATCCTTGCAGCCCCAGGTCCACCGACATGGTCACGGCATTGTTTGGATCGAACCCCGGGCCAAGGGCCTCCGTGTGTTCCAGGCTTCGCACCGTTAATCCCGCCGTGATCAGCAAAACGAACGACAGTGCAACCTGCATCACCACCAGCACGCCCCGCAGCCACGCTCGCCGTCGCCCGCCCGACGTGTCCTCTTTCAGCGCGTAGACAACATCGGAACGGCTCGCCTGCAGCGCCGGCACGAGTCCGAAGCCGATTCCCGTGACCACCGCTAGAGCCACCACGAAACTCACGACACGCCAATCCATCCGCAGGTCCAGTGTCAGCGCAAAATCCGTCCGAGGAAGCGACGCCCGTGCCACCAGGATTAGCGCTTGGCCAATCGCAAGTCCGAACGCCGCCCCAATCACGGAAAGCATCACGCTCTCTGTCAGCAACTGCAATGCAAGTCGCGCGCGCGTCGCTCCGATGGCCATCCGCACCGCAATCTCTTTCCGCCGTTGCGTGGCGCGCGCCAAAAGCAAGCTTGCGAGATTTGTACACGCAATCAGCAGCACCAGCAGTACCGTTAACATCAGCGCGCCGCTAAACGCGATCACCGCGCTCCGCAGATTCGGATCAACCAATCCCGGCGGAGTCAGTCGGAGCGTCATTCCCTCGTCCGTTTTTGGGTACTCCTGTCCCAGTTGCCGGGCCACGGTGTTCAATTGCGCCTTTGCCTGCTCCGTATTTGTGCCGCGATTCAGCCGACCGAACGGAAGCCACTGGCCGTTGCCGCGGCCTTCCAGCCCGCTCCCTGTTTCGATCCACTCCTGCATCATGCTCGGCACCCAGAACTCCGGTACGAATATGCTCTCCGTCCCCGTAAATCCGGGCGGTGCCACCCCAATCGCTGTAAAGCTGTGACCATTAATCTGAATAGGGCTGCCCACAATTCCTGGCTCGCCGCCAAAGCGCCGCTGCCAGCAGCCATAACTCAGTACCGCCACCGGATGCGAATTTGGAGTGCGATCCTCGTCGGCCGTAAACGTTCGCCCCAAAAACGCCTGCACGCCCAGCACGTCAAAGTAATTCCCGGAAACGAGGTAGCCCCAAACACGCTCGTTGCTCCCGTTGTGGCTCAAGCTCATGGGATCGAATCGGTACACTGCCATTCCAGACAAAACTGCATTCCGATCTCTGATGTCTTTGTAATTGGGGTAGGACATCGATTGCGAGTACGAAGCATCTTTCTCTTTCCCCTGGTGAATCGCGAAAACCTGTTCCGGATGGCTAATCGGCAACGGCCGCAGCAGAATCGTGCTGATCAAACTGAAAATAAGAGCGTTGCCTCCAATCCCCAGTCCCAGCGAGAGCAGCGCCACAAATGTGAATCCAGGGCTTCTCTGCAAATGCCGAATTCCGAATCGCACGTCTTGCCAGAGAATTTCCATGATTCCTCCGCCCCGCACGTCCCAGCTCACATCCTTGATATATCCCGCATTTCCAAAATGTTGCTCCGCGCTTCGCCGCGCCTCCTCCGGCGTCATTCCGCGCCGGATGTTCTCTTCCGTCCGCAAATCAATGTGAAACTGCCACTCATCCGCGATCTCGCCATGCACTTCCTCGCCATGCCGTAGAGCGCGCAATCGCATCCTGAGTTTCGCAAGCAATCCCATGCTCTTCTCCTTCAGACCGTCCGCAGCACCTTGCCCACGGCCATCGACAGGTGCGACCATTTGGCCTCTTCCACGCCAAGTTGCTTGCGGCCCGTGCGCGTCAGTTTGTAATAGCGCGCCCGCCGGTTGTTCTCCGATACTCCCCACTCGCTTTTGATCCACCCGCGTTGCTCAATGCGGTAAAGCGCCGGGTACAGCGTGCCCTCTTCCACCTTGAGCATGTCTTCGGCAAGCTGCCCGATGCGTTGTCCAACTCCGTACCCGTGCATCTGCCCCAAAGAGAGTGCCTTCAGGACCAACATGTCGAGCGTCCCCTGCGGCAGTTCCGACTTTTGCTTACCCATATCACCCTCTCCTATTTGCTTCTAGTGGAGCGAGCATGCGCCACTCTCCCTAGAAGGTCAAGGGGAATGTTTCCCTAGCCTGGAAGCGATCGTTCCACGCATTCCGGAAATGTTTGCCATTTTCGTGTCAGCGAAAAAGCGCGGTCCACCGCACGGGACTTGCCTTAGAGAATCGTCGAGCTAGGGGTTCAGGTCAGGCTGTTGGGCGGGGACTAGGAGCGGATCGACCAACAAGTTGTATCTGGAACGAACTACCATCGTCAGCGAATCATTGGGCGGATGGTCGGCTACACGGAAGTCATCCCGAAACCGCCTTCGATGAAGTAATCGAAGCAAACCGTCGCGCTGCTTGACGAACGCGAAAACCGGACAAAATGGGCCCAAAACCACATTCCCTTTTATAGGACTTCTCCGGTAACGCGACCAGGCAAGTGGACTGAGGCATTCGCGATTTCGGACAATGGGCCTTCTGACCATAATTACTTCCGGCTGCCCGTTATCCTCCCCCAAGTCGCGGCTAACACTAATGGCGTTTCGATATTCCACCAAATGGAGTTCGTCGTGTTCGTCTGAGGTGTTGGTTAGGAGGTTCAAGCACGATGCAAATAAAGGGCTGGCGCGCTATTCGTAGCGCAACGCGACCATGGGATCGACATGCGTGGCGCGCCGCGCGGGAATCCAGCAGGCCGCCATGGCTACAAGAATCAGCAGCGCGGCCACAGCGAGGAAACTAGGCGCATCAAACGAGCCGATTCCAAAAAGCAAGCTGCTCATGCTTCGACTGAGAAGTGCCGAAAATCCCAAGCCAAATGCCACACCCACCAATACCATGGCCAGTCCACCGGCGAGAATCAAGCGCAGAACATCGCTCTGCTGCGCGCCAAGAGTCATGCGGATACCGATTTCCGGCGTGCGCTGACTGACCGAGTAGGACATCACGCCATACGTTCCAATGGCCGCGAGAATCAACGCCACCAGACCGAACGTACCCAGCAATTCGGCGCCGATGCGTGGCGCCGTTAGAGACTGGAGCAAAACTTGCCCCACCGTCTGCACGCCAACCAGCGGAATGGCTGGAATCAAGGACTGCACAGTGCTGCGCACCGTTCCCAACGCTTTCGCAGGATCTCCATTCGTGCGCACATAAAGCGACACGAACGGCGAATAATGCTGCTTGAGCGGCATGTAAACAATTGCCTGCGGCGGTTCTCCGAGCGTCGAATACTTGACCGTATTCACCTCGCCGACGACGGTCACGTCCCAGGTCTCCCCCAGAAAATGCACGTGCTTGCCTAGCGGGTCTTGGCCCGGCCAAAAGCTTTCCGCCATGGCTCGATTAACGACCGCGACCATTGCCCCTCTAGCGTCGTCCTGCTCGTCGAAGTCCCGTCCGCTTAGCAAAGTGATGCCCGCCGTCGAAAAGAAACTCGGTGCAACGGCGACAACCGGAGTCAGTCTGCCATTGCGAGGATCGGTAAAATCCACGCCATCGGTGAATGTAGTGCGCTGAAGCCCACCGCTGAATGGACCATTATCAGCCACGCTCGCGCCGGCTATCAGAGGAAGCGCTCTCAGCCGTGCGACAACGTCCCGATAGAAAGCTTCGGCTTGGGGCTCCGCGTATTTCTCCGCACCTAGGTCCACAGACATCACTAGTTCGTGTTTCACTTCGAACCCAGGATCGACTTGCTGAGCGTTTCGCAAGCTGTGGATGAATAGCCCGGCGCCAGCGAGAGCAACCAGCGACAGTGCCACCTGCACCATGACCAAGATGCCGCGGAGGCCATACCAACGCGCGCTTCCGGTCGGTGCGCCCGTGCGATCCTTCAGCGCCGCCATGCGATCCGTTTTCGAAGCTTGCAACGCCGGAATCAGCCCGAACAGAATCGTTGCCGCGAGCGCGAGGACCAATGTGTACAGCAACACACGCCCGTCCAGTTTGAGATTAAGGTTGCGGGCGAAGAAGGGAGGCAGGAGAGAGACCAGCGCGGTTTTGCCCCAGTAGGCGAGAAGAATTCCCAGCGTGCTCGCCACGAGCGCCAGCAGCAAGCTCTCGGTGAGCAGCTGTCGGATCAAACGCATTCGCCCGGCACCCATCGCAAGCCTCACTGCGATCTCGCGCTGGCGTTGCGCCGCGCGAGATAACAGCAAATTTGCTACGTTTGCGCAAGCGATCAGCAGAACGAGACCCACAATCAACATCATTAATGCACCAGCGCGCGCAAACACGCTGTGCAATTGTGGCGGAATCGCGGTTTCATTGATGGGCACGAGTGTCTCGTTGCGGCCGCCGTTCTCTTTCGGATACTCCTTTTCGAGCTCCTCCCCCAGAGCGTGAACGGCGATCTGTGCCTGCTTGAGGTTGACGCCGGGCTTGAGCCGCGCGACCATGGCGACCATCCGGAAACCCCGGTCATACATAAACTTTTTAGTGTCGTCATCGAGCATTAGATCGCGCATCGAGATCGGAATCCATAGATCAGGACTTCCCAATACACCGATGGTGCGGAATTCTCGCGGCGCGACTCCAATTACCGTAAAATCCTGGTGATTCAGTTGAATTGTGTGTCCCAAAATTCCCCGGTCCCTGCCGAATTGCGTGTTCCACAGCGCAAAGCTCAACACGGCGACGGGTCGCGGGGCCGCGTCTTCTTCTGCCGAGAACCCGCGTCCGAGAACCGGCGCCACCCCCAGGACGTCAAAGAAATTTCCGTTCACCAGCTCGCCAAATAACTGCTGTTGCTTGCCGGAAACCACGTACTGGAGCCCGGTGAAAATCGCAATCGATGAACCAGAGAAGACGGCTATTTTCTCGTGGTAGTCCACAGCATTGAGATAAGGTGTGGGCAAATATTCCTGCGGTGGGCCTTTGCGGCTCTGCGCGTTCGAATAAAGGCTCACCACACGCGCCGGTTCTTTCACCGGAACCGATTCAAGAAAGAATGCCTTAGCCAGCGTGAAGATCGTCGAGTTCGCACCTATGCCCAGCGTTAGAGACAGCACGGCCACAGCAGTAAATGCGGGTGATTTGCTGAGCAACCTCACTCCATATTTCAGGTCTTGGAGAAGTGTGCGCATCCGCGGTTGAGCATATGTAATGTCTCCTAGAAGGACAATAGGAAAAGGTTCAAGCCTGGGATCTTCACGTAAAAGATTCTCATGGGGACATCGTTGATCGGCTATGCGATCCACATGCGGCTTTCAAATAAGCCAAGCGTGAGATTCTGGGGGAATCGTTGTCAAACCGGAAGTTATCCAGAACGGAGTTCTGGGAAGTTTGCGACGCACGCCTTCCACTTGATTAACGCCGAAACCGGACAAGTCGAAAATCGACCAAAATCGACTTGTACGGTAACGCGACAAACCAGGCAAGTGAAACTTACTTTCGAGTTGCCCGTGTCACGGCTTGACGGAATTTGTACGGAGCTTGCCGATTCGACCGTCAGGACCGACGACAAAGGGAAGTGAGAGGGCGTTCCAGTTCTTATCGGCATCGCCGGGTTCTCCTGGTGATGGTTTCAAGGGACGCCAATTGAGGCCATCGTCAGTCGAGATGTCGGTGCCGCTGGGCCCGACGGTAATCCAAGTATCGGTGGGAGCGTCATAAGCCACGGCAGAGCGGTAGCCGTGGGGCGGGGTCAAAGGGGTTGTTACGGTGAAGTACGGAGACGGAGGGAGATGCGCTCCATCTTTGCTCGACAGAAAGGCGGCGTTTCCAGAGGACTCATCTGGTTTCGTATAGTCGCCGCCGACCACCATGAGTCGGAGAGGGAAATAGGTGTTGTTCTTAGCAGCTACGGCGAATGCACCGGAAGATGAACTAGCCCGGGCAAGAGGGAGCCTGAGAGTTGAGAAACTGATCCAACATGGCGGGCCGTCGAAATCTTTAAGATCCGAGTACACCAGACGAGTTCCTGATCGACCTCCGGTGACAAACAGGAAGCTACTTGAGAAAAAATGGAAGACGGCCTCGTTACTAGCGGCAAAGAGAGCTTCGTCCTGCGAAGCTCCTGGCGGGCGTTCGCCACACTTGCCTTTCCAACCGAATCCGCCTCTTCCCCACCGGCGCCAAGTTTCACCGCTGTCGGCGGTTAGAAAGACGGCGAAAGTTCCTGCGACCGGATCACCAACCAAAACTCCACTAGCTTCGGCTAGCTCCGTCGGCAAAGGCTTCGAGAAGCGGAGCGCATCCCAAAATCCATCCTTGTCCGGATTGGTGAAGACGAGCTTCCATGAATGGCAGGCGTCGGTGGTCTTGTAGAGGCGCGAGAGGTCGCCTTTACCACTGGACATGACGATGGCGGTGTTCTCGTCGAAGGCCTGAATACCTCGGAAATCGAGTTTCTCGGCGTTGGATGGCGGAGCACAATGTTGCCAGGTTTTGCCATCATCGGTTGTGCGCAGAACGGTGCCTTGAGTACCGCTGGCCCAGGCGATACCGCCGCCGACGTTATAGATGCCACGAAGGTTGGCGGTGGTATTGGACTGTTGGATCACCCATTGAGCAGCTGCCGAATGGTCGAACAAAGCCAAGACGACTAGGCCGATTGTCAAACGCATGCCCATCATATTACTACAACTGTGCTGAATGATCGCACTATATTAACCAATTCATGAATACACTAAACATATAAATATTGTAGACGTCTCCACACGAACTGTGGTTCCAGCAATGGCTAACTGAGTTCTCTAATTTCTAAGATTGGAGTCCACAGGAGATCAGTGCCTGATTAACGCCGTAATCGTACAAGTGGATTTCACGCACCCTGCAAAGCGAATAATCGAATTGTCGTACCGGTGCATTCGGAAGAGAAGTGCAGCAAGAACCGCCTATCGATGGCGGAGCCACAGGAAAAATCCCCAGACGCAGCCCAAAGGAACAGTGAGTGCGAGAAACAAGCGTGCTTCCGGTAAGCCTACAAATCCCATAAGAAGCAGACCAACCACAATAACCAGTCCAATTGGATGGCCAGTCCAAAGTCCTGCTCCGTAACGGCCGAAAGGAATGACCTCGGTGGGATTAGGCAAGAGGTCGTGCGAGGCTTTCGGAACAGCGCGGCGATGAATGTCCATAGAAATTACGTCCTAAATAATCTATACACCCCGGAAACGTCCGCGGCAAGCTTTTGTAATCTGGCGGTAAGATTGACGCCAGTGCCTGGCGGCCGTAACGGGACAACTGAAAATGATCCAAAACCAATTGTCCAGTTACGCGAATAATCGGCCACTAGCGGATGTTGGCTCTTTAGGCCTTCCCCATTCCTAGCGCCGTCCTCTGTTGCGGTTGTATAACCAGCCTACGCCGTCGCAACGGCCGCAACGACTCGTTCCTGTGTTCCCTCCGCCTCCACACGCATCACATTGTTTCCAATCATCAGCGTTGAGTGCGCTTCCGTTGACTCCGACGCATCTCTTCCCTGCGACCATCTGTCCACACTGTCCGTTGATGAGGTTTGGAGAGTATGAAACAGCGCCGCATCGCGTGCAGACGGCCACGGGCTTAGGTCTCGTCGTCTCACTGTCTCTCGTTTCTCGTTCTACCACGACTGCCTTCGGTTCAGGTCGGTTCTGACTCTGGCATGAATGGGCCGGGGGAGGCGGCAACTCGCTTTCTTCCACAGGCGTCCTGGGCCAGTCAAATGAACAGGAATCACACACGTATCGAAACCGGTTCGGAAGAATCTGCCTCTTTTCAAGTGGCATAGGACCTCATCTAAAATATCGGGGGACTGAGCCCCAAGACTTCACGTCACCTATCCATTTTACGACAACGTATTAGCCCATTCAGCTACCGCCGATGTCGCGGTCTCCTCATTGAATGACCGTTTCGCGTGCGTTGCTGTGCCTTGCAGGCGGCTTTTCGGCGTGGGAGCCAGCGGCAGAGATGTCCGGTAACGACTAACCAGTTGGCTTTCACTCCTAGAAACATGCCTGTAGTTGCCGGACACTCGCTTCGCGTTTCCGGTGTCCAATTTGAATAGGCCGTCATAAGAACAAACCGTCGCGGGGCGCAAATTGGGGCAAATGTACCGCCGTCGAATAGGCTTAGCACTGGTGATTTTGGTGGCGGGCGGTGCTGTATCTGTGCTCGGTATCTTAGCGTACCTCGAACGACTCCACGCTGTGGCTTCCGCATTTATCACCTCGGCATACGAAATACGAACGAAAGCCGATGCTGATCGCGAAATCGCTGCTTGGAGGAAGCGTTTCGGCAAAGATTTTTGGAAGGAAAGCGACCACCCCGGCGGGGACCATAATTACGATGCTCAAATTGTGAATCTTACGCTTGCCCGCCTGCACGTCGTTCAACCCACCGGCGTAACCGTGGGAATTACTATGCGGGACGGGCAACTATGGTCTGTAGCTGTGATTGAGTCGACAGGTTGGTATCCGGTCGCATCCGTGTGGGTTCAGGAATGGTTCGATGAAAAGATACCCAAACGCGTCCGCGTGCTCGGCCACCGTAGGCCATATGATGCCTGGGTAGAATTTCCGGCGTCTCTTCCAGAAGACCAAAGAAAGAAAGCCTTCGCGCTAAACACCAATTGTCTAGTTTCGCCGCGTATCTGCAGGACCGAGGAGGAAATCCTTCCTGGAATCTCGCAACTGGAATCACCCACAACTGATTAACGCCGTAATGTCGGCCCGACGAAATCATTCATTCGATCAGGACATGCGTGAAGTAACACCTGCCATTGCGTAGCACGTAACTCAAACGCAGTCTGCCTTCATCGAGTGCCAGCTCAAATGCTCCACGCTGCCCCCGGCGCAGGATGCGGCATTGACCGAGCATGCCCCAGGAAAACTTTCTTTGCCGAGAGGGGTCCGACTCCAAATCCTCAGTCTTGGCCTCCAGGGCTGCCACCACCTTCGCCTCAGCTAGATTTGTTGTGTCCTCACCTTTTTCGATCTTTGAAAGCAATTCATCGGCCCACTGGATTTCGGGCGTCAGGAACCGGTGCCCCAGGTCATGGATGCCATCGGGGGTAATGCGAACCGCCCAGACTCCGCGTGGCTCCGGACACATTCCACACGAGAATATGGTCCCTAGCTCTTCCTTCGTCGAGACCCGCACAGTCCTGCCGTCAAAGCTGAAGCCGCCGAAGTCCGCGGCGTATTGGTACAGTTTCATCAACATCGGCTTCGCCTCCGCACCATCCCATTCCCATACGCTCATTTGAGCGAGTATGGTTCCTCCATCCGCCGACTGATATGCATTCACGAGAAAGCGCGCATGGCCATTTGCTGCAGGGGAGAGCGGGAGGATTTTGTCTACGTTTAGCGGACCGTTGTAGTAAGCCCGCCTAACAAGATGAACCCAACGGCCAATTTCGTCCCGTTGGGCGTGGTGCTTCTCGGCCAGGTCCTTGATGTTCCAGAGGGCCTGGAAATGACCATCGTGGTTGCGCGCCACGACCATGAAGGTGCCTGTTGAGTTGTTGCTAAAGTAGCTGGCCTCGACGACGTAGATTGCGTCTCCAATCCGAACAGCGCTGCCCGAGAAGTTGTGGTCGTGGTATTCGCGGAAATCACCATACTCGGATTTGACTCCCCGCGGCTCAGGTGCGAAGCTGTCGAATATGTGCTCCAATTCGCGTTTCGATGGCGTGGGATAATTCTCAAAATACGCCGCAGCCCACGCGCCAGCCAAGCCCCAGCCCTTCTTTAGCAGTTCAGGAACTCCCGGATCATCCAAATCCAGAACGCGCCCTTCCGAGTTCTTGGCATTTAACGCATCCAAAACGTGCTGGTGTTCAGCCCTGAGCTGGTCTAGGGCGAGCGTCGTCACACCTTGTTGCGGGGTTTCAGCATGTGCGAATGGGCCCGAGAATACACCCAGGAAAAAACCCGCGAGACACCATGTCACCGCGAAAGGGGATAAAACGGCTATTTTGTGTTTCATCCAATTCCCCAAATTCTCTTAGGAAAACTTAGGGTCGCCTTCCGCCCCAGTAACCTAGCGAGCAGTTTCATTTTACCAGTTTGCGCACTGTGCCCGAGTGACGGCGCACTCGAAAGTAATCCACTTGGACGTATAACGCCGTCATCGGAAACTTGAAATCGGTCGAAACCAGGTGTCCGGTAACGCGACTACACAGGCAAGTGAAGCCGGTCAACGCGCATATGTTGTAGCGACTACTTTTGGTGGCCCAGCAGCGCGATTAGACCATCGGCCAACGTGCCCCGCCAATTTATGAACTCGTGATCGCCCTCGAATTCTTGATAATAGACATCGTATCCTTTCGCTCTCAAAACGTCTCTCAGGTGTCGATTGTTTAGAGTGATGTCGCCACCTGAGCCGTCGGTGTCAATTTCATAGGCCCCGGCATCCATATAGAAGCGAAGAGGCAGTTTCTTGGTTGCAATGAATTCCCGCGCCAGCCAGTTCGGTTCGGCATACTCCGCTTTTGTGGGCTCATACCAGTAAGCACCTGACATGCTTAGGATCAGCCCGAAGGTGTCCGAATGCCTCAGTCCAGCACATGAAGCCGTAACACCACCAAGACTGTCGCCGCCTATCACCGTCTGCAAGGGATCAGGGCTCGTGTCGTACTTCTTGCGAATGAATGGGACCACTTCGTCGTTCAAGTAGGAAAGGAATGCATTATTGCAGGACAAATCTCTCCCTCTTGTAGGCCGGTCAGGATTCGCCAATCGGACTACGACGACAGGAGGAATTTTTTCATCGGCCAGCAGATTTTCGAATGTCCACGTCGCAAAGACTAGGCCATCCGGGTCTTCTCCATCCGTAAGATAGACAGTCGGGTATGGTGCGTGCTCTTTTGAATAAGCCAGGAGGCGTGTACACGAGCACTCGGCGCTCACTATTAAGGGGCACACTTTTGATTGTTTCTTCGACCATGGAATAGCGAGGCACTCCGGGACGTTTCTCGTACCATGGCTGTGGACGTGAGCCCGGTAGCTCCAAGAGAGACCGCGCCCGGTCTAGCGGAACGCTTGGGTCATCTGGATCGCGTTTGGAATTAAACGGATCGGCTTGTTCTCTGCGCTGCCATTTGCCCTCGGGTCGTTCTCCCGCAGGATCATTCGGTGAGAGTGTGTAGAACATTCGCGTGCCCCGACGTACTTTCCTCGTCTTGAACCACACGTCGGTTCCGTCTACGTGCGACATCAGGAATTGATCTGGAAATGCACTCGCCAATCGGGGCCAATCTACTAGCACGTTCTTGGTATCGGCGGCTCCTCTCCAGACGAATGTGACTAGGAAACTATCTTTGGAATCGCTCATCGGCTCAATAATTGGAGCGCCTGACTTCTCAATAGTTTTCCAGAATTCTTGTATCGCTCCAGTCTTTTCATCCAGTATGTCTTTTCGGAGTTGCAGCATACGCGGGCTGCGTGAATTAACGTCCTCCCAGACAAGAAGAGGTACGCGATCAGATAGTGTAAGGTCCGCTACTTTCCTTAGCGCGACCCTATTAAATGGAACAAGGCTGAGGTTGCCCCCCTGCGACTTTATGGTTCCGTTCAAAGCGTCCCCGTTGGCTTGCAAGTCAAAAGTGACACCACCGCCCCACGGCATCGCAAAGTTCACTTCGTTTCCGGCAACAGAAGGCTCTTGACACGGAATCTGACCTTGGTCAAAGGATTCAAGACCTCCTGTACAACCAATCGTGCTTCCGCGCTGGTTCAGGATGAGAAAGAGATTTATTTCTGGGCCGGTTCCATCCGGCTTCTTGCCACTGATAATTCCCGAGTATCGGCCCGAAAGGCCATCAGCGGCAGCGGTAACACACGCTACCAACAAAATGGCCGAACACAACAGGAAGCGAGATTTCATCGCGTCCTCCTCTAAAGCTAGCTTGGCGAATGGATGCTTTTCCCAACCAGAATAGTTGGCCGGGCGCGTTGCCACGATTCTCGGCGCCGTGGGCATAGGCTACTATAGTTTGCTGGAAGAGTTTTTAGGCCCGCCGAACCACATGCTTGATAAACGCCGTAACCTTCCAAGTCCCATACTGGAACGACCTTTCGGGTTGCCAGGCGGCTGCAGCTATTTCACTTGAAGGGCCAGTCTCACTACTCACGAGAAGTCTCGCGCACAATGGCAGTCTTCACCTTTCGACTGAACGGATTGTAAGTTCGAAACAGACGGTTGGTGTCTAGCCGAGCCGGTCGTCAATGAACGAGTAGAGCGTGCAGTCCAACCTCTGCTTCCTGTTTGGACCCAGGTTTCCCCACCCAGACGACGCTGCAAGGGATTGCGTGCAAGGGATCATTGTCGGAGACGACCTCGACCACCTGTCCCCGTCTAAGACGGCAACTTAGGCGCACCCTAAAACCTTCTCGCGACCTATCGAGGATCAGGCAGGGAATTCTCTTCGGGTGCGATGCGAGGTCGACGACAACGCTGCCGCGTGCCTTGGTGACAAGGCGCTTGGAGCGGCGAACCTGGTGGGCTTCAAGGGTGTACATCGTCCTTCTCGCAGGCCGAACGTCATCCATGGTAGTCATCATGTCGAATAAATCGGATCACCGAGTCAATCTAAGGCTCACTGACGGATCGCGGCGTATCAATGTCATTTGCCGCCTTTTGTCCAATCGCCCCTCGCATACGTCTGGATTCCGATTACAAAGAAATTATCGCTATAAGGCAGGCAATGAGTGACCCGGGCGAGCGACCGGAGATTGCAGCGCATGGATCGGATCGAAAGCTGTTGATTCGGTTCCCAGGTCTTTTTCGTCACGACTCGGGCGCCGTGGCAGCTTATGTCAATTGTGCGTGCGAATTCGAAATCTGGATTGTCTAGGCTATGCAGACTCACGAACATCTGCAGCGGGACGCGAAGCTCCGCTCGGCGCGAAAGGGGCGTCTCTTCCAACACTTCTCCTTCGGGCCGGGAGTCCCACAGTAACAATCCTAGATTTGCGAGCAATGGTACCGAGGGACAGCTGTCCGCTGGGTCAGTTCTGGGCTGTGGCCCGATTAACGCTGCCGGAGAAGTGAAATCTGCCCAGATCCCATTGTCCGGTTATGCGACCGGGACTTAGCCTGCCGCCAGGGCCGCTTGTTGGAGTGAATGGCTCAAGGCTTCTTCGGTTGAATGCCCTCCAGCACGGTTGGGGATAGGTTCTTCATCTGTTTGACGAATGACGTTAGACTCCAGATTTGTTGATCCGTATAGAATGGGCCGTATGAAGACATCCCTGTTCTCCGGAGACCGTGCTTCACTATCCAAAACAGTTCGGGCTCCGAGTACTGCGTCCCCGCCAGGCCGAACCGGGGCGGCGGCACAAAATACGCACGAGTCAAGGCGCGCGGTTTCGCCGGATCGCCGTGACACCCCGCACAACCATTTAGGTAGAGTATCCCTCCTGAAATCAAGGTCTCGTCCGTCGGAGGCAGCGGGTTTTGCGCCTTGCCAGCGCTCCGCCGGACTGATGCCTGCACAGCGAAATTCATGAGCTGGCGCTCCCAGGCGGGCGCACGCACATCGGCCTGAACCTCTGCCAAGCCCAACCTCAAGTATCCCCACAAGCCGAAAACCAGAACAGCACTCATCGCCAGAAAACCGAGGACGAAGTTTTTCATGACACACCTTTTTTTCGTATGTTGTACTCACTTAGATCGCTGTTGCTGGATGCCCTCCAAGACACTGGGCGATAGATTGTTGACCCGCTTGATAAACGCCGCGAGAAGCCATAGTTTCTCGTCCGAGTAAAAATACTGCGGATTCATCCCAGTTCTCCGGATGCCGTGTTTCGCTACCCAGAAAATCTCTGACTCAGAGTATTGCGTTCCGACCTGGAAAAATTGAGGCGCTGGCGGATAAAAGAGCGCACCAAAATCACTAGGTTTCCCCGGCTCGCCGTGACATCCCACGCAATCGTCTAGGTAGAGCTTTCCTCCTGCGATCAGTGTTTCATCCGTCGGAACCTGCAGACTCTGCCCTTTCGGCGCTCTCCGCCGGACCGATGCGTGTATGCTGGGATTCATCAATCCAACTTCCCAACGGGGAGCCTTCGCATCGGCTCCCACAGGAGCGAACCCGAGACCTAGGTATCCTGTCGCACCGACCGCAAGAATCACAATTGCAGCGAGAGAACCAAAGATGAATTTTTTCACTGTGGACCTCCCCTGCGATGCGTTTTATGGCTTATCAGGAAAATACTCTTTGTTGATGGTGCCGACAATCAAGATCATCTTGCGTGCGGATTCCTTGGCCTCCAGATCGTCCTTAGACCAGGCCCCGAAGCCACGAGTCTGGGACGGGCCGGAATGGTGACGTGGCAAGGCTTCGCAAAAACCCTGCATCAGACCACGTCGATTCGCCTTCCCTTGGTGAAGGATTTGCTTCGTTAGACCGAATGCTTCCGATTCCCTCTTTGGATTGGACAAAGAGATGATTTCCACCATTCGGCCGAAGGCAAATATCGGATTTTGGGTGCCAGTACCAACTTGATGTCCGGTAAGACGACTACACAGGCAAGTGGACTGAGAGGTCGCGACATCCCAAAAATTGCATCTTCAGATATTAAAAGTGTTCACAATAGAGCTTAACAACCAGCGAATTAAACCCATCTGATAAACGCAGCCGAAACCGGACAATTCAAAATTGGCCCCAAAACCACTTCTCCGGTAATGCGACTTATCGTCCACTGGCACCCCGGTCGGGTCTATTTTCCAAGAGCACGTGTCTGACGCCCTTGCTACTATGGCGCTAGGCGCAGTGCCAAAAGTAGTTTTTCTGAAGCTATGAAGTTCCAATCACTTGGGATCATAGCGAAGGAGGCTGCCGTGGTTCCTCTCAGCACGCTGCGGGAGCTATTTGAATACAACTATTGGGCGCGCAACCGCCAACTCGACGCATGCGCTTCTCTCACCCAAGAGCGGTTCTTACGCCCGATGAACAACAGCTTCTCATCGCTGCGAGACACGCTGGCGCACTTGGTGGGAGCTGAATACTTATGGCTGGAGCGCTGGCGCGGCCGTTCACCACGAGCGATGCTTGCGGCCGAGGAGTTTCCTACGTTGGTCGCGGTCCGGGAGCGCTGGGGCACGGTAGAGCGTGGAATACGAGAGTACTTGGCGGGCTTGACGGAAGAAGTGCTGACGCACCCTTTGTCTTACGTCAACTTGAAAGGCGAAACTTGGACCTATCCGCTCTGGCAGACGCTCTTTCACGTCGTCAACCACCAAACCTATCACCGAGGCCAAGTGACCACTCTGCTCCGGCAGTTAGGAACGCAGCCGACCCCGATTGATTATCTCCTCGCTCACGATTTTCGGTTCCAGTTTCAATAGCTCGTGCGAAAAAGCAGGCTTTTTGGACTTGTCCGGTTACGACATTACCGGCCAATCTCTGCCCGTTCTCAGGGCGTCACGAGTTCGCGTGCTTCGGTAAGGATTTTGGTGAGGCGGTTGGAGAGGCGATTGAGGCGAATGCGAGCATTGTTTTTTGGTAGCGTGCGGCGGAACATCTCTAGTACATGTTGAGCTGAGAGCAAAGAATCGATCACTCCATCGAGGCCCTCTCGATGTGGGGCAGACGAGACCCTGGGTTGCGGAACAAGATGCCGAGGTTTTGAGCGAGCCAGCTCAAATGCTCGCTGGAGATCATTCAACGTCACGTCCAGATATTGCATGGTCATCTCGGGAGAAGTGTGTCCAAGTAATTTCATTACTGCAGGAAAGCCAACACCGGCTCGAAGCATCTCCGTGGCATAGGTGTGGCGAAATTGGTGTGGGACGATGCGGGTGGAAAGGCCAAGCGAATGGCAGACTTGATGCAAGTAATCACGAAAGTGACGAAGGAGCGTGTCTTTGGCGCCTGGACGGGTCAGGAGCCGTCCATCGGCAGGCAGCGGATCAAGGAAACGAAAGAAGCGGAGGCGTTGGACGAGTTCGCACACAAAGGGATCTATGGGGACCATGCGTTCTGTTTTGAGTTTGCCGAGCGGCACGTGAATCGCCCATTGACCTGGGCCGGTGGAACGAAGGCAGTCGGAGAACAGATCGGCACACTCACCGATCCGCATGCCGGTGTGGCGAATCAACAGAAAGACGTTGCCGCCCAGATCATTGCGCAAGCGGAACTCCTGTTGCAGGAGTTGATCCTGCTCTGCCGTGAGCGGCCGTGGAAGTCTTTGCGGCGACCGCGGAATGTCCACGCGGCGGATCAGATGAGCGAGTTCAGAAAGTTGCGGGCAGTTCCGCGGTGGTGACGAGTGGTTTCGGGGTTGAGTGCAGTGCTGAGGGAATCGACGGCGCGGTCGAAGACCGGCGCCAGAGGATGTTGCAGTGGAGGGCGTCGCGCACGGTTCATGAGCAGGTCACCGGAAGGGGGCGGATGTGCTGTGCCACGGCACGGGCGTACTGAAGGTAGACGTCTTGTGGGGTGACCTGCACGTAGAGCAGCGTAGTTTGGATATCCGCGTGACCCATCAACTGCATGAGCGCGGGCAGACTCATACCGGCACGGATCATGTCGGAGGCAAAGGTGTGTCGAAATCGATGCGGGTTGGCGAGCTGGATGCCGGTGGCCTGGCGATGGTAACGGAATAAGGATCGTAATCCCGCAGCGGTCATGCGTGTTCCGCGCGCGTGGCCTTTGAGTGAGACGAACAGCGCAGCGGAGCAGGGATTGGGCCGTTCCAGTCGCAGATAGTGTTCGAGCAGTTGAACGGTTTCCGGCGCCAGCGGCAGGAAGCGAAATTTATTGCCTTTGCCACGGACACGAAGCTGTGCTTCGGACAGCAACGCGTCATCCCGATTCAAAGCTAATACTTCGGCGGACCGGAGCCCTTGCAATAGCATCAAGCCCACGATGGCCAAGTCCCGTGAAGAGCTGAAACTGGACCAGAAGCGCGCTACTTCATCTACCGACAGTGGCACGATGTTGCGTTTGGGCACTTTCACTCGCAACCGACTCATCGCTACTTGCCGCCGGCCAAGACCCATCGGCCTTCGCCGCAAAAAAGCTTGATGAAAACCGCGGGCGATTTGGCAGGGAGCATTGGGGAACTCGTTGCGGATGGCGCGCTCGGCGACGGCCACGCGGTCATTCATGGTCGAAGGGGAAGGCCGCGATTGTTGGCTGGACTGGAAGCGTACATAGTCCAGGAGCGTAGACTCGGTAAGGTCACCTCCCCGGATCTCGCCGGTGTGATGAACACTCTCCCACCAGCGAACAAAGTGCAGCAGGTTGTAAGCGAAGGTGCGCAGGGTGGTGTTCGCCAGGCGGCGGACATATTCGCGGTCCAGATAGCGATTGATCCAGCCAACTCCCTGAGCGGTGCTCTGCTCGACGACACGAACCGGACTATGTGCGTTGTGGGAGGTCTGCTGGTAGATCACGCAGAACTTCATGGAGGAGCAGCCTCCAGGAGAGCTTGAAACTGTCCCGCATCACCGCCTTGGACGAAGAAGAAGTTCGGATCGTGGCCATCGGGCAGGAAGACGCAACGAGTGGAGATGCCTTGTGCGCGCAGACGTGGTGCTAGCTGCTGCGAGGCTTGTTGCCCGCTGCCGTTGGCGTCGACATCGAAGATGAGATAAACGGTGCGTGGACGATCGCACAGCTGTTGAAACTGTTCAGCGCTGAGATGAGTGCCTAACGAACAGGTGGCGTGGCGAAAACCAGCCTGCCACAACACCGCAAGATCGAACAGACCTTCAACCAGAATCACCGTGGGAAACTGGCGAACCGATTCCCAGGCGAACAAGCCTCCCTTTGAGCCGGGAAGAAATTGATGGGCGAAGGCGGCAGCGATACCGCGACCGTAGAGGTTGACGACGCGTCCGCCTTAGCAGCACGGGAAGATGACGCGCTGGTAAAAAGTGTCGCAGCCTTGTGCGCTGAGAAGGCCGAAACGCCGCAGGAGATCGAAGGAATAGCCTTGAACCGTGAGATGTCGGCGCAAACTCCCGCCAGGAGCATAGCCGATTCGCAGTTCTTTGATCAGAGCAGGATCGCGCAGTCCTCGTTGCTGAAGATAGTGCAGTGCCTCGGGATAGCGATCGAGTTGCTGTTGATAGAAAGTGGCGGCTCGCTCGAGCACGGCGGCAGAGTCGGTGGGAAGAATGCTTTGCTGCTCGAGGTAAGCGAGACTTTGGCGAAAGGACAGATGACGAGACAACTGGACAAAGCGAATGAGATCGCCGCCCTGGCCGCAACCGTGGCAGTAGAAGAGATTTTTGTGAGCGTTGACGTAGAACGAAGGACGGGTTTCCGGATGCAGTGGGCAGAGTCCAACGAACTCAGGCCCGAGAGAGATAGGTCGGGCGGTCCAACTCTGCTGCCGCAGGTAATCGAGCAGCGGAAGGCGCTGTTTCAGTTTTTCGACATCCTCACCCACGGCGGAGTTTTGCCTCTGGCTGCGAACGTAGGAGAAGGCCGCCAGCATTCCCAGGCAAGGATGGTGGGCAGGAGAAAATTTCTCAGAGCCGCAAGGGCCAAAGAATTTGCAAAACCGGAGTCAGCCAAGGCAAAGGCCCAGCTGAATGATCGGCGGGATCGCCATGCGTCAGCCAGTGAGTCATGTCGGCGAGCGTTTGGCGGAAAAAAGAGATGGCTGGCTGAGAGCGGTCCAGACCGTGGCCCCAGCGGCGAAGTGTAGAAGGATCGGGCACGCGGTTAGGGTCTTTGAGCGTAGGTGCGGCCTCTTCCCAGGAGCATGGCTTTACAAAGCGCCGCTGCAATGCCTGAAAGCGCGTCAGCACACTGTAGTGTGTGTACGGGAGAGAAAACATCGGCAGGAAGGTGAAGGTTCTCTTGCAACCGGGGCAGCGACCGCGACGAATGCCAATCCAATCGTGATGCTCATCATGCGCTTGCTTGCGGCGGCGTCCGTGACCGATGATCGAATCAATTTCACACGCCGGGCATCGCCGCAGAATAACCTCGGCGCAGCTCGCGGCCCAATCCGTTTCGCACTTGTGCGCCGCTGCGGAAAGTGGGATAAACAGAATCGTACTTCATGGAGCTCTGCCCCGGCATTGACCCGCGAAGATCTGAGCCGGAAGCGGGGCTCCTTCCTCCTGAAACAAAAATCCAACTGAAAGAGAATAACCCTTCTCGCCTGCAGCTTTTACGGGTGTGATTCAAAGAATTGGCCGGTAATAACCGACTACTCAGGAGTTGGCCCCGATAGAGACTTGTGAGCTCTCATCCCACGGCGCATTGAGAAATCGCTGGTTTCAAAATCACAATGGATGAAAATGGTCAGCTCTCAGAGATGGGTTTCACTCGACGATTCGCGTTCTCTCTCGTGTCGGGAGTCGCTCGAAGCCCAGTAAGCTCCTCAATCCGAATGTTGAAAAACACCGAGATCGGGGGCTTGGGCTTCCGGCGAACCTGGGATGCTGTATATCCGCTTTGCCACCACAAGGCTCTCTTCTTTAGCAGGGAGCGGATATACCCACGGCTCTCCGCGAATTCGCGTCCGTTCGGGATTTCGATGTATTGCCCCATGACAACGACGCTCGTCCACTCGTCGTGGCCCCGAATCTCTTCGACCTGCACGCAAACCAATGGATTCAAGCGCATCCACTCAATTTTCCGGCCGACGGTGGAGAAACAATACAAACGGTCGGCATCGTATGCGAAATAAAAGGGAACGATATAGGGCCGGTTGTTGGAGGCACACGCAAGCCTCCCATAGCCCAGCCGCGTAAGCATTTCGCGACATTCCCTACTTCGCATCTTGGTAATCACCATAGGTGGCCTAACCCTAGGTTCCCCGGTGCGCTGGTAGGTAAGTCTACATCGGTTGGTTTTATGGCTGCCAGGGCAGACTGTCGGTCCGGTTAGGCGACTTATCAGGCGTTGTCAAAGAAAGGCTTGATCATCGGCGTCCTGCGAGAGAGCGTGTACGGTAGCGCGAAAAGCCGCGCCTCTCGGTCATGCTCCGCGAATTGGTTTTCGGGCTCTACCGTCCGAAAATAGCCAGTCCCTCAGTTGAAAAACGAATTTGCTTCGGAAAAAGAAACATTGCCGTCTGCCGTGAGAGACCAAACACGCCACTTCCAGGGACTATGTGCAGTCCAAAGTTGACCAGCCGACATTTGCCCGTTCAAGCGGCTCGCTCCCGAAGGAAATCGCACGAAGAGCCGCGCATCGTTCTCGTAAGCGAATTCTACGATCTCTGCCACCACGTCAACCGAGCTGCTCGGCTGCCAGGTGAAGTCTCCGAATCGTTGACCTGAAGGCGGTTGGGGAAATTGTCCGTCTTCCGGTGCATCTAGCATCGCGGGGCTTGGTGTAGTGTCAGAGGTCCACGATTTCCCGAGCAAGCTTGATAGCTTCGGCATTTGACTGATAAAGCTGGTAGTCGTGATCGGGTCCCGGCTTGCCGTCAGTAGTCGCCATTCCCTTTCCTGCCTGCGAAGTGTCAGAAGCACGGTAGCGTGTCCGAGTTCTCTCGGGGATTCATAACTGAGTACCAAAGGAGGAAGGCCAGGTGGTCGTTTCCCCAGTAACCGCATTCTCGCGTGTCAGAAACCTTCCGTTGTTCTGGGTTCGCCCGGTCCGCGCGAAGGCGGTCGGCATCTTCGAACGTATCAAGCGATGGCGCCCCTGCGACATAAGCCGAGCCGATGCGGACGGCAATTGCTCTGAGGTCAGCTGTCAAGGGCAGGTTCTGCCAGCTGGCATTACATTTGGGAGATCGAAGCGCAAGAGCCTCAAGAGCCTTCGCGACCTCGTAACTCTTCGATGTCTGTAGTAAGATCTCCCAACCCCTTCTTGGACCCTCCAATCCTTTCAAAGATTCGGAGCCTTTCATCAAACTTTGACGAATCTTCGCATTGCTGCCTATTCCCGTAAAGCTGCCAAGCGGGGTGGTAATCCCATTGATTATTCCATCGTTGTCTACGGCCAAGATGTCTGGCTCCTGGTTATTTGCGAAGGCGTCAAACAAAGTTTGGGCAAAACCTTTCGCTGAAAAGGACTCAATGCTGAGTTTGTAACCCAATTCTTCCGCGCTCGATTCAAGGTCTGGGGGGACCTTCGTGTCAGGGGTTTCCCCGCTATGAGGACTTCCCACTTTCCAGACGGTGATCACTTTCTCCGCAGACGGTGATGCCGGAGTGCTTGACCCAGGCCGCTGCCGCGACTCCGCAGACGGCGTCAGCACTGCGGTAGCGGCCAGCAAAACAAAAGCCAGGAGACACATGAAAGTATCGGACGGCGAAGACTTGGGAGGTGATTGCAGAGGAACGAACATGAAGAGCTTCCTGTTTCTGGGACGTTGACTCGCTACGTAAGGTTTCAGGAGCTTCGAGAGAATCGAACAACGGGATTCAGAGCTATGGGCATTTACCTCTTTAAGACCGTTACTTGACAAATCCGATCCGCAATTTCTCCGATTACCCGACTAATCGGGCACTTGATCGTACGAAAGTATTTTATCGGCAAAAAGTCACAGCTTGAAGACACGGAGCAGGGCTGAGGTTACCCAGTCCCCGAGGAATAGCGCAAAAACAATCCATACCAGCGCCCCGAAATAGAGCAGTCGGAAATAGCGTTCTTGAACGGATACGACACTCTGTTTGAGGTGTGCATAAACGAGGCCGCCTACTTTCTGCATTGTCCAAGCGCACCCAAAGCCGAGAGTCAGCCCGACAAAGACTGAAAATCCAAACGCCCTAATTCCGACTCTTAACAATTTTGCGGATGCCAGCGCACCACTAATCGGCATTACAAAACACAATGCGGTTAGTAAACTCCAAAGGGACCGTATCATCGTCCGACAGACTACCTCGTGGTCACCGTGCTGCGCTGGTGCCTGATGAACGCTGCCGTTACCGGACAATTGAAATCGATCCAAAACCACTTGATGTCCGATTACCCGACTCACCAGGAGTTGACCTACACCAACAAAGGGACTTTGCACAGCGCCCGAGTATATTTGAGTTCTGAAGAATTGTACCAAAGCTGGCACAACCTCAAACCTTCAGGCCCCTATCAACTTGGCCTGCTCCGTTCCCTTCCCAGCCGACAGAGGAATGCGAACGCTTATCTCAGTGCCAGACTGCGCCTTCGATGTTATCGAAATCGTGCCCTTCAGCAGTCGAACCCGCTCCTGCATGCTGAGGCTCAAAGGGTTCCCAACTCCCGATAAACTTACCAGGCACTTTGTCGACCTAAGGTTCAAGATTGAGACGGCTCCTTGTGAAGCAATTCGCCTCGGGCGGATTCTCTGGGGGATTATTCGGGGCGGATACCAAACGCCGGGTAAAGTTCAGCAGGCTTGTAAACCACGCCATTTTTGATAACCGTGTCTACGTGGCGGATGTCGCTCATTTGTCTGGTGGGGTCGCCATTGACGAGAATCATGTCGGCACACTTCCCAGCAGTGACGGAACCGAAGTCCTTATCCAGGTGCATGACTTGAGCGGCTTCGATGGTGGCCATGCGGAGAACTTCGGGTGCGGGAATTCCAGCTTCGGTATAAATCTCCAATTCACGATCCAGGGTGTAGCCGTTGCTGTTATCCGTCCCAGCGACAATTTGAATGCCGCTGTCGTACAACTTTTTGACCATGCGAACCATGTTGGCGTACGCGGCGCGATACTGTTTGTCGGTGGCGGGATCGGATGCGTCAAGCGCCATCCCCGCCGTCCGGGAAGCGCGCTGCACCTGAACCGGTAGCCGGTCAAAGAGGGGAGCTTCCATTCCGCTGGGCTGGCCGGGCCGGTCAATGTAAGTGCCTTCCCAGACAGCCATGGTCGGATCGACCACCGTGTGATGCTGCTTGAGGAAGGCAATGAAGTCGTTGACCGGTTGAGAATTCAGGTCGAGGTCGCCACCTCGCTTGCCGGGCTCGATGAAACGTGCCGGTGTACGCGTTTCCTTCACATCCGGCATGAAGTTTAGGAAGATGAAATTCATGTGCTGTATTTCGTCGGCTCCATCGCGGACGAATTGTTCGGCGATCATTCCGGAAGGGACGTGGCCGCTCACGCGCAAGCCGCGCTTGTGAGCCTCCTCCGCGATGATGGGCACCAGTTCGGGCTTCACAGAGCTGTAGATTTTGATCTGTACGTAGCCGAGGTCAGCATAGCGATCGACCTGCTGGCGGGCCTCCTCCGGAGTGGCCGCTAGAACTTTAACCGGGCCTTCGAACGGGCCGGGACCATCGATGAAGCCGGCGAGCACCACGCGCGGACCGATTTGCGTTCCCTCCTGTATCTGCTGGCGCAATTTGCCCAGTTCTTCAATTGAGTTTGCGAGGTCACGGACGGTGGTGACGCCAGCGGCTATATCGAGAAACGCATCTTCGCGGAAGAGGTGGGCGTGCATATCCCACAAGCCCGGAAGAAGCAGCTTCCCGCGGCCATCGATGGCCTGCGAGCCGTTGGGAGTGGGACGCCCGTCATCAGGCTCAACGGAAGCAATGCGCTCGCCGTGAACCGTGACACGCTGGTTCGGAAGGAGTTTGCCGGTGGGTGAGTCAAACAGAGTGACGTTGCGAATCACCAGGTCGCCGGAAGGCTTGTGGCTGAGGGCTTTCGCAAGTTCGCTGGCGCGCGCAGTTTCCGCTTGACGCTGCGATTCATGCAATTGCGAAACGGAAGATTCAAATCCGCGACGAACAACAGAATTCCATCCGTAGGTTACCGCAAGAAATTGCTGATTGTCGTCGAGCCAGAGGTATCCGGGAGTGAAGCCGAGTCCGCTGATCTCGTAGAGCGTGGCCGCGCTTTTCTGGCCGGAGGCCTCGACCGGAAGGGACTGTAGTTTGCGAATGGCCGCTTGGCCGCTAGGGAGCACAGGGAGTTTTCCCGCGCTTCCCGACGCCAGAAGAGCGCGCGCAAGAATGGCGTATGATTCGAGGCCGTTAAAGTTCAAGCCAACGAAGAATTTGCCGGAGGCGTTGGACTGCTTTTCGTTCTCCGCCTTGTTCTTCCACGCGGCTTGGCCGGCAACCAAAGAGAAACGCTCCTCAACAGGCGACTTCATGTAATCGACGCCCTTGGATTCCTCGAAAGCAATCAGGCCGCGCGAGTCCAAGCGGTAGCTCGTGTAAATCTTTGGGCCGCGCCCTCGATCGTTAAACTGGAAGAATTCATGGATCGTACCGTCAGGGGATTTCCAGACTGCATCCTGACCTGACGGAGTCTTATCTGTGAGCCACATGCGCACGACTGCATCTTTGGGAATGTCAGCGGGAAGCTCGGGGAGCGGCGATTGTTGCTGAGCCAAAAGAGCTACGGGAAACAGAGGAAGGCCATCGTACAAATGGGGATTCGTGCCACGCGGAAACCTCCATGAGCCAAGGATAGATTTATATGAGAAGCGCCGGGGTTCGGCAAGCGTTTTGAGTTTAAGGTTGGGTCGTTCCGGAGCTAGGTCTTGATCGGGTTCCATCTGATTAACGCCGTTATCTTACAAGTGAAATCGGCGCAGATCCCATTGTCCGGTTATGCGACTACACAGGCAAGTGAACTGCAAGCTTGTCACTTCCTAGAACGGGACCCGGGATCGCTCCCGGTTAACCCGTCACTACGACCCTAGATTGGATTGGCCAGACCAACCGTAAAGCGGGAATTTTGCATATACAATCGCCAAAGCCTCTCATACCTTGACTATCGACAGTAAGTATTGTAGATAATCACAGTATGGGCAAACCAAGCGATCTCGTGCAGGGCACCCTGGACCTCCTAATTCTCAAAACCATCTCGTTCGAACCCAAACACGGCTGGGCCATCGCCAAGCGCATTCAGCAAATCTCCAACGAAGTCTTGCAAGTCCAGCAAGGCTCCCTTTACCCAGCTCTCCATCGCCTCGAACAAAAGGCCTGGATCAAAGCCAAGTGGGCCGAGACCGAGACCGGAAGAAAAGCTAAGTTTTATTCTTTGACCTCAACCGGACGCGCGCAACTGGAAAAGGAAGCCGCCAACTGGAGCCGCCTGTCCGCGGCGATCAACCTGGTCGTCGAAACAACTTAGGAGTGAAATGTCATGTTGTGGACGCAACGAGTGCGGCTCAAATTGCAAACGTTGTTCGGCCGCGAGCGCGTCGCTCAACAACTCGATGATGAGTTGCAATTTCATCTCGACCAACAGATTGCCGAAAATGTTGCCGCTGGCATGAATGAAGAAGAGGCCCGCCACGCGGCCATGCGGCTTTTCGGCAATGCCACCATCCTAAAAGAAGAAACCCGCGATGCGTGGGGCTGGATCGCGTTGGAGCAAGTCACTCAAGACGTGCGCAACGGATTCCGAAGTCTTCGCAAGAGCCCTCTCTTCACCGCCGTTGCCGTGTTGACCCTGGCCTTCGGCATCGGCGCGAACACTGCCATTTTCAGCGTCATGGACCAGGTGCTCCTGCAGTTGCTTCCCGTTAAGCATCCTGAACAACTCGTTCTGGTGGCCGAGCGGGGAATGCGTTTGGGCGACAGCTGGGGCGACGAGGACATCTCCTATCCCATGTATCGCGATTTTCGCGATGGCAATCAGGTCTTTTCGGGGATGTTTTGCCGTTTTCCGACCAGCGTCGGTCTGGGTTACGGTGACCACACAGAGACAGTATCGGCGGAATTGGTTTCGGGCTCCTATTTTCCCGTGCTTGGTGTGACCGCCACACTCGGCAGGATCTTGACGCCTGACGATGACCGGGTTCCTGGTGGCCATCCCGTGGCAATGCTCAGCCACAGCTTTTGGCAGAGCCGTTTTTCTTCCGATTCAACCATCGTGGGCAAGCAGATCACCATCAACGGGTACGCTTTCACGGTGATCGGAGTGTCCCAGCCTGGATTCGATGGCCTGGAAGTCGGATACAAATCCAAGATTTTCGTTCCAATGATGATGAAGCTCCAGATGACACCTCGCTCGAACGG
Source organism: uncultured Acidobacteriota bacterium (assembly GCA_963705855.1). Taxonomy (GTDB): domain Bacteria; phylum Acidobacteriota; class Terriglobia; order Acidiferrales; family UBA7541; genus Acidiferrum. Next base: position 70,711 of record CAVPLA010000047.1, read on the forward strand.
ACTTCAACAGCGCCGCCTCAGTTGGGTGACTGCGTTTGGGCGCTTAAAGCCCGGCATCGGCATGGCTCAAGCTACGGCTTCGCTACAGCCGTTGATGCACAACATTCTACAAGTCGAACTTCACGAGCCGACTCTTCAGCACTATTCGGACTATGATCGAGCGCAATTTCTGAGGAATTCCGTCGAACTGTTGCCGGGGGCGCGGGGCTGGTCGGGCCTGCGGCTGTACCTGCAAACGCCGCTGTGGGTGCTGGCCGCGCTGGGCGGCGCCGTTTTGCTGTTGGCCTGCGCGAATTTGGCGAACTTGTTCTTGGCGCGCGCCACCACCCGCGAACGCGAAATGGCAGTCCGGCTGGCGATTGGCGCTGGTCGCCGGCGCGTTATTCGGCTGCTCTTGGTGGAAAGCTTGTTGCTGTCGGCAATCGGTACTGCGGTCGGACTAGGCCTGGCTTTGCTTGCTGACCGCGTTCTCTTAGCTGCTTATTTTTCTCCTGATTCTATCGGCGACCTGCCGATCTCTCCAGTTCCCGACGCGCGTGTCTTCGTTTTTGCGCTAGCCGCGATGCTTCTCACTGCGCTTGTCTTCGGTCTGGCGCCTGCGATTCAGGGCTCTAAAGCAGACATCGCTCTCATGCTGAAGGATCGAGCGGGCTCCGGTGCGGGAGGGAAACAAGTCTTCCTGCGCAAGCTGCTGGTCAGCGGTCAGGTGGCGTTGGCCTTGTCGTTGCTGATCGGCGCTACCTTGTTCTTGAGAACTTTGGCGAATCTGCAAGGTTCCGGACCGGGATTCTCGACGGAGCATCTGATGGTCTTCCGCATCGACCCGTCACTCAGTGGCTATGCCGATGCGCGCGCAAAAGACTTCTTCCGCCGCCTGACCGACGAGTTGCAGGCTCTGCCCGGTGTCCGTTCGGTTGGCCTGAGCACTATGCCTCTTTTGCAAGGCTACGGCTGGACCAATCCGGTGATCGCGGAAGGCTACGCAGGCGATCCCGGTCAGGAGCAGCGCCCGATCTTCGATGAAATTAGTCCCAAATTATTCTCGACACTCGAATTGCCAATCGTTGCCGGCCGCGACTTCACTCCTTTCGACACGAGGCCCGTGGTACTCATCAACGAGGCTTTTGCACGTAAGTACTTCGCTGGCCGCAATCCGCTTGGCCTCCATATCGGAATGGTTGACGATCGCTTAGCCACACCGGATGTCCCAAATCTGGAAGTGATCGGAGTGGTGAAAGATCTGAAGTACAAAAATCTGCGCGATCCTGCTCCGCCTCAAGGGTATCTTCCATACTTGCAAGCGGAACGTTTTCGATTTATGACCTTCTACCTGCGCACCCGTCCTGACCCGCGCCAGCTTATGGAAGCGGTGCGCGAACAAGTGCGGCGGCTGGATCCAAACATTCCTGTGGTGGATATGCGCACCATTGACCAGCAGATCGGCCTTTCGCTCACAACCGAGCGGATGGTCGCCAGCCTTTCGTCCGTATTTGGCTTCCTGGCCACCTCGCTCGCCGTAGTCGGCCTTTATGGCGTCATGGCCTACACCGTCGCCACACGCCGGCGCGAGATCGGTATCCGCGTGGCTCTCGGTGCGCTGCAGAGCGACGTCTTATGGATGGTCATGCGCCAGGTTGTCTTTCTCACTGGCACGGGACTTGCCGTTGGCGGCCTGCTGGCCTTTGCTCTCGCCAATTTGATTCGCAGCCAGCTCTACGGTTTGCAGCCGCACGACCCATTCACCTTCGTGTCGGCAGGCCTCGTGCTCTCTGCGGCGGCTTGTGCGGCTGGCTTCATACCGTCTTGGCGAGCCAGCCACGTCGATCCCATTGATGCGCTCCGTCACGAGTGAACGGCTACAAAATCCCATTTGTTGAGCGCGACGAGTAATGGAACAAAGCCGGATCCGGATCGTTGGCTACACGGAAGTTATCCAGAAACGGGGTTATGGCAAGTTCGGGCCGGACGCCTTTCACTTGATTAACGCGGAAACCGGACAAGTGCCGATCACCAATTCCACTTGTACGGTAACGCGACTTACCAGATGGGATGAGAAGGCCGGTCTCCGCGGGATGCGATACGCTCCCAATGTTCGACGTGCTCAAGGCACAATTAAAAGGAGACCGGCTATGAAAAAGACTAGCACTGTTCGGGTAAATGGAAACATGATTTTCAAGGGACACAAGCTCACGATTGGTTTGGACCTCGGCGATCGCTCGTCGAACTACTGCGTTTTGGATGAAGCGGGCGAAATTCTTCTGGAACAGAAACTAGCGACGACACCGGAAGCGGTGAAGCAGACATTTGAAAGGATACCGCGAAGTCTCATCGCCCTGGAGACCGGAACACATTCCCCGTGGCTAAGCCGGCTGTTAAAAGAGCTGGGACACGAGGTGCTCGTGGCGCACGCGCAAAAGGTGCAATTGATCACCAAGAGCAATCGAAAAGATGATCGCCACGATGCGCGGGCCCTAGCACGGCTGGCGCGCATCGATCCCGAGCTGTTGGGGCCAGTGCGGCATCGCAGCGCGAAAGCACAAATTCATCTGACGGTGATTCGGGCACGGGCGGAATTGGTGAGGGCCCGAACCGGCCTAGTGAACGCGGCGCGCGGGTTGGCGAAGTCTTATGGGCAACGGCTGCGCAAGTGCGGCACGCAGCAAGTGGGCCGGGAGCTAGGCGCGGGATTGCCGGCGGAGTTGCGCGAGGTTCTGGAGCCGCTGCTCAAAGAAATCGAATCACTGAACGAGCGCATCAAGGAATACGACGCGCGGATGGAGAAAATCGCCAAGGAGAGCTACCCGCAAGTCGAACTGCTCAAACAGGTGAAGGGGGTAGGAACACAGATCGCGCTGACGTATGTCCTGACGATAGACGATCCGCATCGGTTCGCAAAGAGTCGCGAGGTCGGCTGTTTTCTCGGGTTAAAACCTGGGCGCAGGGACTCCGGGCAGAGCCAGCCGCAGATGCACATCAGCAAAGAGGGAGACCGCTATTTGAGAACCATGCTGGTGCAGGGGGCGCACTACATCCTGGGACCCTTTGGGGAAGATAGTGATCTGCGGCGATGGGGACTACGACTTGCCGAGCGCGGAGGGAAAAACGCCAAGAAACGAGCGGTTGTCGCGGTGGCCAGAAAGCTGGCGGTACTGCTGCATAAGCTGTGGGTGAGTGGAGAGGTGTACGAACCCCTGCGCAATAGCCACAAAGCGATGCGCGCTGCGGCTTAAAGTGAAGAGCTCCCCACAAAACAGGGGATGCTAGGGGTCGATGGAGTTGGCGATCGTCGTTGCTAGGCGATCCTGGTTCGAAATTTATCTGCGGAAAACTGGAAAATACAGGAAGAAAGAAAAAGGAGCATACAAGAAAGAAGAGAGATGGCATCCGAACAGCCAAGCTCAACCGCCGAGATCAGGTGACTGCGACTAACTCCTGGCCCAGTTCCCTTCGAAAAGAGGGGAAGAGAGGTCGATTATCAGGTAGCAGCACCTACTGAATCGAGTACACCCAACTTGCACCGAGCGACAATCGCTCAACAAAGAGTGCGGATGGAAGGGTGGCGACAGGAGCGGCTTGGCTCAAGGGCAGGAACTCACAGGAGGAAGAGAAGAACAAAAACATCCTTACAAGAAAGAAGAAAAACATACTTGACTCATACCGGCCTTCTCATGGAAGGAGTTAGCAGAGTTGCGTTGGTTCCTATTGATGGCTCCCGAGTGCGCCTTCACCCATCTTAAATGAACACTGCGGTCAGGTTCGTGCACTGATTTGTGACTTGACATTCGTGCGCCGTCGGCGCAGAGTTATGCCCTCATTATTCCTTGCGGTCCTCTCAATGATTTCTTGCCTGGTATTCTCGGCCCCGAGGTCATCGCTGAGTCGGTGAGCACCTACTCTTCGCGTGCGTCGCTTTGAGTCGAAGGAGGACGACGATGAACGAACAAGATTATATTTCATTGAAGAAACTTGAGCAGAAATGGGTGAGCCGTCGCAATCTAATTCGTGGCGTGGCTGGCGCAGCCCTGGGAACGGGCCTTTTACGTCCAGGCTCGGCCTATGCTGGCCATGAGGATGACGACAGAAAGCGGTTCCAAGGCCCGCTACTCAAGCCCATTCCTGGTGGTGTGGTGCCCTTCAAGCCTTTCGGGGTCCCCGTCCACCATAACCCGCTGAACCCTGCCGTCTCATTGGCTGACATCGGCGACCCGTCGATGATCACAGACTTCGATGGGTTGCTGGGTCTGACGCACATCCGTGGCGGCGGGACCGGAACGGACACTTCCACAGGTGCCACTACGCCGCTTGCGTACCAAGCGGACATGGGCTTCGGCCAGGGCAAGTTCATTGGCATCGACGGCCGCCTCCATATGGGTACCTTTGCTTTTGTTTGACTCGACCTATACACCGGTCCGGTGGGATCGGCCAACCTCCCGCAACAGATTCACGACTACAACGTGCACATTGATTCCAACGACGTGTTCTGGATGGTTGAAGTTGACAACGATGCCGTTGAGACTAACTTTGATGAAGGGCAAGCTCGCCTGCACGTGCGCGGGCTGGGCGTCTATGATGACCATGATATCGCCAACTCACTCACGCAAGGTTTGGGACTACCGGGCGATTTGGGTTTCCCATATCCGGCTATAGCGCCGGTGGCGCCCGTGCGTGCGAAGGCGTCCTTCGATGTGAAATGGAGCGGCATCGTGACGACCGCGCAAATCGAGAACTCTCTGCAAGGCTTCAAGGGTACGTTCCTCAGCACGGGAGCGACAATTGAGTGGTCGGCTCAGCAGGATGGATTCGAGTTTCAGTCGGAGCCAGCAAACCCGAGTAGGAACCTTGTGTCGGTGCTGGGTCGCGAAAAAAACGGCGTCTTCTTCACTTAGGCCGATTCGCACGAAAGGGCAAATAAGCAGCACCTCGGAAACACATTTCTTCAAACATTGCTCGTCGGTGATGCAAGACGTGTTTCACGTCTTCGATGTTCAACTTCCGTATAAGAATTTCCATGGCCCCAAATAATCCCAAATAATATCGACGGCCTTTTCCGAGTGATAGGGACAAAATGGCCGAGCTTTTATTTCAAGGGCGCGAAACGAGGACTGCGGTCAATTCCTGATTAACGCCGTTACCGGACAACTGAAATCGGTCCAAAAGGACTTGTCCGATTACGCGACACACAGGCAAGTGGACTGAGGCCTCGCGACTCCGCACAATAAGCCTGCTGACTGAGAATGACTTCCGGTATCAAGCGTGAGTGAAGTCTAATTGCGACTCATTTTTTGGGCGGGCGGCTGAACATCACAAAGCAGGGCGCGTCAGATCGCGCCACGACAATATCCGGCCATCCATCGCCGTCCAGGTCGCCTGCCGCCATGCCATAGATCGCTCCCTTGTCGTCGCCAAACGATACAGGCTGGTACCGCCTTCCCGTTCCATCGTTGAAATAGACAACTCCCGGCGCTTCAACATAGCCGACAACGATTTCCGGCCGTCCGTCGCGATTCAAATCGGCGGCAATCATGGAATACGGAACTGCCTTGGGCTTGTCGAATCGAATCCCATCGCCAAAATTGCCTTTGCCGTCATTGAGATAAACAAAGCAGCCCATGTTCTCGTGGCAAGCGGCGATGTCCAATTGACCGTCACCGTTAAAGTCAGCAACCGCCATCGCACGGGTGGACGATTTCGGCGGTCCCCAGGCCGCTTGGCGATCAAAGTTACCCTTGCCGTCGTTGAAATAAACTACGCTTTGGCACGAATCCCTGCAGGCATAAATCACATCGTTCGCGCCGTCGCCGTTCAAGTCCGCAATGGCCACCGTCGCCGCGCTCGGCAAGTCCTTCAGGGGATGGCAGTCGAAATGGAGCTTGCCGTCATTCAAGCAGACATAGCTCGCCATTTCTCGATTCGCAACCGCGATATCCGGATAGCCGTCGCCGTTCAAGTCGCCTACCGCCGCGTTTCTGGTTGACCACTTTCGATCGCCATAGGTTCCGCCAATGGTGAAATTACCTTTTCCGTCGTTGAGCAGGACCAACTTTGGGTCCGGCTCATCATTGCTCAGGACCATATCCAGGTGGCCGCTCTTGGTCATGTCCGCCAAAGACCCCGAATAACTCTTGGTGGCTTTGCTCGGAAGCGCAGGCCCCGGCGTGAAGTGTCCCTTGCCATCACCCAAGAAGATTCGGCTGGGCACTTGCCAATGGCGTCCCTTGACCAACACGATGTCCGGATGCCCATCACCGTTAAGGTCGCCGATGCTGGCGTTGGCGGATGTTTCCGAAACTGTCTCTAAGGGTACAATCTCAAACGAACGTGGGCCGCCGGCCTTGAATGATTCTTCCTTAGACTGAGTGCTGAGCGACGCCAGAGGAGTCACTTGAAAAACCACGAACCGGGCAGCAGCGAACGCCGCGAGGAAAAGTCCGCAATACAAAAGAGTCCGTCTCATGTCTCCTGCGATAATGAATGGCCTACGGGGAAGTTGCAAATACTACTTCTCTATCGGATTGAACCGCACTGTCCTAGTCGCTTGGCCTCCATGTGGCATCCTGGGTTTCTGAGCGCGTGCTCAGCTATACCGAAGTTATCCCGAGACCGCCTTCTAGGAAGTATTGAAGCAAGCCGTCATGCCACTTGACGATTAACGCGGTAACCGGACAAATGAAATCGACCGACATCGTACTGGCAAACGGCTGAGAATAAGTACTGCGAAAAACACCGAAAATTCGTATTGCCTAAGACAGTAAACGCTAGTAGATTCATCTGCCATGCCATCTCCCCGGACGCCGTGAATCTTAGTCGTCGACGACAGCGCTGCGGTCCGCGGCGCCATCTGCAACTTCATCGATAGGGCCACCCCTTTCAAGGCCTGCTGCGAGGCTGAGGATGGCGTCGCTGCCGTCGAGAAAGCCAAGGAGCGCACACCCGCCCTCCCCCTCCCCAATACAGAGAAAGCGCAGTTCGACCGCAGAAAGGTCCGTGCTGGAGTGTCATCGGTCCGCATTCTCGTCGTCGATGATTTCGAGCCAATTCGGAAAGTCATTTGTGCGGAGCTGGCAAAAAGAAACGACTTGCATGTTATTTGCGAGGTTTCAGACGGTTTAGAGGCGGTTCAGAAAGCTGCCGAACTGAAACCCGATTTGATCTTAATGGACATCGGACTCCCGTCGCTAAATGGAATCGAGGCCGCTCGACAAATCCTCAAGCTTGTCCCGGAATCTAAACTAATCTTCTTCAGTCAGGAAAGTTCTGCTGAAGTGGTGCAAGAAGCACTCAGCTTTGGGGCACAAGGGTACGTTTTGAAAATAAGAGCCGGAATCGATCTGCTCACTGCGGTGGAAAGAGTCCTCAGCGGAATGAAGTTTGTCAGCACATAGGCAGACTACAATTCCACCGTCCCGCTCACAGCGCGGTCGTCAACCCGTTGCCGCCTCCCTAACTCGTTCACTGTTCGGAGAATCTGATGCGAGCAACGCTAGTTCGGCTTTCGGAACGGTAAACTGCGAAAAGCCGCAGTCCGAGCAGACTAAAATCTTTGGAAATAGCATGACACCGGATTTATCCAAATTCTTGAGACCGCCGAGGTGGATCATCGTCTCAGCGGAAAACTTCACTTGATTACCCAACCCGCACATAAGACAAGACATAAGCCCTCCCCCAAATTCTGATAGGAATGCCAGCACACAGCTATAACCACTCGTAGCAAAGAGTATAAGTTATCAAACAGCGTCTGACTGTGAAAATTAAACATTTCTTTGGTGTTCAATTGTTTCCAGATTCCCGATAACGCCGTGATCGGAGAAGTAAAGTATTACTTCACATCTCCGGTAATGCGACTTATCAGGCAGGTGCACGATTTTCGTGATACGTTTTCGTTATGGTTTCCAAATTCTGGCGGCGACTCTGGTCGCTTCTGGTTCTGCTCGTCGTTTGCTCGTGCACCAGTGCTCAAGAAGAGTCGCCGCTTCGTAAATTCCTCCAGAAGTACGCTGCTGGTGGTTCAGACTACCCTGACATGAAAGCTACGCGGTACATCGCCGCGTTTGTTCACCTTCGTGACGATAACACCCAGCAAGTGATTGTGTATTTGATTGGTCGCGCATGGTGTGGCACAGGTGGTTGCCTAACATTGATTTTAGTTCCCAAGGATTCGTCGTACGCAGTCATTACGGAAATGACTGTCGTGCAGCAGCCTATCCGTGTTCTTGACACCAAATCCGGCGGCTGGCACGACTTGGGCGTTTGGGTGCAAGGGGGAGGGATTCAGCCCGGCTACGAGGCGAGGCTCTTGTTCAACGGCAAAGAATATCCTAGCAATCCGACGGTGCCACCAGCACAACCACTTGCCAAAAAGGTCAGTGGGAAAATTGTCGTGCCCCGTTCTGCCACTGGTGTGGCTCATAGTACCCACATGGATGGTTACCCGACTACACAGCCAAGTGAATTTTCCTTGTGATAAGCTCATTTCTCGACATCTAGATTTACGGTGGAAACAAAGGACTTGAAAGTCTGTCTGGGTTTTTATGGCACATACCGCCTCGCGACTCTCGATTCCCCGACTTGTGCTCGGGCCGACGCTTTTCACACTGGGAGTCACGCTCCTGCGCCTCGCGGGAGAACTGCGCGGTTGGCCGAGTCCGTGGTTCGACAAGAGCAGCGGCGTTGTGGGAATTACTTGGTTTCTGCCACCTATCTTCGGATTCTATTTCGTGAGCGCTACGCGAACCCCATCTTGTAAAGATTCACGTCGCAATGCAATGTTGCGACATGACCAAGCGCTCAAAGAAGGCCTGGATGAAGTGGCGAAGGCTGGTTTCCGAGCAGTCCCGTAGCGGACAGAGTGTGAAAGCGTTTTGTAGTGAGCACGGTTTGTGCCGGCCGTACTTTTTTGTGTGGAAGAAGCGGCTGGAGGAAGACACGCCAACAAAGTTCCTGGAAGTGCAAGTAGCGGGGCATAGTCCGAGCACGCCCGGCGATTCGAGCGTTGAAATCCGACTGAGGAATGGGCGAAGCCTGATGGTGAGGCCAGGATTCGACGCCGAACATGTGCGGGCGTTGTTGGTGGTAGTGGAGACGGCGGAGTGATCGGGCTGCCAAGTTTGCAGGCGATGGATCGTGCGCAGGGAGCGCGGATCTGGATGGCCAGCGAAGCAACGGACATGCGCTGTGGATTCGATCGCCTGGCGGAACGTGTGCGAGCGGTGATTGGAGAGAATCCCCAAAGCGGCCATCTGTTTGTGTTCCGTTCGCGTCGTGGAGATCGTTTGAAGATTTTGGTGTGGGACCGGGACGGCTTCCTACTTTGGTATAAGCGTCTGGAGGTCGGGGTTTTCAAAATACCGCGAGTGGAGCAGAGCGCGCGATCGGTGGAATTGCGCGCCAGTGAGCTGGCGATGATTTTGGATGGGATTGATGTTTCGAAACTGAAGCGTGTGCCGCGCTACCAGCGAGCGATAGAAAGCTGCGAATAGAATCATCGCGAAAAAAAACAAAAAAACAGACAAAAACAAAAAAACTCCCAAAAAGATCGCGATGTGTGTAACTAGTGCGGTGGAGGCACGTCTAAATGAACGTGCCCACCAACGAAATTTCTGTGAACAATTTACCGGAAGACAGCGCGTCGTTGAAAGCGATGCTGCGCGAAGTGCTGGCGAAGCTCGAGAGCGTCAGCACAGATCAGCAGCGCGAGAAGCGGCTTGCCGAACAGTTGCGGCAACGAGCCGACGATCTGTATTTGGAAAACCTGCGACTGCAGCAGGAACTGGAGCGCTACAAGAAGGCCACCTACGGTCCGCGGGCGGATCGTTTGAGCATGAACCAGCTGGCCCAGATGCTTCTGGAGTTCGCCGAGGCCTTGGAACAAAAGCCGATCAACTTGGAAGATCTCCGAGAAGCGGAACCGCAAACAGAGGTGCGGCGGGTCAAGCGGCGCAAGGGGCGGCGTGCTCTGGCCAACTTCGAGAATCTTCCGGTCAAAACATACGTATACGAGTTGAGCGCAGAAGAGCGGCTGTGCCCGAATTGCAGTATGGAGCGCCAAGAGATCGGCAGCGAGAAGAGCTGGCAGATCGAGTACATTCCGGGACACTTCGAGCGTCTCGAGCATGTACGCAAAAAGTATGCGTGCGCCAGTTGTGAGAGTGCGGGAGAAAACCCGCAGATCGAAGTGGCCGCCAAAGCAGAAACAGCAATCGAGAAAGGCTTTGCCGGCCCAGGGCTTCTGGCTTTCATCGTGACCAGTAAGTTCGCCGATTACCTTCCACTCTATCGACTGGAAGATATTTTCGAGCGACAAGGCTTTGAGATTTCACGAGCCACACAATCGGTGTGGTGCGGAGATGTCGCCGATGTGGTCGAGCCGTTATATCAGCGGATGGCCGAGCGGGTCAGGAAGTCGCATGTGGTGGCTACCGACGACACCGTCCAGCCGATGTTGAGCCCGGGCCAAACGCAGCCGGCACGCATGTGGGTGTATGTGGGCGACGAAGCGAATCCGTATAACGTGTTCGACTTCACCCTAAACCGTAGTCGAGAAGGCCCGAAGGAATTTCTGAAAGACTACACCCAAGTTTTGTTGGCCGACGCTTACGGTGGCTACAACGGGGTGGTGGCTGGTAACGCCATCACACGCGCAGGATGTTGGAGCCATTATCCCGAGTCCAGTATTATCCAGAGCGATTTGCGATACATGCAGACAAGCCAAACAGAAATGGCAATCTACTGAGCGCGGACTCCAGATAAGGTTTCAAAGACCGTCGAGGAATGCGAGCAGCTTTGGCGATGGCCGCCATCTTTTCGAAGTTACCGGGACGAGCCCTGCTCGCTTCCAAAAAGCCTCAAGAACCTCACGCTTCATTTGCAGATTGGTTGTGATATAGCGGCTTGTAGTAGCTACTGACGCGTGACCAAGATAATCACGAATTACCGAAACATCCACTCCCGCCTGTAGTAGTGCAACCGCACAACTATGCCGCATCACGTGTGGCGTGACATGCCGCTTTCCCAGCGCGGGAACGCGCTGTGTAGCCAAACGGACGTACTTGGCCAATAGATAGGCGACCCCGTCACGCGTCAGCGGCGCACCAGAGGCATTGCGGAAGAGAAGGTCCTCTGTTCTCCCTGTAGGAATTATCCGGCGCAGAGCTAATGCTGTTTCTGACCACAGCGGACAGATTCGTTCTTTTTGCCCTTTGCCGAGCAACCGCACTTGCCGAGGCCTTTCCAGCCGAAGATCACAAGCGCGTACTGCCAACATTTCGCTTACCCGAGACCCGGTGTTATAGAGAAACAACAACAGCGCGTGGTCACGTTCGCCGTCACGACACTTACGATCCACGGCAGCGATCACGGCGCGAGCTTCTTCAGGTTCCAGATAAACGGTGGCCCGAGATAGTGCTCTCTTGTTGTGAATGGCGAGAATGCGACCGTACTGACCCGCCCGTGTCACATCCTGTCGCAGGAGGTGCTGCACAAAACTGCGAACTGCCGCGAGGCGGCAATTTCGGGTAACAGCGGAGTTCCCCCGTCGCGATTCGACGTAATCCAAGAACGCGAGAACAGCGTCAGATTGGATATCTTCGAGGGCCAGGTCGGCCACAGCCTTGTGCCTCTGATTGGCCAGAAACAAATAGAAGAGCTTCAGCGTGTCGCGGTAGGCTCGTACTGTATGTGCGCTAGCTCCGCGTGTGTTCTGTAAGTAGTTCTGGAAGAAGCTTTCGGTCAGACCAAGGAGTGATTCTGAACTTGAACGGCTCATACGCTGTGATCCTCGCCTGTGGTGTTCTTGTACCGGCGGCGCAATCGGTTGCCGGCCAGTGTCAGGAGTTCGGGAGTGGTGTTCAGATAGGTTTCCGTGCCGATGATGTCTACATGTCCCATATACGCTGACAACCAAGGCAGGCGCGCATGCAGATCCACACCCTGTCTATACCAACGACTCAGACGGTGAACCGCGAAGGCGTGACGTAGGTCGTAAGGTCGCGGTCCGACCCGGCCTTTTTCCGGTTTCAATCCGGCCAACTTAAACAGACTGGACAAGGTACTCTGAGCCGTCTTGACCGATAGCCGGTATTGATCGGCGCCAACGAAAAAGCCCGCATTTGGGTCTGGGCTCGCGTACTGCACACGCGCCGCAAGATATTGGTCCAGTTCTCGGGAGAGCGACCGATGAAAGGGGATCCAGCGTGACCGCCCCTTGAATGTATCGACAAAGAGAACTGCGGATCGGGTATTCACGTCTCGGATGCGCAGTCGGAGCGCTTCGCCAAATCGAATTCCGGTGCAGTAGAGGACAAGAATAAGGGCCCTGTAGAGCGCAGCTCGAAAGCGCGGACGTTTGAGATCAACGCAGAGAATTAGGAGATTCCGAATGTTCTCCTTGGAAAGAAAATAGGGAACAAAGGACGACTCCGTAGGCAGATGTGGCCAAGTAGGCTCAGCAACAGTTCCTGAATCGGAAGATCGGCGCAGGTAACGAAAGAACTGCCTCAAAACCGCTGCGTCGCAGGAAACGCTAACCGCTTTACGGCCAGGCTTGCTCGATAACCAGGTGATCGCTGCTTGATCCAGTCGCCAGCGACGGTTCCTGGCGACGTACTCGATAAGAAATCGATCGAACTCGCGCAGTGTGAACTCTGCGCGCATATATCCGTATCCAAAGCTGCGCTTGAACTGGAGGAAACCAAGCAGTTCGCTCGCGAGGAGACTATGGAATATGCCGCTCATCGCGGCACCGGAAGTGCAACAGTTCGAAGACGTCGCAAAGCTACACGAACATAGACCGATGTTGAAGAGGAACTGCGGTGACCAAGGATGTCGCTTACGACTTTGATGTTGGCTCCAGCGTCGACCTGTCTGCTCGCATGACTGTGTCGAAAAGCATGCGCGCCGATTACTTTGGCTGAGATGCCAGCCAGACGCGCATAGTGCCGGATACGAAAGCGAATGGCGCTACTGGTCATGGGCTCGTAAGGCATATTCTTCCGCAGGAAGAGGGGTTGGGTTGATTTAGCGGGTGGCCGTTCGCGTTGTAAGTATGCAATCAGCGCCTTTGCAACTGCGGGTAACAAAGGAAGCTCGATCGACACATGGGTTTTTGGTCGATGGGCCCTCAGTATGCCGGCTCGCCAGTCTAAATCCTCCAAGCGCAGCGCCAGAACTTCGGCTGCACCCAGACCGTACATCGCCAACAGCAATACGATCGCAAAATCGCGTTTACCTGGAGCTTGCGACTGAGGGATCGACCGCAAAATCTTCCGCACGTCAGTCCAAGGTAGAGTTCGTGGAGGCCGCTCGTCGATGCGGTACCGCGGTGCAATCACTCCACTAGCAAGGTCAGCGGACAACTTTCCTGTAATTTGTAGAAATCGGAGAAATGCTCGGAGCGAACTGCAGGTATCAGCAACGGTCCGTTTCGCCACACGGGTTGCGCGATTTTTCACAAACGAGTCCACATCGCTCAACGTCGTCTGCTTGACTGACTTCGCTCGGAGCCGCAGTTGGCTAAGGAAGCTCCGTGCGGTATCCATATCGCGTGTCAGCGTATTTTCCGAAACGCCATTGTGAACTCGACGATACTGACAATACTCGTTAAGCAGGGGAGACAGCGTTGGTGTATGTTTCTCGCGCCATGGTGCCAATGCCATGCCCAAAACACGCAATGCACAGGCCCACGCGTGGAGTGCATTGCTAGCGACGTTGCAGCTACTCCGAGCACTTGTTCGTCCCAGCAGCCTGGGGCCAGCATACGCGTGAAGAAATCGCTCTAGTCCAACCCCCGTCAGCTGTTCCGTCTCGAGGAGTCTTCGTTGTTCGCAGTACTTTCTGAATCGCCGCACCCAGTAAAGATAATTTATGATCGTTCCACGAGAAAGGTGGCCCTTTCGCCACACATCGATAATCTCACCCTCGCGCGCATCATTTATCTGTACTTGTTCATTCACGAACTCTTGGACGAACTCACGCAGGAAAAGTTTGATCCATTATCACGACAACCGCACATCATTCTCGCGTTCTGGTGGGCTTCCGTAGCTACGCTCTGGATAATACTGGACTCGGGATAATGGCTCTTATCTGGTGCTCAAGATAAGAGCCATGCCAGACGCAAGTTCGTGGAGGCGGAGAAATCGGCGCCGGGGATCGCGCGCGAGGCGGTCGCCCTGATGGACGCACTGTTTGCGGTGGAAAGACAGGCGAAAGACATTTCCGTATCTGAGCGGCTGGAGTTACGACAGAAACAGTCGGTCCCGGTGCTGGCGGAGCTGCATCGCAAGCTGCTGATCTGGAAAGACCAGTTGATACCGAAGCATCCCATGGCCGACGCCGTGAACTACACGCTTGGCCAATGGGAGACGCTGACCGTGTTCACCACCGACGGCGCCGTGCCCATCGATAATAATGTTAGCGAACGAGAGATGAAGCGGATCGTACTCAATCGCAAAAACTCTTTATTCGTTGGCAACCCTCGCGGCGGAAGGACCGCCGCGATCCTGGCCAGCTTGACCAGCAGCTGCCGCCGGCATGACATGGACCCGCACCTCTATTTCATGCAACTGCTGGTGAATCTCCCGACCTGGCCAGCCCGCGACCTCGACGCCTGGCTTCCCGACCGTTGGAAACAAACTCATATCGCTCGGTGCGCCGATCTGGGAATTCCCGCTCCTCCGAATCCATAGCACCTGCACTTCACGTATCGCTCACTTCTATTTCGCGTGGAAGCTATGGCGTGAAGGCGAGCGCATTGATCGCGTCGACCGTGCCTTTGCTCTCGCACTCCTGGGTGTGGTTTTGAACCAAGTGGTGGAGGCGACAGTCTTTGAGTATGCGCACATCAGCATTTATAGCATGCTCGTGATCCTATGGACGGTGGCGTTTATCAGCGCTTACTTGCAGTATCTGGCGTGGCCAGCTTTGTTCAAAGCGCTGACCGCATACGGATTGGGGGCCAGGATTCCGGTCGTCATTGTCATGTTCTTTGCCCTACGCGGCCATTGGGGCACACATTACGATCGCCCGTCTGGACCTTTCATACTGGGCTTTTGGCCCGCATTCCTGTGGTTCGGCTTTTTTGAAGAGTTGATTTACTGGGTTTCTTTCACTGTGGCAGTCGGTTCATTGGCGGGAAGTGTGGCCGCTGCGGTGGCTAGGCGGAGAGCGCGGGAGTCCGAAGCAGCCACATGATCGAGGTGCGAAAAGTCGCAACCCTGTCTGTGCAATTTAGACTAACTCCCTAACGCGGTTACCGGTAAAGTAGATTTTCAAGTTACTGGTAAGCCGGAACGACAAACCAGGACCTAACAAGCCAGAATGTCCCAGCGAGCCTTTTGGCTCGGGATAACTTCCGTTTAATCAGTGATTCGCTCAGAATCGCCGAGCAGTTATTGTAAACGTTTCGCTGTCCAGCACCTGACGGCACATTTGTGCAAAAACGGTAAGATCGGGGGAACGCTCAGAGTCGGGCGGCTTGGCCTAGGAACGTTCGACCTTGGGCGTTGACTGAGCTCCTAGCGGTTCGCGGAAAGGATCCATCGGAATCGGGGCGTACTCGACATCGATGATCTCGAGATGCTCCGACTTTGCTGGCGCAATCAGGCGCACGCGGTCGCCGGGGGACGCCTTCATCAGCGCATTGCCGAGAGGCGAGCGCCAGCTGATGTAGCCGCGGTCGAGGTCCACCTCGTCGATGCCAACGATCGAGACCACGTGTTCGAGGCCGGCGGCATTCTTGTAGGTGACGGTTGCGCCGAAGAAGGCGCGCGTGGCGGCTGAGCCTGGCCGCGGAGCGACGGGATCGACGACCACGGCCGCGTCAATGCGTTTGGTGAGAAAGCGAATCCGCGAATCGATCTGGCGTAACCGTCGTTTGCCGTAGAGGTAGTCGGCGTTTTCACTGCGGTCCCCGTTACTAGCAGCCCATGCTACGACCTCCACCACCGCGGGCCGCTCGCGACGCAGTAGGAACAGATGCTCGTCTTTCAGCCGCTGCAACCCGGCGGGCGTGATGTAGTTTTTAGGCGTCGGCCCCGGTTCCTCTCGCACCGGTTCTCGGAGCGGCCGCTTTTCTCGCGTTTGCCAATCTTCCATGGGATTTCGTGTAGTTGTGGGTGACCCAATCTGGGAAGGTCCGCGCCTCGGTCCCGATAATTCCTCGCACGGTGAACGTGACGTGTGCGGACTAGCTGTCGAATGATACATCGGTCTTTCCTGTGGCACTGTTAGAAAATGTGGTGAACCGTCCAACAAATCAAGGCGAAGAAGTATGCGGTTTACCTAAGCGGTGAGTCGATGAAGTGCCCATTTCCAATGAGTTGTTTATCTTCGACCTGTAGGCTCGCATTGAATTCGGCCGGATGGTCGGCGACCCGGAAGTTATTGCGGAGGTTGCGCTAAGTCCTGATAACGTAATCGGACAACTGAAACTGCGCAAAAATCACTAAATCACATGTTTGGTAACGCGAATAAATCGGCGTGTGTGCCCGCTGGCAAACGGGCCAGCGGACTACTTGAGCGTCGCCGCCGGCCATCCGAAATCACCCATATTGACAGGGAGGATCTCAACGATGCCGGTGCAAGAAGCAAATGCACCTTGGGACCATCTAGAATGGGAGATGCTGATTCGCGATAAGGAGAAGGAAATGAATTTCGTGCATCTCTCGACAAACGATGGCATTGCAGAAGTTAGACTGACAAGAGGAAAGGTGAATGCCCTCAATGAGCAGGCCGTAGAGGAGATTGCTGATTGCTTTCAGCGCATGGCGGCTGATCCTTACATTAGGGCGGTGATATTCACCGCTGACGGTCCGTTTTTTTCCTTTGGTTTTGATATTCCCGAATTCCTCAGCTACTCGAGAGAGTCATTTTCCAGATATCTCAAAAGATTCACCAGCTTGTACAGCTATCTGTTCACTTATCCAAAACCTCTGGTGGCTGCGTTGAATGGCCATGCCATCGCCGGGGGATGCATGATTGCATTGGCCTGCGATTACAGGATCATGGTCTCGGGGAAGGCGAGAATATCCTTAAACGAGATTACCTTTGGTTCATCGGTATTTGCTGGCAGCGTGGCGATGCTCAAGTTCGTTGCCGGAGGCAAGAACGCCCAGGCGGTTCTCTACGACGGAATGATGTACTCGGCGGAGGCAGCCTCACGCCTCGGGATGATCGATCTAGTTTCGTCTGACGAGAAGCTCGGGGCCGATGCGCAAGAAGTGGCAAGGCGTTTGGCGGCCAAAGATGGAGCCGCTTTTCGCAGCATGAAGGGTCTAATCCGAGCTGCCGTGGTCGACGAAATGGCAACGAAGGAAGAGCAGTCCGTCGAGGAATTTGTTGACATCTGGTACTCCGAGAGCACCTGGAGAAACCTCCAAGCCATAAAAATCCGTTCTTGATAGTCGTGTAGAAGTGAATCCGAGCGAGAGAAAGTTTCGGCACGGGATCGCGCAAATTATTAGGAACCACTCTCTACCCGTCGTCGGCTCGCCGAAAGGCAAACGCCAAGCCTAAGCTGTGAGTCCGTCCCGCTTGCGCGGATATTTACTCCCAAACGAAGGTCCTCGACCAATCGCAATGATCTGCTACAAAGCGGGACCGCGTAAGATAGTACGCGAAGAGGTGGTCGGGAGGAGGCTCGATGAGCGTATACGCAATTGCGCAATTGTGGATTCACGATTCAGCGGCGTATGGGCGATACCTGAACAGGTTTATGGACGTATTCAAGAACTACAATGGGCGCGTGCTGGTGGCTGACGAAAGTCCGATGATTATTGAAGGAGCATGGGACGGCGACAAGGTTGTCGTGCTCTCGTTTCCGGATGAGACTTCGTTTCGGGCTTGGGTCGAGTCCCCCGATTATTTGGAGATCGCGAAGGACCGGAAGGCCGGAGCGAGATCAGTAATCCTGTTGGTGAAGGGAATCGCGACCCAGAGCCCGGCCCCGAAGACGTGACGACCCCGGCACCAGGACGTAGGCGCAACTCCCGGTAAAAGCGCTAACCGAGCAATTGGATGCTCGGAGAACTTGCCCGTTTATCTGGCTGTCGTCTATGACCGCCTCATTTGCCCGTGTGGAAGGGATGTGACACTGGGGCGCCACGATTTGTCTTTCTTGCGAGTAGACTTGGGCGTGGACCTTCTTCGAGGCGCGCCCACTATGGATCCGAAACAGACCGTTCAGGCCTTTATCGATGCCATCAACTCTCAGGATTGGAGTAAGTTAGATTCACTTGTTGCGACGAACTTTGTGCGGCACAGTTTTGCCGCTGGCGACCCGCCCGTCCGAAGCCGTTCCGATCTCGTGATGTTTCTTCGCCGCGAATTTGAGATCTTTCCGGACGCTCAGGAAATAATCCTCGACATATTTGCTGAAGGCGAGAAGGTTGCCGTGAGGCACCATTTCAGCGGAACTCAACGCGGTGCGATGGATTTGTACCCAGCGACTGGCAAGATCATGAATGCGGAATACATCGCAATCTACCGTGTTCGGAACGGCCAACTGATTGAGGCCTGGGCTGAATGGGACAACCTCGCTGGCCTGAGACAATTGGGCCACTTATAGTTCGCTTCAAATCTCCGATTCGTAGGATCGGATTGGAAACATGCCCGGTAAATGCGGCAATTGTACAAGTGAAATCGACCCAAAACCACATGTCCGGTAACGCGACTTACCGGGCACTTGGACCCCTCATTGCGATAGACTTCTACTGGAAACGGCGGCAATCGTTTATGCCTTCTCGAAAGCTATTCCTGATGCTTCTGCTCGCCTGGCCCTGTCTCCTGAAGGCACAAGAGATCAAATATATCGACCTCACTACTGTTCGTCAGCGCACGGTACTCCGCCATCCTCCCGCGCCGGATTGCAATGCAGGTTTATGCGGTGGCAGTGGGGGCGGTAGTGTGGGAGACGGCGCCCCCGACCGGCGCGACCCGCACGCTCTGGGAATCTACCTACTCCGTGTCACTCCGACGGACATCAATGCAGCCGAGCCGTTCCAAGTAGAGTTCAAAATTCTCAACACCGGACTCGCTCCTATCGAGCTGCCGGTCTCGCCTCACCTGTCCGACCTTCAACCGAACGATGAGTCTGTGGCCTTCAACTATTTTAGCCTCGCGCTGGTTGTGCAAGGAGAGGCTGAACCGCAGGGACCGCCAGTAGATTCAATTGGCTTCGTTGAGCTGTTCGGGTCGCCTGACCACGCGGAAAGCATGATGGTGTTGCGACCCGGAGAATGGATTCGGGTCAGTGCGAACGTGAAGCTACTCAAGTTCCCATCGGCGCCGGTATCGGCACGTTTCCGAGGAGATTTTTGGTTGCGAAGGAACACGTTCCATCCGCATCCAGGTGGTCAGTTCATTGAAGCAAATAATCTGTACCCGAACACCACGCTCACTTCCTTCGTAGCAGTGCGGCTACTTCCTCCCGCGGGGTCCGACATGCCAAAGCAGTAGCCGTTGTGATGCGATTTCGGTGCCGCGACAGGTTTGGGCGGTAACCGTCCATCAAGTGGATTTTTTTCAAGTTTCCGATTATGCGACTTACCAGGAACTAGCCTGGAGGTTGATATCAGTAGGCGCGGCCAACGCTCGCTCGCTTACCTAGTCGGCTTGTCTCTGCCGACGGCCGACGGCAAGAACGTGCTCCCCTAGCGGATCCCGACGATTCCACGCACCGAGTCCAGCAACTTCGCCGGATCGTAGCCCACGCCATCCTTGAATACGATCTCCACCTTCTCGATGTCGTTGATGTTCGCGGAAGGATCCCCGTGAATCACCACAATGTCCGCCGTCTTGCCAACCGCCAGCGAGCCAATCGAATCGGCCTTGCCCTCGAATTCGGCGCCATTCAACGTAGAAATGCGAATCGCTTCAACTGGCGTGAATCCCGCTTCCACCAGCAACTCCACGCCGCGCTGATCGCCGAACCCCGGCAACGTCCCGCCGATTCCCGACGGGTCCGGTCCATTCAGCAGCAACCCACCCGCTTGCGCAAACGCATGTTCCAACTCCATCTCCTTCTTAAAAATCGCCGCAACACCGTTCTGTGGGTTCGAGTGCACCTGCACTCGCGCCGTTAAGTAGTTCGACCGCGCTTCCGGCAGCATCGCATCCAGCACGCGCTGCTGCAGTGGTGGTCGGCCCGGCACAAACTGCTCGAAAACAGGCAAAGTCGAAGTGATCGCAACGTGATGCTCCACAAGCGTCCGGAACAGCTCTTTCATTTGCGAGCTGTTGCCGTCCAGGTTCGCAAACGTCGCACCCACCGCCGCCAGGCCGCCCGGCGGACACAGATCCGGTTTCTTGCCCGGTATGAACTCCGTGTCCACGATGAACCCGTGCTCGAGGTTGTCAATCCCCGCTTCGGCAGCTTCGCGGAAACCCACGCTGCACAAGTGCCCGGTGACTTTCAGGTGCCGCTTGTGCGCCTCCTCGGCCGCGGCGCGCAACTCCTCTCGCGTGATGTTCATGTACGCCTTGAACGAAGTCGCTCCGCTGTCCGCCCAGAAGTTCACCATCCGCCGCGCTTCGTCGGGCCCGCTCAGTTCGTGCATCTGCGTCATGAAACTGTTCGGCCCTTCGAGATAAGGCGCGGTGACGTCGATCTTGGGGCCGGGTGACTGCCCCGCATCGATCTTCCGCTTTAGGTTCAGATCCGCATAGGGCTCGATACTGCCCGCAGTCCGTATCGTCGTCACGCCCGCGGCCAGATACAGTCGTGGCGCGCTGAACGTGATCTGGTTGATCAACGGGCCCGGAGGGTCCGGCGATTGGTCCGCCGTGTAGTGCAGGTGGTTGTGCATCCCGACCAATCCGGGAATCACGCTGTAACCGGAGAGATCGACCACCTTAGCTTGATCGGGTATTTTCACCGCCGCCGAGTCGCCGATCGTAGCGATTTTTCCATTCTCGATCACGATAGCTTGATCCGTGCGTGGCGCAGTTCCGGTTCCATCGATTACGCGCACGTGATTGAGCACAACGGTAGGAGCATCGATCTTCACGAATTCCCGCACGGCGGAGGAGAGCTGCGAGCGGGACTGTCCTAGGGCCAAGCTGGCCAAAAGCATGAGCGAAACGAACACCAAAACGGAGCGCCGCATAAGTCCACCTCGAATGCAAAATAGACCCGCTTGCCCGAAACAAAGGACTTAGACGGCCAAGCGAAGGGAATAGCGCGTTCCACCGACGTTCATTCGCATGTCTTGGCAACTTGAAACTTGAAATCACCTTCTGCATTTTCTAGTTTTGGCTTCGGTCCTGCCTCGTAAACCGGCTTACCGGAAAGTGCGGATTAGTTACCCAAGGTGCTGGTAATCCGACTTCCAGGACTTAGCCCATGATTGTGCAATAAAGACTGAATTGCCATTACAGACGCACCTCACGTGCCTCTAAGCGCAAAATCAGTCTCACGGAGCATGGAAATAAAGGCGGCAAGTCACGACAAACGAAGGAGTCTTGCCATTGTCGCGCTTTGTCGCTTGCGCAGGAGGGCACGACTGCCATATTTGTGCCACGGCATGTGCGAAGAGTGCAACAAAAGGGATGGCTTGGGAAGGGGATCCGAGCTTGCCAACCGTTCAAGAGTGCGAAGGTACTGAGACGTTGCGCAATGAATCCACAGCGGGTCGGTGTCATCGAGAGCCTGTTGCCGTCGGGTGTACGTCGGCGACCAACAAATTCGGCCCAACCACCATAAGGAGGACGAAGTGACTTTAAAATACGTCTGGCGCGTAGTTCTGATTGGCGCGCTTTGTGCCGCGATTTCCACCAAAGCTGAAGCAGATCAGTTGCAAAAGACCGCGGATACGGTTCTCGCGCTCGCAATCGTGGGAACTGCAGCCCTCGTAACCGTAGTCGTTGTGGTCATCCACAATTCCAATCAAAAGCGAACCATCACTGGATGCGTCAATACCGCCCAGAAAGGCATGACCGTGACCGACGAAAAAGACAAAAAGGTTTACACGCTCTCCGACGACACGACAGGCGTTAAACCCGGCGAGCGCATGACGTTGCATCTCAAAAAGATCAAAGCGAAAGAGGGTGACACGCTTATGTGGGAAACGAAAAAGATAACCAAGGATTTCGGCGTCTGCCAGCCCTGAAAGAATAGTCCTCGAAAGTGCAAATCATGACTAAATCGGAACCCTGGATGACACAGAAATAATATTGGGGGACCTCAATGAAGAGGTTGATCTGGGTTCTTGCGTTCTTGTGTTTCAATCCGTGGATCGGAGCCGCCGCACAGCACGTGCGGAACGAAGGTCTGGTGCGCACATTAGGGCCAGCGTGGAAGTCTATGTACCAAATCACTCGGGACCTTACCTACGATGCCATCGTGTTAGTCCGCAACGGAGATACCATCACCGACTGGAGGGAGGTAGTGCAGATTGCAGATACTACCACACCGAGCAAGCTCTCTCCGGAAGAGACATTGAACAAATGGATGGCGTTGACGGAGAAAAAGTGTCCCGGCGCGATGGAACGGAAAGTAATCTCAAAAGATGAAACTAGCGTTTTATTTCAAATCCACACAAACCCTTGCCGCAGTATGCCTGAAGAAGTAGAAATTGGAAGGGTAATGTTGGGAAAGTACAGCTGGTACGTTCTTGAATACCGAGCACGGGTACATGAGCTTGCACCGGACACGCGGGCGCAATGGATTAAGACGTTTTCAGATGCCACGTTCGATTCCGTCACCAGTTCTTTCGACTCGGCCTGGATGAGTGTAGATGTGGATGAGGTGATTCCCTTCGCCATGGACAAAGCGGCGGCCGCGCTGAAACCCGCCATGGAGAGCCAAGAATGCAATGTGACGGCGGAGTCTGCCGGTCGTGTCGAATGCAAGCGCCCGCGCGGGCGTACCTCTTCCGAACACAGCGGGTACGGCGGTGAGAGCGTAACTGCGGTGCTGGAGCGCAGGGAGACAAGACGCACATGGTCATCACGACCGGTCTGGGTTTCGCTGGTCGGTTGGGCAAGAGGAATTATTCGACCTCGATCTACGAGGAAATGATGAGGAATCTGCAGAAGGGCCAGCCCTGAAGCGAATTCCGGTCAAATCGGAAATTCCTTATGACACGTCAGTAAGGGAGCTGCCATGAAAAAGTTGATAGCGCTAGCTGCCTTTGTTTGTCTCGTTTCGTGGGCGGGAGCCAAGGCGGCCGATTCCCAAAAAGAAGTCCTGAACTTCAAAATAGGCGACGACTGGAAAGCCGTAAGCCATTCCGACACGGGCAGGGGCCACTCGATCACGTATATCCGCGAAGGAGATGATCTCAAGCACTGGAAAGAGATCTTCACTTACTTATATGGCGTTCGGAGACGAGGTCTGCGGCCTCCCGATCAGGAATTCAGTATCCTGAGGCGAGACGTGGAAAAGCACTGGCAGGGCCTAACGGATTGGAGTGTAATCGCACAAGATGAAAACAGTATTTTATACGAATGGCATACAAATTGGTCCGCCCGTACGCATGAAGAGTGGAACATTACGAGAATAATTCACACGAAGTACAATTGGTTTACGCTAACTTATGCTGCAAGAGTGCACGAACTGGCGCCAGACACGCGGGCGCAATGGATTAAGACGTTTTCGGATGCCACCATCAGCACCGATTCCACCACGAGTCCGGTGCGTTGAACCTATCCCGGTGAGATCGGCGTGCAAACCGTCCCTTGCTCGAAAGCATTCTCACTGGCTGATTAACGCCGTAATCGGAAACTTGAAGTCCTGGTACGGGACTTGTCCGATTACGCGACTTATCAGATGGGATGAGAAGGCCGATTGAAAGCCAAGGGTGCCGATCTTATTTAGTGGTGACCCTGAGGATGTAATGTGCGGTCGGGTGCGCAGTCACATAGACGTAGTAAATTCCCGTCTTGAGTATCTTGCCACTCCAACTCTTGCCATTGTTGGACTTCGTTCCAAATCCGATTGTGTCCCCGGCGAAATTAGCCGATTCACTTACGGAGAAGTCAGCTTGATTGTCGAGTTCATGGTGCCACGAAATGTGCACTGTCAATGTTTGACCTTTGCTGGCACGAATTGCATAACTATCGTGTGACTCGCCGCCGACGAACCCTCTAACGCTCTCGGGGCTTCGCAACTCCACCGTATGATCTTGCGCGCAGGCAAAGGGAGCCGCGAAGAAAAATGTTGCAACAGCAACGATGATACTAGCCGGGGCGAGTGATGCTGCTGTTGGTGGGAACCAATTCCTAGGTTTCATGGCGAGGAAGTCTATATCAGGATCAAGACGCCATCGAATGAAGAACGCGCTTTTCGGGAGAGCGGAATCGCCCCAAAAAGGACTTGTCCGGTAACGCGAACTTACCGGGAGTTAGTCACGTACCGTGAGTTACGGATATGCATTCCCCGAAGTGACCTTTACTTTAGTGGGCCAAACGATGTCACTTTCAGAGTGTCTTTGCTGGGCGCTATCTCCACCGAGAAATAGCATTGACCTTTGGGAACCTGAGTGGTTGTGGCGGCATAAATGAACTTGCGGGTGGTGTGGGTTCCGGGAATTCTGAGCCACCAATTCCGGAAATTCTGAGCCGTTTTGTATTTTCTGGCAAGGTCTCTTCCGGGTTGAGATGACGGGTTCTCCCGGAGGGTCCATCGAGGTGGATAAAGCGTCCGCGCTCGAGAACTCGATCGAGGATGGCTGCCGCCATATCTTCGTCGTGTAGGACCTTTCCCCAGTCATTCATTGGCTTGTTGGTTGTGAAGATCATCGGCCGCTTCCTCAGGTGCCGATCGTTCACGACATGGAAGAGCACGTTGGCAGCGTCCGGCCCATAGGTCAGATATCCGACCTCATCGATGACGAGGACGTGAGGGTGCGTGTAGGTGGTCAGCGATTCCTGGAGATTTCCACGCTTGCTGGCGTTCGAGAGATCCTCGATGAGTTCTGCCGCGGTGGTGAAGAGGGTCTCGAAACCATTCTGGATGGCGCGGTACCCGATGGCCACCGCCAGATGAGTCTTCCCTCTGCCGGTCTTACCGTGCAGAATCAACGACCGCCCCTCGGTGACGAAGTCCAGCCCGAGGCAGGAGCCGATCACGGACTCCCGGAGCGTTGACTGCAACGCGAAGTCGAACTCTTCGATGGTCTTGAAGAACGGGAAGTGTGCGCTCCGTGTACAACGTTGCAGTCGCGTCTGTTTCCTTCGCGCCACTTCTTCGGCCAGCAGCAGAGCCAGAAAGTCCCGATAGGACCAACCTTCCTTCTCGGCCCGATCAGCGACGTCTTTGTAAATCCGGCGCGTGTGCGCCAAGTTGAGGCGTCGGAAGTGAGCCTCGAGCTGGCCTTCGGAGAGTTCCAGACTCTTCGACGTGTTGTCGTCCTGCTTGGGCGTCAGCGATGTCTCTCGCGGATTTTTCCTAACCTGTTCTTTCCTCATGGAATCTCCTCCTGAAAAACTAAGGAACGCTGAAGAAAATGCTCAATGTAGGTAGCACCAAAAACTTGCTCTTCGAGTCCCTGTTCCATGGCGCGGCGAAGAACCTCTGCTCCGTGGCTCTGCAAGATGTTGTGCAGCCGATCGATGTCGTGGAACCACTGCCCGGGTCGGCGGTGCACGATCTCGGTGAGGTAGAGGAAAGCAGGCTCTCCGAGTTCCAGCAACTGCTGGCGCTTCAGATAACGCTTGCCGCGCTTACCCGATACCGCCGCCACCATGGCCGCGCGATGCGCGGCGAGTGTGGAACCCTCGTGGGCAACGAATTTCCGTGGATGGTTAACTTCATATCTGCCCGCCACGATGCGTACGCGATCGGCGTACAAGAACAGCGTCGCCGGCATGCTAATGGCCTCGGGGGGCATCGAGTAAGGATGGCCATCATGCAGAACCGTACCCGTCGGTCCTACATAGACAGGAATGCGAAGCGCTAGATCTTTCGGGTGCACCTTCAGGGAACGAAGTCTGGAGGCCTCTTCGGCAAGACGCACGGCGGGGATGATGCCCGTCGCGCGGCAGGCACGCTGCTGATTCACTTCACGATGCCATTCGATGAGTTGCTGTGCGAGATCCTCTGGATCGTGGAAGCGGCGCACTTTGAAGAAGGAGGACTTTACGAAACCCACCAGGTTTTCAACGGCACCCTTTTGCTGTGGACTATGAGGCCAACACAACTCCACTCCGACGCCCAGCTCGAGCATGACGTAAGCGAAGACCGGATTCCATTCCGTGACCTCGCCGTTTCTCTGCCACTTTAAGGCCACGGTCTTCGGCCGATCGAACACGCACATCAGCGGAGCTCCACCCCAACGGTCGAGATGTTCGGCTAGGTTGCGCACCAAGCTCTCCACGGCCTGGTCCTTCACCACACTGACGCACACAAATCGGGAGTACTTCAGGCGAGAAGCGAAGAAGTGGATACGATGAATCGACCCATCAAGAAAGGTAACGTCGAC
>CAVPLA010000048.1:0-84736 GCA_963705855.1 uncultured Acidobacteriota bacterium
CCGCGTTTGAATTTCGGCGCCTTCCTCGCCCCGCATCATCCGGTCGGCGAGCATCCGATGCTGCAGTTCCGCCGCGATCTCGACCTCGTCGAACAGCTCGACCGGCTCGGCTACGACGAGTTCTGGTGCGGCGAGCATCATTCGAGCGGCTGGGAAATGATCGGCTCGCCCGAAATGTTCCTCGCCGCGGCGGGCGAGCGGTCGAAGCGCATCAAGCTCGCCACCGGGGTCATCTCGCTGCCCTATCACCATCCCTTCAACGTCGCGCAGCGCATGGTGCAGCTCGACTGGATGACCGGCGGGCGGGCGATTTTCGGCTCCGGCCCGGGTGCGCTCGCCTCCGACGCGCATACGCTCGGGATCGACCCGATGGTGCAGCGCGACCGCCAGGACGAGGCGATCGGCATCATCCGGCGGCTGTTCAATGGCGAGCGGGTGACCGCGAAAAGCGACTGGTTCACGCTGCAGGACGCGGCGCTGCAGCTTTTGCCGCTGCAGGAGGAGATGCCGTTCGCCGTCGCCTCGCAGATCAGCCCATCCGGCATGACGTTGGCCGGCAAGCACGGGATCGGCATCATCTCGATCGGCTCGATGTCGAGCGAGGGCCTCAACGCGCTGCCGACGCAATGGGGCTTTGCCGAGGCCGCCGCCAAGAAGCACGGCACGACCGTCGATCGCAAGAACTGGCGCGTCCTGCTGAGCTGGCACATCGCCGAGACCCGCGAAAAGGCCCGCGCCGAGGCCCGCGAGGGCCTGTTGCGCCATCACAATCAATACGTCGTCGGCACCCTGCAGCGGCCGGGTGCCAAGCCGTTCAGCGATCCCGACGAGGCGGTGGACAAGACCGCGTTCTCGACCGCGGCCGCGGCGACGATCGGCACCCCGGACGATCTGGTCAAGCGGATCAAATCCGTGCTCGAGGTCGAGCGGCGGCTTCGGCACCGTCGTCGGCTTCGTCCACGACTGGGCCAACCCGGAAAACACGATGCGCAGCTGGGACATGGTGGCGCGCTATGTCGTGCCGGAGATCAACGGCTATCTCGCCGGATTGCGCCAATCGCAGGACTTCGTCGCCACCAACCGCGGCGTCTTCGACCGCGCCAAGGAAGCCATCATGGCGAAGATCAACGAGAACGAGGCCGCGGTCGCCGCCCTCGCGGTCACCACTTCGGGTCGCGGCTGGGGGACGTGGCTTCGGCCAGCAACGTGCCCGATCTCGACAAGGCCCGCGCGCAGGCCGAACGGCGGTGAGAGGGGCACAGGAAGAGGCTATGGCGCTGCTGATCGTCGATCTCGACAAGCGCATCGGCAACGCAAAGGCGTGGCGCGACACCTTTGCCGAACAGCTCCCCGATCTGGAAATTCGCATCTGGCCCGATCCGGGAGAGTTGGCGGATATCCAATATCTCGCCTTCATGCATCCGGATTTCGACTCGCTACCGGTGTTTCCGAATTTGAAGGCGATGTTCAGCCGTTCAGCCGGCGTCGAGGCGTTTGTCAATCATCCGAAATTGCCGAAGGTCCCGCTCGGCAAGATGGAGCCGCCGGGCGGGGATCCGATGATGACGGAATACGTCGTCATGCACGTATTGCGCTTGCATCGCGACATGCCGGGCTATCAGACGGCTCAAGCCAACCGGGAGTGGCGCAGGACGAGGATCGTCCGGCCCGAGGAACGGCGCGTCGGGTTTCTCGGCTACGGCATGATGGCGAAAGCGCCGGCATTGGTGCTGAAGTCACTCGGCTTCCCGGTCTCGGCCTGGGTTCGGTCGCCGCGGGAGCAGGAGGAGGTGCCGATTTTTCACGGCCGCGACCAGCTCGAGCCGTTTCTCAATCAGACCGACATCGCGGTATGCCTGTTGCCGCTCACGAAGGAAACGGAGGGCATCTTCTGCGCTCGGACCTTTGCCATGATGCCGAGGGGGGCGATGCTGGTGAATGTCGGGCGCGGCAAGCATGTGGTGGCCGCAGGATCTGATCCGCGCGCTCGATTCGGGACAATTGTCCTATGCCGCATTGGACGCGCTGTGGCCGGAGCCGCTGGCGCCGGACAGCCCGCTCTGGCTGCACCCCAAAGTCACCGTGATGCCGCACGTGGCGCGGCGTGCTAGGGAACTTCGGAACTTCTACAGGGTGAGCTAGCTTGTCCCTAGCCTTTAACCCCGGATTTGCGACACTCCAAGACTTTGGAATTGTAATTCTTCCCGGCGGTGTCGAGAGAGCTACAAGTACTCGGGGCCAGCTTATCTTCAAATAAAAATTCCGAAGTGGAAATTAGAACGCAATTCTGAAAGTAGCCGTTGCTGAGTCATTGAAGCGGCGCTGAACCGGGCGAAGCGTCTTCGGGCGGACAAAGTCCTTTGTTCATTTGGCCAAGGGCTTGCCTTCCTCCGTCGCAGGCCCTGTTGATCGGGGCGTTTCGACTCCGGCTCTAGTCTTTCGTCCATAAATAAGAGCACGCAGCTTCTCTTCACCGATCATTCGCCCTAACTCTCTAAATGCAAAAAACGGTATCAACATGACAAACATCAGCGCGCCAATGGAGAGGATAGCCTCCAGACGTCCGCCGCCGATCGCAGAAAAGCTCTCAGCAAACGATTTGCCACCGATCATACCGACAATCATTCTCTCTGCGACGTGAAAGCCGGTCAGGAAAATGGAAAATACGAGAGACTTGTACAAAACTGGGTAGACCAGTGGCTTATCTTTGAACCCGGCTCCCAGATGCAGGTACTCACCGATCAGCAGAATCTTTGCAAGGACGAATGCATTGATAATTGCAAGACTGTGAGCAGTGAAATCCAAATTGTGCTGTGCCCGGATGATGCTCTCATGGATAGAAAGCAACGCAAATACAACCCAAAGGTATAGGAAGATCCCCAGAAACGTCTTAAATTCAAGAAGAGCTTTTTCCTTCAGATTGCGCATGGGCTCACCCCGACTCTTGATTTGATCCATCCGAGGAACTTCGGTTGCACTTTGTGGCTTTTGCTCACTTACGATTGGCCCAACCCGGCAATGTTCTCGCTTCAAGAGGTAGCACTCCATGACTAGGACCGGCTAAATGCTAAATAGCAGTTCCATACTAGAACAGCTCGCATGGCTGACCCTGATACCAGGCGGAGGTGGCCTCATCTAACCCCCTTTTTGCCGAAAGCGAGCCTCCGATAAAGCACGGACGTCAATCGGAACTTGAGAGACGAATTGCGATCCCCAAGCACTTTAAGACAGTTCTTCCTAAGTGGTGCCGAACCACTTGTCATAGATTTGCTGATAGGTGCCGTTCTCACGAAGCGCCATCAAGGCACCGTCAATCCTCTTACGCAGGGGACTATCCAACTGCAACTCGATGGCGACCGGCGCACTGTTAAACACGGGACCGACCATCTTCACCTGTGCCTTCCCCTCGTGCGCCGCGTAGTAAGCGAGGAGCGGCGAGGCCGCGACCACGGCATCTACCTTCTTGTCCAGGAGAGCTTTAAACAGTTCATTAGGTGCGAACTCTTGTACCTGGACTTTCTGCTCCCGAAGGTAATCAGCAGCAATGGAGGTAGCCAGCGTACCAACTTGCTTGCCAGGCAAATCGCTCGGCCCCTCTATAGACCCAAGAATCCGCTCGACGGTTAAGCTTGTCGTTAGCTGAGCGGTGTAGGACGCAACGAAAACCACGCCAGCGAACATCCAGAAAATTGAGAGAGCGCGTGCTACCCATTGGCGCGGCATGCCCTCCGCCTGCGACGTGAGAGTCGATAGCCCCCAGAAACCTGCCTCAAAGATGCCCGGGAAGTAGTTCCGATTCGAAATGATGCCGTCTTGGCGCCCACGTTCAAGCAACCAGACCAAGTGAGCCGGGAGTAGGGCTAGCAGCAGGGCTACGGCGAACCATTCAAAGGTAGTTCGCGAAAATAGCAGACGGAGCATGTCCTTTAGGGGAGTTGCGGTCTTCACCGTTGGGCCAGTCTCTCTCACCATGATTTGAAGGCCTGCTTCGAATGTTGGATACGAAAAATCGAATGCCGCATCACGTGCCGACGTTATCGAGACTGTGGGGGTGAGGTCGGCGCTCTTGGAACGCATTGCCTCCTCCAGAGCGTTTCCGTCAGGCATGATCTGATAGCTCGTCTCTACTTTGAGCCGTTTAGCAATCGCATTCCAGAGCTCGATGCTGAACCCCGTCAGCGAGCCGTTTTGTTCCATAACTAAAGGTGGAAGGACGACAACCGCTACGCGGACCTCCTGCCCTTCGTCTTTCGCCGAGGTGGGGGCTCCCATCAAGGAAATCGTCGCTGCACTTTTGGCTGTAGCTTTGCTTTCGGGCGTGTGCGCAATCTGGATTGTCTTGGCGAAATAGCCGCGGGCCTCCTGCCCTTCGCCCGTGAACTCGGGTACATTTCCCTCTATGACCCCAGCATTAAGCGAATCCTGCGAACTCTGAAGAATCTGGGGACCCCCGCCCATCCTACCCGAGGGTTTTCCTTCCCGGATTAGTTGCTGGCGGTCTTTGACGAGCTCAGGTTGTTGCTTCTGGGAAGGCGCTCGCGCGGATAAAGGAGCCAGAGAACCGAGAATGACGGAGAACGCCGACGCAATGGTAAGGATCGACGATTTCATGCGGGTAATCTTAGCATCGCAAGCCATGGATTTACTGCGATGGATATAAGCTTCGAGGTGCGATTGCGACCTTCGACCTTGGCTCTCGCACTCCCGCGTACGCCACAGCTCCGCGTCCAACTGCACCTTCCTAATCAAATGTCGCGTCCAATTGCATTCCGGTTAGCCTGTACTGCGGGAGCCATTCTGCGAAACTTAGACGACTTTCCGGCGGACTGTCAGTTTTGCCAGTTTTAGGCGCGGTACGGTGTGTATAGATTTGTGTTGTTGGCACGGACGCGTCAGGATAATCGTTCGAAATACGGCGGATGCCGCAAAAACTCCGTGTCTACACCTCAGCAAAGATGTCAGAGCAAGGTATTTATGACCCGCAAGACAAAATCCAGAACTTTGCCAGATCCGATCACACGGCAAAATAGGGACTCGAACTCTCCAGTCGACTTGGAGGACCTATGACAAAGCGACTCGATGGAAAAGTGGCCGCAATTACCGGAGGCAACCAAGGAATAGGGCTGGGGATCGCCCAGCGCTTCGCGATGGAAGGGGCGGCGGTAGCGATCTGCTATCTTTCGGACAAAACTGGCACTGAACGGGTCGTCGAAGGATTGCGCTCTACCGGATCCAAAGTGGTCGCCGTTCAAGCTGACATTTCAAAGCTTTCTGACGGCCAGCGTTTCGTCGAGGAAACCGCCGCGCGGCTTGGTAAAATCGACATACTGGTAAACAACGCAGGGGTCGAGAAGCGCGCGAGTTTCTGGGAGGTGACCGAGGCCGAATATGATTTCGTGATGAACGTCAACTTGAAAGGCATGTTCTTCATCACTCAGGCGTTCGTCAAGCACCAGATACAGGCAAATGCTAGTGGAAAGATCATCAACATCAGTTCGGTACACGAGGAACTTCCCTTTCCTCATTTTACTTCATACTGCGCGAGCAAGGGAGGGGTGAAAATGGTAACACGCAATCTTTCGATAGAATTGGCACCCCTCGGAATTACAATCAACTCGATCGCGCCCGGAGCCATCGAAACGCCGATCAACAAAAACCTACTCAACGATCCGGTAGAATTGGAAGCTCTGCTCAAAAACATTCCTCTCAGACGGCTGGGTAAGCCTGAAGATGTCGCATCCTTGGCGGTGTTCCTGGCGTCCGACGAATCGAATTACGTGACCGGCACAACGATGTTCGTGGACGGCGGATTGCTGTGGAATTACCAGGAACAGTAACGCTCGGCACGCAGGAGATTTCAGGAGGCAAGCATGACGGCAGCAGAAGTAGGACGCGCGTTGGTATCCATTCGGCTGGTGATCGCCGACGTGGACGGCACGCTTGTAACAAAGGACAAAGTGCTCACTCCGCGCGCGATAGAGATGGTTTTTCGTCTGCGGGAGGCAAACGTCCAGTTTGTTGTTACGAGCGGGCGGCCACCGCGCGGCATGGCGATGCTGGTGGACCCGCTGAAACTCAACGAGCCGTTGGCGGCGTTCAATGGCGGGGTCGTAACTCAGCCGGATTTGACGACAGTAATCCGCCAAAATTTCTTGCCGGCAGACGTCGTTTCTCAAGCCATCAAGTTGATTCAGCACCGCAATCTTGATGCCTGGGTGTATACCGACAAAGAGTGGTACGTACGCGACGTGAATGCGCCCCACGTGGCTCGTGAACAGTGGACGGTCAAATTTGCGCCAACGATTGTTTCGAGCATCGATGGTCTGACGGAACGCGTTGCGAAGGTTGTCGGCGTCAGTGACGACCTAGAAGCCGTGAAGAGCTGCGAGAAAGAAGTTCAGGAGGCCTGCGGCACGAACGCGTCGGCGGCTCGGTCGCAGCCGTATTATCTGGACGTGACCCACCCTCAAGCAAACAAAGGCGAAGTCGTGCTGGCGATGTCGAGCCTGCTGAATATTCCGCTGGAAGCGATTGCCACAATCGGCGACATGCCTAACGACGTCCTGATGTTCAAAAAGAGCGGAATCAGCATTGCCATGGGAAATGCCAGCGACGAGGTGCAGAAATCCGCTACTTATGTAACGACTTCCAGCGAGAACGAAGGGTTCGCGAACGCGATGGAGAAATTCGTCTTGCAGAGCAACGCTGCGCCGCGCTAGCCCGAGTTCCCCGGTTATTCTTGCTCGACACAAGCATTCTCGGCGCATTAGTGAATCGCGTTAATCCGGAGTCCCTGATCGGTATTCGGATCTACTCATTTTCAGAGTGCGCTCGCTCAAGGAATCATATATCGGTGGGTTGCGCAGAATACTAGTAACCAACATCGCCCCAAAGCATCCTCCTAGCATAGGTAGAAGCATCGTGACGTTCCCGGTCATCTCCGTAACAAGGACGATCCCGGTAAGCGGTGCGCGCACAACACCGGCGAAAAAGGTCGCCATCCCGACGACCGCAAATGCTTCCGGCTGAATATGAAGACTTGGAAATAGGAACTGGCACACAAGCCCAAAAAAAAGGCCAAGCTGCGTTCCCAACACCAACAGGGGAGCGAAAAGGCCACCAGGGGTCGCGGCGGCATACGACACAGCACCCAGTCCAAAACGAATCAAGAATAATAATGGAATTAGCGCAAGCGTCCCGACGCCGTTCAGGGTACGTTGGGTAATTGGATCACCGCCCCCAACTAGTCCAGGAGCGATCCACGCCAGAATTCCTACAGCAGCGCCGATGAGCGCGGCACGCAGTCCGACCGGACAGCGGTGCAGCTTGTCCGCAGCCCTAACCGCGCCAAGAATCGCGTGATTGTAGGCGATGGCAGCGAGCCCGGACAATATTCCCAGAGGGAAGAACAGAAGCTGCATCCCATTGCTCGGAAAAGCCAGCGCGCGGACTTGGAAGTCTGGGGCCTCGCCGAGAAAAAAGCGAGCCACCACCATGGCTGTTGACGACGCACCGAGCGCCACGATGGAGATGCGTGGTTCGAACCGGCGCACCAATTCCTCAAGGACGAAAATTGCGCCAGCTATTGGGGCGTTGAACGCCGTGGCAAGCCCCGCACCCGCACCCGCCGCCAGCAGCACCCTGCAGTCCTCCCAATTGCGCTTAAATACTTTCCCCACCAAATCTGCAGCGCTTGCGCCCATCTGCACGCTGGGGCCTTCACGTCCAAGGGCCAGACCCGCACCAATGGCGAGCAAACCGCCGAAAAACTTCACTGGAATCAATCGAAAAGGAGCTTGCTGCAGGTTCCCTGCGAGTACCGCCTCAACATTGGGGATACCGCTTCCGGATGCCGCAGGCGAGTATCGGCGAACCAGCCAAGCCGCGATAGCTGTTGCTGAGGCGCAAGCGGCGATCAGGAGCAAAAAACCAGCGGTTTTATGGCCGTGCGCCCACACAATTAACGCATCGCGCAAACGGTCCGCACGCTCGAGCGCCAAACGGAAGATCGCTCCTAGAACTCCCGCGGCCGCACCCACGATGGGTGCCAGGAGAGCAAGCACCCACAAACCGCTCCTGCGCTTGCCAGTCTCGACGGCTGGTTCTGGTTTAGAGTTCATCCGCCCTGCTGATCTCGTGTCGATTGCAGCGCGGATCATTGAGTGTGCTATTTGTACCAGGCTCCATGATCCGTCCGCAGGTCAGGTCGATTCAGAATTGTATAGAGTCTTCCTTTTGCTGCGCATTATAAGCGCTAGTAATATTCGTAATGTTTGGCGTCGGCGCAGCCGAGTAAAAGGGAACTTATATCACAGCCTTGGCCCAAGTGCCGATAAGTGGTAAGGGAAAAATGTCACGTAAATCGCGAGAAAAATTGGACTTGGTCAACCACACCAATAAGTCATCGGGCAGCTCGAAAGCGCCCTTCGAGCCCTCAACGAGGACGCGCCCTGTGCGGATGCTCTCCGTCGACTGTCCGCCCGTGGGGCTATCAACAGATTGATGCCCGAGCTCATGGAAGACCACATCCGCAACCCCCATGCCTCGCAGAACGAAATCAGTGGGCGAGGCCGGGGATGATGTCATTACTATTTTGCGCGCCTATTCGAAGTAGTGCTGCCGAATTTCGCCCAGCCATTCCCTCAGTTAATGCGTTGGAGCGTTGAGCCAACGTGTGATGGCTTTACCGTAGGAGTGCCCGCGCTCGTCATTTTGCTTCGAGCCTCCAGTGGATTGTCGGCTCCTCGGAAGTTGCCCCGGAGCGGGGATGGAGCACATCGCGGTTCCCTGCCGGACTACAACAATGGACTTCCGACAATTGCAGATGAACATCGAGATTGCAGGATGCGGCTACCGTCCGTGCCGCTGCATAA
Organism: uncultured Acidobacteriota bacterium; assembly: GCA_963705855.1. Lineage (GTDB taxonomy): Bacteria > Acidobacteriota > Terriglobia > Acidiferrales > UBA7541 > Acidiferrum. The sequence goes on from CAVPLA010000048.1 coordinate 8,874, forward strand.
ATTGGCACAAGAACCGCACCCAAATCCCTTATTGCTGCCTTTTGCTGCCTCGTTTTCTTGCAACTTCCGACAGATCAGCGAGATCCCTCAATGTTCCCTCGTTTTTTGATTCGAAGTTCAAGATTCCGCGGTTGTAAATTCCACCCACACTCCAGACCGTGCGGTCGGCTTTAGGCCCCAATTTCGCGGCGCAGATGGCAAGCCGACTGAAGCATTCACTCACTATGGATTTGTCAGACGAAGGGCTAGCCGAGTCGTTCAAGCAAACAGAAGATTTAGGCAGCCGAACCGTTGGGCGTTGGCGAAGAGAGGACCGCCAGTATAACTCCTAAGTTTCCTCTCGAACTACTTAAGCGTCACGTACTCCGCTTTGGCTTGCTTCAGTATAGGGACGTCGGGGTCGGCGTCCTTCCAGAGCGTGAGGAAATCCTGATACGCGGCCCGCGCTTTCAAACTATCCCCCTGCAACACATAGGCACGGGCGAGACCAAGGTGCGACAGCCCGCCGATAGGTTCGTTCATTACAATCCCACGGTGGTCAATAATTTTCTGGAATTCGGCCGCGGCTTCGATGCCCTGGTGCGCGGCGCGATACGCTTCTCCGCGGACATAGGCGGGATAGAGAGAGGGCGTGAAGGCGGCAATGTTCCCTGGTGAACCTAGCTCGTAGGCAGCAGCGGCCCGAACCAGATCGATGGCCTTCAAGGGTTCGCCACGGGTAACAGCGACCTGAGCTTGAATCACAGGCAGAAAAATGGACTGCACTATCGTATCTTCTGGAAAGCGCTTGTTCAAATCCGCCGCGAGTGTTTCTGCCCGGGCCGCATCTCCAGAAAAGGCCAGCGCCAGGGCTGCCCCATACTGCACATCGCGGCCCGTTGACAGCGCGAGCGCCGACGCGGCCAGTTGACGGGCCTCCCCTTCATTGCCGAAGAGGGCTTCCCGGAGGGCTCCGTCGGCTTCGTGACCTGCGGCTCTTTCCATTTGATCCGCTTGCTTGGCAGAGGCTCCCGCAAGACGAGAAAGCTCCCGGGCCTTCCCGAGCCGCCCGGCATATGCGGCGGAGTCAGCTTCAAAGCGGACCAGAACGTTTTGCGCTCCCGGCTTACCCAACGACCAAGCCACCTGCTCCGCCATCCCGGCTGCATCATTCTGGATGAAGGCGAGTCTATACAAGTAGAACCTGAGCGTAGGCGAGTCGAAATTGTTCGCCCGGGCCTCTTCAGCCATCGCCCGAGCATCGTTGGATCGATCCAGATACAAGTACGATCCAACGAGGTTGGCATAAGTCAGACCTCCAGCCGGCTCAATGCGAAGGGCTTCCCGGTATTCCTCCACGGCCCTGTCAAATTGGCCCAAACTGTCAGAGATGGTACCCAAATTGTTTCGCGGCGCCCAACTTCGCGGATAAGTCTGCGCCCAGAGCTCATAGGCTTGGCGCGCTTTTTCCAGATTGCGGGTAACGAAATGATGATAGCGGGATTCGATGCCAAGTCTTTCCACCTCACTCACGTGTTCGCGCAGCTCGTAGGCCTTTGTCGTGTTCTCCGCGGCCAGATTTGTTTCTCCGATATTGTAGTAGCACGTACCGAGCGACGTGTAAGCCATGGCGAAATTCTTGTCGAGAGCGATAGCTCGTTGGTACAACGGTACGGCGCCGGCGCTATCACCTTCTCCGACGTGCACCTTTCTTCCGAGGCTGTACGCCTGAAGCGCTTCCAGCGAGGGTGTTGTGGCCTGTTCCAGCGGCGTATCGAAAGTTTTCACCGCACTTAGCGACTCGCCTAATTTGTTTCGAACTTCCGAGGCTGCTTTGCTGAGAGCATCAAGGACGTGGCTTTTGTCACTTGCCTGCATGTTCGTGCTGGCCAGTGATTCGCCGCTTGCGCAGTTGACGGCCTCCAGAACTAGGCTGTACTGCGTGCCGATCTGTGCAATCGAACTGTTCAAGACGGCGGCGCTTCCAGTCCGCTGGCACAGTTCAAGGGCCACTTGCGGCGTAAGCCGCGCGTCGGGTGCCTGGCCCATCAAGCGCAAGGTCTGTCGAATGCGCTGCTCGGAGAGGAGGGTGAGAAAAGGCGATTGTTCGAGCTGCACTGTAAGGCCTTGGCGGAGCGCGCCGTCGAACACCGCATCCCCTGTACTGTTGGTGAAATCGGCGAGCACGATGGTGTCTTTGTCCGTGAGCTTCATGGGCTTGCGCGTACGCCAATAAAACCAGCCCGCGGCACTCAACGCTACGACGAATGCCACGCTTCCAAGAAACAGGACCCGTCGGCCCCATCCGCGTTCCCCCGCCGAATCGGACCTCCGGGCTGGCGACGGGAGCTCTTCCTTTACGTAGACTGGCCGAGATTTTGCATGCGGAAGCGCCACAACGGCTGGCGCTAGGGGCTGTTCCTCTTCCGCTTCCAGAGTGACAAAGTTCTCTCTCGACTCCATATCGCGCTTGAGCCGCTTTAGGTCAGAGCAGATTCCCGAGGCGTGTTGGTAACGCAGGTTCCGGTCTTTCTCCAGGCACTTGTTGATGATGTGTTCCAGCTCCTCGGGAACATCCGGATTCAACCGCACCGGAGCCAGCGGGACCTTGTGCAATATGGAGTCGAGCATCGTAGCCGTGGTCTGTCCCCGAAACGGCTGCCGACCGGTAGTCATCTCGTACAGCACCACCCCCAAGGAAAAAAGATCCGTGCGCACATCGAGCGGTTTCCCTAAAGCCTGCTCTGGCGACATGTAGGCCGCCGTTCCGAGCCTAATCCCCGATCCGGTGAGAGAAGTACTGCCCTCGCCCCACGAGTCGACCGTGATTTCTGCGAGGGCGAGCTTTTGGCGGTCCGCTGGGGCTACTTTCGCCAGACCGAAATCTAGAATCTTGGCGTGACCACGCTTAGAAATAAAGATGTTGGCGGGCTTGATGTCGCGGTGGACGATGCCTTTTTCATGTGCCGTGTCGAGGGCATCAGCAATCTCAATGGACAGTTTCAACACAGTCTGCAGCTCAAGTGGACCAGACGCGACCTGCTCATTGAGCGGGATTCCCTCGAGAAGCTCCATGACGATGTAGGTGCGGGCGTTCTCCTCCGCAATTTCGTAAATCGTGCAGATACCGAAATGGTTCAGAGCCGAGGCGGCCTGTGCTTCTCGTCGAAAGCGGGCGAGGGACTCCGGGTCCTGTACCAGGTCGTCAGGAAGGAACTTCAGAGCAACAAAGCGGTGAAGGTTGAGATCTTCCGCTTTGTACACCACCCCCATCCCGCCGCCACCGAGTCTTTCCAGCACCCGGTAGTGAGAAAAGGTTCGCCCGGTCAGGGAATGCGATTCGGACACCCCCCAATGCTAAGCCCCGCCCGACGCCCGCGCCTACTGGAAAATCTGACAGTTGCGCCGCAACGATTGACCGAGGGTCTTTCCAGCACTGATCGGTGGTTGTGTCAGTGAAGCCGCGAGTATTCCGCTTTCGCCTCTCTCAGGACCGGGATATCGGGGTCGCCGTCATTCCACAAAGCAAAGAAATTCTGAAAAGCGGCGCGGGCTTTGGCGGTGTCAGCTTGCAATGCGTAGGCCCGGGCGAGTCCGAGATGGGCTAGAGCACCGAGCGGGCAATTGATCACCATGGTGCGATTGTCCAGAAATTTCTGAAACTCGACAGCAGCCGCCCCACCTTGATGCAGCAATAGATAGGCCTGGCCTCGCAGGTAGGCTGGATAAAGCATTACGCCGATTTCGGGTTGAGGGCCGGGAACCCCCAACTCGTAAGGAACAGCGATTTGCAGAATCTCGACGGCCCCCGCCGGGTTCTTGCGGCCGATTTCGATGGCGGCGCGAATGGTGGGCAGCCAGTAACTATTCAACTTAGCGTTGAGCGGATTCTGGTTTTGCAGCTCGACTGCCATCTTCTGGGCGTGGTCCAAATCTCCTGAACGCGCCATAGCAAGAGCTGCCAGAACGCGCACGCTCCGAGTCGAGGCCAGAGCCAGCGCGGCAGCCGTTTGACTGCGAGTCTCGGTGGCAATGCCAAACTCCGCTTCCCGAATGGCTTCGTTTAATTCCCGTCTGGCAGCGGTTTCGTTCTCGCCCGCTCGCCGGGCGGAGTCTGCCGCACGTCGCGATAACGCCCGTGCTTTCTCTAGATGCCCGTAAAAAGCCTCGGTGTCGGACTGATAGGACAGAAGGACATCTTCCTGGCCCAGTTTGCCACCGGCCCAGTCTGCTTGGCGCTGCATTTCCGCTGCATCGCCCTCCAGAAAGGCAACGCCATATCGGAAGTAATGCAGGTCGGGGTAATCCAGGCTGCGCTCCATCGCCCGCTGGTACGTGGATTTCGCATCGCCAAAACGGTTCAAGCGACAATAGTATGCAACGAGATTCCCGTACGGTATTCCACTCTCCGGGTTAATGCGATTCGCTTCCAGCATTTCGGGAAGGGCCTTATCCCACTGTCCGAGGGATGCGAAATTTTCTCCCCTGTTGTTGTGTGGCACCCAGTTTCGCGGATAGGCCTGTTCGTACAGCTCGTAGGTCTGATTGGCTTTCTCAACCTCTCCCGTTACATCATTGTAGTAGAATGCGGAGATTGCATATTCCTCCCGAACGCTTACCCGACTGCGTAGATCATAAGCCTTCTGATAGTTTTCCTTGGCTAAATCGGATTCTCTCAAGTTCCCGTACGCAGTTCCCAGAGCGGCAAAAGCCAGGGCGAAGTTGGGGTCAATCTCGATGGCGCGTTTGAAGTGCGGAATCGCAGCCCTATCGCCCTCTCCGGCCATTGTCTTGAGCCCCAACGAATAGGCCTTCAGGGCCACCAGCGAAGGCGTCGTGGCCTGGGCGATAGGCGTATCGTATTTCTGCACGGAGGCCAGCGATTCACCCACTTTCTGCCGCAAGCTTGTCGCTGCATCGTCGAGGGCATCCAGGACTTCTTCTCTCTTCGCCGCGCGGGCCTGTTTCCTCGCCATAGAATCTCCGGATTGGCAATCCACAGCGCTGAGGCTGATCACATACTCGTTGCCCAAGGTTGTAATTGAACCGGCCAGCAAGGCCTTGCTTCCGGTGCGCTGGCAGACTTCCTGGGCCACGCCCCCCGTCAGGCCCTCTTCGGACGAATGACCCATCAATTTCAGGGTCTCACGGACCTTCCGCTCGGAGAGCAGGCTTAGGAAAGGCGATTGTCTGCAGATCGGTGGCCAGCGCCTGTTTGAGGGAGTCGTCGAAAACAGGTTCACCAGTGGAATTGGTGAAATCGGCCAGGACGACAACGTCTGTGTCCGTCAGTTTCACCGGGTTGTGCGAACGCCAGTACAAACCGCCGGCGACCAGGAAAAAACATAGCAAGATAGCAACGAAGAGGAGGAGCTTCCAATTCCATCGGCGAAGCGGAGGTTCTGCTGGCAGCGTGGGGATTGTCTTCCGCTTGGCACTCGAAGAGCGAGGGATAGTTGCGATTGGCGGTGCGGATTCTCCTTCATCAATCCCTTTGGATTCAGTGACTTGTCGTGGTTGCGAGTCTCGCCTAAGCCGCTGCAAGTCTGTGCGCAGATCCGCGGCGGCTCTGATACCGCAAATTACAATCTTTCTCCATTGCCTTGGTGATAATGTATTCCAGTTTCTGTGGAATGTCGGGGTTGAGGCGAACGGGAGCCGTCGGCGTTCTGTTTGAATGGCTTCCGTGATCACAGCCGAAAGCTCTCACCACGGAAGGGCATCTTCCCGTGTAGCCATCTGGTAGAGGACCACACCGAAGAGAGACAGATCCGTGCGTGCGTCCAGTTCCTGGGCGCGTACTTGCTCCGGGGACCTGTAACAGACCGTATCCGGGGCGGTGTCCGGACTAGTGAGGTGTTTGAGCGCTTGCCTCCAGCGACCTTCCAACTCTGCCTATTACCTCTGCAGCTACCCAGCCGCGCATGAGGTCATTTTCGCAAGCCCAAAATCCAAGATCTTGGCATGGCCTCGCTTGGTCACAAAGAGGTTTGCGGGTTTGATGTCGCGATGAATGATGCCTTCCGTGTGAGCGGCGTGCAGTGCGTCGGCCACCTCAATGCTCAACTCCAACATGGCTCCCAGCTCGATCGGACTTCCCGCAATTCGACGGTTTAATGGTTCGCCTTCGAGCATCTCCATGGCAATGTAGGTATGCCCGCTCTCCTCACCAATCGTATAAATCGTGCAGATATTTGGATGGTTTAGAGCGGAGGCTGCTTGCGCCTCCCGGCGGAAACGTTGCGCGCATTTGCGGGTCCTGAGACAAATGCTCAGGAAGGAACTTGAGTGCGACAAGCCGATGCAGCGTGAGGTCCTCTGCCTTATAAACCACACCATACCGCCGCCACCGAGTCTCTCCAAAACGCGATAATCGAGAGACTTCTTGCCAATCAGTTTCGCTTCGACCCCGGTCAACCCGGCCTCGTGGGCGACCAGATTGCCCACAATCTCCATCGCTGGCGACTCAATGAAATGCCCAGCTTTTGCTCGTGAGCCAGGAGCGACTCCAATTCGCGTCGTAGTAGTTCATCTTCCCCGCAGGCGTGTTCGAGGAATTCCGCGCGGCGGCTCGCGTCCAAATCCAAAGCACGGTTAAAGAGCTCTTCGACTCGATGCCAGCGCGCGGGATCCACTTTAATTCGCCTCGCTCAACTCCCGCAGGAGCCAAGTCTTTGCCAATCTCCAGTCCCGTACCACTGTTTCGACCGAAACTCTCAATACTTCGGCAGTTTCCTTTATGCTTAATCCGCCAAAGAATCTCAGTTCCACAAGCTTGCTTTTCCTCTCATCTACTTTCGCCAATTCCGTCAACGCATCATCCAGGGCCACAAGATTCATGTCGGGCTCATTGCACAGAGAAGGCGCCTCATCCAAGGTCATGTGAACCACACCACCTCCTCTTTTCTCATAACCGCGCGAGCGGGCAAAATCGATCAGAATGCGCCGCATCAGCTTTGCGGACATGGCAAAAAAATGCGCGCGGTCCTGCCAATTCATTTGTGCACAGTCAACTAGCTGTAAATAGACCTCGTTGACGAGCTCAGTGGTTTGCAGAGGGTGATCGGATCGTTGCCCCGCCATGCAACGCTGCGCCACTCGATGCAATTCCGCATATACCAATGGGGTGAGCTTCTGGAGAGCCTGGTCGTCTCCGGCAGTCCAGGCCTTGAGCATCTGGGTGACTTCGTGGGTCGATGGCAGGGCCATCTAAGCCTCCATAGTTTCAATACATTACACTCAGGATGGCCAAAAAAGCTAACCATTGGTGGTTGCCTCCCTGCAGGATCCCTCCCTCTTTCTTTAATTCAAGTTTTTATTCACTCGATTACCATTTTGATCCCCATTTCGCGTCTTCTTATATAGAGGCCGGTGCGGAATAGAAACTGCATGAAATCGAGAGGTTGGCTGAGTACTGCACTCTTTGCTGCGGTGACAACTGGTAGTTACCCGGTGGTCAAGCAGGTGAAAGTGGCTCTACGCTAGGGAGAAAACGATCATGGCTTGCAGATCCTGTGGGTCGGAAAACCCGACAAAGTTTGGATCAGAAATTAACGTTCATTTTCCAGGGAGGATAGGTTTGGACAGGAACGCTGTCTTGGTGTTCCCGAAACTAGAGATCTGCATAAAATGCGGCTTTACGCAGTTTAAGCTTCTAGATTCCGAGTTGTGCCTCCTGCGGGAGGGTCTTAGGCCAAGTGTTTAGGCCTGCCTAATGGTCCGTCCATGGCCATATAGCAGTGCGTTACATATTCACGAGACGAACGTTCTTTGCTCCCGTTCAGACAGGAGGGAAAATGAAGATCCGCTAGTTGCCATCGCTCTCCTCGTTCTTGATCACGCGCAGCAAACCAGGCATCTATCGTGCCTCCGACCGCCCCTACCGTCCATCTGTGGATTTGCCCCCCAAGAACAGCTAGGTAGGAGTCGGCTCAGGTGCCGGCTATACCTTTATTTTGCAGGATCCTGACTACTACCCGGCGGTTGTCAGCCTGCCCTTCTGCGGTCGTATCGGGTGCCACTTGCCTACTGGTGCCCATGGCGCCAGGGGACAGAATGTTTGTCAGCGGAATCTGGCCCTGCTGTTCGAGGAAGCTCGTTACATTTTCGGCGCGCTCGGTGCTGAGTTTCTGGTTGAGAGCTGCACTGCCGACCTTTGAAGCGTAGCCTTTCACCTGAAGGATGTAAGCAGTGATGCCCTTGGCCTGTTGAGCCAACGCCAGCAGCTGTGGCTTAAACTGGTCCTCGACCATCACCTTGTCGTTTCCGAACAGAACTGTAACCTCGCCCAGAATGTTGTACTCACCTAGCTCGCCGAAGCGCTTATTTGCAGCTTCGATGGCAGTCTTGTTCGCCGCAATTTCCGCCGCATGCTCGGCACTCGCTTTTTGTTGAGCCTGGATTTGCGCCTGGTCCTGCTGAACTTGCTGCTGTTCTTGCTGGATTTGCTGCTCTTGTTGCTTCATTTGCTGCTGTTGCTGTTGGATTTGTTGTTCGGCAGGAGTGAGGCCAGCCTGGATGTCTTGCGCAGTCTTGAGGTCCGAGCCATGGAAAATAACACTATCGGCAACCAGTTGGTTCTGGGCATTCAAGGACCCCTTCACCTCGACCGACAGCCCAGGAACTAGAGCGGTCATGGCCAAGTGCTTTTTCCGAAATGCTCCCTCAGGTTCCAAAACTTGCGTAGCAGACGTCAGGACTACGGTCACAGTCTCGGAATCTTGAGACTGGACCGTCATGGTGGCGCCATTCCTCCCATTAATCACCCCCTTCACCTGGGTGCTTTGCGCGGCGGCAACCCCACACACCAACAGAATTTCTGCAAAGGCTAGTGTCACCTTGAGCGCGATTCTTTCAATGCTCCTTGAATTCATTTTCATAATGTCCTCTTCTAATCCGGGGCTCGCCCCTCGCTGTGACCTTAGTAGGCAGAGAGGGCGACATGCCAGTGTCAAAAGTGACATACGCGCTGCGCTCAACCGTGATTAGTCTGACCCGCGGCCTGACTGCCTATCAACGCGGCGAGCTCAATGGGTCGACCGCTGTCCAAACCGATTTCAGAGTTAAGGTAAAGTTTTGTTGTTAGTTTTGACAATAGACCGGACGAAATGAAATGCATACGTTGCGCCCCGGTCAGGGAAGGCCCCAGTTGGACATCGGAAGTGATGGTGCTCAGGAGCGTGCCGGTTTGATGGGTGTCGTAGTAGCTCAGCGAAAGTTGCTGCAGGTGATGGTACGTCCGCACGCGCAGATCATTGGCCACCCACTGGCCCACGCTAGTGGTGTAGTAGTTCGCGATATACGATGCGAACGCGCCCAGCACTGCGATCAGCACCGCTGCGATTGCTGCTGCAGCAGGGATCCGCATCTTGCTGCCACCACTTAAAATAGGATTCAGCAGGTGGTCGAGCCAGGGCGAGAGCTTGTGGCTACCAACCACATTGTCGAGGATAATTTTCAGCGGCCACGGTCCTGCCACGCTCATCGCGGTTTGGACCAGCATGGCGATCAGGATAACTAAGAGTGTGCCCCGGTAGGGGCGGACGAGACTTCGGATTAGGCGGAACAATCGGAAGCCTCCTCATTGGGACGTCGGCGGTGGATTCCCATCTGTATCGGCTTTCAGTGCAATGATTTCGCCTAGCCTGCCTAAACACTCCAAACCATAAAGAGTGATTCCGAAACGGCCCAACAGGACGTCGTAGAACCCTCTGGCGGCCAGCGCGAGTGTCTGACCCGAAATAGCGATTGCGACGGGGCGTACATCAGAATTGGGCGATAAGTCATGCGGCCGTCTTCCTTTGATCTGAACGGCGTTCCCAGAAATCCTCAAATCGTCCGCTAAGTTTGCTGCAGCGCAAGGCGATGATCCTGTTTGCGCCCTTTACGGTCCAATGCATGCCCGCGCGCTTGAGCCGGGTTCCGATCACCACTTTACAGCCAGCCTCCACCACGCCGGTCGAAGTGCAGAAGCCTTGTTTGTGGAACTTTGGATATCGCATGCGGCGTCGATTGTTCCAGATGTAGCGAACACATTCCCGGGCCTCTTTGTATTGGCCTGCGTGGCCGTGCAGCGCTTGCACCACGGATTTCAGGCAGCCCTCATCGAGTTCCTCATAGCGCGCCTGGATCCATGGCTTGCCTTCTGGGCTGTCCCCATAAATGATTTTTCCCACCTGGCTGAGATGTTCTTTGGCATGAAAGCGGTCAAGAATCTGAGTGGCTTGCGGGAATAGTTCCGAAGCCGAGTTCCAAATCCAGTTCGAACCATCGCCCAACACCACCGGACTTCGAGCTTCGCTGAAACCACGGCGGCTGGCCTCGCGCTGTACGCGCGCCGCGAAGTCCGAGAGGCGGGGACTGGTATCCAGAGTCGCGGCGCTTTCAATCGCGGCCGAATAAGTGATCGATCCTGGGTCGCGCACGGGTTGGCCTTCCTCGTCGCGTGATTCCGCCGTCCAGATGGTGACGAGCTTGGCTTCGCGGGTTTTGGCCGAGCCGTCGGCTTGCTTGCCCGCACGATCAGCGACTTCTGGGGTGCGCATGGGCACCCCGGTACCATCCATTCCCAGGTACATGGTGGGAGCCACTTCGCCCATCTTTTCTACTTGCTGGTGTTCATCGACGGCGATCTCGGCCCCCAGTGCTTCTGCGGCTCGTTCTACCTGCTTGGCACTGACTTCCGCCCCCGCCAATTCGTGCAATAACCCGCTGCTTTCTTCGAAACTCAGCAGTGCTGCTGCGCTGGCGGTCATGCGCAGAACGCCGGGCGTCAGCGAAAACGATTCCAGCCCCAGAGCCCGGTCCCGCGGGCAGAATCCGCTCTCGCATAGTTCACAGTGATAGTAAGCGCGCTGCAGGTGCAAAGGCCCCAGTACGCTTTCGAAGGTCTTTTCGTGACGGCCATGATACTGGGCGGAGCCTCCGCAGGGGCAGGGCAGTTGCGGTCCCACATGATCGCTGGTGTCCGTGTTGAGCCGTTGTTCCAAGGCGCGCGCTGCCAAGCGCAAAGACTGGCGCCGCGCCGCCATTTCGACCGCTTCGAAATCCGAGTCGGCGATCGACTGGTTCCCTAAGAGTGTTTCGATTTCCCGGATGATTTCCTTTTGAAGGGCGGTCTGGAGCCCCCTTTTTCGGCCTCTCGGGAAGTTGCCTGGGGCCGTTCCAGTTGGGCATCGGCCCATTGTTCGCAAGCCTCTCGATACTGCTCCACCTGTTCCCGAAATTTATGCCCTTGCTCGATTTGCTGCCGTGCGAGCTGGGCTTGTTCCGGGCTCAGGTACCGGGAGTGAGTTTTGCCCGCCGTCGGCCGGGTCAAACTGTAATAAGGGCCGTGACGCGCTTTGGGGTCCTCTTGGCAGGGGCAGCCTGCTTTACCGCATTTCATGGTGCGCTCGGAGACCGACCCCCGGCGCATCGGTTTAGGTTGAGACAAAACGGCGGCCAGTTCACGTAGGGACGAAGGTACTTCAGTAGGAATCTTCATGGATATATCCTACGGCATTATGTGCCGTAGGAAAAGACAAAAAAAGCCGCCTTTAACCCCCCACCATTCCTCTGGCGTGCACCCATTGCGACGGGGTGCAGGCCAAGAAAATGACGGGTCATGCAGCCCTGCGTTCTGATCTGCGCTCCCAGAAGTCTTGAAAACGACCACTGAGTTTTGAGCAGCGGAGAGCAATGATGGCGTTGGAGCCTTGCTTGGTCCAGTGCATACCGGCACGTTTGAGGCGTGTGCCAATGGCCACCTTGCACCCGGCCTCGACGACACCGGAGGATGTGCACAAGCCCTGGGCGTGGAACTCCGGATAGCGCATACGCTCGCGGTTGGTTTTGAAATAATGGAGACAGCGACGAGCCAGATCGGAGCGCGGGACCTGCCGGCGGATGGCGTTGAGCAGAGCTGGGAATTTTCCAGTATCGAGTTCTTCCTTGCGGCGTTCTGCCCATTGTGCCGCCCGTGGGGCGGTGGGACCGTAAAGAGCTTTTCCGAGATCACTCAAATACTCTTTGGCGTGATAGCGGTCGACAATCTGGGTGGCACCGGGAAACTGATCGTCGGCGATGTTCCAAATCCACAGGGCCCCATCCCCAAGCACGACCCTACGGGGCGCTTGGCAGAAGCGCCGGCGCGTAGCTTCTCTCCAGACGCGCTGAGCAAAGGGAGAACGGGACGCAGCGGTATCTAGCGCGCAGGCACTCTCCAGGGCCGCTGAATAGGTGACCGATCCTTCATCGCGGACGGGGGTGCCTCGTTCATCGCACGATTCCGCACTCCAAATGGTGCAGAGTTTCACCTCGCCGGTCTTGGCGGACCCGTCCGGTTGCTTGCCCGTGCGGCCCACGAGTTCCTCTGCACGTAAAGGAATCCCGGTTCCATCCATGCCGAGATACAGGGTCTGCGGCAGAGAAAGAGAATCCAGAGGTTCGCTGTGCAAGCGTTCGTCTTCGGCGATTTCTTTTCCCAACGCTTCTGCGGTTCTTTCCACCTGCTTGGCATCGACAGGCACGCCGGCCAGTTCGCGCAGCAACGCACTGCCTTCTTCGAAACTGACCATCGCACCCACGGTGCCCACCATGCGCGTGAGGGCCGGGGAGAGCGACGTGTTTTCTATGCCCAGATGTTCATCGCGAGGACAGAAGCCGTGTCCACACCTGGAGCAATGATAGTAGGCGCGCTCGATTTGTAGAGGGCCGAGGACGCTCTGCACCCGCTTGCTCCGGCGACCAACCAAGCGCGCTTCCTGACCGCAAGCACAACGAGTTCGCGAGCCTCGCTCATCGCTGGTGTCAGCGTTGAGACGTTGCTCGACCGCGGCTCCAGCCAACTGCAAGACCTGTTTCCGCACGGCGAGTTCCAGCGCTTCCAGATCCAGATCTTCCACCGCCTGTCGACCGAGGAGCGTCTCAATCTCCGGAACGACGTCGGTAGCCAGTAGACCGGCGAAGAGGTTTTTTTTTAGCCTCGCTCGCAGGGAGCGCTTCCGCTTCCCGCACTTGGGCGGAGCAGATTTGCTCACTCACGAGGATTAGTTCCCTCACCAATTTCCGGAAACGGTGGTATTCCGCGATCTGTGCTTTGGTGCGTTCGACGGCGGGGCCTTGGGGAATCACCTGGGTGATCGTCTTTCCAGCAAGGCGATGAGTCAACGAATAGGACGGGCCGTGTCCCGGGGAATCCTTCTGAGCGCAGTGACAGTTGCGCTTGCCACATTTACGAAATCGTGCGGTGAGAAAACCGGGGCGCAAGTCATCGACGCGGGCCAGACTGGCGGTGAGCTGATCACGTTTATCTCGGAGTGCCTGCAAGGAAATGTTCATAGGAACCTCCTGTCTGACAGGCATTATAAACTGTCAGATAAGGAAAGAAAACCCCAAGCAAACCCTATCAGACTTCCCAGTGGATTTTCACGACGTGCGCCCATTGCGACGCTACCCCTTGAACTTGTCTCCGGATAGTGTCACTTTTGACAGTTTGAGAAACGTCTCAAGGACGCTGACCCGGATTCCCGCTTTGGTTTTCCAAGCAGGAGTGCTCCTCGAACCCAAAGCCAAGTGGCCATCGTGGATGTCGGCTAGTGTGGAGTGGCGTGCGTGATGGCTTCGAGAGCGGTGCTCGTCTTGAGCCGTTGATCGGCGCTGATCGCGAGCTGCTTCGACTTCACGAGCTGCTGCAATTCCGTGTAGGTCGACGGCCCTGCTTCAGGTGAGACCTTCGTCGAGAGCTCGAGGATTTTTCCTCCAGGCCACTCCCATAGCTCCAATGTGAGTTTGCCTAGGTGCGGTTGAGCTTGCGTTTGCCACGAGGTTGAAATGATCTCGGAAACTCTTTTCACGCGGGTCCAATCAACGGAAACCCGTGCGTCCTCGAACAGCTTGATTTGCGCGGGGCTTAGGAGGCGGGAAATGGCAGTTCCTGTTTGAGGAAGCTCCTCCGCTGCGAGTTGCCTCGTAATCGAATAGGAGGAGTTCGCTCCCTCCCGTGTCAGGTCAACTTCGCATTTGAAGCCGTCGCGTCCCTCCGAGGGAGTAGAGAATTTCTTCCCGTTAGGTGGCCGCAATTTGACGGTCAGATCACTCTTAGCGCCCTGACGCAGGCGCACGATTGCGCCTTGAGATAGCAGATCGAGCGCACCAGTATCGAAAAAGTAGACACGGCCGGCCGTTTCCTTTTGGGCGCTAAGCGCCGCGATGGCAACTTGAGTTTCCGCCGGCGAGAGCAGAAGCTTCACTTCAACGTTGCAATTTTCTTGTGCACGCAAACAGGAACAAAGAAGGAGCACCGCACAGTTGAAAAAAGGGAGAATTAGAGCCCGTGGTCTTGACTGGCGCTGCATCCAACTCATCAATCGATGAACTGCACTCAGGGGCGTCTTGAGCTTGCCGTCACTTATCATCGACCTTCTTTATTGGGAGACTTAGCAATCCTCTCGGTCTAGACACTGCTCGGATGGAGCGCTGTGAGACCAGGAAAACGAATGAAGTCAGAAACATTCAGCGTTAGAATGTGCCCGATCCGGTGGAGCGGCCCGTAAAGGCGAGAGTTGACATGGAAACCAAAAGTCAAAAAATGCGGAGACATTCGTGTTCGCATTATGGCTCGGAGCCGCACTCACTCCAAGGCGCTGACTTAGGAAATGTCAACTTTAACGAACGCCGATCTGAGAAACGCAAATCTGGGTCGCGATAACGTCGGTGGCTCGACTCCAAAACGGCTCAGGGGTTTCTGCGTCATGCCTCGTGCGACATTATGATGGACATTTACACGCATGCCCAAGACGATGCCAAGCGAAAGGCCCTAGAAAAATTTGAGGCGCGGCTGGTTTAGTAAGTGTGATGGGCGAGACTTGAGCCTGCGCACCATGCTGTCGGAGGGGGCCGTTACAGTCAAACAGATCCATGGCGGGGGGTTTTGAGCGCTATCGCTTGCTTACGTCAACTGTCGAGAGCCGCGCGTTTTGCATTCCCGCTGCCCCTGTAACTCTTGGTAATCGCTTATACACCAAACGCCTTCTGGGCTGGCATGGTCTTTCCTTAAGCCTCGTCGAAGATCCTTTTGGGAGGGGCTTTTTCTCTCGCCGAAAGCGTTGGACGTCTAATGATCCCGGCTGTAACAAGTGACAGTAGACACGAATCCACGTTGGTGCTGCACTACCAAAGGGACAGTAGATTTCCGGAATGCGAATCATGTGACTCCGGTCGTCGGCGCGTTGAGCGTCGCGCGCTGATTCTGACGATGCAACGATCATGTTCGGGAGAACAGAGTCGTGTGGTGGATCAGCTATCGGGGTGAATCGGGGCACGGCGTCGACAATATCGGCGTCTTCGAGGACGACGGCTCCCCGCGTAAGTTGCATCCGCTGCTCCTCGATCCATCGCCGGTCGCGCATCCGCTGCACATCGCACGCGGCTTCGCACTCGTGGGCGACGACCTCTACATCGCGAACGCGTGGCGCAAGGATAGCCACATTGCGTGCTACCGCCGGCATGGCGAAACCTTCCGCTTCAAGGAGGTGCTCGCGAAGACCGAGCAAATTTCGGCGATGGTGCACCCCTTCGACGTAGAGCTGGGGGACGATGGTCGTATCTATGTCTCCTGCCAGGATACCAACACCGTGGTGGCGCTTGTGCCGGAGAGTCGCAAACCAGCACCAGTTGCCGCGCACCTCCGGAAGCACTATCCCAATGGGAAATTTCTTCCAGGCACTCTCGTCGCGTCCAGCCAGGGGAGTCTTCCCGAGTACGGGGACCACACGCCGCTCGATGTGCCATCGCCCCTCGGCCTCAAGGTTGTGCTCGACAAGCGCGGCAAGCCACGCCACTCTGTGCGGGGAATCGTCGTGCACCAGAAGCATCTGTACGTGGCGGACGAGGCTGGCGACGCAGTGAAGGTTTTCAATGTGAACTCTGGGGAGTTGATGGCCCATATTAAGGGGCGGGCACTCAAGGCGCCCGTGCACTTGATCCTGCACGGCGAGACGCTCTACATCGGCGCGTCGGGCACCGGCAGCATCCTCGCGCTGGATCTGACGTCAACACCTCCGAGAGGCAAACTCAAGGCGCGCGTGGTGATCGATGGAAAGCTCGACGCCCCCTCCGGCTTCGCGGTCGGCCCCGACGGCGATCTCTACGTGGCCGAGCGGAAGAAGCAGCGGGTGCGGCGCTTTTCCTCCAAAGGGAAGAAAAAGGGGACGTTCATTGATGGCCTTCCGGACATGCCGGAGTTCCTCGTTTATGTTCCCTGAGAAATCCCAGAGCGTCTAAAACTGCGCGCCCAGACTCTCGCGTACAGTTACTTGCCTACGCCACGAACTCCAACTTGGTCAAAGCCCATCTCATTTAACTATTCACAACACACATGCGATGAATGGTTGCATCAACCCTAAGTGGACGTGTGGAGGCCCACGTCCTGTCGATGACGACGAACAGAAAGGCGGTGGTCCGACCAAACCGCAGCATCTCATTCAACGCCTCTAGTGCTCCCATGAGCTGAAGGTCCTGGTGAACGCGGAAACCGTACAAGTGGATTTTGAATTGTAAGTTGGCCATCCTCATTTTCACTTTCGTCCGTCTTTAGTAACCTGCCAGTAGTGGCCGGTCTAATGACGGACATTCACGAACGTAAGGGCGATTTAATTATTTGACTGGATACCCTCACGCAGCTTCTGCATCACCTGGTCCAGACTAAAGCTAGCCGGTGACTGGCGCGGGGGGAATTCCTTGAACGTCATCAAGAACTTCCCGACGTATGCCTGCGCAGGAACGAGGAGGTAAATGCGGTCAATCATCCAGTGGTCGTAGTCAGAAGCTTCATAAGTGGCCCGTTCATAGGGATCGGCGCGGAGGTCTTCAATCAAAGGAACGCGCAGAACAACTAGGGGCTCACTCCACACTCCAAATCCATGCACAAGCTGATCCAGGAAAACGAGTTTCCATTTGTCGTACCTAAGACCCGCGAAATCGCCGTCGTCGGTCCAGTAGAAGAACTCTTTGCGGGGCCCGGGGGCTTTGCCAGCCAGCATGTCCATCAGATTGTAGCCATCCAGATGAACTTTGAAGGTTTTCCCGTCGGACTGGTAGCCGGTCAACAACTTCTGGGTAACATCTGGTTCGCCAGCCGCCGCCAAAAGCGTTGCCGCCCAATCCTCGTGCGCGCAAATATCGTTGATCACAGTCCCGGGCCTGATCAGGCCTGGCCAGCGAACGATCATAGGCACGCGGTAGCCGCCTTCCCAGTTGGTGTTCTTCTCGCCGCGAAAAGGAGTGGTACCGCCATCGGGCCAGGAGAACGTCTCGGCGCCGTTATCGGTGGTGATGATGACGATGGTGTTGTCGGCGATTCCCAGATCATCGAGCTTTTTGAGCAACACGCCGATGTTGTCATCGAATTCGGTCATGCCCGCGTCGGGGTAGATACTCGCACGGGAGTGGACGACAACGACTACCAACCGCCCTTCCGCTTCACCGGCAAGCTGGTCAAACTGACTGTGAACCTGAAGCCTGGGCCAATGAGTGCTGAGGAACAAAAGCGCTTCAACGAAGCAGTTATGCGGGCCAAACTGGCGGCAGAATAACCGATCATCCTTGAGCCATGAGTGCGCCTGGTAACGAAGCTAGCGAATAGCTGCGCGGTAAAACCAGACTAAGTAATGAATGCAACCTGGATCAGGTCGCATTCGGAAGAATCCACTTGGACGAATAACGCCGTTACCGGAGAAGTGAAGTCCTGGTACTTCAAATGATGTCCGGTTACCCGACGCAATCTCGCTCGATCGAGTGGGCTGAGAAGCAAGAAAAATCCCGGCCGAAGGAGTTGTGTTTTTTCTTGACTTCTCCCTTTATAGAACTATTCTGAAATGAGGCCTGAGAAATTCAGTAACTCGGCCGAATCTGGGTGCAATTAGGGTGCAATAAGACTTCCTGAGGATTCCTTAGAGCGCCAGAAGTGGCGATCGGCGCCGTGAAATTACAACTAGTTACCTCTGGACGCTGGACTGTCACGATACAGTTCTTAGCCCATCCATGCCCAGCGTGTCGAGATGCGCCGGCTCTGAAGGTCGAGATCGAGGGATGCGGCCACCGTCCGTGCCGCGGCTTGAATTGGCACAAGAACCGCACCCAAAATCTCTTATTGCTGCCTTTTGCTGCCTCGTTTCTTTGTAACATCCGTCACACCAGTCAGATATGGCGGAAGCGTGTGGGAGTCGAACCCACCATTCGACCCGCGAAGGACCGAATCGCCGGCTTTGAAGGCCGGGAAGATCACCGGACCCTTTTCGCTTCCGTTGAGAGTATATGGGTCAGGCGCGGACAGTTTCAATTGTCGAGGCTGCCGCCTTCGTGCGGATCAACGCCGCGACCAGGTCGTACAGCTTCGGGCTGGTGCACACTTCGTAGTAGGGATGCGAGGATGGTGCGCCGATTTTGCCGTCGGGAAGGAGTTCGCGCGCTAGGCTTTTGCGCAGAACGAGCAATTCCACGGACTCTCCCATTGGCACTTCGCCATAGTGCAGCGTGACGTTTTCTTTGCCCCAGGGCATTTCCAATTTCGTTTCCACCGAATCGAGCGAAATCTCTTCGGATAATTTCTCGAAGCCTTCCTCATTCAGCTCGATGCCATTCAAATTATAGCGCACGAGGAATTCGTCCAATTCCTCCGCCGATGCTCCCTCCATCGCGGTCAGGAATTGATACACGCAAAAGTGCGATTTATGCCCGGAAAGCATACGCTTCGCGAGTTTCGCGCAGCCGGAAAGACGGTCCGAAAGATTCAGCGCCTTCGAGATCATGATCTTGGAGTCGCCGTCGGTCCAATACGTCGGCGCCGAACCTTGAAACGCAACACCGAGGCCAAGTTCGAGCGCTGGAAGATCGCTTGCGGCGGCACGGTCATTATAGGAATTGCACACTGCAAGAATCTGGCGCGACAGAATGCAGGCCTTCGCGACAGAACGGGCATACGTACGGGTGGACTCCGTTTCAAAGATCGCCAGGATCACCGCGTCGCCTTCGATAAACACCTTCTTGGCGCCGAACCGATCGAGCAGTTTTTTTACCGGCTCGTGCAGGTTCAAGCTAAAGTGCGAAGCCGGGCTCAGTCCTCGAGATAGCAGGTCCTGCGTCATCTTGGTTGAGCCACGCACGTCCGCTTTGATGATTACGTGCGAGACGACTTGGTCCTCTTGCGTCTTGGCTTCTTCTTGCAGGACGCATTCGTAGAGCTTGTTATTCAGCCGCGAAAGTTCTCTGGCCTGTTCTGTCGTCACTAGATGAACGCGTTCCATGCACGTCGTCAGGTGCTCCGCGTCACGCAGATCCCGTCGCAATCGCAGGAAATCCGTCGCGAAACGCAGCACTAAGCCCTGAATTTCCTCTCGCGAGTACTTGCGAATCTTCCTTGAAAGCTCTTCGATGGGTTTCAGCGAAAGCTGCTTGGCAGGAACATGCTTCAGCACCTGCTCGACCTGTTTCATCTCATCTTTTGAGACGAGCGCTTTGCGGAGCTGCTGTAAGTGCACCGGAGGACAATAGTCCTTGGCGATTGGGCGAATTTCGTAGCTAGCCAGCACGTGATAGAGCACGTCGTGCTGCTCCAAACGGTCTACAAGTTGCGCTAACAGCCGCGCCTTCTCCGTGGTTTCGGTGTCTCCGGCGGAAGCATCAAAAAGCCGCTTTGCGTTTTCGGGGTCGTTCAGGTAATCCCCGAGCCGCCCTTTGTAGTCCTTGTTAAAAAAGTCGAGCTTCTGCTTTGCGGCGTCGATCTGCGGGCCCATCTCTTCGAGTTTCACTTCCTGGTGTTTCAACCGCATCTCGATGTCGCTCAGCGAAGCCTTCAAATTGGAGGGATCAGCGGAATTCAAGAATTTGTTGAAGAAGCTCTCGCCGCGATCCAGCTTTTTGCGAATATTCTCTCGTTGTTCTTCCAGACTTCCGATTTCAGCCCGCATCCCCGTCGCTTGTTCAAGCAATGCATTGTGCGCCTGATTCGCCTCGGTGAATGCGGGATCCTGACCAATTGTGAGCCCCGCTTCGCAAATGAATTCCTGAAAAAGCGCATCCATGGCCTCGAAGCGATCCGGGTCACGCGCATAATTTCCCAGCAGGACGTAGTGCTCCAAAAAGAAAACATCGTCCTTTCCGCCGTCGAGAAAGATCAGCCGATTCTTCAGCAGTTCATACAGTGGCGCAAAATCATCTCCGAAGAGCGCCCTGCGCGTTTTGGCGATGACACTATCCTCGATGTCGGAAAGCATTTGTGCGACTTGCTGTCCTACTCCGCGGATAACTTTTCGCCGTGCTGATTGCAGCTCCGAGAGGCGCGCTTTGATTACGTGCGCTTGCTGGCTGCGCTCAAAATATTCGCCGCGCTGGCGGACCCATTCCTTCCCTTCCAGAATCAGGTTGGCGAATTGATTGGTCAATTCCTGGGTGATGAATTTCAAAAGTCCAAGGCGGAAAACGAGGTCGATCTCGATATTTTTGTAATATTTGGCTTGGGTCAGCGCACTCTGAAGCAGGTCGGTCAGCAATTTGCGGAACGCCGTGTTGTCAAGGCTCTTGGTGTTGCGAAGCTCGATGCCGGAAAAATACGTGGCGCTGGTACTCTGGCGAATCAGGTCAAACAAATAATCGCGCGCTGCTTGGACGAACTTAGGGCTAAGAAATACATCGTGGTGGATATTGTCCACCCCAATCGACAACGATCCCATGGGAATCGTGACGTTATAGCTCTTAAGCTCGATCCGAGCTGCTTGTGCCACACCTAGTGTGAGAGTCTCGTCCGCCATGCACACTCCGCCCGAAGGGGCTTCTATCAAGCTAGCAGCGCGCGCCAGCCGCCGCAACAAAACTGCCCGCTTCGGTAACGAGATAGTAAGGACCGCGTTGCAAGCGCAGAGAAACACAGGGGTTAGAGGGCATAATGATAGGACGCTGTTACAGGACTGTGACTATACAAACCAGCGTTTCGGAATGGAGTTACAGAATGGAGATGCGTCGCGAGTCTCCGCCGTGATGTTCTAGCCGGATGCGAACCTGCGGCCAGGGCGACTGCAACGGAAACCGCTCCGACCATTCCAAAATGACGACGGCTGGCTTTGCAAACACATCTTCTAGGCCGAGCGTCTCAAAATCGTGGAAGCTCTCGATACGGTACAAATCAGCGTGGTAAACCTTGGCAGCTTTTCCATAGACGTGAACGAGCGTGAAGGTGGGACTCGTGACTTCGTCTTCGCTGGCAGCTCCCAAACCCGCGACGATGCCCTTCGTCAAGGTGGTCTTCCCACTGCCAAGATCGCCAGTAAGCAAAATGAGAACCGGCGCCGTAAGACGTTTCGCAAATTCGCGCCCCCAGTTCGTGGTCTCTTCCGACGAGTGCGTGATGATCTCTTCAGCCACCGAACTGAATCTCCCGCAGGAGGCGCTCGCGGGCAGCCGTAATCCATTGTGCAACTTCGTGCGCAAGAACTCCGGAAGGATCTGCTTCCGCGGCCAGCATGTCGGCTGCAAGTCCGTGCAAATACACGCCCAACGCAAGAACGCGCAGCCAAGCCTCGGTGCCGAATTGCGCCGTCAGCGCCGCAAGCACTCCCGTCAGCACGTCTCCCGTTCCGCCCTTTGCCAGGCACGGCCCACCGGTGGTATTGACGAAAACGCGTCCATCCGGAGCAGCGAGAATCGTGTGGTAGCCCTTCAGAATAACGTGGGCCTTCCATTTCTTCGCCGCTTCCGTCGCCGCTTTCAGGCGATCGCTTTGCACGTCGGAGTTTTTCACGCCGAGAAGCCGAGCCATTTCTCCGGGATGCGGCGTTAGCGCCAGAAATTGCGTTTTTCGCTGCCCAAGCTTAAATGCCTCACCGTCAAAACAGTTCAACCCATCTGCATCCAGAATAATCGGGATCGTCGCCTCGCGCACCAGTTGTTGCACCAACATCCGCGTTTCGACGTTCGTCCCGATCCCGGGCCCGATCGCCACGACCGCCTTGTCCTCAAGTAACTTCGTCATTCGCCCCGACGAAGCGTTCGCCGCCGCGATCCCACCTGTCTTGGTCGCCAGCATCGGCTCGGTCATGTACTCCGCATATGCCGCCGCTAACACCGGCTGGATTTCATCAGGCGTGGCAATCGTCGTCAGCCCGGCGCCTGCGCGCAAACACGCGTATCCCGCGAGCACCGCCGCTCCAGATTTTCCGCGCGAGCCCGCTACAATCACGGCATGCCCGAAAGTTCCCTTGTGTGAATCCGCCGCCCGCACCAGCGGCATTCCTGCAAACTCGTCCGGCCCTGCCCAGCGAACTGTGCCCTTTCCGGTTTCTTCAATCAGTTTCGCCGGGGAACCAATGCTGACCACTTGCAGTGCCCCGCACGCTTCCGCTCCCGTACCTGTCAGTTGCCCGACCTTCGGCGCAGTAAACGTCGTCGTCCAGTGAGCCGCGAGCACCGGCCCTTCCGGGGCCTCTCCATCGGAAGGTAATCCCGAAGGCGTATCCACCGCCAGAATCAGTGAGGGCCAGCTTCCCGTCGCCTTGTGCGACATCTCATTTACAACCGTAATGGCCTTCGCAATCTCGCCCCTAGCGGGCCCTTTCAGCCCCGTCCCGAGCATCGCGTCTACAATCACGTGCGACTCGCGCACTCCACGCCAGGCCCGCTCCCAATCCGGCTCCCCCTCCACAACCTCAACTTCTCCGCCGGCTTCCAGCCATCTCGTTAGGTTTTTCTCGGCGTCCCCGCGAACGTGCTCTTTTTTCCCGAACAGAACTACGCGCGTTGCCAGTTTCAGATCCTTCAAATGGCGTGCAACGACGAATCCGTCCCCGCCATTGTTCCCTTTTCCGCAGAGGACGCACACTCGGACCTGGTCGCGCCCAGCGACGACGTGCCACACGGCATCCGCTGCTTTCTTGCCCGCGTTCTCCATCAATTGCAGGCTGGGAATGCCGTAACGTTCGGTCGTGAGGCGATCGACCTCGCGCATCTCGGCTGCTGTCAGGGCTTTCATATGAAAGACTTCACGCGGCGCTCAGAGCATCCATCCGCCGCTGACGTTTACGACCTGGCCGGTCACGTACTCGGCTTCGTCCGACACGAAAAACGCAACGGCCGCAGCCACGTCTTCGACCGTCGGCGGACGGCCAATCGGAAATCGCGCATCGCGAATGCGGCGGGCTTCGCTGAGCGTCAGTTCTTTCTCGTCGATGCTCGATGGATTCACAACATTCACGGTGATGCCGTTCTTCGCTTCTTCCAGCGCGAGCGAACGCGACAGCGCCACGACCGCGGCTTTTGCCGCCGCATAGGCTGAAATCTTTGCTTGGCCAAACGCTCGCTCCGCGCCCACCGCTCCAAGATTTACGATTCGGCCCCAGCGTCCTTTCCGCATGTGCGGCAACGTGGCACGGCTGACGTAAAGTACACTCGATAAATTAGATGTAAAGATACCTTCCCAATCCGCCAGCGAGGATTCCGCTAGAGTCCCCCAGCGAAAACCACCTACATTGTTGACGAGAATATCGATCCGGCCATACCGATCGGCGACGGTTTCGACCAACTGCTCCGCCTTTGCCGCATCGGTAACGTCTGTTTCCACGGCCACGCAATCCGCGCCGCTAGCTTGCAGTTGTCGGAGTGCCTGCTGCGCAGCGGTTTTGTTTGATCGATAGGAGATCGCGATGCGCGCGCCCTCTTGCGCCAGACGGACGGCGATTCCTCGCCCGATTCCACGGCTTCCTCCAGTAATCAGCGCCACGCGATTTACAAGCGGCATTCTTCCCCTCGTCTACAACTATGGAAAGTCTGTCAGTATAGCCCACTCGCGAAACACACACTACCGCAGCCCCCGTGCGCGTTTCCTGCCTGCATTCCTTACCGAAGCCGCGCCACGACCACGGTCATGTCGTCCGCTTGTTCTGGTGTGCCCGCCCACTCCTCCGCCGCCATCATCAGCGATTCCCCCACGACCCGGGGCGCAGAGCTTTGCACGCGGATCGCCGCTTCCTGCAAGCGGCGGATGCCGAATTCCTCGCCGTACACATTTTCTGGCTCGACCAATCCGTCGCTGTATTCCACCAGCAGCGCATTTGGGGGAACCACCACTGAACCTTCTTCGTACACGTAGTCTTCGACCACGCCAAGAACCATCCCACCCTTGTCGAGATGCTTCGACGTGCCGTTGGCAATCAGGAATCCTGGCAGGTGCCCGGCATTCGTATAGCGCAGCGTGCGTGTCGCACTGTCATAAACCGCGATGAAAAAAGTCGCAAACCGGTCGTCGGCGGTATTTCGCACCATGTGCATGTTCAGACGTGCGACCAGCTCCGCCGTGCTCATTTTCTCGCTGTCGGGAGAGAGAAGCTGGCTGCGCAGCGCTGCCTGCAGGCTGGCCATTAAGAGCGCTGCGGAAATTCCCTTCCCTGAAATATCCGCCAGCGCGATCGCCAGGTGAGTGGGACTAAGTTGAATGAAATCATAATAGTCGCCGCTTACAGTCCGCGCGGCCTTGTTGATGGCTTCGAGCTCTACTCCCTTGACCGACGGCACCTTCTGCGGAAAAAGCTGGTTCTGCACTTCGCTAGCGATGGAAAGCTCGTTTTCAAGGCGTTGCCGCTTCTTGGACTCTTCCAGGAGTCCGCTGATCGAACCCGTCATGTCATTGAAGGATTCGCCCAGCACGCCAAGCTGATCGCGCCGGTCAATCCGCACGCGATGCGTCCAATCGCCAGACTTGACGTATTGTGTCGCTCCGTACAAATCGCTCACTGCTTTGGTTATCCGTCGGGTCATCACGATCCCCGTAATCAGCGCCGCAATTTCGATCAAGGAAAAGATCACGAATACCACGACGAACCCGACAGCGTAGAAATCGCTGAGCTCACCGAGGGACGAAAAAATCCGCCCATTCAGTCGCGAGGGCCTCGCGTTGAAGCTGACAAGCACGGGCCTTCGCGCCTCAAACATTCCGCCAGTCCCCACGTAAACCGCGTCAAGCCGGGACAGCCCAGTAACAGCCGGATCAATGATCCAATGGGATGGTGGGTGAAGTGTCCTGTTTCGCGCCAGAATTCTCCTGGTTGTCTCGTATTGAATGTTCCCTGAATTGTAGAGAATTCCTTGCCTCGTACCACCCTCGAATTGCCGCGTCAAATTTAGCTGAATCGCACCAAGCTCCGGTGCGATTAAGGCCAGGAATTCCGATGTAACCGGCACCCGGAGGGTGACCACTCGTACGCCTTGCGCTTCCGGCATCTCCCTAAGGCTCATCAAGTAGAGTGAGTCGCCTTCTTCGACCAAGCCCGCGAACGACTTCTTACCCGCGCCCGCCACTTTTCCCAGCAAAGCAGGATCATTCGAGAAATCAATGCTCAAACCTGGGAGTTCCAGATCGTGAACCTGGTGAGACTGCGCGGCAAGGACGAGCTCCGATTCCTGTTCCGAGATTCCTTTCGGTAGTGTTCGATGCGCGGCGGCAATGTGATCGGTAATGTCCGCCATCATGGCGATGCGACGGTGAATGTCGTCATAAAGCAGGTAGGCGCCAAGCTGTGAGTACAAGATCTGCCCTGCAAGTACAACTAGGGTCAAAATCAGAAGAATTGGTACGACCGCGATGAAAAGATACGCAACGATCAGCCGGTTGCGCAGGCTCCAGAGGAGCCGCGTGCGCCACCATCCGGCAAGGCGAAACAGCGCATAAACTGTCGCAATAATTGCAAAAAATTTGAGGAAGCTGGCGAGTCCACCGCTAAGATCGAGAATGGCGCAAGTCGCCCCGCCAAGAATGAGCCCAATGGCAAAGAGGTCAATCCGCGAGAGGCGGCGCCACACGTTTCGCAGGTTCGCAGGCAGAGCAGTCATCGGCGATTAATAGAAATACTACTTTACCTGAAGAAGTCCCGTGCGCGCAGGGCAAACGCGGCGGGAATCAGAGAGTGGAGCGCACGTACTGGGCTCGACGTAGCCTATTTCAATTCATTGCGCACACGACTGTGTTTCACGCTGTAGGTAAAATATACGACCATGCCGACAATCAGCCAAACGACCAATCGTATCCAGGTGACAGCCTTTAGGCCGGCCATCAGACCGAGCGACACGATCATGCCCAGGATTGGCACCAACGGAACCAATGGTGTCTTGAAGGGCCGCGCGAGCTCCGGCCGCCGGACGCGCAAAATCCACACGCCTGCGCAAACGATCACGAAGGCCAGCAATGTGCCGATGCTGACGAGCTGCCCGAGATCACCGATGGGCACCAGCGCGCCGACAAACGCAACACAAATCCCAACGATCGCCGTAGACTTCCACGGCGTGCGAAAACGTGGATGAATGTCGCCCGCCCACTTCCACAGCAAGCCGTCATTCGCCATCGAATAGAAGACGCGCGATTGACCGAGCATCATAACCAGCATAACCGTGCTCAATCCCGCGAGCGCGCCTGCGTTCACCACATAGCTTCCCCATCTCACGCCCGTTTCGCGCATCGCGAGGGAGACGGGGGCGCCAACGTTTAGCCGTGAGTAATGCACGGTTGCCGTCAACAGCCCGGAAACGAGCAGGTACAAAATCGTGCAAACGATTAGCGATCCGAGAATGCCAATAGGCATGTCCCTTTGCGGATTCTTTGCTTCTTGCGCCGCGGTCGAGACCGCATCAAAACCTATGTAGGCGAAGAAAACAACGCCCGCGCCTCTTAATATGCCAGACCAACCAAACGAGCCGAACACGCCGGTATTAGGCGGAATGAATACTTTCCAGTTGGCATGCGCCATTTCCGGATGTTTTAAAACAAACGCGCCAGCCACGGCTATAAACACGAAAACTGCCACCAACTTCACAAAAACCACGCCAGTATTAAAATTCGCGGATTCCTTGATTCCTATGATCAGAAGTGTGGTGACCGCGAGCATCGCGAGGAAGGCGATCAAGTTAAACTTGGCCGTCACGATATGCATCCCCGCAAGATCCGCGGTCCTCATGCTCAGCGTGTTTAAGGGCATCCACCGGCCCTCATACTGCACCCACTGCGCTCCCGGAACGTCGCAAATTTGTGGGGGCAGACTGATGCCGTAGTCTTGCAGGAAGGCAACTAGCGTGCTGCTCCACCCGCTGGCCACAGTTGCCGCGCCGAAGGCGTACTCTAAAATCAGATCCCAGCCAATGATCCAGGCGACGATTTCGCCAAGCGTGGCGTAGCCGTAAGTGTACGCGGAACCGGCAATGGGAATCATCGACGCAAATTCGGCGTAACACAGCCCAGCGAAGACGCAGCCGATCCCCGCGAGGACGTAAGACAACATGATTGATGGTCCGGCGTAGAGTGATGCAGCGGAACCGGTCATTACGAAAATGCCGGCGCCGATGATGGCGCCAATGCCTAGTGTGACCAGGTTGACAGGGCCGAGTGCCCGCTTGAGGCTGTGCTCTCCGGTGTCCCCCGCCTCCTTCATCAGCGTGGTCATTGACTTCGTCGCGAACAAGGGGTTGCCCATGCAACTCCTCCTTTAGCGGGGGGTCTTTGCCCGATTTTCTCTGCCGCTTACATCCAGCCAAATTGGCTTGGCACATTGTAGGGGCGCAGCACGCTGCGCCCCTACAGAAAAATTATGCAATTTATTCGCTGGCCTGCACCGATCTTCCCGAGCTTCTTGACCACAACCAGTACACTGGCAAGCCAAGCAGCACGATGATCAATCCGCCGCCGGCGGTCTGCGTTTGATATAGCAGCAGGACGATCATGATTGCCGTCGCGGCCACGATGTAGAGCAGCGGGACGAATGGATAGCCGAATGCACGGTAGGGTCTCTCAGCATCTGGCCGCTTTCGGCGCAGTACAAAAATCCCTATGATCGTCAGGACGTAAAACAGCAAGACCGCAAAGACCACGTAGTTCAGTAGATCGCTGTACAGATTGCCGTAGGTGACGGCGCCAGTCGCATCCACGCGGCGCGTGCGCAGCAGAATCAGCACGATGACCCAAATCCCTTGAAAGATCAGCGCGCTTTGCGGGACGCCTTTCTTGCTCAGCTTGCCGGTAGAGCGGAAGAATAGGCCATCGCGCGCCATTGCATAGGAAACACGCGCGCCTGCAAGAATCAGCCCATTGTTGCAGCCGAATGTTGAAATGATGATGGCTACCGCCATGATCGCAGCGCCGGGAGCGCCGAAAATAGCGCTCAGAGCGGCTGTGGCTACGCGATCGTCGGGAGCGGTCTGGATTTGCACGAGCGGCAAGACAAACAGATACGCGAGGTTTGCCAGGCAATAGAGCGTAATGACGATGCATGTGCCAAACGCCATGGAAAGGGCGACATCGCGCTTGGGATTTTTCACTTCAGCGGCGGTGAAGCCAATGTTGTTCCATGCGTCCGCGGAAAAGAGGGAGCCAACCTGGGCCACGCCATACGCCACAATCAAGCCAATCACGCCGCTGGCTGCCGTGACCGTCGGAATCAGACCCCGCAGGAAATTCGCACCCGGTTCGATCGGCACCGCACCGCGAACGTCCCAGAAATGCGAGAAGTTCTCCGCCATTGCGCCCGCGTTTCTGCCAACAAAAATTCCCAGAATGATCAATCCGACCAGCGACAGGGCTTTCGCACTGGTAAAAATGTTTTGGATCAGCTTGCCCAAGCGTACGCCTTGAGTATTCAAAAACGTGAGAAGGACGATCATCAGTACGCCAACGAGCTGCTGGACCGAGAGGCTTACGGCAAGCTTTGAGCCCAAACCGATCGGCGCGATAACCCAGGTGATCGGTGAAATCGAGGGAAACAATACTCCCAGATACCGTGCGAAACCGACGGCGACCGCCGCAATCGTGCCCGTCTGGATGACTAGAAACAGAGTCCACCCGTACAGAAATCCCCATAGCGGCGAGTACGCCTCGCGCAAGTAGATGTATTGTCCGCCTGCATGAGGAAACATCGCGGCAAGCTCACCATAGGAAAGCGCGGCGGAGACTGTAAGCAATCCTGTCAACACCCACGTCAGCAACAAGCCGCCTGGCGAACCAGTCTGCCGCGAAATGTCCGCCGCCACGATGAAAATCCCGGAGCCAATCATCGAGCCGACCACGATCATCGTGCCGTCGAAAAGGCCGATGGCGCGCACAAAACCTGGCTCATTTCTTGCGTTGCTTTGTTGCAGAGGATGAGTCGTGTCGGCCATTCGGAGGCGCCTTAGACCGCTGCCGCGTGTTTCGCGGATCCGAGTGTTTCCAAATATTGGCGCGCTCGTTTCGCCGGATTGGGCGCGCTGAAAATCCCGCTGATCACCGCGACAGAATCGGCCCCGGCTTCAATCAGTGTTGCGGCGCGCTCCAGTGTGATTCCGCCAATCGCCACAATGGGCTTGTCGGTTAACGAACGCACTCTTCTGATGAAATCCACGCCAACGACCGGGTCCGGATTGGTCTTCGAGGTAGTGCTGAAAACGGGGCCAATCGCGATGTAGTCTGCAGTACTATCCGCCGCGCGCTCGAACTGCTCCAAATTGTGCGTTGAGACGCCAACCAGTTTGTCGCTACCAACGACGAGACGCGCCTGTTCCACGTCCAAATCCGCCTGGCCAACGTGGACGCCCGTTGCGCCCGCTAGGAAAGCGACATCCGGGCGGTCGTTCACAAAAAATGTCACGCCTTTCGGGCAGAGCATTTCTGCTAGTGCTCGGGAGGAATCGAGATAGTGGCGCGCAGGCGCAGACTTGTTCCGGTACTGGAGGAGACGAACTCCAGCTTCGGCGAGGCTTAGAGCACAATCTCTTTCGGGAGAAGTAATCAACGCTGCGTCTAGTATCACATACAGCCTGGAGAGGACAAGGCGCATAGACAGTTATTTTCCGCTCGTACCCAGCAATCTTTCGATGAAGTGTGTGTCGAAGCGCCCAGCGGCAAAGTCCGCATCGGCCAGAATCCGCCGGTGCAGTGGGATGGAAGTCTTAATTCCCTCGATGACGAACATTTCGAGGGCGCGCTTCATTCGGCCGATGGCCTCGGCGCGGTCGCGGCCCTTTACGATCAGCTTCGCGATCATCGAGTCATAGTAAGGCGGGATCACAGCGTCGGCGTAGGCCGCAGAATCCACGCGAACGCCTGTTCCACCCGGGGCCTGGAACGTGGTGATGCGCCCCGCAGACGGCACAAACGTCTCCGGATCCTCGGCATTGATGCGGCACTCGATGGCATGGCCGGAGAAATTCATTTCGCCGACGGCATCATCCAGCCCCTCGCCTGCGGCAATGCGAATTTGCGCTTTGATCAGGTCCACGCCAGTAACCAGCTCGGTGACCGGGTGCTCCACCTGAATGCGCGCGTTCATCTCGATAAAATAGATCGCACCGTCCTCGTCCATCAGGAATTCGACCGTCCCCGCGTTGGTATACCCTACTTTTTCCAGCGCCCGGACGACCTTCGCGCCGAGATCTTTCCTGCGCTTGGCGTCCATTGCCGGCGAGGGCGATTCTTCCACCAATTTCTGGTGACGGCGTTGAATGCTGCACTCGCGTTCGCCGAGGTGGATCACTTTGCCGTGCTGGTCTCCCAAAACCTGAAATTCGATGTGCCTTGGACGCTCGATGAACTTCTCAGCATAGACGTCGGGTGTGCCGAAGGCCTGCTGCGCCTCACTCCGCGCCGTTTCGTAGGCGTTCAGGAGCTCTTCCTGCTTGTGAACGACGCGCATGCCTCGCCCGCCGCCGCCCGCAGAAGCTTTGATAATCAGCGGAAAGCCGATTTTCTTGGCTTCTTTGGCGAGTTGCTCTTCTCCCTCGATGACGCCATCGCTGCCGGGAACCGTGGCCACTCCAAGGGATTTCATTTCCCGGCGTGCGCGGTCCTTTTCGCCCATCATTTCGATCACTTCGGGAGTCGGACCTATAAATGTGATCTCCGAGGCTTCACAGACTTTGGCAAAATTGGCGTTTTCGGAAAGGAAGCCGTATCCCGGGTGGATGGCGTCCACGTTGGTGATTTCGGCGGCGCTTATGACTTGCGGAATGTTGAGGTAACTTTCGCTGCTACGCGGAGGGCCAATGCATACGGCCTCATCTGCGAAGCGCACATGCAGCGAATTCCGATCAGCTTCGGAATAAACCGCGACAGTAGAAATCCCCAGTTCTTTGCAGGCACAAATGACCCGCAGCGCGATTTCCCCGCGATTGGCTACTAGGATTTTCTGGAACATGGCTTCGGGCGCCGGCTACCTCTTCCGGCTAGGACGGATGCCGAAGAGCGGCTGGCCGTATTCCACGGGCTGCCCGTTTTCGACAAATATGCGTATTAGTTCGCCGCTTTCGTCCGACTCGATTTCATTCATGAGCTTCATAGCTTCGACAATGCAAAGGGTTTGTCCGGACTCGACGTGCGCGCCGATTTTAACGAATGCCTCGGCGCCGGGGCTTGGAGCCTCATAGTAGGTCCCCACAATTGGGGACTTGACCAAATGCAGGTCCTCTGTCGCTCGCGCTTCCGGAGCCGCAGGTGCGCTCGGGGAAGCTGCCGCTGGCCTCTCTTGAACTGCTCCGGGAACGATAATCTCGGGCACTCCCATGGACCGCGAGTACAGGGGCACGCCAGCGGACGGCTTCTTCAACCGGATCTTCAGGTCACCCCGCGAATACTCGAACTCCTCGAGGTTGTGCTCGCTCATGAAGCGAAGGAGTTGCTCGATTTGCTGGACTTCCGGACTAGCGATGGAGGAACTTTCTGCTGCTTTCAAGGGCTGTTTTCGTTTCATGCCTGTGTCAGAGCTCGATGAGATCCCGCGGTATGCGGGTCAGTACTTCGGTATTCCCTGCGTGCACGGCCACGTCATCCTCAATGCGAATTCCCCCCACGCCCGCCATGTAAACCCCAGGTTCAATCGTGACCACGAAGCCCGGTTCCAGCCGTGTCTTTTGCCCGCGTGCCAGCCGCGGATCCTCATGTACTTCCAGGCCCAGTCCGTGCCCCGTGCTATGCGTGAAAAGCCGGTCTAGTTTGTAACCGGCCAGAACCTGCCGTGCAGCAGTATCGACATCCCCGCAGGTGACTCCGGCTCGTACTGCCGCTAGCGCCGCGTTCTGCGCTTCCAGAACCGCCCTGTACCTTTGTTTCACAAGCCCTGGGGCCCTGCCAACGTACACCGTGCGCGTGATGTCGCTGCAATAGTGCGCGAGTATAGCACCCAGGTCTAGTACCACCAACTCATTTTTCCTCAATCGCTTGGCGGTGGGACGCGCATGAGGTAACGCGGAACGTTCGCCAAATGCCACGATGGTTTCGAACGCTGGACCGGTGGCACCGCGCCTCCTCATTTGATATTCGATCTCTGCAGCGACCTCATTTTCCATCACGCCGGGCTTTAGCAGAGCTATCGCGCTGGTTAGGACGTCCCCTGCGAGAATGGCCGCCTGGCGCATCCTGGCGAGTTCACAGGGCTCTTTTCGAGCTCTGAGGGTTCCAACCAATCCAGCTGCAGAAATCCATTTGGTGCGAGACCCCGCCGCCTTTCGCAATAGATTCAACTGCGCCACAGAAGTTTGCGCCGGGTCGAATCCGACCCGCCTAACGGCTTTTTCTCGCAGCAGGCGCCCCGTTGACTCCATTAAGGAGCCCTTCTGCTCTACCAGGCGCACAGAGGAGGTCTCCTGGCGCGCTTGTGTGGTGAATCGCCCGTCGTTTATTAGCGTCGCGGCTCGATCACTCAAAATGAGCGCACCCGATTCCCCTGTAAATCCGGTCAGGTAATACCAGTTGGCAGGATGAGTGATCACCAGAGCATCCAGCTGCGCGTCTGAAATCAGCTGGTTGAGAGCTTTACGACGAAGTTTGAAGGGTGAACTCATAAATGAGACAGGAGACCGCAGTCTTGCCGATCCCCTCTTCAGTTTAACCCGGAATTCGCGCGATGTGCGTTTTGGGCGTTCTCCCACGAAGCACCGTGGCTCATTATGCACAAAATGAGCACGCTATACGGGCTGGGTTTGTCCGTCCCAGCTAAGATGATTTCATGCAAGATTTATCTAGGAAAAGCCAGGTCGCCGATTCCGGAGCGAATGTAAATCCCACGGAAACCGACAGTCTTGGCGCGCTATCCGCGGATACAGTTCCTGCTGGTGGTTCGGCCAAGGAAGTCCCGCTCAAGGAGCACGCCTTACGCCGTCCTTTTGTCACAGCAATTATCTTCGGATTGGCAACCCTGGCGCTCTTGTTGGCGGGTCTCGGAACGCCCCAAGCGATGTATTTCGATGAGGCTTACTTCGTTCCTGAAGCGAGAGCCTTTATCCAGGGCATACCCAATCCGGATCCTCAGGCCCCGCCCCTTGCGAAACCTCCCTTGGGAAAGCTGATCATGGCAATGGGCATGGAGATCGCGGGCGACAATCCCTTTGGCTGGCGAATCGCGGGCGGCGTGTGCGGTGCCCTGACAGTGGTAGCCGTCTATCTTTGGGTCTACCTTCTTCTCCAGGATACGAGTCTCGCTTTTCTTGCAGCCGGGCTGACGCTCTTTAACAATTTTCTGTTTGTGATGTCGCGCATCGCCACGGTGGACGTATTCCTGATGGTCTTCCTCATGTGGAGCCTGGTGGCTTACACCGCGGCCCTCGTTATCGATACGAGCGCGGTCAAGCGCCGGTTTCTTTTGTGTTCGGCCGGTGTTTTGGTGGGACTGGCGGGTGCGTGTAAATGGAACGCCATTGATACTCTGGCTGTATTTGTTTTGGTCGCTTTTGCGCTGTCATACGTCTCCCGCTCCAAATTTGCGTCTGGAAATCCTTCGCTTTCAGGATACGCACGCAACATTGCCCAGATTGGGATTCCGTTTCTTCTCCTTGGGTTGATCGTTTTTCCCATCGCGGCCTATAGTCTGGCGTTTTGGCCGCTATGCTTGCTTATTCACCTGCCGTTCAACTTTCACGAATTAGCCGAGATGAATACTTTTATGTGGCACTTCAACAGAACGACAGTCACAAACCCATTCCTCGTATCGCCGTGGTATTCATGGCCTCTGAACTTAAAACCCCAGCGGTCCCTGTCTTATTTGGTGGGCAATCCGGTCATCACGTGGGCAGGTTTGCTAGCGTTGGTCCTCTGCCTGCGGCGCTTCTGGGAAGCGATCAACTTACCTGCGGGACTGGTCCTGCTGCTTTTCGCAGCAAACTTTCTTCAGTGGACGGTAACCCCGCAAAGCGGGCTCTATTATTACTACTATTATCCCTGTGTGATGATCCTCGGTGTGGCCATCGCCGTCGCCCTGCGAAGCTTACCGGCTCGCGTGTTTGGCTTGCGCATCAGCCTCCTTTTTCTGGTCTGTGCCGCCGTCTTTTTCGCCCGCTCTTATGCACAGATGGCGCATCTAGAGTCCCCCTGGGATTGTCTCTTCGGATGTTGGCCGTAGTAGATTTGGGGACCTAGCCTTGTCCAATGAACTCACCTGTGGCGCATCGGGAGTTCTCCAGGCGCAAAAGCAATTCGCGATCATGATGGACCAGCGTCGGTAGTCAATAGGACGCTGGCAGCAAGAGAAGCTGTCTTATTAGTTTAGTTTTCGTTCAGGCGCGGCGTCCCTACGCAAGCCGCAAGAACCAGCGCTAGGAAGGTGTCTTGGTCTTCTACAGCGGACCTTCGCACGAACCCGGCTCCGATCCTCGAACGTTAACTCAGTCAGTGGATACTTCAAAGCGAAACAGTCGGCGAAAGGATTTAAAAATCCAACTGTGCGTGGGTGCAGCCCGTCAACCCGTCAACAAAAAGGCCGGCCTTCTTTTCGCATGCGCTGCGGTTGGATTCGCAGACATGCCTAAGAGGACGGCCTCTATCTAAGCTAAATCAAAGGTTGTTATCTATCTTCGCCGGGCCATCCAGCCCATGAGCAGCAGTTCCAAATTACCCAGGGATGATTCTGGGCGTCAGGAAGAACAGCAACTCCTGCGACTGGATCGAGATGGTTGTCCGTTTGAAAAGGTTTCCGATCAACGGCAAGCTGCCAGCGATGGGAACCTCGGAGATGTTTGTGTTCTGTGTATTGACGATGATTCCGCCAATCACGACCGTACCGCCGTCCGGAACCAGGACTTTGGTCTGCGCGGACTGCGTGTCCAGCGCCGGGATACCTTGTACGCGCGGAATACCTTGATCGATCTGCGTGTTTTCGACGAGCACGTCCATGAAGATTGTGCCTTCGATGGTAATTTGCGGCGTCACTTCCAACTGCAACACGGCGTCGATGAACTGCACCGAGATCGTGTTGTTGATGGTCGTCTGAATGGGCAACTTGACGCCCTGCTTGATGACCGCCTTTTCGTTGTTCTGCGTCACGATGCGCGGTTTGGAGAGCAGCTTGCCAACGCCCTTGGCTTCCGCCGCCGTGATAAAGAAGTCGATTGCGAAGTTGGGCGAACGGTGGCCGAAGTAAAGGCCACTCGTCGGAACGCCAGCTCCCAGACTCGTAGCCAGCGGAATGCCGGGGGTGCTAGACCCACCGGAGGTGCCAGTCGGGGTAACGATTACCGGCGGCTGAGGAAGACCTGATCCCGTCACGATGGGGCTGGCGCCAACCTGCGGAGCACCTGCATAGAACGAACGGCCGCCGGTAGTTGTCCCGGCAAATCCAAGTTCCGTGCCGATGTCTTGCGAGAAGGCGCGAGAGGCTGAAATCACGCGCGCTTCGATCTCCACTTGTTGTGACTTGCGGTCAAGTTGGTGGAGAAGATTGTCGATGGTCGGAATGACTGACGGAATATCGCGAATAATAATCTGATTCGAGCGGTCATCCGAAAGGATATCGCCGCGCGCGCTGAGGAATTTCTTCAGCGTGTCTTTCATTGTGGCCGCTTTTGCATAGCTCAACACGCGTGTTACGGTCACGGGAGCAATGGCTTCCGCCTGCGCCTTTTCGAGGTCGCGCTGAGTCTCTGCTTCCGTCTTCAGCGTGGTGCGGGTCGCGATGCGCAATACGTTTCCGTTGAGCTGCTTGTCGAGACCGTTGTTCTGGAGAACGATATCAAGAGCCTGATCCCACGGCACTTCATCCAGAACGATCGTCAGCGTCCCTTTGACTGCGGGATCCAGCACGACGTTCAGCCCGCTGATCTCGTGGATCAACCGGAAAAAGTCGCGTAGATCAACGTCTTTCAGGTTCACTGAGATCGGCTCTCCCGTGTACCTTCCAACTGCAGCGGGCGGGGCCGATGCTTGCGATTGCTGGGCCTGCGCCGAGGATACCGCCAGTCTATTGGCAGCCGCATTCGACGCTTGAGCAGCTTGCTGTGCCGCATCTTGCGCTGTTGCCGGACGCGCTGGCTCATTCGACCCGCCAAAAGAGGCGAGGACGACTGAGGGCTGGGTCAGTTCGCCGGGCAAAGCGAAGCGAGGAGCTGGAATCTGCAAGGAACTTGAAGGCCGCGCACTGCTGTGTGGCGCCGCTGCGCTGTATTCCAAGGCAGCGCGCGTCTTCGACTCTTGCTCCGAAGTTACAGTCTGGGGATTCGAAGGCCCTGCACTGGGGGCTTCGGGTTGCGCCTCAAAAAGGACCACGACCGCCGATCCATCATGTGAAATCCGATAAGGCGAGACGCCAGTCAGGTCGACGACCAGGCGGGCAACGTTCGGCCGGTATTGCCCGAGGCGCACGTCGCGGACGGGTTCCGACACGCCCGGAATGACCGTCTTATCGACCGCCAGCCGCGCCCCGGAGAAGTCTAGCACCAACCGCTCTGGATTCTGCATGCGCGAGACATGGGCGTCGAGGAGCCCTTCGCCCTCCACACGCACACTGGCGCGTTGCGGCGCTTGCGTTATCGCCACGCTCGAGATCACCGCGGACGCCGCGGTCGCGTCGGCGGGCTCCTGCGTCTGAGCCAGCATCGGGCTTACGCCCAGCACTGCGCTCGAGAGGATCAGGCAGCCACACCGAAAGGCGGGCCAATTCGTCTTCATTGCTGTTCTCCTGCACTGGAGTAAATTCTCTTGTTCACTTGGCGTTCCACGGGCTTGCCAAACGCATCTTTCCCGATTTCATGGAACGAAACGCCATCCATCGCAATCTTTTCCACGCGTCCGTCGTACAACTGATCCCCTTCACGGAGAAAATAGGTGCGCGCCTGCGGGTTGGTTACCACGGCAATCATGCCGTTCGGCGCTTTAACAATCCCGTCAAGCCGCAGAGTGCTCACTTGCAGACCAGCTTTGCCCGGAGGCAACACGGAGGTCGCCCGGGCCTGCGCCTGTTGCCGCGCAACCAGCGACTCAAACGGGTCGCGCCGCGCAGAAGTTGCCGCTTGCTCGCCTTCCTTCGGCGCGTCCGGATTCACCGCGGTCTCGACAGGCTTGGCTGGCTTGGGAGCCTTCGCCACTTTTTGAGTTGCGGGTTTTGCTGGGGGCTTTTTCGCCGCTGCCGGTGCTGCTGGTTTGCCTGGTTGCGGCGCAGCCGGCGTGGCCTGCGCACGCAGCCCAGGTGCGGCTGCCGCGAGCAAAATCCCTAGTACGAGAGTTAGTGCTGAACGCATAGATCGCTCATTCCCGCTCAGGGTTTCCCAACCGGCTTGACTCCAGACTTCGCTCCCGGCGCTGCAGAGCTCGGCCCAACGTCAGCTGGCTTGGTAAAGAAAGTCGTTGCCGTAAAAATTGCAGATACCGTGGTGCCAGGCCGTATCGGATACTTCGTGCCCTTCGACTTATCTGGATCAGCAAATTCCAAATCGCCTACGTTGATAATTCTCGACAACCGGCCCAACCGCCCGAAAAAGTCCATCAGATTAAAGTACGGCCCGTCCGCTTGCACTTCGAACGGCATTTCATAGTGAAAGTCGCGCGGCACGATTGCTTGCGCCGTCAACCGCCGAAGCTGGACGTTGGAAGCGCTCGCTGCGCCTTGCAGCAGACGGATGAATTCATCCGTCTCTTTTTCTTCTGGAACGATGGTCTTCAGCGTGTCCAGTTGCTTCGAGAGCGCATCCATCTGCTGCTTCAATTCGCCATAGCGCTGCCTGTAAACTTGCAACTGCTGCACTTCGGTATTCAAAGTAGAGCGCTGCTGAACGGCCTTGTCGACGGCATCGCGTTCCTGGGCCACTGGCGACAGAGGAATGTACACTCCCAGGAGAAGCACCACGACCGCGATGGCCACTGCCACCAGACCTTGCATGAACACCGACATGTCACGAAACGGATTGGCCATGGTCGTCCCTTATCCCTTCTTCGCCGGAGTCGCGGCTGGCGCGGCTTTCGTCGGCACGTTGGCCGGCTTCGCCTGCGCCGGCGGTGCTGCAACTGGCTGCGGCGGAGTGATTTCAGCGGACAACTGGAAATTGAATGTCTGCACGGCGCTGGTCTTGTCGTCCTGCTTCGTTTCCTTGATTTCCACCTTCTGGAAGTAGCCCGACCGCTTCAAAGCGGTGATAAAATTGGCGACTGCGTTGACGGAAGCCGACGAACCTTCAACCGTTAGGGTCGATCCCTTCCGCGTCATGGTCGTCAGCCAAAGATTTTCCGTTCTGGAAACTGTGTTTGCCACCATGTCGAGCAGGTCTTGCCCGCCGGTCCGGTCGCGCTGCAGTTGTTCAATGGTCGACACCCTCTGCTGCAGCACCTGCTTCTGTTTATCAAAAGCCTCGACCTGCTGCTTTATGCTTTCGAGGTCGGTCTTCTGCGCCTGCAACGTCTTGATTTTGGTGTTTTCGGCGTTGAGCTGCTGTTGCCATGAGTAGTAGAGGAAGCCAAGAACAAGAACACCGAGAACCAAGCCGGCGCCGATGAAAAGCACGGGAAGCGCTGCCCCCGTATCGACTGGCCTGCGCGATGCTTTAGGCCGAATTTGTCCGAGAAGGTTTATGCGAATCATGGTTAGTCAAAGCTCCTCAGTGCCAGACCCACGGCAATGGCCAGCCGCGGCGACATCTCGCGGATTTGGTCATCGCTGTGCCGGCTGGGATTGACGAGCACTTTCCGGAAAGGATTCAACTCCTCGACAGGCATCGCAAATTCTTCTCTGAGTAAATCCACTAAGCCAGGGACGCGCGCCGTTCCCCCTGCTACGACGATTCGCTGAATATTTTCGCCGCTCGCCGTCGCCCGGAAGAAGTCAAACGTCTTTTGAATTTCCAGCGTCAGAATGTCCGAAACGCTGCGTAGAATCTGTTGCTTCTGCTCGTCTGTCACGCTGGGGAGCGTATCGCCTTTCTTCAGGCGCTCGGCATCCTCAAAGCTTAGGTCCAATTCTTTCTGCAGCGCGTCCGTATATTGGTTCCCGCCCACGCTGACGTCGCGCGTGAACAGTGGAACTCCGCCGCGGACGATATTGATGTTCATTACGCTTGCGCCAATGTTTAGCAATGCCACGGTCTGTCCGGCATCTGGTTCGTAATTCACTTCGAAGCAGTTCTGCAGGCCGAACGCATCGATATCTACAACCACTGGTGTTTTGCCTGCCTGCGCCAGGACGTTCGTGTGGTTCAGAATCTTGTCCTTTTTAACCGCCACCAGCAGGACGTCCATTTGTGCGTCCATTGACTCCAACAACTGGTAGCTCAGGTTCACGTC
Source organism: uncultured Acidobacteriota bacterium (assembly GCA_963705855.1). Classification (GTDB taxonomy): domain Bacteria; phylum Acidobacteriota; class Terriglobia; order Acidiferrales; family UBA7541; genus Acidiferrum. Next base: position 48,361 of record CAVPLA010000048.1, read on the forward strand.
GGCGATATCGAACGGAATGTGCTGGCTGGCTTCCGAAGGAATCCGGTCGTACAACTCTTCCTCGGTCATCAAAGGAAGCGGCACTCTCTTCACAATCACCGAGTGGCCGGAAACCGAGGTCGCCACGTTCTTCGTCTTCACACGCTGCGCGTCGAATATCTTGCTGATCGCGTTGGCCACCTGCGGCGCGTCCATGATCGCGCCATCCACGACGGTGTCCTGCGCCAGCGATTCCATGCCAAAGCTAACGAGCTCGTAGCCGGCCTTCGTCGCCTTCAGCTCGACCGCTTTGATCGAGCTCGAGCCGATGTCCAGCCCTACCAGCTGCCTTGATTTTTTGCCCATTCCCAACATATTTCGGCCTCTTTCGCCTTCACTGTCGGCAAACTATCGGCGCCTCGCATGCGCCTGGCTCATTTTGCGTTCCATCCAGCGGTCCAGAATCGTCTTACGCAGTTTCCAACGATTACCTAATTTGAACGCGGGAATTTCGCCCTCCGTGATGTAACGGTACAGGGTATCCGGGGAAATCCCCAGATACTGAGACGCCTGTCTCACATTCATCACTTCACGCGATTCATTCACGAGGAACGTCACCCTGGCGCCCGAACTGACGCCAAAACCCACCACTGCCAAGTGCACCCCTGCTGCGCTGCGGATGGTTCGAGGTGCGGCCCGTGCAAGCTTTATGACATTCACAACCTCAGAGCGTCAAGGGATTCTGTACCGGAGTTGCCTTAAAACTACCCCTATTCATAGGCAGTTCTGGGGTATTAGGGGAGGTTGATACTGTGAATTGTGTATGGCTTTAAGGCTCACCACCACTAATTGTATTTTTCTGCTGTTCCTGCCTGTCCTGAGGGACGGTTATCCTTTGAAGTCAATCACCCGCATCTCGTTCACGAAATTTATAATTGCAGCGTTTTCCAAATCGCTGCGACGCGCGCGCGCGTTCCTTCATCCATTTTGATTTCATCCGGCCACGGACGCGTGAATCCTTCGGATTCCCATTTGCGCGTTGCGTCGATTCCCATTTTTGAACCGTAATCTTGCAGACGCGACGCGTGGTCCAGCGTGTCCATCGGCCCAAGCGAGAACTGCACGTCGCGCTCGGGGTCCAGTGCGCACAATGCTTTCCACACCACCTCGTTGTAGTTGTGCACGTCCACATCGTGATCCACGACCACGATCACTTTCGTGAACATCGCCTGCCCCAGAGACCAGATCGCATTCATTATTTTCCGCGCGTGCCCCGGGTACGACTTGCGAATCGCGACAATCATTAAATTGTGGAAGATTCCTTCCGCAGGCATCGCTACGTCTGTAATTTCCGGATACTGCATCTTCATCACCGGCAGAAAAACGCGCTCGACCGCGTATCCCATGTAATAGTCTTCTTGCGGCGGCGGCCCCACCACGGTCGTCAGATATATTGGCTCCTTCTTGTGCGTCACGCACTCCACGTGAAACACGGGATACTCCCCTTCGAGAGAATAAAATCCCGTGTGATCGCCAAACGGTCCTTCCGTCCGCATCTCATTCAAATTCACATAGCCTTCAAGGACAATCTCCGCGTTCGCGGGTACCTCGAGATCATTCGTTTCGCACGGAACCATTTCCACTGGCTCGCGGCGCAAAAATCCCGCAAACATCATTTCGTCCAGGTCCGGCGGAATCGGCAACATCCCCGATAGCGCCGTCGCCGGGTCGGCTCCGATTGACACGCTTACTGCAATGCGCCCTTCCGGACTCTTTGCCCTGGCGCGCCGGAAATGCTCCGCTCCATGCTTTTGCGTCTGCCAATGCATGCCCGTGGTGCGCTCGTCGTACACCTGCATGCGGTACATCCCGACGTTGCGCTTCCCCGTTTCTGGATTTTTCGTGAACACCAGCGGAAACGTAATAAATCTCCCGCCATCCTGCGGCCAGCATTTCAAAATTGGAAAATCAAAGAGGTTAATGTCTTTACCGTGATGCATCACCTCCTTGCTCGCACCGGTCTTTACGCTCTTCGGGAAAAAGGAGCCCAGCTCCGCGAGCTTCGGCAACATCTTGATTTTGTCGAAGAGTCCCTGTGGAGTCTCCATCTTCAGAAAACCTTGAATGCGCGCCGCCACTTCGTCCAATTCGCCCACTTCAAATGCGAGTGACATCCGTCGCACGCTTCCAAACGTGTTCACCAATAGCGGTACGCGCGAGCCCTTAGGCTTCTCAAACAGCAGCGCGGGCCCCATGCTATCCGGCAGGCGATTTTTGTCGCGCGCGATTCGCTGCGTTACTTCGGTGATTTCCAGAATGGGGTCAACCTCCGCGCGAATCCGCTTCAGTTCCCCTTCCTTCTCCAGTTTCTGAACAAAGTCCCGCAAATCCCGATACGCCACTGATTCCTCCCGGAGTATTTCACGCGGCAATACGTTGGAGGAAAACTGTATCACGATCCGCGAGCGGCACTGTGAAAGCTTGCTGTTCCAGGTTAGTTTGAGCGGTCAGTTTCCGCGATTCGCAGCGCCGCCTGGTGCGCATCGCCCTCCAACACGTGGTCATAAAACACACTCATGTTCTTGTATTGATCCGTCGTGTAGAGATAACCAGAAATCCGAAATGTGCGTTTGATTTCAAGCGTGTTCCCCACCTTTTTAGATGAAACCTCATAGTAAACGGCGCCTTGGTCCGCCTTCGTGTTCCCCGGGAGAGATTCCACTTCTATTCCGGGAGGAAGATCGAGTCTAACCTCTTCATAGGATTCATGTGGGTACCCAAAGTAGATGGGGTGCGTCCGTCGGGGAGTCGAAAACGGATTTTTCTCGTGCGAGTGGAAGACGCCCAGCGGCAAAATCAATCGCTTTCCGGCGGACACCGCAAAATTGGGGACGTCTACCTCGAATTCAGCACTTAATGGCACTTGAGAATCCTCCCAGCCCTCAACCTTGAGCAGTTTTACGGTCGCGCCTTGTACCAACATACTCTTCAACGATTCCTCCAACTCCTTTCGGCGCTGCGCTTCATCTTCACGAATCGTGTCTAACCGCAAGCTCAACGCTTCTTGCCCAAAGAACCGAAGTATGACCTTCCCGCTCAGCCCTCCATCGCTGTTCAGTTTTAGAACTGCCTCTCGTCTCTCGATGGCATTCATGCTCTTGGAAGCAGGCGTGGTCGCAACATTCGGCCAGACGGAGTCCTCAAGAACACCTCCGGCGTCCGCTTCTTCCCAGGGAAGCAAACCGTACGGGCAGAATCGCGTTGCCGGATCCAAATAGACAAAGCCGCTCTTTAGGCGTACGACGACGACCATGGCATTTAACTGTTGTTCGTTGGGGTAGCCCTTCATGAAAAAAGTCTGTTTGCGCGAACTGACCGCGACTGGAGACGTCACGAATCCCGCCGCCCTCGCCAGCGCCACGAACAGCAAATTGATTTCATTGGCATAGGCATACCCGTGGGTTAGCACATCCTCCGCACTCTTGTTGTCCTTTAGACTCTCTTGCTTCATCTCCTTTTCAGTCTTCACCGCTTCATAACTGACGGCTCGGATCTGCTGAACTCGCTCATAAATCTGGCGCAATTTTGTCTCGTCAGGTTCGTTGGGCTGCACCAGCCTTATTGCTTCACTCTGAACGGCCCTCGACTTTCCTATGAACTTGTCTACCTGCTCTCCCTTGCGCCTTGCCACTCCCATCCAATAAGCATCTTCGGTATAGAGTCCGACCGCATAATACATGATCGCTCGAATCTTCAGATTTTCTTCTGGCGGCGAATATTCCTCCTCCTCGAATGCCGGAACATTGTCGATGTCGATTTGGATCGTACCGTCGGGCAATTTACTTCGGTGCGCATCACTCGGCAATGCCACATAAAAGTCCTCGATCGTCGCGCCTTTTACTCTGTGCAAAGTAAAGTGCCCATGCCGCACAAAAAGACTCCGCTGGATTTGCCACTCCGCAGCCGGGTAGGTATAGGCGTCCTTAATCAGATACGCTTCCGGATGCCGGAAGACCTCCGGAATTTTTTCTTTATAGTGAAGGCGATAGGAATATTCAATGATGGTGCCAGCTTGGACGTTTGGCAGCGTCAGAACTTTGGCGTTCACGCGGACCTTCTTGGCCCTCACTATCTCCCGGTCGTAGACCTGATCTGTGAACTCCGATATCTTTCCGTCTGACCCCACGGTGCGGGCCCGAATGTCCTCCACGTGGTTATCTTTATCATAGTAAGGAATTTCGACGTTGGCGTATTTCCTTCCTTCGTCCTGAAACACCTTAATCCGGATGGATTGTGTTTCGGTCCAATTCCTGTTGTCGGTGTCGATCGCGTAGTAGAGAATCATCGCCGCCGATCCGGTTGCTGCCGGATTGTCTTTCAATGCTAAATCCTCCGGGGTGATCGCCGGCAGGTTAGGAAGCTCCTGGGCGTCGGCAGAGGCGACCGAGGCTATTGCCCAGAGAAAACAAACGCCAAGGAGGAGAGAGACTGCGATGCGCTTCATGGTTGCTCGGTCAGGAGTCATCTTTGCGGGCAGCTTATGCCTGGCAGGAAGCGCATGGCAAGCGACAAAGTACGTCCATAGTGCGACATCTTGTCGTTAGTTTCAGCGCGGATTAGGCTACTGGACGCGGGCGTCGAAGACGCCCGTCTGGACTTGCCCTGCGCGTTTGATTTGCACAAAAATCCTATATTCCCCAGCCTTGGGAAAGCCGTACGGGAAGCTCACTTCAGGCTCCAGCGATGGAGGGGCCATTTGCATCGACATTCCGCCATGCATCTTTGCCCCGACTGTAGCTTCTCCGTCAGGCCCTGCGCTCGCTAGTTCCAGTGCGGCCATCGAAACCGATCCTGCCGGATGAATATGGGCAAACACGCTCATGTCCGAACTCACGAGCTCTGCGTGCCCCGCCATACCCATGTACGGCTCCATGTCCTTCGCGGGCTTTCCGTCCTTATCCTCGACTCTGAATCTAAAGACCATCGCCGTATTGGCGACCAGCGGCGCAGTTCCCTTTTCCCAAACTATTCGCCCACCGTCAGCAAGTTGCGCGACCTTGGTATCGCCGGGCTGTGACGCCAACCCCGGTCCGGTCCAAGTAGAGTCATCCCCTTGCAGAGGTTTCCCGCTGATCTGCGGAAGATCCACTTGCCCCACGAGCGTCCACGGAAATCCTGCCTTGTCCACGATGTCTGCAAAAACTTCGTAATGCCCCGCCGGCATGCTCGGCAAATCATCCATAAACGCTCCGCCCTCGCCTCGCTCTGGATGCCGATGCCACATGCGGTCCATTCCCGGCGTGCTGATCAAAAACAGATGCATCAAATGATTGTGGTCGGGAATCACGTCTTCCATCCTCACTTCTTTCGACCACTCTGGGTCCTGCCCTTTCGCTCGAATCACCAACCGGTTTCCGTTTTGAAGTTCCGTTTCCGCCAGCGGCGGTTTGAAAAAACTAACGGTTCGTTTGTAGTTCGTCGCTTCCGCGCCCCACCAAGCTTTTCCGAGAAAAAGAACCCCAATCACAACGACCGCGGTAATAGCCATCACGATGCGCGCTCGCCGCTTCCTGGCGAGCGACGGCGTTTCTCCGGGCTCCAGATTCCCCTCCCGGGCCGCCGCTCCCGCAATGAACACCAACCCCACCGCCAGGAACACCATTAAAAACCCCAGAATCCCGCCCAGCGACCTTTCCATTGGAAGCGTTCTCTGTGCGAACGCCGGCACGGGCACGGCAAGTTCGCTTTTCCCCCTGCTACCTTCCACCGAAACGCGCACCTTTAACGCGCCAGACTCCATCAGCCACAAACTCCCCGTAAAAAACTGTGGATCTTGTTTGGACCGCTGCGCCACGTCTGGAGTCGGCGGAAAGTTTGACCCGGCGCCACTCAGCCTCATCGGCACAATCTCGATCTTCTCAACATCATTCGCTGCGCTTCGCACCTCGATCTCCGCGATTCCGGGAATTACTTGAGGCACGCGCACCGTCACATAAAGGTGATACGGCCCCGCATCCCCTTCAAAGAACACATCCGAACTTCCGACGTGCGCGCTCATAGAAAGCGCCGCCACCAGCACAAGTACAAAAATGCCGATCATCCGTCGATGCATGAAGCTCCTCAATTCAATTCGTGTTTAACTCAAGAGTGGTTTAGAGAAAAGCGAGAACTGCCTCACTCTTAGCTCACCTTCGCATCCGCCGCATCCAGTCGCCCCACGCAAATCCCAGCCGGGCCGTAATCACGCTGAACACCAGCGCCAGCGCTATCAGCTTCCAGAAATGTCCGGCCGTTTCGTCGCCGTTAAATTTGTATGGATCATAAAGAAGATTCGCCGGGTCAAAATACGCAAAGTACGCCATCCCGAAAATCCGATTGCGCGCTGCGGGCGACATCAGAAAATTCGCGAACGGCCATTGCACCGCCAGAAAACTCAGCACAAATACCGGTCCCATCACCGCCGCCAGCTTCCATCTTCCCCACTCCCCCGTCTTGCGCCACAAAATGTCCAGCACAATCGCAGGAACAATCAGCAGCAACGGAAAATGTAGGGGGATCAAATGCGTGATGCGCTGATAGACCGGTCCCAGCTTCGGCTCCGCCGGAAACAACGGCAGGATCCATTCAAACGCCAACAATATTATTGTATAAATTCCCGCAACCGCGGTGCAGCCCCATCGCAACTGCGACGCCCATGCAGGCGCGATCAGCACTGCGGGAATGGCAATGGCCACAGCCAGATAGCACGCTGCTTTGTGCATCTCGCTAGGCCAGGTGCTGGTGGTCAGAATCGTTCCCAGCTGCGCCACGCAAGTCGCCCCAACATAAAGCAAGAGAAATCCAAGCGTCCGGCGCACTCTCTCGGTCGCGCGGCTCATCAAACCCGCCATCAGCGCCATCAAGCCGATCTTGATCGTCAGCGAACCCAGCGACAGCAACGTATGCGGCGGACTAACAATCTTCACGTCCAACCCGTACGCGTTGTGCCACCAATTGTCGAATGGTGCCGACGTGAGCATCGCGATGCAACCCCAGACTGCGATGAACGCGCCCAGCGGTCCGCGGAATCCCCAAATCTTCACCGACGCGTCCCGCGTCACTGCATCGCGCCCAAATGTCGCGATTAAAATCATGTAGGCGCACGCGATTCCCACCAGCACGCCGGTCATCTGAATCATGATGTGCGCCGGCGTCCAGAACGTGTCCCGCCCGATCGACATGTGCCACGAAATGTCCCACGGCCCGCCGATCGTCCCGCACACAACGCCCGCAACCATGCACCAAATTGTCCACGGCACGGACTCCACTTTCGCCGTAGTCCCCCCGCCAACGCGCGCCGACATCGGTGGCCTCGCTATATGTTGTCCAAAAGGGATCGATTGCCCCATCGCTTGCCACTCCTTCGCCGCCACCACTAGCGGCTTTTTTGCGGCGTTGCCGCGAGTCTACACCCCGCCGGTCATTCTGCAAACCAACTACGGGCCCGTTCGACTCGCCAACTATCCCTGAATTACGCATCCCATCCCATTTTGTTTCCCTACCCCTGAGCTATACGGAACATTCGGCCATCCTCTTCGTATGTAATAGTGCGGGTTAGGCCAGCCAGCTCCTTTGCGTAATGTCCGGCCCGGGGGACCCCAACAATGAAAACTTTCTTAGTCCATCTGAAGCAAGTCTTCCGCCGCCTCGCGCACGCGCCGCTCTTCACCGCCATCACGCTCATCACGCTCGCCGCTGGCGTTGGTGGTAACACTGTCGTCTTCAGCGTCCTCGAAGGCGTCCTCCTCAAGCCACTCCCCTATCCGAACCCCAACGAATTGATCGGCGTCTGGCACTCCGCCCCCGGCATCAACATCACCGACCTCAACATGGCGCCCTCCAACTATTTTATCTACCGCGAACAAAACCAAACATTTCAAGACATTGGTATCTACAACCGGGATGCCGTGAGCATTACAGGCCTCGCCGAACCCGAACGCCTCGACGCTCTTGACGTTACCGACGGTACCCTTCCCTTGCTCGGAATTCCGCCCCTGCTGGGCCGCTCCTTCACGCGCCAGGACGATTCGCCCGGTTCACCGGACACCGCAATGATCACGTACGGATTTTGGAAAAAGAAATTCGGAGGCTCCAGCTCCGTCATTGGGCAATCCATTACATTAGATGGCAAGCCGCGCGAAATTATTGGTGTGCTTCCTCAACGCTTTCATTTTCTCGATTGGAACGATCCCGCCGTGATCCTTCCCTTGAAATGGGACCGTAACAAGACAAATCTCGGCAATTTCAGCTTCGAAGGGATCGCCCGACTCAAACCCGGCGTCACCATGGAGCAGGCGAGCGCCGACATAGCTCGCATGCTCCCCATCGTCTCGCGCACCTTTCCCGCGCCTCCCGGATTCAGTGCCAAGATTTTTGACGACGCCCGCATCGGCCCCAATCTCCGTCCGTTGAAAACCGACGTCATCGGCGACGTTGGCAGCACGCTCTGGGTGCTCATGGGCTCCATCGGTCTCGTCCTGCTCATTGCTTGCGCGAACGTCGCCAATCTTCTTCTGGTCCGCGTCGAGGGCCGGCGCCAGGAACTTGCCGTTCGTTCTGCTCTCGGCGCGAGCCCTTACCGCATCGCAGGCGAGCTTCTCCTGGAAAGCATCACTCTCGGTTTTCTCGGCAGCGCGATCGGATTGGGACTTGCTTGCGCAGCCTTACGCATCCTGGTGCTCATTGCACCCGATGGCCTTCCGCGCATCAACGAGATCGGCATCGACGGCCCCGTCCTGCTCTTCACCTTCGCCATCTCCGTTCTCGCCAGCGTGCTCTTTGGCTGCATTCCCATCTTCAAATATGCAGGCGTCCGGCTCAGCACCGGCATTCGCGAGGGCGGCCGCGCGAATAGCGGAAGCCGCGAACAACACCGCGCGCGCAGCGTTCTCGTCGTCGTGCAAGTCGCTCTCGCGCTGGTTCTGCTCATCTGTTCGGGCCTCATGATCCGCACCTTCCGTGCGCTCACGCACATCAATCCCGGCTTCTCGCAGCCCGCGCAACTGCAAACCTTTCGCATCGGCATTCCAGATAATCAAGTTAAAGACGACGAGAGCGTCGTCCGCACGTTCGACGCAATGCGCAGCAAAATCGCCGCGATTCCCGGCGTCTCTGCTGTCACCATATCCACGTCGTTCCCGATGGACGGCAACTCCAGCAATGACCTCGTCTTCGCGCAAGATCGCGCTTATTCCGAAGGACAAATTCCGCCGATTCGCCGGTTCGCTTTCGTCATCCCTGGATTCTTCGCCACTGAGGGCACTCCCCTCGTTGCGGGGCGCGATTTTACTTGGACGGACGTCTACAAGGCGCTTCCTGTCACTATCATTTCCGAAAACTTCGCCCGCGAGTATTGGGATTCGCCCGCCAACGCCATCGGCAAACGCATTCGCGTCGCCTCCACCGACGACTGGCGCGAAATCATCGGCGTAGCTGCCAACGTCTACGGTGATGGCGTCAGCAAAACTCCTCCCTCTATGGTCTATTGGCCCATCATGCGGGTTAAGTTCGAAGGACAAGCACACGACGTCGCGAACTATACAGGCTTCGGAATTCGCAGCCCGCGCGCCGGCTCGGAAGCCTTCCTAAAAGAAGTCCGCGAGGCCGTCTGGTCCGTTAATCCCAATCTGCCGCTCTCTAGCGTTCACACCATCGAAAATTTCTACACGCGCTCCATGGCGCGCACATCGTTCACACTCATCATGCTCGCCGTCGCCGGCGGGATGGCATTGCTCCTCGGCGTCGTTGGCATCTACGGCGTTATCGCTTGCTCCGTCTCGCAGCGCGTCCGCGAAATCGGCATTCGCATGGCTCTCGGCGCTCAACAGCAGTCCGTCACCGGCATGTTCATCCGCCACGGGCTCATCCTCACCGGTATCGGCGCCGCTTTCGGCCTGGTCGCCGCCGCCATCGTCATGCGCCTGATGTCCTCGCTCCTCTTCCACGTCAACCCCGTCGACCCCATCACCTACGCCGCCGTAACGCTCGGCCTCATCCTCACAGCCTTCATAGCCAGCTATTTACCGTCGCGCCGCGCCGCCACGGTAGATCCAGTCGAAGCTCTCCGCGCCGAGTAGGCGCTCGCAGTTCTCTAAACACTCAGGGCCTTCGACGCTCACTTCGTCCTGGGCCCTTTCTCTTTTCGATTGTCCGAATGCGCACCTAGATCGCAGGATGTTGCAACGGTCCCGCCGCATGGCGCCGCACTTGCGATGCGGCCTTCCAACTCCTCGCCTGCGCGATGCAGATCACGTGCAGCATCATAAACAGCGGCACAAAGAAAGTCGGAATCAGGCTGAGTGGCAGCACCGTCATCGCCCCCATCGAAGGGCCTCGAGGGTCGATCAAACCGGCGGTCGTACCCAGACCCACCGCTGAAATCAGGTCCAGTATCCCAAGCGCCTGCCAAAAAATAAAACCGTTGCGATGCGCAGGCTCCGCAAGTTTCCAAGCCGCGAACCCAGCCGTAGCTCCAATGAACATGTCTCCATATCCAGCCGCCATAGCAAAGATCGCTGGCAGCACGTTTCGGGCCTCCAGCAAAACAAATGTGAACCCTACGATCCTCCCCAGCTGCACGGAAGTCAGAACTCTCGGATTCAAAGATAACGCAAAGTTTCGAAATCCTTCCGACGCCGCAAACCACAACGAAAACACAATCATCGGTGCCGCCGCCGCGACAGCAATCCCAACTCCGAACCGCGCCGATTTGTTCACGAATAAATGTACTGCCGATCCCGAGAAAACAGCGGCAAACCAAACGACGAGTAACCCGGCTGTGATCTTTCCATACTTAGTCATAACGAACCTCCTTGTGTCTTGGCGATTTCTGTTACGTGATGCGTGAGCTGCAAAAGATTTTCCCACCCCCGCTTCCCCAGCTTCCCCCGGAGCCTCGATTGCACCTTCCCCCAAACCGGCAGCGCCCGCTTGAGCTTCGATTCTCCCGCTGAAGACAACCGTATCCGCCGCTCGCGCCGGTCTTCCCCGCGCTGTTCGGAAACCCAACCTGCGCGCCTCATGATCGCCAGCGTCCGCGTCAGGCTCGAGCTGTCCATCGCTAGCATCTCCCCAAGCTGTCCCTGCGACACGTCCCCCGCTCGCGCGAGGACTTGCAGGATCGTGAGCTGCGTCGCCCGCAACCCCAAAGGACGCAGCGCCTCCTCATACATTTGCGTAAGCGCCCGCGAAGTTCTTCGGAAGCTTCCGCACATGCACGGCAACTCGGGAATGAAGAATTGGCTCATGTCAGATAGATGTATATGCATCTATCTCGGTTACACGGGTTCTCGTTTCCAGTTCGCAAGGAGCGTTCCGTGGTCTAAGGACGTCAGCCTAATTCCCCAAGAGCGGCGCTGCTTTATGGCACTAAAATCCACATTTGTGGAGTCGAGGTGTGGCGCGGTGGTTTAGGTGGAGCCTATCGGTTGCCGACCCTTTCGGCGTCGTTAGAGATACCGCGTTAATTAAGTGCCGCCACAGTTTGCTTCGCTTACTTCCTCGAACACGGTTGTAGGAAAATCTCCGTGTAGCTGACCAACCGTGAGCGATTCGGGGCGGCTCGGGCAACGGACTAGCCATTTCTTGCGAGTGGATGAGCTTTTAAATCGAGCGAAGAGCATCGATTGGCTCCGCGGAAGCGGCGCGGACTGCGGGGAGGGCCGATGCGAGAAGCGCCATCAGCATCATGACCAAGACGGCTGCCATGTAGACGGGTGGGTCGGTCGCGCTGACATCGAAAAGAAATGAGCTGACGAGACGCGAAACGGCTAGCGAGCCAAGCACGCCGAGGCCGCATCCCAACAGCGCCAGCTTCGCGCCCGAAATGAGGACGAGCCGCGCGATACCGGTGCGCTGAGCGCCTAGAGCCATACGGACGGCGATCTCCTGATTGCGGAGCGAGACGGAGAAGGCCACGACCGCATAAACGCCGGTGATGGCGAGTAGGAGAGCGGCGACCGCAAAAGCTGTGATGAGGGCGGTGTTGAAACGACGCGGCGCCTCTATGTTGCGGATGGCGTCATCCATAGACTGCACCTGTTGCAACGCCAGAAGCGGGTCGATTTCGGCGATGGCCGTGCGCAAGACTTGCTTCATCTGCTCCGGAGGAAGTGCCGAACGCAACGCGAGGTATCCACCGGCAGGTTCCGTGAGCTTTCCTGATGCCTCAAAGCCGTAGAGAGTCGCGGGCTGCTCCGCGGGTGAATACCACTGGTCGATGCTGGGCTCATCGCGCGAGCCGAGTTTGGTATCGGCGACCACACCAACCACAGTTGCCCACGGTAGTCCCTTCTGCGGGTTGCCCACGTGCATCCGCTTGCCGATGGCCCGCTGATCAGGCCACGAATGTTTGGCCATAGATTGGTTTACGATGACGACCAGGGGTGCATCGGACCGGTCGTATTTAGTGAAGGTTCGGCCGTCGAGCAGAGAAATGCTCATAGCGCCGAAGTAGTCGCCATGGACGCTCGCGAACGCCGCGAATTTCAACTTCCAGTTGTCCGTCGGCTCTCCCTCGATCGTGAATGCAGATTCTCCTGAAAAGCCCGACGCCGGAAGGGCGTTGGTGATGCCGACGGCCGTGACTCCGGGTTTGTTCGAGAAGTGCTCGATGACTGCGCGGTTGAAGGCGTCGGTGGCAGCATCGCTAGGGTATTGCCTCAGCGGTAGTTGGTAGCCCGCGACGAGTACATGGTCCGAACGAAAACCAGGGTCAACGGCCTGCATTTTCCGGAAGCTCCGCAAAAACCCCCCGCAGACGGTAAGCAACACCAAGGCGATGGCGATCTCTGACACAACCAGGGCGGAGCGCAACCAGGTATGGCCCGACCCTTCCGTACTGGTGTGCGCGCCCTCTTTCAGGCTTTCTGTTGGGTTGGTCCGCAATGCCACGAAGGCGGGCGCCAAGCTGCACAGGGCGCCAGTTGCCAGCACGAGGACAAGCGCGAAGCTGGCTACTGTTACGTCCATCGAGATTGTGTCTACCAGCGGAATGGAGTCGGGGAGAAGATGCAAAGCCGCGCGGATGGCGATCCCCGCGAATGCCAGCCCAAGCAGTCCAGCAGCCACACTGAGCAGCACGCCTTCAAATGCGGCTTCGCAGACAATGACGCTAGACGGCGCACCCAGAGCCAGTCGGACGGCATATTCGCGCCGCCGCCGGATGGCTCGGACCAGCATGAGCCCGGCGACATTGACGCAGGCAATCAGCAGGACGATGGAGACAGCAAAGAACAAGGTGTGCAGCAAAGGCCGTACATCGGCAACCGTGTATTCACGCAGCAATTGCACGTCACCTCGGATGTGAATCGCGGACATGGCAACCGGAAAATTGCGCATGGTCTGCTGGGCAACGCGGTCGGCATCCTGCGCGGCCTGCGTAAGGCTCACGCCGTCCTTGAGGCGCGCGACGATGTGGTAACCCCAAAAGCCGGCATGCTGTTCCGAGAGCTCATCGCCTGTAAGACTCATTGGCACCCACAGCTGCGCCTGGTCGAGGTGCCCGGCCTCAAGCGGAAATTCGAAGCTGTTCGGCATCACGCCGATGATGGAATAGGTTTTGCGGTCGAGAACGATCGAGCTGCTTAGGACCTGGGCGTTGCGTTGGTATCGGTTGAGCCACAAGCCATAGCTGATGACGGCGAGCTGCTGAGGCGCAGCCTCTTCGTCGGGCGTGAAGAGACGACCGATCATTGGCTGCACGCCCAGCGTGGCGAATGTGCTAGCCGTCTGGCGCACGGCGTGGACTTCCTCAGGTTTGTCTCCACCGGAGAGCTCATAGTTCGTGCCGATGTAGCCGCCCAGTGAAGAGAATGCCCCGCTCGCGCTCGTGTAGGTTCCAATCTCACGCGCTGTGACGGAAATGCCCGGGCCACCTCCCAGGTGATCTCCCAAGAGAACTAGACGATCGGCATCCTTGAAAGGGAGTGGCCGGAGCAGAACGCCTTCCACGAGCGAGAATATCGCCGTTGTGGCACCCATGCCCAGAGCCAGGGTGAGAACGACTGTCAGAGCAAATCCCGGTGATTTTCGGAGTTGGCGAAATGCGACGAGGAGATTCTGTGCCAGCGGGTACATGCGTGCTCCTGGACCCCTAGGTTACCTCAACAGCCGCGCAGCAAAGATTAAAGAAACGTTCGGAGCGCTTTTTAATTGGCAAAGGTTATATTCTCGTTTGCAGCATCGTTCCTGATTACGGCTAGCCGGAAGTTATCAGAGTCAGAAGGCCCATTGGGAAGTCGCGACCTTTCCCCTCCGCTAACTGCTTCCTCCCCAGCTACTTCCGCAAGCCGTGTGCGAACCCACCCCTGTCTCGTAGTATCCTGAGAACAGCCCCATGAACCACGTCTACCTCGATTACAACGCCACGACGCCCGTCGAGCCGCAAGTGCTCGACGCCATGCTCCCCTATTTCTCCGCGGATTTTGCCAACGCCTCCTCCATCCACACCCCCGGCCAGCGCGCCCGCTCCGCCGTCGAAACCGCCCGCGAACAAGTCGCCGCTCTCATCGGCGCGCGACCCCAGGAAATCGTCTTCACCAGCGGCGGCACCGAATCCGACAACCACGCCATCTTCGGAATCATCGAGTCTGCAGTGACACAACCAATCCTGGCCGTGCACTCTTCTTCTGCAAAAGCAACAGCCCCGCACATCATCACCACCACCATCGAGCACGAAGCCGCCCTAAACGCCTGCCAAGCCGCTGAAAGGCAAGGCGTAAGCGTCAGTTATCTTTCCGTGGATCGCGAAGGCCGAGTGGATCCCGAATCAGTCCGCCACGCCATCCGCAAGGAAACCATCCTCATCACCGTGATGCAAGCCAACAACGAACTCGGCACCGTGCAACCGCTAGAAGAAATCGGCCGCATCGTTAAACAACACAAAATCTATTTCCACACAGACGCCGTCCAGTCTGCCGGCAAAATTCCCATCGACGTGATCGCGCTAAATGTGGATTTGCTATCTCTCTCCGGCCACAAGTTGTATGGTCCCAAGGGCGTGGGCGCTCTTTATGTCCGCAGCGGAACTCGACTGCGCCAGCTTCTCTATGGCGGACATCATCAACGGGGCTTCCGCCCAGGCACGGAAAACGTCGCCGGAATTGTCGGCCTCGGCAAAGCTGCGGAAATCGCGCGCCACTCCCTTGCGAGCGACGCGCAGCAAGTCTCAACCCTTCGCGACAAACTTGAGTGCGGCCTGGTCGAGCGAGTCCATCAAGTCCGTGTAAACGGAGGCAGCGCTCCACGCACTCCCAACACGACCAACGTCATGTTCGCAGGCATCGAAGGCGAAGCTCTGGTCATCGCACTAGACTTGAAAGGTCTAGCGTGCTCTGTCGGCGCAGCTTGCTCCTCCGGAGCCGTCGAGCCATCGCACGTCCTGACCGCCATCGGCCTATCACAAGAAGAAGCCAAGTCCAGCTTGCGCTTCAGCCTAGGCCGCCACACCACCGAATCCGAAATCGACTTTGCACTGGAAGTCATTCCCGCCGCCGTAGCCCAATTGCGCGCCCTCTCGCCCACCTACCAAAAAGCCGCCTCTCATGTCTAACGCCGTCTCTCTTCTCTGTGAAAGCTCTGCGTACTCTGCGTCTCTGCGTTACCTTTTGTCTTTCCTCGATTCCAAGCGCGCCGATGCTGAATCCGCTAAAATGAAATAGTCAGCATGAGCACCACAACCCAATTCGACACTCTCCCCACGTGCGAGGAAACGCAGCGCGGCCTGGTCGTTATCGCCATGTCCGGCGGCGTCGACTCCTCCGCCGTCGCCGCCGTTCTCCAGGAACAAGACCGCCCGATCGTCGGCCTCACCATGCAACTTTGGAACCAGCGCCGCCTTCCGGAGCTGCAAGGCGACGGCCCCAAGCAGCACCGCTGCTGCTCGCTGGACGATGTCTACGACGCCAAGCGCGTCGCGCAACACCTGAATTTTCCGCATTACGTAGTGAACTTCGAGGAGCAGTTCGAGCAGCGCGTCGTGCGCCCGTTCGTCGATCAATATCTCGCCGGCCGTACGCCCATCGCCTGCACCAACTGCAATACCGGAGTGAAATTCGAGCCGCTCCTGCGCATGGCCCGCCAGATCGGCGCCGAACGTTTAGCGACAGGCCACTACGCCCGCATTCGCCGGAACGAGCAAACAGCGCGCTGGGAACTTTTGCGCGCCCGCGATGAAAGCAAAGACCAGTCGTATTTTCTCTGGGGACTTTCGCAAGAGCAGCTTTCAAGCAGCGAATTTCCGCTTGGCGAATTGACCAAGGAAGAAGTTCGTGCACTCGCGCGCCGAACCAATCTTCCTGTTGCCGAAAAGCCGGAGAGCATGGAACTGTGTTTCGTTCCAACCGGAAATTACGTTCAGTTCATCCAGGCCTATTCAAAAGACGCGGGAATCTCTCTGTCGCAAGCCGAGGGACAGATTGTCACGGAAGATGGCGTCATCGTCGGCCATCACAACGGCGTTCACAATTTCACGATTGGACAGCGCAAGGGTCTTGGCTTTGCCGCGGGCAAGGCGCTCTACGTGCTCTCCATCGATCCGGAAAACAACCGCGTCGTCGTTGGGGATGACGATTCCCTGCGCACAACTTCGTTTGAAGTAAACGATGTGAATTGGGTTTCGATCGAACAACCCTCAGGTCCCATTCGCGTCACCGTCAAAATCCGCCACAAGCACGAGCCCGCCGGGGCTACGGTGCAACCCGTCGACGCAAACACCGCTCGAATTAAGTTTGATGCTCCGCAGCGCGCCATTACGCCGGGCCAGGGCGCCGTCTTCTATGACGGCGACCGCGTCCTCGGCGGAGCTTGGATTCGCTGAGAGTGGTTTGCAAAAGAAAAGTCAGTTCAAGAGTGATAGCACAATTTTAGACGGCCGGAACGGGAGGAAGCTCAGATAAAAAGCTCTTCCTCTTGTTCAAGCGGTTCATCAGGCCGCCTGCGCTCGCGGCGCGATCGCAACAGATCGAGGCCAACTTTAATTCCCTGTACTAACGCGGAAGCTTTCCGCATCGGCCGCCAAACCGTGCTCTTGAATTGAGTTCCGGCATCTTCGACCGCTTCGAGAGCTCCCGTCAAAATGCGGTCGGCGTGATTTAATTGCCCCCGCAAACGATCCGTGGCTTCCGTGAGCACGCGGTCCATCTTCTGCGCCTGCCCGCGCGTCAGATAAACGATGTGGGCCGCGTCGGCCACCATGTTGGAAATTTTCGGCTGCGTATCGTCGAGAAGAATTTGCGCGCGCGTCAAAATTGGTCCCACGCGCGTGTGCAAGTCAGTGACGAGTCCATTGACTTTTTTATTAGTCTGGCGAATTTCGAAAAACAAAGCAATTAGCATCGCGCCCTGGACAACCAGAGCGATCGCCGCGACGATGCTGAAAATCATCAGCCAGGTTTCCATACTCGCCCCACGCGTCCCCTCAGGGGGACGGAATCATGCCGTGCCAGACTTCACCGCTCTGATCCTTCGCCGTTTCTATACGACCCAGCTTTGGCCACACGATGCCTCAAGACACCGCGGCATCCGAACACCACAGCTTCAGGACTTTGAAGCTTCGCGACGATAGGCCTCGCGCGCGCCTTCCACAGCCGCGGAGATCGAATCCTTGCCGCGGGTCGCAGCATCCTTGCTTCGCTCGATCAGGTCGTCCGCGCGTTCGCGGAGTTCTTTCGCTTTGCGCTGCGCGAAGTCACGGCCCTCATCGGCTTTTTGGGAAAGAAATTCACGCGTCTCTTCGCCGGACTTCGGCGCAAACAAAATTCCGACCAGCGCGCCCACGCCGAGACCCACTAGGAAATAGGTGACCTTGGAACCTACATTGTCCGCCATGAGAACCTCCATAAAAACCGTAACATAGCACTACTAAGTGTGCAATACGGGCTAACCGGTATGCGCTATTCAGTCTGGTTATCGGTGTGATTATCGTTGGATTGCAGCGCGCCGAGCTGTTCGAATAGTTTTTCAGCGGTTTTTCGCGGGATCACCTGACTCACTTTTTCTAGACCAGCGCGGCGCACATTTGTGACACTGCCGAACTCCCGCAAGAGTTTTTGCGTGGTGCGCGGGCCGATGCCGGTGATGCCGGTTAGCGCGGATTTGGTCTGACGCGCGGAGCGGCGCTGGCGGTGGAAGGTGACCGCGAAGCGGTGGGTCTCGTCGCGGATTTGTTGGATGAGATGGAGGACCGGTGAGTGATGTTCGAGAACGATCGGTTCGTCTTCCTGGCCAAACACGTAAAGAATTTCTTCTTTCTTTGCGATGCTGGCCAGCGGCTGATTGATGATTTGCAGCGAATCGAGAGCTTGCGCTGCGGCGTGGAGTTGGCCGATGCCACCGTCAATGAGAATGAGACTCGGGAGAGGTTTCTTCTCTTCTTGTAGGCGGCGATAGCGCCGGGTCACCGCTTCGCGCATGCTGGCGAAGTCGTCGTTCTTCCATATTGGCAATGCGGTGCCTGGTAATACGGAGAGGGGCGATGCGCTATTCGAATCTTCGCCGCGGCCTTCGTCTCCACGGATGATGAATTTTCTGTAGTCGGATTTTTTCATGCGGCCGTTTTCCCAGACGACCATCGAGGCGACAGTATCCGTTCCCTGGATGTGGGAAATATCGAAACTTTCGATGCGGTGGGGCTCTTCCGGAAGATTCAAGGCGTTTTGCAGCGCTTCGCCGATGGCCTTCGAACTGGGTTTTAGGACGCGGAAGCGCTGTTCGAACGAGTGCTTGGCGTTGCTTTCAACAAGGTCAAGGAATGAGCGTTTACTGCCGCGCCGCGGCGTGAAGATTTCCACTCTGTGACCAGGGCGCTCCGCAAACGTTTCCTCAAGCAATTCGCGGTCTTCGAAATCAATGGGCACATGGATGGCTTTCGGCAGATAGTCCGCTTCCAGATAAAGCTGCTTAAGAAGTGAGGGAACAAATTCTTGAGGATCGAACTCTTCGAGGTCTTCCCAATAGAATTCGCGGCGGTCGACGACGCGTCCCGCGCGCAAGTGAAATAGATTTGCCGCGACGAGAGGCGGTTCGGCGTAGTACGCGAGCACATCCGTGTCGTCCCCCTGCGCAGCGGCGATGCGCTGTCTCTCTTCGATGTCTTCGAGTGTGCGGAGGAGGTCGCGATACGCCGCAGCTTGTTCGAATTGCTCTTTTTCGGCCGCGCCCATCATGCGCGCTTCGAGGGTTTTGATTAGGTCGTGGCGCTTGCCCTCCAAAAATAGGCGGACGTCGCCGGCAGCTTCGGCATAGCGCTCGTCGGTAGTCAAGCCGGCGACGCACGGACCAAGGCAGCGCTTTATGTAGTACTGAAGACAAGGGCGCGGATGGCTGCGGGTGAGATCGACGGTGCAGCTGGGGACGAGGAAGCGTTTGTGAACGAAATGGAGGATTCGACGCGCCAGGCCTGCCGGAAAATAAGGCCCAAAGTAGAGGGAGCCGTCTTTCTTGATGCGGCGCGTAAAATAGACGCGGGGGTATTTATCCGCGGCGGTGAACTTGATGTACGGGTAGGTCTTGTCGTCCCGAAGCATGACGTTGAACTTCGGACGATATTGCTTGATGAGATTGTGTTCGAGAGCGAGCGCCTCGCGTTCGTTGCCTACGAGAATGGTTTCGAGATCGGCAATTTCACGGGCGAGTGAGCCTGTCTTTGCGTTCATCCAGCTTGATTCGAGAAAATAGGAACGCACGCGGCTGCGGAGCGACGCGGCTTTGCCAACGTAGAGGACGTTGCCGGCGGCGTCCTTGAACAGGTAGACGCCGGGGCTTTCAGGAAGCAGCGCGGCTATTTCTCGGGGTTCCATGGGAGTGCAGCGCAGAATTTATGCTTAAGCGCCAACTTCCATCATACTAGAATTATAAACAGCGGCTGGTCAGTGGTGACCAGTGCCGTGATTGGTGGACGAGGAGTGTTAACAACATGCCAGGCGGGTGGCAGCATCCTACAGACTACATGAAGAAAATCTCCTGGAATGCGCTTTTCATGGCGCTGCTTGGCTTCTTGGTGCTGGCCGCGCACGGGCGCAATTTCGCGCAGGACCCGCCGCCACCTCCACCGGATAATCCCACGGCCCCTACGGACAAACCTAAGCCACCTAAGACAAACGCGGATAATGCCACGCAGAACACGCCAGATCAGCCGATGTGGGATCCATTGAGGGCAGAAAAAGACATGCAGGTGGGCGAGTATTACATGCACAAAGGCGACATTGACGCGGCCATAGACCGTTTCGAAGACGCGGCATTAGCCAAACCCGGGTATGCGCTTCCCTTCCGCTACTTGGGGGAGGCGCAGGAGAAGAAAGGGCTGAAGAAAAAGGCCATCCAGTCCTATAAGCGCTATCTGGACTTGTATCCGAAAGCGGAAGACAAGGACAAGATCCAGAAGAAGATCGACAAGCTTGATAAAGAAGTGGAGAAGGAAAAGAAGTCAATGGGCTAACCCGGGACGACTCCCACAGTCCACGTCTTATTGCTCGGCCTTAAACGAAGATGCATTCTCAAACTCTCGCACCAACTCCTTAGTTGGCGCTGGCCGCCCGACAGATTTTCCGCCTTCATTTATATTCAGTTCGAAAAGATCACGCATATCCCATTCGTTCCTGCGATCGAGCGCCCGCCGTGATCAGATGTTCATGAAATTCAACGTCACCCATAGAATAGCAGACCAAAAGACCAGAACGGAAGAATGCACCAAGAGCCAGAGAGAGGAATGCTACCGCGGCCATGACTAACCCATGATAATCGCGGTAATCAGAAGCCAACTCAATACCAGATACTTCTGAAATGCGGACTTGCTGGTCATCACCCTTCTCGCCAACTTCGAGAGGAGCGCCGAATCCAAGCACAGAAGGATCGAGTCCGCGCGAAGTCAGCGGGCGAGGTGGTCGAGGATGCGGCGGGCGCGGTCGAAATCGGCGAAGAGTTTTTCTTCGGCGCGGAATTCGGGGGAATGGGAGACGAGGCTGCAGCCGGAGCGGCGGGTGGGATGTTTGACGTGGAGCATTTCGTGGTAGAGGACGTATTCGACGGCGACTTGGGGAACACGGGGATGATCCATGCGGCGATTTAGCAAGATTTGATTGGGGCCGGGGTCGTAACAGCCGAACTGGCGGCGCCAGCTTCGCGTGCTCCAGCCGATGTGCGGATGTCGCAGAGTGCCGGCGAAATACGTTTCGTTTAACCCGTCGAACATTTTTTCGAGATCGAAGTGGCGGCCGCGCGGACCAGTGGAGGCAAGACGAACGCGGCCGCGGCGCATGCGGCTGATGCGGCTACGGGTGCGGTTGGAACGCGCATAGCTCAAGTAGGGCTCAACCAATGCGCGAGGCGCTTTGCGGCGATAGACGCGAGAGAGCAGCAAGGCGGCGGCACCTTCGAGAACGGGCAGTGGAGCACGCTGCAGCAGGTCCGAGAAGCGCACGAAAACTACATCTTCGCGGCGACGGATGGTTAGGACGAGACTTGCATAGGGGTAAAACTCAACGCGAAAGCGCGGTGGGCGGCCGTCGCAACCGAGCCGCGTGAAGACGCGCTGAAAAAGGGGCGACCCCCCTGGGATCGGTGAACTCGCGCGGCGCTTCGTGGTCCGCTCTTTCGCCGTTCCCAGTCCCTTAGATACAGTCATTTGCTCAGCCCGGATCATTTCTTTCGCCGCACTGGAGGTGGGGCGACGTTTTTCTTGGCGGCTTCCGCTTCCTTGGAAGCGTCGCGGGTGCCTTCCAAGGCGTCGTCCAGATTGTCCTTATAAAGCTCGGAGTCGGGCGCATCCGTCGGAATCTTTTGCAGAATGCCGAGGAATTCCTTCGTCCGCGAAGCCATCAGGTCGATGCCTTTGCGAATGTTCTGCTGCTTCTCGATGCCGAGCTGGATGAGGTCCGCGGCGTCATCGACGCAGCCAACGTAAGCGTTCAAAAGAGAATTCACCATCTCCACATGCCTATTGTCGGACGGATGTTCCAATTCGTACTGAAGCTTCTTGATGCGGTCATCCGCGAAAGAAAGAAAAAGGGTGATCCGCTCGTTGGGCGTTTCGGCTTCGCGGATTTTGTCGGCCTCGAGGGAGGAAAGATAGTCCTTCTGCGTCTGAGAGGCAACGCGAGCGGCCGTGGCGCCGTGAAAAAGACTACCGGACAGAACCAAAATGCAGAGGCGAAGTTTCATGGGTGCACTTCCGGTTCGGGAGGAGCGCCTGATGGAGCCGCAGGCGCTGCCGGCTTGTTCTCATGCTTTCTCGGAAAAAGAAACCTGAGCAATTCATCGTCGAAGGTCAGGAGATCGGCTCGAACAAGCTGCAGAGGAGGTTTGTATTCCGCGGGCGCAAGGAGCAGAATCTCGTCAACTTGGCGCAATCCCTTTTGGACGTGCATTTCGAGCTGCTTATAGCCGCCGGGATGGCGCTCGCCAT
The DNA here is from genome assembly GCA_963705855.1 of uncultured Acidobacteriota bacterium. Taxonomy (GTDB): domain Bacteria; phylum Acidobacteriota; class Terriglobia; order Acidiferrales; family UBA7541; genus Acidiferrum. The sequence goes on from CAVPLA010000048.1 coordinate 70,778, forward strand.
CCGGATTTTCCTTTTCCAAAACCTGCGACGCGGCGCGCACGTTGTCTCTGTACTTCTCCATGATCAGGTCGACGGTGGTGTAATCACCAGCCTTTTCCGCGCGGCTGGCCTCCTCGAATTGCGCGTCGCCAAGCTTTTGCAGCATTTTCGCCTTGTGCACTCCATTCGTCTCGCTGTCGAAGTGCGCCTGAAGCTCGCTCAGCTTGTCCGCAGCGCTTGCGACGCCGCATAACGCGGCCAACAGGATCCACAATGCTACGCGTCGCGCCTCGCGGGGCCCCATGCGGTTACCTTTTCTGATCCAGCATGCGACGCAAAACCTTGCTGCGCTGCTGCGCTTGCCAGACCTGGTCGGGATTCTTGTCCTGGTCGAGCTCGAGAAACTTTTCGTACGCTTCGAGCGCAGGCTTGGGCTGGTTCAGTTTATCGTAGCAGAGAGCGCGGATAAACCACTCGCCGGCTCCAGGAGTTTCTACCCGCGCGATCAGGTCCTGCATGGCAAGTGTGGCCGGAAAGTTTCCGCCGAGGTAGTACGTAGTTCGGAGGTCTTTCCAATAGACGAGATTATTCTTGTCGAGCTGCAGCGCGGCTTTTAGCTCTTTTTCGGCAGAGGTGAAATCGCGCTTTTGAAGATAGACGCGGCCGAGCCCACCGTGAAGTTCGGCGTCGTTGGGGGTAAGCGCGATCGCTTTGCGAAGCGTGACGATGGAATCGTCCCATTTTTTCTGGGCGATTTGGATGTCGGCCCGAGAGCGGAGTGAATCGAGCGTGGGAGGCTTGCCAGCGTCGGCGCGGTCGAGTTCCGCGAGGGCGGCGTCATATTGTTTTTGCTCGATGAGAAGATGGATTGCCCGAGATTCTGCGCCTGGAGTGTCCGGTTGTACGGCGAGATAATCTCGATAAGCAGCGGCAGCTTCGGGCTTTTTTTGCGCCTCGAGCGATTGCGCCAGGCCGAGGAGTGCTTGCGGGGATTGCGGTTCAAGTTCGAGCGCGGCCCGAAATTTTGTCTCGGCGTCGAAATAGCGCTTCAGGCCGAGGTAGAGATTGCCAAGGTGAATCACCGTTTCTAGGTCGCGAGGGTCCAGGCGTAACGCGGCTTCAAAAGATTCGACAGCAGCGGGATTGTCTCCGGAGCGCTCGAGCGCGTGGCCGAGAAGGAAACGAGGGCGGCTTTGGGCGGGGAGAAGATCGACGGCTCGGCGGAGAGGGGGGACGGCGGCGGCGGGATCCTTTTCGGATAGGAGAATGCCTAGATTCAGGAACGCTTCGGACATTTTTGGATCTAAAGTGGTGGCGCGTTCGTATTCGGCGCGAGCCTCGTCGGGGCGTTTGAGCGCAGTGTAGGCATAGGCGAGCTGGAAGTGTGCCCAGGCGATATCGGGCTTTTCGGCCAGGAATTTTTGCAAGGGGATGAGCGCGGCTTCGAATTGATTGGTGTCGATGTCGTGTTGAGCTTCGTCGAGGAGATCGTTTAGAGGATTGGCTAGCTTTTGGGTGCGGGTTTGAGATTGTGTAGATTTTTGTTGGCTGGAGGAATGGAACGAAAAAGTTGAGGCGGCGGAAAAGACGGGCACGGCGTGCCGTGCCCCTACGATTAGGATCGCGATTGCTATACGTCTAGCGAAAATCTGGAGATTCATTGTTCTGGCGGAGGATTGCCTGCGCCATTGGCGATTGTACCTGAAGGCATGGTGGACTTGGATGCACCGTTCGTCGAGCGCTTTGCCTGGCCGTTCCCGTTGAGAACGCGGGATAGGAAGCGGCCGGTGTGGGAGTTCTGATTGCGCGCTACCTGTTCGGGAGTGCCCGTAGCAATAATTTTGCCGCCTTGGTCACCGCCTTCAGGCCCCAGGTCGATCAGCCAGTCGGCGGACTTGATTACATCGATATTGTGTTCGATGACGAGGAGAGAAGCGCCGGATTCCAGGAGTTTGCGGAAGGCGGAGAGAAGCTTGGCGATATCGTCGAAATGGAGCCCGGTAGTAGGCTCGTCGAGGATATAGAGAATGCCTTGGTTTTCTGTGCGGGCGAGATGCGCCGCGAGCTTGAGGCGCTGGGCTTCGCCTCCGGAAAGCGTCGTGGCGGATTGGCCGAGGCGCAGGTAGCCGAGGCCGATTTCATTCAGGATGCGAAGCTTGGAGACGACTTTGGGAACGCCTGTGAAAAACGCCAGGGCCTCGCGAGCGGTGAGTTGCAGAACTTCGTGCACATTCTTGCCGCGATAGCGCACGTCGAGGACGCTAGTCTTGAAGCGCGTGCCGCGGCACTCTTCGCAGACTAGCTCGACATCTGCAAGAAATTGCATTTCTACCGTGACGGTGCCGTCGCCCTGGCAAGTTTCGCAGCGCCCCCCGGGTACGTTGAAGGAAAAGTGGCCGGCGGTGAAGCCGCGGCGTTTGGCGTCGGGGGTGGCCGCGAAGACTTCACGGATGGCGTCGAAAGCTTTCAGATAGGTGGCAGGATTTGAACGCGGGGTGCGTCCGATAGGAGATTGGTCGACGATAACTACCTCGCGAATGTTCGCGTCTCCCTCGAGACGATCACAGAATTCTTTTACGCTGCCGCCCGTGCGTTTTGCTGCGAGCGCGCGGTACAACACATCATGAACGAGCGTGGATTTGCCTGACCCACTGACGCCCGTTACGACGGTGAGAGTACCGAGCGGGATCATCAGGTCAATATTTTGAAGATTGTGGAGCGTTGCGCCGTAGAGGCGGAGAAATTTGCCGTTGAGCTTGTGGCGATTATTGGGGATGGGAATAGCGAGTTCACCGCTGAGATAGCGGCCCGTTAGAGACTTCTGGTCGGCGAGCATTCCCTCGTAACTACCCGCGAAGAGGAGTTTGCCGCCGAGTTCTCCGGCGCCCGGGCCAAGATCGATGACATAATCGGCGGCGCGAATGGTGTCGGGGTCGTGTTCGACGACGAGAACCGTGTTGCCGAGATCTCGGAGGGATTTAAGAATGTCGATGAGTCGCTGGGTGTCGCGCGGGTGAAGGCCGATGGAGGGCTCATCGAGAACGTAGAGCGCGCCGACGAGATGCGAGCCAAGCGACGTGGCGAGCTGGATGCGCTGTGACTCGCCACCGGAGAGAGTGGAGGTAAGGCGATCGAGCGTGAGGTAATCGAGGCCAACCTCATCCAGAAATTGCAGGCGGCTGCGAATTTCCTCAAGGATTTTTTCTGCGACTTTTGCTTGCAATTCGGAAAGAACCAGCGTGGAGAAGAAGATGCGCGCTTCTTTTACGGTGAGCTTGGTGATTTCGGTGATCGAGCGGCCTGCGACACGAACGGCGCGAGCTTCCGGACGGAGGCGCGTGCCACAGCACTCCGGGCAGGTCGCGTAGCCGCGGTAACGGCTCAGGAAAACTCGGACATGCAGTTTATATTTTTTCCGTTCGAGCCAGTTGAAAAAACCTTTTACGCCTTCGAAATTGTTTTCGGGGTCACCTTCTAGCACCAGCCTGCGCTGTTCGGCGGTAAGTTGGCGCCAGGGAACGTTCAGCGGAATGCCGCGGCCGCGGGCCCATTTCTTTACATCCTGGAGCAGAGCGCGGAAACGCGGTTTGGTCCAAGGCTCGATAGCGCCTTCATCCAGCGACTTGCTCGAATCGGGAACGACGAGATTTAGATCGAAATCGATGGTGTTCCCGAAGCCCTGGCAGCGCGGGCATGCTCCGTACGGATTGTTGAAGGAAAAAAGACGCGGCTCCGGTTCCTGATACAAAGTGCCGTCGTGTTTGCATTCGAACCGCTCGTTGAAAGTGAGGCGCTCGGTGCAATTGCCCGCGGAATCGGCAATGAATTCTAGAATGGCTTCGCCGCCGCCTTCGCGATAGCAAATTTCGATGGAGTCCGTGAGTCGCGAGCGCGATTCGGGATTCACGGACAAGCGATCAACGAGAACGTACACGGGCTTCGAGAAATCAACGTCGAGAAGAGTTTCGGGAGAGGAAAACTCGTGGACGCGGCCGTCCTGATAGAGACGATTGAAGCCGCGCTTTTGCATGTCGCCGAGGGCTTGTTTGAGCGATTCTTGCGGAGGCGCGGGAGATTTTTTCTTGGGGATGCAGCGCGCTCCACCGGTGGCCGCTTGCGGCAGAGCGATCCGAAGCGGATACATGACGTAGAAGCGCCGGCCCGGGGCGAAAGACAAAACGCGCGAGGCAATCTCCTCGGGGCTATCGCGGCGAACTTCCGCGCCGCACTTTACGCAAAAGGTTTGTCCAGAACGCGCGAAGAGGAGTCGGAGATAGTCGTAGATTTCCGTCGATGTCGCTACGGTGGAGCGCGGATTGCGTGTGGAGTTTTTCTGGCGAATGGCGACAGCAGGAGCGATCCCTGAGATTTCGTCGACGTCCGGCTTCTCCATACGCTCCAGGAACTGGCGGGCATAGGAAGAGAGGGATTCGACGTATCGACGCTGGCCTTCGGCGTAAACGGTATCAAAGGCGAGCGAAGATTTGCCGGAGCCGCTGACTCCGGTAACTACCGTGATGGTGTTGTGCGGAATCTCGACGGTGATGTCGCGAAGATTGTGAACACGAGCGCCGCGGACGCGGATAGCCTCTTGTTCGCTGAGCACGGGTGTGAGTTCTTTAGTGGCCAAGGGGAAGATCAGACAGCGCGCTCCGAGCGTGCTGCCTAAACTTTTAATTATACGACCATGGGGATAGGGGAGCAAACACGGTGTTTGCCCGGCTTTTGTCGAGAACCGTGCAGTGGTCTCTGCAAGGGCCTTTGCTGGAACTACGGCTCTTCGGTGAGGGTGATGGTGCCAACGCCGCCTTCGACCTTGAGGTGAATGGTTACGGGCGACTTGCCGTAGAGCTCGTTGGTGTACTCGTCGCCATCGTGCTTCAGGCCGTGCGCGCTGATGGTGCCGATGCCGCCGCTGGCGTTGACGATGACGCCTACGTTTTTCGGCAAGCGGATGTTGGCTTCCCCAACGCCGCCCTCAATATCCGCAGTGAGATCGGACTTGCGGTCGCCCGTCAGGTCAACGTCAACTTGTCCAGCGCCCATGTCCAGATTGAGGCGGGTCACGTCAATGTCGCGCAGGCGCAGATTGCCGCGGCCGGCGCCCATGTCGATCTTGATTTCCAGCGGAATGTCGTTGGCGAAGTGCAGAGTCCAGTGATTGTCGGTAGTCGTGCGGATGTGGCTGGCAGAATCGTCTTGAGAAATGCGCAGGTCGCCGACGGTTCCCGAGACGGAATAATCAACCCTTGGTGTGCCGGAGGAAGAGCGATAATCAAAATCAGATTCGAGTAGATGGCTGGAGCCGCCGCTCAAGTTAAGTTCACCTGCGCCCATTTCCAGCGTAGCGCGGACGGTTTTGGCATTTAGGCGGTCGACCGTGTGCGATTGATGTTGCATGGCATAGACCGTGCCGCCGCGCCAGTGATTGAATCTTTTCCCGTGCCACAAGAGAGCGACCAAGACAAGAACGAAGAGGCATGCGCCCAAGGTCGCGCCGAGCGAGCCACCGCTGGAAGGCGCGTCAGGATGCTGGCGACGTTGCCAGCTATCCCAAATTTTTCCTGCGCCGATGAAAATGAGAATGAGCGGCCAATACGTCCAGAGGATTGGCCAGGGATCAAACGAAGGCCGCCAGTTGCTGTAGAGGATAATCGCACCGACCGTGATTAGCAGGATCGGGAAAACCAGAGAAGGGCGCCGGGGAGTGCCGTCTTGAGCCATCACACACCTCTTCACTCTGTACTACGCAGGAATTGGGAAAAAAGTTCGGCAATTGAGAAATAAACCGTCAGTTCTCAAGAATACTGGCCCCGCTTGATATGGTCAACGTGACCGGGGCTTCGCGCCGAGGGCTGCGGGGATGTCTTGCGTTTGTGCTAGAGTGCGGCGAAAGGCAAGAAATTGGAATGAAGCGGTTGCACGAGGTCTAGCAATGGCGAATTTTGAACGGGTCATCTGGATTGTGCTGGATAGCGTGGGCATAGGTGAATTGCCCGACGCTGCGGATTATGGTGACGTGGGCAGAACAACCTTGGGACACATTGCTGAATCGCGACCGCTGAAGCTGCCGAATCTGATGCGACTCGGCCTTGCCAATATTGCGCCGCTTGCGCATCTTCCTCCCGAAGCATCGCCGATTGGCGCGTATGGGAAAGGCGCAACACACTCGCCAGGAAAAGATACGACTACAGGACATTGGGAAATGGCTGGTGTTTGGCTGGACCAGGCCTTCCCCACGTATCCTCACGGTTTCCCGCAAGACTTCATCGCGGAATTTGAAAAACAGATTGGGCGTGGAACACTTGGGAACAAGCCCGCTTCGGGCACCGAGATCATCAAGGAACTCGGCGAAGAGCATGTGCGTACGGGCAAGCCGATTGTCTACACCTCAGGCGACAGCGTTTTTCAGATTGCCGCGCATGAAGACGTGATCCCGATTTCAGGGCTTTATCGCATGTGCGAAATTGCGCGGAAATTGCTCGATGGGCCGAACCGCGTTGGGCGCGTGATTGCCCGTCCATTCGCGGGAACTTCGGGACATTTTGCGCGAACAACGCGCCGGCACGACTATGCGGTGGATCCGCCGAAGCCGATGTTGCTGGACGTGCTTGCCGAGCGTGGCGTGCCGGTGTTTGGAATCGGAAAGATTCACGACATCTACAATGGACGCGGCGTAGAGAAGTACGTCACGACGACAGGCAATGCGGATGGGATGTTGAAACTTACCGAAGCTTTGAATGAGAGAAAGAGCGGATTAATTTTCTGCAACCTCGTAGATTTCGACATGCTCTACGGTCATCGCAAAGATGTGCAAGGCTTCGCCGAATCGCTCGAAGAGTTCGACCGAATGCTGGGGCCGTTTATGAAGCTGCTGAACGCTTCGGATCTGCTCATGATTACGGCGGATCATGGTTGCGACCCCGATCCGCGCTGGCCAACAACAGACCATTCGCGGGAGTACGTACCAATCCTGGCGTATTCGCCGAGGAGTGGCGCGGACGTGAATCTGGGAGTCCGGCAAACGCTGGCAGACCTGGGCCAGACTGTCGCGCAAAACTTCGGTGGAGAAATACCCCACGGAAAAAGCTTCCTGAACGAGATCACTTGAAGGAAGGTTAGACGGCGAAGTAGCATTCGTCGTATCGGCGGGGCTGAGCCGCGGAGCTCGAACAGTTCAAAACTGTCTATTTTCTGCAAGTTAGCGCATCATGACTTCCTAACGCAGCAGATGGCAAACTAACAGCGCAGAGTGAAAGTGGTCTCTCGCGGAGGGAGCAACGGGATGGATATGTTCAGAGGGGGCGGGCGGGGCGACGCCGAGTTCGAGATGAAGAGGGCCGCTCCGTTTTTGAAGCTAGGCATCATTGGCATTGGAGTGCTGCTCGTCTTGTTGGTGATGGGCCTGTTTCTAATTCGCGTGACGCGGATAGAACCGGGACACGTGGGTGTACAGATCAATTTGGCGGGAAACCAGCGCGGAGCCTCCGAAATACCTGTGCGCACCGGTTGGGTGGTGTATTCCCCGCTGAGCACGGAGATCATTGAGTTCCCTACCTACGTGCAAACCGTAAAATGGACAAAAGATGTGAATGAAGGCCATCCCATCAACGAAGAGATGGGCTTCAATTCGAAGGAAGGCATGGAAATTTACGTGGACGTTTCGCTGTCTTACGCGATCGAGCCCTCGAAGGTGCCGGATTTCTACGTGAAGTACCGCGTTTCGGACATGGATACTTTCACGCATGGCATCCTACGCGACGTGGTGCGCAATTCGCTGAACGAGGTGGCCTCCACCTACGCGGTGGAAGACATCTATGGAGAGAAAAAAGCGGAGTTTCTAAGGAAGGTGCAGTCGCAGATCGAGCAAAAAATGGCGCCTGTCGGTGTGAGCGTGCAGCAGTTCGGCTTCATCGGTGCGCCGCGCGTGCCTTCGGTGATTGCGGCCGCGATCACGGCAAAGGCGCAGGCAATTCAAAAGTCCGAGCAAGCTAGAAACGAACTGGCGACAACGCAGGCCGAAGCCGCAAAGAAAATTGCAGAGGCGGAAGGCGACGCCAAATCTCTTGTGACACGCGCGCAAGGTGAAGCGGATGCCAACCGCATCCGGCAGAATTCGTTAACGCCGCAACTCCTGGAATTGCGACGCATCGAAAACAACCGCGCGCTGATCGATAAATGGAACGGCCAGCTACCGACGGTCGAGGCAGGACAAGGCAGCGGGATGATCTTGCAGCTTCCGAAACCGCAATAGTTCGGGAAGCGGAGTCAACTAAACTGGCAGGTTGCCGGGCAATCTTTCCTTGTCCTAGTGAGTTCTTTAGACAGGGACTCTCGTTGAGTGCGCCCTACTGTGGTCGCTCTCATCAAAATTCGATAGCTGCTCAACACACCCCCAACGAACCGTCGCCAATGACGACAGTTGGGCCGAATTCTCTATGCTCTCGCAGCGTTACTCAACTAATTCGTCTGTCGAGAGAGCACCGTCTGGTCACCAGACCGGGCAGCGCCCGTCATCTCGGAGGTCTTTCGCCAATCCACTTCATTGACGTCGACTCCGCCCTTCCGGCCTTGCGTGTCCTGGAACATCAACAAGTCGCCGTCTCTCTGGTACTTGGTCACTTCATAACTCTCGCTGGACTTCAGCACCAGGATCGTAAGTCTTTCAATCGTCTGCCGTTCGCCGGGTTGCGGCATAATGACCTGCACGTTTTCCGAGGTTATGCTCGAGGCCGTAGGTTCAGCCGCCGTCGTCGCACTTGTGGTACTCACGCTCTTCGCCACCGCCAACCGCATCGAATTTGTCTGTGGCTTTGCGTTGTAAGAGGCTGGCCGTGAGGAAGACGCGTACGGCGGGCGGTCTGGATGCATCAGGCTTTGGGGCAGGACGATGTCGTCCATCAACCGCAGTTCCAGCGGTTCTTCGCCCTTCAACGTCGGTCTCGGCCCGCGGAACGGCAAACTAATCACCTTCCACGGCCACAATGGCGGAAGCATCCACTCGACCACATCACGCGTCGCGTGTCCGTTCCCGTCAATGGCGCCTTGTTTGTCTACCTTGTACCCGCGAGCCAGGATCACCTTTGCCGGCAAGGGCAGGTCTCCGTTCGGCAGAACCACCCTGTCAAACGTAATCTTCAGGTAGCCCTTTCCGACGAAATGTCCCGGGTCCTTCTCTGCTTCCAGGTGTCCGCCCAACATGCTGCCTCTTGGAAACATCGGCTTGCCGAACTCCTGCATGGTTCTCAGGTGGCATAACACCGGGTCACCTACTGCAGCTGTGGCCGAAGAAAAATTCGGCTCGTCTAAAGTACATTGCAGCAGCGTACCGGCCGGAACGAGTTGATCCTGAGCACGGATCACCGGTGCCGACACCAGTAGCGCCGTCGCACTCACCAAAATGCCGATGAGTCGTTTCATGTCATCCTCCAGGTTGTAGTTATCTCCAAGCGGTCAGGCGAGCTAGCCGCTTCCGCCGACGGAAACGCCCAGAAGCTTCCAAGTGGACACCCCTAGGCAACTCCCCGGTTGCCGGACCCAAACCCAATGGTTTCTAAAAAGTCGCTAAGCAGCCACGATTCCTTAGGTAAGAGAGCGTTTTGCTAGGTTTCCGATGAAACCGGACAAGTTATTTCGCGCCAGGCTTGCCCGGTCCAAAAGGGACCTTCTCACGCGAGTCCTGTGGAAAAAAGTGGACCCCCGACTGGAATCCCATCTCTAACATACAAAAGAAGTTGCACAGCCCAAGCGATTGGCCACGCGGGCCATTTCGCCTTCATTTCATCAAGGGGGATTGGACAGCGGGCCGCCCAAGAGGTAGGATGTGGCTGTCCGCCCTTCCCCAACCCTAAGGAGTGTTATGAAACGCTTAGTTCCAATACCTAGTGGGCTTGTCGACCACCTCAAGCACGCCGGAGAGACCGGAATAGGTTATCAAGTCGTTTCTGTGGAGCTCCGAGACGGCAGATCGTACGATCAGGTCGTCACCAGCGAGGGCTGCATTATCGAGGTCCGCGGGTTCAAGGAAATTCCGTTTGCGGCCGATGAAGTGGCATCGGTGAATGTAAATCACAAGCGCTGGAATTTCCGAGGCGGATCCGAAGTCCGCCCCAAGACTCGGGCAGCGACCGCCTGAACTTTCCGTTTCGCTATTGGCTTTCAATCCAAAATTCCCTGCGCTAACATCGCTGCGTTTTGCAAATCCATAACTAGACTCGGGGACGCAATCGTGCCTAAACGTGTGTCAATGCATTGGCTTGGCGGCGTAATCGTGTTGGCATTTTTGCTGCAGCCCGTGAAGAGCGGCGCTGGCGCGGCGCATCAGAAACCGAATGCAGCAACTCCCCCCGCACATCTGACCGCGGAGCAAGATCATCAGCGAATCATGGATTCGCTACACATCACTTCCCTGCGCCGCGGCGCAGATGGCGACCCGAAATCGACCAACGCCGCGAATTACGACGAGGAGAAGGCCAAGCCGGATCCCAAGTTGCCCGACCCGCTGACTTTGAACAACGGCAAAAAGGTGACAACGGCAAAAGTATGGTGGGATGCGCGCAGGCCGGAAATTGTCGAGGAATTTGACCGCGAAGTTTATGGCCGAACGCCGAAGGTAACGCCGAAAGTCACTTGGGAAGTGACGAGCACGCTCCGGGAACTGAATGGAGATGTGCCGGTCGTCACGAAGAAACTGGTTGGGCATGTCGACAATTCCGCATATCCGGCGATCAGCGTGGATATTCAACTCACTTTGACCACACCCCCCAATGCGCTAGGCCCTGTGCCCGTGATGATGGAACTCAGCTTTAGCCCCGAGTTTATGGCCGCAATCGCGAAGCGCTTTCCAGAGATGACCGCTGCAGCCAATAAAGGTCCGACATGGCAGCAGCAAGTTTTGGCGAAAGGCTGGGGCTATGCCGTGCTGATTCCCACCAGCGTGCAACCCGACAAAGGAGACGGACTAACAGAAGGAATCATCGGCCTGATGAACAAAGGACAGCCGCGTAAATTGGACGATTGGGGCGCGCTCCGCGCATGGGCTTGGGGTGCGAGCCGTGCGATGGACTATTTCGAGACGGACAAATCCGTGGACGCCCGCCAAATCGGGATCGAGGGCCACTCACGTTACGGCAAAGCGGCGCTGGTGACCATGGCCTACGATTCGCGCTATGCGATTGCCTATGTGAGTTCTTCCGGCGCAGGCGGTGCCGCTCTCTGGCGCAGGGATTTCGGCGAACAAATCGGCAACGTTGCAGGCACCGGCGAATATCACTGGATGGCAGGAAATTTCTTGAAATATGCCGGTCCGCTGACGCCGAACGATTTGCCTATCGATTCGCATGAACTGATTGCGCTCGCCGCGCCGCGTCCTGTGTTTATCGGCGCGGGCGCAACGCAAGGCGACGGCTGGGTGGATGGCCGCGGAATGTTTATGGCCACGGTCGCCGCAGGACCGGTATATTTGCTTCTTGGAAAGAAAGATTTGGGCACGGTGGAATTTCCGCCAATAGAAACTCCGCTCATCGACGGCGACCTTGCTTACCGGCAGCACAGCGGCGGCCACACTCCCGCCCCCAATTGGCCCACATTCCTGACATTTGCCAGCCGCTACATCAAGGGACCAGGAGTCTCAGCGAGCGCCAAGCCCAATTCCACCAAACCGCGCACCGCAGTCCCCTAGACAGGCCGGACAGCACATTCGGATGCCGCTGCACGTGCAGAATCATTACCACCGCGACGGACAAGTTTTCAAAGGGATGATTTAATTCCCCGATGCGGACGAAGGCCTGCCCGGCGCGTAATAGCCGTTGCGCGTGCGGGCGACAAGCTTGCCGCGCCCACGCGGCGGAATCACCTGCACGCTCACCGAGCGAAAAGTGCCGTCTTTTCTTGTGTTCGAGGGATAGTAAGCCAGCGTGTACTGGTTGCGGATATCGTGAGCAACTTGCTCGCAGATGGTGTGCACGTCGTCGACGCTCTCCGGAAAGAACGCTAGGCCTCCTGAGGCCTCGGCGATCTGCTTCAGCGCCTTCATGGCGTGATTCTTGTCTTTTCTTTTTTCGTCGCCGAGCAGGCCGATGGTGTAAATCACCGTGTCGGTCTTCTGGATTTCGCGAAGCGTTTTTTCGAGTGAATTATGGCTAGCGTTGTCTTCGCCGTCGGTGACCACGAGGAGCACGCGCTTGTCCTTGCCCGCTTTTTTAAGATGATCGAGCGAGCCGATGATGGCGTCAAACAGCGCCGTGCTGCCACGCGAATCGATGCGCTCGAGCGCTTCTTTCAATTCCGGAATGCTGTTGGTGAAGTCCTTATCGAGGTCAAGATAAAAATCGTCGTTGAAGTTAACGACGAAGGCTTCGTCCTGCTTGTTGCTGGACTCAACGAGCGTGAGGGCCGCCTCGTTCACGCGGGGCCGCTTGTCGCGCATGCTTCCACTATTGTCGATCACCAGTCCCATGCTGACAGGAACATCTTCGCGCTTAAAGGTAGCGAGTTTCTGTTCCGCTTTATCTTCGAATACTCGGAAGTTATCGACCGTCAGACCGTCGGCAAACTTGCCGCGATCATCCAGCACGCTAGTGTGCAACACGACCAGGCCGACATCGACCTTGATGATCGAACCCTGTTTTCCGGCGTTGGGATCTTGCCCCGGAGGAAGGGGCTGCGGGTTTGGAACGGGAATCTGCGCAAGACACGGCGAGACAAAGAAAGCCATCACGCAGAAAACCAGCAGCAGGCGAGAGAAGGGCGAAATATTCAAGAACGCAAACTCAGTGGCTGGGCGCGTAATATCCCGACTTCGCGAATACATTGAGCGGCGGGAGTCCCTTCGGAGCTCGCAGCCTGATCTTGATTTTTCGCCAGCGTGCGTCGTGCGCTTTATTGCTCGGCCGATATCCCAGGACATATTGATTTCGCAGCTCCATGCCAATTTTTGAGGCGATATCCGGAAGGTCTTCTAACTTCTCAACGGAAAATACCCGGCCCCCCGTCATCTCTGTAATTTCCGAAAGCAACGACGGACCGTTCAGTTCTTCCGGCGTGCGGTTACGATATCCAAGCGCGTCAAAGATGCCGATTGCATAGAGCTGGGTGTCCGCTTCCTTCACCAACCGCTTGATATCGCTTTCATTGTAACGACTATGATTATCTCCTCCATCCGACAAAATGAGCAAGGCGCGTTTACCGTTGTGTGCACCTCTCATCTGGCTCAAGCCCAGGTAGATGGCATCGAGTAGAGCTGTTCGCCCCTTTGCCGAGGTCAGCATCAGGCTGCTTTGCAGGTCTTCGACGCTATTTGTAAAGGCACTCGTCAGTTCCGCTCGCTCGTTGAAGCTCACCAAAAAAAATTCATCCGAGGGGTTGGCGGTCTTAAAGAATTGTACGGCGGCTTCACGCGCCTTACCGACTTTGTTGGACATGCTGCCGCTGAAATCAAAAACCACGCCGATCGAGATGGGTACGTCTTCTGCAGAGAACGTCACCACTTCCTGCTCGGTGTTGTCCTCAAAGACGCGAAAGTTTTCCATTTCCAGCCCGGTAACCAATCGATTGTAGGGATCGGTGACGGTGACGTTGACCAGGGCGAGGTCCACATCCATTTTCAACGTTCGTCCGGGCTTTAGCACTTGCCCGGGCGTGTTTTTCTTCACGTCATCCTTGGCCTTGTTTTGATTTTGCTTGGTGTCTTCGGCGGGAGATTGCGCCTGGGATTGGGGCTGTTGCGCAGCAAGAATTGCCGCGCGGGACACAACAAGGCCGGCAAGTAACAGAACTACAACGGCAAATATAAATACGCGAAAGCCATGCCTATCGCGTTTCACGGCACCCCCATCGTCCCGGTTACCCGAAACGGCCGCGCGGCTCGGACTGTGTGTGATTCTACCACTCGGCTAAGCGAAGACAAGGCAAATCCTGTTTCGGCTCTCACTTGGTACCCGGAGGTCCGCGCGAATCCATGCCAATTTTCCGTCATGTCGG
>CAVPLA010000049.1:0-14667 GCA_963705855.1 uncultured Acidobacteriota bacterium
GCGGCAGCGGGTGTGGATTGGTATTGGCCATCAAACGCTCATACTCCGGCCGATCGTTCGCACCCCATACCTGCACCCAGCCGAGAAAAAAGCGCTGCTCGGGAGTGAAGCCATCCTTGTCCGGCGGACGGGGTTTGCCTTCCAGCGATTTCTCGTAGGCGGCATAGGAGATGGTGATGCCTCCGAGGTCCGCGATACTCTCGCCGAGAACCAGTTTGCCATTTTCGTGCAGGTCGCCGTCCACCACGTAGTTGTCGAACTGCGTTTGGACGCACGCCGCACGTTCCTTGAAATTCTTCAAGTCGTCAGGGGTCCACCAGTTCTTCAAATTGCCATGGCCGTCAAACTGGCTCCCCTGGTCGTCGAAACCGTGGGTAATCTCGTGGCCGATGACCGCGCCCATGCCACCGTAGTTCACGGCGTCGTCCGCTTTTGGATCGTAGAACGGAGGCTGCAAGATTCCCGCAGGGAAAACAATTTCGTTCATTGCGCTGTTATTGTAAGCATTTACCGTGGGCGGCGTCATACCCCATTCCGTGCGGTCCACGGGCTTGCCGATTTTCGCGAGCCGCCGCTGAAAATCGAACGCCGCCGCGCGCCTTTGATTCTCGATGAACGAGACACGATTTATTTCTAATTCACTATAGTCGCGCCATTTATCGGTGTATCCGATCTTGACGGCGAACGCTTCGAGCTTTGCCGTGGCTTCCGCGCGCGTTTCCGGGCTCATCCATGACAGCGTCTGCAGATCGTCGTGCAGCGCCGCGATCAGGTTGTGCACCATCACAAGAGCGTGGACCTTGGCTTCCGGCGGAAAATACTTTTGCACGTAGACCTGGCCAAGCGCTTCACCTAGCGCTCGGTCCGTCGCCTGGGTGCAGCGCTTCCAGCGTGGCTGAATCTCTTTCGCTCCGGTTAGTGTCTTGCCGCGAAATTCAAATTGCTCGTCGACGAATTTCTCCGGAAGTGCTGGAGCCGCTGAGTTCAGGAGATGCCACCGATAGTAGATCTTCCAGTCCGTGAGCGAGGTTGCGGTGAGCTGCGCGTCAAGCGCTTTAAAAAAATCCGGCTGGCCAACATTTATTTCCTTCAATTCCGGGTGACCCAGCGCCTTGAAGTAGCTTTCCCAGCTGAAATCCGGTGTCATAGCCTGCAAATCCGCCATCTTCAGCCGGTGATAGGTCTTGTTGGGATCGCGCAGGTCGGTGTTTTTCATGGAAGCAGTGGCGAGAGAGTTTTCGATCCCGAGAACCGTGGTTGCTTCCGTCGCCGCCGTATCCGCGGAGTCGCCCAGCAGCTCAAACATTTTCGCTACGTGCTTCACGTAGGCATCGCGCACTTGCTTCGATTTGTCGTCCTGCTTCAGGTAGTATTCGCGCTCCGGCAGTCCCAGTCCGCCTTGCCACGCGGCACCGACGACTTGGGAGCTGTCCTTGGCGTCCTGAGTCGCTCTAAATCCGAACAACACACCCACACCTTCTTGGTGCAGATGTGCGGCTTCCGCCTGCAAGTCAGCTTCGTTTTTCATCTGCGCGATGTTTCTGAGTTCCTGGTCAATCGGTTTTGTTCCTGCCGCGTTGATGGCTGTCGTGTCCATGCAGCTTGCATAGAAATCACCGATTTTTTGTTCGTTCGACCCTGCCGCGGCAGGCTGCTTCTCCGCCGCTTCCAGAATTTGCCGCAGATTCTGTTGATTCTTATCCAAGAGCTGCGAGAACGAGCCCCAAGTCGGATACTCCGGCGGAATCGGATTGGCCTTCATCCAGCCGCCCATGGCGAACTGGTAGAAGTCGTCGCAGGGTTTGCACGTTTTGTCGAGATTTGCCGTGTCGAACCCCCAGTAGCTCGCGTCGCCGGCAGGCTTCCCCGATGCCCGCAGTCCAGCGCCCGCCATCAAGATCGCGGCAACAAGCACTACCACCACAATAATCCCAACCGGATACTTGCGATTCCGCATGCCTTCCCCCGATTTTTTGCTTGCAATGCCAACGCTATAGGGTTTACAGCGTTCCAGCACCACCCCTGCCCGCACGCCGCCAAGAAGACAGACGGAAAGTCACGTGCGGGGGTTTCAAGATTGTAGGAAGCTGCTTTGGTCAGCTTAACCGGGCAGCGGGGCCGTAAGACAAAACCAAACACCTAACTGGCAGAAAGAATCACTTCGCGGGGGCCGGCAAGGCCGATTCGTACTTCGTTACGTCGACGCCTTGCCAATCGCCACGCTCAATTCCTTCGCGAATCTGTGCGCCGTTTTTGCCTTTTCGGGATTGTTCATAGGCATAGAAATCTTCGCGTTCGCAAATTCCGCAGACTGCGGCGTGTTTGCCCGCATAACAATCGAGCAGGCTGCCGTGGCCCAGGCTGCGGTCGCAGTGGCAATAGCATGGCTCTTGGTACAGAATTTTCTTGATGCGGGCAGCAATGTTGTACGCATTCTGAGCAACCGGGTCGGTGAAGAGCGAAGGACTCAAAGTGGCCGGCAAGGGTCCCGCTGGCACTGTGTTGTGAAACGCGGGAACCGGCTCGGGGTTTATGTCTTGCGTCGAATTTCCCACGGAGCCCGGCGAAGCCTGTTGCGGAATCAGCGCCAGTCCAAGCGCCAACAGAACGAGAGTGATTCCGGCAAAGACTATTTGTGTTCCTCGCACGTCTGGCCCCCTAGCGAAACGGATGAGCATCCCAGCGTCAAATTACGTGCTGCAAAAGCTGGCTAGTACTGTACGGCGCTATCGCCCCAATTTCCACTCTCTGTTCTTGGCGCGTGCTCCCCGCCACCATGTCAAGGCAGACGCAGAACGCCAATGCGGATCACTTCCAGTCGTGTGACGTCCATCACTTTATCGTTGTTCATGTTGTCGATCTGGCTGTTCGCAATAAAGAAAAAGTCGGACCCCCGAATCGCCCCTGTCGTGGGCAAGACACAGAAATTGCTGCGATTCTCGAGGACGGTTGTGCGTGTCACGCGAAGGCCATCGCTCGAAAGACGAAATGCCGCGACGCGAGGTGACCCGATGCCGTTCTGAATGCCAATCAGACTGCCGTCGTGCCAATAGAGGCCGTCGATTCCTGCGAGCGTGCTTCGCGGCCCCGGATCAACGTCGCGGCTTTCCCCGTTTGCGAGGTCCACTCTCACCACACCCAAGCTATCCGCTACGTACAAAGAGTGATCATCCTCGCTTAGGGCAATGCCGTTTGGATAAAAGAGCGGGCGGTGAACCGTGAGAGCCGCGAAAGTACGAGCGGCGGGATCGAACCGCAGCACCGCGTTAGCCAAGCTATCCGTTGTAATCACCTCGCCGTTCTTGCGGATGACTAGATCATTGAAGCCGTGTTTCGCTGAACCCTCCGGCTTGAAGCGTCCCAGCAGTTTTCCGGTGGCATCAAAATGCAGGAGCTCCGTTCGCCCGCTGTCCGTGAAGGAATCGGCCCACACCGTGCTGTCGCTGGGACTGGTTCGGATGCCAAGTACCGGCAAGAGGCCGTAGCGGTCCGCTGGGATGAAATCGGAACTCCTGCCGTCTCGGCCAATTTCCACAATTTTCCGGCGATTGAGGCTGCTCAGGTAAAAAACATTCCGCTGTGCATCGTAGGCCAGGCCTTCCGGAACCAGGTCTTTCTCCGTGGTCCGAACTGCTTCACGCGCTTGCGCCACGACCGGAAAATCCCGGTGCACATTTTCGATTTGCGTAGTCAATTCCTTCGTTTCTTTAAACTCCAGGAAAGAAGGATCGCCGGAAGGATCGAATCCTTCCTGCAACGCGAGGCATTCTTTCAAGAGCGCCAGCGCCTCGCGGCTCTCCCTTAGGTGTTCTTTGGCTGCGGCAAGGAAATAAAGCGTTGCGCCGCGATCAGGCAGCGTGGCCTGCAGTTTCCGCACGGCCGCAACTTGGTCGCGGATCTGTTGCGCGTCCGCAGGCTCGGCGGGCGTGCCCTTGATTTCTTCCGTATCCTGGCCAAAAGCGATGAGAGGTGTAAATAAAACTGCCAAGAGGCAGAGTACCGCTAGAAACAATGACAACCGCGAATACCGAAGATTCTTGGGAGTCTCGCGCGCGCGGCGTTGGTTTCCGCAACAAAGAGTCGAAGGCTTGGATTGGCCTCGCATGGAAGAAAAATTTCCGTCTCTGCCAAAACGAACGCGAAGTCTAAACGAGTACGGCGCGTGCAGCGGTAGTATATGACGCAGGCGATGAAGAAGGAGACACGACAGTGGGCCGGCCGGCAACATGGCGCATCCGCAGGTTGCGCTGCACGCGTCCGCCCCAGGCTCGTACAAATGCATAGTTCAGTGCGCCGCCGATCACCGAACTGGCCAAGGGAATCAAGCGGCCAACCCATTTTTCGGCCGTTTCCTGCCCCAGCTTAACGGCCAGCCGCTCCGCGATGCGTGGAGCCAGCCGCTCGAGGATCTGCTTTTCCGCGAGGTCTTTGCCATAGTCCACGCCAGTAGCGGCGGCGGCGGCCATCCACAACTCCACCCGCTCGCTTTGCCCGCGCTCTTCGAACCCATAGAGCAGACAAAGTCTCTGGATGAGGCGCAACGTTAGAATGGTGAGCAGCCCCGCATCCGGAATGATCGTGATCATTCCTCCGAGGCCAAAACCCGCACCTTCCAGCAGCGCGAGCCGTTCTGTATCCTGAATCAGAGATTTGGCGATGGCATCCAGGCGCACCACCGGAACGCGGTGCATATGGCGGAAGTCCGCCACCTCAAGCCCATGCTTCTTCTTGAGTTGCCGCCGGAACTCTTCTCGGTCGATTTCGAGCGAGCGTAACCCTCGCAGGAGCCCGAATCGGGCAAACCGCCCGAAGACCCCTCCCGACGCCGCATTGTGTAACCGGGCCATGCCTCTTAGCATCCTACGGCGGTTAGAAGCCGCTGGCAACCCCCCCTAATGGACCAATCGTTGTGCCAGTGGCACTGGCGGGGTCTTTCACCCCCTTGGGACAGGTAGTTGCACAAGTGGTGGCAAGAAAACCCTCGTACTACTTGACGCGGGAATTCTTTTCGGTAAACTGCATTTTTCTCTATGGCGACCTTGCCACAAATCGTTCCCTCGGAAGTCGTGCACGACTTCGACTTTCCGCAGCGCGAAGCGGCTTTCTTCTATGGCCTCTTCCTCCGCGGTCATTCCGCGGAAAGGCTTCGCCGAGACATCGAAGTGCCCGCATTAGTTCTCGCTAAATGGCACAAAGAAGCAGAGCGCGAGCCGGAGCTGCGAGACATCTTTACTCGCATGGTGGAATACCGCAGACACGTCCTGGCGATCTTTGACACCTTGGTGGGCTCGGACGTACACAACCATCGGGTCCAATAAGCCCCTGCGAAATTCGCCTTCGCTTCCGGTTTTGCTGACTATTTTACGTGTAGTCGTCCGAAATCCGGTCCTCGCCGCGAAATCCTGTCCTAAAGTTCAGGTCACAAATTGTCAGGCAACCCTTCGATGGGTCCCGGAGTCTAACCGCAGTCGGGGGACAAGTGCCACAAAATGCAGGAGATTCCTCGATTGACGGGCCGCTTGTCCAGGGGTAGAATTCAGTCGTCCTAGAAGTTGAGGTGTGCCAATGCCACGGGTAATTCGTGCCCTGATTGCTGCTGCATTTTCGTTTGCCGTCCTCATTCCACGGTTACCAGCTCAACAGGTTCCGCAGGCGCAAGATCCTGCGAATCCTGCACCTCCTCAGACGCTCACCAAAGAGCAGCGGAAAGTGCAGAAAGATAAGGCACGCAAGACGCTCAAGGAACTCGACAGCCAGTACAAGCAATGGCTCAACGAGGACGTGATCTACATCATCTCCCCGGAAGAACGGAATGCTTTCCTTCAGCTTGATACCAATGAAGAGCGCGAACAGTTTATCGAACAGTTCTGGCTACGACGCAGCAGTAATCCCGACCTTCCCGAGAACGATTTTAAAGAAGAGCACTATCGCCGCATAGCCTACGCCAACGAGCACTATGCCTCCGGTATTCCTGGTTGGAAGACCGACCGCGGACGCCTGTACATCATGTGGGGCCCAGCAGACGAAGTTGATTCCCACCCGTCCGGGGGCACCTACGATCGGCCTATGGAAGAGGGCGGCGGATCTACAACAACATATCCCTGGGAAACATGGCGCTGGCGCTATTTGGAGGGCATCGGCGAGAACGTAATCATTGAGTTCGTGGATCCTAGCGGTTCGGGTGAGTATCACATGACCATGGATCCTTCTGAAAAGGACGCCCTGCTGCACGTGCCAGGGGCGGGCTTGAGCTTGATGGAATCCATGGGCCTGGCTTCAAAGACCGATCGCTTCACGCGTTCCGATGGCACCAACCTTCCGACAGCAATGGGTGGCACACCCGCCAGCATGGATGAATTCACTCGCTTGGACCTTTACGCAAAGATCCAGAAGCCACCGGAGGTCAAGTTCAAGGACCTGGAAGCGATTGTGACCGCGCGAATTGTCCGCGATCAACTCAAGTTCTCTTACCGTACGGATTTTATGAAGGTCACCAATGACACCGTGTTGGTGCCTGTCACCATCCAGGTGTCCAACGGCCAGCTCAACTTTCAATCGAAGGATGGCATCCATTCGGCCACAATGAACGTTTTTATGCGCGTCACCACGTTGACCGGACGCGTAGTTCAAACTTTCGAAGTTCCTGTGTCCAAGGATTTTCCTGACTCACTATTCCAGCAATCGCTCAAGCTGCAGTCAATCTATCAGCAAGCCGTGCCCCTCCGTCCCGGCCTCTATCGCCTGGATATCGTCATCAAAGACGTTCAGAGCGGAAATGTAGGCGTCGTGAATACCAGGCTGGCCGTCCCGCGTTTTGCGGACGAAAAGCTAGATGCGAGCACGCTTATTCTTGCAGATCAGCTTGAGCATGTTCCAGCCAAGCAGATTGGCACGGGACAATTCGTTTTGGGCTCCACCAAAGTGCGGCCACGCCTCGATAACGACTTCACCACGGCCGATCGTTTGGGAATCTACCTCCAGGTTTATAACCTCAAACCGGACGACAAGACTCACAAATCCAGCGCCACCTTCCAATACACCGTGAAGAAAGGCACCGCGCAGGTGATGCAATTCAAGGAAACGTCCGCAGAGATGAAGCAGACGGGCGACCAGGTCACCATTGAGAGATGGCTGCCGCTTTCCACCCTTGCGCCCGGCAAATACTCGATCGAAATTAATGCCACGGACAGCATCTCCAATCAGTCTATTTCCAAGACAGCGGACTTTACTGTCAGAGGGCCGCAGGAACCGACCAAGGCGGCAGCTAACACGGTTCCAGGGAGGTAGTTAGCAGTGATTAAAGGACAGGTCCGAGTCATGGGGGCACTCGTCCTGGCCGCAACGTTCTCATTACTGGGAGCGAATCCGGCGGTGGCACAGCTGAAGTCTGTTCAAGGCATGCTCTCGGGTGTGGTTCGTGACACCGCTGGCACGCCTCAACTGGGTGCGAGTGTACAGATAATCCCGGAATCCGGCGCTTCCGCCGCAGCTATTGGGTACCTGACCAACACACAGGGAGTCTTTCGCGACGAGAAGCTCGCTCCCGGATTTTATACGGTACGTGTAACGCTTGCAGGTTTCCTCCCCACTCTCGAAAAACACGTCCGCGTCAGCGCCAATCTTACGACCATAGTCCGCATACAGCTGGAATCCATGTTTGCTTCCCTGGAGCAATTGCGCCGCGCTCCTTCTGCCGCAGCCAGCGAAGCGGATGATTGGAAGTGGGTGCTTCGCTCCGCGAGCTCCGTGCGTCCGGTTCTTCAATGGGTTGCGGAAGACCCGATGAGCGCAGCCGCCGTGAGTTCGGATTCTGTACCGTTGGAGCCGGCGCGCGGCCGCCTGGAATTTATGGATGGCGCTCGCAGGCCCGGCTCGGTCTCTAATCTTCCCGCTAGTCCTGCAACCGCGTTTGCCTACGATCAGCGGCTGGGTCCCACGAGCCGGCTTCTCCTTGCTGGTCTTGTAAGCTATGACACTGATTCCCCCGCTGGTGGAATCGCGACGGTCTGGCTCCCCAGCGGCTCTCTCGGCGCCGGCCCGCACACCGCGATCGTGCTGCGCGAATCGAAGCTCGGATCTGTGGGTCCGACCTTCCGCGGCGTTCGCATCGACCAAGGCGGTTCCATGGCTTTTGGGACCCGCGCAATCCTTAAGTACGGCGGAGAATATGTTTTGGTTGGTCTTGGCCACCCGGCATCTTCCTTGCGTCCGCGCATACAAATCGACGCCCGGATCTCAGACGATTGGCACGCGTCCCTGATTTTTGCGTCCATGCCAACGGGCCCGGAGCCACTTGAGGCAGCTGCAGGTGAGGCTGTAAACGGCTTGGCAGCTGCCTTGAACGAGATGGACGCGTTTCCCGTCCTGATGTATCGGAACGGACGTCCCGTGCTGGAGAGCGGTTTCCACGAGGAGATTGCAGCGGAGCGCAAAATAGGCTCGCGCGGCAAGTTACAGGTTGCAGCGTTTCATGAGGACAATAGCCATGTAGCCGTGTTTGGGCGCGGCAGCAATCTTCCCGCCGGCGACTTTTTCCAGGACGTGTATTCCAATGGATTTTCTTACGACGGCGGTTCTTCCAGTAGTTGGGGCACACGCGCCGTGTATCGAGAAAAACTGAGTGAAAACGTTGAACTTACCGCGCTTTATGCTTTTGCTGGCGCCTTGACTCCTTCGAGCGCTGCCGCTGGACCTCTCCGTGAGATGTTCCGCACTGCCGAGCGTCACTCTGCGGGAGTCAAAGTCACCGGAAAGGTGCCTCGCGTCGGCACCCGGGTGTCGGCGGGCTACCAGTGGATCAGTGGGACAACGCTCTCTCGCGTGGATAGCTTTGGCGAGTCCTTCTATGACCTGGAGCCTTATCTTCATATCGGAGTGCACCAACGGCTGCCCAAATTTGGCCCTGGCCGATGGGAAGCCAATGCGGAATGCGACAACCTTCTAGCGCAGGGTTACGTGACCCTCAACTCACCGGACGGTCGTGTGACCCTGATGCCCGCTTTCCGCACGTTTCGGGGTGGTCTAAGTCTCCAGTTTTGATCGCAGAATGGGCTTTAGAAAGCTGTATGCGACCTTCCAGAAAGCGGATTATCGATTTCTCTCCAGCCTTCGAGTTCTGTAAGTTATTGAATTATAAAGCTGTTTTTGAAAAGACACTCTTCCAAAGATTGGACATTCGTTTGCACCTAAGATTTCCTGGTGGGGTGTCACCCTGCCTGGGCCTGTTATGAAGCAGAACCTCAGAGTCAGCCTTGGGGCCGTTGTGCTAGCGCTTGCCACGCTGGCTGCCATGATTTTTGCCTGGCTGAATTTCGTCCAGAGAACCGCATTCGAGACTCCCGATGACGGCGTCGTTTGGCTGGACACCACGCAGGGCGTCCAAGCCCAGCAGGTGGCTCAAAACTCCCCTGCGGGTCGTGCTGGAGTGCGTGTTGGGGACCATCTCCTGGCCATCAACGGCAGCCCCGTCACCCGGCAAGTTCAGGTAACCAAGAGGTTGTGGCGCGCGGGATTGTGGACGCAAGTACGCTATAAACTGGCGCGGAACAGCGAGGAGTTTGAAACTCCGCTCGTCACGGCTCCTGCCGAGAAACCAACTTCGATTGAGAATTATGCGCGCGTCGTAGGCCTGATCTATCTCTTCATCGGGCTTTTCATTTTTGCGCGCCGCTGGAACGCGCCTCGCGCAGTCCACTTCTACATTTTTTGTCTCGTGTCATTTATTTTCTATTCCTTCCATTACAGCGGCAAGCTGGACACCTTCGACTACGAAGTTTATTGGCTCAAAATCGTGGCGCAGCTCCTCACGCCCGCTTTGTTGCTGCATTTCGCGCTGGTTTTTCCGGAACGCACCGAAGGGACAGGCCGTTCGCTTTCCAAGCTCGGCTTCGTCTATCTCCCGCCGCTCGCGATACTTCTCGTTCACGTCAGCACGGCGTTGGGGGCGCTCGGGTTTGTTCCCTGGCTCGGCTCCCGCGTCCTCCTCGATAAAATCGCCTACAGCTATCTCGGCGTGTGTTTTCTTGCTGCCGGATTTGTTTTCTATCGGAATTATCGTGGCGAGCCCGCCGGCGTTTTGCGGCAGCAACTGAAATGGCTCACGGCCGGGACCTTCATCGGGACATTTCCTTTTGTTGTTGTGTACATCGTGCCGTACGCCTTCGATGCCGCTTCCAGGCCCTGGATGAAATTTTCCACGATCAGCCTGGTCTTCATCCCGTTGTGCTTCGGGTACGCCATCATTCGTTACCGCTTGATGGATGTGGACATCATCTTCAAGCGCGGCCTCGCCTATACGGCGGCAACGGCCGCCATTGCCACAATTTATTTTTTCTTCGTCGCGCTGATTCCCCAAATCTTTCATGCGCAGACGAACGGCCCTGTCGGTGGCGTCATCGCTATCGTTATTGCGGCACTTCTCTTCCAACCCTTCCGTGAATGGATTCAGGCCCGTCTTGATCGTTTCTTCTATCGCGACCGCCTGGACTATCGCCGCACGCTGATCGAGTTCGGCCGCACGCTTACGAACGAAGTTCGGCTTGAGCCCATGCTCGGTTCCGTTATGGACCGTGTTTCGCAAACACTCCTGGTCGACCGTTTGGCGATTTTTGTCGAGGACGTCTCGAATCCTGGCAATCTCCGCCTGGCACGCTCGATGGGCGTGCGTCTCGCGGAGCCACTCGATCTTAGTTTCCTCGGACCGGCCCGGCCCGAGTTTGCGCGGGGGCCGCTCTTTTTTGAGTCGCCCCGCGCCGCGCGCGAGGTTACCGACTCTGTTCGCCGCACGCTCGAACAGCTCGACCTCAATTACTATGTGCCTTGCCGCATTCGCGAGCACACGGTGGCCGTTTTGGGGCTCGGCAAGACCGTCGATGGCGACTATCTTTCCAGTGATGACGTCGAGCTGGTGGAAACCATCGCAGGCTACGTTGCCGTGGCCCTCGACAACGCGCAGCTTTATACCTCGCTCGAACAAAAAGCCCTCGAGATCGCGCGCCTCAAAGACTTCAGCGAAAATATCGTGGAATCCCTGAATGTCGGCGTCCTGGCCGTGGATCTGGAAGGCATCGTCGAATCCTGGAACACGCGTATGGAGCAGCTTTTCGGCGTGGCCCGCCAGGAAGCCGTTGGGCGCCAGCTTCGTTCCCTGCTTCCGGAAGAACTTGCGGCCGAAATTGCTGCACGGGGCGACGCGGAGCAAATCACCGGCATTTACAAACAGCGCCTGCACCATCAGGGCAAAGCCCTTACTCTGAATGTTTCCATCACACCGCTCGTCAGCAAATCGGCCGAACGCATCGGCCGCCTCTTGCTATTCGACGATGTCACCCAGCGTGAGCGCATGGAAGAGCAAATGTCGCAAACTGAGAAGCTGACGTCCCTTGGGCTTCTGGCCGCGGGCGTCGCGCACGAAGTCAACACGCCTCTGGCGGTGATTTCCAATTACATCCAAATGCTCGCAAAGCAAATGCCTGATGGCGATCCGCGGCAGTCGATCATCGAAAAAATCGTTAAGCAGACATTTCGCGCCAGCGAAATCGTCAATAATCTTTTGAATTTCTCGCGCACGGGCGCCGGCGAGGCCGTGGACATCGACGTGAATCGCGTCGTGGAAGAAACGCTTTCTCTCGTATCCCATCCGCTGAAGACTTCGCAGATTCAAGTGGTGAAGCATCTGGGCGAAACTCTTCCCGCCGTCCGCGGCTCCGCCAACAAACTGCAGCAAGTCTTTCTGAACCTATTCCTGAATGCTCGCGATGCCATGCCCGGCGGCGGCCTCCTGGAAGTACGCACGGTCGCCCACAATGGCAGCGTCGAGATTGAAGTCGTCGATACCGGTGCGGGCATCCCGCGCGAACATATTCATCGCATCTTTGATCCCTTCTTCACCACCAAAGCCAACGGCCGCGGCACCGGACTGGGCCTCTCCGTCAGCTACGGCATCATCAAGGAACATTCCGGCAAGATCGACGTCCGCTCGACTCCCGGCAAAGGCACCTCATTCCACGTAGAGTTCCCCGCGGTCAGAAAGTCAGTTCATGTCTAAGGGTTCCATCCTGGTTGTTGACGACGAATCAGAAATCCGCGAAGGCCTCGAGCTCTTGCTTACGAGCGAAGGCTACGGTGTTTCCAGCGCGGAGACCGGTGAATCCGGCCTTGCCAAGCTCGGAGAGCAGCCTTTCGATTTGCTGTTGCTCGACGTAAGTCTGCCCGATCGCAATGGCCTCGAGCTGCTTCGGGAAATTCGCAAGCGTGACCCGCAACTTTCCGTCGTTTTGATCACCGCCTACGGCTCGATTGAAATGGCGCGCGCTGCATTCAAAGGCGGTGCGCTCGATTACATCACCAAGCCGTGGTCCAACGACGAACTCCTGGCGCAAGTGGCGCAGGCCGTGGAGTCACGCCGTCTCCGCGAAGAAAACGTCCATCTAAAACGCGCGCTAAAGCAACGCTTCAATTTTCCAAACATAATCGGCAAGAGCGAAAAGATGCTGACGCTTTTCGATCTGATCACCCAGGTGGGGCCTTCGCGTTCCACCGTGCTGATCAGCGGAGAAAGCGGCACCGGCAAGGAACTCATCGCCAAAGCCATCCATTCGGCTTCCACGCGTGCCGACAAGGCCTTCGTTCCCGTCAATACCGGCTCCATTCCCGTGGATTTGCTAGAATCGCAACTCTTCGGCCACGTCAAGGGAGCATTCACCAGCGCCGTCGCTTCCAAAAAAGGCCTCTTCGAAGTCGCCGATCAGGGCACTATTTTCTTCGACGAAATCGCTACTATCAGCCCGGAAACGCAGGCAAAGTTGCTTCGCGTGATTCAAGAGCGCGAATTCATGCGGCTCGGGGGTACGGAGCAGCTCAAGGTGGATGTCCGCATCGTCGCCGCTTCGAACGTCGAGCTCCTGACCCTTGTCCGCGAGGGCCGCTTTCGCGAGGATTTGTACCACCGCTTGAACGTAATTCATCTCGTATTACCTCCGCTGCGCGACCGCCGGGAAGATGTGCCCGCGCTGCTCGCCCATTTTCTCTCGCGCTATTGCTTGGAGAACGCCAAGCCCATGCGCCAGTTTACGGCAGGCGCGCTGAAACTCTTGATGGACTACGATTGGCCCGGCAACGTTCGCGAGCTGGAAAATGTCGTCGAGCGCGCCGTCGTGCTCTCCACGCAAGAACGCGTCGACGTAGATTTGCTTCCCGAAAGCATTCGCAGCAAGGAAATCGTCCGCGGAGTCCGCCTGCAGCTTTCGGAATTCCTTCCTCCTTTGCCTGGCGAACCGGGCCCCCGTTCCAGCGCCGATCACCCTCAGCCTTCACTCTTTCAAATCATGGACGAAATCGAACGCCGCATCATTATGGACATGCTGGAACGTACCGGCTGGAATCAAACCGAAGCCGCCGAGCGTTTTATGATTCCCCTTTCCACCCTGAATCAAAAAATCAAGCGCCTGGGGATTGACGTCCGCCGCCGTGGCCGCGCCGATGAGACGCTTTCAGCCTCCATCGGCAAATAGCCTCCGCCGCAAAAAACGCTGGCTGCTTTTCCCCTCTGTTTCTTCAGACTTTCATCTTGCATCTGAGAGTTGGTCTATGCACAGTATCGCGGGATGATTCTTCGCCTTTCCAGTTCAGCGGCGCGCGGGCTTCTTGTTTTTTTTGCTTTAATACTCGCCGCCGGTCTTTCCTACTCCGGCATTCGCAATGCTCTTGCGGTGCATGATGCGGGGCTGAACACGCCTGAAGGCTACGCCCGGGCCACCCAGCTCGAGCCGGATGACGCCCGCAACTGGTATCTCCTCGGCCGCTACTGGCAATACAACCTGGAAGATCCCGATGCCCAGCGCGCCATCCGCAACTATCAAATCTCTCTGTCTTTTGATCCGCATTCCGCAGACGCGTGGTTGGATCTGGGCACGGCGTATGAATCGGAAGGTGACATCGCCGCCGCCCGAAATGCATTTGTTCAAGCCAAGCGCGCGTACACGCTTTCGCCGGAAGTCTCGTGGCGCTATGGAAATTTTCTGCTTCGCCGGGGAGAGCTAGACGCCGCATTCGAGGAGATCAGGCATGCCGTAGAAGCCGACCCAAAGCGCGGAGCGGCAGCTTTCGCTCTTTGCATGCGCTTCGAGCCGGATGTCAACTCCGTCCTAGAGCGTGTGTTGCCTCACTCCAAGGACGCCTACTTGAACGTGATTTCTGCCCTCGCTGAACAGGAAAAAACCGATCAGTCACTGGTCGTCTGGTCTAATCTGGCCGCTCTTCAGCCGCAGCTTCAGTTGAGCGACTCCTATCCGTTGCTCGAACTCCTCCTTCACAAACGGCGGATGTCCGATGCCCAACGTGTCTGGGATCAGGCTCTCCTTTTCTCGGCCGTTTCGCGTCCTATAGGGCCGCCGGGCTCTTTGCTGTGGGACGGAGGTTTTGAATCGAATTTCGTTGGCGGCGGATTCACCTGGCGCTACTCCTCATTCGTGAACGGCGTAGTGATCACCCTCGATGCAAAAGAAAAACATTCCGGGGAACATTCCCTCCGACTCACGTTCAACGGCCTCAGCAACGTGAACTTCAATGACGTGTGCCAATACACCCCCGTCCAGCCTTCTACTTCCTACCGCTTTTCCGCATGGGTCCAAACGCGCTCGTTGTCCACCGATCAAGGGGTGCGCTTTG
>CAVPLA010000050.1:0-67218 GCA_963705855.1 uncultured Acidobacteriota bacterium
GAAGGCTTAAAAAACTGACACCCTTCAGAAGATCAATGTCGGCATAGCGAGGAATGTTTGCGAATTCTCGAATTGGCACGCCCTTACCGCGGAACAGAACCTCTAGCCTAGTTAGCTCAT
Source organism: uncultured Acidobacteriota bacterium (assembly GCA_963705855.1). GTDB lineage: Bacteria > Acidobacteriota > Terriglobia > Acidiferrales > UBA7541 > Acidiferrum. Next base: position 121 of record CAVPLA010000050.1, read on the forward strand.
CGTTTTCTTTGAAGACCCTTGCAGAGGGATCGCCTTTTGACGGCATACGTTTCAGCCGGTCATAGATCAAAATGACGCGGTCTCGGGTGAAGTGCGGATAAAAAGAAACGATTCCGCGTGAGCGGTAGAATCTGGAGCTTTGGACTCCCGATACCCGACAACGTACACCGAGATCCCAGGCGATTTTGTTCAATACGTCTAAGGCCCAGTCGAGCCGGCAGATTTTTACAGTGGCCAAATCACCGCAGAGGGCGGTGACAATATGTTGGACACGCTTGAGCCCGAGATTGGCCACTCGAATAAATTCGAGTTTATTTGCGCCATTGAAAGATCCGCCGTAAAAAAGGCGAACCGGGAACGCCAATTCCGTCTTCCTCAGGTCGAGGAAGTGCGAATATTTACCTTTCGGATGGCCCTTTTCTTTAACGAGTCGTTCGAACTCTGACCTCCAGATTATCGGAGAGCAAAACAAGTTTATCGGCCGGCATGAATATCCTCCCGAATGTCTGGTATGCGAGGCGAGCTACACACAGATCATCCAGGAGACAGTTTTGGAGTTTTCCGCAGATTGGTCTACGGGGTGGTTGGTAGCAACTAAATGAAGAGCAGGATAGACTCAGGCAGCGAATTCTTGACAGAGCCTTCAGGAGTTGTTCGCCGAGACGATTATATTTATCCATCGAGGGCTTCCCTGGACCGAAAATCAACTCTGGCATCTCGCATTTTAAGTATTCTTCGGCGATTTGCTGCTCGGTGATTCCCCGTGCAAAGAGCGTCCTGAAGGCTTCGCTAGCTTGCAGCCCGCCCAGTCTGCTCAGCGCAGATCGAAGAATGTCGGGGGAAAGGGAGTTTGGGATCTCATTCGCGAGGGTTTGATTTCCCTTGTTGGCGGATTTCCTTAGTCGATTGCGCAAGTCTCTCACGGCGGGTTTAAGGAATTGCTTGGGCCGTACTGCTTTGCTGAATAATCGAAGATGCTTGTCCTTTCGGCGCTCGTCTATTGTCATGTCCCATGAATCTCCCAACCAGCGGCGGAGAGCATCTTTGTAAACAACGCCGAAAATATTTGAAATGACGTGAGGTACCTTTTTTTTCCCCCACTTCGCGTTCCAATAGGCTTCTGAGAGTGCTCGTTCCCAATTGATGACTCCGGAGCCGAAAAATGGTTCTAATGCAGCAGCGTAAGTCTGACGAATTTCCTCCGGAACAGAAACGCGGAACTTAAATTGCGTGACGCCTTTGTCTCCGTTTACCGTCACGAAGAATTCAGGTCCCTTATAGAGTAGCTTGGTCAACGCGGAAGCCTTTTTCCCAACCAGCAGCCGCGGTGACCGTCTGACCGTCGGAACTTTTCCATTTGGATCACTCCTACCCAGGGGGCACGGTTGGACCGTAAAATCTGAGCGTTGGATATGCATCAAGGCCCATGATTCTCGATAATTTCGGCGATTATCCAGCCTTGTACCCCGAGCAAGCCTATAACAATACCTATACCGTATAAACATGCAGCCTATATGGAATATGGAATCTATGGAAGACATGGAGTCTATGCAATAGATCGAAGATATTGGAAAGAGTTGAGTAAGAGTCTAAATACTGGATATCCCTCAGTATTATTTCTAGTATCTGTCTTCCTGTCCCTCGAAGAGGGCAGTAGAGATAGCAGTAGTGGATAGGGCATCTGTAGAGCTAGAGTCTGTCTGCACCGTCTCCAACCTGTTTAGCTGAGTTGTTCCGACTATATCTGCTCTCAGGTCGAGTTGTACTCGTATAATTTTTCACTTCAGGTCACTCTTATCCCTGGGCGTTTTCTTCTCCCCCCGCGTTTGTTGCTCGATTTTCACCACGGATTTTTTACACTTGGGCGCTTGCCTTGACCTCTCCTATTATCGTCTACGGAAGGATGTAGACAAGTGAGCGCTGAAACTACCAACCTCAATGCGGATCCTCGGCTTCGAAGCAATTCGCTCGGTCTGTCAGAGTTGGTGTTCCACGGTATCACCCACATCGCGCCGGCGACCAACGTGGTGTTCACTTTTCCGATCATCGCCCTCAAAGCCGGACCGGTCATGCCACTTTCGTTCCTGTTGGCAACAATCGTCTGCTTCTTTATCGGCAACACCGTGTCCCAGTTTTCCAGGTACATACCATCGAGTGGTGGCTACTATGCGTTCGCTACTCGTGGACTGGGGAGCCGCAGCGGCTTCATGGCAACCTGGAGCTACCTAATCTATGAAGTTCTCGGAACGGCCGGATGCACAGGATTCCTTGGTTACCTTGTCTCGGACATGTTGCGAATGCAATTCCAGGTGAACATCCCGTGGTGGTCCTTTGCATTGGCCACATCTGCCCTCATCTGGTCGCTCACTCACCATGGCATCCAGCTCTCGGCTCGTGTCACTGCGCTTCTGGGCGGCCTCGAAGTGCTAATCATGTTAGCGCTTGGAATCACCTTTTTGACCCATCCAGGGCCCGGTTCCAAATACTTTGCGCCGTTAAATCCCTCTGCGTCACCACATCACTTCGGCGGCATCTTGGCTGGGATGGTTTTCTCCATTCTCGCGCTCAGCGGCTTCGAGGCCCCGGCACCGCTCGCCCAGGAAGCCCGGCGTCCCGCAAAGTTCGTCAGCCAGGCGATTACACTTTCGCTGACTGCTATCGGTATTTTTTACATTTTCACGTCATACGGAAGCTCGATCGGCTGGGGAACTGGGGATATGGCTGCCTTCGCATCCAATCCCAACCCGTACTACGTTCTTGGACATGCTCTGTGGGGTGCAGGCTGGTGGTTCGTTGTCCTCGCTCTCGTCAACAGCGCGGTCGGCGTCGGTCTCGCCTGCACCAACTCAGCGTCACGCGTGATGTACACAATGGGTCGTTCCGGTACACTCCCTGCTGGTTTCGAGCGCATCCATCCCAGGCACAGGACTCCCACGTTCGCGATCGCGTTCGTGCAGTTATCTGGCATCGCGGCAATCCTACTGGTCGGCTTGCTGTTGAAACCTGATTACATCTTCGGCTTCCTTGAGACAATTGCCACGCTTGCTGTCATCGTTCTTTACGTTATGGCGAACCTGGCGTTGACACGCTATATGCGCCACGAGCAACGCGCCAAATTCACTGTTTGGCGACACGGAGTGGTCCCGTGGATCGCGACCTTGGCTCTGCTACCTGTCCTATTCGTCACCATCTACCCGGAACCCTCCTGGCCTTACAACATAACCCCCTATCTGTTTCTCCTAGCACTCCTCGTCGGCTTTGCCTACATGCAGTGGCGCGAGTTGCGCAATCCTGGAGCGCTTCGCAAAGGTGCATTGTTGCTCATTCGCAATGGCGGCACCTCAGAGGGTGAGTTGGAATGTGATGAGCCCGTAACCCCTCATTAGTCTCTACGCCTTCGAGCATTGAGACCATTCACTCAGGGAAGTTTAGGCGAGTATGCGCGGCATCTGAATAAACTCCGCCGTCTGTTGGGGAAGACCGACCAGCAGGGCCGTGATCTCCTGTTGTTCACGCTTCAAAAAATGGCTCATTGACAGTCTCAAAATTTATCATGGGCAGTACCAGCGAATAGCGGCGTGCTCGCCCAGTCTTCCCCCGGCTGAAATTTCCGCAGAACAACCTCCGGTTCAGGCGCTTGCTCCTCGATCGTTAACTCGAACGGTTGAAACGCCTCCTGCAGCATCGCCTTGTATTTCTTCCGGTCGTAGCCGTGCCAGCCCTCCCACAGCGCGAACGCCCGAACGCGGTCATTCGGCACGGCTGACTCGCTGTCCGTGTAGACGTATTCGATGGTCTGGCCCGGACGCAGCTTGACGCCGCTGCCGAAAAGCTGCTGCGCGGCGATGGCGGTGACACCCGCTTTCTCGTAGTCACGAGGCTCCCTGGTGATGCGCTTGCTCACAACGAGGTCCTTGATCTCGACATCTCCACAGGCGAGGCGCTCTTCGTAACCCGCCAAGACCATCCGCGCCACTTCAAGCTTTTGCAAATAGGACTCGCGGTCGTGCGCCTCGGCCAGGATGGGAATCACCTCGTGCTGCATGCGGCTCAGCAGCGGCGGCGTGTCGTGGCGCCGGCACTCGAGGCCCCGGATTTTGACCTCGCCGTCTTCACCCACCGCGAAGAAGCGGTTCGGCACCGGGACATCGGCGTATTGCTTCGAGGGAAGGAAGACCACGTACCGGTAGACGGACTCAATCGCCAGCGGGAGGTTGGTCAGCTCTTCGATGTCTTTGGCGAGCTGCTCGAAGTCCTCATGCGTCGCGCCCGCCCGCCAGACGTAGAGCGAGTCGACAAGAGCGTGCACCAGTTCGAATCCCCGGCTCTCGGCCAGTTCTTTTGCCACCAGGAGCGTCTCCCGCGCGACTGCGTTGATGGCCTCGTGCGCCTCGATCTTGCCGAAGCGCGCGTTCTTGTAGCCCGTGTAGCCGAAGCAACAGACCAGGAGCCATTTGAGAGAGTCGCGCTGTAGCTTGAATCGTTCTGCGATGCTTGGCTCAGAAGTCTTCTGGAGCTTCTTCAGCGCCGTGCGCTTCGCGATCAGGCGCTCGACCACGCGGCTGGTGATTCCTCGCCTCTTCTGGCAGATGCGGTAGCTCAACTCGGGAATCCGCGGCGCTTCGGGACAGCACGGGCAATTGACCGTCTCCGGCGAGATGTTGAATCGCGCCATGATGGAGGGGAACTGGCTCACGAAGTCGAGCTCCGCGACGTTCGCGGTGAAACCCAGCTTGGGCACGAAGACGAGTCCGCCGCGATCCGCCAGGAGCAGCTCGTCCGGCTGCTTTGGATCTTCCGGCTCGGCCTTCTGCTCCGGTATCAGCACGCCGTCGCGGTGCGCCAGCTCCATCTGCATGTAAGAGATTCCGGTGCCGGTGGTGGTGCGCGCCGCGTATTGAATCGGGAGCTTCGTTACCCTGGCGAGTTCCCACAGCCCCGCGAAGTCGCATTTTTCGCTGATGAACGAGTTCTGCTTGTCCACGTGGATGCGGCCAAACAGGGTTGTCGCGCTCGCCTTGAAGAGTATCCGGCCGTAGCTGGTGTAGCTTCGCGGTTTTGACCGATGCACCGTGACTCCCGAGTCGCGGTTCAGGTTGAGTGAGAGCTTCAAACGTTCCGCCTGCTGGCTGAGCAGCGGCAGGATGGTCGAGTCGCCCCACTCCGAAAGGATCACGTCCGGGTCCGCGCGCTTGACCAGCCGGGCGAAGCCCACGGACGGCGGCTCGCTCGACTCGTCGAGCTCCCAGCACGTCCCATCCATCTCAATCTCGAGAGCGGCGCGTCGCCCGTGCTCGGGGTCGATCCGCGACAGGCCGGCCAGGCGAATCTGCATGATCTTCAGCGGCGGCATCTCGTAGTCGAGCGTCCACTCGCTGTCGCGGCGCTCGATGGCGAGGATTTTTCCTTCTTCGTCGGCCTCCGCCTCGACATACGCGAGCGGGAAGAGATGTTTTTCCCAGCAGTAGAGCGAGGCGACCATCAGGTCGCTGTTGTAAAGCTGGAGCCGGGAGTCGAACCGGTGGACCCAGCGGCCCCACGGGACAAAATCAACCGGAGAATGAACCGACACCTGGAGCACGGGCCGCGTGGCGTTCAGCCACAGGTCGGTCCGTTCGGTCATCCGGGTTCGCAGGTCGGTGGTTTGGTTTTGAGCGGCGTCCCGGAGACGGGCCAGTTTTTCCTCGCTGCCCGACACGTAGAACGCCGGGGCGAAGTCATCGGTCAAACGGTAGTGCGCTTGGTTCCGGTCGATCAGCCAGAGCGTCATCCCCTGCTTGTTCGGGTAAAGGTCGAGAATCCATCCTTGCAATTTCACAGAGCACCCCGGCGTTCTGAAGAACTTTCTCGACGGCGTTCAGCCGCTTTTCCTGGTCGAGCGCGATGGAAAGCAGGATCGCTTCCATCGGGTTATCGTGGCACTGGTACGTGGCGGCCTGCGTGTAGCAGCGCACGCGAACGAACAGCCGGTCGAAGTGCGGCTGGTCCTCGCGACGGAGGGCACGCCGGAATTTCTTCCAGCGTTCCGCCGCCTGCTGAATGAGTTGTACGAATGTAGGGACGGTCCTGCCCATGGTGCCTCCAGGGAATCAGTTCAGACAGATAACAGCGGCACGGTCTTCTCGCAGGTAAAGGAGAGCTCGTTGTCGGCACGAGCCTCGACCTTGAAAACTTGGCGCGCCTGTTTGCAGAGCTTCGGGAAGAAGTCGCGTCTTTTCGTTTGGAACGATGTCGCGTCAGAAAATACGGCCACGGATACAGAAAGCGGCGCGATCTCTTGCAGCCCTTCGAGCGCGTGTTCGAACGACGCCCGCGCCGGGCGATCCTGCACGTCTTCGTCGAAGAACAAATCGGGCAGGGCTGTGACGATCATTACGTCCGCACAAAACGTCTGGAGAATTTTCGGCACGCGCCGGACCAACTCCATCAATTGAAAGCAGGTAAACGCGCGCGAGACTCGAACGAGGCGATTGAAGGTAGATGAGTCGAGACCCCCTTCCCTGGCGAAACGCGCAATCAAGAGGGGACTGATCTGATTCGCGCCGTCCAGATAAAGAACGCGCTGGCCACCGAGCAAAATCCTCGGAAGGTAGTAATGCGATAGCCGGGGCACCTCCGGGCACCCGTAATAAACGGACAGGCCCCGCTCCGTCAGCACCCAAGGATTTAGCGGCGAGTCTTTCTGAAGACTACCGACAGCGACCGGCGAACTCATGGCGACCCAAGGCTCTTGGAAACGGGAGTCGATAGTAGGCGAACAAAACGCGAAATGTCAATAGACCGAAAACCTTCGAAACCTTCGGAGGTAGGTCGTTTGGCGAACTGATCGCTGGCAATTTCCACACGATGTCCGGTTACTTATCGGGACTTACGTGGCAGGTCTCAGACAGACGGCAACATCCCTGCGTCTCGGCTGTCCCCACAACGCGTTCGAACTGTTGTATACCCTGCAGACAGTAATCCTCCTTCGCAGTTAGATTCGGTTAGAGGACTCATCTGGCTGCGATGGTCAAAGAACTCAAAGATCACAGCTGACATCTTCTCGATCGTTCAGGGCGTTTCGGAGCTTCCCCATGAGTTGGCTGAGCTTCGCAAGACTGACGAGGTCTGAGCCGGAGGTTCGACTTCATGATTGCGCAAGCACAAATCGAAAGGCAGGCTAGTTCCCTCATTCAGCGGCTAGGTTTCTCCACTCACCGTCACCGCCGTTGCCCTTACTGCCATTCTCATGATCTCTATCGGGAGAACCGAAAGGGCCTTGTATGGGGCTTATCTGCAGTCGGATTGCGGCCTTATCGCTGCCTAGATTGTGAGAGAGTACACCTTGGCTTTTGCTTCAGACGTTGACGGACATTTGATCCTTCAGCGTGGTCAAGAGTAAGTTTCTGAGGAAATTGAGGTCCGTGTGACTCAGGTCACTGAGTAAAATGCCCCGATTTGACACATGTGCTTCAGGAGTCTTGACGGGCCCGACGACTTTTCGATTTTACGGCAAGTAGATGAGCAGTCTCTCTTGGGCGGACGAGACTGCAAGTCTAACGGCCTGTCGTATTCGGGGGGCTCCTATCTCCAAGGGTGGGAGCTCCCTTTAACAAGTTCTCAAGAATCAAGGCCAGAGCGCGCTATTCCAGGATTGGAAAACATTAGGGAAAGAACCCAAAACCTCAAGACACCAGCTAAGTTGTACAGAATCAATGGGCCACATGTTCTAATACGTGCTCGTAAGACGAAGGTCGATCGCTGTGGCTGGCCCCTGTAAATAAGGTGCCAAGCGTGAACCTCTGCCGAGGTGTCCGGTAACCCGACGTACCAAATGAATTGTGAGGTAAGTCCTTGGGCGCTGCTTCCGGATTTGGGTGCTTCGTTTTCGGCTCACGCTTTTTCAAGCGTTTGCACAGGTTCTACCAGGGTCAATTCAGCGCGGCGCGATTCAGGCACAGCGGGAGCAATATGCCGAATCTCGGATCCCAGTTGTGGTTTAATTCAGACCTGGGTTCTTGAGTAGATGTCTACACTGCTGGCTGTGACTGGCAGAGCCCCAGTAGTTAACCCGGTTTTTGCACATGATGGGAACAACGTTGTTGCTGAAAGGAAAGACTTTCAAATCATGCTGCCAAGCCAACGGACAAGCACTGCAGGAAACCGGGTAGGCAACAAGATCCTTTTATCGATTTCCGACAAGGAGTACGCCCTGATTCGTCCTCACCTAGAATTTCTCAGCATGCCTCACCATCTTAGTCTCTACGAACCGGGCCAACCGCTAGAGTTTGTGCATTTTCCGAACACAGGTATGGTGTCTCTTGTAATTGCGACCGAAGATGGAAAGACTGTTGAAGTGGGGGAGGTTGGCAGGGAAGGGTTTGCAGGGATACAGGCGGCGGTTGGCATTAACAGGAACCAAGTGCGCGAGATCGTACAAATCGCAGGAGACGGGTTCAGGATGAGAATTGGCGCATTGCAAAGCGTCTTGCAATCATCTCCAGAGCTTCAACGGATTCTGACCCGCTATGCAGTAGTTCAGGGGATGCAATTCGCACAAACGGCCGCGTGTAATCGGCTCCACAATATTGAACAGCGCCTCGCGCGCTGGCTACTCATCACTCAGGACAGAGTGGATTCCGCGACGCTCGATATCACCCATGATTTCCTTGCAACGATGCTAGGTACGGACCGACCCACCGTAAGCTTGGCAGCTGGTATTTTGCTGAAGAAGCAGATTATCGAGTACACGCGTGGTGCAGTGCAGATTCTGAGCCGCACGAAACTCGAAGAGTGCGCCTGCGAGTGTTACGAAGTTATCCAACAGTATAATCGCGAGATTGGACTGAAATAGCCCACCGGTAGTGTTCGATACCCTGCAGACAGTGATCCTCCTTCACAGTTAGATTGAGTCTGAGGTTTAATCTGGCTGCGATGGTCAAAGAACTCAAAAATGTAAAGGAACTCGTTTTCGATGCACAAGCTTTTCTCGATTCCGCCGGTGTGGCGAGAAAAGTAGTGGAATATCGAACATCACGGAAGATCTACGCCCAAGGTGACCCCGCCACGAGCGTGATGTACGTTCAAAAAGGCGGCGTTAAGCTCTCCGTTGTCAATGAGATCGGAAAAGAGGCAGTCCTGGCGATACTGGGGCCCGCTGACTTTTTTGGTGAGGGGGGCATGGCAGGTCAGCCTGTAAGAATGGGGACGGCGACCGCGATTACACCCACGACTTTACTCGTTATTGAAAAAAACGAGATGATGCGCGTGCTCCACGCTGAACACGCGCTCTCTGACCGCTTTGTGTCTTATATGCTTTCACGGAACATCCGAATTGAGGAGGATTTGATCGATCAGCTTTTTAACTCTAGCGAGAAACGACTGGCCCGCACTCTTCTGCTGCTCGCTAGGTATGGCAAGGAACCTCAACCAGAAAAGATGCTTCCCAAAGTTTCCCAGGAGATGCTGGCGGAAATGATTGGCACGACGCGCTCCCGAGTCAACTTTTTCATGAATAAATTCAGGAAACTCGGCTTCATTCAATACAACAACGGCGGACTTCAGGTCCACAGTTCCCTCCTAAGTGTTGTCCTCCACGAGTAAGCACCAACTTTCGCGCTTATCGGAAAGCGGCATTCTTCCAGATCACTGTCGGTGACAGGGCTTACCACCGCATATCTCGGATTGTTAGTCGGAAGGGGATTTATCGACGTCCAGGACCACGGGGAGTTCTTTTCGTCTCAATCGCCTCAACCGCGAGAAGCTTCCGGTCTAAGTGCGGTTGTGAGCGCGGGGCACCTGAATGCAACACACAATGCTTCCCGGCTGCGACTCCGCACGTAGGGCAGGGGACAGAGATCACCTGTTTTGCCGTCAGGTCTCTCATCTTCATTTGAATACGATGCGACAAGACCTGCCGCAAAACTGTTCCATTTAGAACGTTATGCGCACGAGCAATTGGAAACTGTGGTCGGATGCTTCCATTTCCCCCAAGTCTCCTGATTCCGCAAGGAAATCATCGAACTCGACCACGTAGTCCGCGCCAGATCTTCCAAATCGAGCCAGTCTGCTGTTCCCAGACCAGGAGGGCAGCCGTGAATACGAATAGTGCGATAGAACGAATACTCGAACTGTCAGCCGAAGCCCAGGTCAAGAGACGCCAAGCCACTGAGAATTCCCCCGCGTTTTCACAACTTGACCGGAGCAATCCTGGCCTATGGCAAAGCACTAGGTCTTCTGTCAAAACTCAAAGAAGTCCAGACCGAACTCTGCTCAATCAAATAGCTGTCGGTGAAATGCCGTGGCCTCATTTTGGATTTAGACATCGAGAACTAAGTGTCCGCCGCGGCTCAAACTCATGGGAAAGAAGGTGGTCCGATTTTGGGGAGCTGCTGGCAACATTGATCAACCACCAACTGAATGGATCCGATGCTTGATCAACGCGCTGAATGGACAAGTTTATTTAATTAAAGTGGATTTATTTCAAAAAGCTTTTCTGGACAGGGATATCCATCGTCCATCTCAGGATGCGACGATTCTGCGGAAAAATAGGGGAAAGGGAGAAGATGTTGAAAGAGCCAACATAATTAACTCAAAGGAGAATGAAAATGAGTGAGCAGCAGTCGTCCTATCAATTTAGAAGTCAGAATTGATCCCCACGAGCCTGTGCACTGGCTTCTTCCCCGTTGAGTAGAAGATTCTCCGTAGTTGACATCACTCTATAGCGATTTGAACTCCAGCAAAGAGATCACGAACGGTCCTTAAGCGTGCGGATAAGACGCGTCAGAATGAGAAAAAGTCTGGAACGACGTGAGTTTATTCTGAGAGCTTGTGCATTTCGAAAGTGAGCGTGCCACTTCAAAACTTGGTAGGTCTTTATGCGCTCTAGATTTATTTCGTAAAGACACTTCCGCTCGCATCTATTCAATCCCATTCAAAAGTAGGATTGTCCGAAAATTCGAAAAATTCCAGATTCCTGCTCACGATTCACTTCGATTTCCTTCTGAGTCTCGGAAATCGAGGGTGATCAGGTCGCCACTCGAGCAAATCTCCTGGCGTGCATTTCAGTGCATAACAAAGCTTATTCAAAACGTCAGCGCTATAGCCTTTGCTACGTCCGTGAAAAAGGGCGTGGAGCGTTGGGTAAGTGATGCCCGACTTTTGTTGAAGTTTGTAGCGAGTCCAGCCCCTGTCTTTGAGAACTTTCTTCAGTTTGCAGACGATCATGTTGGCACCTTAGACCAAAAGGCGGATTATGTCAATAGCCTAGCATATATAAAATGTACTTTACATATAGCGCAGTCTAGGTATAATAGGCCATGGATAGAAAGTTTATCATTGCCCCTTGCGCATGGGCCAAAAGGCCTAACTGGGGCCAAAAGCCCGGCAAAACGCCCCGTAGGGCCAGCAAACGTCAAGCCTGGGGGCACATAGCCAACCCCCAACCGGCGCCAAAGTGGGGTAAGCCGGAGGTAAAAAGATGAAAGTTGCACTCTATGCGAGGGTAAGCACAAACAATGGTCAGGACCCTGAAATGCAGCTGAGAGAGTTGCGGGAATACTGCCAACGGCGCGGTTGGGAAATAACCCAGCAATATGTCGATGTCGGAATCTCCGGCACGAGGGAAACGGTCCTCGGGATTACCGTGGTAGCGCAATAACATAGCGTGCGTCCGCCAACCGGCGATGGCCATTATTTCGTCGTGAGGCACTCCACAGCGGTTCTTAGGCCGTTGTTAATCGGCGAAGTCTGCGTCGTCGAAGTCCTTCTCTCCGCGCAAAACGTCTTCGTCGCCTGCGCTCCAGCCTTGGTTGGAAGACATCGTGAACGACACCGTCGTATCCTTATCCGGAGCCGCCAGAGTATGAAACTTTATGCCATTGAAGGCCGTCTCCCCCGGAAGGAAACCGCTAATCAGGTTTGTGCCGTCGACAGTAAGCTGAAAGTCGGCGATCAACGCCAGGCTCCCCACCGGAACGCTCAGGTCGTAAGTCACCTTCACGCTTGCGTGATCTTTCTCAAATTTGATCCGGTACGTTATCGGGATGTCGCCTATCGCCATACCCGCCTCCGTTCGGCCCTGCCAAACGCGACCGTCAAATGCGCCCATAGTATCGGCATTGCTCCGTTTTTGCACTTGACAAATGGTTACCCCAAGAATAAAAGTAGTACTAGGTAACATTGTGCCTTCGTCTTTGTAGCGCCAGCCTCCCGCTGGCGATTTTGCTTTTCGGAGGCCAACTCAACCTAAAGTCTTTTGTTCGCAACACCGGCGAGAACTCCTCACAAGGTCACTGCTCCAGATAAGTTAAGTCATTTAGAATCAACACTTACAAAAATGCATCCAAAAAAAGGACTTTAACTCCCTCTAGAATGAACACTTATGAAAAAAGCAGGGGGAGGGGGCCATTATCGTTAACCAGAATGTCCGTTGTGCCTCCCGCCAATCAGCGTCCGCCGTGCCTCGGCGACGCGTTTCAACCGCTCACGTAGCACAAGTGGGCGGACACACACAATTCAGCACAGTGTCGCGGGAATTTGCGTCCCCGGTAGCGTTCTTCTTCTACACTCTCTCTAACTCGACCGGCTTTGACGTGAGCGCCCACGCACTGGCTGGACGAAGCGTGCAGGCGCCTTTCAACAAGTGCCGGGTGGTCCGCAGCGGGAGGTTTGCGTGGCGAGTACCGAAAATTTCGACCTGATCGTAATCGGCTGCGGCCCGGCCGGCGAAAAAGCTGGCGCCCAGGCCGCCTATTTTGGCAAGCGCGTCGCCGTCATCGACCGCGCCCCGCACATGGGCGGAAGTTGCATCAACGCCGGCACAGTTCCCAGCAAAACGCTGCGAGAATCCGCGCTCTATTTCTCCGGCCTCAAGCAGCGCGGCCTCTATGGCATCGACTATTCGCTCAAAGATAATCTCACTGTTCAGGATTTCATGCACCATGAACGCGCCGTCGTCGATATGGAGCGCCAGCGCATCCTCAAGAATCTCGAGTTGCACCATATCGAACTTGTGCGTGGCCAGGCGGCGTTCGAGGACGCGCATACCGTCTCCGTGGCCGGTGCGAATGGCACCCGCCATCTTCGCGGCGAGGTCATCCTCATCGCCACTGGATCGAAGCCCCATCGCCCTTCCGAAATAGACTTCGACGACGTCCATACTTTTGATTCGGACACGTTTCTTCAAATGGACCGCATTCCGAAAAGCCTCGCGGTTATCGGCGGCGGCGTCATAGGCTGCGAATATGCGTCCATCTTCATTGCGCTGGGAGTCGAAGTCACTCTTGTCGATGGCCGCGATCGCTTGCTGCCGTTTCTCGACGGAGAAATCTCCGACCGTCTCCGTGATCGCTTCACGGCCCTCGGCATGCGCTTCCTCTTCAACGAGCGCCCCGTTAAAGTTGAAAATTCCTCCGCCGGCGTCCGCCTTTCGATGAAAAGTGGCAAGACTCTGGAAACCGATGCCGCGCTTTTTGCTGCAGGTCGCCGCGCTGCGATCGATGGTCTCGCCTTGGAAAAGGCCGGGCTGGCCATCAACGACCGCGGATACATCCCCGTCGACGACAACTATCGCACCACAATTCCAAAAATCTATGCCGCCGGCGACGTAATTGGATTTCCCGCGCTGGCTTCCACTTCGATGGAGCAGGGCCGCGTCGCCGTGTGCCACGCCTTCGGCTTCAAGTACAAACAGCGCGTCGCATCCATGCTTCCCATGGGGATTTACACCATCCCGGAAATTTCCGCCGCCGGCGAGACGGAAGAGTCGTGTAAGGAAAAGAAGATCGACTATTGTGTAGGACGTGCCCTCTACGAAAACAACGCGCGCGGCCACATCATCGGAGACACTGCCGGAATGCTCAAGCTGATTTTCGCGCGCGCGGACCGCAAGCTTCTGGGCGTGAGCCTGATCGGCGAAAGCGCCACAGAACTCATCCACATCGGCATGATGATTCTGGACAACAGCCAGTCCATCGACGAGTTTATCGAGCAAGTCTTCAACTACCCGACCGTCAGCGAAACTTACAAGTATGCCGCTTACGATGGCCTTGGCAACCTCACCGGCCATAAACTCCGCGAAGGCTAGCCCCTGCAGGCCTCTTCTGGCATTCTGGATGCCGTGAGCAAATGAAGATCGGCCTGTCATTCCTGTCCATTTCTGTCATCGCGAGCGTGCTCATCCTGTTTTCTTGCCGAGCCAGCACCCAGCCTAACTCGCAGGCGCAGCAAGCGCCGTGCGGTTATCTTGGCTTCGATCTCAACATTTTCCCTGGCAAGGATGCGCTTTCCGCTTTCGGAAAGACATTCTCCTTCAGCAGCTATTGGCTCAGTCCGCCGACTGGTGAAAAAACAAACACCTGGCTCGGGCAACGCGAACTATTGCGCTCGCAAGGATTCGGTTTCTTGCTCCTATATCTCGGCCCGCTGAGTCGCGAACTCAAGAACCAAGCGGCAGCGGCTCAGAAGGGAACTCTCGACGCTCGCAGCGCGGCTTCTGTCGCAAAGAGCGAAGGCTTTCCCGCGCAAGCAATCATTTTTCTTGATATCGAAGAAGGCGGCCGTCTTTCCACAGCCTATCACGCTTATTTGCGTGCTTGGGCCAGCGGGCTCGCAGAAGCAGGTTATCGTTCTGGAGCGTACTGCTCCGGAATCCCCCTCAAAGAAGAACCAGGCGTCACGATCACAACCGCGGACGACATCCGCGCGCATACTCCTTCGCCGGATTTCGTTTATTTTATTTTCAACGATGTCTGTCCGCCTTCGCCTGGTTGCACCTATCCGCAGAATCCGCCCTCCCCAGCGGTCGGCGGTATTCTCTACGCGTCGGTCTGGCAATACGCGCAGTCGCCGCGCCGCATGGAGCGCACCGCGCACTGTGCGCCGGGCTATCATACCGACGGCAACTGCTATGCTCCCGGCGACACTGCGCACGCTTGGTCTCTCGACGTGGACACCGCTACCTCTTCCGATCCTTCTAATGCTTCTGGGGAGAACAAATAGGAATGCAGATTCGTAATCGAGAATCGAGCTAAAGAATTAGTTCGTCGGATTCCGCGGAAATTTGAAGTAGGGAAGCCGCACTCCATTGATCGAAATCTGGTCCGCGCGGATATTTGTCGGTGCTTCGAACCCGGTTGCGCCGCCATTGGTGACATAGTCGTCCTGATCCACCCCGTCTCCGCTGACGCCCAGCCCTCCCACGAGCACCCCGTTGCGATACAAACCCGCGCTTCCGGGGAAAAAAACGATTCCGCTTTTGTTGACGTTGACAGGTCCCGTTTCCATCCCCTGCGTGCAGGGATTCACCACGTCCTGCAAATAAAGATTGAAAAATGGTCCGGAGGGCGAACCGTCAATCCCCGGCGGGAAAAAAGGTTGTGCGCCAAAGCTGATGGTGCGGTTTGTGACGGCCGTGCCCATCGGCACCTGATTCAAATCCGCGGCTGCGCGCGCGGAGCTGTTGAAGTACACCATATTTCGTGCTTTGCTGACTGCGACGTCAATACTGAAGACCGTCGAATCCTGCATCCGCCGCAGGCCGATCATTGTGCCGTCGAGGTCGGCAACCGCAATCACCATCCGCGTTCGCGAACCGATTGGCAATCGAATCGCGGCGCGGGTGACGTTGGCAGTCGCTTCCGCATTATCCAGAATGGTCTGAACGTCCGTGGCGCTCAATCCTCCAAGCGGCCCCGCTGCGGGCGTGATCAAATCGCCGTCTTGCGGCTGCCCGGTGCTGTTCGCCGGCGCAATGAAATACGATCCAGCGCCAGCAACCGGTCCAGCGGAGACATTCGCTGGCAGCGATGTCTGCGCTACGAACGGAAGAGCGACGCCGCCGATGAAAACAACGCCCGGAGCAGCCGGTGTCGGTCCAAAAAAGTCCGACGGCCCTGTGCGCTGCGCCGTCGATCCGACAAACGCCGCATACTCCGCCACGTTGAGATCGCTCGAAGACGTAACGACTCCAATTCCGCCGACAACCACATTTTGATAAAAAATCGGTACCCCGCCGGGATTCACGGCCAGAGGATTCGAATCCATCACATCGGCTTTGCCGGTTAGAATGCCGGGTCCAAATCCTCCGCCAAGCGCGAGCGATGGAGGAATCTGGCTCTGAAAGGCAACGGTGTTCACCAGCGTGCATCCGCGATTTGTGTTTTCGATGCCGTACAGATCTGCGGGGGGCGCGTTTGTCACGCCAGGAGGAAAATGAATTCCGCTGATGAACCGTACCGTGCGCGAGGAAAGCGGTGCCTGATCGTTACTGAAAAACGCTCCCGTGCGCGCTAGGGCCACAGCCACATCATTCGCGTCCAACACCTGGCCGAAATTCCCAACGGCCGCGGGGGGCGCGTTTTCTGTGCGAAACACTCCAAGCACAAACCCCGCCCGGTCCACTACCGCGACGACCATATCGACATTCACGGAATTCACCGCGGCCTGCACGATGTTTTGCACGTCGGCGACTTGCAGCGGTTGCACCGCTGCGACCGGCGGCGGAGGCGCAGGGGTGCTGGTTCCGCCGCCGCAGCCCACCAACAGCAGCGCCAGAACTCCGGCAATTCCCAAGGCCAATAAAATGCCCAGCGCCAGCTTTTTTTGACGCTGTTCCAGGGCGCGCCGTGCCGCGACCGGCCTCCGAATCGAGTGTTCCTTTTGCATGAAGGGTATCTTCCTTAGTAACACGCCTCCTTGTACCCCTCAATCCTTCGCGACCGGCGCAGTTCCTATCGGTGAATGCTCGCGACGCGTAAGAATTGTTATCGCTTGTGTTCCTCTTTCGCGGAAATGGGTTGCCCGCTGCGGCCCGATATTGTTAGCTAGAAAGCGATCCCTTTTCCTTGCGCAAATTCTCTCAGGCCGCAGGCATGCTCGCTCTGTTTTCGCGAAGCTCTCGACGCGTCACTGGGTCGGCTCCCGCCGCGCTCTGGTTATCGCTCGCTATCTTGGGGCTGGGAACTGCCTCCGACGCGCAGCAACCTACGCCCCCGCAGCCATCCGCGGCAGGTGGGCAGGCCACGGTCCAAAAATCCAGCGAAGCGGCCACTGCGCAGCGCATTCCTCGCCAGCAGGCTTCGACGACCACGGCTGTCGACGGCGTCCTGCGCGAAATCATCTCGACGAACGAAACGCGGCCCGTAGCTTCGGCTCAGCTCACGCTTCGCCACTTGCAGACTGGTCAGGTCGTACGCGGTGCCTCTTCGGTCGAAGGCGTTTTCCGAGTCCTTCTTCTTTCCCCCGGTCACTATGAATTTCGCGTCGAAGCTGAGGGATACGCTCCCTTCGTGATACCCGATCTCGCGCTCAACGCCAACGAGGTCACCACGTTGGAAATTTCGCTGGTCAGCATCGCCAGTGCCGAGTTTAGTTCGCGTCTTCCGCGGCTCCCCGAGCTTGGTCCCGCCGTTGCGCCTGGCTCATCTCCCGTGCTCGGCAGTTACCATGAGCTTCGACATCGCCTCGATTCCGATCCCAATTACATCGCGGAACTTGCCTCGGAATATCTGCCCCCCGTCGCCGATATTTACAACGTCGTCCCCAATCGCTGGGCCCTCAATCAACCCGACTATCGCCGCTACGCGGAGAAAGGCGAATATCCCTACACCAAGCCTCATTGGTACGACCCATTCAATCGCAATCGCTTCAAAGGCGATGAGCCCATCTGGCCCGAAGTTCTCGGCCAGCAGATTTTCTTGAATTTCACCGCGTCTTCAGAAACATTTTTCGATGGCCGCCGCGTCCCTTCACCCAGCGGCGTCAGCGCCGCCGAGCCCGGCAGTTCCGGCTTCTTTGGCCGGGGCGAACAGGCTTTCTTTGACCAGACTTTGCGCTTCAGCTTCGATCTTTTCCATGGCGACGCATCCTTCAAGCCAGTCGATTGGCGCATCCGCATCACACCGGAGCTCAGCCTCAATGATCTCGACGTTCGTGAGCTTGGCATCGTCAGCCCCAACGCGCTCGCTGGCACCAACCGGTTCGACAATCATGTGGGCCTTCAAGAAGCCTTCGTCGAAGTGAAGCTCCACGATCTCAGCGACAACTACGATTTTATTTCCGCTCGCGCCGGCATTCAGCAATTCAACGCCGACTTCCGCGGATTCCTTTTCGTTGACGAACAGCCCGGCTTGCGTATCTTCGGAGACTGGAAAAGCGACCGCATCGAATACAACGTCACGTATTTTCAATTCCTCGAAAAAAACACCAACAGCGGTCTCAACACTTTCAACTGCCGTCACCAACAAGTTGTGCTGGGAAATGTTTATCTTCAGGACTTTTTCTTCCCGGGATACACGACGGAATTTGTCGGCGCCTGGAACAAAGACGATCCCAGCATTCATTACGACGACAACGGTTTTCTCGTGCGCCCCGCACCGATCGGGAATGTAGTTAATCAAGGACCCGGAGGCGGTCCGCTAGCGCACGGCATCCGCGTCGGATATTTCGGCTGGCTCGGCAGCGGCCATATCCGCCGCATCAATTTGACGCACGCTTTTTATCAGGCCGTCGGAGAAGATACGTTCAATCCCATCGCCGGCAGGCGCGTCACCGTCAACGCCCAGATGGCGGCAGTCGAACTTTCCTATGACCGCGACTGGATTCGCTACAGGGTTTCTACGTTCTACACCTCCGGCGACGCCAACCCTCGCGATGGCCGCGCGCGCGGCTTCGATGCGATCGACGATCTCCCGAATTTCGCCGGCGGCATCTTTAGCTTCTGGAATCGCGAAGACATTCGACTTCTCGGCTCCGGCGTTCAACTGGCCACTGACGGCAGCCTGATTCCGTCGCTTCGCTCCAGCAAACAGGAAGGCCAGGCCAACTTCGTCAATCCCGGCATTTTTCTGGCGAACGCGGGTGCTGATTTTGACATTACTCCCAAGCTCAAAGGATTCGCGAATTTCAACTATCTTCGCTTCGAACGCACCGAGCCGCTCGAATATATATTGTTCGAATCTCCCATACGCCACAGCATCGGCGAAGACTTCGGCATCGGCGTGACGTACCGCCCTCCGCTCACGGAAAATATCATTCTCACAGGAGGCGCCTCCGCCTTGCAGCCCGGCGACGGGTTCAAAGATATCTACACGAGCCGCACGCTCTTCTCGCTTTTCGGCTCGGTGAAGTTTACTTTCTGAGGAAACTCAGCTGATGACCTCGTCGCGCAAATTCAAACCCTCCTCTCTGCGCAACCTCTGCGTCCTCTGCGCCTCTGCGTTATCTTTTCTCTTGGTTCTTTTTGCCGATTGGTCATCGCTGCTGCACGCGAAGCAAGACGCTCCGCCAGTTCGCGGCCAATCGCAACAAGAAGCCGACCGCAAATCGACAGGCTGCATCACCTGCCATACCTCGACCGATGAACCGACGATGCATCTCACAAAAACCGTCTTTCTAGGCTGCACCGATTGCCACGGCGGCAACTCTTCCATCTCCGTTGCTGCAAGCACGACGCCAAACTCCGCCGAGTACAATGCCGCCAAGGAAAAAGCTCACATCCAGCCGCGCGATCCAAGCTTCAAAGACCGTTCCGCTTTGCCCGAACGTACCTACACAAAATGGCTAAAGGAATCTCCCGAATTCATCAGATTTGTAAATCCCGGCGATCTGCGAGTCGCGCCAGAAACGTGCGGCGCCGCCGGCTGCCACGCGAAAGAAGTCCGAGCCTCTTCGACAAGCATGATGACCCACACCGGCCTTCTGTGGGGCGCCGCGCTCTACAATAACGGCGGCTACCCGACAAAAAATACGCATTTCGGTGAGAGTTACGACCGCGACGGCCAGCCGCAATCCATAAAAACTTTTCCGCCTCCCACGCCTGAAGAGACTCGCACGAAAGGCGTGCTGCCTGAGCTCGATCCTCTTTTTCGCTGGGAAATTTCTCAGCCGGGGAATGTGCTGCGCGTTTTTGAACGCGGCGGCGAGAAAAAAGCCGAGTTGGGGAATCCGAATCGCGAAGAAGATCCCGGCAAGCCGGATGTCAAGCTGAGCGATCGGGGCTTTGGCACGGAACTGCGCACCGATCCTGTCTTCCTCGGCTTGCAGAAAACGCGCCTGGTCGATCCGGTAGTGTCCCTGCCCGGCACCAACGATCATCCCGGCGACTATCGCTCGAGCGGTTGCACCGCATGCCATGTCGTCTATGCCAATGATCGCGATCCATCGCATTCCGGCTCCTACGCACAATTCGGCCACTCCGGCTTCAGCGCTTCTTCGGATCCAACCATTCCGAAGAATGAGCCCGGCCATCCCATAAAACATGTCTTCACGCGCTCCATCCCTTCGAGCCAGTGTATGGTCTGCCACATCCATCCTGGCACGAACATGCTCACCACGTATTTCGGACTCACATGGTGGGACAACGAAATTGACGCCGACAAAATGTATCCGCCGCAGCAACACAATCCGACGCAAGAGCAACGCTACCAATCCTATTTGCGCAATCCAGAAGCGGCCGCAGCCCGAGGCCTCTGGAGCGATGAAAAATTTCTAGAGAATCTCGGCAGCCCGGAATTTAACGCAAAATTGAAGACCACGCAGTTCGCCGATTTCCACGGTCACGGCTGGGTCTTCCGCTCCGTTTTCAATCATGACCGCAAAGGGAACTGGCTCGACAAAGAAGGCAAGCAAATCGCGTTCGATGATCCCGATCGCTTCGGCAAAGCCGTCCATCTCGCCGACATCCATCTCGAAAAAGGCATGCAGTGCAACGACTGCCATTTTGCTCAGGACAATCACGGCAACGGGAAAATCTACGGCGAACCACGCGCCGCCGTCGAAATCGACTGTGTCGATTGCCACGGCACGATTAGCAACAAAGCCACGCTCGTCACTTCCGGTCCCGCCGCTCCCGAAGGCGGACGCCACCTCGACACGTTGCGCACACCCTGGGGACTTCGCCGTTTCGAATGGCGCGCCAATGGCGCTGTAATTCAGCGCTCTATGTCCGAAGAAAATAAAGAATGGGAGATCGTCCAGACCGCCGATTCCGTCACTCCCGGCAATGTTCACTTCAGCATGAAATCCTTCCGCGCCAAGTTAATGACTAAAGAAGGCACCGTCACCCAACAAATGCCGCAAGACGACGAACATCTCGCCCACGCCAATTCCACCATGACCTGCTACTCCTGCCACACGTCCTGGACGCCCACCTGCTTCGGCTGCCATCTGCAAATGACTGCCAACGCGCGCAAGCCCATGCTCCACAACGAAGGTCTCACCACGCGCAACTACACCAGCTACAATTTTCAGGTCCTTCGCGACGACATCTACATGCTCGGCGTCGACGGCACCGTCACCGGCCACCGCATCGCCCCCGCACGCTCTTCCTGCGCCATCCTCGTCAGTTCGCAAAATGCGAACCGCGATTGGCTCTACTATACGCAGCAAACGGTCTCTGCTCCGGGCTTCTCGGGTCAAGCCTTCAGCACCTTCGTTCCGCACACCGTTCGCGCCAAAGAAACTAAGCAGTGTAGCGATTGCCACGTCTCCGCCAACAACGACAACAACGCCTGGATGGCCCAACTCCTCCTCCAAGGCACAAACTTCATGAATTTCATGGGCCGCTACGTTTACGTCGCAACGGGGAAAAAAGGTTTTGAAGCCGTGGCCGTTGCGGAACACGACGAGCCCGAAGCCATCTACGGAAGCGATCTCCAGCGCATCGCCTATCCCGACAATTACAAAAAGTTCGTGGACCATCGCCGCCAACTCTCCACCGCCGCGAGCCAC
The DNA here is from genome assembly GCA_963705855.1 of uncultured Acidobacteriota bacterium. Classification (GTDB taxonomy): domain Bacteria; phylum Acidobacteriota; class Terriglobia; order Acidiferrales; family UBA7541; genus Acidiferrum. Next base: position 21,829 of record CAVPLA010000050.1, read on the forward strand.
GAAGGCAACATCCTCGATATCCAAACACGTGGCGAATACGCCTACGCGGCAACCGGCTCCGGAGGCCTCCGCGTCTACGATATCGCCAACATCGACAACAAAGATTTTTCCGAGCGAATGATCACCGCTCCCGTCTCCCCCATCGGCCAGCGCTTCTTCGTCCCAACCAAAAATGCGTTAGCCGTCGCTTCACCGACCACGCTCGGCGTCGACCCGCTCCGTCAGCGCCTTCCCGAAAACGAAGAGCAACCCATCCATCTTCTCTACGGTTTTCTCTACGTCGCCGACAAAGAAGAGGGTCTAGTTGTCATTGGCAATCCCGATCTGAAATCCAGCAGCCCCGGCGTCGGCACGCTCCTCGACGGCAATCCCGCCAACAATTTTCTTCAGCGCGCTCTCGCCTTCAATCCCGGTGGCATTCTCAGCGGCGCACATCGCATCACCATCGCAGGCACCTGCGCCTACATTCTCACCGACAAATCTCTCGTCGTCGTCGATCTCGATAATCCGCTCGCCCCGCGCGTCACAGCAACGATCGGCGCGCCAGTACTCAACGATCCCCACGCCATCGCCGTGCAGTTTCGCTACGCCTTCCTCACCGATCGCGACGGTCTCAAAGTCCTCGACGTCACCGACCTGGCACAACCTAAACTCATCCCTAACGCCGCGGTGCCTCTGGAAGACGCCCGTAACGTCTACGTCGCCCGCACCTACGCATACGTCTCCGCAGGGAAGCAAGGCCTCGCCATCATTGACGTGGAAAAACCCGACGCCCCCAAGCTCGATCAACTCTTCACCGCCGAAGGCCAACTCAACGACGTCAACGACGTGAAAATCAGCATGATCGCGGGCAGTGCGTTCGCCTTCGTCGCTGACGGAAAAAATGGCATCCGCATCCTGCAAATCGTCTCCCCCTGGGACGATCCCGCGCATTTCTCCGGTTTCAGCCCGAGCCCCACGCCAAAGCTCATCGCCACCGCACAGACTCGCGGCCCTGCGCTGGCCATTTCGAAAGGCATCGACCGCGACCGCGCCGTCGACGAATCCGGCAACCAACTCGCCGTCTTCGGTCGCCGCGGCGCCCGGCCCCTCAATCGCGCCGAAATGCAGCACCTCTATCAGCACTCCGCGAACGGCGCGTTCTATTCCGTCACGGATGAGCCTCTAGAATCACCGCACTCAGCGACGACTCCATCGTCGATATCGATCTTCGCCCGCGCCCGCAGTTGGCTCAATTCTCTTTTCTGAGGTGATGTTATGAATCGTCGCAAATTTCTCGACTCGACACTCAAAACGATCTCCGCCGCCTCTTGCGCCCCGCTTTACACCAACGCGCTCGATGCCTTCGTTCCGCAGCAAGGTTCGGTCACGCAGCCGCGTCCTTCGAACGCTCCGCGTCCCCAACTCGCCATCACCATGGACGATCCTCGCTTGAAACTCGAATCCAATCTTCGATGGCAAGACGCCAACTCCCGCATCCTAAAAGCTCTCGACAGTCGCAACATCAAAGCTGCTCTCTTCGTCTGCGGCATGCGCGTCGACGAATACGACGGCTCCAAACTCCTCTCCGCATGGGACCAGTCCGGCCACCAAATCTGCAACCATTCCTATTCCCACCTCAACTATTGCGGCCCCACTCCCTACGCCGACTTCGCCGTCGATTTCCTGAAAAATGAAAAAATCATCGCTCCTTATCACAACAAAACTCTGCTCTTTCGTTACCCATTCCTCAAAGAAGGCGATACCGCCGACAAGCGCGACCGCTTTCGCACTCTTCTCAAAGAAAGCGGCTATCGCGTTGGCCATGTCACCATCGACGCTTCCGACTGGTACGTCAACCAGCGCATGGCTGATCGCCTCATCAAAGAGCCCAAGTGCAACATCAAGCCCTATCGCGATTACCTGATCGCACATCTCCTCGATCGCGCCTCCTTCTACCGCCAGCTCGCCATCGACGTCCTCGGTCGCGACATCCGCCACACCCTGCTCATTCACTACAACACGCTCAACGCCCTCGTCCTTCCCGAGGTAATGGCTGCTTTTGAGACCGCTGGCTGGCAATGGATCGATGCCTCCCTCGCCTTCCAAGACGAAGTTTTCCACAGCGCCCCCAAAACCCTTCCCGCCGGAGAAAGCTTGGTATGGGCCCTCGCCGCTGAAACTGGCCGCTTCAAAGACCGCCTCCGCTATCCCGGCGAGGACGACCTTTACGAAGAACCCAAGATGAAGGCCCTCGGCCTCTAGGCACTGCCGTCTCAATGTTACGGAGCATTTTTTCACTTTTCCTTCGCTGTCGGTATCTCCTTCTAGACACGCCTTTTGCTCCTTTTTTGCGCTCGAAAAGGCACCCATCCCCTTTCCTTTGTATCTTTTAACCTTAGGACACATCTAATCAAGGTATAATGGTTCGTTCACGTTTTTAACGCATAGCACCCATCAAAATAATTCGTGGGGCACCCCCGGTGAACAAGGCTATCGTTGTAAGTGTAGGGGGTACTGGCGCCGCACTCAGGGCGGGCCCACCCCGCTAAAGGCGAGCATTCAAGTGAGCAAGAAGGAGTACTAGAACATGGTTAAGCACTATTTACTGGCGAGCGATTTTGACCAGACCTTGAGCTTCAACGACTCGGGAGTCGCTCTCTCAGAGCTCATCGGCTTTCACGGGTTCCACGACAAGGTCAAGGGCCTTGCGGAGATGAACCTCGTCCAGCAGGGTGCCGAACTCAGCTATCTAATTCTGCACGACCCGGAATTCCGCCGCGTTCGCCGCGACCACTTGGTGGAAACCGGCAAGCGCATCCGCCTGAAGCACAACGTCGCTCTTTTTGCGCGCGCGTTGGCCAATCTTGCCGAAGGCTACAACTTCCATTTCAACGTCATCTCCGCGGCTCCGCAGGAAATCATCCAGTCTGCGCTCGAGGGAATCGTCCCGCCGCAAAATATTTTCGGCACGCGCTTCCGCTACAACGAAGCCACCGGCGAAGTCGAATCCATCATCCGCGCCTCGGCCGGTTGGGGAAAAATCACCGTTCTCGAAGAGCGCCGCGCCGAACTTAGCATCAGCCATGACCACGTCATCTACATGGGCGACGGCAGCTCCGATATTCCCGTGATGATGCACGTCAATCAACATGACGGCCTCACGATCGCCGTCTCTGAAGCCAAGTTTATCACTCGCGTCGCGAAGCGAACCGTGCTCAGCGACAACGCCATGAGCGTCCTCGTCCCCGTGCTCGAAAAAGTTCTGAACTGGGACTCCGCGCATATCCGCCGGCTTTTCACTTCCTACGGCTTAAACCTCCTTGAGTGGGACAAAGTGCGCACCGACATGCTCACCATTCAGGATTCCGCTGAGCCCGTCGCGGCTTCTTCTTCTGCTCACGCACATTAATTTCCTTTAGAAACGAAAAGGGCGGCTGTCTTTACCAAAGACAGCCGCCCCTTTTTTCGCGAAAATCCAGGAACTTACTGCGGGCCGAACTTAAACTCGATCACCTCTGACGTTTCCTTCGGACCAGGCTCGAATTCACTTTGCATCGCCGCTCGTTCTGCTTCCGTGGCAAGCACGGGATGGCCTCCGACGACGTGCGTTCGTTTCACCTTGCCGTCAGCCCCGATGGTTACCTCGATTTTCACCACGCCTGTCAGGTTCAGTTTCTTGGCGAGCTCGGGATACTGCGGCTTGCCCATGACCCTCACCTTGCGTTTGGATCCCGGGGCATCGCCTTCTTGCGCGCGTGTCGAGAGCGCCACACCGCTCCCTACGCCGAGTACGGCGAGCAAACACACTGCCAGTATTCGCTTAGCCTTTGTCACTCTCATGTCCTTGAAGCCGAACCCTCCGGCGAAGTAAATGCCTGCATGTAACTGCATTTGCCTCGCCAGACTCTGGGGAAATCCGCGGCACTTCGCACTTTGTCAGAAATCACTTAGATTCATAAACTTATGGATGTGCTGCGGGGATCGCAGTCGTCGTCCAAGGTAGTACTCTGCCATGCAAACATCTCACGTTTAATCGTTTTAGTACGCTTTGTCTCGTTTTGAGACAGAAGCCTTTGACGACTTTGTTTCACTGATACACAGATCATTCAACGTTTGTTTCAGTCCCCTGCATTACTTGCTCCTTCAGAATAGCCGTCACGTTTTGCGCATTCCTCATCCTCGGTTACAATTTCCCCCGCGGAGGCCACATGTCCAAGAAATCCATTCTCATGCTCATTGGCGATTACGTAGAGGACTACGAGGTGATGGTTCCATACGAGGCGCTTCTGATGGTCGGCCACACCGTTCACACTGTCTGCCCTGGCAAGAAAGCCGGCGAGTTCGTTGCGACCTGCATCCACGATTTCGAAGGCGACCAAACGTACACCGAGAAGCGTGGTCATAATTTCGCGTTGAACGCCACTTTCGATCAGGTCAAACCCGAAGACTACGACGCGCTCATGATCCCCGGCGGTCGCGCGGTCGAATACCTTCGCCTCAACCCGCGGGTCATCGAGATTGTCCACCACTTTTCGAAAACCAACAAACCTCTCGCCGCCATCTGCCACGCGCCGCAAGTTCTTGCCGTCGCGGGAGTCCTCCAAGGGAAAAAGTGCAGCGCCTATCCCGCCACTGGCCCTGACGTCACACTCGGCGGCGGCACGTACGTCAGTCTCCCCATGACCGAGGCCCTCGTCGACGGCAACCTCGTCAGCGGTCCAGCCTGGCCAGCTCTCCACTCCTGGCTCGCCAAATTCCTGGGCATCCTCGGCACACAAATTCAACCTTAATCTGAAGGGTAGCGCGCGTCTTTCGGTCACGACGCCGTATATTTCTGGATCGATCCGCACTTTCTTAATTTCGGCGGTCCGTGGATAATTGTCGGTTCACTATTCCTCGGAAGGGGCTCTGCATCATGGCAAACATCAACACCAAAAAAGGCGTCATTGGCATTCTCACCGGCGGCGGGGACGTCCCCGGTTTGAATCCCGCAATTCGCGGCGTTACCATTCGTGCGCTTCATGAAGGCTATCAAGTTATTGGCTTCCGCCACGGTTGGGCCGGTCTCGTCGACATGGTCCGGGAAAAGGACTACGACAATTCCGACAATTTTCTGGTTCTCACCCAGGAAGTCGTAGAGCGCGCCGCACGCACCGGCGGCACTTTTCTCCATTCCTCGCGCACGAATCCCGGTCGCGTTAGCAAATCCAACGTGCCAGCCCATCTAAGAGACAATTTCACCGCGGAGAAAAACGATCTCACTCCCGAAGTCCTCAAGAATCTCTCTTGGCTTGGTATCGACACGCTTATTCCCATCGGCGGCGACGACACCCTCAGCTACGGCGTTCGCCTCCACAAGGAAGGCTTCAAAGTTATTGCCATCCCCAAAACCATGGACAATGACGTCCCCGGCACCGATTACTGCATCGGCTTCAGCACCTGCGTCACGCGCACCTTACAGCTCGTCAATGACCTTCGTACCTCCGCTGGTTCTCACGAGCGCTTCATGGTCATCGAAGTCTTTGGCCGCTACGCTGGCTACACCGCCATGCTTCCTACTATGGCCGGTGCTGCCAACCGTTGCGTCATCCCCGAATACAAATTCAATATCGAGCGCCTCACCGAGCTTCTTGTCAATGACCGCAACAAGAATCCCAGCCGTTACTCGACGGTTCTTGTTTCCGAAGGCGCGATGTTTGAGGGCGGCGAAATGATTTTTGAAGGCGAGACAGCCGACGCCTATGGCCATAAAAAACTTGGCGGCATCGGAGACATCGTCTCGGACAAAGTGAAGGAACTCTCCAAGAAATTTAACAAGGGCAAGACCATTGAGGTGGTCAACCAGAAACTCGGCTATCTTGCCCGCTGCGGCGACCCGGACGTTGTAGACTCCATTGTTCCCATGGCTTACGGCAATATCGCCCTCGAATTGCTCTTAAAGGGCGTCCACGGCCGGCTCGTCGTTCTCCACAACGGCAGCTACGGCAACATCCCCATCGAAACGATCACTTCCACCAAGAAGGTTGTCGACATCAAGGAGCACTACAATATCGAACGTCTCCGCCCGCAATTCTCAAGCTTTGAAGCCAAGCCTCTGTTTCTCATGGGGAGCTAACCGAGCTTCTCGCCAGCAATGAACAAACCTCGCGAATCCCTTGTAGGGCAGAGCACCGTTGTGCCCCGGCCGGCACAAACGCGAGTATCAAAATGCCATCTTCTCTGCTTCTCTTCTGTCCGCCGGCTCCTTCTTTTCGCCCCCGTCTCTTGATGGCCACCGAGACTCGTGAGAAATCCACGCTAAGCACGTTTTGCCATGCGAATCACAGGAAGGGACAACCCGCCTTTCAACGGAACCTCGATATTCTCCACGGCGGCGTAACCCTTCGCCCGGAATAGCTTCGCTCCCGTCAACGTCGCGCCCATTTCATAGCTCGTAAAACCAGCAGAGCTGGCCGCAATTTCGCACGCCTCAAGAATTCTGCTTCCGATCCCCTGCCGCGCCCATGCCGGATGAATAAAGAACGCCCTGATCTTTGCCGCGTCGCGCTTGGGATCCAGCAGCGCATCCTCTCGCCCCGTCCAATGATCGCTGCCATAAAGTGTCTTGCGCTTGCTCCAGCCACCGCACCCGGCGATCGTCCAACTTGCTCCGGTATTTTTCGCTTCGCTAGTTTTCTCCGCTCCGGCCAGTGCCTCTGCCATCTTGGCTTCCGCAACAAAGTAAGTCCCATCCGCGATGAGCTGACTGTCCACGCCAAACACGGTTTCCAGCGCACTGTCTATCTGCGCGGGCGTATAGTCCTGCGCTTGCAACTCCCGCACCGACGCCTCAATCAACTCCCGCAATATCGGAATCTCGGCCATAACGGCCTTCCGGATTCGAATCTTTGCACTCTTCATCTTTTTCCATCTCAAGCTATTTTGGGAAACTTAGCGTCTTGTGTGGCAAACGCGTTCTCCCGCCACTCACTATCACTACGCACTATTCACTATCCTTTCGCCTTCCCCTTCAACATTTTCGCAACTTTTTCAATCTCCTCCGTCTTCTTGTACATCTGCACGGAGAAAACTTCCGTCGTCACTGTCTTGTCGACCTCTTGCTTCAATGCGCCGGCCAACTGATACAACCGATCGACTCCGGCACGAAATTCTTTTTCGTTTCGCTGCAGTGCCGCTCTCTTTGCGCTTTGCGAATCGGGTTTGGACGCCCCCTGTTCCGCGGGATTCTGAGTCTCCGCCGAGGCCGGCGGATTTGGGAAGGGCTTATCGCCTCGTACTTGCCCGAAGACGGTGCAATCTGCCGCCGCAGAACAACTCGCCGCTGCGGCTAGCGCCTTCAAAAATCTGCGCCTCGTTTCCCTCATGGCATCCTCCTTATCCGCCCTTCTGCGCTCGCACCCATTTTGTCACCTGTTCCCGCAGCATATTCAAGCTATTCGTGATGCGATCCACCTCCACATTTACAAGTGCATACTGCTCCATTTGTGCGTCGCCTGCTTGCAGCAGCTTTTGGTGGTCTTCGCGCAAATCCGGGCGATCCTTCGTCCGAACTTTCTCTCCTCGCAACATTTTGGCAAGCAGCTCCAGCGTCTTCTCCACGTCTTCCGCAAACACTCCAAACTCCGCCCTAGTCCGAGATGAGGTATGTGTCGCCACCCTGCTTCGAGGGCGATTACCGCATTCAAGAAACGGTGTGAACTCACCAGGATGGCTTTTAGCTGGTTCATCTGTTCCGCGGTTGTTCCCGGCTCCGCGCTGACCGTGTCTATCGACGCTTCCAGATTTGACCGCGCCCGCCGCGTGGCCAATCGCTTTTCGTCCAGATCGCGCGACTCGTTCAACTTGGCTTGCACCCCGCCCGCGCTCGCGGAATTCACATATTCCTGGGTCAGGGTGTGGAAATATTCCCTGTATGCGTCGAGCACTTGCGCGATTCGCTCGGGCACTCAGGCGCGTTCCCAAGTCGGCCAGACCGCATAAACGAGCAGCGCGAGGCTGCCGCCAGCTACGGTATTCACTCCGCGCGCCCAGATCACGTCGCTCGGCGCTACACCGAGAATGGTGATCAAACCTACGATAAGACCGCTCACAGCGATCGCGAAAATCCGTAGTTTGCGAGAGCGTCAGCAACCCAACCTGTATCCGCTCCGCTTGGCTCAACAGCGCGCGATACCGCACTCCCTCCAAAGTCGTGCACCTGCTCAAACCCGAAAGCGCCGCTTCCGCCTGGCTGCTACACTGCGTTTCCGTCAGCGCTGTCGCAGTCCGCGCAGGATCGTCTGTGTTCTGTGCAACTGCTGATAGTAGCCCGCCAGTGCGCGGCGTTCCGGTTCGTAGCGCCGCGCCGGCCACATGGCAATCGACAGACCCGTTTGCAACAGCCCGCCTGCCAACGCCAGCAATCCAGAAATCGCCGTCTGCCGCGCCGACAATGGCTGCGCCGCATACACAAGCAGCGACACGGTGCTGATCACGCCCAAATCGCTGGCCGTCGCGCTAATCGAAACAACCAACCCCGCCACAAACGCCCATAGGCTCGCAACAACCACCGCCACCAGATGATTGCTTCCGGAAATTGCGCCCGCAAAAACCGCCGTTGCGCACAACACGCTCGATAACAACATGCGCTTCGTACGCGCCGCGTAACCATCGCTCCCGTCCGAATACGACACGTTCAGCGCGCCGATCGCCACCGCCAATCCGCCGCGCGGCATTCCCAGCCATAACCCACTATCAAGGGCAGCACAACTCCGGTCGTGTTTCGCAACCCCAGATATGGCTGCAATTTTGAGGAATCAAATCGCGTGAGGATTCGCCAGAAGCCTCTTCGCAGCCCCTTCGTGCGCAGGAGTCTGCACACCGGCTATCGCAGCAGGGGCCTGAACCACATTTTTTGCTTCGGATGCCACCGTGCATCCTAGAATAATCGACTATCGCGTCTTCCGGTACTAAACTGCGGCCCTCCCGCCACATCGAACTCTCAGCGCCGGCCCGTGCGCAGCGCTGGCAGAGTAAACGCCGGCTTCACTTCCCTTCGCTTTGACCAATCGTGATACGTGTGGCACTCAAAGCACCGCGACTCCGCATGATCCGGCCCCGGAGCGTGACACGTCTTGCAAGTCGCAATCCCCGGCAATAGCACGTCGCCCGTCTCCGTGCTGCTCAGCGCCTTTTCGTGACAGCTCGCACACGCAAATCCGCGGTGCGCATCATGATCGAATCTCGCATGCGGCATCCATTTCACCGTCGTTCGCGCCGGTTCGACCACCGGCAAATTATTCTGCCCCGCTCCAACCGCAAGCGCATGACATTGTTTGCAAGTCTTCCGCCACAAAAGTTCCTCGGCATCTTTGATTCGCGCGCCAACCCACTCATTCGGCGTATACACTCGCACAGCCACCTGCACTGGCCTTCCCGACAAATCGCGCCTGGGGTCACGCGCTTCGTGCAACTCCCCAGGATGCGCGGCGATATACTCGCTGAATTTTTTTACAAGAAACGCGTGCACCACCTCCGGCATATCGTGCGGCACGCCTTCGCCGAACAGCTTGTCGAACGCCAGCGAATGACAACCGGCGCAAGCGTACGCGAATTTCACCGGCGCCATCAGTTCACGGCCACTTTCCTGCCCCGGACGTGGAAGCGTCCCCGGTTTGAGAGTGAGCGCCTCATGCTGCGCAGAGTAACTGGGGTTAGCCGATGCGTAGTTCGCGTCGGCGTACTTCCAATCCGCCGAAACACTCTCGGGTTGATGACAATTCCCGCATTCCAGCTGCACATTCGGCCCGTTGGGCTCGCGCCGGATCGGTTTCATGTGAATCGCATGATTCACCCGGATCGTTCCAGGATCGCGCGCAATTTCGCGCAACGCGGCAAATTCAGGATGCCCGTCCTCCAAACTCGCAATATGCGCAGCGTAATGTGCCACGCCGCTGCTAGGTTTCAATTCCCCGTGGCACTCCGCGCAACTTTCGTTCTTCGTCGCGACAAGGTTCCCCCGCCCGCGGTGTTCAGCGTGGCACGTCGCGCAACCAAGTGCATTCGTCTGCGCAGCGTGGTGTATTGGCCCATCGTGGCACGACAGACAAGCCGCATCGCTGGCCATCGCCGAAAACATCCCCGCCGTCCGCACGTGGCACGCCGCACAATCAGCCTCCAACACCGCGTGCGCCTCGCTCATTCTCCCGCTCGAATACACCCTCGAGTCCCGCGAAAATCCGTGCCAGCCAATCCAAGCCAGCGCCATCGCCGGCAGCCCCACGCTCAGCCAAAACTTCGCGCGCTTCAGCCCAGTCGGCCTCTTGAAATAATTCAGGTCGATCCGCTGAGCCAGCTTCTTGGTTGTTCGTGTTCTCGCCACTCGTTTACCCAGAACGTGCCCGATGTCTCACTCACCACTCGCCACTCGCCGCTCTTCACTTCTTCAAAAGCGAAGCGCCATAACCGCATGCACCGCCCCCAGCAAAATCAAGGCCAGCGAAATCGGTATATGCACCAGCAACCACCCATGCAACAAATGATGAAGCCGCTCCTGCCGCACCAACTGCCGCGACTCATCGCAAATTTCTTCCAAATCCTGCACCGTCGCCTGCGCCGCCTGCGGCATTAGCGTCCGCAACTCAGAAAACGCACCATGCGCCTTGTCCGCATCGCAAAGCCGCGATCCGCGCAACTTTGGTTGCTCGAGAAAAGGCCGCATCTCGCTCAAATAAAACCTTCGCAAGGGCGCGCGCTCCTCTTCGCTCAGCATCACCGTTTCCGCTGCCGCAGCCACTGCTGCTCCGCTGTTCGTTGTAGCCATCCCCCGCGCTGCGCTGAATCCCCCCGCGCGCTGCACTTCCTCTTTCCTCGAGTTGCCGATCCCCAGCGGCCCGCAAATCGACTCGACCCCGCGATCCGCTTCTTCCCGCAGCAGCTTCCGCACATTCCCAATCTCGTCGTAGATCGTCTCCAGCTTCACGTCCGTCGTCATCACCTGCGGCACGTAATGTTGCAGCGCCGCCCCCAACACTCCGCTCACCACCGTAATAATCAGCAGCCACATCAGCACGCTAGTCAGCGTCCCGCCAAAATGAAATCCGCCATGAAACAAAATCATCGGCAAGCTCAGCAATCCCAGCCACAAGTGCCCGCGCATCCAAGCTTGCGCCCGGCCGATCCGCCAGGTCGGTACCCGTTTTCGCGCTCCCAGCAGCGCCGCGAAAATCATGAACCCGAATCCAACGACACCAAAAACCAGCCCCATCGTGCTGCCGCCTCGCGGTCCTTCCGGCGCTTCCAGGGCATATGTTGTGTACGCCAAGGTAGAAAGGGCGAGCATCACAAGAGACGCACCCGCCCACCCGCGCTGTGTCTTATCAATCCGCAAGCACAAATCCTCGCCGCGTCACTTCGCCGCTCCCCCGCCCAGCATTTCCGAAAAAAATGTCCGCGGGTCCACGCGGTGCGCCGCATCGTGCGGACAAGCGTAAACGCAGCTCGGCTCCTTCAAATGCGTGCACAAATCGCACGAAGTAGCCTTCTGCTTCACCACCGCTTTCTTTGTCCCCGGACGCTCCAGGTCTTCCACCATCACATCAAACGGATGCAGATTAATATTTCCATACGGACAATTCCGCGCGCACAAACCGCAGCCGATGCACCAATCCTCGATAATCACTTCCAGAGAATTTCGCCGCCGGATCGCTCCCACAGGGCATCCCACCATGCACAGCGGGTCGCGGCATTGCCGGCAAGAGGTCGCCACCAAATACTGGTCGAACCGCAAGCCCTCCCGCACCAGCCGCGTGACTCCGTCATGCGCATCCGCGCAGGCGTTCACGCAAGCATCGCAGCGCGTGCAATTGTTCAGATCGAGAATCAGCAAGCTCTGCGCTTCCATCAAACCCTGCGAAAGAAACTGATCGATGGGTACGCTCTTCACTGTCTGCATCCGTTGCTGATTCTGCGCGCCACGTTCTGCCGCCACTGCCTCGAGTCCCTGCCGCACGCTCGGGAAGCGTTCCACCATGTCCCGAAAATCGTTGCCAGAGATACGCACCACTTCCACGTGGTCCAACGCCGTACAAGTCGCCGTGCGCACTCCTCCGCCGAGCAACCCGATCTCCCCGAAATAATCTCCGCGCGAGAGATAAGCGAGCACGAGCTCTCCGCCGGGATACGTCTCCGAAATCTTCACGAAACCGATGCGCACCAGATAAAAACTGTCTGCGGCGTCGCCCTGCCGCGCAATGAGCTGCCCCGGCGCAAACCGCTGCAGCTCCACGCTGCTCTTCAAATGCTCGAGAAAATCCGTCGAAAGATCCGCAAACATCGGCACGCCGCGCAAATGGTTTTCCAGCGCCCGCTTGCGGTAATTCTGGTCGATCTGTGCCCGAAACGATTTGTTTTTCATCATAATGTCGAGCACGTTCCGCAGCATCTCGAACGCCACGACATCTGTCTCCGCGATCACGGTCGCCGACCGCGGATAGAAATTCATGCACGTCATCTCGCCAAACAAATCGCCAGGACCGAGCTCTGCCACCGGATTTCCATACGCGAGGTCCACGGACGCATCGATAGGAATCGTTCGGTCGCGAGTCTCCTCAGCGCGGACGTCCGTGTCCCGTGCCGCGAGCGTGCTCTTGAGCTTCTTGAAAAGCCCCTTCGCTCCGCCTTGCGTTTTCACGTGCGCGATCGGCGACGAAAGCGAAACCCGCGCCTTGCCCTCCAGAATGTAGAAAGCCGTCGACCCGAATTCGCCCTCGCGGCATATGATCTCCCCCGGACGAAATCGCCGTTTGACGATCGCGCCGCGGTTCAACTCCAAGAACGTCCCTGAAACTCCCTTGAACACCGGTAACTGCAAAAGCTCTTCCGCTTCGAATCCCTGGGCGTCCGGCCCAGCAGCAATGGACGTGCCCGCAACGGTTTTGTTCGTCAAAGCACCCGTCGGACAGGAAACCATGCATTCTCCGCAAGAGATGCACGTCGAATCGCCCATCGGCGCATTCAAATCGAAGGCAATCCCGGCGGAGTAACCCTTCCCCATTCGTCCGAGCACAAAATTATTCTTAATCTCGTCGCAGCCGCGAATGCATCGATCGCACAAAATGCAGGCATCGTGGTCCACAGCAATCGCCAGCGAAGAATCATCAATCCCTCGTAAAACAGCACGTTTTGCGAATCGCGGCTCCGTAATTCCCGCCGCCTTCGCCAAAGTTTCCAGTTCGCAATCGCCCGATTTCTCCTGCCGCGCACACGGCGATGGATGATCCGCCATCAATAGCTCAAGCAAAGTCTTCCGCGCGTTCAAAACTTTCTCGGAATTCGTCACCACCTTCATGCCCGCTTCGACAGGCCGCACACACGACGCCGCAAGCACCCGCGCCCCAGTGTCCACCACGCAAAGCCGGCAAACGCCCACCGGCGTTTCATTCTGCAAATGGCAAAGCGTAGGAATCGGCGTCCCATTCATCCGCGCGGCATCGAACACACTCGTCCCCGCGGCCACCTGCACAGGTCGCCCGTCAATCGTGATCTCCACAAATCCCGCTGGTGTCGTCGCCGTACTCACAATTCTCGCTTTGTCTTTTCTTCCTTCTCTTCCTTACGTCATGACTTCTTTACTTCACTTCTTCTATGGTCTAATTCCCACGCGCTGCGCTTCTCCCGCCCGCGCCGCCGCAGTAAAACAAATCCCGCTGGGACACTGTCCTTTCAGCACGTGCGCATCAATCTCTTCCCGAAAATTTTTCAACACCGACAACACCGGCGCAGGAACAATCTGCCCAAGCCCGCAAATCGAAGTCAGACTCATGGCCTGGCAAAGCTCATCGATCAAAGCCAAATCCGCCCGGTACTGATTTCCCGCCAACCCACCGTGCGTCCACCGCACCAGCAAGTCCGTCATCTTCTGCGAACCCACCCTGCAAGGCACGCACTTTCCGCACGATTCATTCCGGTAAAACCGCACCGCGTTCAAAGCCATGTCCAGCATGCATGTCGTATCGTCGCAAACCACAATTGCACCCGAACCCAGCATCGACCCCGCATCCGCAAGGGCCTTAAAATCCAGCCGCACATCCACCATCGACGCCGGCAAATACCCCGAAGACGGCCCCGAAGGCGCAAACGCCTTCAACTGCCGCCCGCCGCGAATTCCTCCTGCGTAGTCGAACAAAATTTCGCGCATCGAGATTCCCATCGGCACTTCGAAAATTCCAGGTCTCGCGGCATGCCCGCTAACACCCACAAATTTCAATCCTCGCGAACCACCTTTTCCCTGCGCCTTGTACCACTCCACCCCGCGCGCCAGAATCTGTGGCACGTTCAGAAACGTCTCGACGTTATTCAGGACCGTCGGTTTTTGCCACAGCCCCGCCTGCACGGGAAATGGCGGTTTGTTCCGCGGCTCCGCACGCCTGCCTTCGATAGCCTCAATGAGCGCCGTTTCTTCGCCGCAAATGTAGCCGCCGGGACTGACGAAAATCTCCAAATCAAAGCTAAGGCCGCTCTTCAAAACACTTTTCCCAAGTAGACCTTCGTGATAGCAACGCCGCAACTCCTCGCCAAGAATTTCTTCCTGCAAGTGATACTCGTGTCGGATGTAGAGAATGCCCCGCTTTGCCCCTGTAACCAACCCCGCGACGATCATTCCCTCGATCACCAGGTACGGCAGGTGCGTCATGATGAAACGGTCTTTGATCGTCCCCGGCTCGCTCTCGTCCGCATTGCAAACGACATACTTCTCCGCCCCCGGCTCCTTGCGCACCAAATCCCATTTCATACTCGTCGGGAATCCCGCTCCACCCATCCCGCGCAGTTCCGACGCTTTCAGTTCCGCAAGAACTCCCTCCCAATCTTTTGTCCTGGCCAGTTTCCGAAGAACGCCGTATTTTTCCGCATCGCCGTAAGGGTCGGACGCGCACTCCACGCGTCCGCTCTCCGGATGCGGCTCGGGAATCACTTTGCCAAGAATCGCACTCCGCGCAATCGCCTCCGCTGACGCTGCCGTCACACTCGTGAGAATCTCGTCGTTGATGGAAACCGCCGGTGCCTGATCGCACCGCCCGAGACACGAAACATCGCGTATCAGCACATCGGCTGGACCGCTTTTGGCAAAGCACTCCTCTAATTCGGCGCGCAATTCGCAGGCCCCATTCAAGTGGCAGCTCATGTCCGCGCAAACTCGCACATCCGCCTTAGGCGGAGGCACTAGTTGAAAATGCGGATAGAAACTCGCGACGCTATGAATCTGATATAGAGGAGTGTGCGAGCGCTGGGAATAAGCCTCGAGTTCTGCTTTGGGCAAGAAGCCGTAGCGAAGCTGAATAGCTCGCAGGTCGTCGAAGATCACGGCGCGGCATCTCGCATCGAAAGGCGCCGGTCAGGTCGTGTCGCCGGCGTGGAGTGTAGTACGGATTCTCTTGCATACTACTGGCGCCCTCCCACCCTGTAAATAGAAGCCCCGTTGCCTTTTCGCGCCACGCTGCGAAAAAGACAACGCGTCCGGCGCATCTTCCACCCGATAATTGGGCGAACGATCGTCCGTCATTGCGAATGCAAATCGTCCCCCAATCCAATTGGCTGCGCGCCACGCTGCGCGCTGCGCTCTTCCTTGCGCTGACCTTTGCCGTTCGAATGGCCGCAGCGAAAAACGGCCCCGCCCGCCCAACAACTTCCACTGGCTCAGCCGCCAAACCCGCCGAAAAGCCTACAGCACTTGCAGCCAAGCCTGCCGATTCGAACGGCGAGCCCGTGAAATACATCGGCCCCGGCTCCTGCGCCGCCACAAGCTGCCACGGCAGCGTCAAACCCGTTGCCGGCAGCCGCATTCTCCAAAATGAGTATTCGACCTGGATCGTAAAAGACAAGCACAGTCTTGCATATCAAGCACTGACCGGTGACACCGGCGAACGCATCGCGCGCATTCTGAAACTCAATTCGAGAGCCGAAGAATCGTCGAAGTGCCTCGCATGTCATGCGCTGTACACAACGCCGGAGCAACGCGGCCGACCATTCGAACTGTCTGAAGGCGTCTCCTGCGAAAATTGCCACGGCCCCGCGTCCGCCTGGCTCGGTCCGCACGCCACGCGCGACTGGCCGCACGAAAAATCCATCGCGCTAGGAATGCGCGATACACGCGACGTACTTCATCGCACAGAAAAATGCCTAGAGTGCCACCTGGGCACGAAAGACAAATTTGTCGACCACGAAATGATCGCCGCCGGTCATCCAGATCTATTTTTCGAATTGGATTCGTTTTCCGCGGTGATGCCGCGCCACTGGAATTCTCCGCGCGAATCCGCCTCCGGTAAACCCGCCGAAGATGCCGCGTGGGCTGGCGTGCGCGATTGGAGCGCCGGCCAAGCCATCCAGCTGCGCGCCGAAATGGAGCGCGTCACTTGGCGCGCGAAGGGCGAACGCTTCGACAAAAAAGATGTGTGGCCCGAGTATTCCGAGCTTTCTTGTTTTGCGTGTCACCACGCTCTCGTCCCGGCAAAAGATAGCTGGCGGCAGCAGCACGGCTTCGCTAGCCGTCGTCCTGGCGATCCCGCGTGGAACAGTTCGCGCTACGTGGTGTTCCGTTTGCTCGCCAAGCAAATTGATGCCGCGAGCGCGCAAGAGCTCGATCGTCGGATGCTCGAAGTCTCGGACGAAATGTCCAAGCTGAATCCCGATCGCAACGCGGTCGCCACTTCAGCTTCCGCGACTGCGCCGCTTGCGCAGCGTTTTGCGGAGCGGCTCGCGGCCATGCAGTACGATCAAGCGCTCGTGCTGCACATGTTACAGCGAATTTCAGACGACGCCGAGACTATTTCGCTTGCGGATGAGCGCGCCGCTGAACAAGCAGCTATGGCGATGGATTCGCTGTACATCGCGTACAGCAAGGGCGCAAAGCCCAGCAACGCGGACGAAGTTCGTGCCGCCAT
Source organism: uncultured Acidobacteriota bacterium (assembly GCA_963705855.1). Classification (GTDB taxonomy): domain Bacteria; phylum Acidobacteriota; class Terriglobia; order Acidiferrales; family UBA7541; genus Acidiferrum. Next base: position 38,727 of record CAVPLA010000050.1, read on the forward strand.
CAACGAACTCTTTCGCCAGCTTGAGAATCCTTCGGCGTACAACGCCGACCAATTTGCGGCTACGTTGCGGCGAATTCGCCCCATGCTGCGATAGGCGGTTGCGATGGCTAAAGTTTGCACAGGCCTGCGATAATCAAACTCTGAAAACCAGCTCCTCCTTCAAAAGAGTGCGGCAACATTTTTTCTTGCGCGGCAGATTGGACGTGTTTCTTTGAATCGGTTCGAGAACTGGTTTTGCGCTTCGTCGTACTGGCGACGCTTGACGCGGAAGCGAGTGCTTCCCTGGATTTTGTCCGGCACGGAATTAGGCGAGCACGTTCTGGAGATTGGCGCTGGGCCGGGTGCCGCGACGGAGGAGTTGAGGAAACACGCGGGGCGAGTGACGAGCATCGAGTACAGCCACGCTTTTGCGGCGGGGCTTGCACAGCGGAGTCTGAGCTCAAATGGAGCGGTGTTGCAGGGCGATGCCTCCGTGTTGCCTTTTCCAGAAAAAACATTTTCAGCGGCGATCGCCGTATTGGTTCTGCACCATTTGAAATCGCAAGAACTGCAAGAGCGCGCCTTCGCCGAAATCTTTCGGGTGCTGCGGCTTGGCGGCGTGTTTTTGGCGGTTGAAATTCAAGATGGATGGCTGCAGCGCATCGGGCATATCCGAAGCACGTTTGTGCCGGTGATGCCGTCATCCGTGTCCGAACGGCTTGCATCGGTTGGGTTCTCGAGCGTGTCCATCGATTTTCTGCGCGGCGCTTATCGCATTCGTGCACTGCGTGCGCGGACTTCCGACAATTCCTCACGCTAGATGCCCTGACGCTAGATGCGTTGACGAGCGCGCACCTTGCCCTTAGCATGAAATGATGAGCTCTCGGGCGAAGCTCAAGTTTCCTCCCGGTCCTTCGAGCGGGCTCAAGCGCTGGTCGCTGGGTCCTCTGAACAACGGCGATCCACTGAAATATTTCACGGGCCTCATGCGCGAGTACGGAGATCTTGTCAGCCTTCGCGTTCTGAATTTCCGCATCCTTTTGCTCAATCATCCGGACCATATCGAAGACGTTCTGGTGAATCACCCGCGAAAATTCATAAAGGGTCGCGTGCTGCAAGCCAACAAGCGTGTTTTCGGAAGAGGATTGCTGACAAGCGAAGGAGATTTCTGGCTGCGGCAGCGGCGCTTGGCGCAGCCCGCGTTTCACCGCGCGCGCATCGCCGGTTATGCCTCGACGATGGTGGAGTACACCGAGCGGCTGCTGCACGAGTGGCAGGACGGGGAAGAGCGCGACATCCATAAAGAGATGATGCGGCTCACGCTGCAAATCGTGGGCAAAACCTTGTTCGATGCGGACGTCGAACGAGACGCGCAAGACATCGGCAAATCTCTGGAACTCTTGCTCGAACTCGGCGCAAATTTCCGGCGCACTATTTTTATTCCTCAGTGGCTGCCAACACCGACGAATCTCCGGCAGGAACGGGCAATCCGGCAAATCGAAAAAGTGCTCTACAGAATTATCGCGGAGAAACGTGCCTCCGGCCGGGATTCGGGCGACCTCCTCTTTATGCTTCTGGCTGCGCAGGACGAGGATGGTTCGCGGATGACCGATCAACAGCTTCGCGACGAAGCCATCACGCTTTTCCTGGCCGGCCACGAGACTACGGCGAACACGCTTTCCTGGACCTGGTGGTTGCTGGCACAGAATCCCGCGGTGGAAGCGAAGCTCCACGCCGAGTTGAGAACCGTGCTTGCGGGGCGCGCGCCTTCGCTGGACGATTTGCCGAAGCTCGTTTACACGAATTACATCATCACTGAGTCGATGCGTCTTTATCCTCCCGCGTGGGGAACGGCGCGCACAGCCATTGAGGAGCACGAAATTGCGGGCTACGCAGTGCCCAAAGGCTCCGGCGTCTCCTTTGCGCAATGGACTGTGCATCGCGACGCGCGGTGGTATGACGCGCCGGAAGAATTTCGTCCCGAGCGGTGGGAGGGCGACCTGCTGAAACGGATTCCAAGGTTTGCTTACTTTCCATTTGGCGGAGGCCCGCGCCAATGCATCGGCAACACCTTCGCGCTTATGGAAACGGCGCTGACACTTGCCACGATTGCGCAGCAGTACCGCTTCCGGCTGGTCGAGGGGCATCCCGTGGTGCCGCTGGCTTCGATCACGCTGCGTCCGAGGCATGGGATTCGCGTCGTGATGGAATCGCGTTCGGCAAAGAGCCGAGTCGCGGTTGGCGAAAATGAGAGTTGATTTTTTGAGGTAGACCCCCCGCCCCCTATGTTTTTTGCAAGAATGTGATTCGATGGGGGTTAGGTGGTGGGGGTGTGCGAAGAATGTGATTTTAAAAGGGATAGTGGCGAGCGGTGAGTGGCGAGATGGAAACCCCCACCCTCCGGGGTTTTTTCGTAAGTGCGGATTGTAAAGGACTTAGTGATTTGTGACGGGTAATTCGTGACTGGGGGAAGAGGGACGCAAGGGCAACGCTGAGACGATGGGGTCGTCGGGAAAGGACAGCGCCGTACATTCCCAAGTCACGATAGCATGTAAATTACTGATCGTCAATAGTTCTCTGAGTTACTGAGTTGGTATTCCAATGAGCGTGGCGGAAGTCGAGGGGATTGAGGGAGTTGGGTAGGGGGTGATGGGTTTGTTACGGCTGTGGAAATGTGTGGAAAAGTGGGGAGAGGAAGTGAGTAGCGAATAGTGGGCAGTGATTAGAAAAGCGATAGAGCGAGAGGAGTGTCCCACCGTTTGCAAGAACCAAAAACCCAAACGATGGGCCACCCCAGAGTAAAGGCGCCGCCTCCCGCTCGCCAGGTTAAGAGGTTACCGTCGCAGTAATCGAATTTGATCTGACAACGCCTCCCCCCATCTCCTTCGGAATCTCTCGACTGGCTTGGATCACGTATTTGCCGGGTTTGGTCATGTCGTATAACCGGCTGATGTCTTGATCTACGGAAATTTCCCCGCCCGGCTGTATTATGCGCTCCAAAATCGCGCTGCCGGTGGCAAGTTCCGGGTGTGGGTAGACCTTCTTCGTAGTCGGATGCTTGTTGTCGCGGGCATCCCACATAAAAAGCGAGTCAAGCCCCGGTGGACCGCAATAGCAGCCATTGGCGTCTAACGGCTGTTTCGAATTGTTGGTCAGAACCGCCCGTACGAACACCGCCGCCCCCGTCTTACTCGATGAGTTCGACCAGCATGCGGTTGAAGCAAAGACAGAACTATTCCGCCCCGTACCCAGTACGTTGGATGACCATCCAGTGGCGCATCCTAAAGACTCTCCACGATACGCGCTCTACACTTTTGCACAATCAGCGGAGCCGTCTTGGCCGTCTTGGTGGGATGAGGCAGGCAGGTTCTAGCAGAAATAGATGGGGAGAAAAAAGCCCGTTGCGCAGTGAGGTTGTTTTTTTCGAGAAGACGTAAACCTCTCAGGGTTGGGACTCGGGGGAGAGGCGGTAGCCTTGGACATATTCGTAGGCGACGCTCCAGATGGCGCCTCCGGTTGCGGCGAAGAGGAGTTCTTCAATGGGGACGCCGAGGACGTAGATGCCGAGGAGATTGGGGATGTTGTAGAAGCGATGAACGAAATCGGGATAGAGGAAGAGAAGGCAAAGGAACAGGAAAAAGTATAAGGCGGTGAAGCTTAGGGAGCTGATGAGCATAAGCGGGACCAAATCACCGCGGAGGAAAGCGATTACCACGGCGCCTGCGGCGAAGGCGATGATGGTGTTGTACATGGTTTTGTGTGGATGCCAAAGCTCTAGCGCGATGAAAATCACGACAATCACGACAAAAGGTGCGTAGTGCCGTTTGCGCGCTTGGCTTCGCATCGTTGCCAGTCCTTCTTTGAGAAGGAGTTCACCGACCACGGAAGCGATGCCACCTACTGCCGCGGCCCAGAGAAAATCTTCGATGCCCACATGGGTTTTTTGGTCGAGGTTGAAGAGCGAAGGCGGTGTCCAATACTGGGGCACAAACAGAATGCTGGTGAGGGCCATGGGCGTGGCGATGAGAGTGCCCCAGCGGATCTGGGATCGGTACTGCTTCCCGAAGATGGAGCAGAGGATCCAGGCTGCCCAGAAAATGAGCACTCCAACGAGATAGGAATAGTGATAGTTGGGCAGGTAAGCAGACAAAGGATACCACCAGCGAGAGAGTGGCTGGAGTTTACGCCAAGAGCGTCTTCAAAGAAAGATGAAAGCTACTCCTTGAATTTCTTGCTGGGAGTGGCTTGCTTTTGGTTTTGGAGTTCGAGGATATCGGCACGGGAGTCTGAAGAGCCGAGGAGCCAGCGAGCAAAGAAATCGCCGCGGGCCACATCGACATAGCTGACGATGGGCATGTAGGAATGGCGCATGCCCGGGTAGATTTGGATTTCGAAGCGCTTGTCGGCTTTGATGAGGGCGTTGGCGAGGCGCATGGTATTGACCATGCTGACGTTTTCGTCCATGTCGCCGGTGGTGAGCATGAGGTGGCCTTTTAGGTTTTTGGCGAGTTCAGAATTTTTGTCGATTTCGTAGACGAACTTTTCGGTGCCGTCTTTGAGCATTTCTTCGCGGACGCCGTGATATTTTTCGCTCCAGTCGCGGTTGTAGACGTTGTTGTCGTGATTGCCAGATTCGGACCAGCCGGCTTTGTAGAAATCGGGATATTGCAGGAGAGCTGCGGCGGTCATAAAGCCACCGCCGGAATGACCCCACATGCCTACGCGGGAGAGATCGATGTACGGGTGGATGGCGGCGAGCCGCTCGGCGGCAACTTTCTTGTCGGCGAGGCCGTAGTCGCGGAGATTGCCGTAGCCGTAGGCGTCATACCATTTGTCGCGCTGAGGGCTTCCGCCGCGCGCGCCGACTTCGATGACGATGAAACCGAGCTGGGCGAGCGGGACGTTGGGACCCTTGGGTGAGAAGGTCTTGTTCACGCTCTCCGTTTGCGGGCCGGGGTAGACGAACTCGATTAGTGGATATTTGCGAGCGGAATCGAAGTCGAAGGGCTTGTAAAGGACGCCGTACAGATCGGTGATGCCGTCTTCGGCTTTGACTTTGAAGACTTCGGGAAATTTGAAGCCGGCTTCGAGGAGTTGAGAGACGTCGGTGGTTTCGAGATCGACGAGCTGGGCTCCCTGCGCATCGACGAGAACGGACTTTGGAGCGGTGTCGACGCGGGAATAGGTATCGGCGAAATATTTGCCGTCGTCGGGGGCGCTGACGGCGTGAGAAAAATTGCCGGGAGTGAGGGGTTGCAGGCCAGCGCCGTCGAGGCCGATGCGATAGAGATGCGTGTAATAGGGATCTTCGGCGTGCTCGCGGCCGTTGGCGGTGAAGTAGAGAGTACGCGACTTTTCATCGAGAGAGATGATTTGATCGGTGACGTACTCGCCGGAAGTGATTTGATTTTTCAGTTTGCCCGCGGCGTCGAAGAGATAGTAGTGAGCCCAGCCGTCCCGTTCGGACCACCAGATCAGTTCCTGGCCGTTGCCGGTTAGACGCAGAGGCTTCACGCTGAGCCAGACGTTGGAGCGTTCTTCGATGAGCGTTTTTGAAGCGCCGGTTGCTGTGTCGGCGACGCAGACGTCAACCTTGCGAAAATCGCGATTGGTGCCGGTGAAATAGAGTTTGTCGGAAGTGTCAGAGAGCCAGCGCGGGCTGACGCGCGTGAGCGGCATTTGGCCGCCCTCCTGCATGCCTTCCTGCTCCTGGCGGAGTTCTTCGCGATCGCGTTCGGTGACGGGGGCGTCGGCGATGCGGAGTTGCTGTTCCGGAAAATTCTTGACTTGCACGACAACGCGTTGTTTGGAGGCAACGTCGAGAATCTCGAGTTGTGAACCGGGCATGATGTCTTCGCCGGGGAGAGGGTAGGGATAGGCTTCGAGCGTGGAGCGTGGATTCGCAAGGGAGTGAATGACCCAGAAATCGGGGACTTTGCGAAAGTCGTCGCGCGTGACGGCAAACTTTTTTGAGTCTTTCGACCAGTGGATGGTGATGGCCGGTGCGCGAATGCCGGCTTTGTTTGTGTCGCCCTTTTCTTCTTTCTTTAACTCCTCTTCTTGCTCAGGAAGAATGCGGCGGGCGTAGCCGAATCTTTCGACGCCGTCGGTGGTGAGCTGCGTCTCGACGATGGTGGTGTCGCCGGCCTTTTTCAAAGCTTTCGCGTAGTTGTCGGAATCCATCATGTAGAGATTCTGGCCGCGGGCCAAGACAACGATTTTTTCGTCGGGGGAAACGGCGGCCCATAGCGGTTTCTTGCGCATGGGCTCGACGTTATCGAGACGCGTGATTTTGGCTGTCGCGAGATCGTATTCGAACGAGAGGATGCGTGGCTCCTCGGGAGGTTCCGGGGACTGGCCGGGACGGGCAGCGCGCTGGCCCTGCTGCTCGGTTTGCTTATCTTCTTTCTGCTTGTCTTCGTTCTGTTTCACCTCACTTTCGTTTCCCTGCTGGCTGCCGTCGTCCTGGGATTTTTTCGCGGGCTCATTGGGAACGACGCCGTCTTTGCGGATTTCCACTTCGAAACGCATGTGTGTGTCTTTGTCGGCGAGCCGCAGGCGTTTGATAGGGAGATGTTGCGCGTCGTACGGGAAATTTGTGAGCATTGAAAGAGTGGCGGCGATTTTGACGTTGTCCCAGAGAAGGGACTTGGATTTTTTGAGGGGGTCGACGATGTAATACTTCGTGCCGTCGGTGGTGCGGTAGCTGTACCAGAATTTATCGGAGAGCGTGAACCAGTGGGGAGTGACGGAGAGATCGAAGACAAGTTGATTTACGCTGGCAGGGAGGAAGCGGGCTTCGAGAACGTAGTTCGGAGTAGTAATTGGGGCAGGGGATGCGGGCGTTGCGGCATCGTCGGAGGCTGTTGCAGCCGGGACCGCGTTTTCCGAGCGGCTCGGCATTTGTGCGGAGAGGCTCACCACGAAGATCACCGAACAAATGAGCAGGGCCAGTGTGCCCCAACGCATCCAACGCGGATACCTTGACGACAAAGATTTCCTAGCAGTCGCCGATTTCATGGCTGCGCTTCCTCCATTTTGTTTGGTGAGTCGTGCTCAGACTATCTACCCCACGGGCGGCGCATTATAAACCAAATGCGCGAGACATTCTTAATACGGATTAAATACGGGCTAGTCGAAGGACGTGAACGAAGGATGAAGCGTTTCGGCGGATTGGGAGGGGTGCGGGCAGACAAATACCGTCGCACAGAAAATGCGGCTACTCTTGAGTGTTTAGATACGGCTGGGCTTCTCGAATCTAGCTGAGGGCGTGTCTGAGACGCTTGCTGGTCTTTGCCAGTTGGCGCTTGAGGGCGTCGACCTGCTTTGTAATATCTTGAAGCTCTTTTTTGGCAAGCGTTCCAGCCCGGACGACTTGATGAGCTTTGCGGTCCGCTTTGCCCAACGCGCCCCCGATTTTCGCTGCGACTTGATTGAACTTGCTCTTCTTAGCCATTCGCGACTCCTTAAATAAATACAGAACTTGGGTCCACAACCATCGTATACCTAAGATGAATTCTGGAGGTAGGAAGATACGGAGAAGAATCAACGCGCGAGAATTGCCGGGCCGTTCCCATCACACGGCGTGGAACGGGATCGGTCTATTTGCTTGCGGCGCCGAAAGAGAGCGGGCCGAGCTCGGTGCGGGTTTGCATAACGCGCAGGATGGAATCACGCGAGACCATGCCGATGATTTGGGCAGCGCCATCATCGGACCCGGAGACGATAGGCATTTGGTTGATATCGGCGGAGAGCAGGCGTTCGAGGAGGCCGAGCAACGGCTCGTCGGGAGTGGCCCAGAGGATGCGCTCGCGAGGAATCATGACGGCTTGCACCGAGTTGTGAGCCCATTCGTCGCGCGGCACGGAATTGAGTGTGTGGACGTTCATCATGCCGACCAGGCGGTCATCGGTGATAACGAGGTGGCAGCGGCGGCCAGTGCGGAGGACTTCGGCGCCATAGTCTTCGAGGGAGATGGCGCGGCCAACGGTGGGGACTTCGTTGCTCATTACATCGGCGGCGCGGAGGCCGGAAAGAGTTTCGCGAATGGCTAGTTGGGCGACGCTCTCCTGAGCCGCGTTCAAAAGGAAGAAGCCGACGAACACGGTCCATAAACCGTAGACGACGATGCCTTTGAATACCGCAAACCCACCCAGAAGAATCATCGCATAGGCGATCAGGCGACCCGTCGTACCGGCAATGCGCGTCGCGCGCGAAAAGTTCTTCGTTGCGCCCCAGACGAGGGCGCGGAAGATTCTGCCGCCATCGAGGGGAAAACCTGGCAGGAGGTTGAAAACGGCGAGCAGCCCATTCATGCTTCCGAGCCAAAGGGCCGATGAGTAAACGACGGCGTTAGTTGGAAAGACTTTTGTCAATCCTAAGAAGAACAAAGCGAGGACGCCGCTGGCCACTGGTCCGGCGATAGCGATGTTGAATTCTTGAATGGCTTTGGTAGGGTCGCGTTCGATGCTGGCGACTCCGCCGAAAATGAAAAGAGTGATGGAGAGAACGCGAATTTTGTAGTGCTGCGCGACGACGCTGTGGGCGAGTTCGTGGAAGAGAAGGGAAGCGAAAAAAAGAACGCTGGTGAAAACGCCGACGCTCCATTGCTGAGCGGGAGCCCAGCCGGGATTCTGCTGTTCGAACTGGATGGCGAGAGAATAGGTGATGGCGGCGAAAATAATGACCCAGGTCGAGTGGAGAAAGATGGGTATCCCGAGGATCTTGCCGATGCGCATTCCTGGGCGTGTCGCCATTCGAGTGACTCTGGAAGCGGCTTGCTTAGCTGTTGAAGATCAAGCTAGGCAGGTTCGCGACCTTCTTCCTTTCGGGACTTAGCCCGGCGTGCTGCCGGGTCGTTTTCCTGACCCTAGTACAATAGCTCTGATTGCTCGTGCGGCCAAACGGGAGCATGAGGTGCGCGTCTGGCTGGCCACGGCGTGTTTCCCACCCCACAAAAGCGCTTTTCTCTAGAAAAGATAAGTCGTGTGTTTTCAATACATTTAGCTTGGTGCTCGGCGTGCCATTCCCATTGCCGCAGGACGTTGTAGGACTGGGAGGCACACCATGATCGCCATGCTGCACTTCGCGACGCTCGTTGTCACAACCCTTTTTGCCGCGGCTGCCGCCGTGGCGTTTAACGCGCTGCTCTTGCGGGCGATGTTTGTCTTGATGCGGCCTGCGACGGCCCGGCGTGTGAATGCGCCGACGCGTTTGGTGTGCGGGGCCGCGCAACTGGCGCGGGCCAACGCGTCGCATCGGTGAGTGGAGCTACGCGCGAGGGCACAGCCCGAGATTCGGCGGGCAGGATTGCCGGCCCCACGTGAGCGGCGGAGTTGGCGGTCACCGCTCCGCCGCAGCGCCCGGGAGTGAGAGGGAAGGGAGCAACACCATGCTGGCTTTGAAGTATTTGCTGATGATTCTCGGCGTTGGACTGTTCGGTAGCGCCGGGTCTTTGGTGGTCTACGACGTATTTATCTCGGAGCAACTTCGGCGACTGTTGGCGCGCAATAAGACGAGTGAAGCAGGAACGGGGACTGAGACGGGGATAGAACTACATCACGCAGGAGATTTTCGCGACGAAGCGGGAAGAATTGCGTTCGAAGGCTGCGGCTGCGATTACGACGCGGCTCGAGAGCGACGGAATCCTCGTGCGCGAAGTATTGCTGCGCGATTTGCAGCTTCCCGCGGAATACGCGAAGGGGCTTGAAGGATTGCCTCTCAAGCAGAAGCAGATTGAGCAGACCAAGCTTGAGGTGGAGGCGCGCAAGGAATCGACGCTGCAAGATGCGGAAGCGGCCGCGCAGGCGAAGATCATCGCCACAAGGCCGAAGTCGAGCGGCAGAAAAACTTGTCGGAAGCGGAGGCGAATCGTATTCGCGTAACTGCCGCCGCCGATGCTGAGCGTATGAAATTCGAGGCCAGCGTGTTGAAGCAGAATCCGATGCTGATTCAGAAAATTATTGCGGAGCGGCTTTCGGACAAGCTGCAAATCATGATGGTGCCGATGGACGGGAAGAACTTCTTTGCTAATGACGTGATGCATTCGGCATTTTCTGGCGTGACGAATGGAAATAACAATGCGGCGTCGGAGGACGCGGCGGATTCGCATGGTACGGCGCCGGCACCAACGGTCAGTGCGCAGAAGCGATCGCCCAAAAAGCCGTGAGAGTTTATTTGAAGATTGCACAGACTGAAGTCTGTGCTACCGGTTCCGCTAGCCAATACCCCTGTGGGTGGCTCGGGACGCGCTGCTGGAAAGGAGGGAAGACCATGAGCATGCAGGCAAGCACCGCCGCGCTTCGCCGAATTTGCCAGAGGTTATTCCGACGCCAGCAGCGCGGACTGGGCCACTCGGCTAGCGGCTAAGCTTATTACTTAGAGGCGGACTTGCTTGGTGACAAGAATGTCTGTCCCACGCAGCTAGCGGTTGAATTATTTTTCATTTGAAGATGAGAAGGGCCGGCTTTTCGCCGGCTCTTCTCGTTTGCATCGGCGCGTGGACGCGACAATTTAGAATGAAACGGCGCTGTTAGTTCGAGCCTGGAAATTTCGGCCGGGGAGGAAGACCCTTGTAATCTTTCAGGGCTTCATTCGCCAATTCGATGGCCTTTTCGAGTTGCGGGTCGTGGCCTTCGACGACTAAGTCGGGGCGCTGGGGCACTACATAGTCTGGATCGACGCCATGATTTTCGACGGCCCATGAACCGCCGTTTGCCCAGGAATAAAAGCCGGCGCTTGGGGCGGTGACGAATCCCCCGTCACGCAGCGGCGCGCCGCGATTGATGCCGACGAGGCCGCCCCAGGTTCGTGTGCCGACGATTGGCCCGATTTTTTCAAAGCGGAAGAGCCAGGGGAAGAGATCGCCGCCGGAGCCGGACAGTTCGTTGACGAGCATGACCTTGGGCCCGTAGATAGCGACTGGCGGATACGGAAAGTCTTTGCCATCGCGGTTTGAGATGACGGCGAGGAGAGACCGCTTGAGTTTCTCGGTGTAGAAATCGGGAATCTGGCCGCCGGCGTTGAAGCGTTCGTCGACGATCATGCCGTCTTTGTCGAGTTGACCGGTGAGCTCTTTGTCGAAGGCAATGATTCCGGGAATGGTGGTGTCCGGGACGTGCATGTAGCCGATGCGGCCGCCGGTGGCTTCGGAGACTTTGCGGCGGTTGGCCTCGACCCAATCGAGATAGCGGAGGTCGTTTTCGTTGGCGATGGGTTTTACGGTGATGTCCCACGCGCCATCAGCGCTGGGCTTACTGTTGATTTTCAGCGTGACAAGTTTTCCGGCGAGGTCCTGGAAGTAGGAATACACGTCCTGTGTTGCGCGAGCTTCCTGGCCGTTCACGGAGATCAGATAGTCGCCGGCTTCTACTTTAAGGCCTGGGTCGGTTAATGGCGAGCGCGTGTCGTCGTTCCAGTTTTCGCCGGGATAGATCTTCGTGATGCGATAGAAGCTGCCATCCGGCTCGTAGTCGGCGCCGAGCATGCCAACGCTGACGCGGGGCTTTTTCGGTTGATCGCCGCCGCCGACATACGTGTGCGAAGTGCTGAGTTCGGCGATGAGCTCGCCGACCAGGTAATTCAGATCGCTGCGATGAGCCACCCAGGGGAGCAGCGCTTCATAGCGCGCGCCGATTTTATTCCAGTCGTGGCCGGTCATGTTGGGGTCCCAGTAGAAATCGCGCTCGAGACGCCAGGCTTCGTGGTAAATCTGGCGCCATTCTTCGCGGGGATCGATTTTCACTTGCAGTCCGCTGAGATCGAGTTTGCCGGCGCCGACTTTGGCCTTGCCGGGAACGGCGTCGGTGATACCGAGGGCGGGGCCAGCCTTGTAAAGAACTTTCGAGCCGTCTTTATTGATGTCGTAGCTCTCGATGCCTTCAAGCAAGACTTTGTCTTCTCGCTTGGTGACGTCATAGATGTGGAGCACGTTCTTTGGACCTTGATCCGGCGCGCCGAATTGGCGGGCTTCTTGCGGCGTGGTGACGTAGAAAAATTTGTCTTTGCGGGCCGCGAGGCTGCTTAGAATGCCAGCTCCGATGGGGACGGGCGCGACGCGCTTGCCGATCCCGTCCAGATCGATCTGGACGGGCTTGACGGCCTCGGTTTTTTTCTCTTCTTTTTGCTCGTCGGGTTTCTGGTCGCCTGATTTGGCGGCGTCAGCTTTCTTCGCGTCAGTCTTTTTGTCTTTGCTTTCGTCGGCAGGTTTTTCTTCGTCGCTTTCGGGCTTGAACGGGGAGGGCTCGTCGGCCTTGAGCGTGACGGCGAAGACGCCATCGGTCGAGTAATAGTTGAAGCGTTGATCGAGCTGGCCGATGCTGGGGTAGAAGTAGCGCGTGGAGATGAAATAGAGATATTTGCCGTTGTCGTCGAAAACCGGATTGTTGTCGTTGTAGAAGCCGGTGGAGACTTCGGTGGTTTTCTTGGTAGCGAGCGAAAAGAGGAAAACATCGCTGGCGCCGCGGCGATGGGGCTTCGAATAGGTTAGCCAGAGGCTGTCAGGAGACCAGGCGGCGTCTGCGATCAGTCCGTATTCAGAGGCGTCAACCAGGACGGGTTTCTTGTCCTCAAGGCTCACATACCAAAGCTGATTGGACTTGTCCCAGTAGGCGAGTTTTTTGCTGTCCGGGGACCACGTTGGGCCGAAGCGATAGATTTTGCCGTTCGTGGTGATGCGTGTTTCTTCGCCACCCATTTGGGGACGCGTGTAGACCTCGTATTCGCCGGTTTTGTCGGAGAGATAGGCGATCCATTTGCCGTCGGGCGACCATGCGGGATTCAGCTCGTGAATGCTTGAGTGTTCGGTCGTCAGCGTGCGGACGCTGCCGTGCTCGGCGGGCACCGTGAAGATATTGCCGCGGGCTTCCACGACGGCACGTGCGCCAGAAGGAGAGATCGCCGCGCTGCCGATGGCTTGGCCGACACTTTTAAATTCCGGGCGGGCTTCGATGTCCTCCGCGCGAACCACGATAGGAAGACTGCGCGTCTTGCCACTATCGAGATTGTATTCGTAGAGCAAGCCGCCGTTTTCGTAGACGATGGCGTCTGGGCCGAGGCTGGGCCATTTGACGTCAAATTCCTGGTAGTCAGTGAGCTTTTTCGTTTGCTTGGAAGCGAGATCGTAGCTGTAAAGGTTCATGATGCCGTCGCGGTCGCTGATGAAATAGATGGAGTTGCCGTGCCACATCGGGAACATGTCCATGCCTGGTGTTTTCGGCAGCTCCTCGTAGGTGTTCTTTTTCAGGTCGTAGATGGCGATCGGGAGACTCCAGCCGCCGCGGTATCGCTTCCAGGTTCGGAACTCCTGCGAAGTTTCGAGGTAAGCGATTTTTGTACCGTCCGGAGAGAAGGAAGTGAGGTCGCCTCGGGGGACGGGCAGCGGATGAGCGGTGCCACCTTGTGGAGAAACAAGGTAGAGGCGCGTGGCGCGGCCCAGAGAGGTGCTAAAGCGGTCGGAGCGGAAGAGGATGTTTTTGCCGTCGGGCGTCCAGCCGAGAACGATGTCGTTCGAAGGATGGAAAGTCAGGCGCTTGGGCTCGCCGCCTTCGGCGGAAATGACGTAGACATCCGGATTACCATCGTACTCGCCGGTGAAAGCGATCCACTTGCCGTCGGGCGAAAATTTCGGGTAGAGCTCGTCACCGACATGGGATGTCAGCCGCCGGGCAGCGCCGCCTTCGCGGGAGGCGATCCATAGGTCGCCAGCGTAGGCGAAGACCACGCGGTCTTTCGAAATATCCGCGAATCGGAGAAGGCGGGTCGGGCCTTGGGGCACTTGATCTGCCTCGCCGGAAGACTGCGCATGCGCGGACGGTGTCGACACGGCAGTCAGGCAGGCCATCGCGGCGACAGCCAGCCGCAGAAATACGTTAAGACGAGGAGCGATCCGATTCATTATTGTCATCCTTGAGGACAGAGATTTCCCAGTGTATCCGACTTCTTAGATGGACGCGCGCGGCCGTAAATTGTTTCGCGCGGCTGCGAGTATTTTCTGAAAATTTAGGCCGGATCCGGCAACACATTTTCAAATGGATACAGCACACCGGGTCTGCGGCACTCCGAGCCCCGGTTTGCAGCCGTGATATCATCATCCGGCAAGCCAGTGTCCGCCAAGCAAAATTTGTCTCCGCCGCGCACGCGCGGCCGCGCGATTCTCTGCCAGCTGCTCCCATTTGTTCTTTTCTTTGTTTTAGTTTTTCTTCCGCGATCTGCCCAAGGCGACAATTTGGAGGAATCTGCTCGCCTGCTAGCTAGAAAAGTTTGGGCCTCCATCCATGGATCTTCGGTGAGGTTGGAATTTCGGAACCTCTCGTCGCTCCGAAGTGCGGAGTTTGCAAGTATATCAGCGGCGTTCCAGGAAGAGTTGCAGAGGCGAGGGCTGAAGATTTTGGCAGCGGACGCGGCAGCCAGTCTAGTGGTGAGCATTACGCAGAATCCCACGGAATATATTGGCGTTGTTCAAATTCAGCGCAAAGAAATTATAGAGACCGTCATGGACACAATTGGGCTAGTGAAAGGCCCTGGTGTGTCTGAACCGCCGTTTAACCTCGTGCTACATAAAGAACTTCTCTTTTCGTCGGATAGCCCGATTCTCGACGTGGTGTTAGACATCGACGCAAAGCATGCCTACGCCCTCGGGGTCCAAGAGATCAGCTCCTACGAATGGCAGGGCGGCCAGTGGGTGCCGACGGGAGTCGAGCAACTGCCCATTCATCGATGGCCTGAGCGCGCCGAGCAGGGTTTGTATTCCGGCGTAGTGGTTGATGCAGGGGCAGTGTACTTGCCGGGGGAGATTTGCCGGATCTCTTTTGTGGATGGAAAAGGGTGGAACTGCGAGAGAACCACCGAGCATATGGCGGTGAGGACGGTGTCTCCCGCGGAGATGGCCGGAAAAAAGCTGGGAGCTTGGATTTCCGCAGCACAATTTGAGACTGAGGGAAAAACAAAGATTGTCGTTACGGGACAGGATGGATCGGCGCGTTTGTATGAGGACGGTGCCGAGCCCGTCGCCGTCTTCTCGAATTGGGGCAGTGAGATTGCTAGCGTGTATAGCGGGTGCGGAAGTGGTTGGCAGTTGCTGGTGACGGGCAAAGGAGACTGGACCACGTCAGACGCAATTCAGGCCATTGATCTCAAAGACCGCCGCGCGCAGTCCGTTTCTTCTGCTATGGAATTTTCTGGACCGGTCGTTGCCTTGCACACTCCAGCGACGAGAACCGCCGATAATGCGGCAGCGAACGCGAGAGCGGTCGCCGTCGCCCGGAATCTTCAGACAGGTCGGTATGAGGCCTATCAACTTTCGATTACTTGTTCTAGGTAGCGTTTTACTCGTGAGTGCCGCGACTGCCAGTGCGGCGGAGAACCCGCGCTATGGCGGGACGCTGCGGGTCGAACTACCTGTTGTCAGTGTGTCGCTCGATCCACGGGAATGGCGAGTAGGATCGCTAGAGTCGGCCACGAACGAAAAACTGGCGGCCTTGGTGTTCGAACGACTTGTGGCGCTCGATAACTACGGGCGGTTTCAACCTGTGCTCGCGGTGGAATGGTCACACGATGTTTCCAGCAAACGCTGGCAGTTTACGATTCGGCCGAATATTAAGTTTTCCGACGGGGCGCCTCTAACTGCCCCGGATATCGCGGCAGCGCTCCAACCGCTGCTTCCGGGGACAGAGCAAGTTTCCGGGTCTGGCAATACTGTTGTGATTCAGTCGACAGCGGCAGTGCCTGACCTGCTGGAGCAGCTCGCTTCCGGCCGTTACTTTATTTATCGAGTGCAGGCGAACGGCGGCCTCGCAGGCACTGGACCTTTTGTTTTGAGAGAACCTCCAGCGGGTGGCACGCCTTCGCGGGGCGTGGGCTCTCATCTTTACTTCCGCGCAAATGAGGAGGCGTGGTCTGGCCGGTCGTTTGTCGACGCTATTGATGTCACGCTGGGAGTTCCGCCGTTGCGAGCGATGTTTGATTTGCAACTCGGTAAGGCGGATTTGATCGAGCTAGCGCCCGATCTTGTGCCCCGCGCAAAGCAGGCCAATCTGCGCGTCTGGACGTCGGAGCTTGTCACGCTTTACGGTTTGCGATTTGACGATGCGCAAGCCGCCGCGTCGGACGTTCGCCTGCGCGAAGCACTTTCGCTTTCGCTCGACCGAGGCACCATGGCCAACGTGTTGCTACAGAAGCAAGCCGAACCTGCAGCAGCTCTTTTGCCGCAATGGCTCTCGGGATATGCTTTTCTCTTCAACGTGGACACTAATGTTGAACGTGCGAAAGAATTGCGCCGTGGGCTTCCCGCGAATGAGGCTGCCGGCGCCGAGCCACTGCGCTTGCGCGTCGACCCAGCGGGCGACCTTCCCAAACTTCTGGGAGAGCGCGTGGCTGTGAACGCGCGACAAGCTGCGATTCTCGTGCAAGTCACCGCCAGGCCAGCCGCACGGGCTAGTGCTGCATCGCCAGCCACGTCTGACCCGCCTTCGGGAGTGCACCTCTTTGCGTGGCACTATTCGTCACTTTCTCCGCGTGCCGAGCTCCAAGCCCTGTTTGCGGCATATAATCTGAACGAGCCTTCGGAGGTGAATGCCACGAGCACGGATCACGAGCATCTCTACGCGCGCGAGCGCAGAGTTCTGGAAGACCGGCGAGTGCTGCCGCTCGTCGTGCAAGCGGAATCCGTGGGACTTGGTTCAACCGTGCGCGATTGGATGCCTGCGCGCTGGGGCGAATGGCATCTCGCGGACGTTTGGTTGGAGCTTCCTGAGCCCGCTCTGTCCGATTCCTTGAATACTGGAAATACTGCGACACCATCTTCCTCGCAACCGCAGGCGACTGCCCCCGGAGCAAAGCCATGAGCTTTCGCACAAAATTATTTCTGATTTTTCTGGTCACCGTGCTTGCTTCGGTTTCGCTGGTGGCCTATGGCGTAACGCACTATACGCAGGCGGCGTTCGAAGAATCGGACGCGCAGCGCAGCGAAGCGCTCGTCTCGCAGTTCAACAAAGAATACGCGCAGCGCGGCGACGAGATCGCCAGGCAGGTGAAAAACATCACCGACGCCGAGATCACCTTAAAAGTAGCGATCGATTTGGCGGGGGCCCGGCCGGACCAGTCGCTCTATGTACACGACGCAGCGGGAGCGGCGCAGGATCACGGGCTTGATTTTGTGGAATTTGTAAATTGGGACGGGACGCTGATCTCTTCCGCGCAATATCCTGCGCGGGTCGGATACAAAAACGATTGGGTGACGACCAACAAGAACTGGAATGATTCTGCGCCTTTCTTGCGCAAGGAAGAATTGCCTGACGGAGTTGCGCTTTCGCTGACCGTGGTACGGACGCTTTCCGGCGGAAACGACAAGAGCATGTACATCATTGGCGGGCGGCGTCTGGACCAGAATTTTCTTGCCTCCCTGGTTCCCCCCGCAGGGACGCGCGTGCTCCTCTACCGCAATCTCGAACCGGGCTTCGTGGCGTCTGCGCTTACCGATGTAAACGGTTCGTTCGAACAGGCCGACCGGTTGCAGCCGCTGATCGAACAGATTCAGAAGCAGCCGAAACCAACGGTGCGGACCATCGATTGGACGGAAAACGCCGCGGATGCCGAATCGTTTCATGCGATTCCGCTGATGGGCCGTAACAACGAACTTCTCGCTGTGCTGCTGCTCGGGAGTTCGCGAAGAGAGCTTGTACTTCTGATACGCCACATCTTGCAGATCGCTGCGGCTGTCGCCGGAGTGGCAATTTTGATCGGCTTGCTCGTCAGTTTGTGGATCTCGGCCAGAATCACTCGGCCGCTCGAGGAGCTCGCCGAGGGCGCGCGCGAGGTGGCCTCCGGCCGCTGGGATACGGTCATTGACCTGCGCGGGCGCGACGAGATTGGACAGCTTGCCTCTGCCTTCAATGAAATGACGCAGACGCTGGCGGCGCAGCGAGATCAGCTTGTGCAGACCGAGCGAGTGGCCGCCTGGCGCGAACTGGCGCGGCGGCTGGCACACGAACTGCGAAACCCGCTGTTTCCACTGCAGATTACGGTTGAAAATTTGCAGAAAGCGCGGCAATTGGACGCGAAGCAATTTCTGGAAGTATTCAACGAATCCACGGCGACATTGAGGGCGGAACTCGCAAATCTGAACACGATTGTCGGGCGCTTCAGCGATTTTTCGAAGATGCCGACGCCGCACTTTGCGCGCGTCAACGTGAATGAAGCGCTGCGCAACGCCGTGCGCCTGTTCGAACCGCAGTTCAACGCCGTGGGCAAGCCGCCGGTCATTCCGGAATATTTTCTTACCGAGCCGCTGCCGGAAATCGACGCGGACGCCGACCTCCTCCACCGCGCGTTTCAAAACCTAGTGCTGAATGCGCTCGACGCGATGCCCGCGGGAGGCACGCTGACTATGCGCACCACGGAGCATGAAGGCAACGTTCGAATTGAAGTGGCGGATACGGGCAAAGGCCTCACGCCGGAAGAGTGCTCGCGGCTGTTCACGCCTTATTACACGACGAAAGTTCTGGGCACGGGCCTCGGCCTCGCGATTATTCAGTCGGTGGTCAGCGATCATCACGGAACCATTTCCGTTTCGAGCGACCAGGGGCGCGGCACGACGTTTCGCATCGAGCTGCCGCAGCGCCAGTCCGCTCATCCAGCAGCGCCAGTGGAAGAAGTAGATGCAGCGGAGAAGAAGCCGCCTCAGAGCTTAACAGCGGCTGCTTCCGACTGACACGCTCCAGCCGCAAAGGACACTATTTGCCACGCAAAGCTCACCTCCTGCTCGTCGATGACGATCCCAACACACTCGCTTCGCTATCGCGCGCCTTTCGGCTCGCCGGCCATGAAGCCACCGTCTGCGACAACGCGCCCCGCGCTCTGGAGCTTTTGCGCACGGAATCCTTCGATCTGATTCTTTCCGACGTCGTCATGCCCGGCAAGAGCGGCATCGAGCTGCTTGAAGACTTGAAACACGCCGGCGTGAAGACGCCGATTGTTCTAATTTCCGGCCAGGCAAATGTTGAGATGGCGGTGAAGGCGACGAAACTGGGCGCTCTGGATTTCTTGGAGAAGCCACTGTCGACCGACAAACTGCTCGTCACGGTGGAAAACGCGCTGCGGCTTTCGCGCCTTGAAGACGAAAACCGCGAGCTTCGCCATAGGCTTGGAAAGCACGAGCTGGTTGGAGCTGGCCCAGCGATGAAGAAGCTGCTTGCCCAGATCGACCGCGTGGCTGCCAGCGAAACGCGCGTTTGCATACTTGGCGAGACTGGAACTGGCAAGGAGCTGGTAGCGCGCGCGATTCATGAGAAGTCCCTGCGTCGTGAAAATGGATTCATCACGCTAAATTGCGCGGCGGTTCCCGCGGAGCTGATCGAATCGGAGTTGTTCGGCCATGAAAAGGGAGCATTCACGGGCGCGGCAGCAAAGCATGTTGGCAAATTCGAACAGGCCGAAGGCGGCACGTTGTTTCTCGACGAGATTGGCGACATGCCCGTCTCCATGCAAGCGAAATTGCTACGCGTGCTCGAAGAGGGCGAGGTCGAGAGGGTGGGCGGCGACAAGCCGATTCGCGTGAACGTTCGCGTACTCGTAGCCACGCACCGGAACCTTGAAGATTTGGTGAAGCAGAACGCCTTCCGCCGCGATCTTTTTCACCGGATATACGTTTTTCCGCTGGTGCTGCCCCCGCTTCGCGAGAGGCCGGAAGATTTTGCCGAGCTTGTGGCCCATTTCGCCCGGCAGGTTGCCGCGCAAAACGGCTGGAAAGAAAAGCTCTTTAGTGCGGATGCGATCTTAGAGCTGCGCCGATACTCATGGCCGGGAAACGTCCGCGAGTTGCGCAACGTGGTGGAGCGACTGGTGCTTCTGTCCGCGGAAGATTCCATCACGGCCGCCGACGTGCGGCTCGTGCTTCCCGGAGAGGACTCCGCCGCTGGTTCGGCAGCTTCCGCAGCAGCGGGCGCTGTGGCGACGGGAACACTCGCGGAACGCACGGAAGCTTTCGAAAAAGAAGTGCTGCTCGGAGAAATTAAGCGCCACAATTTTCACATGACAAACGTGGCGCGGGCTCTTGGTTTGGAGCGCAGCCATCTTTATAAGAAGTGCCAGCAACTCGGAATCGATCTGCAATCGCTGCGCAAACCCGACTGAACCTGCAGTTGCACGCCGTTTCGCCCCATTCCACGCAAATAATTCGTCGAACGAGATGCGGCCTTTGTACGGGAGCAGCATGCTGCTCCCCTACAATCTTGCATGAGCACTCGCGAAACTTCTCGTAAAGCACTGAAAACAGGCAGAATATTGTCCTTGACACAAATAGCGAAAAGTAATACGTTATTTGCAGATTGCAATAAGTGGGTTCTGCCATGACTCTCGGCAACAAACTCCGTTCTCTCCGCTCCGTAGAAGGTTCCTTGCGTGGCCTGGGACGTCCGATGACGCAGCAGGAACTGGCGAAGGCCATGAAGCGCGAAGTAGGCCGCGGACTAAGCCAGGCCTACCTCTCGCAAATCGAGAGCGGCACGCGGCCACACCTCACGCACGGCACGCGCACTTTGCTGGCGCGTTTCTTCCGCGTCTATCCGGGTTTTCTCGTGGACGATCCGGAAGGCTACACGCCGGAGCTGCAGTCCGCGCTGCGGGCCGTCGACGCCAAGATCGATTCCTGGCTCTACGCCGGGGCGGAACAATTTGCCGCCGATCCGGAGCTTCGCCGCGGCCTTTTGGTGATCGCGGAACACGAAGATTCGCGCCGTGCGCTTTTGCTGCTCGCGGAGATTCTTCGCACGCCGGGTCTGGCGGAACGTCTCGGAGAAGTTTTGCATGCGGGTAAGCAGCAAGGCAGTGGACATCCACCGCCTGCGAGTTCACTGAACAACTGACCCCAAGGGTCCGCGTCTCGAATTCCAGTCTGCGCAGCGGGGTGCTGCGTTTCGAGGTGTCTTATGAACTGGTCCGACTTCTATCTTCTCTGTTTTCTGGTGGGCTTCTCGCTGAGCGTTCTTTCGTTCCTGGCGGGCGCGGTCCACATTCATCTGCCGTTTCGCATTCACCTGCCGTTTCACGCGGCGCATCATGCAGGCGGCTTGCCGGCTGGTGGTCACGGCCATGGCGCGGGCTTGAAGAGCGTGGCTGTGAAGTCCGGCGGCCACGTCTCCTGGTTCAACGCTTCGACGCTTCTAGCGTTCCTGGCCTGGTTTGGCGGCGTCGGCTACATCCTGACAAAGCATTCTCACTTTATGGGAATGGCCATTCTCGGATTTGCGTTGCTGGCTGGGCTTTTCGCGGGCCTTCTCGTTTTTCAGTTCATGGCACGGCTCGTGAAAGCGACCAGTGCGCCGATGCTGGACTGGGATTACCGCGTGGAAGGAACCGTGGGGACCGTCAGCATGCCGATTCGAGCTAACGGGACTGGCGAAGTGATCTTCGAACAAGACGGCGCGCGCAAGAGCGTTGGCGCGCGGAGCGAAGACGGTACCAGTTTGGGCAATGGGACCGAAGTGGTTATCGCGCGCTACGACGATGGCATCGCTTACGTGAAGCGATGGGAAGAATTCACGAAGTAAGCGTAAAGAAGACGCGAATAGAAAGTTTCTCGGACTGACGCACGATACAAACAGTCCGGTCAGAGAAAAAGGGAGGTCCACTATGTTGGATTTTTCGAGTGTCTGGGTCATGGCCGGGTTGTTGGTGCTGGTGATCCTCGTAATTCTGGTGACGTTTGCAAAGATGTTGAGGAAGGCGGGACCGCACGAAGCGCTGGTGATTTACGGCATTCGCGGACCGCGGACGATAACCAATGGCGGCACGATTATCCTGCCAATGCTTGAACAGTGCCGCGAGCTCTCGCTGGAGCTGATGTCGTTTGACGTGGCTCCGCAGCAGAGCCTTTACACCAACCAGGGCGTTGCCGTCACCGTCGAGGCGGTCGCTCAACTCAAAGTGAAATCGGACCCCGTGTCCATTCGAACGGCAGCAGAACAGTTCCTGACAAAGCGGCCCGAGCAGCGCGAAGGGTTGATCCGGCTGGTCATGGAAGGCCACCTGCGCGGCATCATAGGCCAGCTCACCGTGGAACAAATCGTGAAGGAACCGGAAATGGTCGGCGACCGCATGCGTTCCACCTGCGCGGCCGATATGAGCAAGATGGGACTCGACGTCGTGAGCTTCACGATTAAAGAAGTGCGCGACAAGAACGAGTACATCACCAACATGGGCCGGCCAGACATCGCGCGCATCAAGCGCGACGCGGAAGTGGCCGCCGCCGAAGCCGATCGCGACATCGCTATCAAGCGCGCGGAAGCGACACGCGCCGCGGCCGTTGCGAAAGCGCAAGCCGATCAGGAACGCGTTGCCGCGGAGACTGCTTCTCTTGCGAAGCAAGCCGAGGCGGAACGCGACCTCGACATAAAAAAGGCCAGCTATCTGGAAATGACCAAGAAAGCGCAGGCCACAGCCGATAAAGCGTACGAAATCGAAACCAACGTCATGCAGCAGCGTGTCGTGGAGGAAGCCGTCCGTGTCCAGCAAGTGGAGCGGGAAGCGCAAGTGAAAGTGCAGGAAGCGGAGATTGCGCGCCGCGAACGCGAACTCATCGCCACCGTCCTGAAACAAGCGGAAATCGAGCGTCAGCGAATCGAAACCATCGCCAACGCCGAACGTCAGCGTTTGATCAGCGAAGCCGAAGGCCGCGCCTCCTCCATTCGTGCGCAAGGCGAAGCCGAAGCCGAAATCATCTTCAAGAAAGGCGAGGCGGAAGCCAAGGCCATGAATGTCAAAGCGGAAGCTTTCCAGGAGTACAACCAAGCCGCTGTGGTGGACAAACTCATCAGCAGTTTGCCAGAAGTTGTACGCGCGCTTTCTGAGCCGCTCAGCAAAGTGGACAAAGTCACCATCGTCTCGACGGGAAATGGCGACGCAGCCGGCGCTTATAAGCTGACCGGCGACATCACGAAGATTGCCGCGCAGGTGCCGGCGCTCTTCGAAGCGCTCTCCGGCATGCAGATGTCGGACCTGCTCAGCAAGGTGCGGATGATCGGCGATAAGGCGCCGAAGCCGGAGAAGTCCGAGAAACCATCAGCGCCAAAAGCGTAAGGCGTAACGTTTGCTTCCGTCCCAGTGGGCTCGAACGAGCCCACTGGGACGCTCGATGGCAGTTGGGGGACGGCCATGACGTGGAAAGACGAACTCCTGATGTTGTGGATCTTTTGCGCCGTAGTGATTACCCTCGCCGCCCGTCATTTTTTTGGAGGGGCGGTTTATCTGGTGGAGCAATTGGCGGCGTTCAGCTTTGCTTATATGCCCGGCCTCTTGCACGTGCTGATTGGGCACTTGCGTTAGACGGATTTTGCGTGGAATCGGGCTTTGTGCCGTTTGGCTGCACTTTAGAGACTTATATTCTGTTTTTGGCAGCAATAGTTTTCGGCCGTTTGAAAGGAGAAATGTCATGGGACTTTTAGAAAGAGTGAGCACGTTAATCCGGGCCAATCTGAACGACATGATCGATCGTGCAGAAGATCCGGAGAAAATGATCAAGCAAGTGATGATGGACATGGAGAATCAGTATCTCCAGGTCAAAACGCAGGTGGCGGTTTCCATCGCCGATCAGCACATGCTTGAAAAGAAGCTTCGTGAAAACGAAGATTCGGGGAAGGACTGGATGCGCAAAGCGGAAATTGCCGTTGATAAGGCACAAGACGATCTGGCGCGCGCCGCGCTGGACCGTTTCCATACATCGCAGCGGCTGGCGCTGAGCTACCGCGAACAGGTCGACGACCAGAAGCTGCAGGTCGAAGCGCTGAAGAGCGCGCTGCAAAAGCTCGAGCAGAAGCTCGACGAAGCGAAGTCCAAGCGCGATTTGCTGCTGGCGCGCCATCGCCGCAGCGTGGCGCTCGGCAAAGCGGCGCGCGCGGGGACAGCTCTTGGCGACAACTCGAAGAGCGCCACGTTTGACCGCTTGAAGGACCGCGTGCACCAGACCGAAGCGGTGGCGACGGCGGAGGTCGAGTTGATCACCGACGACATGGGAGAGAAACTGGTGCGCCTCGATCGCGACAACGAGGTGGAGCGGTTGTTGAACGATCTAAAGTCGCGCCGCGGCCTGCCGGGATGATTCGAAAGGGGCCTTGTATTTAACCGGTTGGTTAAATATACGCCCCTCAATATCTTGGACCTACCAGCCGTTTAGACAGCTCGAAAATGTCCAAGTCATTGAATTAAAGTAGTTTATGAAAAGTCATCCCGTTTGGGGAATGGTCCTAGTGCGGGATCAGGACCTCTAATGCCAGGAAGATGGCGTTGATTCCAGCCGAGATGAGGAAGGCTTGCATACGCCCGATGCCGTCAACTTCTTCGAACACCAGCATTAGAACCGCGGTCCAGGTGATTCCAGTGGCATAGATACCGACGACCGGGATCAAAATTAGGGCGTTTACAAACCAGCCGAGTAACAGCGGGCGCATTACGCCGGCAAGAGTGCCGGTGGCGCCTAGGAAGACTTTTGCGATGGCGTGACAAAGGCCAATCTGGATAACGGCGATTATGCCCATATAAGTCCAAAAGAATACGAGGCCCAACAGCAAACCCCAGAAGATCGTGCCGGGAGTTCTTCCTTCGCGCGCCAACATACCGGGGAGCGCAGTCACCAGGAAAATGATGGCCGCCGTCATGGCGCTAAGGGCGGCGCCATAAACAAGCGCGTTTGGGTCTCGCGACGCCCGGCGGATGGCCATATCATCCCAGCGGACAATGTTGAAAGCCATGCGGATGTAGTAGAAGGGCGCAAATTCCGAGGGCGGCGGCGCTACCTCTTCCAGCGTCATACCCGGCGACAGTCCCGAGCACTCGTGGGAGACGCCGTAGTCAATCCCGCAGACTTTGCAACGCAAGGACGTGCCTCCGGGGAGAATGGCTTGCAGACTTTATTATGCCTGCCGCGTCTACTCCCTAAGGAAACATCTGCTCCAACAGGTTCGTATAGGTGATGTGTGTCCTAAAGTGCGAGAATGTTGCCAATGAATCCCTGGCTGATTGCCGCAACACCCACTCTGGCCGCCGCAGCCACCGGTCTCGTTGCCTACGGGGCAGTCTATCCTCGCTCGGCGCTCTTTGGCTCGACAGTGTGCCGCACAAATTCGCCGCGCAAGCTTGCGCTCACGTTTGACGACGGGCCGAATCCAGCGATTACGCCGAAGCTGCTCGATCTGCTGGATCGCTTTAAGGCGCGCGCGACTTTTTTTGTTATCGGAAAGCATGCACGCGAGTGTCCGGATCTGCTTAAGGAGACCTTCGCACGTGGCCACGTTATTGGCAATCACACGGACGCACACCCCAATCTTTTCTGGCTAAAGCCGGATCAGATCACGGTCGAGCTGCGCTGCTGCAATTTTTCCATTGTTGCGGCCACCGGCGCTCCGCCGCGCTGGTTCCGGCCGCCATTTGGGGTTCGCAACCCCTGGGTAGTTCCCACTGCACGTGAATTAAAGCAGCGCGTCGTGATGTGGACGCTGATTCCCGGCGACTGGCGCGCCACGTCTTCGGAATGGCTCATTCCGCGTATAGAGCCGATCGCCGCGCGTGCGAAGCGCAATTTGAACGCAGCGGGCGCTGCAGACGGCACGGCTACTACGGGTGACATCCTCTGCCTGCACGATGGATCGCACCGTCAGCTGAACGCCGACCGTTTGCCGACGCTAGCGGCTCTAGAACATTGGCTGCCACGTTGGCGTGACCTCGGCCTGGAATTTGTTACAATCGATGACGCGGTGAGTGCACCCGCCACTTAGCCATGGACGAACGCGCCTTTTATACAGAGAAGGAAGAAACGAGAAAGATTAAGCTCGTCTGCCCGAGCTGCCGTGGTGAGTTCGAATTCCCCGTGCGCTGGAAAGTCTCGCGGAAGAAAAGGGAACTGCCGCGCGGCGCCGGCGAAGAAGACCGGAGAAAGTTTGCCAAGGCTACTTCCTTCATGGTCCGGCTCGACGATCTGGTGGCCTGCTTCAAATGCCGCAAACGCTTTGAGCTTACAGGGCAATCCACGGTGCTGATCAACGATAATCTCGGCGATCCCAGCGCCGACCCCGAGAATTTCGGCAACCGCTGATTTTTTCTCGAACTCCTGGCCACGAACCCCAATCGTCTGAAATCTAAATCTCCGGATACAAATCAAAAAACGCGGCGACGGATTCGTGGAACGTCGTTTCGATCTCCTCTTTGCTGCCTGAGATCAAGTGCATGGAAATGCGCGCTGTCCGTCCGTTCTTCAGAACAACCGTTGCGTCTTTCACTTCGCCCAGCTCTTCCTCGGGCAGCAATCGCATTCCATAGATCAGCGCCAGCTTCGCCATATCCGTTGCCCTCTTTCCTGGTGGCTTCTTAGGATGTCCTGAGGCTACTCAGTTTTCATCTGCGCCGTCAACCAGAACGAACGGTGACAGTAGTAAATCATTTTTTTGTTACGCGGCAACTCAAGTGTTAGTCGCCGCTTCCATCGGCATGCGGGCGATTCGGGGATTCCTCCCGGGGCATATTCCTACCTGTTCCCGGCTCTCGTAGAGCCACCATTTTGGTGGAAATTTCGACTCCGCCGCTTTCGAAAATTACTCGATGCCCCACGATTCAACGCTTCCTTCGAAGCCATGATATATACTCATCTCTTAAATCGGAAAGGGTAACTCGAATAACGATATGCGTTCGAGCTTGCGATCTTTTCCCTCTGCGCTCCAGCCCCCTCCTCCTCCTGAACGTTTCGTCGCTCTGCTCTTCGACGACTTGAATTTGAGCCCCGGCGATATGATCCAAGCGCAAAAGGCCGCCACTAAAATCCTCGATGGCTCTCGGCTCCCTTCAGATATGGCCGCTATCCTTTCCACTTCCGGAACCGACAGTGGTTTCACCTTCGACCACAACGGGCTCGAAAAAACTATCCTCAGTTTGAAAGTCAACCGCCTCTACCAGCATGACCCAAACGACTGTCCCAATGTGGATTACTACCAGGGTGACCTGATCGTGAATAAAGAAGATCCCACCGCGCTCGATGCAGCCACGAGCGATGCCTTAGCCTGTGCAAACCTTGATCCCTCAATGCGCAGAGTGGCCGTTCAATTGGCGTTAGCAGCTGTCTACGCGCTGGCTAGTCTTCCGAAGCAGTACATTCAAGTGCGGCTTGCGGGCGGAAGAGTGCTGACGGGCACCATAAGCAATGCGAACAACGATACATTTCTCGTGAGGTCGCACATTCTGGGGGACGGCCACACGGTCCGCTACGATCAGCTGGCTGAGCCGCCGCGACCTGTTCTCGCTATAGGAACGAAAGCGGTTAAGGGCTTAGAAGTGACGGGGATAGTTGCGCTCTGTATAGTGGCGATTCCTCTCTTTGTGGCCCTGTATCCGCTGATACTAGCGGGCGTAATCCCGGACTGAAGTTGTGTCGAGAGGGTGCGTGAGCTGGGGAATTCGGCTCTCGGTCAGCGGATGCAAGCGATATACTCAGACATCCAGTAGCCCGCCTGGTGCATCGGACCAAGCGTAACGGAGGGATGTTATGAGCGGAGTTCCCCGCCGAAGTTTTTCTCACTACTGCATTTTAGCTTCCGCCGGCCTGTTTTTGTTTCCGCAATTAGGCCGCGGACAGCAACCGCCAGGTCCGCAGACTGCCCCGCCACCGCCTGTAGCTCCTGCGCAGCCGGCTGCTCAGCAACTGCCGGCGTCCTCAGATAAAATCAGGGTTCCCGCGGGCACGCGTGTCGCTGTCGTTCTCGAAAACGGTATCTCCACGGGCAGTGCGAAGGCCGGCGATTCCGTTTATTTCCACACGTCTTTCCCGATTACGCAGAACAATCACATTATTATCCCTGTTGGTTCGTATCTTCGAGGCGAACTGATCGAATCGAAGCGGCCCGGCAAGGTCAAGGGGCGCGGTGAATTTCGCATGCGTTTGGACACGTTGATTTTTCCAAACGGCTACACCGTGGATTTGAATGCGACTCCTCGAAGCGCGGATACCGGCGGAAAAGAGACCATGGACTCCGAAGGGAAAATCACCAGCGCAGGGGGCAAAGGGCAAGACGTAAAAACCGTCGCCGAAACGACCGCGACGGGAGCGGGGATTGGCGCCATTGCCGACGGGCCCAAAGGCCTGGGCATCGGCGCGGGCATAGGCGCTGCCGCAGGACTCGGTGCGGTTCTCTTGACGCGAGGTCCCGAAGCGCACCTTCCACGCGGCTCGGCGCTCGACGTTGTACTCGAACACGAGCTGACCTTGGACAAGAATCAGATTCAATACACTGATAGTGGGCGAGCCATGCCCATCACGCCGCCTCCCGCGCCGCAGCAATAACACGCGTCGCGCAGCCGAATCTCAAAAACACATTCAACGATTACGAAGCGCGCTCGGTTTTTTCATGCCGGCGATGCGATGGTCAGTTGATTTTCAGAAATTCTAAGGGGGAGCTCTGTGCGCAGAAGCGGACTGAAATCGCATCGGGCTGAAGCGGTCCCAATCCACGCTGACACGTTGTTGCGTTACCCACTCGCACAC
>CAVPLA010000051.1:0-60641 GCA_963705855.1 uncultured Acidobacteriota bacterium
GATGCGGCTCTTGAGGGATGGCAGGGCGCTTTGTGCCATGAGAACACGCACCATCAACGGGTCCAGCTTGATCCCGTCTATGACGACTTCTCCATACGTTTCATCAAGGTCGGGTTGATCGTTGGATTCACGAAATGCGTGGACATGGATGCCCTCTTCTTCGCTGTGGTCGCTTGTCCAGAGGAAGGCTGGATTGGAACCCCAGATTTGAATTCCGCCTGGAAAATCGGCCTGTGCGATGTCGAGTTTTTTCTTGGATAGTCTTGATTCTTGGGTTTTGATGCTGCAGGCAGCGCGGACGCCCAAAATCGGGTTTCCCACACCTACCTGTGTATCGCTAAAGTGTCTACCGCAACCGGCACAGAGATGCCGGCGATGTGGATGGACGCTGAACCAATCACGATCCAAGTGAGGATAGCCGCAGTACGAACACGCAACGTATTTCATTTCATAGCCAAATACTGAAGTGACTATGCAATAGATGGCATCAAGTTCGGAGACTAGAATCCCATTCGGCCAAACGTTTGCTCAAGATTCGCACGGCGCGAAATGTGTAGTCCATTTCCTTCTTCGCGGCCGCTGTGGGTCGTGCGTGAACGTGGATACCGCGATCCATCGGTAGTCTGGTTGTGTCGTAGACGGCTGCTACGGCGCCCCAAAGCGCGACCCCGCCTTTGTACACATCAATGTCTAGGCTAAGTACGTCCTCCGGACGAATCGGAGGAATATGTGAGGCACGACACGTTTTTGCTCGCCTTCCGTACTTTGCTGTGCGCATCGGCCTTGTGTAGGAGACACCAATACCGTGTACCGCCATCCCTGCGCTTGCCTACTGCGACCACTTGGCACTGTCCCGATGATGTGCAAATTCCGGCTATGGGCTCGGCACTCGATGAAAAGAGGCTCTGTTGCTTGTCAGAGGACGTACTCTATCGTTGATTCCCTCTATGTGTGGAGAGAGGGTGCCACCCATGAGGACTACGAGCAGCTTGCTCGTGATATCGAAGAACAAACGCAACTTCCTTTAGCAATTGAGTCCGTCTACCGATACGTTGTCTTCCTTCCCTCGAAGCAATATCAGGATGTTCCAGTCCCGAATCGCTTCTTCGCGGTAAGTGAAGATGGTGAAGCAAAAATTCGGGGCCTCGAATGCCGGCGCCATGACACCGCCCTTGCTAAACCGAATGCAACGAGAGGTCATCTCAATCTTGGCCGAAGCCCACGACTATGAGTCCTATCTTCAAAAACTAGAAATCGCTCGCAGTGTGCTGGCTCGTTATGAAGAGCGGTTGGCTAGCGGAGATGTGGAAATCAAGGACCTTGTCGTAAGTAAGCGGATCACAAAAGAACCGCGTGACTATCAAAAGGCCGGCGTTACTGCAATTGCCGCACAGCAGCTTTTCGGAAGCGGTGTAAAACTACGGCCTGGTCAGAACATCGAATACGTAATTACTGACAGTGACGCTTCCGTACCAAATGACCGCGTTCGCGCCTTCGCGCTTTGGGAAGGATGG
This sequence comes from uncultured Acidobacteriota bacterium, assembly GCA_963705855.1. GTDB lineage: Bacteria > Acidobacteriota > Terriglobia > Acidiferrales > UBA7541 > Acidiferrum. The sequence continues at coordinate 1,515 of CAVPLA010000051.1, forward strand.
CACGGCTATGACCGGCGCAAATATCAGGCCATGTTACAGGAAGCCTTCGAAGCTTTCGTGCAATTCATTCCTGAGGCGCCCACCCCTGTTCCTTCAAACACGCTTAACCCCACAGATGATTTCACCTCCCTACCTCTTTTCGCTGCTTTGACCAAATTCAACTCCTGAAGCAAAACACTAACCACACGTACTAGCATCCACACTGCGTTACCCCGTCAGAGAAAAACTAAACCCCATCGGTAAATTCCATTCGGAATAGCTTTTCTTCGTCTGCCCTTCCTGGCGGGGCGAGGCGCCTGGCCGTCCGCGCTGTCAAGGCCGCGCGGTTTTCGCGTTCATCGGAGCGAAGCGTGAGAGCCTTGACAGGAGGAGCGGGCGGTCCAGGCGCAGATTCTTACTCATGGCCAACTGACCGTCTGGGATGCCCTGACCGGCGCTCGCTTGGCGCAGCTGCTCGATATGGGTTATGTCCGCGCAGCGGCTTTCAGTCGAGACGGCCGCTATCTGCTCATTAAATACCACGAACATGCCGCCGCGCTTTGGCTCTGGGGTTCGGGCGATCTTCGAGAACAAGCCTGTGCCCGCCTCAGTAGCAACTTGTCCCACGATGAATGGGAGCATTGGTTTCCCAAAGAGCCCTATCGCCGAATCTGTCCCAACTTGCCGGCCGCCAACTGAATCAGGGGCGCGAAGCGAGCTTTCTTGTGATCATCGTTCCTGCTGGGCCAGGAGTCCGGATAGGGGAAAATGAGGACGAGCAGTGGAGCGCTCACGTTGCTGTCCTCGAACCACCTTTCTAGCGTGCTGCGTGCCTCCCTGTCGCCCCTGCCTTGACTACGGGCGTAAGATCGTGCCAGTACCGACCTTGTCATAAGAGATTCGTCCTGAATCTTAGAGGTGATCGACCATGCCGAGAAATATCGTCATTTGCTGCGACGGAACCGGGAATCAGTATGGGTCGGAAAACTCGAACGTCGTAAAACTCTATTGGACGTTGTCCACGCAAGACAAGCAAACGGCCTACTATCACCCCGGCGTCGGAACGATGGGGGCGAGAAATGCTCTGAGTGCGGTCGGAAAGTGGTGGACACGAGTGAGGGGACTGGCTTTTGGATATGGCTTCTCTGACAACATCGCCGACGTCTACTCGTTCCTTATGGGAGAGTTCCACCCCGGCGACCAGGTTTGCATCTTCGGCTTCAGTCGAGGTGCTTACACCGCTCGCGCACTCTGCGGATTGATTCGGATGTGCGGCTTGCTCACGCCTGGGAATGAGGCGTTGATTCCGTACGCTCTGCGACTTTACAAGAGCAATGACCCGTGCAAATTCGAGATTGCCGACGGTTTCAGAGCAACTTTTAGCATCCCCTGCACACCGCATTTCGTCGGGTTGTGGGACACCGTGAGCTCGGTGGGCTGGGTTCTCGATCCTATTCACACGAAGGGCGGCCACTTACCGTACACAGCGACGTTGCCGGGCGTTTCTGTCCTGCGGCACGCTGTATCGATTGACGAGCGTCGCGCGTTTTTCCGTCAGAACCTGATCCATGAACCGATGCCCGCAAATCAGAATCTGAAACAAGTGTGGTTCGCAGGAGTTCATTCGGATGTCGGCGGCAGTTATGCAGAAGCGGAGAGCGGTTTATCAAAAATCGCGCTGCGGTGGATGTTGTGCGAGGCGCAATCCGCGGGGTTGTTGCTTGATGCCGAGAAGGTCGTCGAGGTGTTGGGAGCCAAGGTCCCGTACGTCCCGCCAAATCCCAAAGGAAAGCTGCATAAATCGCTGCGGGGTTTCTGGTGGCTGGGTGAAATCTGGCCGAAGGGTGTCTCGTATTCCGTGGCCGTGCCCGGGCAAACCGCACTTCGATGGAAGCGCCGTATAAGGATCAACCTCGGCCGCGCACGCTTTATTCAAGACGGCGCCCACATCCACCAGAGTGTTTTCGACAGGATGAAAGATCCGTCGACAAAATACCGGCCAAAGAATCTGCCGCAGCAATACGTCACGGAACCCGAAAATTCGTGTGAACTAGCCCCGCGACCGGTGGTCAAATCGCCAACGACCGTACCGCCGAATGCGCCTTACTTCAAGCGTCCGAGCGTCATCGCAGCGCTGGCATTGCTCGGTGTGCTGGCTGTTTGCGCAGCTGCGATTCTTTTGATTTTCACGGTACACAACAGTTTGGAAGTGCCGAAGATTGAAAGGCCCAGCACTGTCGTCTGGCTTGCCCAGAATTGGACCGAAGACCAGCGCCATCGCTACTACCACATGGCACAGGGTAGTGAGCTTTTACCCTACGCATGGTTTCTCGCGCTTGAGCAGCCGCAGTTCACGATCAAAGGGGCTCCGTTGTTCAAGGAAGATGCCTACATCGAGGGCTTCGGCTTTATTCCGGACAGTGCTAACGAGCAAAACCCGGACGCTCTTCCGGTTGGCTTCGCGCGCGATGATCTTTACGTAGACGCCAGCACCGGGCAGAAAAATGTGGCGCTCGGCCTCACTTGCGCGGGCTGCCATACGGGAGAATTATTCTATGGCGGAAAGGCAATCCGGATCGACGCCGGGCCGTCTTTGATCGATCTGCAGAAGTTTACGGAGGCGCTCGGCCTTGCCATCACCTGGACTTACTATGACCCGCTGCGCTTCCGCAGATTCGCGCACAGAGTGCTCGGACCCGATCCTCCGCCGGCCGATCGAGCCCTCTTGCGCCGGGCGCTCAAGTATTATCTCGACACGAGCTTCACGGAATTCAAAGCAAACCGCCATCTCTTCCCGACTTATGAAGGTTATGGACGAACCGACGCGCTGGCGCGCATCGGCAACTTCGTTTTCGGGACTGAACTGAATAATCGAAAGAACATGGCGGTAGGCGACGGCCCCGTAAACTTCCCACCGGTGTGGGACGCATCGTGGATGGACTGGGTGCAGTACAACGGTTCGATTCAAGGACCGATGGGGAGAAATGTGGGCGAGGCGCTGGGTGTGCGCTCGCGCGTCAATCTTCTGGGCTATCCCGGGGCGCAGTTTCAAAACACGATTCGAGTTGCGAATCTCCACGAGATCGAGCTGCTGATCGGGGGTGAGACGCCTGGGGCCGGCGTCTGGTCGCCGAAGTGGCCGGAAAATATTCTGGGGAAGATCGATCTTGATAAGGCGGCCAAAGGCGAAAAGCTCTACAACACATTATGCCTGCACTGCCACCAGCCGCCGATGCTCTCCGACGAAGGCCGCAAGCCCGAACACTGGACGAAAAACGCGAACAGCACGGGCAGACAATTTTTCAAAGTCACCATGATTCCATTGGCTGAGATCGGAACCGATTCGAGAGAAGCGCAGAATTTTTATGACCGAAGAGCCGATAGCGGACCGCTGGGAATGGGAAACATAACCGCGCGCCAAGGATTGAAGTTCGTTGCGCAACGAGTGATCGATCTGGCGTACGCCGATCTCAAGCTCACACCCGAACAACAAAAAGAATGGAACGGCTACCGCGACAACGATCTCCTGGCACCGTTGGCTTACAAGGCGCGGCCACATAACGGCATTTGGGCTACGCCTCCTTATCTTCATAACGGTTCCGTTCCCAACCTGTATGCGCTGCTTTCGCCGGTTTCTGAGCGGCCAAAGGTTTTTTACCTCGGGAACAAGCAATACGATCCCGTCCATCTTGGCCTTGACACGGAACCGCTCAAAGGCGCGACGGAATTCCGGACCGATCTGCGTGGCAATTCGAACGCCGGGCATGAATTCAACGACGGCCCGTTGGGGAAGGGTGTAATCGGCCGCAAGCTTTCCGAAGAGGAACGAATGCAGCTCATCGAGTACCTAAAGATACTGTAAGCAGTCCGTAGAAATTGTGCTGCGGGGAAATTCTCCCTCAGGAATGGCTCCTCGCTTCCAACGATCGGAATTTCAACCATTCCTCTAAGGTAAAACCATAGAGAGTCCACAACGCATTGATCCGAACCAATGATTGCACGTGAGTCCCGCTCCTCTCTCGGAAGATTCGCATACGAGTCAGGAAAATCTGCCGCAAAACTGAAAGGCACCCCAGCGTGATATTGACCGCACGTCCTGCACGTGTACCCTTCGGGCCAGTTCATTCACGCTCCTCTGATGACGATTAGCGCGTCTGCAAGAGTCGAGGCAGCATTCTAACGCGGGATTCGTAATTGAGACGTGCGCGAAGTCCTGGTAAACGCTCTAGCAGGCTGCTGAAAAAGGCAGAAATTTTGTAACGAGGCGGCGCGCGGTGCGTCTCATTGAGCATGCGAGGAACCGATCAGCAGCAAGGACATGTTTTTAGCTACATTTCGCCGGAGCAGCGGGTACGCAAAGATCATCCGCTGCGGCCGATCCGCACGATGGTAGACCAGGTACTCAAGGAACTCTCGCCGGAGTTCAACAAGATGTATTCCAAAGTGGGTCGTCCGTCGATTCCGCCGGAGCAGTTACTGCGTGCTCTGCTGTTGCAGATGCTGTACTCGGTGCGCAGCGAGCGGATGCTGATAGAGGAGATCGACTACAACATTTTGTTCCGCTGGTTCGTGGGGCTGAATTTGGACGATGCCGTGTGGGATGCCACGGTGTTCACCAAGAACCGCGACCGTTTGCTGGAGGCGGAGGTAGCCAAGGAGTTTCTGGCGCTGGTGGTGGAGCAAGCCCGCGGGCAGGGATGGGCCTCGGACGAGCACTTCACGGTGGACGGAAGTTTGCTGGAGGCCTGGGCCAGCGCGAAGAGTTTTCAGCCCAAGAACAAGAAGGGTTCACCGCCGGATGATCCCGGAAATCCCACGGTGGATTATCGCGGCGAGAAGCGCTCGAACGAAACGCACGAGTCGAAAAGCGATCCAGAAGCGCAGATGGCGCGCAAGGGTGCGGGCAAGGAGGCCAAGTTGAGCTACAGCGGGAATCTGCTGGTGGAGAATCGCAACGGCTTGATTGTGGACAGTCGGGTATGGGAAGCCACGGGCACGGCGGAGCGCTATGCCGCGCTGGAAATGCTGCAGGAAATTCCGGGAAGCGGGCGCGCGACGGTGGGCGGCGACAAGGGCTTCGACACGGCAGATTTCGTGCGCGAGTGCAGGAATATTTGGGTAACACCGCACGTGGCACAAAACCTTGGGCGAAGAGGCGGCAGCGCCATTGATAGCCGCACCACGCGGCACGGGGGCTATGCCGTCAGCCAGAAGAAGAGGAAGCGCATCGAAGAATGTTTTGGCTGGCTGAAGACCATTGCGTTGATGCGCAAAGTGCGCCATCGCGGAACGCTGAAGGTCGATTGGATCTTCACTTTCGCCTGCGCGGCCTACAACCTGGTGCGCATGCGGAATCTGATGCGCAGCGTAGTTCCGACGTAGTAAGTCCGGGCCGTAGTGTCTTTGAACGGCGCTGAAACGCTTCTTTCGGGCGCTTGGTAACACGAAAAATCACGCCTCAGACGCTCAAAAACTCCCGAATGACTCGAACCAACCTAGAAATTGCTGGTTCAGCACGATTTTTCAGCAGCCTGCTAGTGCTTTACCGGAGAAGTCCGCCCGATCCTCAATGTCCGGTAACGCGACTTCCAGGAGTTAGGCGATTCTTTTCGGAGAGCAATCGAGCGGTAAGCTGCGTGTTGGGTCCTCTGCGTCGTAAGAAACGGGCACGGTCATACCCTCATGCAGGGACAGCGAAGCATCACGCCAGCCATAGACCGACGCGCGATTAAGCGGCCATTTGTTGGGCTAAGTCGATGATGCTCATAGAAACAACGTCAAAATCTCCTGGTTTAGCTTTGTCCGGCACACCGACACTCCCATTGCCATACTCGTCGGGACGGTAGATGAATCCCGTACGCAGACCATAGCTGCGTGCGGCCTTTAAATCGGAGGTGTGAGCTGCGCACATCATCACTTCCTCTGGCTTCAAATCTAGATAAAAGGGTGCGGACAGGTACATCTCGCGGTCCGGTTTGTAGTGCTGGACGAGGTCCGGAGCTAGAATGGCGTCCCATGGCAAACCGCCGAATTTAGCCAGATTAGTCATCAGCGCGACATTGCCGTTTGACATCGGTGAGATGATGTATTTCTTTTTCAATCGCGTTAATCCCTGAACCGCATCAGGCCAAGGGTTCAGCCGTCGCCAGACATGCGCCCAGCTGACCTTTTCTCCTTCGCTGAGCCCTTGGATTTTGTATTTCTTCAGCAGGTCGTCCAAGATCATGCGCTCCAAATCATCAAGGCGGGTCCACGGAATCTCGCCTTTGCGCACCTTGTCCATCGCCGGTCCGTATCCCTTGCGCCAATCGTCGGTAAAGTCCGCCCAATTGATATTGATATTGAGGCCTTTAGCCTTACCCCAGATGGTAGCCTCGGCAATCACGGAACTGCGCCAGTCCACAACGGTGCCGAAGGTATCGAAGACGCATGCCTTCACGTTGGCCAATTCGGGTTTCACCATCTGGGCGCCCCCTGTCGCCTCCTGTGCGAGAACAGCAGGCAGTTTTGAAAGTGCCGCCGCCGCAAGACTTGCACCTGCCACCACAAGAAATTCTCGGCGATCGAACTTGAGCTGCATACGAAGTCACCTTCCGCACAAAATCTGAGAGCCATCAACGCGAAATCAGAACGAATCAAATCACTAGGGGCAAACACTGGCCGCGATTATATCTCAGACGTTGAATATGCGATTTGCATATTCCCGAGGAGCCAGTCGAGGTCGCTTCTTTTCTCCAGCGGTTGTGTAGCAATACTGACGGCTTTCACGGACCGTACTTCGCCGACTTGAGAAATTCAGTGAATGCGTCCTTTGCAAAAATGAAGGCTCGGGAACGAAGGCAGCACTCTGGGGTGATATGTCGGGTACTCGGAACCGATCGCCTAAGCCCTGGTAAACGCCGTTATCGGAAAAGTGATAACTGGGCCTGGGCCAAGCAGGTGGACCAAGCCTACTCGTCAAGAAAGGTTGTCGCCAATCCAGCGACCTTAGGACTAAGTCCCTCCGAAACAGCTTTCCGCAAAATCTTATGTTGGTCAGAGTCCTCGCGTTGCCTCGGTTAAGCGTTCGAGAATTGTGAAGTAGGGCCACCCGCCAAGCGCGCGGGCCACGGGACTTCCATTCGGACTCTATGGAATAATCAGTTACGATGGAAGACTCGGCGCATCCCGGAGGAGTGTTTGGTCCCCACGCAGCGGCACTGAGAGCGGCGCTGTTGCAGCCTTTTCTCCGGTTAAACTTTGTGACGCTCTGGGTCCGCGATCAGGAGCGGAGTCGTCGGTTCTTTGTAGAAACGTTAAACTTCGAGGCAATTGTTGACGTTCGAATTCCAGAGGAAGGCCGGTGGATCGTTGTCGCTCCGCCGGCTGCTGGTTGGCTCTCTGGAACGGCAGGCGTGGGCCTGCCCGGGATCGCCCTCGTGGTTCCACCCGAAGGATCTGCGGAGCGCCAACACATCGGCCAAAACACCGGATTTAGCTTTCTTACTGAAGACGTGAATAGGTTGTTCGACGAGTGGTCGAGACGCGGAGTCCGTTTCCCGCTCCCACCAATGGAACCTTCCTGGGGAAGCGGGCAAGCGAGGTACGCAGTTTTTGAAGATGTCGAAGGAAACAGTTTTTCTCTGATTGAGTTCGATGAGGCGACGCGCACGCTGGAAGCAGAACGCCGCGCCCTGGCCGCCAGGTTGGAAGCAGAGCGCCAGTCTGCGCGCGAATTGGCGATCGCCAAGCAAGTGCAAACCCGTTTGTTTCCGCAACGCCAGCCGCTGATCCGAACGCTTGTCTATGCAGGGATTTGCCATCCCGCTCGGACCGTCGGTGGAGACTATTACGACTTTCTTGATCTCGGTAGCGGAAGACTCGGCCTGGTAGTAGCGGACATAGCCGGCAAAGGCATCGGAGCCGCTCTGCTCATGGCGAACTTCCAGGCAGCTCTGCGCAGCCAATGCGCGACGGCTTGGGAACAGCCCGAACGATTTCTGCAGTCAGTGAATAAGCTGCTTTACGAGAACACGGCCGAGGGCGATTACGCTACCCTCTTCTTCGCCGAATACGACGATGACACGCGCAAGCTGCGCTACTCGAATTGCGGCCATCCGGCTGCCTTGCTCTTACGCGGCGACGACGGTTTGGAACGACTCGGGGCAACCTGCACGGTGGTGGGCTTGTTCGAGCGATGGGATTGCGCGATCGAAGAACTGGAACTGGCTCCAGGCGACGCTGTCCTCCTTTACACCGATGGTGTTACGGAAGCTCTGAATGACGAGGGAGAGGAATTTGGCGAAGATCGTCTGCTGCAAGCCGCCCGGCGACATCGTGGGCTATCCTTGCCGGAGTTTCTGGCAGCCGTTGCAGATCAGGCTCGAAGTTTCAGCCCTCATGAACAGGCTGACGACATCACATTGATCGTTGCCAAATGCACATGAAGTCAAACAAGCGGGAACGTCGTCTGCAGCCGAAGAGCAATGTCGGGAGAACCTGATGAATTATGACGTGCTAGTTGTCGGCGCTAGACCCACTGCTATAGCAGCGGACACCCGACAGATGGAGTCCACGTGCGGCACATGATGTCCGGTAACTTACCAGGCAAGTGGAATTCAATCGGTAAACACAAGCGGGTTTTACGGTACTTCGGCCGAGTCCGTCCCATAAACGTCCAGGAAATGATGGACAACGTTCGCTCCTACCTTCGAATCACACAGGCAAGGCCCACGGTGGTGAAGAACTACTTTTGCGAACGCCACGTCCGATACGCCGCCAGTTGAAAAGTGTCACCAATTTAGTGCTCGGAGTAATATGTGTCCTCGAGCCGTTCGGGTAGTATTGGCGTGGAGAAGTCACTTGAGCTTTACAAGAGGACTCAATCATGACGAATAGAGAAGCCGGAATCAATGTAGTCCGCGAAATGATGGGCGACCAGGCGGCCGCAAAACTCAGCGCTTCCGCTGACTCAAACACCTTCGGTGCCCCGATCGCTGCCTACGCGGTCGACCAGGTCTTTGCGGATATCTGGACTCGTCCCGGTCTGGACAGGCGCTCCCGCAGCCTAGTTTCGATGTCCGTCATGATTGCCATGCGTCAGCCCCATGAATTCGCCATCCACATGGGGGCCGGGCTCAATAACGGCCTCACATTGAAAGAAATCGAGGAAGTTCTCATCCAGGCGCTGCCATACGTTGGCTATCCTGCCATCGCAACAGCACTGGCTGCTGCTGCCGAGGTTATCAAGGAGCATGGTCTGGACGTCGACGAAAACTACGCTGGCCACCGCGGCCTGCTTTGACACTAAACGGCATCCGCACTGCCGGTGTTGAACGACGCTTGACTGTGCAACCCGAAGCTATCGTCTCGTGAACCACGATAGGTATCGATAAGTCGGCTAGTGTTTAGTGATGACTTTCGGGGAAAGATTCCCAGGTATCGGCCTCAAGTCTGGTAAACGCCATAACCGTCCATGTCAAGCTGGGAGGAAGTTGGGCGGTTTGCCAACTTACGTAACGTAAGCAATCTTCACGCTGCCCGGAACCGAGATTTGGAAAATCTGCAAATCCTGCTAAGCGGTCCTCAAGCACAAAGCCACATTTCTCCAAAACGTGGATCGAGGCCGGATGATTCGGGTGGCAAAGCGCATACAATCGCTGGACTCCCAGATCGCGGGCCACAACGACGACCGCAGCTAAGGCTTCGGTCGCGTAGCCGTGTCCCCAGGCATCGCGAGCGAGTACGTACCCAGTGGCGGCGACTGTTGGTGTTTCAAAAGCCAACCCAGTCCCGCCAAGCAACTTCCGATTGCCCTGACGTTCGATCAAGTAGGGACCTGCGGGCCATCGATTCCATTCGGCTTCGCTGAAGGCTAGAAACGCCTTGGTTTGTTCGATGGACTGATGCCTGGGCCAGCCCACATACTTGGTAACTTCTGTGTCGCCAGAATACCGCGAGTAGACGGCCTCGGCATCCGCCGCGGTCGGTTTCCGCAACACTAGTCGAGCCGTCTCAATGTGCTCCGGCCCCTTCATCTTTCAAGAATACTATCCGCAAACTCGGCCAGGGGAACTGATAAATCCACAGTAGGTCCCGAACGCCGTTACCGGAGAAGAATTTGTGAATCAGAGCTGTCAGGAACTACGCTGAGCGGGATTTTTTCCATTCTAACGGCGGCAGTTCTAAGTGTCCTGCATTCTGAAGATACGCCCTAGCATGTGCTGCAGCTCTGTCTTTTCCCTGTTCGATATCATCCACTGGCTCGGAGGGTGCGATCCAATTCTTTGCGGTCACATTGTACACAGATGCCTGCACCCCTTGCGCATTGTGTTCCGAGAACAATCGCAGGTGTTCGTCACCCACTCTGACTTCTGCCCAAACACCTTGGTCCAACATCGAGGAACTCCGGAAAGACGAGATTTCGCCAGAGCCAGTCTACTAGTGACAGGTCTATTGCTAAAGTTCAGTTGTTCAGTTGTCCAGTAACTTACCAGGCGTTAGAGTGGCGCAACTTACGCGAATTACTTGGTAACGCTAAAGGAAACGTACAGTTCGTGCGGAGGTTGGTCTAACCAGGCGACGAGAGGGCGACGTTCTATAGGTGCATTCTGGTCGCCAAGAACTACCCCTCGGACACTCACGTCGCCATTCCCCCGCGAATAAATCTCAAACACACCTGCATTTCCTGCGCGCGGGCCGACAGCGCGGATAAGATACGGCTGAGCCCTTGTAGCTGCGGAGAACGAAAACTCTCCTGCGAACTCGACGGCTTGCTTGTCTGTTAAGGCGATGAATGGTGTCGCTTCCAGCAACGATTCGGCAGCCGACTCGTTGGAGTCAAGGACGCATCGCAACCGCGCATTGTCCAGATGTTCTCCAACCGTGTCCAAGGATGTTTCGCGTATCCAGGCTGCCGCGATACGACTTTTCTCGATTGCAGCACGGTCAACGGAGGGCCGACAACCGACGCAAATCGTGAGCAACATAGAAGCCGTAGCGCATAGCAGAATTGATTTGGGCGACGAATGCCATCTGTTCATGCCGTCACCAAAGGCGGCTGTCGGGTAAGGCCGTCCATACAAGTTCTGACTGAGAATAGCACTCGATGTGAGGCCAAGTCCTAACGCCGTTACCGGACATCAAGTGCAGTTCTAGTACGGGTGCCGAAAACCCCTTTTGATCTGGTGGCGCAAGCCGAGAAGAATCAGTCAGAGGAAGATGGCCGGTCGAATCCACCTCAAGCGTGCGCCGCTTTGAAAAACGCCACCATTAATCAAATTCGGCACTGAAAACAAAAGACTTATTTTTGATTAATCAAAGAAATCAAAAAACGCTCGGACTGGGGATTCGGTGGAGAGATCAGAAATGCACGGCGGCGAGGTAGGCCGTCGATTCGCCTATCGCTTGTGGGGTGAAGGACTTCCGCGGCGTTCGCCCACAAGCCTCGCAGCACAACCCCCGAGATCGGCGCGCGAAACCGCGCTCAAAGAATCAAAGAAGCGAAACAGTAGATCATTTTGTTGCGAGGGTCATTCCGCCCTCGTTGTCGAAACGCACTTCGGCAGTCGCGCCTTCCCGTATCTTGAGAAATGTGCGGCCATCTGCGGTGCTGAAAGTCGGATGTCCGTAGCAACCTGGAATCCCGCAAAGGCACGGCTCATCGAAGTGGGGTTTCTCGCTCGGTTCGGCTGCAGCGACGGCAGCTTGCTCTTCGAGGATTTGCTTGGCGAGTCGATTCATCTAGCACGCTCCTGAGTACGTGCATCGCGGGAATGCTCCCATCTTTGCCGGCGCCCGCGATCGCGCCAATGGGACTTCGGACTGGAATCAACAGTACGCAGTGCCAAGTCAGACTCGCAGCATTGCGAGCCGATTTGTACCTAAACTGTACCCGCCTCGGGCAGTTCCAGTCGCAGGAGCGTCAGGAGCATCACGAAAAATCAGTAAGTTACGCGTTGTCAATACGTCTACGGAGTCCGAATCCCACCCTCTCCGCCATCGTTTTTTCCGCATCCGGCGGGATTCAGCATAAAATGACCGGACAACCTCGCCCGGCCTTCTCCATCCCTGAACGGCAAAGTTAAATTAGAAGTGGCAGGAGGCCACTCCGCGTTTTTGCAGATACTTCTGATGGTATTCTTCCGCACGATAGAAAGTGCCGGCCGGAGTGATTTCTGTTGCGATGGGCCTTTTTAACTTTCCGCTCGCCTCCAGCGCTTCCCGTGATTTCTTCGCAATGGCTTCCTGCTCCGACGAATGAAAGAAAATGGCCGTGCGGTATTGTGAGCCGAAGTCCGGCCCTTGCCTGTTCACTTGCGTCGGGTCATGCACTTTCCAGAAGACATCGAGCAATTGCTCATAGCTCACTTTGGCCGGATCAAACGTTACTTGCACGACTTCCGCGTGCCCCGTCTCATCCGTGCAAACATCCTTGTACGTGGGATTCGGCAGCTCGCCCCCGCTATACCCCACAGCCGTATCGATCACTCCAGGTACTTGCTGAAATGCCGCTTCAATTCCCCAGAAGCAGCCCGCTCCAAACGTCGCAAACTCTGGCATTGCCATCTCCTTCTAGAACCCGTTTTTGTTCGTAACTATGGTCAGTCTCTCCTGTGCACAGCTATTGGATGCGGGCGATCCCTCACAAGTTTCTGCGAGTTCTTGAAGCGGATCCTCGCACTCCGCTTGCGCAACATTTCCTCATTGGTCGCTCACCTTGCCTTAACGAGCTTCCGCCTCACGTCTTTTTCTTGGCCGCCGCGTCAAAAGTCTTCAGCTTGGCCTGCGCCAGCGCTTTGTAAGCACTATTTACCGACGCGGATTGGGCAAACGCATCTTTTGCCTCGGCATTCTTTTTCAAGTTTAGCAGCGCGAACCCGAGCCGGTACTGATTCCGCCCGTAGCTTCCATCATCTGACTTCAGCAACGGCGCAGCGGCCCTGAAATTCTCCACGGCTTGCGCGTTGTCCTTTTTTTGAATGTTGACCTGTCCCAAAGAGCTGAGAGCGAGGCCTTTCTGCAGCGAAATCTGCTGCTGCCACTGTTCGTCGGTAACTCCTTCCGGTTTTGTAGCCGTCCCCAGCAGGGCGATCGCTTTCTTCGCGGACGCTTCCGCCTTATCCAACTGCTCTCCTTTTTCGCTGTAATAGTCCGACAGCAAGAGCAGCATTCCGATATTGTTGGGATCCTTAACCAACAGCCCGTTCGCCACTTCCAGCATTTTCGGCACGTTTTGCGCCTGCTGATACGAACTCGCCGCCACGCCCAGGGCCTGATTCGCGAATTGCGAATCAGGAAATAGTTGGGCGAAGTGCGTCAAGACCGCGGCCCGTTTCGCGGCGTTCGTGGATCGATAAAATCCCAGGAACATGGCTTGCTCGATATAAGTGATGTTGTCTTTGTTGTTGTCCAACGCTTCTTTCTGCTGTCGTTGCCAGGTGCTGGCCTCGACTCCATCCGGCGCGGGCATCGTCTTGTATCGTTGCAGAATGCCGGGCACTTTCTCGCCGTAGGCCATCAATTTGTCTATATCGCCCTTTTCGCTTGCCGCTCGCACCATATTTACGGCGTTGGCAAAGTTATCGGGATCGAGCGCAAACAGTTTGTCGCCGTACTCGAAGGCCTTGTCGTAGTTTTTCTGCACAATGTAATAATTCACATAGAGATCGTCGGCCACAATGGCCATATCACCCTGGCCGAGGCTCGATGAAAATTTATCGATCAAGGCCAGCTTCTGCGCGGGATCGGCCGTGCCGCTGATTTCCGTCAGCGCATGGTCCGTGTCGGAGCCTGCTGGGATCGGCACGAACTTGCCGATTGTTTGTCCGCTTGCCGCCCCGGCTGCAAAAACCAGTAGTGTGAAAACCCCAATGATCCCAATAACTCGCTTCATGGACGCCTCCACAGGAAGGAAATTGTCTGCATCTTAGTGCCGCTTGGCCCTGCGCGCAAACGAATTCCTCCTCAAACTGGCACTGACCTCCAACCGTGAGCGCCGCCCCCGCCTTTTCGTTTAGAATGGACGAGCGTTCGACGACGATTGCGGGGGGAGGAATTCGTGGCAATGTTTGAGTGGCGTCACACTTTGTCATTGCGGAAGACCGCAGCCTTTGCAGTGACGGCATCCTGTTTGCTGACGGCCTACGCCCAGCTCACAAATGCGCAGGCTGGAATGCCGTGCCACTCCATGGACATAGGCGTGGAGGTCGCTCCGGAACAACTCCCGCCTCCGCAGAAGCTCTCCGGCATCGGCAACGCCCACATCCGCATCACCGCGACTCCCGAGGCGCAGATGTGGTTTGACCAGGGTTTGAATCTATTGCACGACTTCTGGGATTACGAATCAGTTCGAGCGTTCGCGCAGAGTATTCGCGTCGATCCCCAATGCGCGATGTGCTATTGGGGAGTCTACCAGGCCGAGAAATTTCGCCATAGCAACTCAACATACTTCGCCGACTCGGCCTTGGCCAAAGCGGTCAGTCTCAAGGGCCGTGCCAGCAAATCGGAAGGCCTTTACATCGAAGCGAGCGCCGCTGCCGAGGCCGCCGAAAAGTCCGACAAGGATGAAAAGAAAACAGGGGACTCGAAAGAAGTGCAACTTTATCGCAAACTCGTCAAGGGCAGCCCCAGGGACATGCAGGCTCATATTTTCCTCGCGAACGCGCTCTCCGATGGCTACGACGATAACGATCAGCCCCGCGCTGGCCAAAAAGAGGCTCTGGCGATTTTTCAGGACGTGTTGAAAGTGGATCCGGAAAACTCCGCGGCGAATCATTACTGGATTCACGCCGTTGAAGCGAGTACCCACCCGGAGCAAGCCCTTCACAGCGCCGAAATCCTCAGCCGCCTTGCCCCAACCTCAGGACATATGGTCCACATGCCCGGCCATATCTTCTATCGTACCGGCGACTACGCCCGCGCGAAAGAATCCTTTGCCGCCTCCATGCAAGCCGATGAGCTGTACATGCAGGCGCAACATGTACAGGTCGATGACGACTGGAATTACGTCCACAACCTCATGTATGCCATCGCCAATTTGATGGAAGCCGGCCAGTTGAGCGAAGCGACCGCGCTCTCCGGCAAAGCCAGGGACGCGCGCGGCCAGTTTGCCAATACGCTCTATCCGTGGTCGCCGCGTGATGCGATGTCGCGACTCGATCCTCGGCTTCCGGTTGCGTTGCGCGCGGCGGATTGGGCCGCGGTTCTCGAGCTGTTGAAGTCCGTCGATGCCCCCGCGTCGCTCCCGAATCTCCAGTTTCTGGCGCGCCAGCTAACACAATTCGCTCTGGGCATGCAGGCCCTTGATGCGCACGATCTGCCTCGAGCTGAAGTTGCTTCGGCGCAGTTCGATGCTGAACTCTGGCGAATTTCCAATCGCTTGAAAGACGAAGCAGACGCCAAGCCCAAAGAAAAAAACAAGGACGCGAAAAAGTCAGACGCAGGGCCGCCAAAACTAGAGCTGATGCCGGATGCTATGTCTAAGCCGCTCGTCAGCAACTTATCTATCATGTCTTTGGAGCTGCGCGCGGGGCTTCTTATGGCCGAGAAGCGGAACGCCGAGGCGAAAAAGCTTTACGTACGAGCCGCCCAGGAAGAAAAAGCGCTCGGCTATCACGAACCTCCGGCTTACGTTCGGCCTGTCGCAGAAACCGAGGCTGCGGCCTTTATGGCCGCCTCAGACTGGGCCGCCGCAAAGGCCGCCTACAAAGAAGCCCTCGCCGAACGCCCGCGCTCCGGCTTTCCGCTCTATGGCATAGCCATGGCCAGCGAACAATCTGGCGACACGACCTCAGCCACCACCAGCTACGCGGACTTCTTGTCAGCCTGGAAATCCGCCGATGCCAGTCTCCCGCAACTCGCACATGCGCGCGATTACCTCGCCTCACACGGGACCGTCGCAACTGGAAAATAGCAGGCTGGTTTGAATGGGATTTATTTCGACGGGGCTTTGGACCAAAATTCCGCAGAAGTAACCACCGGCACAATCTCAAACTCGAGTAAATCTTCCCAACGCCTGACCCACTCCACCAGAGACTCCACGCTATCCGCTTCCATAATTTGGAAACAACGCGCGCCCTCCGCATCCACCCAGCTCACGTGATAGGTAACGCCCGGCGGCAGCATGCGTCCATCGCGCGCGAAGCGCTCGCCTATCGCCTTGGCGTCGCCATTCTTGAACCGCTCAATGACCATGAACAACATGAACAGGAGTCTAGCCGATCCCGCCCTTGCGACTAACTGATCTTGGCCAGAAAGTCCTAGAAATTTGACGCGCCGCGTATTTCACGAGACGATGGGAAGTTTGGACGAGGTGCAAATTTGGATCTGGGCCTACAGGGCCGCGTAGCCATCGTCGCGGCCGCCAGCAAAGGACTTGGCCGCGCCGTCGCCGAAGAACTCGCTCGCGAAGGAGCCAGCGTTGCCATCTGCGCGCGCACCGCATCGGAACTCGAGCAAGCCGCCGCCCAAATTCACAAATCCACCGGCCGGGAAGTCTTCCATCAAGCCGTGGATGTCACAAATCCCACCGCCGTCTCTCATTTCGTCGCTGCCGTTGAAGACCGCTTCGGCCGTCTCGACATCTGCGTTACCAATTCCGGCGGACCGTCGTCAAAGCTATTTGTCGACTCAAAACCAGAAGACTGGCGGGCTGCCGTTGATCTCTTGCTGATGAGCACAGTCTTTTTCGCCAAGGAAGCGCTCCCGCGCATGCAAAAAAAACAAGTGGGGACGCTTCATCACCATCACGTCCTCCGCGGTGAAGCAACCCGTTGACGGTCTGCTGCTCTCTAACTCCATTCGCGCCGCCGTCGCTGGCCTGGCGCGCACTCTCGCGAATGAATACGCTGCGCACGGCATTACCGTCAACAACGTTTGCCCTGGCTACACGCGTACCGCGCGTCTTGACAATCTCGCCGCAGCCATTTCCGGGCGCACTGGCGCTCAGCCGGAGGCCGTCTTCGCCGATTGGACCCGCCAGATTCCCGCTGGCCGAATCGGCACGCCGCAGGAATTCGCTGCTGTCGTGGCCTTCCTCGCGTCGGAGCGCGCCAGCTACGTGAATGGCACATCCACCGCGGTCGATGGCGGCATGGTAAGAAGTCTACTATAATATAAGATGATGAATCTCTCCCAGCGCCACTTTCAACTATCGATTTTGCCTGAAACCTTTGCCATCGTAGGGCTCGCGTCAACCGCAAGTATTCCAGCTTGGGCCACGCAAGGCTCTTTTTTCTCTGTCACGCGCGCTCCTGACGAGCTCTCCATTGTCGTCGATGAATCCCTCGTTCCTCCCGGAGTTCAATCGCAAGGCGGCTGGCGCGTTATGAAAGTGCACGGGCCTTTTGTGCTCGCGGAGGTCGGCGTGTTGGCTTCGCTTGCCGGGCCTCTCGCCGCGGCAAAGATCAGTGCGTTTGTGGTCTCCACCTTCGATACAGACTACGTCCTGGTGGCCAATGAAAATCTGGCCCCCGCCGTCTCGACACTCGAGCGGGCAGGACACACCTTCCAGAAGGGCCTATCTGAATGACCATTTCATTCTTTGTGAGTAATTATCGTCGTCCGCGCCGCCAGACGGCGTATCTCGCCGTTGCTGGCTTGCTCGCGATTCTCTTCGTCGCCCTGCATGTTCGCGCCGACGAGCCTTATGCCCGCAGCCGCGACTACGACCTGCAACATTCGCGCATCGCTCTGCGTTTCGATCTCGATCAGAAAAAAGTGATCGGCGACGTCACTCATTCGCTGACCATTCTCCGCGACTCCACCTCGAAAATTATTTTTGATTCCGCCGGTCTGACCATCCAGAACGTCACCGTCAATAAGTCCCCCGCCAAGTTCAATACCGAGGATGACAAGCTCATCATCCCGCTCACCACCGCCGCCCGCGCCGGAGAAAAATTCGACGTCAATATTCGTTACGAAGCCAAGCCCACCAAGGGCCTCTACTTCATCCTGCCGGACAAGGATTATCCCGACCGTCCCAAGCAAGTTTGGACCCAGGGCGAATCCGAAGATACGCGCTACTACCTTCCGACGTACGACTACCCGAATGACCGGCTCACCACCGAAACCATTCTCACCGTGCCCGCTTCCTGGCTCACTGTTGCCAACGGCAAACTCATCAGCGTCTCCGAAGCTGCCAACGGCATGCAGACTTGGACCTGGAAGGAATCTGTGCCCAGTTCGACGTATCTCATCACGATTGTCGCTGGCGAATTAGAAGAAATAAAAGACAAGTGGCGCGGCATGCCCGTCACCTACTACGCGCCCAAAGGCCGCGGTGATCGCCTGTCCATCAACTACAGCCACACTCCGCAGATGATCGAACTTTTCAGCAAAAAACTTGGCGTCGACTATCCCTGGGAAAAATATGCCCAATCCATGGTCGATGATTTCGTCGCCGGCGGCATGGAAAATTCCAGTGCCACGACCAACACCAGCAGTTCGCTGCAACATCCCAAGCTCGCGCCCGAATACCTCACGGGTCAAGACGACCTCATCTCGCACGAACTCGGCCATCAGTGGTTCGGCGATCTCGTTACCTGCAAAGATTGGGGCGACATCTGGCTTAACGAAGGCTTCGCCACTTTCATGGAAACGGCTTGGACCGAATCTTATTTTGGCAAAGACCAAGCTGACTACGAGCGATGGGAGGCCGCGCGCCAATGGCTCGCGCAAACCAATCTCTATGACAAGCCCATCGTCCGTCACGACTTCAACGATTCCGGCGAATTCGACGGCAACGCCTATACCAAAGGCGGCTGGGTTCTTTACATGCTTCGCAACCAGCTTGGCGAAGATGCTTTTTATCGCGGTCTCAAGCACTACCTCGAAGTGAATCGGGGCAAAAACGTGGTCACCGCCGATCTCGCGAAAGCCATTGAAGAAGCCACGCACGTGAACGTCGACCAATTCTTCAGCCAATGGCTCTACGGCGCGGGCGCTCCCAAGTTCGACCTGAGCTATAAGTACGACGACGCGAAACACGAAATCGCGCTAACCGTTAAGCAGATACAAAGAGTCGAGGGCCACGTTGGCCTCTTCCACGTTCCAACGGAAGTAGAAATCACGACCGCGTCTGGACCAAAGCTTTTTCCCGTCACGATATCGAACGAGAAGGACACCGAGATTTTCACCTTTCGCGCTGATTCCGCGCCGCTCATGGTTCTCTTCGATAAGGGCGGGCACGTCCTTAAATCCGCCGACTTCCACAAAGAAAAGAAGGAGTGGCTCTATCAGTTGAAGAACGCCACCGAGCTCGCCGACCGCGCCGATGCGGTCGCGGCTCTTGCCAAACTCAAAGGCGATGATGATGTCGTCGCCCCACTCGCCGCCGCGCTCCGCAACGACAAGGCCTGGGGTATTCGAGCCAACACCGCCGACGCGCTCGGCCAACTCGGCGGCTCCTCCGCATCGAAGCAACTCCTCGACGCACTCAACACGGCAAAAGAACCCTGGGTGCGCAATCGCATCGTCTCCGCTCTTGCGAATTTCAAGGATGATCTCGCCATTGTCGCCAAGCTGAATGCTATCGCCGGCGATGACAGTTCCTATCGCGCACGCGCCGCAGCCCTTCAAGCGCTAGGCCGCCTTAAAGCGCCGGCTGCTCTCGCCACTCTCGATGCCGCAGTCGCCGCCGATTCTCCCGACGGTTTCCTGCGCAACGCCGCGCTCCGCTCCATGGGCCCTCTTGGTGACGACAAAGCCGTGCCGCTCCTTCTCGAATGGTCGGCCCCGGGCAAACCCATCGACTCGCGCAACGCTGCCATCGCCAGTCTCGCTCGCCTCCAAAAGGACAACAAAGACATTACGAAGCGGCTTGCTTCTTATCTCAGCGAGTCCCACTTTCCCGTTCGCATGGCGACCATCTTTGCGCTAGGCGCGCGCGGCGATGCAAGCGCCATTCCCGCTCTCGAAGCCCTTCTCAAAAGCGACGACCTTAGCATCGAGATGGTTCCCATGATCAAAGGCCAAATCGCGACCCTGAAGGCCCCGTCTGGCGAAAAACACCACCTACGCGGCGAGGCTTCAAGCGAAGATGAAGTTGCGGACGCCGCTTCCTCCACGACTGGAAGCGATCAAGGCGCGATTGCGAAGCGGCTCGACCACCTCGAGCACCTAATGCAAGAAATGAGCGACCGCCTCAAAACAATCGAGACGCGTCTCCCGCCCATAAAGCAGTAAGACTCTGCTCTAAAAAATGAAGTTGGGCCGAATTCATTCAGCGGCCGTGCCCCGTGGGGACGAATACGGCGCTACAAATTCGGCCGTGGTCCTCCGGGAAGCCTCAAAGCAGAGGGCCCCCCGCTTACGGAGACGCCAAGGAATTGTGGTGACCCTGTGTGGGATGATGGCGGCGGAGTGTGTTAGTGTAATTTTCCCAAATTCGTGAGGACAGGACGAGGAGAACGATGGCGAAACCGAGAGTGCTGGCGACGCGGCCGCTCTTTCCTGCGGCGCAGCAGATTTTGAACGCGGGGTGCGAAGCGGAGTATTGGACCAAGCCGGAACGGATCTCGAAAGAGGAGTTGTTCAAGAAAATTAAGGATAAAGAGGGTTTGGTGTGCCTGCTAACAGAGAAAGTGAACCTCGAGCTGCTCAACGCGGCGCCGAAATTGCGAATTGCGGCGAACGTGGCGGTTGGATTTGACAATATTGATGTCGCGGCTTGCACCAAGCGTGGAGTGGTGGCGACGAACACGCCGGGTGTGCTCGACGAGACCACGGCGGACTTTGCGTGGACTCTAATGATGGCAGTAGGGCGGCGGCTGGTGGAAGGCGACACGCTGGCGCGGTCTGGGAATTGGAAGGGCTGGGACTTGGATCAGCTCGTGGGAACAGATGTGTGGGGCAAGACGCTGGGGATTGTAGGATTTGGCCGGATTGGCAAGGCGATGGCGCGGCGGGCGCTCGGCTTTCAGATGAAAGTGATCTATGCGGACGCGGTGCGCGCGCCAGAACCGGTGGAGAAGGAACTGAAGGCGGAGTATCGAGGGATGGCGAGTTTGTTGGCGGAGTCGGACTTTGTAAGTGTGCACGTGCCGCTCTCACCGGAAACTCGTGGCTTGTTTGATGCGTCACGATTCCTCAAGATGAAGCCGACGGCATACTTGATTAACACCTCGCGTGGAGCGGTGGTGGATGAAGCAGCGCTGGTGCACGCGTTGGAAAGCGGAAAGATCGCAGGAGCTGCGCTGGACGTGTTTGAGAATGAGCCGTTCATCCATCCGGGATTGAAGAGGCCAAACGTGGTGCTAGCGCCGCATATCGCATCGGCGTCGATTGAAACGCGGACGAAGATGGCGTGCATGGCGGCGGAGAATGTGGTGGCCATGTTCAAGGGGCAGCGGCCGCCGAATATGTTGAATCCGGAAGTTTTGAAAGCAGGTTGAAGCCACGCGGCGACTCTTCTATGGCGGAACTCAAGCAGCTTGCCCGCCGAATTTTTCAGGAAACCATTTCGGCGATCGACATTCCCGAGGCCATGCAGAGGAAGCTGCGGCGCGCGGGAGCGGTCTTGTGTCTCAATAATGCGGAAGTGAATTTGCGCGCGTTTACGAGTGTGCGCGTGATTGCGATTGGTAAAGCGGCGCACGCGATGGTGGAGGGGCTGGCGGGTTTGCTGGGTCGAGAATACCCACTCGAAGGGATTGTTGCGGCACCTACGCCCCCTTTGCTTACGCTAGCAGGGATGAAGTACTTCGTTGGCGGACACCCGACGCCAGATGATCAGAGCTGGAAGGCGGCTGAGTCGATTTTGGCGCTGCTCAGTCAGTGCGACGAAATGACAGTAGTGTTTTTTCTGTTGTCAGGCGGAGGATCGGCGTTGGTGGAGTTGCCGCTGGATGGGAGACAGACACTCGAAAATGTGCGGCAACTCCATCGCGCATTGGTGACGTGCGGGGCGCCGATAGAGGCGATGAATACGGTGCGAAAGCATGTCTCGGCGGTGAAAGGCGGAAGGCTGGCGTTGACTGCGGGGCGCTCGACGAAAATTACTTTGGCTGTGAGCGATGTGCCGGCGGGAAAAGAGTCTGCGCTGGCTTCCGGGCCGACTTTGCCGGACCCGACGACCATCGCGGACGTGCGGCGAATCATTGAAGAGTTTGCGCTGAGGGACAAGCTGCCTGCGGTGCTTTTGCGCTGGATGGATGAGGGGCAAATGCCGGAGACGCCAAAAGACCGTGATCCGGCATTCAGCAACGCGCATTTTTCGCTCTTGCTTGGGCTCGATGATTTATTTCATCCGGCGCATCACGCCACGGAGGCGAAGGGATTTGTAGCGTGCTGCGACAACGCCACCGATGATTGGCCGGTGGAGAAGGCGGCGGAATATTTGTTGGCGCAGCTTGAGGAGGTGCGCCGTGCGAATCCTGGGCAGCGCGTGGCGGTGATTGCTGATGGAGAGGTCAGTTCCCCAGTCCGGGGCAAAGGGGTCGGCGGGAGAAACGCGGCTTTTGTCTTGGCTTGCGTGAAAAGAATTGCCGGTAAGAAGATCGCGGTGCTTAGCGCAGGCACCGATGGAGTAGATGGAAATAGTCCGGCAGCGGGGGCGATGGCGGATGGGGAGACATTGGAGCGGGGCCGGGCGATCGGGTTGAATGCGCGGTACATGTTTCGGGAAAGCGACTCGTACTCTTATTTTGCGAGGTTGGCGGATACGATTGTTACCGGGCCTACGGGAAATAATTTGCGGGACTTGAGGATTTTGTTGGCGGACGCTGAAGAGAAAAAACTGAAAAAGACCTAACTTAGAGACGCGCAGAGGACGAAAAGGACGCGTAGCCTCTACGCACAACCCAAAGCTTGTCACTTATTTCAGAGCTTCCGCGCCAGACCCTTGCGCCGCACCTACGCGCATTGGATGAATTTCAAACTGATTTAACCCGGCCAGCACGGTGGGATCATTCTCCAAAAACTGCCGCACCTCGGCCTCGTCCGAAACCTCAAACACGCCATGCCGAAAGCGCCGCCCGGTACCATCACCGGCCCGTAAATCAAAATTTTCCCGGCGTCAAAGCTCTGCCGCGTATAGCGAGCATGCTCCTGCATTAACAACTTCTCCTCCGGGGTTATGTCCATCGGAAACGTCGCCCGCGGCGGGATTAATTTCACAAAAAAATGTTGTTTGCTCATTGTGTTGGCATGATACCACGCCACAATTCGTCCACTTTCCTCCTGGCCTGCATTTTTCTCGTCAAAGACGGCTACGCCCCTTCCGCATTGATGGGGGCAGATGCAGAAAGGGCGTGCCGTCTTCAGGAGAGAAGATCGTTGTTTTTTATTGGCGCCGACTTGGTCTTCATCGGCCGCGCCTGGTTGCGATAATTAGTCGACGGTCGGTGGAGCGCCACCCGGCCCGCGGCCTCCGGGACCGCCTGGGCCGCGCCCGCCTGCCTGCACCGAGTAGCCGGCTGGAACCGCAAACAAGGCAGCCGCTGGCTCCGTCCGCTGAATGCTGGTTACCGTGTACGTCGTGGTTCCGGTTCGCGGATCGGTCTGTGTGCTCTTCAATACAATCTGAAGATCCGCCGAATACCACCGCTCGGAGACTACCTGTAGGGCTTTTTCATTTCCGATCTGCCCCGCAGGAATAATATGCGTAGTCCGCGTGCCTTCCGCGACTATGCCATTGATCGTCTGCGTCCCGAGTGATTCTCTCTTCAGCAACCCGGCCGCTTCTTCCTTCTGCATTCGCTCCGGCATTTTTCCTTCGAACGACGGAGTCGATTGCGCATTCGCGCTGTTTCCCCCGTGGACGTGCAATGCTGACTGGTGTGCCACCTTTTGCTCATCGTCCAGCATGATGTGCACGCCGGCGACCGGGTCGGAAATCATCACCATTTTTTTCGGAGTTCCCGACGCCGTCAGCGGCCCGAATCCAGTAAATGTGGCTTCGTGCCGCGACCTTCCCTGGCTGTCGCGATACATCGATACCTGCGACGTCCGGTGAATCACGGACCCGTCTTGCAACGTCGAGGTCGTTTCCGACGTAGCCGTGGCAGAGAAAGGCGCGCCTTTCACCGTCTTCCCCCCGCGCATTCCTTCAAAGCCCATCAACTCCATCGGGCCTCCGAAGGGCGGGGGACCATCCGGACTGTGTCTCTGCGCTTGCACCGCCACAGCGCTCAACACCAGCACTCCGCTCAAAACCAAACACATTTTCATCTTCGAGTTCATCTTTACCTTCTCCTCTTCTCTCCTGCGCCGCGACGGCTTGCTTACCGCGGCAATCTCGTTTTAGTCTTCTTCCTGCGCCAGCCGCACGGCTTGCGGCAGGCCGTCGTTTCCAACCAGCAGATCCACCTGGATCCACTCGCCAGCGCGCTCTTCATTTACCGGCAATCCCAGCGCGCCAAGCGACCCGCGCTGCATGCGCACGCGCAAAATGGCTGCTTCGTCTGTTTCGTCCAGCGTGGTACCCGGCAGGGGCGTAAATTCTCCCGAATCATCCGCAGAGGAAAACCCCGCGGAGAGATTGGCCGATCCCTGGTTCTGTGCGGCGGCTCCGGTCGTCTCCAGCGTATTCTGCGCCGCCAATTTCTGTTTTTCAGTTTCCAGGCGTCGTGCCTGCTGCCAATTCCACGTACCTACAGCGCCCACGAGAATTGCCGCAGCAGCCAAAGCCCAAGCCGCGAAGAGGGCTGTACGCCGTGCAACAACACTGCGATGCCGCGTGCGAAACTCCTGCAGCAGCCGCATCTCCACACGTGCGGGCGCACGCGCTTCCAAAGTCTCTTCACCCAGCGCACGCAGCTCTTCTCTGGCCGCTTCCCAAGACTCTTGCAACGCCGCGCAGCGCGGGCAATGGCTCAGGTGCGCGACCGCCGCCGCTCTTTCTAGCGAATCTGCGCCAGCATCACGGCCCAGGTCCAGTACAATCGCTTCCACTTGTTCGCAGTTCATTGCACTTTTCCCAAACAATTCCAAGATTTCTTCACCTTGCCACTTTCATGCGCCGAGGCACATCCCGTAACATCTCCAATTTCGCCAACAGCAGGGCGCGACCGCGGTGCAGTCGCGAACGGATCGTTCCAATCGGGCAGCCGGTCATCTGTGCCGCTTCTTCGTAGCTCATCTCTTCCAGTTCGCACATCACAACAGCTTCGCGAAACTCTGCCGGCAAATCCAACACGGCCGCTCTCACGTGGTGCATGCGTTCTCGCTTTTCCACCCACATCGCGGGAGTGAAGCTGTCCTGCAAAACGATTCCCGCTCCGGTGCCATCCTCGTTCTTCTCTTCCAGCGGAACCTCTCTAGGTCTTCGCTCCAGATGTTTCATCACCCGGTTGCGGGCGATTCCGAAGAGCAGCGCGCCGACCGATCCCCGCTCCGGGTCGTACTTTTTCGGCGCGCGGATCAAAGTCATGAAAACATCTTGCACAATCTCTTCCGCGCCCCAGGCGCTTCCGGTCATCCGCAGCGCAAACCGATACAACGCTCCCTGATGGCGGCGGTAGAGGAGTGCAAAGGCCTCCTCGTCTCCCCTCGCGGCACGCCGCAAAAGCAGGTCGTCTCTATCTTGCGGAGCTATCCTCGTCTCCCTTGTTACGGCGTCTTGGCCTGCTCGAGGTGCGTGTTCTGCCTTCGCCTCTCTTTCCCTGCCTGGCCGCAAAAAGTTCCCATAGGGGTCAAGAGGCAAATCCGCTGCATTGCTAAGTTTTGGTTTCACAGTAGTTTAGACGTGCTGGGGCCCCGCCGCGTGTCGGTCAAGGGTAACTTCGAAGGGGAGTCTGCCTCAATTGGAAAGGATTGTATATAAGGAGAGGGGCTGGCGAGTAGCCTGGCAGTTCTGGAGAAAATTCGTAGTGCGCTAGAAATTCTTTTGCGGCCTGAACATGCGGGCCGCAATGCCCGCTACAAAGCGCCTGGGGACAAGTCTCTGGCCGAGCACACCCAAATAATTTCCCAGGCCGGAAATAACATAACTCTTGCCGGCTGCAATCGCTCGCAATCCTGTTCGTGCAACTTTTTCGGCGGTTTCTCGATTCGCTCTCGTGGCGGCGATGTGCGTTTGTCCGGCGACATCCGCGAATTCCGACTCTGTCGATCCGGGGCACAGGGCGCAGATGCGAATGCCGTAGGGTTTCATTTCCTCGGCTAGTCCTTCGGCAAAAAGCAAATCGAAGGCTTTGGTCGCGGCGTAGGTAGAGATGTACGGCACACTTTGAAACGCTGCTGTCGATGCAAGAATCAGCACGTCGCCGTGGCGCCGCGCCACCATTTCCGGCAGATAGAGCCGCGTCAAATGAACGACGGCGGAGCAATTTACCTGCACCATTTCCAGGAGCCTGCGCGTTTCGACCGTGTGGAATTCTCCGTACGCGCCAAAGCCCGCATTGTTGATCAGCAACTCGACTTCAATTCCTTGTCCCTTCGTAAATTGAAAGATTTTTTCCGGAGCGTCGGCTTCCGCCAGGTCCGCCACGAAGATTTTCGTCTGGGTTTTGTGAGCAGCTACAAGTTTCTGTGCCAATTCTTCCAGCCGCTCGCGCCGCCGGGCCGTCAAAACGAGATTCGTGCCGCCGCGCGCCAGCTCCTCGGCCAGCGCCGTGCCAATTCCCGCACTAGCTCCCGTCACCAGCGCCCATTTCCCGGACCACGGTTTCATTGCGTGCCTCGTGTGTAGAGACGTTCAGCGTATCACGGAGTTGGTAATGGGTTATTCCTCTTGAGGAAGCGCAGGCAGACCGGAAAGACCTTAGTGGATTCCGAGATCGCTAGAACCAACGCCGAGTTGCACGAAAACGTTTTGGACCACACGATCGCAGCGGTCACCCATGAAAGGAAACGCATCCTTGGCGTTTGCACCCACACGGGCGAGGAGCCACGAGCGAACCATTCCACGGCCGCGGTGCAGCCGGACCTTCACATTTTCTTCCGTGAGGCTCAGAGCGTCCGCGGTTTCCGCGGTGCTCAATTCTTCGACATCCCGCAGCACGAGAACCGCGCGATATTGTTCTGGAAGATCGAGAATCGCCTCCTCCAATAACTCGCGAAGTTCCGATCGAGTGGTTATCTGTTCGGGATCTGGAGAAGTTTCAGCCATATTTGCTCCGGGTCGATTGCTAGCCTCGGAATCGTCGAGTTGATCGATGCGGCTTCTCTTCCGCAGGCGTCGTAAAATCTCATGTACTGCGATTCGTGTGAGCCATGCCGCAAACGGTGCGCGACCGGCAAATTGAGCAACGTTGCTGTTGTGGACGTGAATTGTTCGGCGAAGGTGGCCGCCGACCCCGATTCGCACACGCGCGCGTGCGCCTTGAAGTGCGAAGCCAGCGGATTCGGCATAATCACTGCGGACAAGAAGTTCATCAAGTTCGATGCAGCCGGAAACAAGGAAATCACAGAAGCTCTTAAGGCTTCTGACAAGAAAGATCACCTGCGTGTGGACGTCAGCGGAGACGTACAGGGAGACACCCTGAAAGTAACGTCGGTCAAGCTGTTGCAAGCTGCCCAGAAGCGGGCATCGCGCGCGGCGGGTTTCAGTCACCCCGCTGCGCGCGATGTCTGCGGTAATCCCGCATCCTCTGCGGCAACGCGCCCGAGGACGGACCAGTCTTTATCCTGATTGCCGCGCGCCATCGCGGTAATAAAACGGTCGCGAACGACGCTTGCGATCGGCATCGGCACACTTGCCGCTTCCGCGGCCTGGAGTACGAGGCGCACATCCTTCAATCCGAGCGGCAGGGCGAAGCCCGCAGGTTCGTGCTTGCCCTGAACGATCAATTCGCCGTAGGTCTTATATACCGGCGCGTTAAACAGCGTGGCGGTTAGAAATTCCATGAGCGCGCCCGCATCCACGCCAGACTTTCGCGCAAACGCGAGAGTTTCAGCGAGCGATTCCAGCACCGTGGCGATCAGGAAATTTCCTGATAGCTTTACAACATTGGCCATGGACGGCCGCTCGCCAGCCACAAACAACTTAGGCCCCATGGCTTCAAAAAGCGGTTTGCACTTTTGAACGAGCATGTCCGCGCCGCCAACAACTGTGGCAAGTCGCCCCGCTTCCGCCGCATCGGGACGTCCGAAAACCGGCGCGGCGAGATAGGCTTGCCCCGCTTTGGCGTGTTCCGCGGCCAGCCTGTCGCTCAAGGCCACACTGATGGTACTGAGCGAGACATGCACGGCGCCGCGCGGCAACGACGCCAGAATTCCGCCGTCGCCAAAGATAAAACCTTCCAGCGCCACGTCATCCGCAACCATCGTGAACACAACTTCGCCGCGGCACGCTTCGGCCACAGAGGCCGCGACGATCGCGCCATCCGGGCGCAGCGCTTCCGCGCGCGACCGCGTGCGGTTATATACCGTGATGCGATGACCGGCTCGTAACAAACTCTTGGCGATTCCCGAACCCATTTTTCCGAGACCAATCAGTCCAGCTTCCATGGTCGACGCCTCCAGATCTTGTTACACAAATCGAGCATGCGCGTTGCGGCATTCACAAACCACAGCACTCACGCCATTGCATTCACAGCTCGTTATTTACGTCCCCGCTGTTTCATTCGATTCGGGAGAGTCCTTGGTGGGTGCATTCTTTGTGGTGCGCCAGACGGCGTCGCGAACGCGTCCGCCCTCGTGCTTGATGCGATCCATGAGACGCTTGGCCCAGACGAATTCCGCCGCCAGCAAGCCCAATCCGAGAAAGATGACCAGCCACCCCGGGCCCGGAGTGACCAGCATCACGATGCCAATCAACAACAGCGTGAAGCCGCCTATGATGCGAGAGAAGCGGCGGACTTGCTCGACGGTACTTAGGATCATGGGACTTTCTGGAAGGAGTCCTCTAGAGGAAAATGAGGAATGGTCACCGGTTTCTTCCACACTAATTTTGGACTTTCGCCGGGCGCGGCGCAAGAGCGCCTGAATTCGCGTGTGTCCAGACCGCAGAGGCAATGAGTGAATTTGGGAAAGGAGGCTCTTGTAATGCCTCTTGGACACGCTGGTGGCATAGGCGCTTGCTTGGTCGTTTAATATTCAAACGACCGCAGGCCTGCGCCGAGACTAAGAGTGTTTGCGCTGCGTCAGAAGCTGGGGTGCTTGGCCAAGCGCCAGGACCACATTAAGAACGAGGTCGATGTAAGGTCGATCGCCGGTTCGGTCGTGGTAAACGACTGCATATTGTCCTGATACACTGCTTTTTGTGATGCATCAAATGAGCCAGCGTTTCCATTGAACTTCTTGAACGTATCGATCCCGTTTGCGGGACACAGAATCATGCCATTAACCACACCTGAAGTGGCCGAATCCGATGGACCTTCCGTAGCTGCGCCCCAAAGTACAGGAATGCCCCCGGACGTTCCATCAAGCGCCCCCGCCAAGTTGGCAACCTGATGTTGGATGCAATTCGGGAAAGTGGTGCCGTCGCCTACGATAAAGGACGAGCCCCAGGAATTCGTGCCGAGAATGTTGGCCAGCCATCTTTGCGAATAGGTGTCGTAGGTCTTGGACTGCGTCATGAAATAGGCTTCGCTGGCCATCACCGAAATACCTGCGCCATGCGAAGTGGTATCGCCGGAACTCCATTGGTAGCCGAAGCCCCAGGGATCCGTTGCGGCTTGAGAGATTGCGTCAGCCACCTGCTGCAGGAATTGTTTGCGGATGCTCACTTGCGAAACGGCCAATCCGTTGGGATTTCCTGCCATTTCCAGCGCGCGGTACAGTTCGAAATGGGCGAGGCCGCTTACGTCGTAGAGATTTAGCGTGTCTGTGAATCCCGGATCATAAATGTTGGTGATGTAATTTTGGGCGAACTGAGCTGCCTGTTTTAGGTAGTCCATGGGATTGGTGTGCGGCAGGCCGGCAGGCAGGCTTGCAGCTCCTCCGGCGGACTGCAGGGCGAAGTACAGTTCGGTCGCGCCGAGCTCCATGTCGTCTTCCCAGACGTTTTCGGGATAACCGTCAAACGGAGCAATTGTCAGAAGGCAATTCGCGCATGAGCCCGAGCCTACCGTGGGCGCAGGGTCTGGGAATGTGGTATCCGCGAGGGCAAAGATGTCCTCGGCATTCTTGAGGCACTTATTCGCCAGAGAAGGGATCGAAGTGCGGTTGAGCTGGTAGCAAAGCGCAAAATCCGCGGCCAAACGGCCCGCCAGATTGGGACTGATTTTCGAACCTGGGGGGCCGGCCACGTACACGGGACGATTGCAGATGTAAAACGTGGTGAGCGGGTCGCACGGTTGCGGATCGCCAGGTTGTTCGAAATTGTCGGCAGCCTGGGGCACGGTCCAGATGTCGTACTCGGTGATCAAGCAGTAGGGACTGGAAAATGTTCCACCGCAGTTAGGGTTGGTCGAACTAGGATCACCCTCGCCGTAATAGTTCCAGTCTTGCGTGTTGTCCACCTGGTAGTAGAGGGTTTGTGTTTTGTCGTCCCACATTTTCAGAAGCCAGTCGACGCCAAATTTCGCTTCGTTTGTGAAATCGGAGGAGCGCGGCGCCCCAGGCACGCTGTTGCCGGCAAAGGAAATTGAGCCTGGGGGCGCTGGAGGATTCGTCAGAGCGTACGCGCCCATCTGGTTTGGAAAATCGCGAATCCCAATTTGCATCAACGCTGCCGTGTAGCTGACGGTTTGGACGTATTTCTCGTAGTCGCCGGCGTCCCACCATCCGCCAGACGCATCGATATTCGGGAGCTTTGCGGGCGCCAAAGGCGGCGCGGGCGGAACGTTGTTGATAAAGTCGTTGTCGTCGAGCGGAGGCGTCTGGTAAACACGAGCGTTTTCGTCCTTCAAGTGCCCTGGTGCAGTGCGCAGCGCATTGCGGACAAAGCCTGCGCCATCGCGCTGCGTTTCATAGAAAAACAAAGTGTTCAGGAGCAAGCCGGAATAGAGCGTTTCCGGACAATCCACTCCGAAATGGGAGGAAGACGCCGCTACCGGTCCCGACACGGAAATCGTATAGAGGTCGCCACCGGCTACCGAGAAGTCCAGAGCGTAGACTTCGAATGTTTCTGTCTTGCTGTGGCTCCAGGTGCCAAGCAGCGCGCCGACTTTACCCGAGTGGGCAACTGCGCCCTTGGAGTTGAACACCTTGAAGGTTGCGCCGGTCTCCGCGACTGTGGACATCAGATAGGCGCGAAAGGGTGCCTCGCCGGTTTCGTAGCCAGCTTGACTGACGCGCACGTAGGCAGACTGCGCATACGCAAGCGGGGCGAATGCGCACAGCGCAAGTAAAATGCTGGCGATAGAATCGAGTGAAAAACGGAGCAAGAGGCGGGTGCTGGAAGAGAACATGGCTTCCTCCTGGCCGCGGGTATGGCCTGTATTAAATGGATTTAATATAGGCGAAATACTGCTCCTTTGCCTTTGGGGTGTCAAGCGAAGATTCGGGAATCAAACAGTATCCAGTGCATGGACGCGCCTGGAAGTTGGGAATTGCAGCGCGTGGAGATCATGGTGGACCCATCACAATTCGGTAATCCAGGCGATTTCCGAGACAAGCTTACCATTGAAACGCCGGAACAAACCGTCCTCGAGTTCGAAGTTGCCGGAGTCGGCAGCCGATTTCTGGCGCGGGCTTACGATACTTTGCTTCAAATTCTGGTCGGCATCGGCTTGCTGATTATTTTTTTTTGATTGCGGGCGTGGCGCTGCGCGGAGCGGCGCAATCTGGAATCTGGTTCGCGTCAGTCATAATCCTCGCCTACTTTGTGCTTTATTTTGGATACTTCGCCATCTTTGAGGTCCTGTGGAACGGCCAGACGCCGGGAAAGAAGAAGGAAGGGCTTCGCGTCATTAAGGATTCCGGCCGGCCGATTACTCCGGCGGAGGCTGTCGGCCGCACCTTGATGGGCATCGTGGACCAGTTACCCGCCTCTTATGCCGTCGGAATTTGCAGCGTTCTGCTGAGCAGGCAAAACGAACGCCTCGGCGATTTCGTTACCGGGACGATTGTCGTTCACGAGAAGTCGTTGTTGGACGCCAAACCGGTTTGGGAGCCACCGCCCGCCGGGCAAATGGGGCCAGCGACCTCCTTTGGATCGGAGCGGCTTACTTACGA
This sequence comes from uncultured Acidobacteriota bacterium, assembly GCA_963705855.1. Classification (GTDB taxonomy): domain Bacteria; phylum Acidobacteriota; class Terriglobia; order Acidiferrales; family UBA7541; genus Acidiferrum. The sequence goes on from CAVPLA010000051.1 coordinate 33,474, forward strand.
GGAATTTGCGCTCGTCGAGGCGTTTCTGAACCGGCGGAGTTCGCTGCCCGCGGACATGCGCTTCACCATGGCAGATCAGATTGCTCGCCAGATTCGGCCGAACCTTTCCGTGCCGCCCGGCGAATTGCTTTACGCAGAAAAACTTCTGGAGGCGGTCGTTCAAGAGCGGCGTTCGAGTGCCGGGTACTCCTGATCTTTTAGTTGTGCAATCGTGGGCTAGAGGTAGGCGTTCCAGCTGCCCCCTAAGGAGGCTTTTCTTCCAGCTCGCTGGCCAACTTGTGGACGTCCGTCGTTTCGCTGAAGCCCTGCACTTGCTGCGTTGCGGATTTCACGTCGACGCCCGAGTGTTGACAGAGCTTTTGCAGCATTTGAAGCATCATCGTGAGCTCCTGCTCGGCGAGCATTCCAACCTGAAGATCGAGATGGGCGCGCCTCTCCGCCTGGCGCGACATGCGATTCTGACTGATCAGTACGAAGATAGTCAGGAACACACTCTCCGAGGAGACAAAAAGCGCCAGAATGCCGAAGGGGAACGGATCGAACGCTCTTACGCCAGGAATCAAGCTGAGATTCACCGTGCTCCACGCGGCCACGAAAATTACGTGCAGAAGAAGAAATTTAGGGCTGCCGATGATTCTGACGACGGCATCACTTTGGCGTTCCGTGCGCGTACGCCGATCCAGAGCCTCTTCTTCCAGCTTGGCGATGGCGGCAATATTGAATTGCGTAGGATTTTCCGCAATCTGATCAGATATCGTTTTTTTCATGAGCTTCGACTATTGAGAGAGTGCCGTTCGCGCACTGGACCCGATGGCCGCTGAACACTTTCGTTGTAATCTACTTTGGATTGGCCGCGCTGGCTTGTGCAGGAACTTCGGCGTCTGCCGGATAGACAATGATCTCGACGCTGCCCCAGCCGGAGTCCGGAGTGTCGCTTTTTCCTTTGCCGCGTCCCAGAGTTTTGAGTTGCGTATCGTCAAAGGAGAAATTGCCAACCAAGTAGTCTCGCACAACCATGGCGCGGGCCTGTGTGAGCACCAAGTCCTTTTGCTCATCTCCCGTCGTGCCCGCGGAAACGATCACGACAGCGACGCCAAACTCCGTGTCTGCAAGAAACTGTCCCGCGGCGCGCAATGCTTTCTGATTTTTTGGCTTTGCGGTGTCCTGTTTGTCGAACAGCTGCTTGGAATCGAAAGCGAAAGATTTCAGAGGCGCTGAATCGGGAAGCTTCGCGATTTCGTTTTTCTCGAGGTCGGCTGAGCTTTCATAGCCGCGTTTCTTGTAAAATCCGCGCACCAGAAAATTCTGCTTCATCGCTTCCATGTTTTCCTGGAAAGCGGTTACTCCTGCTTGCGCATGGTTAACTGTGTCGCGCAAGCCTGCGGTGGTCTGATCCAGTTGGGTATACACCTTTTTATCGTTTACCAGTGCGCCGATGGTTCCCTGGCCTTGATTGATCTTGGTGCTGATGGAACTCAGATTGGCCGTGACCACCGTGACGTTGTTCAGCGCCTCCTGGCTGGTGTCCAGAATACCGTCGGCCTTCTTCATGAGGTCGGCGATGACGAGCGGAGCCTCACTGCCGATTGTATCGTTGTCCTTTACGTTCAGCCCCTGCTCTGAGCCAAACGATATCGCGACATATTCGTTCCCAAGGAGACCTTCGGTTTCGATCGAAGCTACCGAATCTTGCTTGACGATGGCGTGCGTCGATCGCTGCAGATCCATCAGCACGGTGATTCTGTCGGTCGGCTTGGAAGGCAGATCGATTTCACGGACTGTGCCGGTGTGCACTCCACCGATGCGCACTTCCGCGCCTGCATCGAGGCCCACTACCGTGGCGAACTGAGCCTTCAACCGATAAGTGGGGCTGAACAGGTATTGCTTGCTGCCGATGATGAAAATTCCCGCCGCCAAAATCGCCAGCGTTGTGATGATAAATGCTCCAAGCCTCGCCGCCCTTGACATACGCGCTCCCTATGAATCCCGCTTCATGAATGCCAAGACAAATTTGTTGTCACTTTTCTCAAGGTCCTGAAAGCTGCCTTCGATCAGCACGTTTCCTTCGTACAGAAGCGCGATGCGATCCGCGATGGTCTTTGCGCTTTGCAAGTCGTGAGTGACCACGACCGATGCCATGTGATGTTCCTCTTGCAACTTGAGAATCAGCTCATCGATCTCGGCGGAGGTGATGGGATCGAGTCCCGCCGTGGGTTCATCGAGCAACAGGATGCCGGGCTTGAGAGCCAGCGCGCGCGCCAGCCCGACACGCTTTTGCATGCCGCCGGAAATATCGCCTGGCATTTTTTTGAGAGCGTTCTCCATGCCAACGCCGGCAAGCAGTTCCTTCACGCGATCGCGCCGTTCTGATTTCGTCATTCTTGTATGACGCTTCAACGGGAAAGCAATGTTCTGCTCAACGGTCAGAGAGTCGTACAAGGCTGCGCCTTGAAATAAGAAACCCATTTTTTTCCTGATCTCATTCATCGCTTGGAGATCGAGGCTGGTGATCTCCCGTCCCTGCACGAGAATGGATCCCGAATCCGGCTTTTGCAGGCCGATAATGAGCTTGAGCAGCACGCTCTTGCCGGTGCCGCTGCGTCCGAGCATCGCCAAAGTTTCGCCGCTCTTCACGGCCAGATTAATTCCGTCCAACACAATCTGGTTGCCAAAGGACTTGTGCAAACCTCGCAGCACCACCGCTGGTCCTGCATGCTCGCCGCCGGAACTGTCCGGCGCCGAGGTCGCCGCGGTTTCCTCGGGACCAACCAAGACCGCTTGTTCGGGGAGCGTCATGGAAAGAACACCAGAATCAATTTTACCAAAACGACGTCGGCCAGAATCACAAAGAGCGAAGACATAACGACCGAACTTGTCGCTGAAATCCCGACACCTGCCGTGCCACCCTGAGTGCGCATTCCCTGAAAGCATCCGATCATCCCGATGATCAACCCGAAGATGGCAGTTCTGAAAGTTGGCGCAAGAAAGTCGCTGAAGGTGGTGCCGGCGAAACCGCGATGGATGAATTTAGTGAAGGAAATTGGATCGACCAGCGTATCCGCGAGCCAGCCGAATAGAACACCAAAGAGATCGGCCGCGAGCGTCAGCAGGGGAAGCATCAGGATGCAAGCCACAATGCGCGTGAAGGCCAAATACTTATAGGGATTTACGCCGGAAACTTCGATGGCATCGATCTGCTCGGTTACCTTCATCGACCCCAATTCAGCGCCGATGCCGGCGCCGACTCTGCCACTGACGACCAAGCCGGTCACGATAGGGCCCGTTTCGTGAATGATGGAGAACACGAGCGCTGCGGGAAGCATGGACTTCGCGCCGAAACGCACCAGGCTGCTACGGCTTTGCAGGGAGAGAACAGCGCCGATGGCCGCCCCTGCCAAGGCTACCAGCGGCAATGATTTGGAACCTATCTCGTCCAACTGCCGCATCAACTCGCGACCTTCAAAGGGCCGTCGCACCGCGGCGCGCATGACCTGCCATGCAAAGATACCGAGTTCACCGAACCACTCGAGGAAGCCGTTGAACGGACTCCACAGAGAGGTGAGTGTGGCTTGCATCAGCGACGGACCTTGCGGCACGTCCTGGCTGATCAAGCGGTGGGGAATACTGGCGTTGTGGCTCACAGTTTTGTTGGGTCTCCTCAGTGGTTCGAGGTGGTCTCGGCCGAGGCCGTTCCCGGAGATCCAGGGCGATCCACGTTGCTAAATAATGTGTGCGGTCCTCCGTAGATGAATTCACGCGCGACATTTCCAACCGCGAACGCCAGGAGGGCGTAGTTGCCCATGCGCAGTCCATCTTTGGCATCGTAGCGGCCGGGATACCATCCATAGACAGCGGTCATCGTACCCGCGTAGGGTGCAATAAGTGCGGGGAAGGACAAACGGCGATGGCCGTCTGCACCGCGGCGTGCTGTCACGGTCGAAACAAGAGCATGCTCCATCCGGCGAAATACGCCCTTGCACTCGCAGCGGTAATACAGCGTGTCTTCCCGAAACGCTTCCGCCAATGCGTAACGCGTCGTTGTTGTGGCCAGCGCGATGCCGAAATCCGATCCCACTCGCTCACCGTAGGCTTTGAAGCCCTGGCCCCACTCCGGAGGCGTATTGTGTGCTTGACTTATAGCCCCTAATACGGCCGCACCTGCGATGGGATAGGGGCCGAACGCATCGAATAAATAGTTCCGAAGCTTTGTTTTCTCGGTAGGACGGTTGTACGTCAAATCTAGACGTGCGGGTGTTGGGCTGGAGAAGTGCGCGGCAACATTGCTGGAGGACGATCCTTCACCAGCGGAGGATTGCGCATTTCCAATCGGGGCTAGCGCTCCCAGACACGTGCTAGCAATCAAGAACGGGACAACTCGCATCCTCTTCATGTGAGACTCTCCTTACCTGATGTTTCCGTTTTCGATCGAGGATGGCGGTAGCAATCGGCCAGAAGGACCAAGGTCCTAGGACTTAGAGATACCACGTCGAGAATTTTGCTGTCTGTCCCAAACGGCACACAGCCAGCCCTGCGGCTACCCGCCCGCCACGCACAGAAAAACGCCCAATTATTGTCACGCGAGTTTCCGCGTCATTTATATGGTGGCGAGCACCACGTTCCGAGGTGGTTTGATCCCGGTAAGATGGGATACGGGACATCCTTGGTTAGATAAGGTGGTTTGCAGATGCGAGAAAACAAAAGGAGTGGCGGAGAGGGTGGGATACTCACCTACCCACTTTTAGCATCCTATCGTGTTCTCAACAACATAGTTAAAAACCTCATGGATATTGTGGATTTCTTTGTTCTCTCATAATTCAATGATTTCAATGTTTTCAGCTGTTTGGGCCCAGTTTTTGCTCTAAGCAGACACCAAAGACACCAAGACACAAAGGGAATGTAAAATCGGATTCCCAGCCATTCCTCGGCCTGATTTTGGGGATCGACTCCACAAAAGTGAAATTGGTCCGATTCTCAATGTCCCGTTAGTCGACTAAGCGGGAGTTAGCCGTCGTTAGAGTGCGGGCCTTACGCACGAACGGCTGCCGGTGCGAGCCCGCCTGATTGCTTTGCCGGAGCAAGCGCTATCAAGGCTGCACCGATGACGCCAAATACAGTCGCAGCCATTAGCAGGTCTCCGCGTTCGTTCGGAAGGCGGACAGCCATGACCGCCATAACAGCGCCATGTGCAAAACTCGACCATGCGGCGAAAGCGATCACGCTACGATTCGCCGACGGGTTACGAGCGGCCAGCAGCAAGAAAATCCCCAGCGTGAAATACAGGCTCATCATCATTGGCAAAGCATCTTCCTTATTCGCTTGCCAACCATCCCGCACAGTCGTCACTACGGGATAAATCGCAGCCGTAAAGAGCAATCCCACTAACACCAACACAACCTTCAGCGCACGTTCCCTAATCATGGTGCCCTCCCGCTAAATCTCGCACTGTTGAAAAGACGTATAAGATCAGTCCCCGATTAACACGCTTATCGGAAACTAGGTTTTAACTGTCCGGTACTTGAACTTACTAGGTAAACGCTCGAAAACTCTTAGAGTAGTCCCAACAACCCTGCCCAAGGTAGTCCTCCACGTCTGTTAAGAATTGTTACAAAATCTCGTTTGTAGTAGTAGGAACAAGAGAGTGCGCTGCCCCTTCCGGCAGGTAGAAAATGCGAGCCGAAGTAAAGATTAGAGACGTAGGCACGTTAGGCATCGTTTTCCTCTTGTGGCTGAGTTCAGCAACCTTTGCACAAGAGTCCATGCACTTGAGTTCGGCACAAACTGCCATCCGTGTTCAATCCTCACTGGTCCTCATCGATGTGATCACCCAGGACCCCAACGGGCTGCCCGTTCGAGACTTCCATAGGGAAGACTTTCGCGTGTCGGACGATGGGAAAGAAGTCTCGACTGTTTTCTTCGAGGCAGGAGCAGGTCACAATACGCGGCCCTTCATTGTTTGGCTTGTAGTGATCTGCAACGAAGGCGGAAAGGTCGGAGGCTCAAGAGACTTTGTGGGAAAGGAAGCGTACTTCCGGCCCGCGCTCAATCATTTGGAGCAACATGACACCGTGGGCGTTGCTCATTGGTGCGACAACGGCGAGACACAGCTCGATCTGCTGCCTACCGAAGACCGGGATAGCCCCATTCGCGTGTTGGCCGAGACGATCAAGCCCATTTCCTTCCACACTGGAGGAGACAGTGATGCGGTTGGGGAAGTCACCTACCGAAAAACGCTGCGGCTGATCATCCAGGACGCTCATCGCAGAACCCCGCAACCCCTGCCGGTGATTGTGTTTCTCGATGGTGATCATACTGGCCAGCCGCGTTCCGAACTGGACCCAGTGGTGGATGACATTTTAGAGACTTCTGGAATTGTGTTTGGCATTAAAGACGAAAAGGCCCCGAGATGCTGCGGCCTGATGCTCGGCGAGCAGTCGCAGATTTCACACTACGTGGCCAACCAAACGGGCGGAGAGTATTTTTCCTGCTCTGCCGAGGGCTACGCTGCCGCCCTTGAGAAAATCCTGATGCAATTGCATTTTCGCTATGAACTCGGGTTTGTTCCTCCAATGATTGACGGCCAACGCCACAAGCTTAAAGTGGAGCTAACGAAGGAAGCCCGTGAAAAGCACAAGGGCGTCCGGCTAAGGGTGCGCCGCGAGTACATTCCTGTTCGCGAACAGCCGGAGTGGGCGCGGTGATAATCTTCGCGCCTTGCGGGATTTGACTGGGTCCAAACGCCGTAATCGGTAAAGTGAAGTACTGGAACCGGTAACGCGAGTAACCGTCCGCCATGCAAGAAAGCGGAAGCTGTGTCCAAAAAAACTGAGCCAGCTTAGGGGGGCACCTCACAAGTTGAGTCCATTTGGGGTCCAATAGGTCCCGAACAGCAAGGAAAACCGGGCTATATGAAGTATGCAGAGCCAAGACGAATCAACGAGATAGCAAATCAGAATTTAACTTCGAACCAGAGAGGCCGGCGGCTCGAGTCTCCGGGAGTGCCAGCCTCATTCTTCTTTCAAATTGTAGTTTTCCATGGTACCCAACGCCCGATAACACGCTCAACGGACGAGTGACCTTCACCTGCTAAGCTGGCCACCGTCGGTCATCCAATGTGTTCAGCCAGAAGGCACCAAGTACTTCAGCCCTGGCTCACATTCCCTAGGTCTGCCAGAATGCCTCGCATATAAACAAAGCTGCTGATAACACCGAGCATCGGATCGTCGGGATGAACCTCATACTCCAGATCGACGAAGCCCTTGTACTTTATCGCGCTGAGAGCTTCAAAAATCTTCTTCACCGGCATGATGCCTTCTCCCACCGGCACCTGGCTCTCCTTGCTTTGGAAGTTCGTAAGGTCCTTCATGTGTACGTTAAACAGCCGCGCGCCCACCTCGTGGATGGCCTGAACCACGTCGGTGCCCGCACGAACTGTATGTCCGACATCAATGCAGCACCCGATGCGCGGATCCAAACCCTTTACCGCCTTCAATACATCCAGCGGCGAATGCCACAACTTATCTTCCGGGCCGTGATTGTGGATCGCTAAACGGATATCGTATTCCTTAACGAATTTCTCAATCCGAGGCAGAGTCTCGATCGTGGGGTCGCCCGCGACAATCACGCCAATCCCCGCGCGCTTGCAGTATTCGAATTTGCTGCGGATGTCGGCATCTTCATCTTTCGCGAAATAAATGGTTCCGGCAGCGTGAAGTTTGATGCCCGCCGCGGCATAGTCTGCTAGCGCAGCCGCCTCCTCCTGGATATCCATCGGGAGATGGTCTTTGACGTCCTTCGCATTCAGGGCCAACACGTTGAGCTGCTTCAGGAAGCCGATCATCTGGGCGCGGCTGAAATTGCGGAAGGTGTAGCTGGCCAGCCCCAGACGAATCGCCGAGCTTTCGTCAGCTGGTGCTCGTTCCGCGGCCACCGCGAATGTTTCTTTAAAGGCAGCGAATGCCCCCGCAATCAGCACACCGGAACAAACGAAATTGCGGCGCGATAAAATGTTTTTCATTGACATTTCATCGCCCGGCTGGCACTGCCGCGGTTTAGACATGCGGCGCCCAGTCCTTTTCATACTCGCGGCCCCACATCTTCATCGCTTCAGGGTCGCCCTGGATCTGTCCGTCTTTCGTGTCAAGATGCAACTCGCGGTTGACTTCCCACGCGATGTTGGAAAGCTGCAGCATCGTGACGGCGACGTTGCCAACAGAGATTGGAGCGTTGAGTTTTTCGCCTTTGCGGATTCCCGCGATGAAGTTCGCGAAGTGGAGATCGGTCATGGAATCGGCGCCCCGGAGGTCGGCGGATGACGTTGTGCTGCCGATCTTGAACTCGTTCGTCTTGTTCCCCTTGAGGTCGTAGATCTCGTAGCCATCGCGATCCACAACCACGGTGCCGGTCGTTCCCATGATGGCCGACCCGCGGTCACGGCCGTAATACTTCATTCCCTGACAGCTCTTGCCTTCCCAGGTGAGCATCTTGTCTTCGTATTCGAAGCTGGTCACCAGCGTGTCGTAAAACTGCCAGTCGTCTTTGAATTGGTATCTGCCGCCTGACGAAGTGACCCGCTTCGGAAAGTCGACGCCCAGCGCCCAGCGGCACACATCTACTTCGTGCGTTCCATTATTAAGCGTTTCGCCAGTGCCATAATTTCTGAACCAGTGCCAGTTGTACGGATGCACGTTGTCTCTATAGGGACGGCGTGGCGCCGGGCCCTGCCACAAGTCCCAATCCAGTTGCGCCGGCACGGCCGCTTCTTTGCCGGTGCCGATCGACTTCCTCACATTGCTGTACCAGGCTTTCGCGAGGTACGGCCTGCCTATGATGCCTCCGTGAATCTTTTCGACGATTTCAATACTGTGCGGAGAAGAGCGCTGCTGCGTGCCCATCTGCACAAGCTTTCCATACTTCTGCTGCGCCGCAACCAGCATTTGCCCCTCAGCGGGATTGTGGCTGCATGGCTTTTCCACGTAGACGTGCTTGCCCGCCTGCAAGCCGGCCAGGGCCATCGGCGTATGCCAATGGTCGGGAGTGGCGATGGTGATGGCGTCCACATCCTTGCGCTCGAGAATCGTGCGAAAGTCCTTTTCTGTTGCAGGGGACTCGCCTGTCTCGCGCTGCACTGCGTCGGCGAACTTCTTGAGAATGTTGTCGTCCACATCGCAGACGTGCGAGATGCGAGCAGATTTCGTGTTCGCCTTAAGCGATGAGAGATGAGCATAGCCGCGTCCGTTAAGACCGATGACAGCAAAGTTGAGACGATCGTTGGAACCGAGAATCTGGCCATAACTCTTTGCCGTCGTTCCCACGGCCAGCCCCGCTGCACCCACTGCAAGTCCATCGAGAAACGCACGTCGTGAAACGCGAGAAGTCATGTAGATTCCTCCTACGTGGTGATGTCCATAGAATCAATTCTAATCTACAGGCAAATTCACATTGCCTGATCGATGTTTGATTGACGAGCAAACGAGCTCAGCGGTTACTTGATCCGCTTAGCCTGCACGATTGTCTCGCGGTGGCCAGTCGGGTCAGAAGTTGAACTTTAAGCCGAGTTGAAGTTGGCGGCCGCCGGTGGCACTGGTGATATCGCCGAAGCTACTGCTGCCGAGCGTTAGGCCCGCCACTGTGCCATTGCCAGTAGTGAAGAAGAACTGTGGCGTATTGGTGACGCCAAAAGCCTCCAGGCGCAAATCCAGATTGAAGCGTTCCGTAAATCGAATCGACTTGGAGAGCGCAGCATCCAGGTTGAAGAAGTTGGGACCGCTGAGATAGTTCCGGCCTACATTGCCGAACGCAGTCCCCGTCGCGGCAGCAAAGCTCGAGGTGGAGAACCAGGGATTGCCGATGCCGATGCCATGAAGGATCTGCACGGGAGCAATTAAATTCGGCGTTTGAGTGTTGTTTGGGGCAAGAAGCCCGCCCGAACTGGCACTAAAGTAAAGCGGAAGGCCCGACATCAACGTGAGAAAGCTGGAGATTCGCCAGCCGCCCACAACTGCGGCGCCAATTCCAGAAGAGACGAAGCGCTTGCCCTTTCCGAACGGCAGATCGTACACAATGCTTTGTACAAAGGTATGCGTGCGATCGAAGTCGTTGCGCGCGTAATTGCGGCGTTGATTGATATAGAATGCCAGGCCTCCGTCATCGTCGGTTTGAAAGCCCATGCCTTTGCCGAAGGTGTATGAGGTAGTAGTCGCGAAACCACTCGAGAAGTGGCGGTCCAGTTTCACCTGCAAAGCGTTGTAGCTGGACGAGTATCCCGCAAAAAGGAGATTGGTGTTGGCCGTCCGCCCGAAGGAGTTAAACTCGGGCTGTCCCTTGTTCCCGAGGCCAACTACCGTAGCGGCGTTGAGGTTGTAATTGACAACGGTGTTAACGGTGTGATTGCCTACATAAGTTGTATCGAGCACGAAGTGCCCAGGCAGCGAATGCTGGATCGCCAGGTTCCACGATTCCACGTAAGGATTCTTGAAATTCTGATTCACTACGAAGTAGGCGGAGCCGACAGTGGGGTTGGTAATAATCCCGTTCGACGGAATGGCAGGCTGGATGAGGGCAGGGAAACCAGTCTCAAAAGTCGCAGTCTGCCCGCTGGGAAGCGCGGCCGGGCCGTAGGTCGCAACGGCAGGATTGAACGAGTTATTGGCGCGTACCGGGAAATTGTAGGCGTAGCTGTTGTCAGGGAAAGGGGTATAGCTGATCCCGAAGCCAGCGCGAATGACGGTCGATTCCCTCAAACGGTAGGCCAGTCCCAGGCGAGGTGCAAAGTATTTGTAATGCGTCGTGATCCCCAGGTTGTCCGGATTGCTGCCGTAGCCGCTGACGACAAGCGTATTGTTGGTGGGATCGTAATTCGAAAAGCCTCCCTTGGCAACAGGTGTGGCGGGTGGATAAAACTCCCAGCGGACTCCAAGATCCGCTGAGAATTTGGGCGTGACCACCCACTTATCTTGCACGAAGGTGAAGAATTGCCACGCTCGATAGTTCGGGAAGAAAGTGGCCAGATCGCGCCCTGCCTGGCTTGGCACATCAAGCAGGAAGCTGGCGAAATCGTTCGTAAAACTAGTTTTGGACTCGCCGGCGCCGGTATTCAGCGCCGTCTGGCCATCACTGAAAGTATAGACACCGCGTGGACTGAAGGTCTGTTCCTGGAGCAAGGCATCGCGAACCCGGCGCAGGTCGGCGCCAAACTTAACCGTATGATTGCCTAGAACCTTGGTCCAGGTATTTGCAAAGTCAATATTCGTTTCCGAGCGGATCCAAGGCAGGCTCGCCGAGTAGCCAATCAACGGATTGGAAAACCCACCGTTGATAGTAATACCGACAATCCCGCTGGTGATCGGATTGAGGTTGACGCCAGGAATGCCAAGAGTCGTCGAAGTATCTGTGCCGTAATCGCTGTTGTGAGCTTCATTATGGTACCAGCCTGCACCAAAGCGGAACTCAGCAACCAGTGTATTCGAAAAAAAGCGATTATAGTTGAGGCCGGCGCTATAAGTGTTCTGAACGCCCGTTCCCTCAAAATTGCCTTGTGCTGGTCCGCCGGCGATCCCGAATATGGGCGCCTGGAAAGTTGACGGACGCTGGTAGCTGAATCGGGCACTCAGGCGATCTTTATCGGTGAGATTGGCATCCACTTTGCCATCAAAGAAATCCGTGTCTTTGTGATAAGGCAACGTAGCAAAGTAGTTGTTCGCATTGCCTGCTGCGGTTGGGTTCGGCAAAAACGCGAGGAGCTTGGCGGAGATGGGATTGACCAAAGCCACCGGGATGACGTTAGGGCAACCAGCGGCGTTGGTACACACAGGATTATACGCATCCACAGTAGTTCCATTAGGACCAGGTACCGTTGCAACACCGGGAGAGGACGAGGCGACTATCGGCTGGCGGCCCGTGCCGTCCGGATTGCCAGAATACGGGTTGTAGATTGTCGTCGGCGTTCCGGTCGCTGTGGTCGCGACGTTCAAATTTCCCGAGAGCAAAGCCATGCTCGGGACGGTGATCGTATTTGCGTTGGCCTCATGGTCTTTGACCATTAGATAGTCGGCGAAGAAAAAAAGCTTATTTTTCATGATCGGCCCGCCAATATTGCCGCCAAAGTAGTTATAGGCGAGATGTCCCACGGATTTGTCGAAATAGTTGCGAGCATTGAAATAATTGTTCCTTATGAATTCATAAGCAGAGCCGTGATAATCGTTGGTGCCTGACTTCAAGATAACGTTGGTGACGGCGCCACTCGCACGGCCTAGCTCCGCATCGAAATTACTCGTCGATACGTCCACCGTCTGGATCGCTTCCAGCGGCGGTATCAGGATTTGAAGCAGGCCAGTGCGTTCGTTGTCGTCGATGCCCTCGATCTGGTAATTGTTGCCCTCGCGCAGTTGGCCGTTGACTTCCGTCTGCAGCGAGTTGCTTGCGTTGAAGAACTGCGAGTGCTGGAAAGTGGCTCGAGTCGTGCCGGGCACGATGTTCAGAAGGTTTTGGAAATTGCGATTAGTGCCGAGCGGTATGTTCTCCGTTAGCACGATATCGAGCTTGCGACCCGTGTCGGCCCGCTCGGTCTGAAGGATGGGAGTCTCCGCCGCCACGATGACGGTTTCCGACATGTTTCCAGGCTGAAGGACCAAGTCGACGCGCTCGGTGGAGTTCACGACCAAATCTATGCCTGCTCTTGACTCTCGTTTGAATCCTGTCAGTTCCGCGATGACCCTGTACGTGCCCGGCGGCAGATCTGGAAATACATAGTTGCCGCTTTCGTTTGTCTGCGAGGTGTGGCTGATCCCCGTGTTCGTTTCCGTGACCGTCACCTTGGCGTTGGCGACCGAAGCCCCGGACGAGTCCGTCACCGCTCCGAGCAAAGTTGCATTGACCGCCTGCCCCATGACTGGGGCAGAAAACCCGAGCAGTATTGTCCCGAGCAATACAGCCGCGCTCAGGTACCACAGTTTGCCGAGACGGGCTGCGGCAGGCAGTGCAGTGCACACCTGAGGGAAAGATGAACCAAACAGTTTTTTCATGGCATCACACCCCACTCGATTCGAGAAAACTCTGGACCAAATGAAAGGAAAATCAAACAAGGGCCTGGAACTGTTTCCAGACCCTAACTGAGCGAAAACCCGCTGTCAAGTCAGAATCTCAGGAAACCAATATGGTGGATTCGTTCCAACTTCTTGGCACTGGCGCGTGGATCCCCGATCCTGTTGAGGAAACAGTCGCCGTTTTCGTGTGCTAGACTTGCCAAGAGAGTTGGTTTCTGGTCTCTCACCCAACCGAGCCGGACGTCAGCGCGATTAAAGGGCACACCGCTATGGAAGCAGTTCCAAGGAAAACGACGATTCGCGAAGTCGCAAAGGCCGCTGCCGTTGGCATTGGAACGATTTCCCGCGTGCTAAATTCCAGCACTCAGGTAAGCGGGGAAACGCGTGCGCGAGTACTTGAGGCCATCCGACGTTTGGAATTTCGCCCCAATGCGCAAGCCCGCCGGATTCTCAAGCGACGCGCAGAAATGGTCTGCTTTCTCTTGAGCAACCGTGATTTTCTCCATCCCTTTCATGCGCGCATCCTACAAGGCGTTGAAACCTATGCCAGCAGTTTGAAACAGCACGTGCTGTTCGCCGCGCTGCACTACTCTCCGAGAACACTTCCCGATAGGATCGACCTGCCTCCCGTTCTTCAGGAACACGGCTTGATTGACGGACTCATTCTGGCGGGGACGATTTATCCGAACCTGCTTCGAAGGATCGAATCCATCCATATGCCCTTCGTGGCCTTCAGTAACAATGTGGTTGGAATGGGCGACGAGCAGCAGTTCGACCAAGTAGGGTTCGATGACTTAATTGGGACGCTCCAAGCCACGCGTTACCTGATCGGCAAGGGTCACCGGCAGATTGTTTTCGCGGCCGATATCTCATACCCGTGGTTTCGTCGCCGATTCGAGGGCTATCGACAAGGAATGCGCGAAAGCAAACTAAAACCTGTCTTGATCACGGCCCGAAATCCGCAGAGTTTCGTCGATTTCGGTCAAAAGAGCGTAGGGAGAATTCTGTCCCGAAAGCCACGACCCACTGCTGTCGTAGCCGGCAATGACGAAATCGCCTACGGGCTTTGGCGATTGCTGCAGCGGCACACAATGAAAGTGCCGGATGATATCAGCCTGGTTGGTTTCGATGACCGTGAAGAGGCCGCGCTGATGGACCCGCCGCTTTCGACGGTCCGCGTCCACAAAGAAGAAATCGGTGAAACCTGTATGAAGATGCTTCTCGAGCGGCTACATCATCCGCGAATGGCCTTCAGCCAACGTATTCTGCCCACGGAATTTGTAATTCGAGGGACCGTCCGCCAACTGTGAGAATGACATCACCGCCACGAAAGTGTATGCGGACGGTCGAGCCTGCGAATGACGGAACGATTTCTCTGGACTTCAGTACTGCCGGCGCGTTCCTGAATGCGGTTGAGATTTTGTCCAGCATTGCGCATCGCGCTCTTCCAATCAGAATAGTGGTTCGTCGACTGTGTCGCTCGCGTCGCTGATCGTAATGGTGGCGCGATCTTTCTCGCCCAGCTTGGACTTGTGATAAAAGTTGATCGCAGCGCCGTACAGCGGATTGCGTCCGGCGGTCGGGTCATACGAAATACCTGCAGGCTGCGCGACAGGGCGGAAGCGGTAAGAGTCACGCGGGGCGAAGAGATGCGCATTAGACGCCATCACATCGGATGTCAATTGTTGCAGGGGTGTAAGGTCATCCAAAATCCAGAATCCCCGCCCATAGGTAGCTAAGGCTAAATCGTGAAACCGTTCCTGGACCGCAATCCAATAGACCGGCGCGCGCGGCAGGCTGCTCTGAAACGCTTGCCAATTCTTTCCGTCGTCGAACGAAATGTATAGCGCGTTTTCCGTGCCCAGATACCACAACCCTCTGCGGACGGGATCTTCTCGGATGCAATGGGCGTAGCTCAGCATGCTGTGCGGAATTCCGTTTGTGATCGCTGACCAGGTTTACCGTAATCTGCCGTTTTGTAGGCGAACGGATCCCGGTTGTTCACTTGATGGCCATCCACCGTGATGTAAGCGGTCCCGGCATCGTAGCGCGAGGCCTCAATATTGCTTACTGTGCCCCAGTCCAGCAGGTTGGGAATATTCTTCGTGACATTGGTCCAAGTTTTTCCTCCGTCCCGTGTAATTTGGATAAGGCCATCGTTGGTGCCCGCCCAAATCGTGCCTGCTTCCTTCGGCGACTCCGCGATAGCGAAAACCCGCATGGTGAAAAAACTCGTCGTGCCCGCTGCTCCGCGCACGAACCTCGCTTCAATCGCAGGTTCATGATAAATCAGGCGCGGTAGACCCTTTGCTTGGGCCTGACTGCACGCATCCTTATATATATGTGAGATTGCCAGACATGACCCGCTGTCCCTACCTCTACGCCTACGCCGCCTCCCGCTCGTAGTACTTCAGCAGACCGCCCAGCCGCTCCCGACACCGCACCGCTGCCTGTCTATTTCTTGGTCCTTCCGTCTTCACAGGAAACAAAATCAGATTCGCTTTGCCCTGGTGGTTGCGCTCCTCGTGGTAATGCACCACATATTGCTGCAACGCTCGCCGCAATGAACGCTCCCCGAACAGAATCATCTTCGACAGGCATTCCTCTTTGACAGATCTCACCCAGCGCTCCGCAAACGAATTCAAGTTCGGGCTCCGCGCTGGCAAGCGAATCGCTTTGACACTTCCCGATTCGATCAGTTCACGAAATGACGCACAGAACTTCGCATCCCGGTCATGCAACAGGTAGCAACCGGAACTCGCCAGGAGCACACGTCAGGTCCGGGGCTGAAAGTTTCACCGCAGTTTCTTAGCGCGAATAGAATCGCGTATGTCATGAAGGCCGGCTCACGGACGGGTCTAGCCTTCACGACCGGGGATCAAGGGGCGAACGAGCAGATGCGCAACCCTACTTGGTCACCTGAGGGCAAACGGGTCGTATATCAAAAATGGTCGTCTGAATCATGGCGCCAAAATCAACCCTTGTTCAGTATCGACCCAGAATTTGATTTGGCCTTTTCGAATCCGTTTCCCGCGTTTTCCCCACGACGGAAAGAAACTTGCCGTTACCAAGAGCGTGAGTAATATTTCAGTGTCTGTGATGGATGCGGATGGAACGAACGTTAAGCTAATCTTTCGTGCAGACGAGGGCGCTGTGGCTCTTGCGCCGGAATGGTCTCCTAAGGATCTTGGTTGGTGGCCCATTTTCAATTCGGCTGATGTAAGCATCACAATCGGAGTATTAATAGCACTGTGGTTTCTCCGTTAGGGTGATGATACCGGCAGTATCCGGGTCTAGCGCGCGCCATAGCTGTGATGCTGAAGATGGATTTCCAGCGAAGCATGCTCAATCGAATCGCGCGAATGGCTGCAGAACCGACAAACGATGCAGGCCCGTTCTCTTTGTTTGTGACGAATATCAGCAGATAGCAACGGTGACCGAACACGAACCAAATGGCGACGACCAGTTCTTCAGTCTGTCCCGCCAAGCAAGGTGCATTCCCATTGTTGCCGCCCAGAGCATAAGCTCCCTGCGATCCATGTTGCCCGGTGAGCCTTGGCGAACCCTGCTGCAACCTTCCGCACGAAAATCTTCCTGACGCAAACTGACGACTTCTCTGCAAAGATTGCGAGCGAACTCTGTGGACAGGAAAATGTTTGGAAAGTGAACTACAACATTTCGGAGAGCGGCCACGATTCAAAAGTCAGCTATCTCACGGGCAAACCGCTCGCCGACAAGGCTCACATCAGCACATCAAAGACCTACAGCCAACAACGGGACTACAGGTTCGACATGAAAACCTTCACGGAACTGAAGAACGCTCAATCCATCACGCTTGCCTATGATGGTCTCAACCCGTTGCCGCCGATGTTTTGCTATCTCAAGTCTTACCGCAATGACGTAAACAAGTCCTATTTCCGCCAGCTTGCCGACAAGGAACTCTGATGAATGGATTCGAGTTGATTCTCCCATTCCTTCGTCCGATCCAACACTTGATTCTGGACCCTGACGTCAGCGAAATCATGGTGAACGGGCCCGAGCGGATCTTCATCGAAAAAGCCGGGTATCTTCAGGCGGTGCCCGGAGTGAGACTCACTCCTGAATCCCTCATCGTTGCAGTCAAAAACATTGCCAGACGGTTGGGTGACGATATTTCAGATGCCAAGCCCATCCTTGACTCACGTCTGCCAGATGGCAGCCGCGTAGCCGCTGTGCTTCCTCCGTGCAGCATCCACGGCGTGGCTTTAACCATTCGAAAGTTCAATTCGCACAAATTCAAAATGAAGGATCTGGTCGAAGTGGGAACGCTCACAGCTCAACTCGCAGAACAGTTGGAAGAATACGTTGCCCAGAGGAAGAACATTCTAATTTGTGGGGGAACATCGAGTGGCAAAACGACTCTCGCCAATATTTTGGCGGACCTCATTCCAAACCATGAGCGCATTGTCTTGATTGAGGACACGGCGGAGATACAGATTCAAAAAGACAATGTCCTTCGATTCGAAGCTCGCCGTGAGCAGAATGGTCTGCCCGCGGTCACAATCCGGGATCTTCTGAAAGCGACTCTACGTCATCGCCCTGACCGGATCATCTTGGGTGAGATTCGCGGTGGCGAGGCGTTCGACCTGCTTCAAGTCCTAAATACAGGACACAGCGGCACTCTCTCGACCGTTCATGCAAACTCCGCTGCTCAAGGTATATCTCGATTTACAACGTGTGTGTTGCAGAGCGGCATCGAGATACCGTATCGCGCCATCAAGACGAACATAGCGGATTCGCTCGACATCATTGTCCAGATCGCACGCCGACCTGGCATTCGCTTCGTCTCGGAGGTACTTGAGATTCAAGCTTACGACCCGGAGACGGACCGTTACGACCTCCGCGTGGTCTTTCTTCGGTGAGCGAAGGAAGAAGGCGTGGGTTGGGTGGATCACCGTTTCAGATAATGGTAAAAGAACTGAGCCGATATGGGACAAAACTCCATCAAGTTGCCAGATAGCTATGGAACGCTCCTTCAGGATTTGAAGGAGCGCATTCAGAATGCCCAGCTCAAAGCGGCTGTTGCGGTCAACCGAGAGTTGATCCTTCTGTATTGGGACCTCGGTGCGAGAATCATTGCGCAACAAAACGAGGAGGGCTGGGGAACGAAGGTAATTGACCGACTGGCCGGGGATCTCCACGGCGCGTTCCCTTCGATGAAGGGACTGTCTGCTAGAAATTTGAAGTATATGCGGGCTTTCGCGCAAGCTTGGCCGCACGTCTCAATTGTGCAAGCGGCGCTTGCACAATTACCGTGGTATCACAACATCGCCCTAATTGAGAAACTAGAGAGCCCGGACGAGCGGCTCTGGTATGCCCGGCAAGCGATTCAGACTGGCTGGAGCCGCAACGTGCTAGTTCACCAAATAGAAACGCAGCTGTACTCTCGGCAAGGGAAGGCAATAACGAATTTCACTCGCACACTTCCACCGCCTCAATCCGAATTGGCCCAGCAGCTCATCAAGGACCCCTACGACTTCGATTTTCTCATGCTTGGTCCCGATATGCTTGAGCGTGATCTTGAACGCGGGCTGATTGACCATTTGCGGGACCTGATTTTGGAATTGGGAAAGGGATTCGCATTTGTCGGGAGCCAGTATCATCTAGAGGTAGCCAATCAAGACTACTATTTGGACCTCGTTTTTTACCATCTTCGACTCCGCTGTTTCGTTGTGTTTGACCTCAAAATTGAGGAGTTCAAACCCGAGTTCGCTGGCAAAATGAATTTCTACTTGTCCGCGGTGGATGATCTTCTGCGGCATCACGAGGACCAGCCGAGCATCGGCATCATCCTCTGCAAGGAAAGAAATGAAATCGTGGTGGAGTACGCACTACGCGATACAACCAAGCCGATGGGCGTCGCGCAATACCGGCTTACGACGGCACTACCCGATCAATTCAAGAATGAATTGCCTAGTGCGCACGATCTTGCTGGAGAATTCCCGCTCTTCTCGCTCTTGAAACTCAGAATCGAGATTGAGCGAATACTGCACAGACGCGCCAAGAATTTGGGGCTCACGGCGAACTACGTCGGAATCAAACAATTGATTCAATGGCTAGACCAAAAGAATGCGTCACCAGCCGGCTCTGAGGACTTTCTACGCGTGGTGAGCGTGTTGAACTATGCTGCACACGGGAGGGATGTGGATGCCGATGCCGCTGAGGAAGCCATGCGGGTGAGTACGGACTTCCTGGCCCGTCTCCAAGCAGAGGATTCTTGAATCAGCATGTGGTGGTAATGGACGATATGTTGCCCCAAGGCTGCTATACGTTGTTACACTAGGCGGCTCGATCGTAACGATGGTGCAGCCCGCCGAGTCGCTCCTGAGAAAGGACCCGACCCCAAGCTATGGAACGAATCCTGCCGTCAGGTGTCCTCTTCTCAAGTCCGAGATGCGTGCGGTCCTCATGATGGTAACGAACATACTCCGAGAGCAATCGCTTTAGATGGCGTTCATTCAGCGCAACCATGTGGTCCAGCAGGTCTCGTCAGCAGCTTTCGACCCAACGTTCCGCTACACCGTTGGCATGAGTATTCAACTGCGCCGCATGGCGATGTTGAAATTCGACGTTTCCGAGTAACGCATCCATACCATCCGCTATTCCAGCAAGAGTTCGAGCTGGTTTCCTATCGCCAGGACTGGGGTGAGGACCGGGTCTGGTTTCAGGACAAGCTTGGTCGCTTGCATTCATTACCGACAAGCTGGACGGACGCCGGCGCTGTCGATCCTTTCGTGGCCCTCGCGGCGGGGCGATCGCTGTTTCGAGTGGCGGACCTGATCGAACTGGCGCGACAGATCGACGGATGGCAGTCTGAGCGAGTCGGAAGGACTGTAAAGGAAAACATGTCATGACTGTAAAGGTAATGTTGTCGGGAGTGTTGGCCGCAAACCATATCGGATTAGTTGCTTTAGATAGAATATGCGTGCTATTATCAATCACTTTCCAGCAAAAAAGACTTGACAAGATCCTAGCATACGTCGTAATTATCTTTACAGCTACCACGCAGCTTAACCGAGAAAACGAGAATGCCGCGGGCGAAAAACAACTCCGACAAGCAGAAGACCTTACAGCAACACGGAACACTCAACCCCCGCCCGCAGGAGGTGCGCCATCCTCTGTTCCAGGACAGCGAATTCTTCGATCCCAGCGACTTGCTGCAGGTGAAATACGAGATGCTACGACAGGTCCATGTGGACAAGTGGGCGGTTTCCCGAACGGCCAAGGAGTTTGGTTTCTCCCGCCCGTCGTTTTACCAAGCGGAATTTGCTTTCGAGCAAGGTGGTTTGCCCGGATTACTTCCCCAGAAGCGTGGTCCGAGAAACGGTCACAAGCTCACTCCGGAAGTGATGAAGTTTGTGGCCGAGCAGCAAACCCGGGAGCCATCCCTGAGTTTCGCTCAGCTGGCAGAACAGGTGCAGCACAACTTCCACGTAAAAGTGCACCCCCGCAGTATCGAGCGGCAGCTTCTGCGGGAAAAAAAACTTCGATAAGTTTGCAGCCCGCTCACACTGCCGCACCGCTGGAGAAGGATGGATTGATTGCCGCGTACGAAGAGCTGCGGCGTCAGATCATGAACGGACAGCGGGGACCAGGGTTGGCGTTATTTATGCGACGGGGCATGAGGGAATGGATGAATGCCTGTTCGCTTTGCCTCGCACCCTCTCCAACCAAAGAATTTACTGCCGCACCTGACGAGACGGTTCTTCCTCAGGGTGCACGCACCGAGGTCGTTCTGATCCTCGCGGGAATGCTGCTGCACGGCTGCCAGGAGATAGTGTCATGAATCAAGACATGCATCAGAAAGTGAAGACGACTCATCTCAAGCGGAATGCCTATCTCTACATCCGGCAATCCACACTGCGCCAGGTGTTCGAGAACAGCGAGAGCACTAAACGCCAATATGCGTTGCGCCAAAAGGCCGTCGCGTTAGGCTGGCCCGAGGATCGCATCATCGTTCTGGACAGCGATCTTGGACAGTCCGGAGCGTCTGCCGCCGACCGGGAAGGCTTTCAACGGCTGGTTACGGAGGTCAGCTTGGGACGAGCCGGAATCGTACTGGGGCTGGAGGTGTCCCGATTGGCACGCAACTCGGCCGACTGGCATCGGTTGTTGGAGATCTGCGCTCTCACCGATGCTTTGATCTTAGATGAAGATGGTATCTACGATCCGGCCCACTTTAATGATCGCCTCCTATTGGGGTTGAAAGGCACGATGTCAGAAGCGGAACTGCACATTCTGCGTGCGCGTTTGCACGGCGGAATCTTGAATAAGGCTAGACGCGGCGAACTGGTGATCAGTCCGCCCGTCGGATTGATCTATAACTCCGAAGGCGCGTTGGTGCTGGATCCGGACAAGCAGGTGCAACAGTGCTTACGCTTATTGTTTGAAACCTTCCGCAGCACGGGATCCGCAATGGCCACAGTGAAAGCGTTTCAAAAGCAAGGTCTACAGTTTCCCAGACGCGTTCGCACGGGAGCCCACAAGGGAGACCTGGTGTGGGCCGCCTTGGGACACACCCAGGTGCTGCGTATCTTGCACAATCCGAGGTATGCCGGAGCCTTTGTATACGGACGAAGCCACTTTCGCAAAAACGTGGACGGCAGTTTCACCGTTGTGCAGCTCTCGCAAGATGAATGGCAGACGCTGATTCCTGGAGCCTGCCCAGGCTATGTGTCCTGGGAAGACTACCAGCAAAATCTGAAGCACCTCCACGAAAGTGCACAAGCGATGGGACAGGACCGACGCAAGAGCCCGGCCCGCGAAGGGCCGGCACTGCTGCAAGGACTGATCCTCTGCGGCCGCTGTGGCCAGCGGATGACGGTTCGCTATCACGTCCGCCACAGCCGGCTGTGGCCTGAGTATCTTTGTCAGCGCGAAGGAATCGAACATGCCCAGCCTCTCTGTCAACAAGTTCCGGGAGGTGGGATCGATGAAGCCATTAGTGAACTGTTGGTCGAGGCGGTGAGTCCAGTCGCTCTCGAAGTGGCGCTTACCGTGCAGCAAGAACTGCAATCACGTTTGGAAGAAGCCGACAGACTGCGTCAGAAACAAGTAGAGCGAGCTCAGTACGAAGTGGACTTGGCACGCCGCCGCTATATGCGGGTGGACCCGGACAACCGACTGGTAGCCGACTCACTCGAAGCCGAGTGGAACAGCAAGTTGCGCACACTGACCGAGACGCAGCAAAACCGTGAGCGCCAACGTGAACAAGACAGAAAGGTCCTGAGCGATCAACAGCAGGCTGCGATTCTCTCGCTGGCTACAGACTTCCCACGGTTGTGGCGTGATCCAAACACGCCCGACCGCGAGCGCAAACGGATGATCCGGTTGTTGCTGGAAGATGTCACCCTGGTTCGTGGCGAGAAGATTACTCTACACATTCGTTTCAAGGGCGGGGCCACCAAGACCTTGATGGTGCCCGCTCCTCTCAATGCGTGGCAGCAACGGGCAACCAACCCTGCCGTGGTGAAGGAAATCGATCGGCTCCTCGATCACCACAGCTATCAGCAGATCGCATTAATACTGAACGAACGCGGCCTGCGCTCGGGAGAAGGAAAGTCGTTTTCGGTGCGGATCGTCGCTCGCATCCAGAAACGGTATGGCCTCAAGCCGCGCTATGATCGGTTGCGCAAGGCAGGTATGCTGACCGTGAAGGAGATGGCCGCGTTGCTCGGCATCACCCCACAATGGGTCAAGATATGGAATCGCCATGGACTGATTCGCGGTCACGCCTGCAACGATAAAAACGACTGTCTGTATGAACATCCAGGCGACAACCCGCCCCGAAAAGCCCAAGGCGTAAAGCTGTCACAACGACGCCTCGCGAGCGAAGTAGTATCACAGCCTACCCAGGAGGTGCAGTGTGAAGCATAGTCCTTTTGCCAGGGACTCCCGAACGAGGTTTGCACCGGGCTCATCTCCAAAGATCGAACTGCCGCTGGAAGCTCCCGACCATATTTCGCATCTCGATCGAAGATCAAAAACTTGGGAGTGGACCCAAATGGAAACGCCTCCCGCAACTGCTGGATGATCCAACCGCTCGTCGGATGCTTCGTGACGTTGACGTGCAAGATGTGCCGCCGATCATGGCTGATGACGAAGAAGCAGTAGAGCACGCCGAACGTGATTGTTGGCACCGTGAAGAAATCCATGGCCGCAATCGCTTCCCGATGGTTTCTAACCCGAATTTCTCATTCTAAATTGAAAAAGGCTGTTGCTTCATGGCATAACTCTTTTGTCTAGAAAGAAATCCTGCCAAGGAGGAGCAACAGCCTTATGACTGCAGAGTGTAACCAGTTTGTCTTTGGATTTCATCCCCAAAAGCGACGCGAGATCCGGGCGCAGTTTGACGGCGGAGCGATCACCAGTGATGGTGGTGGTCTGCTCTTGCGGGAGGTTGAGAAGCGCATTGGGATCCTGCGCCAGTTTGCCGCCTGCTTCACGGATTATCGGAATCCCGATCTGATCGATCATCCGGTGAAGGAGTTGGTGGCCCAGCGAGTCTATGGGCTGGCCCTGGGATATGAAGATCTGAACGATCACGACGAGTTGCGGAACGATCCTTTGCTGGCGGTGCTGGTTGAGAAGGAGGATCCCGATAAGGAAGCGTTAGCCGGAAAGAGCACCTTAAACCGGCTGGAACTGACCAAAGAGACGGCCAGTCGGAAGGAGCGCTACAAAAAGATCGTACTGGATCACGGAGCCGTGGACCACCTGTTGGTGGAGATCTTCCTTCAGGCCCACCAGGAGGCGCCGGAGGAAATCATTTTGGATTTGGACGCCACCGACGATCCGCTGCACGGGCAGCAGGAAGGGCGTTTCTTCCATGGCTACTACGGATTATGTTGAGAATCACATAATCCGTACTATGTGTGCTGCCGGACTATGTTGAGCGTGGTGAGGGCGGAGAATGATTTCTGCGTATGGAGCCCTCGGGGAATTGACCGAGGGCATTCCGGCTAGTTGACATAGTCTGGGCAGGCATGCGTGATGCGGAAGCTGTCCTTGACGTGGCTGGCTTCGGCGGCGACGAACTCTGCGAGTTCGTCCAGACTGGCATCGACCTACTTTACCATCCTTGCCCGGCAACCAGCCGGCAAGGAAAGAAACGATGCCTCAGACCCAGTGTTGCTCGAGTACAACTGCGACCTTCGCCGTCGATTACGAGCGTCATTTGGCCGATTTTTGCGGTCTGGCGTTCAATAGTCGCAAGCTGCACCTCCGTGTGATTCGCAATTTGCTCGCTACTCGCTTCTCCTCAGGCCATATCCGCTGGCGCGAACTGCACTTCAGTGATTTGGCCGAGTTCTTGAAGACAGAATTCCGGCGTTTGCCCAATCACTGGACGCAGAGAGTCTGGCTGATGGCGCTGCGAAGATTCGTCCGCTATCTCTCATCCCAAGGGCACATCCCGGACGGCTGGGAAGAAGCGTTGCCGAAACGAGTCAACCGCAAACGGGCCAGTCTGCCGCGATTCCTTTCCCAAGAAGAGAAGCAAGTGTTGTGGAACGCTTGCGCGGGCAAGACGCATCGTCATGCCCGCGACCGAGCGATGCTGCTGGTGTTTACGCGCTTGGGCCTTCGCATCGAAGAAGTCGCGCGGCTCGCCTTGAAAGACATCGATTGGGAGTGTGGCGAAATACGCGTCTGCTCCTCGAAAACGCGGCGAGAGCGAATGCTTCCATTGTCTCAAGATGTCGGCGATGGGTTGATCGCACACCTGCGGACCAGGCCCCAGAAGGACTCACCTTGGATCTTTGTTCCCAGACGCCTCCCGTTCACCGAACAGCGCCGTCACCACCATGTCCGAAATACCATGGCGGATCTCTTCAGACGCGCCGGGCTGCGTCATGCGCGCGTTCATTCGCTTCGGCATAGCGCGGCTACGGAAATGGTGAACCGCGGCGCGAGCTTCAAAGAGATCGCCGACGTTCTTGGCCATCGCTCTCTCGCTACCACTCTGATTTACGCCAAGCTCGATATGGAAGCACTCGCTCAGGTGTGCTTGCCCTGGCCCGGAGGTTCCCGATGAAGCCGGAAACATTGGTATGGCTCGTAGATCAGTACCTTGCGTTGACCCGCCCCGCTGTGCGAGCGCATCCAGACGACGTGATGCGCCACCACGCGCAGTTGAACTATCGGAAGAAGATACTTCGGAACTTTGTCCGATTCTGGTCAACCAGAGGCCGCCCTTGGCCGATTCCTTCGGCATTCGCTCTGGAATGGATCTCGCTGGAAGCGGATCCGCAACACCCTTCTCGCGAGCTTCATTGCATTTTTGCTCTGCGCGGATTTCTGAAGTATTTACGGGGCACGGAGCCCGGAACGCAAGTACCGGAAAACATCTTTCGGAGACGCCCGCGACGAACGTCTTATCTGTTCTCTGAAAAAGAACTCGTCAAGCTGGTAGAAGCACCCCGCCGGCTACGCCTTTGCGAGCCTTTCCACGGCCTGACCTTGTCGACCCTGCTTGGCTTGCTCGCCAGCACGGGCCTTCGAATCGGAGAGGCCATTCGGCTGAAGGCGAATGAAACACACTTGGATGCGGACCCACCGCGCCTTTCCATCTTGGACACGAAGTTCGGCAAGTCCCGCATCGTGGTGCTGCATCCTTCGGTCGTTGCTCACCTGCGCGTCTATGCCGAGCGCAGGGACAACGTGCTGGGGAATCTGCCCGTCGAGACGTTCTTTACGCGCCGGAATGGAAAGCCTCTTCGCTACGATGTCACCCGCGCTACGTTCGTGCGGCTGCTTCGCCATGCCGGCATCAAAACCGGTGCGGGAAAACCGAAATCCACGTTCCACTCGCTCCGTCACACTTTTGCCGTGAAACGGTTGACGCTGTGGCACCGCGACGGAAAGAACGTCGCGGAACTGCTCCCTCATCTGAGCGTGTACCTGGGTCACCTTTCTCCAGTGGACACATATTGGTACTTGACGGCCACTCCGGCACTGCTGGAGACAGCTTCCGTTCGCTTCGAGCATCAGCGTCAGGAAAGGTCATCCAACCCATGACGACAGCAACTGCGGTTGGTCCTCTCCTGCAAAGTTTCTTCACCGAGTACCTGGTGGCGCAGAAGCGTCTCAGCCCGCAAACGGTGGCCAGTTATCGCGACACCTTCCGCCTGCTCCTGCGGTCGATCCACCGCGATACGGGAGTCGGACCGGCGGCGCTGACTATCGCCCAACTTGATGTGCATTGCATCCTGCGCTTCCTTGAAGCCCTAGAGAAGGAAAGAAAGAACTCCGTCGTTTCACGCAATTTGCGCCTGACCGCAATCCGGTCTTTCTTCCGGTTCGTAGCCCTTCACGATCCCGCAAGTGCAGGTACCGCGACGCGAGTGCTGGGAATTCCGATGAAGCGCACAGACACAAAAATCCGCGGGTATCTGACGCGCGAGGAGATGGAAGCGATCCTCGCCGTGTTGGATCAAAAGCAATGGCTGGGGCGGCGCAACTACGCCTTGCTCCTGACGATGTACAACACGGGTGCGCGGGTCTCCGAGATAGTTGTGCTCGAGCAGGATCAGGTCAGCCTAATGAACTCCAAAGGGAATGTGCAGCTTCACGGAAAAGGGCGAAAAGAGCGACAGGTTCCGCTGTGGTCTAGGACGACTCATGTGCTGAAGGCGTGGTTCGCAGAGCTCGCCCAGGTTAGTACAACGCGCGCTTTTCCCACGCGGCAAGGCGAACCGTTGAGCCGGTTCGCAATTCATCTCCTCTTGCGAAAAGCGGCGGATCGCGCGGCTGCGGAGTGCCCCAGCCTCAAGAAGAAAAAGGTCTCGCCCCACCAGCTTCGTCATGGAACGGCTATGGCCTTACTCGAATCGGGTGTGGACCTCGCGGTGATCGCCCTCTGGCTCGGCCATGAAAGCATCGAAACAACAAATGTCTACCTGCATTCTAACTTGGCAATGAAAGAACGAGCCCTTGGAAAACTCGCGCCGCCTTTGACTGCGTTCCGCCGGTTCAAGGCTGACGACAGCGTTCTGGCGTTCTTGGACTCGCTCTGAACTATGTCAAGGGCTGGGGCGCGCAGCCCGCGCCCCGCAAGCTCTCGGACTGCCTGCTCAACATAGTCCGGCAG
>CAVPLA010000052.1:0-30437 GCA_963705855.1 uncultured Acidobacteriota bacterium
GTAATGGTCGCGTGCGTCGTCATCATCTTATGGGGAGTCAGCCGGACATCTCACTTGGTTGTGCTCGTCCTCCTAAGCATTTTGCTCGCCTGCAGCTTCCTCCCCTTGCCGGAGTGGCTTATCAAGCGTTTCGAGCTTGGGAAAGGCGCGGCAATCGGGCTCGCGGTGGCCTTACTCGGCACTCTGAGCCTGGTCGCGGTTTTCTCACTGGGTGACCGAATTTACCGTTTGAGAGCCGAACTACCGGCCTATCATCAGCGTTTCATGGTTCTCTTCGAGAGTGTTGTGGCATTCCTGGATCGGCATGGCATCAAGATCGATAGCCTCGCCCACACGACGGCGTCTACTTCCGACCGGATCCTGGAGATGGGTCGCGTCGCCGTCCCGGCGGCGGCTGGTTTCCTTGGCGATGGCCTGCTGGTTACATTGCTTGCGTTGATCTTCCTTAGCGCGATGGTGCAGCAGACCGGGGCTAAGGCGAATTCCCTTGGCGAAAGGATGCGCTACTACGGAGAAGACGTACAGCGCTACATCGGTATATTAGCGAAGACAAGCGCGATCGCCGCACTGGCCAACCTGGTTCTGTTACTCGTGCTAGGCGTCCAATTTCCTCTTCTTTGGTGTATCCTCTCCTTCTTCCTGCGCTTTATACCCAATGTAGGTTTCCTGATCGCTATCGTCCCGCCCAGCCTTGTGACGCTCCTCGTATTGGGCTGGAAACGGGCCCTTCTCGTGTTGAGTGGTCTCATCCTGATAAATCTCGTGATGGACTACGTGGTCAACCCGATATTTATGAAGAAGGGGGCGGATGTTTCTTTTCTGGAGTTGATGCTTTCCCTGGTGTTTTGGGGGGCGCTCCTCGGCCCTGCTGGCGGGATCCTCGCAGTCCCGCTAACGCTCGCGCTAAGAAAATTAATCGACAAACAGTCCCAGGGCGGAAAGCTCGCGATGGCGCCGGAATGATCAAACGATTTTTGTGGAGGGTACAATGAAGCGAACCGCAATGCAGGTTGCTGTGCTTGTCACGCTGGTTGCCGGTGCCGTTATGCGCTGCGGCGCCCAGACCACTTCTGAGCTGAATACCTATTTTCAACAATACGTGGGGCTAAAACAGGATCAGATCTCAGCCATACGGGGAGGACAAGCAGTTGCGACCATCATGAAGTCGCGCATCCCCGATGAAATTTTCGTATTCGGCGCGGTATACATCAAGGCGACTCCGGAAAGCTACTTCAAGCTCGCCTATGACTTTGACCGCCTTCGCAAAATCCCCGAATACCTGGCCGTCGCTAAATTCAGCGATCCTCCACAAGCCTCCGACTTGAAAGGCTTCGCGCTCGACAGCGATGACATACAGGCCTTGAAGAATTGTAAGCCCGACAACTGTCAGGTTCAGTTGCCCACGAGCGGCATCGAGGCGTTTCAAAAATCGGTTGATTTGTCCGCTCCCGACGCGCAGGAAAAGGTGAATCAGTTTCTGGACGAAAAAACACTCCAGCGTCTGCTCGCGTACCAGAAGGAGGGCGACCAAAGCCTGGGAGTGTACAACGATAAGAAAAACGCCACGCAGGTGGCGGACCAATTTAAGTATATTCTCAGCTACAGTCAGGTTTTGCCGAAGGCGCTCCCGGATTTCTACAACTACCTTCTAAGCTATCCCAATTCCAAGCCAGCCAACGTGCAGGACATGTTTTATTGGGACAAGGTGAAGTTTGGCCTCAAGCCGACCCTGCGCGTGGTGCAAGTTGTAACTATGCAGAGCAACAATCCGCACGAGCCGGCCTACACCATCGCTGAGAAACAACTCTATTCGAGCCATTACTTTGAGACCGCCCTGGATCTCACCTACTGCCTCCGTGGTGACGATCCGAAGCAACCCGGCTTTTACCTCATCATGGTGATGGGATCGGAGCAGGCTGGGCTAACCGGCTTTAAAGGCTCGATTGTGCGCAAAGCCGCCGTGGGCCGCACAGCTTCTTCCCTTCAGAAATCGTTGGCATCGATCAAGGACACTTTGGAGAGGAATCAGTAGGTTTCCGCTAACTGGGATCGAGCACAAATGCATTGGCGTCAATTCTTCCCAGACAGTTGCCATGGCTGTGTGCACCGTGTGGACCATTGGGATGTGGGAGAGGGAGGGGTTATGTCTTGTCCCTAGAACTTTCCGCCTTCCCAATCACGCGATTAACAAGAGGCTGAATGTGTGCAGGCGAACGGCGCAGCCCGGGCCCCCGAATCGAACTGGCTGGCTGGGGACGCAGTTGACGCATGGCCGTTAGTCACCCCGTTTGTATCAGAGCAAATCCTCTGAACCGTCGGCGGGGCGAGCGGGGCAATTCACGGCCTCCTCAAAAATCTAAGTGACTGTGGCACCGAGCCTTAGCTTAGATTTTTCCTCGTTCGCAATGAGGAGGTCGTGGGTTCGAATCCCATCTCGTCCACCAAATCTCAAATCGTTAAAAAACAGGGGTATTGACCGCTCGAGCGCGGCCGCGATCTCCTGGTACGAGTTTGTTGTTGCCGGGACATCGCCCGGATCTCGAAACTTCCTACAACCGGACTGGCTTGTTCGCCGAATTCACATCTACGATACGCGCGTTTACCAGAACTCAACGGGTGAAAATCTTCCCAGAATCTTCGTTCTATGGTTACTTTTGACAATAGCGTTCACAGTCTCTGCCGGACACACTCCCGGACGGCTTGCCGTGATTCACACGCGGGTTAGACGTATTTTCCAGGGGGCGCTGCCCAAGTGCTAGGGGACGGTTGTGAAAGGCGTCTCTCCCTCCTTAATTTCGCGGTGAAAGTATCGGTCAGTCTTACTCCTTGACCGACGGCAATCAAAAATATCTGAGGAGGACTAATATGAGATGGTCTGGAACAATCGCGTTCACTTTGACGGGAGTTGCGGCACTGTTGGGTACAGCATCAGCACCGATTGCGAGAGCCCAGGAGAAGCCAAACATCGTCATGCTGATGACCGACGACACAGGCTGGAACGACTTCGGGGCCTACGGTGGTGGCGCGAACCTGGGCCATCCGACTCCGAATATCGATAAAGTCGCCCAAGAAGGCGCGGTCTTCACCAGTTGGTACGGCCAGGCGAGTTGCACCGCGGGCCGAGCCTCGTTCATGACGGGACGAATTCCGATCCGCTCGGCTCTTTCGGTCGTGGTGGTGCCTGGCGACGAGAACGGCCTCACGAAGAACACTCCGACCATCGCCGAGTTCTTCCAGAAGAACGGCTTTTCGACTTATTTTTCGGGCAAGTGGCATCTGGGGGATCAACCCAAATTCTACCCGATCGAACACGGCTTTGACGAAATGAAGGAGTTCGCCGCCTACTATCCGGGCGTCTATACTTATGACGATACGGACAGCTTTGCGCATCCCTGGTTCCCGAAATATAACCCTGCGTATTGGGCGGAATATCAAAAGATCGTCAACCTATACGAATGGGAAGGCACCGCCGGCAAACCCGCGACCAAGGTTGCGCGTATCGACTACGACTACCTGCATGAATTCGATGTGCGTCAGGCGGACTCTGCAGTCGAATACATTAAATTGCACGCCAAGGGGGGCAAGCCGTTCTTCATGGATGTTAATTTCATGAAGATGCACAACCCGAACATTCCCGCCAGGGCGTTCATTGGCAAATCGCACCTCGGCAATTATTCAGATGCCATGATGGAGCTAGACTCCAACATCGGCCGCATTATGGACGAGATCCGCGCGGACGCTCCCAACACCATCGTCATCATCACTGCCGACAACGGCGCATGGCAGGACGCGTATCCGGATGGCGGCACTGTGCCGTTCCGTGGGGAAAAGGGCTCGCCGTTTGAGGGTGGTTTCCGCGTTCCCGGCATCATGTGGTGGCCCGGAAAGATTCCAGCCGGCGCGCGCTATGGCGAAATGATGTCGCACATTGACTGCTGGGCAACGCTGGCAACGATGGTCGGCCTCACCCCGCCGCCTCACGGTGCGTGGAAGGACAATACCGGCAAGCCGATCTATTTCGATAGCATTGACAACAGCGCCTACGTTATGGGCAAGGCAAAGCACTCCGCACGCAACGGATGGATCTATATCGACGGTGAATCCTTCGCCGGCGCTCGCGCCGACATCGGCGACGATCCCACGAACCCGGATATCAAAATCGCATGGAAATACCTGTATACGTCCAAGGACACCTGGCTCGGTGCCAAGCAGGATCTGGGCTGCTGCGGCTCGACCTACAACCTAACGATGGATCCGTTCGAGAAGTACGACATGACGTTCAACGGTGCGGTGAGCACGCGCCTCCCGACCACTTCGCCGGGGCGCTATGCCGGCTATGACAATGGCTGGGTTGTTTCGCTGATCGCGGTCCCGATAGGGGAGTTTGACAATTCCATCGTGGATTTTCCGAACATGAAACGATTTCCCGGTGGGGCGTCGAATGATACGGTTCCGAATCTTCAGGATCCGGCAAACCCCTTGCCTTTGATGGATATCAAGAAACTCGTCCAAGTCATAGGCTCAGCCGACTAGCTGTTTAGTTTGATTGTGCAACACCCGGCTTGCGTTGAGGTAGGGGCGTTGACCAAACTCGTTCTGAACGGGAGTCAGAGGGCTGGTAGGGTCGAGGAATGGCGCCGTGCTCCTTAGGTTCGATCTATCGGTTGCTCTCCGTTTCCTCTGAGAGTGCCTCACTAACCGAACCGTAAGCTGGTTTCCATCCCCCGCCACGTCGAACGGAGCGTGCAGATTTCCCGCACTCCGCTCTCCTGCTCGCTTCGCAAGAAGATTTATGGGACGTAGCCATTTGGCGGTGCTTTCGATCCTGTTTTCTCACCAGCATCTACTCCACACTCTCCAACCGCTTCCGCCTTCCTCTTCCTGTATATCCTCTGTCTCAGGTCTTGCAGATTGCCGAGCGTTTTTATCAGACGCCCCTGCCTCCCATCATTGCCAGAGGAATTACGAAACAGCTGGGTCCCTTCGCTCCCTGGGAGTTACCCCAGTTCATCGCTACTGCAAACCCTTCCGCCACCTTCTCGCCTTCCTTCCTTTTCCCGGTTCATCCGGTTATAGGCCGGACCTGCTCCAGAGTATTTCTCTCTGGGGCGAGGAAGGTTTCTCCAGTTGCTTAACATGTCCTTGTCACCGTGCTGTCCCTACCACCCCGCCGGAGTGTCATGTCGCTTCGGTCAGCCCGCGCCATGCCATGCTGCCTTCGCCCCGAAGCAGGGGGCTCGGCCTCCGGATCTAAGTTTTGTTTCGAGGCCACCTGTGGGTTTACTTTCGTTTCGGCCCGGTAACTCGCTCACCATCCCTAAGATGGCTTTGTCAGTCGGCTTCATCGACTTTGTTATCCTCTGCCGATGCGGCCCAAGCTAAGGGACTTCTGACTTTTATCCCTGCAGGTCTACCTCCTATCCTACTGAACATGTCTACCTTTTCTGGTCGCACTGCCTCGCCAAAACTAAGAGCGCGTTTGAAATCAATAACATAAAGAAAGGGATGTAACAGTGTTTCATGCCATGTGGCTCGGCGAAGTAACAATCCGCCATAGACACGCTAATGTATTTCAAATTCATGCTCCGACCTGCTCGTCAAATAGAACGACAGCAAAAGCAGTCCCCGTCTGAGTCAGTACTCGATTAGTTGTGCGGAGAAGTTCCTGCGAGTACCAAGAGATGTCCGATCTAGTTCCCTTTCCGGTCAGTCGAACCTTCCAACCGAATTTTTGGGCCATTATTCGTACGTATTGCTTCTGTGCTTGAATTTCTTTCTTCGGGTTTCGTCGGTACCGATCCCCACCGCCCCACATACTAAAATAGGCCGCGGGACACTGAAGGCGAACGCATGTGTGGAGCAATCTGGTTGCTCGGCACCATCCGAACTGAGCTAAAAGGCAAAGAGAAAAGGCAAATAGCCCAGTAGTCCAAGTAGTCCAACTGGAGAGCCTCCTCGAAAGGCTAAGTGATTGCCGCACCGTGCCTTACCTCAGATTTTTCCTCGTTCGCAATGAGGAGGTCGGGGGTTCGAATCCCCTCTCGTCCACCAAAATTATATGGGTCCGTGCGAAGGTTAATTGATCCGTGAAGGCATTAACCTTGTCTGTTCTCGAAAGCATTTATGGAGCTCGAAGTCTGCCGTGTTTGGTGATTACAGAAAGCTCAGTGCTTTCTGCGGGAGCCGCGGACGATATCGGAAACAACAGCAGCAAGGTGAATGCGAACTTGATTAGCATCATGGTACGGTCCGCTCTTTCCGCTTACTTTTACGTATCGCAGTGCCGGTACAAGAGCAAGTCTCTTAATCAAGGATAAGCGCGGGCCGTCGTTCAGTGAAGTTTTCGTTCCTTCGCCAACCACCTACCATTTCGGGGTCCAGCGGCACATGTCCGGCACAACTTGCCAGGCAAGTTGGGATTATTTCTAGATTGCCCGTGACTCGGGACTGACCAAGCGCCTGGACTGTCGATTGGCAAGGGTTAGGCCAGGACTGTCAGTTTTGCCAGTAACCGACACAGCCCTAAGGCTCGAATAATTCATAAACGTTGAACTGTCACGGTGAGCGTGACGACCGGTTCCATTTCGCGAACAGAAATGTCATCATCCGCGAGAAATCGCCTTCCAAGGAGAAATCAAAATGTCTTCGCGATTCCTTCATTTGGGGGCTCTTCTATTGTTCGCGTTAGTGCTCGCGAATATTGCCAATTCGCACCAAAAGACGGTCGCGGCGAGCGATCGACTCAGCCCCGAGCAGGCAGTCAGCAACGCGACCGAAGCTTACATTTACGGCTACCCGCTGGTCACGATGGACATGACACGCAGGCAACTCACTAACGTCGCGATTGCAGGGCCGACACGCGTACCGATGGGCCAATTGCGCCGATTTCGGAGCTACCCGGCAGTCGATGACCATTCCGTTCCCGCTCCCAACGCCGATACGCTCTACACCGATGCCTGGCTCGACGTCTCGAAGGAGCCGGTGGTTTTGAGTATCCCGGACATGGACGACCGCTATTTCATGATGCCGATGCTGAGCGGCTGGACGGATGTCTTCCAAGCTCCCGGAACGAGGACGACGGGCCAAAGGCCGCACACGTACGTCATCACGGGTCCCGGATGGTCCGGCGCGCTTCCCGCGGGCGTCACCGAATACAAATCGCCAACCGGCATCGTCTGGCTTCTCGGCCGCATTTATTGCACCGGCACGCCGGAGGACTACGCAAAAGTTCACGCGCTGCAAGACCAAATTTCGTTGGTTCCGTTGAGCCAATACGGTAAGTCCTACACCCCCCCGCTAGCTGGCATAGACCCTAGCCTCGATATGAAGACACTGCCGCGCGAGCAGGTGAACGCGCTCAGCGTCAACGACTATTTTAACTACCTTGCAAAACTGATGAAGACCAACCCGCCTTTGCCACAGGACGCGCCCGTGATCGCACGAATGGCGAGCATCGGGTTGACCCCTGGGCGGGACTTTGACCCGAGCAAGCTCAGCGCATTCGACAGGGCAGCCATCGACGCCATCCCCAAATTGGCGCTGCAGAAAATGCTTGAGCGCTTTAAGAACCAAGCAACCACCAACAGGTGGATCTACTTCGGCTCAAGTGTGGCCAACTGGGGCACAGACTATGTTCTGCGCGCCTTGTGCAACATGCTCGGGCCGGGCTGGAACCTCCCCGCCGATGCAGTTTATCCAGCCTCCGAGAAAGGCCCCGACGGCAAGGACTATGACGGGAACAACAAATACGTCATCCATTTCGAGAAAGGACAGATGCCGCCGGTCAACGGATTCTGGTCGCTGACCATGTATGACGGAGATCGTTTCTTCGTTCCCAATGCGCTCAACCGCTACACGCTCAGCCAGCGCGACAAACTCGTCCCCAACCCCGACGGCTCAGTGGACATCTATCTCCAGGCGGATTCGCCCGGCAAGGACAAAGAGGCGAATTGGCTGCCCGCTCCAAAAGCGAAATTCAGCGTCATGCTGCGTCTGTATTGGCCGAAGGAGAACCCACCTTCCATCATCGATGGCACGTGGAAACCCCCAGCGATGAGCCAATAACCGAACGGACACGAACCCGCGACTGTCAAAGCCTAGAGGCGTGCCGAGTTGCCGTGGAAGTGGTCAGCCGCAAGATCGACGTACAATCAGTCTACTGCCAGCTCAGCTGCGTCCTTGGCGTCATCGAGGGCCTTTTGATTACTCGCACTCAGCCCACTCGGCGACACATCAATCGTGACTTTCACGATCGTTCCAGTGAACTTGTTGTCTCCTTCCCTGTAGTCGTCCGAAACCGCGGTTTCGGCGTCCAAACCCACGTCCGCTCCCTCGTCTCCTGAAAAGATGAACGGCACGGTCTTGGGAATGTGTCCTTGCGCCACCTGCTTTCCGTCCACGAAGAGCATGCACTTGCCGCCCGTTCCTAGCTTCGGTGCATCAGGAATGAACTCGTACTTAATCACGTGTTTGCCCGCGGAAAGTGCAGAGGCATCGCCAATGTTCGTTCTTTCCACGCCGAAGAAGTTGTACTCGGGATCGAACCCACGACCTTCGGCTTTTAACTGGCGCGTTTGCTCGCTCCTGGATGGTTCGTCCGCCTTAGAAGTACTCATTAATTTGTGCGGGGTCACTCGAAGAACAAAAAGACAAAGAGAAAAGGCAAATAGCCCGGTAGTCCAAGTAGTCCAACTGGAGAGCCTCCTCGAAAGGCTAAGTGATTGCCGCACCGTGCCTTATCTCAGATTTTTCCTCGTTCGCCATGAGGAGGTCGTGGGTTCGAATCCCATCTCGTCCACCAAATCTCAAAAAATGCTTACATTCGCATTTCGATTATTATCACCGATCGAGAACACATCTTTCGTTGGGGAAGGTGTCCATGGCGAATTGCTGAATTGGACCAAAATTAGGTGTTTTTTCGGGTTTTGATACCATGCCTGGATGCGCGATGTCGTCATCCTTTTCATTCATTTGATTGTCACCGTCGGCCGGCTTGCACGGCCGGGAGGCCTCCGTTCCGTCGTTGCCGAGTCGTTGCTCGTCAAACATCAACTACGCATCCTCGATCGCGGCCGCAAGCGTGCTCCCAACCTGCGCGCCGCAGAGCGTTTCATCGCCGGTTTGTGCACCCTTTTCATGAACCCGGCACGCGTTCTGCGTTCCGCCATCGTCCTGAAGCCATCCACG
Organism: uncultured Acidobacteriota bacterium; assembly: GCA_963705855.1. Lineage (GTDB taxonomy): Bacteria > Acidobacteriota > Terriglobia > Acidiferrales > UBA7541 > Acidiferrum. The sequence goes on from CAVPLA010000052.1 coordinate 9,187, forward strand.
CTGCTGCATCTCCACCACGTGCTGGCCAAACGAAAGTACCGCATGTTGTTTTCGCGCAAGCGCAGGCGCCAGCCTGGCCCGAAAGGACCGAATAAAGAACTCATCGACGCAATCGTTGAATTGAAACGGCGTAATCTCAACTGGGGTTGTCCCCGCATCGCCCAGCAGATCACCTTGGCTTTCGGCGTTGCAATCGACAAGGATGTGGTTCGCCGTATCCTCAGCATTCATTACCGGCCGCAATCGGATTCGGGAGGCCCATCCTGGCTCACGTTCCTCGGCCACATGAAAGACAGCCTCTGGAGTATGGACCTGTTCAGGTGCGAGTCGGCATCGTTGCGTACCCACTGGGTCCTGGTCGTCATGGATCAATACTCGCGCCGGATCATAGGGTTCGGCGTCCATGCCGGCACGGTCGATGGTGTCGCACGCTGTCGCATGTTCAACCGCGCCATCCGATGGCAACTCAAGATGCCCAAGTACCTCAGCACCGACAATGATCGCTTGTATCGATTCCATCAGTGGCTGGCCAACCTCCGCGTGCTGGAGGTGACAGAAATCAAGACGGTGCCCTATGTGCCGTTATCCCATCCGTTTGTCGAGCGGCTCATCGGGACCTTACGCCGAGAATGCCTGGACCGCACGTTATTCTGGACCACCACCGACCTGGAGGTGAAGCTACTCGATTTCCAACATTATTATAATGAGCATCGAACGCACGCCGGACACCAAGGGCTCCCGCCGGTAACGGGCGTCAACGCCGATCGCTCACTGGCAAATCTCAGTTGTTATCGATGGCAGAAGCATTGTCGAGGCTTATACCAAACGCCGATATCAGCCGCAAGTCTGTAGTGCGCCTGGCTCGTGAGAAGAAGCTAGTGCCGAAGACATCGGAGTGATGTTATGACCAGCGCGGCCCGAGTGAGCTGTGGCCTGTACAAAATGTTGTTGTTCACGTATCCGCGCGAGTTTCGCGAGCGGTTCAAGTGCGAGATGGTAAGCACGTTTTCAGATCTGATCTGCGACGAGTGGGAGCAGAAGAGTGTGCTGGGAGTCGCGCGAGTATGGCGGTCCGCGCTAGGGGAAGTGTTTTCTGTCGCTGTGCCACTTCACCTACAAAGCCCAATTGTGGTTACGACCTCGCTGGCGCTGCTTTCGTAGTTTGCCTTGTTCATGACGGTATTTCACGCAATGACGCATGTGTGCGATGGCAAATAGTTAACTGGTTCGGCTGGTCAAAGAGGCTGTCCATTTTTGCTTCGAGTAGGGCAGTGCTCGATTGAGAAATGAATATGAATCTTAGCTATTGAGCCAGAAAAAATGCACGGCGCAATTTCGACCAGATCCGCTTTTTTCAGAGCGCCTGTATTTCTGCTCTGCCAGAGCGAATTTGGGCATCAATTACAGCTCGGAATCTCATTCTGAGGAGAACAGCCATGAAAAAATCATACCTGTTTGTGGGCCTTCTGCTGGGCGCAATGCTTTCAGCGGTAGCCCTCAGCATGCCTAATGTCACTGGCAAGTGGTCGGGAACGTTGCAAATGGATGGAGAAAATGACGCCAAGCCTGCTTACTCCATTCTGAATCAAGACGGAAACAAATTGTCAGGAAGCGTCGGACCCAACGAGAGCGAGCAAGACTCGTTTGAAGGCGGGAAGGTGGATGGCGACAAACTAACCTTTAACGTTCCACAGGGCCCAAATGGTGAGGGCTCAATTCACGTTGAATTGCAGGTGAAAGGAGATCAGATGACAGGGCGAGCCACATGGAGCGGACCGCCACCGCATAGCGGGTCGGGGAAAATCTCCCTGAAACGCGTGGTCGAAAAGTAAAAGTGCGGATTGCGACGGGGGGGCTTTTGCTTCAACTGCAAAGTTCCATAGTGGTTGGTCGCTGTCGTTGGTTTCTTCGTTCGCCTTGTTAATGGCGATATTTTATGCAATGTCGCGTGTGTGTAACGGCAAATAGCTCTTGCGATGGTTACACACATTGCGGCGGGACGGGTGGGGCGAAACACTGGTCGCCTTCGCAGCTTGGTCGAGTTTCGCTCACGCCGCGGTTATGGCGGTGACGGCATTCTCGAAGGGGGGCTATCGCGGAGACGTGTGCGGCGTTGGCGGTGCTTGTCATCATCGGTGTAACCCTGATCGTGCTGGCTCCGGCAAAGCAGTCAGGCGAGCGGGTATCGGCAGCCGTTGTGTAGCCTCGCACTTCAAGAGCGCCATGCACGCTTGAATTCGCTAGAGTAAAGAGAAAGAGCATGAGCACAGACTGAAATGATGGAACGGATTGCAGAAGCGTCGCCGCGTCTTAAGGCCAGGATGGCCGGTGCCTGTCAACTGCTCGAAGCCATTACGGCCACATTCGGCCAAGTGATCGTCCTCAACAAGCTCGTTGTCTCTGGCAGCGCCGCGGCTACAGCGGCCAATATCCTGGGTCACGAGCGGTTGTTTTGGTTGGGCTTCGCATCCTCGCTCATCGGGGTTGCGTTCCATATCGCATGGGCGCTTCTCATGTATGAATTGCTTAAACCTGTGAACAGGAGCCTCTCCTTACTCGCTGCGTTCTTCGTTCTCATGTCATGCGCTATGCAGGCTCTTACCAGCCTCTTGTACCTCGCTCCTCTGCTCATCCTGCAGGGCGGTAGCTCGTTGAGCGCATTTACGGCGGAACAGTTGCAGTCACTGGCGCTCCTGTTTCTCAAATTGAATCAATACGCCTTCAACATCGACCTGGTATTTTTCGGACTATGGTGCGTCCTCACCGGCTACCTCATTTTCAGGTCCACCTTCCTGCCTCGAATTCTGGGAGTGCTGTTGGCGATTGATGGTTTGGGATTCGTGACCTATCTATACCCGCCACTCGCATACCATCTTTTCATTCCCTACCTCGCCGCCGCCTCCGCCCTCGGGGAAATACCACTGGAGCTATGGCTCATCGTGATGGGCGTGAACGTTCAACGATGGAGGGAGCAGGCCAGCGCGCCCGGGGAATAGCAAGCGCAGCGCGCTACCCAACCTTGATTCAATAACTCGCACAAGGAGGAAAGAAAATGGGCGCAGCAGTAATGATGAAACGGATTGCAGAAGCGTCACCACGTTTCAAGGCCAGGATGGCCGGCGCCCTTAATTTTTTCAGTCTACTGACGGCAGGGTTCACCGAGATCTTTGTTCGCGGCAGGTTGAATTTCGTAGGGGGATTTGCGGGATCCACAGGCGGCATGACACGCGTTTAAGCGGACGAATCCGCGTGGGCCAGTAGTGCTTGATCCCGCCGAGTTTCCGGACATGTCCGGTTTCGGCCTCCTTCGATCACTTCCTCGAAAGCGGTTTCGGGATAACTTCCATAGCCGACAATACGCCCAGAACTTCATCTTTGGCTTCACTTGCACCGTGTTCGCCCACGCGACAGTGGGGCGCGCAAACGAACGCTCGTTACCCACGCTCGTTACCTAAGTTCTTTGCTTTAAGGAGATTAAAAGAAGTTATCCTTGGAACTGTTCTTGCTCATTGTTTATCACAAGAAGCAGGAGGTGTCACTTGCTCCCTCTCTGGCAAGACCTCAGATTTAGCGTTCGCATGCTGGCAAAAAATCCAGGCTTCACCGCCGTGGCGATCTTCACACTGGCGCTCGGCATCGGCGCAACCACTGCCATCTTCTCGGTCGTGAACAGCGCGCTGCTTCGCCCTCTCGCGTATCGTGAACCGCAGCAGCTTTACCTCGTGCGCGAAATTGTGCCGCAGCTCGCGAAGTTTTATCCGACTCTCGGCGCAAACCTGCCTGATTTCCGTATTTGGCAAAAGCAGGTTCATGCCTTCGAGGATGTGGCCGTTGCCGAATCAACAACCGCCGATCTGACTGGTCAAGGCGAACCCGAAGTGATTCGCGGCGTCCGCGCCTCCGCAAATATTTTCTCTGTGCTCGGAGCGCGGCCTGCGCTCGGCAGGACGTTTAGCCGTGAGGAGGACGAGTCCGGCCACGGCCACGTCCTAATCCTTACCGCCGCATTCTGGCGCGACCGCTTCCAAAGTGATCCGTCCGCAATCGGGAGAAGCATCACGCTCGGCGGTGTCCCCCACGAAGTCGTCGGCATCCTGCCCGCGTCGTTTCGATTTCCTTCAGTCCTGGGAGGTGCTGACAGCTACGCTCGCCTGGCCTTTTTCAAACCCCTGAATGGCCCGGAGTCCTACGAGCAGGGCCTCATCGGTGAATTCGATTTCGGCGCCGTGGCGCGCCTCAAACCCGGCGTAACTCAGGATCAAGCGCGCGCTGAACTAAACGTGGTCCAGTCACAAATTGCGAAACAGGCGAGTGCGGGTGTCGATCTCCTGGGCGCGCTCCAGCCGCTTGAAGCGGAAGTCGTCGGACCGGCGCGCCGTGGGCTGATCTTTCTACTTGCCGCGGTTGTGGCTGTCCTTCTTATCGTGTGCGCCAATCTCGCGAGCTTGTTGCTCGCGCGCGTTCCCGGCCGCATGCGCGAGGCCGCAATTCGCACGGCGTTGGGGGCGACTTACGCGCGCCTCATTCGCCAGATGCTGACGGAGACTCTCCTGCTGAGCTTCGCCGGTGGCGTGCTCGCCATCTGGACCGCTAGCTTCGCTGTGAATTGGCTCGTACATTTGGCGCCAGCAGGTATTCCTCGTCTAGACGAAGTGCATATGGATGCGCGTGTACTGTTATTTGCTCTGGTTATCTCCATTGCCACCGGCTCTTTTTTCGGAATCTTCCCCGCCTTGCGCATTGCTAGCTCCCAGCCTGTTGACGCTCTCAAGTCCAGCGGCGCGACCACAACGGAAAGCTCTCGAACTCGCCGCTTGCGCGAAAGTCTGGTTGCCTTCGAAGTTGGACTTACCACCTTGCTTTTGATTCTCGCTGGTCTGTTGGTGGCCAGCCTCGGGCGACTCCTCCAGGTTCATACAGGCTTCGCGGCGGATAACGTCCTTGTTGTTAGCGTTGATTTACCATCGCGGAGTTACCCACAAGCCGCGGATCGCCTGCATTTTTACGACAGAGTCCTGGCGGGCGTTCAATCGCTTCCCGGTATTCGTGCCGCCGGCTGGGTTAGCATTCCTCCGCTAGGAGGCGAAGGTAGCGTGACCGGCATTACCATTCCCGGCGCTCCGTCCACTCAGGCCGAAACGCCCGTGGCCAACTATCGCCCTGTCAGCCCGGATTATTTCTCGGCAATGGGAATCCCATTATTGCAAGGCAGGGTTTTTGGGCCCGCGGACCGCGATCGAAAGATCGTCGTGGTTTCACAAAGTGTCGCCCAGCGCTTCTGGCCCGGAAAGAACCCTATCGGCCAAATGTGCACCACGCAGTGGGGCCCAGATGTTCCTGCCGAAGTGGTCGGTGTTGTCGGCGACATTCGCACCGTGCAGATCGATAAGCCTCCACTTATGATGGTTTACGTACCTTCATGGTTCAACGCGATTTCTGTTCCTACATCCGCATCCATCGTCCTTCGCACAGCGAGCGACCCCGCTGGTGATGCCGGCACGGTCCGCGAGCTGGTTCACAACATTGACGCGGACGTGCCCATCACCGGCCTCCGCCCCATGTCGCAAATCGTTTCACACTCGCTTGACCCTCGTCGCTTTCCGATGTTTCTGTCGATGTCGTTTGCGCTGTCCTCGCTTCTGCTCGCCTCGCTGGGGATCTTCGGCGTGGTCGGATACTCGGTCGAGCGACGTCGCCAGGAATTGGGCATTCGCATGGCGCTCGGCGCCGAGCGGCAAGATTTGCTTCGCATGGTGCTTCGTCAGGGCATGACGCCAGCTATGGTAGGTCTGGCTGCAGGGGTGGTCACCTCAATTTTTGCGGGCCGTCTCATCCGTAGTCTTCTGTTTGATGTCAGCGCGAACGATCCACTCACCCTCGCGTTCGTCGTGCTCCTTGTTGCCACCGTGGCATTTGCGGCCTGCTTTCTTCCCGCCCGGCGGGCAATGCGCGTCGATCCAATGGTGGCGCTGCGGTACGAATGAAAGACGACCGCAGGCGCTCCAGAACTCTGCCGATTCTGGGCGGATGACGGGCCATTCGGAAGTTAAGTATCAAAAGATTAGAGAGTCCAAGCTCGGAAACGCCTGCACCGTAGCGAACAAAAAGACAGAGTACCGCAGGCGACAGAGTGGCTCTCCCACAGTTCGTTAGAAGAATTGCAGATCAGAAATCAGTCAGTGAGTGTGTCGGTAAGGCAACGCGGACAGCGTTCAGGACAACGGCGAGGTCGATGATTTCCTGCGCAATGGCTCCTCCGATTGGCGGCAGGTATCCGAACGCGGCAGCGAACATTCCTAAAATACTCAGGGCCATTCCGCCGACGGCGGATTGTAGAGCGATGCGGCGCATGCGCCGCGCAATATGAATTAGTTCATCCACTCGTCCCAGAGAAGTTTCCAGGATAACTGCATCGGCCGCCTCGGACGTAATATCACTCGACACTCCAAAGGCAACGCCAACCGTTGCAGCTTGCATAGCCGGGGCATCGTTAATGCCGTCACCAAGGAACAGCGTGGGAGCCTGAGTCGCCTCCTTGCGGACGATAGCAACCTTGTCCTCCGGACTCTTCGCCGAGTGCAGTTGTGTGATGCCCACTTGGTTGGCTAGCTGCCGAACTTCTTCTTCGCGATCGCCCGAGACAATTAAGATATGGTTGACCGCATGGCGTGGTCTCAAATGCTTAATGAACGTCCGGCTTTCCATTCGAGGCATGTCCTGGAATCGCATGCTTGCGGCGTATACATCGTCAAGGAAGACCAGGCATTCTAACCTGGGGGTGACCGCCGGTAAGACGAGGTTTCTATCGATTACCTTTTTGCGGTTAGTGATCCAGAGATTTTGCCGGCCAACCCTTCCTCTTAGTCCCTCGCAGGGCATTCGCCGATTTCCGAAACGAGTTCGAGGGGAAGGTTTGCCTTTTGAGCTGCCTCAAGAATCGCATGGGAGAGAGGATGTTTTGAATAGTGCTCCAGGCTTGCAGTCACTCGTAGAACCTCATTCTTAGCAAATCCGGGAGCGCATAGGATCTCGGACAGCGAAGGTTTGCCGTAAGTCAGGGTTCCGGTCTTATCGAAGATAAGTGTACGACAACGGTCTATCTGTTCGAGCACGGCTGGATTCTTTATGATGATGCCGCGTCTCGCGGAGAAAGAAATTGCGCCAATGACTGCCACGGGAATGGAAATTAGAAGGGGGCAAGGTGTCGCTACGACTAGCACGGCCAGAAACCGGTGGGATTCGCCCGTCGCTGCCCAAGCGATTCCTGCGAGCGACAGCGCCACAGGCGTGTACCAGGCACGCAGTTTGTCTCCCAACCGACGGATGCGCGGGCGACGTTGTTCCGCGTCTTGCATCACTTGCATGATTCTCGCGTAACGCGAATCTACTGCCAGTTTTTCAGCACGAATGTTCAAGGCAGCATCCCCATTTATCGGGCCGGAAAGCACTTCGGACCCTGGCGTTTTCGCAATCTCGAACGGTTCACCCGTTAGGTAAGCTTCATTCATCTTTCCGTGGCCCTCAAGAACCACTCCGTCAACGGGGCAGATTTCGTGCGGAAATACGACGAGTATGTCCCCGATGGCAATGTTCTGGAGTGTTACATCCGATAAATGGGCGCCACACTTCAGGTGGGCGACTTGTGGCATGCGTTTGGCGAGCGCGTCAAGGACCGAGGAGGCGCGGCGGCTTGCGAATTGTTCAAGGGCCGTTCCCCCGGAGAGCATCAGAATTACGATCGCGGCAACAAGATACTCGCCGAGAACTACCGAGGTGATGATCGAGATTCCTGCGAGGTGATCCGAGCCAAATTCCCGCGCAAAGAGTTTTTGTGTCAAGGGCACAAGCAGAGGTATCCCGCCGATGACTAGGATTACGACGAGCGGGGCTTGCCAAGCCATTCGGGAAGAATTTAGAAGATATCGCAGAAAGAGGTGCAGACAAATGCCTGCAATTGTAAACAGCGCAATGTTGTTTGGCTTCGTCCATGCGGTAAGCACTTTGGGTCTTTCCGCCTGGGCACGGGGTGCGGCATACCCCTCACTGTCCGAGCCAAGCCCATTTGTATCATCGCACGCTTGGCACACTTCTAGAGTAACGAGCGTCACATCGAACCGTGACGGCGGTTACTGATTTTGAGAGGCAAGCGGACGTAAGAAGGACGCGTGGAAGGACACGGGCTGCCGAGGGAACGAGCTGCCGAGGCTGCCGGGAACGGAGAAAACGGCAAAGCCCGCAGCTCTACCTTACCCGGTGCGCATCGTCGCCGGACCAAGGCTTGACCTGGCAGGCAAGTGCCCTTCACTCGGAGGCAGCGGTGAGGCACGAAGTCCACATGAAGCGCCAATGGGTTCGACGCACCGGCCCTTCAGGCCGGAAAATGCTTCCTGCGCGCCGCTGCCCTACGAGTTGGTCCAAAGGTCGCTTTTGGTAAGGCGACATTCAATCGAGGAGGATGTGATGAGGAACCTGCATACAAATGAAAAATTGTTCGAGGATTTATTTGGTTTTCGTCGCGAGTTCGACGAGATGTTCAATCGGATTCTGGCCGGCAAGCCCTGGGGCTTTGAGCTGCCGCAGTACAAGAAGGCCTTCAACCTCACTCCTGCAGTGGAAGCGTATGTGGACAAGGAAGCCAAGAAGTACGTCTGCCGCGTGACACTGCCGGGCGTGGACCCGAAGGACCTGCAAATCCATGCACAGGCGAATGTGCTTACGATTCGCGGGGAGAGGAAGCTCACTCACAACACAAAGGAGATTGAACTCATGGAAGGGGAGATCTTCTATGGCGTGTTCGAGAGGACTCTCGCATTGCCGGAGGGCGTGAACGTCGAGAAGCTGAGCGCTGAATATGTGAATGGCGTGTTGGAGATCACAGCGCCTGTCGCCGTGGCTGCCTTGCCGCGCAAGATTGAAATCAAGACGACGGCACCGTTCGCCAAGCAAATCGCCGCGTAATCGGCGAGCAACGAAAACGGCCCGGAGCCGCGGTGGTCCCGGGTCGTTTTTCGTTGTACGGGCGCCCTCGCGACATGCTGGAGCATGGGCGTGCAGAAGCGTCGTTCACGTCGGACTGCACGAAAGTCAGAAATAAACCATAATTTTGCCGAACGGCAAAGTTGTGGTTTAAGAGTTTAAGTCGCAGCGGGCACGGACAATTCTTCCTCGATCTCCACAGCCGGGAAGAGGGCGATTTTGCACTGAAGGGACCGTGCGATGAGGCACGATTTTTCCGCTTTCTCAAGTAGGCGGATGGCCTGGGCACGATGCTTTTCTTTCAGGACGCTGACGATGGGCCGCAGCTTGATTTCCACAAAACGCCAGATACCATCCGCGTTGCCGAGCACGCCTTCTGCGTCCAGTTTGACGGACGCAAATTCCAGGCGCGACTTTTCCGCAATACCCGAGAAGGTGCTAACAAAACAGCTTGCGACAGCGGCAACAAGGAAGTGTTCCGGGGTCCAGTGGCCTGGCTCCCCCAAGAACTCCGGAGGCGGGCTGAACGAGATTGAAGACAGGACTCCTTCCGCGTGGACGATGCCGTTGCGTGCGCCCGCACCGAATGCGTTGACTCGATATTCATGATGATCTTCCATTTTTTCCCCTTCCTTGACCACCGCGGGAGCCGCGCGTCCGACTCTGGTTTTAGGTTGACGATTGAACCTAATAAGCGATCTCTTCCGATAATGCGACCTAAGTCACGCTTGAAAGTGATGGCCGTCACAGCCAGACTGACCTTGCTCGGCGTAGTCGTGGGATGTAGGGAGGTGGCCCATGAAAGCAGTTCAAGCAAGAACGAGAATCACACTGAAGAACATTTTGTTTGCCACTGACTTTTCACAGGCAGCAGACGCGGCTGCGCCAATTGCGATCGAGATCGCGCAGCGTTATGGCGCAAAAGTGTATGGCGCACATGTGAATCGATTTGACGACTACACCGCTGCTGCACCCAATGCCTGGGCAGCGATGGCTGAGGCCGCGGAGAGAGAGAACAAGGAAGACGCTGGACGCTTGAATGAACAGCTCCAAGGCATCAACCACGAAGTGGTAATCGCTGAAGGTCAGACTTGGGATGTGCTGTCTGATCTGACCGAACAAAAGGAGATCGACCTGGTTGTGCTTGGGACCCGCGGTCGCACGGGGATGGGAAAGGCGCTGCTCGGTTCGATTGCCGAACAGATTCTCAGGCAATCGCCGTGCCCGGTGCTGACGGTTGGCCCACACGTGAACCTTTGGTCTGGCGAATACGCAAAGATGCGCGAAATCCTGTATGCCACGGATCTTGCAGATGACTTCCCAATCGCGGCTCCCCATGCCATATCCCTGGCACAGGAGAACCAGGCCCATCTCGTGTTGCTGCACGTGATCGAAGATCCGAAGGTGGGAGACTTGGTGAATAGCTCGCAGGTGAAAAATTTCAAGGAGCGAAAGCTGCAGCAATTGGTTACGGATCAAGCCGGATTGTGGTGCGACCCCACCTACATCGTCGAGCAGGGACCAGCGGCAGAGAAAATCCTGGACGTTGCGAAACGGCGGCGCACCGATCTGATCGTGCTAGGAGCCCGGCCGGCAAAAGGGCTTGCAACACATCTGAACATTGGCACAGTGCACAAGGTTGTGTCACAGGCGACGTGCCCAGTCCTTACGGTTCGTGGCTGACTATGGCTGAGCGCCAGTAGGCCAACGATGCCGGCATTTACCGGGCTGCTCGCTATACGGTTGGGGCTTCACGGGAGGAACTTTCCAAGAGTCGTGAGGTGCCAACCTGACGGTCGGTCGACGATGGGAACCAGTATGTCTGGTCCTGTTTCAAGGCGACGAGTTGGAGGAAGGACAACAACCTGTCACTCTTGGCGTTCGGTCCAGAAGGCAAGGAGCAGTAGCGTAGGCTGATTGTACTAGGATTTTGTACCAGCATCTTTACACGCCAAAAACTAACAAAAAATAAGTAGGCACTCGGTCGATGAGGAATACCTACGACAGGTTACACATTGCGGACGGTACAACGGCCGGCACCGCACCTGATATTCGCGGATTGACCTGTACAGGTGACCGAAACGCGTTAAACCGATTAAGCGGTTGACAACTCCTTGTCCTTGTGGGCTTCGGTGGCTGGGAGCTCGGGCCAGAGCACCTTGAGCATGACTCCGGATGGTTCCTCGTACACGAGTGTGAAAACATGTGAGCAGCGCTCGCAGAGCCAATAATGCCTTACGCCATGGATGCCACGTGGCGAATCGCTTGTTGAGTCACTCGCACCTGCCGAAGCCAGATCAGGCCGAAATCGGAAAAATTTGCCACCCCCGGTCCAATGAAAAGCAGTCGGACATGCAGGATTTGCACACTTCGGATGTTGCTTCTGGTAGAGAGGGGTTCCTCTCAACGTTCCACCGCTGGCAGGCGGCTGCTTGTTGTGGGCATGTCGAGCCGCTGCTCGTTCTTCTTCCAGGCGGTGAATAGTCGCCCTCAACCAGCTTCCGACTGTTTCTTCGGTCTCTTGTTGGTTGCTGCACCGATAGAGGGAATCCAGCGTTTCACCGGATACGTTGAACGGAATGTGACGGCACGGAATCTTTTCGGAGCGGCGTTCGGACGGCACCAGTTGCATCAGAACACAATCACTGCACGGACCGGGATTCTCTTTGGAGTCGTAGTTCATGCACGTGAGAGAGTCTTCGAAAATATATTGAGGCCTCCAAGGGGTTCTCGGCGAACGCCCATAGCCTCCATCTTCGAGGAATTGAAGTTCAAATTTTAGAACTTCCAAGAGGTCGCGCTCATCTCTTTGCATTTTCCACCTCCCACGCGATCAAAATATGGGCTGAGGAACAGGGAACCGCTGTAACCGTCGTCACATGGCAGCATGACCGCCATCACAGCCAGGGAACCTCGATTTCAGTAGAAGTATCAGAATGGGCAGTTACCTACGGGAAGGGTAAGTATGCCGAGTGGGTTTCGTTTTGTGTCGCGTAGGGAGGGAGGTATACTCCGGGGCGGTGAGTTTATGCGCGCTCCATACGGCCTAGAAATCATTGAGAACTGTTTGTCTTGCCCTCACCGCGAGGACCGGCTTTTCTGCAACCTCCCTCCCCCTGCACTGCAGAAGTTGGCAGCCATCACCTCGGCTTCTTCGTACCCCAAAGGAGCGACGCTTTTCGTTGAGGGACAGGTGCCGCGTGGCGTGTTCATCCTGTGCAGCGGTCGAGTAAAACTGTCGACGTGCTCGGCAGATGGGAAAACGCTTATCGTGAGAATCGCGGACGCGGGGGAAGTCCTCGGATTACCCGGCACTGTTACTGAAAAACCTTATGAGCTTACGGCAGAAGTGATCGAACCAACCCAAGCGAACTTTATCCCCCGTCAGGAATTCCTGAACTTCCTCCGCGAGCACGGCGAAGTGGGGTTGCGGGTGGCGCAGCAGTTGGGCGAAACCTATCACTCCGCAATCGCGGAAATGCGAACGATTGGACTCTCCCATTCTGTAGGCGAGAAGTTGGCCCGTTTTCTGCTGGATCTTTCCGCGGACCATGACGATGGAAAGGCTGAGGTAAAAGTCACGCTCACCCTCACGCATGAAGAGATTGCCCAGATGATCGGAGCGTCTCGGGAGACGGTGGCGCGACTTTTTGGCGAATTCAAGAAAAAACAACTCTTGCAAGTAAAAGGTTCGATGCTTATTATCAAAAATAAAGCAGGGCTCGAAAGCATCGTAAGTTCTTAATTCTGCTTCCCCTTCCCCGAAAATCCCCTTTTGAAGTCGCGCATGTGATGCAGGTCACAGCAATTGGTAACGGTCACGGCGGCTCGGTGGCCAAGATGGGGAGGGCAGGCGAATGAAAGGTCGCATCCTTAATACCAGCACCGGAGCAATTCTGACGTCAGTCGTCGTCGTTTTGTGGGTTATGCTCGCATCGGTACCTAAGACCTCCGCGATCCCCGCGTTTTCGCGGAAGTATCAGACGTCGGGCACGACCTGCCATAGCAATTATCCGGAACTCAACGACTTCGGGCTGGCATTCAAGAAAAACAGCTTCAAATTCCCCAAGGATGACGAAACGTTTGTAAAAGAGCCTCCCGTGCTGCTTGGCTCGAAGGCCCAGAAGGAGGCTTTTCCGGAAGCCGTGTATCCAGGTGAGATTCCCGGGTTCCTGCCCATCGCTTTCCGCTATTCCGGCAATTTCAACTGGAATGCCAGCCAGCCCAAGCCGGTGTGCCTGTGCCTACCGAAAATGTTATCCGGTGCGAATGCGTTTAAAATCAGCGACCTACAAGAAGCCGAGAAAGGAAGCATCGCTAGTCAGGCGATTAGAATGGACAACGTTACATTGCGTCGAAACCGCTGGACGGAATTTTTGCGCACCACAGGACGCAGTTGACGCATGGAAGTTGGTCAGCCCGATTGTATCAGAGGAAATCCTATCGGTCGGTTGGGCGAGTTGGGCAATTCGCGGCCTTTTCAAAAAGCTAACTGATTGTGGCGACGCGTCTTAGTTTTAGTGATTCCCCGTTCGCAATGAGGAGGTCGTGGGTTCGAATCCCATCTCGTCCACCAAATCTCAAAAATGCTTAAGGCCGCCTCCAGCACAAAATCTATCTAATCCGCTTTCACTATATCGGCCCCCGCGCTAAGCGTAAGGCATACCGCAAGGCCGTATAACTTCAGGTGCGGTGCTCGTCGTGCAGCGCCTCTCCGCAATCAATTGAGAATGCGCTACGCTTAGTTCTGATCCGTCGGCAAAACGCCCATCTCCCTAAGCACCCGTTCCGCCTCCTGGCTCGGCATCGTCGGCTTTCCCAGCAGCTTCCGCAGCGGTTCAACCGCCCGCCTATCCTTGATCTTTCCCAATTCCTGCACGCATTGCACCGCAACCGTGCTCGACGGGTCCGCCGTCACTTCCTGCTCCATCGTTTGAATCAGTGCCGGCACAACGCCCGGGTCCTTCAACTTCGCGAGAGCCATCACCGCTTCGATCCGTGTCGCAGACTGCGTCTGCCTGTCCTGGGCTACGCTCGCTAGCGCCGCCACGCTCCCGGCAGTATTTAGCTTGCCCAGCGCCCGCACTGCCTGGTAGTTCGTTTTCGCAACTTTTCCCAGCGGCTCGACGGCCGAGGCGTCTCCCAAATTCCCCAGCGCTTCCGCTGCGCTGTACCGCACATCCGCGTTTTCGTCCGTAAGCGAATGAATGAGCGCCGGCAGCACGCGCGCATCATGAAAATGCGAAAGCGCGCCCGCCGCGGCCGCTCGCTGCGAATAATTGTCCGACTGCAGCGACTGAATCAGCGCCGGAACGATGCGTGGATCCTGAAACGTCCCGAGCGCCTCCGCGGCATCCGGCTGAAGTCCGACTTCCCTCGTTTGCAGCACGTCCAGCAGCGGACCGACGGCTCGCGGATCATCCAGCTTGGCAAGCCCCGCGCAGGCATGCTTTCCCGCCCCAGGGTTGATGATCGTAAGAAACTTCACCAACAGCGGCGTCGCCTCGCGATTCCCCGTCCTCGCCAGCACGTCGATTCCTTGCTCGATCTGCATTCCCTGAAATCCACTAAACGCACCCTGAATCTCCGGCCTCGACCTTCCATCAACAATAATCCACACGTTGTATTTCAAAATCTCCATCAAGGGGCGCGCCGCTTCCGTCGGCGGTTTTCTCATCGCGAACAACGCTTGGACCGCCGCTACTCGCGTCTCCTGAATAAGGAGCATTGCCACAAGGCCCGGTCCCGCTGCCTGCTCCAGCGCATCCAGCTTCGGATCTCTTTCGACATTCGGGTTTGGATAGAACGCTCGTTCCAGCGCATCCGCGGCACGATTCTGCACAAACACGTCCTGGTCCCCGAGCAGCGGCACAACACTCTTCATATCGTCGAGTGTTCCCACGTTGGCCAGCGCGCTCACCGCCGCGTGCCGCACTTCCTGATCGCTGCTCGCCAGCAATCCAACTAGCGCCGCCCCTGCCGCTTGGTGGTCCTCCGGCGAGAGCACGTCCTGCGCGTATCCCGCTCCCCTTACCATCGTGCTCAACGCCTCTGTCGTCGTCACCACCACTTTCGGCTTCGGGTCCTTCAACAACGCAATCAGCGGTGCGGCGGCACTCTCATCACCAATCGCCCCAAGCGCCTCCGCAGCGGCCGCGCGCACCAGCGCATGCGAATCGTTCAGCACTTCAATCAGTGCGGGCACCTCGCTCAAATTCTGCTCATGATCCGCTCCGTTCATCGCCGTCGTCCGATAGTCGAGCTTTCCTAGCTTGTCCGCTGCGGCCGCCCGCACCAGCGAACTCGGGTCCTGCAGCAGGGGTATCAGCTTCGGGATCGCTGTTTCGTCATCCCATTTCTTGATCTGCGCCAGCTCCCGCGCTTCGGCCCTCTTGGGGGCTCCGGCCTTCTTGGCTTCGGGCTTCCCCGTGGGTTCCGCATTCGCCGCGGCTTCTGGCGCAGGTGCTGCCGCTGCGGCAGCTGACAAAGCCTCGGTGGCGTGTTGCTTGACCGTCGCATCCGGGTCATTCAAGTGCTTCTTCAAAATCGCAACAGCGTCGGCATTTGCCATCGAACCCAGCGCGTCCATGGCCGCTGTTCTCACGTCCGCGTCTTGGTCCCCGGCAAGTGTTTTCAAGACTGGCAAGGCGTCTTTCATTCCGAAGTCCGGATGGCCCATCCCGGGGTCGTCCATTTTTTCAGTCTCGGCTAGTTTTTGAATGGCCGCTGCGACAGCGTCGCGTACGCCAGCATCTGCATCCAGTGCGGCGGGCAGAATTCCCTTGGTGAACGCTGGCCGCGGAGGGTCTTCATACCACGGGTTTTGGATCGCGCAGTCGGCCAGCAGGACAACAATCACGGCGCGCTGGGCCGCCGATTTCGAATTCTTCAACGTCGATGGAAGAACTTTGAGGCCCACCTCTGGCGCATCGATGAACGAGTCGCGCACCGCTGCCAGTGCGTTTTCATCCTCCGATGCTGTAGCATCCGCAGCGGCCTGCACCCCCAGAGGGTCCATCTGCAAAAGTTGTGCGGCCGCCACGTGTCCAGCTTCTCCCGGCAAAATCTCGGCGATGGCCGCAACAGACTTCACGTCGTTGAAACGGCCCAGCGTGCGAACCAGCACTTGCAGAGCGGAAACGTTGCCGCTGCTCTGTTTCAATCCTGCGATGAGCGCCGGCTCAGCTGCGGGGTCCTTCAAATTGTCCAGCGCCGTCCCCGCCGCGCCCCGCACCGCCGGATCTTTGTCATTGAGTTGCTGAACGAGCTTCGGTGCGTCTGCAGCGTTCGTCTGTGCCCGCATGCTCGCGGAGAAAGTCAGAAGCAAGAGCGCAGCTCCACAAAATACTGGCAAGATTGTGTCGCTTCGAACCGTTCTTTTTTGTTTCTGTGGGATTTGTGCGCGCATAACCGACCGCCTCCGTCGCTGTCTGCGTCTGTGTTTCCAACCTAGGGGGCTTTCGTCCGCGCCGCAACACTTGCGGCCAAACACGATTCTCAGGAGGCAATAACCATCACGGAGCACGCGCTCCGCCCGTAAGATCGGCCGCTCTGTCACGGCAGCAGTACCATCGAGTCGTGCAAATCAGCACCGCTAGACGCGCTTCTGTTTACCGATTCCCATTTACTTGATTGCTTGGTAAGTCCGCGAACCGGACATGAAGTCCTTTTTTCGGCCGCTTTCGCATTTCCGGTAAGCGTTTACCGGGAGTTGACCGGGCACTGCGATTCCACTACGTTGTTGCTGCGCTTGATTCGCTTTGTCATTATGTAATCGACAAAACTCGGCTCTGTCGGTGTTATTTAAAAATGGCCATAATTTTTGATTCACCCAATACCTAACGCAACAAAGGAGGCCTCATGCCACGAATCCTCTCCGCTCTCTGCGTGCTCCTGACGGCAGCGAGCGCGTTTCGCGTCTCAGCGCAAGTGTACCCATACAGAGACGGAACTCCCGGCGTCATCGGATACCGCTCGGAAGTTATCGCCCGAGGTACCGTAGATCCAAATAAATCGTTCCACCTCCGCCCCGAAGCTATCCGCCGATGAGACTCCATCGCATCCTTCCCCAGACGTTCGCAGCATCGCCGAGGTTTTCCTGCACGCCAGCGCCGCCAACTTCAACCTTTACAAACTTGTGGGCACCCCCACTCCGGCTGGGGTCGACACAAAAACACTCGAGCAGTCCACCACCGATAAAGCAAAAGTCATCGCCACGCTCAAGGCTTCCTCACGCCCACGCTCAAGCAGCCATCCGCGCCATGCCGGACACCGACCTCGAAAAGGCTCTCGACTGGAACAGCGGGAAGATCACCGAACGCGGCGTCCTGCTCTACATCGTTCAGCACATCGCGCAGCACCTCGGTCAGCAGATCGCTTACGCGCGCTCGATCGGCGTCGTCCCGCCGTGGACCGTGGATCCGCCACGGAAGAACTGACCTCGGGAAGGATTGTTTTCATCTCTAGCGCCTGGCAAGTCCACTTACCGGAGAGGTGCTTTTAGATCACTTTCAGCATCCGGGTTCCCGTTCCCGGGACCTTGCGGCGTCTTCCGACAATCCCACGGGGGACGATTAATCAGATATGATTAAATTCCCAGAGTTTTGAGATTCGAGATGAAACCATCGCGTTGCTGCCGACTGACACCGGATTCGGCAAAGTCGCATTGCGCCCAGAATAAACAATTCAGGTGCACGGACTTTCGGTTGGCAGAAATCTCGCACGCAACGTCGAAAGTGCTGTAATCCCGAGCCGCTAATGTGGATCTTTTGGGTGGCCGCATCTTTTCCTTTGAGCGCGTAGGCGTCGGGCACACTTCCCAATGAAGCCCGGGCCAAAGAACCCTGCTAGGACGCGAATCCCCCCGCTGATTGCTTTATTAAATGCGTCGAGTTCTTGCGATGGAATCCAGTATTCCTGATGTTGCGATGCGCCCACAACGCGGGAGCAAATTTGGCGACGTATCGGCTGTCGACCGCAAATTCGGTAACGAAGCCTGCGAACCCTGATTTTTCATCGCGCGTATTCCAGTCTCTCGCAATTTGTCGAGCATATTCCGCATTGGTGACCGGATAGAAGATTGGTTGATGTGGCAGGCGGGGCGGGACTTCGCGCATTCCTGAATCCCAAATCAGCGCCAGTTCGTGGAGCCCTACACGGGGCGAAAGAGGGTCGTAGTCATTTCTCATCCGCCGTTTACAACGATTTCACGGCTTAGATCGTGATGAGTTTAGCAGGAGAAGTCGCGCAACTCTGATTTGTCGTGCTGCTAATCGGAAACTTGAAATCCACATCGACGGTAAACGCATTCTTCCAGGACTTAGGTCCGATACCTGGGACACAGTGGCTGTCCCGAGCTTATGCCCAACGTGACAGCGGTCTGGTCGCAACGAAAATGGACCCGCTACTGAAGAGCTTGCACAAGGACCGGCGAATTGCCGCACTCTTGAAGAAGCTCAACCTGCCGAATTGACACTCTGTCTCAGAGAGACTTCTCGTATCCTGTCATTCCGGCCGGCCGCCAATCGTTATTGACCGATATTTCCTCGATCATTTATTGGAAGTGATGTCGTCCGTCGGGGAGTGTCTATGGCGATAAGAACTTTAGGACGGTCCTCCGATCCTCGACCGCATGACTAAGGGCGGTCGCCAAATTTGGACCTGAATTGTGACAGAAGGGAATTTGCGCCAAGGTGAGGCGCGTCACATGCAAAAGTAGGCGCAGACACAGAAAGTAGGCTCTGCCGCTGGCAGACTTGCCGGGGAGGAGCGTGATGCCTACCGTGGAAACGTGCAAAAGAATTGCTCTGAAAAGCGTTTTATACCTAACCGATTTTTCTGAAGCGTCCGCCAGCGCGCTTCCCTTTGCGGCCATGATTGCGCGGTCGTATCGAGCAGAACTGACCGCGCTGCATGTGCTTACGCCTTCGCCGTATGTGTGCATGACGCCCGAAATGTCCGCGACGTTGCTGGACGACGAGGACGACATGGCGAAGGAAGAGATGGAGAAAGTGGAAGCGCAGCTGGCGGGGCTGCCGGCGGAAACAGCGATCGAACGGGGCGGCGGAGTGTGGACGGTGCTGCCGGCAGTACTGCAAGGGAGAGAAGTAGATTTGATTGTTTTGGGGACGCACGGGCGGACGGGAGTGAAAAAGAGCGCTGCTGGGATCTTCCGCGGAGGAGGTATTTCGGCGAACGACGGTGCCGGTGCTAACGATCGGGCCGCAAGTGCGGCATGAGTCACAACGGAGGAAAATTCCGGTGCCTTTTGTCGCAGACATTGAGATCAGGTGTCGCGGGTGGCGGCGCCGTATGCCATTTCATTGGCACAGGAAAATCAGGCGCGGCTGGTGTTGCTGCACGTGTTGCCGACGCCGAAGGCTGGGAAGTCGGGCAAGGCCGTGGGTCTATCGGTGGCGGAAGCCTGCGCCAACTGGATGAACTGGTGCCGCCAGAGAGAAGCGAAATTGTGGTGCCGGCCGGAGCCGACGGTCGGCATGGTGATGCAGAAGCGCGAAATCCTGGCAGCCGTGGAACGCTCCGGAGCAGACCTCATTGTGCTGGGAGTGCGAGGGGATGGACCGGCTGGTGAGAGCGGCGATACGGCTGGAGAGCGCGATTTCTTACAACATCGTAGCGCGCGCTCCTTGCCCGGTCTTGACGATCCGCGGCTAGGCGATCGCCTGGCCGATGGGAGCGTCATGATCAAGCGCAGCTTCCGGAGAAGGCGCAGGTGATCTTTTTGCGTTCAGAAGCGTTTCGAGTTACGCGGCGGCTGCAGACTTCATGGTGACAGCCCGGGGACTTTGGTGGATTGTGATGCGCAGCATAAGCACCTGTCAGGTATCGAGCTATTCGATAGAAATACTAAAGCAACCGAGGAGCCAGAGTGACGGTCGTCACGGGGGCAAAGAACGAAGAACGACGGGCAGTGAATGAGTTATGAATTCGGGAAAAGACTACAGGCAAATTAAAAGGGCTCTGCTCAAGTTTGGAGACGGACGAGATTTCGTCTCGGACTAAATGTAGTCCCGCCGCTTGATACCCAGCTTTTTTATTTTGGAGTTGAGGGTCGTGCGCTTCAGGCCGAGGCGCTCGGCAGCGCCGCTCGGGCCGCCGATCATGCCGTGGCATTCGCGGAGGACGCGGAGGACGTGTTCGCGTTCTGCCGATTCGAGGCGGACATTTGCGGCAGAAAGGGATTGGTGGTCGCCAGCCGCCGCGAGAAATTTGGGCTCGGCAGAAGTAGAACTCCAGGACGGAGCCCCGAGAAAAAGATGACGGACGCTCCATAAAATTTTCTAGTTCGCGAACATTGCCGGGCCAGCGCCAGGAGACGAGCGTGCGCATGGCATCTGCGGGAATGGAGTCTATGTGGCGGCCCATGCGTTGGAGTGGCTGTTGAGAAAATAGCGGATGAGGAGGGGGATGTCTTCGCGGCGATCGCGGAGGAGGAAGAGTGACGGGGAAGACGCGGAGGCGGTGGTGGAAGGTACTATCAAGATGTCCGGCTTCGACCATTTTTGCGAGATCGCGATTGGTGGCGGCGACGAGGCGAACATTGACGGGAATGGTGCGAGTGCCGCCGACGCGTTCGAATTCCTTTTCCTGGATGGCGCGCAAAATTTTGGGCTGAAGCTCGAGCGGGAGATCCCCGACTTCATCGAGGAAGAAAGTGCCGTGGTGCGCCAGTTCGAGACGACCGATTTTTTGCGCGATGGCACCAGTAAAAGCGCCGCGTTCATGGCCGAAAAGTTCGGCTTCGAGAAGGCCGCCGGGGATGGCTCGAGTAAGTTGACGAAAGCGCGATCGCGGCGAGGGCTGAGGCGATGGATGGCGCGGGCGATGAGCTCCTACCGGGCGGCTCGCGAGGATCAGGACGGAAGCGTCGGTCAAGGCGACATATAGAACCTGCCTTAACACGCGTCTCAGCGCGGGGCTATGGCCGATGATTTCGTGGAACTGGTGGGAGCTTTCGAGTTCCTTCTCCAGATAGGATTTTTGCTGCTCGCTGAGGCGGAGAGCTTCTTCGTCTTTTTTCCTTTGCGAGAGATCGCGGATGACGCTAAGGACAAGATGGCCGTGCGGACCGGAGAGCGGGCCAAGCATGATATCGACGGGAAATTCGCTGCCGTCTTTGCGGCGCGCGAAGGACTCGAGGCCGGCGCCCATCGCGCGCGCGCGAGGACTCGCGGCGTAGTCTGCGCGACGCTGGGGATAGGAATTGCAGGAAACGCTGGGGATGAGGGTTTCGATGGGCTGGCCGAAAAGTTCGC
>CAVPLA010000053.1:0-59403 GCA_963705855.1 uncultured Acidobacteriota bacterium
CATGACAGGATGGGCACGGTCTACGCTTCTCGGGCAGAGTTGGACGCCTGGACGCGCAGCCGGAACCCTCAAGCAACGCCAGAGAGCGGGTACGAGGGTCCTTCGTCCAATCCCCCGGTACTGCCGCCGCCCCCGGAGGTAGCGACCTCTCGAACCCGATGGAAGTACGTCCTGCCTATGGCAGCGACGGGAGTTGCGCTAGTGATAGGCGCAAGCCTGTGGTCTCAGAGGACGGAGTACTTTTGGCGAAACCCGATCGCTAACGCGCGAATTCAGACGGTCACGGACTTCGAGGGAGTGGAAGGGGCCGCTGCGGTGTCACGCGACGGTCAGTTTGTGGCGTTTCTGTCGGACCGGGATGGACAGATGGACGTCTGGGTCACGCAAGTGGGCTCGGGACAGTTACACAACTTGACCCGGGGGAACGCGCCGGAACTCGTCAACCCATCGATCCGCACGCTAGGTTTCTCGCCCGACGGATCTTTCGTCACGTTTTGGGTTCGCAAGCCCAACGGCTTGAGCGGCGGCGAAATCGGCGTCTGGGCGGTGCCGACGCTGGGTGGACAGCCGAAGCCATACCTCGAAGGCGTGGCCGAGTTTGATGGTCGCACGACGGCTCCCGACTCGCGTACCACACCCCCGGACCCGGAGACCCGCTCTTCGTTTCGGACGGCGGTCGGCGATCGGAGGGTCGCCCAATTTTCACTGCGCCTGACGGGCTCCACAGTCACTTTCCGTTGTGGGCGCCTGATGCGTCATTCATTTACTTTGTGCAGGGTTCGCTCCCAGACAAATTAGACATCTGGCGAATCTCTCCAGCCGGCGGAAACCCTGAACGAATCACTTCGCAGATCGGCCGCGTGAATTATCCGGTCTTATTGGATCGACGGACTCTCCTGTACCTCGCTAGCGATTCCGATAGTTCGGGGCCGTGGCTCTACAGCATGGACGTTGAGCGCCGCATTCCCCACCCGCTGACCTCTGGGCTTGACCGGTACACGTCGCTGGCGGCCAGCGCTGATGGCCGCCGTCTGGTTGTCACGCTCGCAAGTCCGAAAACAACACTCTGGCGCTTGCGGATCGCTGATTCACCTGTGGAGGTGCCCGCGGCGACTCGAATCTCGCTGACAACCAGCACTGGGTTCTCCCCGCGGATGGGTCCAAATTATCTACTGTATGTTTCGGGGACAGGCGCGAGCGAGAGTATCTGGAAGCTCGCCGACGGAACTGGCACGGAGTTGTGGAGTGGTCAGGGAGCGCGAGTCTTTGGCGGTCCGGCAATCTCCCCGGATGGACGGTATATCGCGTTCTCGGTCCGGCAACACGGGCAGACGCTCTTATACGTGATGCACGCGGACGGCACGAATGCGCGGATTGTGGCCAATTCGCTCGACCTGCAGGGCGGTCCAGCATGGGCGCCCGACGGCCAATCGATCACCACGGCGGCGGTCGATCATGGTATACCCCATCTCTTCCGCGTGCCGGTCGACGGTCGCTCCCCTGCTCTTTTTGTCCAGGAGTACTCGGTCGATCCCGCGTGGGCGCCTGATGGCCGCTACGTTGTTTATTCCGGACCCGACATCGGCACTACGTTTTCGGTGAAAGCTGTCACTGCCGAGGCCGCAGCGCATCCCTTGCCGGCCCTGATCCTGACTCGAGGTGCTCGACACATGGCCTTCCTGCCTGGAGGAAGGGCACTGGTGCTCTTGCGAGGAGAGATTCAACATAAGAATCTCTGGCTGATCGACCTGGAGACGGGCACTGAGCGGCAGTTGACTAACCTCACTGCCGACTTCGACATTCGCGACTTCGACATCTCACCAGACGGTCGTGATGTTGTTCTCGAACGAGTGCAGGAGCACTCGGACGTGGTGCTGATGGATCTCCCTCGATCATAATCCGGCTTCAACGCAGCAGCGCGAACGGCGCGCTACGAATATTAGGCGGCGGAAGCCTTCAAAGCACATCGCTTAACTATGGCACGATCAGCGGCTTGTCTTTTGGCATCGCGTCAAGCGTGGCTTTGTCCAGATTCAGATGCGCCGCAACCAGTTCCGGCGGCGTGTGCGATAGCCATTCGGACAGCGCGAAGTCCTGGTAGTAGCTGCTCTTGAACATTTCCAGGAATTTCAGGTCGGTGTCGCCCATATTCTGGACATAATGCGGCAGCGTTTTTTGGATGTAGCCGACGTCGCCCATTTCGAAGTCCATCGTTCTGGCGCGTGCGCCCGTGGCAAAGACCGTCATGCGCGCTTTGCCGCTGATGTAGAACTGCCACTCGTCGGCGTTTGGATGCCAGTGTAACTCGCGCATGCCGCCGGGTTTCACGGTGACAATGGCCGCGGCGATCGTCGTCGAGATCTTGAAGTTGCTGGAATCGATCACGCGCACTTCGCCGCTCTTTAGCTTTGTCGGCGCGGGATGCTGCGTGGTGCGAAATGCAAAATCGATTGGCGACGGGCCCAGCGCTCCTGCAGCGATGCGTTGATCTTCCGCGAGCGGCCCGGGAACATCGGTCTGAAAAATAAATTTCTCTCTCTTGGGCATCTTTGCGAGGGCGGATTGCGCGACGCCAAAATTTTTCGCGACCACGTCAGAGCGGCGTGTGCGCCATCCAGTCGGTCAGCAGCACGGTCTCGTACTCGGAGAAGTTGCCGTCGTCGAAGACCAGCATGAATTCGGTGCCGTCGGGCGGCAGGCCCTGAATCGAATGGGGAATTCCGGGAGGGAAGTACCAGAGGTCGCCATCTTTCACGTCCGTCACAAAACTCTTGCCGTCTCCATCGACGCAAGTGATGCGCGCGCTGCCGTACAGCATGTAGGACCACTCCGCGGCGGTGTGCCAATGCAATTCGCGCACGCCACCGGCGGTGAGGCGCATGTCGACGCCGGCGAGCGACTTAGAAACGGCTAGCTCACGCACCGTGACTTCGCGCGACCAGCCGCCTTCTTGAAAGCGTTTGTGCGCGAACGAGAAGGGTATTTGAAGGTTTGCACTCCGCCGGCGTCCGTCGGCAGGGGATGGTTCGAATCAGGATTCGCCGCGTCCAGAGCTGCGTTTGTCGGGCCCGGATCGCTCGCGCTCCGGTCGCCCTTGGGAATTTGCGCCGAACTCTGCTCCTGCCCTCTGACTTTGTCTGGCCCAAGCACGCTAGCCGCCGCAAGCGCCGCTGAGCTCACTCCCAGGAATCCGCGTCGACTCAAGAGATCTTTTTCGGTTTCGCCAGCCATGTACACCACCCTCACCAAGTTTGGCCGGGCCCCCGTTTTGCATTCCCAGCCCCGCTACGCTACACGTAAGTCCACTGCTCTGCAACGGCCCGCTGCGGCCTTGCGTGTGCCATTGTGGCGCGAGAGATCGTTTAATCTCTTCAATTTTTCACTGGTCTCGCCGCTTGGTTCCGCTTCTGGTTTCGAAGTGGCATATGTTGCCGCGCGCGCCCTAAAGGTCTGCTATCAAGCGCACCATTTAGCGGCAAATTCGCGCTCAACCATTCACAGACTGCTGGTAGTGTCCGCTATCGTACAGATTCTGAAAGCGCCTCCGCGCATACTTGCTACAAGCGAGAATTCCAACATTGGAGTTCGCGATAACGGAGGATCACTTGCATACAGCAACCAAATATCTGAGTTTTCTTTTTCTCACAGCCGCGCTCACGGCCTCGGCAGCACACAAGGCCGCTGCCCAGGAGGTGGTAGTTACCACCGGCGGCGACCATACCCGCTACTACGATCGCAACCATCATGACTATCACACCTGGAATGAAGGTGAAGACCGTTCCTACCGCGTTTATCTCGGCGAAAGGCACCGAGATTATCGCGAGTTCCACCTCACGACCAGCAGACAGCAGAGCGATTATTGGAATTGGCGCCACCACCATCCCGACAATAGGTAGTGCGATCGCCGATCATCTGACGGAGGCCGCTTCCTCCGCGCCAACAGCGTGGTGGGCGGCCTTGGTTTTTTGAGCATCTCTCGCCATTGGGTATGGCAACTTCTCGAATGATGGCCCGATCCGCGCAACAGAAAGGAACCATCATGTCATTCGGAATCTACGCCATTGGCTTCGTCATTCTAACCATTGGCCTGATTTACGGCGCCTTCCTCCTGCATGTACCCGCACACTGGATTGCCGTTGGTGCGATCGTACTCCTTGGAGCAGGTATTCTCTCGGGCGTCAAAGCCACGCGCCAAAAGGACCCGGCGGCTTGAGTTACGCAGCCCTGTAGTGCTCGCCGGCGGTTCCGTCAACGACGGGACGGACACGGCGTCTCAGAAGTTCAACGCACAAGAAAAGCCGGCTCGTCGTGAGCCGGCTTTTCTTGCTTCTGCGTTGCGATTAGCGGGGCGCTGAGGATGCGCTGACTGGCAGGACCACGATCGAAACGACCTTTGTCCCGATCACTTCGCCAGAAACGATCAGCTCCACGCGCCTGTTTTGCTGACGACCGTCCGCTGTGTCGTTGGAAGCGATGGGCCGAGTCTTGCCGAATCCTTTGGCAGTCGTCGACGCTTCCGGTACTCCTTGGTGGGTGAGATACGACCGGACACTTTCGGCACGCTTCTCCGAGAGGGTCTGGTTGAACTCTTCCGTTCCTACGCTATCGGTATTGCCTTCGACCGCAAGGAGGAGCGTCGGATAGGCCAGCACGATGCCGGAGATTTTCGCCAGCTTCTCGCGTGCCATGGGGCGCAACGTAAACTGGCCGCTGTCGAAGAGGACGTCTGACATGTTCACAACTAGCCCGCGAGCTGTGTCGCGAGTTTCGAGAATCAGGTTGAACTGTTGAAGCAGCTTCGCGCGAAGCTCTTCGCGATCGTGGATGGCTTGTTGAGCTTGCAGATCCGAAGAGGCAGCTGCGGCTCGATTGCGATCAGAGTCGGCCTCGGCGGTGGCTTGCGCGCTCCTGGCTTGTTGAGCTTGTTGATCGGCAGAGGCGGCTGCGGCTCGATTGCGGTCAGAGTCAGCTTCGGCACTGGCCTGGGCGCCCTGAGCCTGGCGGGCGGCGACTTCCGCTTCGTGCTTCTTGCGGTCGGCTTCGTCGCGGTCGCGAACGGCATCGGCTGTGGCGGCGTTGGCGTTCGCTTCACGTCCGGCTGAGGCGTTGCGTTCGTTGTCAGCGCGATCGGAGGCGATGCGCTTGGCTGCGATTTCGCGCGCATCTTCCGCGGTCTGCACGGTTTGGCGCGAAACGGAAATCAGCGTTTTCTTGTCTCCGTGTCGGCTGGTGGCCAGCGCATCGGCTTCTCTCATCTGGCGCATGGCATTTTCGTAGCTTGGGCCTGCATATCGCTCGGCTCCTGCGGCCTTTGCGATGCGCACGGCATTGCGCGCTTCAAAAAATTCGAGCGGCAACTTGGCGTCCAATACGACTGGGTCGATCGTGTAGCCAGTAGGGATGTATCCACCGCGATCGATCAGTTCATACTTGGCGTCCACGGCTTGCGTCGTGCCTTTGGTGTCCTGGCGAATCACGTTTTCCATGATCACGGCATTGCTGGGGCGCCGCACCGCGTAATAAGGCTCTGCGGTGACGATCAGAGCGAAAGCCTGAAGATCGGTCGTGACTTCAAGCTTGCTGCGGCGGTTGTCGCCCACCAAGACTTCGCCGAGATTCACGGAGCTGCCTTCAGGTGAAATGGCCCACATGACAAAGGTCAGATATTCGGTGCCGAATGCGGTAGGCCTGTCGAGGTCGGAGAATTCCGCTTCAATTGCGAGGACACCGCGCTTGCTCTCTACTTTGGCCTCGCCTCGTGCACTGGGCATGAGGTCGGTGCCTTGAAAATCAACGTGTGTTGAGCCACTGCGGTGTTTATAACTTACCGCGCGAGCCGTGCGACTCACGACGGTGATTCGGTATGTTGGTGTGGGGTCGCCCGCGTGCGCCGGCGTTTGCGTTTGTGCCTGGCCGTAAACAGAAGCGCCAAGCGTGATTGCTAATCCCAATGTAATTCTTGAAAGCTTGTGCATGAGTCTCCTTCGAAAAACTGCGAGACTCACAGTGTGCTGCTTCGCCTGCGAAAATACTGTGCGGTAGTGGACATGTTTCCGAAGTAATTCAGCCAGCAGCGCTTTTTTCCTCTTCTTTGTGAGCTTTCTTACCGGGAGCTACACAAAACGCGTCCTTTTATCAAAATTTTCACAGGTTTCGTCAATGTAATTTCTGCGCTCATTCGGCAAAGACGCCCCCGAAACCCGGCACTATGGCCCTCCGATGTTGCTTGGCCATTCAGTCGGGGTCACTTGCCTCTTTGTTCGGGTTCTCGAGCGATGACCATTTTGTCGTAGGCTTCGCGGCGCGTTAGGCCGCGCTCTTTGGCGGCGAGCTTCAAGGCTTCTTTGCGGTCGAGTTTGGCTTGGTGGATGAGTTCTTCGACGCGCTCGGCGAGGCTTTGCATGGAGTTCGCCGGAGTACGTGCGTCGGCGGGATCTTCCGGGCCGATGAGGAGCGTGATTTCGCCTTTGGCGGGGCGTTCTTCGAGCGAGGCGAAAAGCTCCGAGAGCTTGCCGCGGCGAAATTCTTCGTGGAGCTTGGTGACTTCGCGGGCGATACAGGCGATGCGGTTGCCGAGAACTTCACGGGCGTCGGCGACACACTCGGTGATGCGGTGCGGGGCTTCGTAAAGAATGATGGTGCGATCCTCAATGCGCAGGCGTTCGAGGGCGCGGCGGCGTTCGCCGCTGCGATTGGGGAGAAAGCCGACGAACAGGAATTCTTCATTGGGCAGGCCGCTCGCGGCTAGCGACGCGAGAAGCGCTGATGGTCCGGGGATGGGAACCACGGGGACATGGTGGCGGAGGCAGAGAGTGACCAGGCGATGGCCGGGATCGGAAACGAGCGGCATGCCGGCGTCGCTGACGAGTGCGATTTTCGCGCCTTGCTCGAGAGAGATGAGCAGTTCGGGCGCGCGCGTCATCTCGTTGTGCTCGTGGTAGCTGATGAGGGGCTTGCGAATATCGTAGTGAGCGAGGAGCTTTTGCGTGTGGCGCGTGTCTTCGCAGGCGATCTGGTCGACTTCTTTGAGGATGCGCAGGGCGCGGAGGGTGATGTCTTCCAGATTGCCGATGGGGGTGCCGACGAGGTACAAGCAGCCCAAAGGTGTTTCGTTGGTGGTGGCTGCTCGTCCGCTCATGCATTTGAGTCTAGCACGCGCTGCGGAGACATTTTGTGACGCATGCTATACTTTTTTGTTTGGAGACAGAGCGGAGGGAGCGGCTGTGCCACTGTACGAATACAAGTGCCTGAAGTGCGGGCGCCACACGGAGAAGATCGAGCCGGTGGCTGGTCCGCACCTGAAGAAGTGCCCGCACTGCGGCGGGAAAGTGGAATCGGTGATCACCGCGCCGGCGATCAAGTTCAAGGGCTCGGGTTGGTATGTGACGGACTACGCAGGAAAATCTCAGGACGGCGGCAGCAAAGAAAAGATCGCCAGCGAAGGAAAAGATAGCGGCGGCAAAGACAGCGCCGGCAAAGACGGCGGCGCGAAAGACTCCAAAGATGTCGGCAGCAAGGAAGCTCCCAGCAAAGATTCTGCGGCGAAAGAAACGAGTAAGGAAAGTTCCTCAAAAGAAAAAAAGCCCGCGAAGAAAAAATAAGCATAGCGAGGAAACGCATGGCTGACCTGCCACAACCGACGAGCGCGATACGCAAAGTTCGCAAGGCCGTGCTGCCTGCCGCCGGACTCGGCACCCGCTTTTTGCCCGCAACCAAAGCCCAACCCAAAGAGATGCTGACGGTTGTGGACAAGCCGCAGATTCAGTACGTGGTGGAAGAGTGCGTGGCCTCGGGAATCGAACACATCATTATCGTGACGGGGAAAGGGAAAAATTCGATCGAGGATCATTTTGACCACGCACCCACGCTTGAGAGGTTCCTGGAAGAAAAAGGGAAACCGGAGCAGGCGGCAATGGTTCGGCGAATCAGCGACATGGTGCAGGTGAGTTACACGCGGCAGAAGGAACCGCTCGGGCTCGGCCATGCAGTATTGGTGGCAAAAGATCTTGTGGGCGACGAGCCGTTCGCAGTTTTGTTGGGGGACGTGCTGATTCCGGGAAAGAATCCTGCCACTAAGCAGCTGATTGATGTGTACGCGGCGACCGGCGTGGGTGCGATTGCCGTGGAAGAAGTACCGCGAGAGAAAACGCACCTGTATGGCATCGTCGACGGCGAAGCCGCCCCACTGCCACCGTTTGGCGCGCGGCTTCTAAGGATCCGCGACTTGGTGGAAAAACCAAAGCCAGAAAATGCGCCTTCAAATCTCGCGATCACGGGACGGTACGTTTTGCCATCGCAGATTTTCGATTGCCTGGAGCGCACCAAGCCCGGGGCGGGAAATGAAATTCAGTTGACGGACGCGCTGCGCATCCTGGCGCAGGAGCACGGTCTCTGGGCGTATATCTACGAAGGAATATCCTACGATGCGGGCGACAAGCTGGGATTTCTGAAAGCGACGGTCGAAATCGCATTGCAGAACGAAGAGTTGGGCCCCCCCTTCCGCGAATACTTGAAGCATTTGAAATTGTAATTTCATCCGGCGAGTTTCTGGAAATGACGCGCATCTTGGGGATTGAATCGTCGTGCGATGAGACGGCGGCCGCGGTGGTGGCCGACGGACGCGAGATTTTGTCCAGCGTTGTGGCTTCGCAGATTGATATCCACAGGAAGTATGGTGGCGTGGTGCCGGAGTTGGCGTCGCGCGAACATTTGCGGCAGATCGTGCCTGTTGTCCGAGAAGCGCTGGCGCAGGCGGGGATGCAGCTTGCCGATGTAGATGCAATTGGCGTGACGCAAGGGCCGGGGCTTGTCGGGGCGCTGCTCGTGGGGATCACGTACGGAAAAACTTTGGCGGAAGCGCTGGGGAAGCCTTTTGTGGGGGTGAATCATCTGGCGGGGCACGTTCACGCAGTTTTTTTGGAGGCGCATAGGGTGGGGCGCGTGGCGAAATTGCCGGCGGTATGTTTGATTGTTTCAGGCGGGCATACGGTTTTGTACGAGGTGAAAGCGGGGGAGTCGGGCGGGCTACTGCGCTACCGAAAAATCGGGCAGACGCGCGATGATGCGGCGGGCGAAGCGTACGACAAGGTGGCCAAACTGCTAGGGCTGGGATATCCGGGCGGGCCGATTCTGGATCGATTGGCGGCGGTTTCGGATGGTACGCCTGCTCCCGTGAAATTCGGTCCGACGAAAACGCGCGGAAACCCGTTGGATTTCAGTTTCAGCGGCTTGAAGACAGCGGTGTTGTATCACGTGCGCGAGCATCCGGAATATGCCGGGGAGATTCGAACGCGGGAAGAGGCTCTGCAGCGCGGTGAACGGAAATCTGAGCAATTGCTGCCGCTCTGCTCACTGCAAACTCTGGCATTGGTGCGCGAGTTTCAGAACGCCGTGGTGAGGAATTTGGTGGAACGTACGATGATGGCCGCGGAAGAGTTGGCCGTCGAGAGCGTGCTGGTTTCGGGAGGAGTGGCGGCGAACAGCCAGTTGCGGACAACGTTTGAAGAGCGCGGGGCGCGCAAGGGCATCGATGTATTTTTCCCGAGCCGGGCGCTTTCGACGGACAACGCAGCAATGATTGCAGCAGCGGCGTATGAGAAATTTCAGGCAGGTGTGTTTGGCGATGCGTCGCTCAATGCGGATCCGAGCTTGGCGCTTGCGTGAAGGATTGCGCAGAGAGCGCTGAGTACGCAGAGGACACAGAGAAAACACAGACATAACACCGACGTCTGAGTCCCTTGGCCATTCAAAACCGGTTGGACAAACGTTGTGTTGCCATTTAAGCGCGGAAATGCTCCAACAAGCTGCCGAGGACCGAACGAATCGTGTGAGAGCCACTGCGAATTTCCGCGGCTGCCCCGTGGACTCTGCTTCGCGGGTTTGTGGTAGGATGCGGGTGCGTTAAGGACGCATCCGGTCCGCGGAAAGGGTAGAAGCCCACCTGTTTGAAATTTAGTTTTTGCGAACCTTCTTTCGGCCCGATGTGCGGACTACGGGCGATTTGATGAAAGGAGGTCGCTATGTCGACCCATTCCGAGGACGCGCCGCGTCCGCTTCCTGAACGTCCGAATCTCCGCCATTTGAAGGATCAAGCGAAAGACTTGCTGAAGGCTGGTGAGGGTGAATCACTCACGGCTGCGCAGTTCAAAATCGCGCGGCTTTATGGATTTGCGAGCTGGCCGAAGTTGAAGGAGCACGTGGATTCGCTTGAGGAGATTGGGCGACTTAAGCTTGCGATTGATAGCAATGACCTTGAGCGCGTGAAGAGCATGATGACGCGCAACCCTGAATTGCATCGCGCTCCGCTTGGTTATAACAAGAATGGACCGCTCACGTGGGTGGCCGAATGCCGCGTGCCGTGGGAGGTGCCAAGTCCGACGAGATTGGCGATGGCGGAGTGGATGATCGAAAACGGATCGGATGTGCATCAAGGAGGCGACGGTCCACTGATGCGCGCTGCGTTGTTTGGGCATCGCATACCGATGATGGATCTGCTGCTGGTGCACGGAGCGAATGTGAACGCCGAATGGAATGGGTACTTCCCGATTATTTTCGCGCCTTGCGAAACTGTCGAGCCAAAGGCGATCAAATGGCTCCTGGAGCACGGAGCCAATCCGAATTGTGCGCGAGCGGAGCGGAAATATCCCGGAACGGCGCTGGATTTTGTCATCGGAACGTATGGACGTTCGGCGCAACTCGGCGAGTGCATGGATATTCTTGTCGAGGCTGGCGGCGTTACGAAGTACAACGTGCCGCCGGTGTTGGACTTGCTTCGCGGGCGGGTCGATCTTCTGGCGAAACACCTTAATGCGGATCACACTCTGGTACACCGGCGATTCCCCGAGTTGGATTTTGGTACCACAAGCGCGCGGCTCCTCAAGCTGCAAGGAGCGACTCTGTTTCATGTGGCGGCAGAGTACGGCAACTTGGAAGCCGCGAAGATGTTGCTGGAGCGCGGTGCGGACGTCAATGTACGGGCGGATGTGGACGAATACGGCGTCGGCGGGCAGACGCCGATTTTTCACGCGGTGACGCAGTTCTTCGACGGCGGATTGCCGATGACGCAGTTTTTGGTGGAACGCGGTGCCGACTTATCGGTGCGTGTAAGACTCCCGGGGCACTATGAACGGCCGGGTGAGGTTGTGGAGTGCACGCCACTCGGGTACGCCATTCGATTTCCTGGGAATGAACACAAGACGCAACACAACAAGACCGTGGCTTTTTTGCGAGAAAGTGGGGCGCAAGAATGATTCGGTGTCGCGATGATTGCAGTTTCACATAGCGCGATGAATGTGAATCATTGGAGAGGAGAGCATGCCAAGTCGGCGCGCTCTTCCTCGGACAGAGTCAGCGCCTTCTGCAAGAGATGGGAAGCCTGCTCGGTCATAAGTTCCATTATACGTCCGGCCGAGCCGAATACGGTCTGAGAGTGCGTGGGGTATACTTCTGCGGCAATGGGAACTTCTGCGAGCCGCGGCGTGCGATTTCGGATTGCTAGCGATCAGTCGTTGATTGTTTATTTCGGCGCGCCAGTCGAGAAGAGCAAGGCGGAAGCCCCGCCCATACAAAATCAAATCACAATTGAGGCGCATGAGCGGGTGCGGAGGCTCTTGAGGTTGGTGGAGTTGGAGCCGATCGGGGGATTACAGAATCTTCATCCGGCTTATAGTTCCTTGCTGATCAAATTTGATTCCGCGAAGTTGCGACATGAGGAGCTGGAAGCGGTTTTGCGCGGATACATCGAGCGCATGGAAAGAGTGGCGCTTCCCGAGCCTCGTTTGGTGGAAATACCTGTTTGCTATGGCGAGGAATTTGGGCCGGACTTGAAGGATGTGGCTGAGTCGCACGGCATGACAACAGAGCGGGCCATTGAGCTGCACGCTTCGGCTACTTATCTTGTTTACTTCTTGGGATTTGTACCTGGGTTCGCATATCTCGGGGATGTAGCGGAAGAGTTGGTGACTCCGCGATTGGCTACACCGCGGCGAAGCGTGCCCGCGGGGAGCGTGGGGATTGCGGGTAGACAGACGGGCGTGTATCCGGTTGCCACACCGGGCGGGTGGAGATTGGTTGGGCGGACACCCGTGAAGATGTTCCAGCCTGAGAGGGCGGAGATGAGTTTGCTTGCGATTGGAGATCGCGCGCAGTTTGTGCCTACTTCGCGGGAGCAGTTTGCGAAGTTGGAGAAGGCATGAGCTTGATTGAGGTGCGTTCTCCGGGATTGCTGACTACTGTCCAAGATTTGGGGCGAGAAGGTTTCGGGCCGATGGGAGTTTCTGCTTCGGGGGCGGCCGACCCTGTCGCCTTACGGATTGGGAATCGATTGGTCGGGAACCCGGAGGGCACGGCAGGTTTGGAAATGACTCTCCTCGGCGGAACATTTATATTCCTGGAGCATGCGGAAATAGCCCTGACGGGCGCCGACTTTAGGGCGACGCTGGACAATGCGCGTATCGACCTTTGGAGTTCCGCGGAGGTTCGGGCCGGCCAGACCTTGCGATTGGAGGCCACGCATACTGGAGCGCGCTGTTATTTGTGTGTGCGGGGCGGCCTTGTTGTGAAAATGTTTTTGGGAAGTGCGTCCACGCACTTGTTGAGCGGGCTGGGTGGTTTTGAAGGACGGGCACTGCGCAAAGGGGATGTGCTCAAGATTGGAACGGCCGGCGGTGGCTTTCGGACTTTTCGGAAGAGGAAGGTTGCCGCGAAGGCGCTGGAGAAGTTGGCGCCGCGAACAACATTGCGCGTCACAGCGGGACCACAGAGCGATTGGTTTTCGGAAGTAGCGCGAGAAGTTTTTTACCGGACCGCATATCGTGTTGCGGAGGAATCGAATCGCATGGGATTGCGGCTCGAAGGCGCGCCCATTCCGGCGGAGGCCGGTGGAGAGATGATTTCCGAGGGGGTTTCCTTGGGAGCCGTACAGATCCCCGCCTCGGGATTGCCAATTATTTTGTTCGTGGAGCAGCAGACAACCGGGGGCTATCCAAAAATTGCGAATGTGATTTCCGCGGATATGAGCAGCCTGGGGCAGCTTCGGCCGCGCGATGAAATTCGGTTCGAGTTGGTGGAGATGGCAACGGCCCGCGCTCTTTTGAGGGAGCATGAGAAACTGCTGGGATCGAAGGAGTTGATTCTGGGATGAACAGCCGTCAGTTGAAGATCGATTTAAATGGTGACATGGGAGAGATACCTGAGGCAATCGCTGACGGCACGCAACTCGCGTTGATGCGGTCGATTACGTCGGCGAATGTGGCGTGCGGCGGGCATGCAGGCGACGAGGAGACGATGCGCACGACGATTGAGCAGGCTCAGCGACGCGGAGTGGCCATCGGTGCGCACCCGGGGTACGCAGATCGCGAGAATTTTGGGCGGTTGGAGTTGAGCATGGCCCCCGAGAAAGTTGGCGAGTCCGTGTTTGAGCAGGTGTGCGCACTGGCACGAATTGCGGAGGCTTGCGGGGCGAGGGTGGTTCATGTGAAGCCGCATGGCGCGCTTTACAACCAGGCGGTGAAGAATCGCGAGCTTGCAGGGGCGATTGCTGACGGTGTTGCGCGATGGAGCCGCAGCGTAGTGCTCGTGGGGTTGGCTGGGTCCCCAATGCTGGACGTGTTTCGGGAAAGGGGATTTTCTGTGGCGGCGGAGGCGTTTGCGGACAGGCGGTATGAGCCGGATGGAACCTTGCGTTCGAGGAAATTTGAGGATGCTTTGATCCGCGATCCTGTGGAAGCGGGGCGGCAAGCACTTGCCATGGTGAAACGAGGGATTGTGCGGGCGAGCAATGGAAGTGACGTTGCGGTTGCGGCGCAGACGATTTGTATTCACGGTGATACGCCAAGAGCTGTGGCAATTGCGGCCGAGGTGGCACGAGTCTTACGGGAAGCTGGCGTAACACTTAGTGGATTGGTGGGGAACTAGAAGGAAGAGAAAAGATGAGAAAGAGCAAAGATAACGCAGAGGCGCGGAGAGGCGAAGAGATTCGCGGAGAGTTGGGCGGGCGAAAACTATTGGTTGTAAATCGTCAGGGGCGATGGCAATTGTTGCCGTTCAGATTGCAGATCTCGAGATTGCCGGAATTGTCTTGAAGCACGCGGGATTGTAGACGCAGAGTGGGGACTTTGCCGGCTCTGAAGACGCGGGCTGCGTCTCCGAGTGACGGGCCTGAGTCGCTCGGGTTGGCTTTCTCGGCGGAGGCGAGTTGTTGCTGTCCTAGCGTGAGAGCGTCGTTGTAATTCATATAGGTTGAAGGGACAAAGGGCCCATCGTTTCTCGCGTACCCGACTTCAAGATTTCGCGGAGGTTCGTAGCGAACGGCCCTCCCGCCGGACCCGTACGCAATCCCCCCGCCGCTCGTGCCACCCCATCCATTGATAAACCCTTGACCACTCCCCGTGCTTGGATTGTGGTGGGGGTGCTGAGCTTGCGCGGAACTTGCCATGAGCAGAATGACGGCAACGAGAAGACTGGGTTTCATGGTTATCTCCCGAGCTTGCCTCCCATAGTACAGAAAGGAGCGCTCATTGAGAATCCGTGAAGGGGCAGCGGGGGACCTGCTCGCGGCTTCAATTATTTGACGATATTGTAGGGTGCGACGTTTCGTTCATTTGGTGATTGCAGATTTGTAACGGGCTGTGTTGTAAGGGAGGCGAACGAACTAAACGCCGAAGCTTATAAGAGCCGGAGAAGAGAAGGCGGAGATGGAATAGGGTGTCCGGAAAAGAAAAAGCGGGCAACCTAAGTTGCCCGCCGGAAATTAAAAACGCGCCCTGGCTGCGGCGCGTAGGCTATTCGAATTTCTCGGTCATTACCGGGAATTGAAGCTTAGCTTTGGCCAGGGACTTGACGACGATGGCCTCGGCGCTTTCCGCAGTAGTGTTGCGCGAGGTGGCCATTTCACTGACCAGGAGGTACTTCGCGCGCTCCAGCATTTTCTTTTCGCGGAAGGAGAGGGGCTTGCTGCGGCTGAGGGAAACGAGACTCTTGAGGACGACGGCGACTTCGAGGAGGGACCCGGTGCGCATGCGCTCGGAGTTTTCCTTGAAGCGATGTTTCCAGTCGTGGTGAGAGTTGAGCTTGCCCTTTTCGAGGAAGCCAAGGACTTTGGTGGATTCCGTGGAACGAATCACGGAACGAAGGCCAACGGTTTCTGCGTTTGATTGTGGAACCATGACGCGCAGGCCGCTGGAAACGATGCGAATCATGAAGTAACGCTCAGTCCTGCCATTCAAGACACCGTAACTAATCTGTTCTACAAGTCCGACGCCGTGGTTCGGGTAAACGACCTTGTCACCGATTTTGTAGTCCATGGATCGAGATGCCCCCTGAGATACTTACAGAGTTTAAATGTGTGTGTTGCAAGAGTCAAGATATATCCTGTGGAATCATAAGGTTAGGGAAAATTAGATTTGCATTTGGCAGTCGAATTGCTCGGGGCGGATTGCAAGAGGGAGAATTGGTAGTGACTGAGAAATTGGACGGTTCGCGAGAAAACCGGGCTGAAACAAGTGTTTCAGACGTAGTTGTGGCGTGTTAAAGGGGTGTGACTTCGGAAAGTGCAGCCTCTCTGCGGTAGAATGCCCGCGTGATTCTACTGGCGCTCGATACATGCGATTCGCAGGGAAGTCTGGCCGTTCTGCGGGACGAAGTGGTTTTAACGGTAATCGCACACGAGGGAACGGAGGATTATTCGTCCTGGGTGTTGCCGACCGCCGAGGCAGTGTTGCGGGCTTCCGGGCTGGAGCTCATGGAAGTAGATGTGTTTGCAGTTGCATCGGGGCCTGGATCGTTCACCGGCGTACGGATCGGATTGACGACCGTGAAGGCCTGGAGCGAGGCGTTTGGGAAGGGAATAGCGAGTGTATCGAGGCTAGAAGCAATGGCTGCGCAGGCGGCGGAAGGCTCCCAGTACGTGGCGGCCTTCGCGGATGCGCGCCGGGATCAGGTCTTTGGGGGTTTGTATCGGCGAGAGGGGGCGCGTCTGAGATTGGTGGAACACGAGATGGTTGCGGCACCCACAGAATTCGCCGATTGGGTAAATGAGCGCTCGGCGAATCGGAGTGTGAGCTGGATTTCAGCGGACCCGGATAAGGTTACAGCACTAGAAGGGTGGCAAAAGCTCGCGAATGAGGGTCATAGAATTGAACTGAGCTCGAGCGTACTTGCCCCGATGATCGGAAAGATCGGGCTTCAACGGGCGCGGGAGGGCCGATTAGTCGACGCGCTGGCTCTCGACGCGGAGTACATCCGGCGGCCAGACGCGGAGTCTTTCTGGAAGGGTGCAACGGGCCGTGGCTGCTGAAACCAAGATCCCCGGAGCTGCTTGCACCGTTAGGCGGTTTGGGACTGGAGACGCCAATGCTGTCAGGGAGATCTTCAAGCAATCTCCCCAAGCCGGGGCTTTGACGAAGGATTCCTACGAGCCCTCGCCGGAGTGGGCCCTCGCGTTTGTCAGCGAGCGCGCGGGAGAAGTGACCGGATTCCTGATGGGCAGAGAAGCTGCAAACGAAGCGGAAGTGTTCAATTTGGCCGTGATGCCAAAGCGCAGGCGTCAGGGAGATGGCGGAGCTCTTCTTTCGACCGCGGTTGAGGACCTGCGGTCCAGAGGCGTGGAGCGCGTCTTTTTGGAAGTGAGGGAATCCAATCTTGGAGCGATAGCCTTCTACGAAAGGTTCGGCTTTTCCAAGATTGGCCGCCGGAAGGTTTACTACCGGGACCCCGAGGAAGCGGCCATTACCATGGAAAAGAAACTCACAGGCTAGGACCAAATTCCTAAGAGTTCCCTCTTGACGCCGCCATTCCGAGTGCTATCTTTTGTTCATGTAGTATTCACAATCCAATTCGCGC
This sequence comes from uncultured Acidobacteriota bacterium, assembly GCA_963705855.1. Taxonomy (GTDB): domain Bacteria; phylum Acidobacteriota; class Terriglobia; order Acidiferrales; family UBA7541; genus Acidiferrum. The sequence goes on from CAVPLA010000053.1 coordinate 16,840, forward strand.
AGTGTCAGGAGGACGCATGGCAACAGCACAGCGGGCACCTCGGGACATACTCCTCGACACAGACGCCGAGTATCAGCGTCTGGCCGAGCAGCACTCGAAATACGAAGCAGAACTGCACCGAATCTCTACCTCTAGTTTCCTCAGTTCGGAAGACCTCCTGGAAGAAATCAAGCTAAAGAAGATGAAGCTCCACTGCAAAGATGAGATGGAGCGGATTGCCCTGCGTATCCAACGTGCGCGGCCGCAGTACACGCAATAACGCCCGCTCTCCCGAAAATTCTGTCGTAGAATGGCCCTGCTCGCGGCACTCACACTGCGGGCGACGCTGATGAGGTATATTCTCAGAGGCATGGTTAAAGAGGGCTATTACTTTGGGTTGCCGCTTCTGGTGCTGGGCGGCGCGGCGTATTTGGCGCAGTGGACGATTGCCGCGGTCGTTTTTGTGTGTCTGGCGATTTTTGTCTTTTCGTTTTTCCGTGATCCGGAGCGTGTGATTCCAGCCGAACCCGGGGCGATCGTTTCACCGGGAGACGGGCGGGTTGTGGTCGTAACGGATGAGGAAGATGCGGGGCGGCCCGGGAAACGGATCAGCATTTTTCTGGCAGTCTGGAACGTGCACGTTAATCGAGCGCCCGCAGCGGGTGTTATCACTAAGATGGAATACCGGCAGGGCAAGTTTCTTGCGGCCATGCGCGAGCGGGCTTCGATGGAAAACGAGCAGAATGTTTTTACGCTTTCAACAGACGCGGGAGAGATGGTGTTCAAGCAGATCGCGGGATTGATTGCGCGGCGGGTAGTGAGTTGGAAGAAAGAAGGGGAGCGAGTGGCCCGAGGCGAGAGAATCGGACTGGTGAGATTTGGTTCGCGAGTGGATGTTTGGGTGCCAAACGATGCGGAGATACTTGTTAGAGTGGGAGAGAACGTAAAAGGCGGCTCCAGTGTGCTCGCGCGATGGCCTGCCAAGTTAGCAAGCATGGATCTGAGCGACCAACAAACCTCGGATGCGGAAGCCAACGTATCCGCACTGGGGCGGCAAAACTAAGTTATGGGGCCAATCGAACAGCACGAGATGCCGTTTGCAGGGCGGCGCATTCGCAATCCGCGATTGAGGCGAGGCATTTTTCTGCTACCCAGCCTTTTTACAGGCGCAAACCTGCTCTGCGGCTATTATGCGGTTGTGGCGTCGCTTGCGGGCGGATGGGAAGACTTTGATCATGCGGCGAAAGCCATCGGTCTTGCGATTCTATTTGATTCGCTAGATGGACGCGTTGCTCGTATGACAGGAACGAACACGGAATTTGGTGTGCAATTTGATTCGCTTGCGGATGTCGTCAGTTTCGGCATTGCGCCGGCGGTCATGGCGTATGCCTGGGGCGTACGCAGCTTGCCTGACCAGGGCTCGCAACGTGTAGAGCTGATCGGCCAATTGGGATGGTTTTTTTGCCTTGCGTTTCTCATCTGCTGCGCGTGGAGGCTGGCGCGGTTCAACGTGCAAGGCATGGCGCCGGGGGGATCAAAGAATTTTGTGGGCATGCCCACGCCGGCGGCGGCTGGAGTGATCGCTGCGCTAGTGCATGGATTCAAATCTCCTCTGCATGAGTGGCGATGGTCAGTGGCATGGTTTGCGCTGGCGGGCGTGCTAGGCGCGCTGATGACCAGCACGATCCGCTACTACAGTTTCAAAGACATTCCCTGGACCCGTAAGCAGCCTTCACTTGCCGTCGTCGCCGTCTGCCTCCTGGTGGGTGTCATCTGGAGATTTTCCGAATATGCCTTGGTGATCTTCGCCTGCACCTATGCGGCTGCGGGCGTTGCCCTGCACATCGTGCGTTTCTTCCGTCATCGCCTGGTCTCTCGGACCGTGTGATTCATGCCATCGCTTGAACGGGGATCCAACCGAATCGTGATTGCGGGTGCTTCGTCGCTTCTCGGGGCGGAGCTACGGTCCTTGCTCGAAGAGAGCCGGTTTGCGGGGGCGGACTTTCGCCTGGTGGATGAAGAGCTTGCCGCAGGCACCTTGACCGAGGCTGGCGGCGAGCCGGCGGTGATTCAACCCGTGGAAGAAGGCAGCTTTGAGAAGGCGCGCATCGTTTTTTTTACAGGGTCGTCCGAATTTACGCTCGCGAACTTCGAGATCGCTAGCCGCAGCGGTGCAGTAGTCATAGATCTGTCTGGCCATTCTATATCCTTCGCAAATACTTTCGTTTGGTATCCGGGGGGCGAGAAACTTCACGGTCAAACTCTTCCTGAGAAACCGCATCTTGCGGCAGTGCCTTCCGCCGCCGCGGAAGGAGTTGTTCGACTTTCTTTTGCTTTGCGCGAGCTCGGTATCAAGCACATGGCCGTTACTGTATTGCAGCCCGTGTCGGCCGCTGGTAAGGGCGGCATCGAAGAACTTGAGACGCAGACCAAGCAGCTGTTGTCGTTTCAAACTCCGGGCAGGGAGATCTTTGACGCGCAAGTGGCGTTCAACTCGCTTGACCGATTTGGGCCTCAAAGCCGTTTCGACTTGAACGCTGCCCGGTTGACTCTTCGAAATGAGATAGGAGCCTGTCTTCGCGGCGAAGGCGTGCTGCCCACGGTGCAATTGGTTCACGTGCCTGTCTTCTATGGCGTGACATTTGCGGCCTGCGCCAGACTTGATGAGAGTGTAGATCAAGAAGGGATTTCCGGGGCATGTGAGCGCGGCGGATTCGCGATCCTGGACGAATCGGGATTAGGACCGAGCAATATCAGCGCGGCTGGCGAAACGGTCATCCAACTATCGAAACCGAAAGCCGATCAGTTACAGCCCGGCAGTTGGTGGTTTTGGGGAGCGGCGGATAATATTCGATTGCCGGCGTGGAATGCCGTGAAGCTGGCAGAGAAGTTGGTGCCATGAGGCGGCGGAATGTTTGTGGGCTAATGTTTGCAGTGTTATGCAGCGCCGGGTGCGGATATCACGTCGCGGGACACAACTCGGCGTTGCCGAAAACCATTCATGTCATCGCGGTTCCCGCGCTGGAGAACAAAACGACCAGTTACCGCCTCGAACAAAAGCTGACCGCGGCGACGGTGCACGAGTTTTTGGCAAAGACGTCGTACCGCGTGGTGTCGAACCCGGAAGATGGCGATGCAGTGTTGAGAGGGAAAATCCTTAGCTTGGAGTCGGTGCCGCTGTTGTTCGATACCGCTACGGGCCGGGCGACGACGATGCTTGTGACGGTGAAGTGCGAAGTGACGTTCACAGAGCGGGCGACGCAGAAGGTGCTTTATCGCTCGGACAGTTTTATGTTCAGGAACGAATATGAAATCTCGGCTGACACAACCGACCCCGCTGCGCTAAAAAGCTTTTTCGAAGAACGAGACCCGGCCCTGGACCGGATGGCGCAGGATTTTGCGGCGCGGCTGGTGGCCGCGGTCATGGAGAACTACTAGGAGAGAGTGGCGAATGGCACAGGTTTCTCCTGAAGAGTTGCTGGAGCGATTGGATCGAGGGAAGACGATTCCCGCGTTGCTGCTGCTTGGTGAAGAACCGTATCTGCGGGACGAGTGCCGCAAGCAGTTGATCAAGAGGTTTGTGCCAGAAGCGGCGCGAACCTGGGCGGTTTCGCGGTACTCCGCGGGCCGCGGTGAGACGGAAGCAGCGCTCGATCAGGCGCAGACGATGGCGATGCTTTCGCCCCAGCAGGTGGTTTTCCTCGAAGACGCCGAAGCAATTGAAAAGCTCGGCGAGAAAAACCGGGACGAAACCGTAGCGCAACTTGGTGCGTATCTCGAAAATCCCGCGCCGTTCACGGTGCTGGTACTGGAAGCGACCGGGCTGGACCAGCGAATGAAGCTGGGGAAGTTACTGGCGGAGAAGACGCTGGTGGTGGCATGCGGCCTTGGGGAAAATCAAGGAGAGCGGCAAGCGTCAGCGATCGCGTTTGCCCGGGTCATTGGAAACGATGAAGGTGTGGAGTTTGAAAAAGGCGCGGCGGAAGATTTGGCGGAGTTCGTGGCCGCCGATCTGATGCGCTTGAAGACGGAAATCGTTAAGCTGGCAACTCATGCGGGCGAAAAAAAATTCATCAGCAGGAATGACGTCAGCTCCCTAGTGATCTCTGAAAAGACGACGACGGTCTGGGAGCTGGCAGACTTGCTGGCGGCGAGGAAATCCGCGAAGGCGCTGGAGTTTCTGGATCGCCTGCTGCGCGATGGCGAGGAGCCGTTGCCGATGGTTGGGGCGATGGCTTGGATGTACCGCAAGCTGATCGAGGCGAGTGAAGTGAAAGGCGCAACGAACGGCTACCAGGCGGCGCGAGCGCTGGGGATGCGTCCCGAGCAAGCAGAACTTGCTCTGCAAGCGTCGCGCAAGATTCCAAAGGCGCAGTTGCTAGCTGGTCTCAGTGCTTTACAAAAAGCGGATGACCGCCTTAAGGGCGGCAAGGACGCGCGCACGGTAATGGAATTTCTGGTTACCGAGCTAACGGCGAGCCGCACTGCGTCCGCAGCCGCAAAATAAATCTGCGGGCGGCGGAAAACCGGAAAAAGAATCCACACAGAGCTCTGGGAGCACACCAGAGCACAGAGAAGAGAATCCCGAAGGTCGATATATCCCGAGTCCAATTCGACCAGACATTGCCGGCGCTACACGCTTGGGTAAGGACCGATCTTGGTCCTTCGTGTCTCTATTCATGCTAACGAGGGCGCGGAACCACAACTAATGTGGAGCACGGAATGCCACCATTTGCATAAGGTAGTAGCATCGACTCTCGCTAGTGCAAGCGGGGATGCCGCTTATGGAGGCCGTGGCGCTCTGAGCGCCCGAGGACGTCGCCGCCTCGTCTTCGAGAATAGCGTCGCTCTGCGCGGTGAGCATTCGCGTGGTATAGCCCGATCCTGAGAGGACTCCTTTGTTCGCCATCGCAGCACCCACGAGCAAATCAGGTGCACTGGTGGTAGTTGCTGAGCCACTTGAGAGATTCGGACCACCGCTTGCCCGCCCTTTTTGCATTGTGTGAGACTAGATTTTCGCGTCGCGTTAGTCGTGGTTGCCGTCGTGGTGATCAAAATCGAAAAGATCGAATAGATCCCCAATGGCTGGGCTGTTCGTCGGCACGTAGGGGTTATCCCAATCGCTTCGAGGGTTGGGGAAGTTGTCACGGCTGCGTCCAGTTAGAGGTTTCAGGTCCCAATTGCGTTCGATGAACTTCAGGATCGAAACGTGATCCGCGTAAGTGTGGCTGATATGGCCGCCGCGAGTGAACGGTGAAACGGCGATGAGCGGAATGCGCGGGCCATCGCCGAAGAAGTCGAGCGGTTGGATGTAACCGGAGTCGTAGAAGCCGCCGCCTTCGTCCATGGTGATGAACAAAACGGTTGACGCAAAGAGGTCCTTGTTGGCGGTGAGATGGTCCATGATTTTCCTGACCATGCCCTCAAAGAGGTCTTCCTTCGATGACGCCGGGTGGCCGTCGAGCAAGCCATCTGGCTTCACGAAGGAGACTGCAGGCAAACTGCCGTCGTCTACTGCGGCGAAGAAGTCTGTAGCGTCTTTGATATGGGCGGCGCGTTGAGCGGAATTGCCCATGATGGACGTCGCATAGGATTCAAAATTGCAAATGTTGCAGTAGGCTTTGCCAATTTCTACAGTCGGATCGGCGCTGCTACCGCCCGCCGCTTCGAGTTTCACGGCTGCGTCATACGCCCCTCCGTAATAAGCCCACGAAATTCCTTTGTCGTTGAGCGCATCGCCGATGGTTCGGACGTTGCTAGGCGGAACGGAACCGCCGTGTAGGATTCCGTTGCTATCGACAGTGCCGTCAGGCAGAAAGCCCGGATTGTCGTTATTGACCATGTAGAAGTGGCTTTTCTCGCAGTTCGGATTTGGGTGATAGGGAAGCGTGGCGAGATAGTCGCGAATCGGATCGCTACCCGGCTTGGTTGAATCGGCGCACTCGGTGAAGTTGCCGTCGAAACCCACATCGACGATATAGACATCATTCGAACCGGGAAGCGGATTCGGATTGGCGATGTGCGATGGGGGAACTGTGGGATTGCCATTGCCGTCGGACCAGAAGATGGCGTCGCCCGTGCCGAGCATCACGTGATTTGCGCCGGTGCCGCCCATCACTGCTTGGTGGTAATTGTCGCTCATCGAGTACTCATCGGCGAGCGCCTTCAGGACCGGTACGTCTCCGGCCTGCATGTTATAGAAAGCCATGGAATTGCCGCCGCCGTTGTCGTCTATAGCCGGGGGAGTGTCAAATTCGTCGAGCTGATTCGTGTAGTTGGTGATGACGAACGGGTAGAGGTCGCTCAAGCATCCCGATGGATTGCTCCGTGTGGCGTTCCTGAGGTTGCAGTCCGATTGTTGCCACATCTCGAAGAGCCGGTGCGTCGTATCTCCCGTGTAGGAATCGTAGGGCAGGCTCGTGCCTTTCAGCGGAAACGGTCCGTTCGGCAGGCTGTTGAAATTCGTCACGCGCGTATCGTAGTCGGGAACGGGGGTGAGTACGAACGTATTGTTCTGACCGGAAGCGCCGGTCGTCAGCAGCGGCAGATCGGCGGTTTCCAGAGACGGCTCGATGGCCGCCAAAATGAAGGACGGAGTGGCTGGAGGAAAAGGAGGTGGCTCTGTGGCAACACCGACGATTGAGGCGTCGGGGCTGGGCGAGAAGTTCAGCGTCGGCGATGGCAGCGTGGTGTAAGGTGCCTTGCCGCCGTTATCGAGACTGATGTAGTAGCTCGTCTTGAAAGGGGCAACCGCCTGGAATTGAGCTGCTTTCGAGAAGTGTGGGCCAGCAGTGCCATCCGCGTTGATGATGCCCTCAAATAGCAGGTTCTTGACGGATTCGCCGCCCTTGGGGACGTACGTCGCAAACAGATGATCGAAGGTGCGATTCTCGCCGATCAGCACGATGACGTGCTTGATGGGGGTGTCCGTGCCACCGTTGTCATGATCGTGCGCCTGGAGAGAGCCGGCGAGCGGTCCTCCTAAGCTGAACTGAACCACAGTTAGCGCAAACAAAGCTGCTCGAAACACATGAAAGCATTTCGAGACCGTTTTCTTCAATGGCATGCATTCTCCTCTGTCGAATGATCGTGGTGAGCGCCCGAATGGGCGGGGAGAGCGTGACCCGCGCGCATTACAACGAGGTTGCATTGCAGTTATATGACCGTGAATTGAAGGGCAACGCTGGACGTTCTAGGACTCGAATCTATGCAGAAAACAAGAAGGGCGGGCCGAGGCCCGCCCCTACAGAGAAATGCTTCAGAACTTTACTTGGCGGTTTTTTCAGCGACGCCATTGAAGGCGAGCGTAAGGCGCGACTTATAACGGTTGCCGGTGTTTTCGTGCAGCACGCCCTTGGTGATGGCCTGGTCGATCGCGGACATCGTCGGGTGAAGAAGATTGCCGGCGGCGGTGGGGTCCCCTGCGCTAATCGCGGTGCGCAAGCGCCTCATCAAAGTCCGGACCCGGGTGCGGTTAGCGCGATTCACATCGGCGCGTTGACGAGATTGCGCCGCACGCTTTAAAACCGACTTTTTCTTCTTCTTGATTTTGGTAGCCTGTCCCTGGGCCATCTATTGCTCCTTTTAGGTATCGCTCAAACATTTAACGTTAAACGAGGCACCGAGCTTTGTCAAACGGGTTGAAGGCGTTGAGGCTACCTGCCGCGTTGGCGGGGCGCGGCTTGTCAGAGAGACGGCCGACGGCTAGGGTGTTTAACCATAACTGGCACCCTCCCCCCGTGTTTTTTTGCAGGTGTTGATTCTAAGAGGGTTAAGTTTTCTGTAAGTCTTTTAGAAGCAACACTTACGGGAGGGTTTGGAGCTGTTGATTCTAAATGGCTTGCTCGCGTGAACCAGCGGTGGCTGCAGTCCGTTTCGTATGTGTTGCGAATAAAAGAGTTAGGGTAACAGGGGTCCCCAGAAAGCAAAAAACGCCGGCAAGATGCCGGCGCTACAGGACAAGGCAGAATAATGTCCAAGGCGTACTATACGTGAGAAGTAACTTTCTGTCAATAGGGAAACGGGGGATGAGACGGCAGGATGAGTTGGTCTCGGGGCAGAGTATGGGAGTGGGAGAGTGTTAGTAGATCAAGCGAGCAGAGCGGGCGCGATGGCAAGACCGAACAAGCACGACGAACTGCGGCTGCTGGTGAATTCGCGGCATCCCATCATCACCGTCGAGACGCCCGAAGAGGAGCGCTTCGAGCAGATGCTGTTCGATGTGGCGATGGAATTGGGCGTGCCCTTTTATGAGTGGAGCGTTACGGCGGGTCTGGCGAAATACCATGGTGCGGCGATTTACAACACGGAACAGCCGGAACAGGCGCTGGCGAATATTCCTTTGATTCAAGGCGACGCCATCTTCTTGCTAAAGGATTTCGGAAGGTATTGCGACAACGACCGCATTTGCCGCCGCTTGCGGGACTTGGCGGAGAAGTTCCGAACAGTGCGGAGGGCAATCGTCATTTCAGCAGCTTCGATGCAATTGCCGGCGGAGCTCGCGGCCGAAGCGGCGCCATTTCAATTAGGACTGCCAACGGCGGAGGAGTTGCTGCCGGGCGTGAAACGGGTGGTCGCAGAAATAAGTCGAGAACAAAACATCCCCGTGTCGTTGGACTTGGCGGGAGTCGGTCAGGCCGCGCGTAACCTTGCGGGGCTTTCCGAGGAAGAGGCCATGCGCACGCTGCGGATGTGCATCCTTGCTCGTGGACGCGCGGATGCTGGTTTGCTGGATGACGTGTTGGAGGCCAAGCGTCAAGCGCTGAAGAGCGACGGATTGATTGAGACGGTGCGGCGCGACACATCGTTTAGCGATGTGTCGGGGTTAAAGCGTTTGCGCGAATGGATTGCGAAACGCAAGAGTGCGTTGACGCCGGAAGGACAGCGTTTTGGCTTGGTACCGCCGAAGGGAATCCTGATCACAGGCGTGCAAGGATGCGGCAAGAGCCTTGCGGCGCGCGCGGTGGCTGGCGAATGGGGATTTGAGCTGGCGCGGCTGGACGCGGGAGCCTTGTACGACAAGTTTGTGGGCGAGAGCGAGAAGAAGCTGCACAAAGCGCTCGAACTGGCGCAGAAACTAGCGCCGATGGTCCTGTGGATCGATGAGATCGAGAAAGCGTTTGCGTCGGCAGGTTCGCGCGGGGACGCGGACGCAGGCTTGTCGCAGCGGCTGCTGGCAACGCTTCTGACGTGGATGCAGGACAGAGAGAGCGGTGTATTTTTGGCGGCGACGTCGAATAACATCACGGTATTGCCACCAGAAATGATGCGCAAGGGCCGGTTCGACGAGATTTTCTTTGTGGATTTGCCGAATGCCGAGGTTCGCGCCGCGCTCTTCGAATTGCATTTGAAAAAGCGCGGGCGCGAAGTATCGAGATTTGATCTGGCGAAGCTGGGTGCGGGAAGCGAAGGTTTTTCCGGAGCGGAAATCGAGCAAGCGATTGTCGCGGGGTTGTACACGGCGTTTGCCCAAAAGCAAGAACTCACGACAGAGATTCTTCTAGCTGAGATTCGCGCGACGCACCCGCTCAGCGTCACTCGCGCCGAAGAAGTCGAATCCATCCGTCAATGGGCCAAGACGCGCGCCGCGCCCGCGGATTGAGGAAGAAAAGTGAGTAGTGTGTACCCGCCACTTATCGTACTTTCCTGTTTTCTACAGACCAAAGGTTAGGTCGCCTAGCTGGAATGGGTTGCCGCCGCGGGCGGCAATTAGGTACCAACCTGTCGCGCCGATGTGTTTTGAGGGACCGTAGGTGAAGCCGAAGCCGGTGTCCATTTGGCTGGTGGAGGCGACGAGACCTTGGCCGAGCGGAATGGCGGCGCCGTTGACGGTTTGTCCTGCGCCCAGTTGTGCTTGCGCGTTCTCGCAGGTATCCACAAACTCTACTGCGGTTCGCAGGTCCTGGACGCGGTCACGCACGTTATCTGCGCCAGCAATGGAACGCGCGATGAGCGCGGCGATGGTGTGCGAGGTTCCTTCGAGCCAGACGGCATTGGGATCGGAGCCGGGGATGGTCGGGGCGAGGCTGGCGGTGTCGAAGACCATGCCGGAGAAAGATTCGCTTCCGGTGAGGTTGCTGTTGAGAGACGCAGCGGTATCGGTGGCTTGCAGATTGGCGATAGCCCAGTCGATGGTGTGCTTGAAGCGATTGTCGAGCAGGGCGAGATAGGACCAGGTCTGACAATCCTCGGGGATCGGAGAGGGGTTGACCGTGATCTGGTCACCGAGCGTTCCGGTAAAGAAATAGCCGCCCGCGGCGTTGTACATGGCGGTCACGAAGCTGAGGGCGTGCGCGGCGAGGTCCTTCCAGGACGTGCCATTATTGGCGGCGCCGTGATTTGTGAGCTGATCGAGCATGGTGAAGAACGCGTAGGTGTCGATGTTGTGTTCCGTGGACTTGCCGTTGGTGGAGGGAACGGACTGGTTGAACGGGTTGATGTTGGTGCCGAAGGAGTAGCCGCCGGGTCCCAGTGTGTTGAAGGTATTGGTGACGATCCAGTTTGCGACCTTGAGAGCCGCAGCGAGATAGCTGCTGTCGCGGGTGCGGCGATAGAGCTGCGCCAGCGCCATGCCTGCCCACGACTGGTCGCCGACCGCGCTCGTGTAGAAAAAGAAAGGAAAGGCCGCGGGAGTAATGAAGGCGCCGCTGGATGAGGCGGTGTTGACGAAATAGGCTTGCGCAAATCGGCCGTCGTTGAAAGGGAAGTTGGTTGCTTGGGCGTAGATAAGGCCTTGGCCCAGTACCTCAGCGCGAGCGAGCGAGTCGCGGCTTCCATTCAGTAGGTAGGCGTGGATGGAGACGGCGTTGTCGTAGGTGAAGGCTGTTGATTCGAGGCCGGACTGGTCGGCGTAACTCTGGGTCAGGCGCACTGTGCTGTCTGTGGCGTAGGCGTCCATCATGGTGTTTTGGAAGTCGAGCGCTTTGTCGATGGATCCAAAAAAGGCAGTGGCATTGTCCGGTTGGCTGGCGGGGTCGGTTGGGGCTGCATGCGCAGGCAGGGTTAGGCCGAGAGGAGCTATTCCCGCTGCGGCCGCTGCCCCAAGTCCGAATCCGAAGAATTTCCTCCGTGATATCGCGTCCATTTCTTGTCCCTCCGGAGATGGGCTTTTACTACCGAGGGAAGATACTCGCCAGATTCTGACGAGTCAACGGTAACAAAATGGTGTAATGCATGCGGCCGTTAGAAAGACTCAGTGAAGAGCTGGCAGCAAGAATAAGCCCCGGACTCCGAGGCGTGGTGGAGTGCCGGGGCAGGGGTTGCTCTCGCGCCTTGCTGCCCACGCTGGGGTGAACCTGCGCTGGGCGCGGTGCTGCCTCTTTGTTGTTTAGTGTTGAGGGAAGGAAAGCGGGAATTCGAAGATCTGATCGCCTACGAAGATCCTCAAGTTAAGTTGCTGCGGGCTCTTGTCGCGCTCGAACCACACGACACCGGAAGCTTTCTCCTTCGGCCCGACGTTCCCTTGTACGAGCACCGCGGATTGCACCTGTTGAGCAACATCGGCCAGATAGTTCGGCGTGGCGGGGACGTACGCCGAAGTCTTGTAGGCGGCGTTCATATAAGTTGCCGATACCGGGGCCGTCGCGCTCGCGTTCGTCCAATAAACCTGATGAGTTAGCGCCTTGGCGAGTTCTTTAGGATTCTGATAGGCAAGCGTACGGAGACGGGGCTTCAACTCGTCCAGCGTAAAGCCCGCGGGGTTGTAGTGGACTGGCTGAGCGCCTTCGTTGGCAATAGCAACGGTCGCGCGCAGCTTCCAGCCTGTGTCCTGCAAAGAAACCTGGACAGTGATTCCGTTTGCCGTCAGCGATTCGACGACCGAGCCGCCGCTGAAGAACTGGTCGCTGCCCGGAGCGCCCGATTGCCAGCGCGCAATACCGTTATCGATTACCGCTTCGACCGCGCGGCGATCCTTTGCAGAGTTCGCAGGCTGCTCCGACAGGTACATCCGCGCGACATAGCCATCCCTGCCGTCGGCTGTGCGGATATTCACGGTGTAGCCTTCGGAGTCCGAGAGAACGGCCACTTCATCGCCACAATTTAGGCGTGCGACCAGTTGCATAGGAAGACCCTGCTCGGCGTCGGCGGTCACGGGAACATTTTCAACGCCGCGGCATACCACTGTGCCGCGAAGCGCGCCAGGAGCCGGAGCAGTAGCGGAACCAGAGTTCTCTGCCGCCAAAGTAGGCAGAGTGACGGCCAATCCTGCGAAAGTGCCTAGAACCAAGAGTTTGTGTCTCATGTTTTTTCTACTCACCCCTCAGTGATTAGAACTATCAGCTACTCTTCTGTACCAGCGTCGATTGGCATCTTCTCGTTACGAGGGGTCTAGTGCCATAGCGCGTTCGTACCAGAGTACAGGTTACGAGCGGGTACGCAGCGGCACGCCAGTGCGTGCCGAAAAATTTGAATCACAGAAACTTAGATGCCTAGATCCATCGCCAGAGAGGCCTGGGAGCAACAGGATTGTAACGAGCGCGTAACTTGACCATAAGGCAGGGGTGCGTTAGGGTGTAAGCAGTTTCTTCCTGAGTTGACTGTTGCACGGTCACCGATCGCGAGGAGGAATCCCATCGGCCACTCGGTTTCCTTAGCAGGCAGACCTTCCACTTGGATGCGACGTACCGTTCACATATCCGGAAAAATTGAACCGTTCTTCGGCACGCTCGACGAGAATGTGCGTTTGCTGGAGGATTCGCTGCACGTGCGCACGCATCTGCACGACACGCGGCTAACCATCGAAGGCGATCAGGAAAGCGTCGACCAGGCCGTCAAAATCGTGGAGGAATACAACCACCTCACGCGCCACGGAAAGTCGCTTTCGAGCACGGAAGTGAAGTCACTCATGCGCGTGGCGACAGAAGAACCGCACGAATCGCCGCGAGGGATGTTTGAGCCGGCGCGGGCGCGCTCGTTTGGGAAGAAACAGGTTACTCCGAAAAACGCCAGCCAGAAGCGGTACATGGAAGAGATCGAGAAGCACGACATGATGTTCGGCATCGGGCCAGGCGGAACGGGGAAGACGTACATCGCGGTAGCGATGGCCGTGAGCGCGCTGCTCACGAAGCAAGTGAACCGCATCATTTTGGCGAGGCCTGCGGTGGAAGCGGGCGAACGGCTGGGCTTTTTGCCTGGCACGCTGCAACAGAAGATCGATCCTTATATGCGGCCGCTGTACGACGCGCTGTACGACATGCTCGATGCGGACAAGCTGGAGAGATTCCTCGAGAAGGGAATTATCGAGGTTGCGCCGCTGGCGTTCATGCGCGGGCGGACTTTGAACGATTCGTTTGTGATTCTCGACGAAGCCCAGAACACCACCAGCGAGCAGATGAAGATGTTTTTGACGAGGCTAGGATTCAATTCGAAAGCGGTCATCACCGGAGACACGACGCAGATTGATTTGCCCCAAGGGAAAAAGTCCGGCTTGATCGAAGCGCTGGAAGTGTGCGGAAAGATCGAAGGGATTGGCGTAGTGCAGTTCGGCGAGAAAGATGTGGTCAGGCACAATCTGGTGCAGCAGATCATTCGCGCCTATGAAGAATACGACATAGTGCATCCTCCGCGCGGCGTGAGTGCGGGAAGCGCTGCAGGTAGTAGCGCGGCGAACGGCAAGCCGGGAACTGCTGCCGCGGAGACCGGGAAAGATCCCAATAGAGAAACCCAGCGAGCATGATTCTGAACCGCCAGCGTGCGGTCCGCGTCGCGCGGCGGCCTCTCGAAACGTTCTTACGTCGCGTAGAGAACGAAATGAATTTGGGAGATTCGGACGTCACGGTTTGCCTGGTAAGCGAGGCCGAAATCGCACGAATGAATGAGACCTTTCGCAAGAAGAGAGGGCCCACGGATGTTTTGTCTTTCCCGGCGGAGATAAAGGGAGAGACTTCGGTTCGCCGAGGGAAAAGGATTTACACAGAGTGCGCAGAGCTCACAGAGGGTGCGGAGAAGAGCCGAAGAAAACCAGAATCTGGGAAGGCGGAGAAGCATTTAGGGGACATCGCCATTGCGCCGGAGACGGCACGGCGTTACGCGAAAAGAAATGGAAGAAGTTTGAGTAATGAGTTGCGTGTGCTGATCCTGCACGGTGTCCTGCATCTGCTGGGCTATGACCACGAAACCGACGGCGGCGAGATGGACCGCATCGAGCAAAAAATGCGGCGAAGATTCGGGCTGGCATGAACACGTTTAGATGGGTCTACGTTCTGGGCGTCGTCCTGCTCGCCTTTGGACTGCCCATTTTTTCCTACCTGACGCTGATCTACCGCGAGCTCGGGCGCATGAACACTGGCCGCGTCCACGAACATCTGGAAATCTTTGAAGCGGAAATCGAGCCTAAGCTGCGCATCAAGCGGCGCAGTGGCGGCCGTACATTTCGCATCTTGGGCCACTTCTGGCTGGCCTTTCTGGTCCTCGAGACAACACGCGGTGTGTTCTACTTCGTAACGGGCACGTGGGAATCGCTCATCGAATTTTGTGTGTTCCTGACGCTCGAAGTCGTGATCGCGATGCACTTCATCCCCGACATGCTGCTGTACCGCACAACGGGCCGCTGGCTGTTGCCGTTGTTGCCGTTCGTCCGGGCGGCCATGTGGATTGTGTGGCCGGTACGCGTGTTCCTCGAAGGCGCGGAGTCTCTGGCGCGGATCTCGGAACAAGAGCCGGAGATGACGCAAGAGCAGCGAACGGAAGAGCGCATCGAGGCGCTGGTGGACGCGGCGGAAGAAGAAGGCATCATCGCGGCGGATCAGGCGGACCTCATCGAACAAGTCGTGGAATTCAGCGACAAGCGGGTGCGCGAGGTGATGACGCCTCGGCCCGACATTGTCGCGATCGCGGCAGACGCCACGCTTGAGGAACTCCACGCAAAGTTTGTCGAGGAGAAATTCTCGAAGATGCCGGTGTACGAAAAGTCGCTGGACGATATTTTTGGAGTAGTCCACGCGCAGGACCTACTGCACATCGCCGATCAGGATTTGCCGAAGCGAAAAGTGCGCGAGTTGGTGCGCCCCGTCCTTTTCATGCCAGAGACAAAGGCCGGTTCAGAACTGCTGCGCGAAATGCGCCAGAAGGGCCAGCCGCTCGCCGTGATCATCGATGAGCATGGATCGGTGGCCGGAATTGCGACCGTCGAAGATCTCGTCGAAGAAATTGTTGGCGAAAGATGGAACGGCGGAAAACCGCCTGCGCCGGACGTAATCCGCGAGGCAGACGGTGGGCTGGTCATGCGTGGCAGCATGGCCATTCGCGACGTTGAGGAATTACTGGGCGTAAACTTCGGCAAGGACGCGGATGAGACGGTTACAACCATCGCAGGATTGCTGAGCCATGTTTCAGGCAAAGTTCCTGCGCCCGGCGACAAAATCGATTTGGAAGGCTACCGCTTCGAAGTGTTGGAAGCGAACCAAAGAAAAGTGCTGCGGCTCAGGATTCGCAAACGAGTGGCAGTAGCACCTGCCAAAGCCTCTACGTAAATCGCGGGCGTTTTTTTTTCGTAGAAACATTTGTTTCTCCTTGTAGGAAATCCTTCACTTACGCGATACCATGCGTGTGCTCGAACGATTGTGCTCGAAATGTTGGCCGGAGCTTCGGCGGGGGAGAGTTGGATGAGAAGAATTCAGATTGTGCATCGAATGATTCTGCTTGCGGCGCTGTGTTTGTGCACCACTGCGAATCAAAGCATGGCGCGCGAGGCGGGAGCATCGGTTACTCCGGTCCCCGACTTGCGCTGGGCAGTGAAGATACCCATGCGCGATGGCGTAACGCTCAACGCCACGATTTTTCAACCGCACGCCCAGAAGGATCCGCTCCCCGTCATTTTCACTTTCACGCCGTACATCGGTGACAGCTACACGGATCGGGCGATGTATTTTGCGCAACATGGATACGTTTACGCACTGGTGGACGTGCGCGGCCGCGGCAATTCCGGCGGGGCCTTCGAGCCGTTCGTGAATGAAGGAAAGGATGGCTATGACGTCGTCGAATGGCTCGCGAAGCAATCGTATTGCAATGGGAAAGTGACCATGTGGGGCGGCTCTTATGCGGGATTTGATCAATGGACAGTCCTCAAAGAGTTCCCGCCGCATCTCGCAACCATTGTCCCTGCTGCTGCGGCTCATCCCGGGGTAGATTTTCCGTTTCAGTACAACATTTTCGCAACTTACGTCGAGCAGTGGCTCACGTTTACGAGCGGAGTCACCAGCAACGCAAACCTTTTCGGTGCTGCTGCTTTTTGGGGAACGAAGTCCCGCGAATACTACGATGGCCATCTGGCGTTTAAAGAATTCGATCGCGTCGCGGGAAATCCCTCAGCCGTCTTTCAGAAGTGGGTGCAGCATCCAGTTCCGGACGCTTACTACGACTCCATGGTGCCGACTCCGGAACAATACGAACGCATCCGGTTTCCCATCCTGACGATCACCGGCCATTACGATGGCGACCAGCCCGGAGCTTTTACGTACTACAAGCGCGACATGCAGTACGGGACCGCGGAAGCAAAGCAAAATCATTATTTAATTATTGGTCCGTGGGATCACGCAGGAACAAGGACTCCTCGCCGCGAAGTCGCCGGTTTGAAGTTCGGCGAAGCCAGCCTTTTGGATTTGAATGAGCTGCACACCGAGTGGTACGACTGGACGATGAAGACCGGGAAGAAGCCCGAGTTTCTGAAGAAGCGCGTGGCGTACTACGTTGTGGGAGCCGGTGCGGAGAATTGGAAGTACGCGGACAGTCTGGAAACCATCTCGAACGAGAAACGCACACTCTATCTCGATTCAAACGGGAAAGCAGATAGCGTGTTTCAGTCAGGGGCGCTCACAGAGAAGGCCGCTTCAGGCGCCAGCACAGACAAATGGACGTATGATCCACTTGATACGCGGCCGGGGGATGCGGAACTCGACGATGATCCGGCTGGCCTAACCTCTCAGCGGGCGGTGCTGAACACTTATGGAAACGGAGCGATCTACCATAGCGAGCCCTTTGGCGAGCCCACGGAGATAACGGGCTTCTTGAAATTGAGTGTGTGGCTGGCAATGGATGTTCCGGACACGGACCTCGAAGCAGATGTCTATGAGGTATTGCCGGGCGGCGATTCCGTTTATCTGACCGGTGCGACCATGCGAGCGCGTTATCGCGAATCGCTAAGGCAGGAGAAGCTTGTCACCCCGGGAAAGGTGGAGAAATACGTCTTCGACAATTTTACATTTTTCTCCAGGCGCATCGCGAAAGGAAGCCGTTTGCGGCTCTTTGTGCATTGCCCGAACAGTCCGGGCGCGGAGAAGAATTACAACAGCGGCGGAGTTGTGGCCTTGGAAACCGCGAAGGATGCGAAGACGGCGCACCTCACTCTGGTCCATGACGCGGAACATCAGGGCACGCTGGAGTTGCCAGTGGTAAAGTAGCAGCATGCCAAAGAGAAGACATTACGGAGAGACCGCAGGGGCTGCGGAGACCACAGAGAAAAGCGGAGGAGTCGAAGAAAACAGCGGGCCCAAGGAAAAGTACCGGTCCGGGTTCGTTGCCATCGTGGGGCGGCCGAACGCCGGCAAGTCAACACTCTTGAACCGCTTAGTTGGGCAAAAAGTGGCGATTGTCACTTCAAAGCCGCAAACAACGCGCAATCGAATCCAGGGGATCGTAACGCGCCCCGAAGGGCAAATCGTTTTTATCGATACGCCGGGGCTGCATTCGCCGCACTCGGCCCTTGGGCGTCAAATGATGCATGAAGTGGCTGCCGCCCTCGAAGGCATCGACGTTCTGTTGCTTATGGTCGACGCCAGCCGCACCCAGCCTCATGCGGACGACTTCCTCCTCGATCGTGCCAAGCGATTCCGCGGTAAAACCATTCTGGCGTTAAACAAAGTTGACGGTCTTCCGAAGGAGAAGCTACTGCCCCTGATCGAGGCATACCACAAAGCATTCGAATTCGCAGCCATCGTGCCGATCTCGGCTCTTAAGGGCAACGGCTGCGACGACCTGCTCAACGAGATTTTGCGATTACTTCCCGTAGGCGAGCCGTACTTTCCCGAAGACCAGGTGACCGACCAACCGGAACGCTTCCTCGCAGCGGAAATCGTGCGAGAAAAGGCGATCCAGTCCATGTATCACGAAGTGCCGTACGCGCTCTCCGTGAAAGTTGAGAAGTATGAAGACCTTCCCAAATTGCTCCGTATCGAAGCGACGATGAACGTAGAGCGAGACTCGCAGAAAAAGATTCTGATTGGGCGCAAAGGCGAGATGCTCAAGAAAATCGGCACGCAAGCGCGCAAAGAGCTTGAAGAGCTGTTCGATAAAAAGATTTATCTGGGACTGTTCGTGAAAGTAATTCCAGACTGGCGCGAGAATCCGCAACGTGTGCAGGAGTTGGATTGGCACGCGCAGCTTGAAGCGTTGGAGAAGAGCGCTGAGGCGAATGACGATTTTGGTCCACAAGATGGCTGAAAGCGGTGGCGTCACCTACTGACACTTCAGTCTGGCGCGGCAATACCTAAAGATTTCATCTTGCGGTAGAGGTGGCTGCGTTCGAGGCCCAGAGCGGACGCGGTCTGCGTCATGTTCCAGCGGTGTTCCTGCAATTTTCGCAAAATAAATTCGCGTTCGTAAGCGCTGCGCGCTTCGTGCAGCGTCGAGTAAGGATGTTCGGGGCTCTGTGCCGCCCCGCGGAAAAGCTCGGGAGGCAAGTGATGAGGCTCGATACGTGCCTGCGGGCATACAATCACCAGTCGCTCCACGAGATTGCGCAGTTCGCGCACATTCCCTGGCCAAGGATAGCGCACCAGAATTTCCATGGCCGGTGCGCTCAGTTCGCGTGTCTTCTTGCCGTAGCCTGCGCTGAACTCATCCAGAAAATAACGCGCAAGCGTGGGAATGTCTTGCTGGCGCTCTCGAAGCGGCGGTACAAAGAAGGGAATTACATTTAGACGATAGAAAAGATCCTGACGAAATGCGCCACGAGTAATCTCCTGTTCAAGGTTTTTATTTGTAGCTGCGATCACGCGCGCATCAACGGTAATGGTCTGGCTGGAACCCACGGGCTCGAATCGCTGTTCTTCGAGAACACGCAGCACTTTGGATTGCGTCCGGAGGCTCATATCGCCGATCTCGTCCAGGAAGAGCGTGCCGCCATCTGCCTTTTGAAATTTTCCGACCTTGTCTTCGGTGGCGCCGGTGAAACTCCCCTTGATGTGCCCGAAAAGCTCCGACTCGATGAGCTCTTCCGGGATGGCCGCGCAATTTACTTCAACGAATGGCCCTTTGCTTCGAAGACTAGCGGCGTGAAGAGCGTGCGAGACCAGTTCTTTGCCCGTGCCGCTTTCGCCGTAGATAAGCACGCGGCCGTTGGTAGGCGCAGTGACGGCGATTTGCTGGCGCAGCGCCTTCATGGGCACGCTGTCCCCGATCACCTGATAGCGATGGCCGAGTTCGCTGCGAAGAAGCTGATTCTCTTCCTGCAGTCTCCGCTGTTGGACAGCGTTGCGCACGAGCACAATAATTTTCTCGAGCGAAAGCGGCTTCTCGATGAAATCGAAAGCCCCCAATTTTGTGGCGCGCACGGCGGTCTCGATCGTCCCGTGGCCCGAAATCATAATGACGGCCGGCGCACGCGGAATAGCTTGAAGCCGGCTAAGAGCGTCCAACCCGTCGATTCCCGGCAGCCAGACATCGAGAAGAATGACTTCCAGATCCCCCGAAGCGGCGCGCTGCAGCGCCTCCTCGGCGGTGGCAACCGCCTCCACGTGATAGCCTTCGTCTTTGAGGATTGACGAAAGCGATTCGCGAATGCCGGCTTCGTCGTCGACGACCAGCAGGTGCGGCTTGGCAGTCATCGAGTGGATTCCGTTCCGTTGTGTTCGGTGACGCCTGCAGGCGTGAGCTCCGCGGCGGGAAGCTCCACAAGAAAACGGGAACCTACCGGCTGGTTGTCCTCCACATGAATGCTCCCACCGTGCTCAGCGACAATGCGCGCCGCGATTGCCAAGCCAAGGCCAGTTCCGCGATTCTTCGTCGAAAAGTGCGGGAGAAAAAGCTTGTCTTTGTCTTGCGGCGAGATGCCGTGTCCGGTATCAGATACACAAATCTCGACCGTTTCGGCATCGGGGTGCGCGCAAGTGGAAATCAGAATTTCCCGGAAGGTTGAGTTCTCCAGGGCTTCCGCGGCGTTGTCAATCAAATTGACCACAACACTGCGGAGCAGGCCGCCATCGGCGCGAACTGGCGGCAGATTATCTCCCAGAGTGGTCTTAAGCGTGATCCCATCGAGTCGTCCGGAAAACACCTCTACCGCCTCGTGCACTATCGTGTTGGCGTTCGTAGCCGTGAGCTTAGCGGTGGGGAAACGGACGAATTGAGAGAATTCATTCACGAGCGCCGCAAGCGTCGAGACTTCCCGCTCGATCAATCGCGAACACTCGTGCACGAGCTTCGTTAGTTCGAGGTCGCGCGGAGCTTTGGATTCAGCGGCATCGCGCCGTTCGAGAAAGCGCGACAATCTCTGTGAAGAAAGCTGAATCGGAGTCAGCGGATTCTTAATCTCGTGGGCGATGCGGCGCGCGACTTCCTGCCACGCGGCAGACTTTTGCGCACGCAGCATTTCAGTGAGGTCGTCAAGGACCAGAACATAGCCAGAGTTGGCGCGGCGCGGTCCCAGAGAACTAGCAGTTACGGCAAGGTGCAGGACGCGGCCAGAAACCACTGTTTCAATTTCGCGCGAGACAACCCCCATCCGCAGGGAGCGCCGCATCAGAAGTTGCAGGACGCGCGAAGCCTCCGGACCGAGAAGTTCGTCAAGGGATTGCGCGTTCCGCGCGTCGCCGCCAAACATTCGTGTCACGGCGGTATTTGCACGAAGAATGGCGCCGTTGGCGTCGAGCGATATGACGCCCGTCGGAATGTTCTCCAGAACCGTTTCCATCAGTTGCCGCCGCCGCTCCAGTTCCTGGACCGCTTGTTGCAAATTTCGCGTGAACTGATCGATCTGCGAACGGTTGTCGCGCAACTGCGTCGTCATGGTGTTGAAAGAACGCACCAGAACTCCAAGTTCGTCCTGCGCCTGTTCAGGAACCTGATAATCGAAATTCCCCGCAGAAATTTCGCGCGTGCCCTCCGCAAGAGCTTGAATAGGGATTGTGACTTGCTTCGCGAGAAAGAGCGCTACCCACATCACCGCGGAAAGCAGCAGCATGGTGAACAGCAATAGGATGAGCAACATCTGGCGCTTCAGTGCCCTAAGATCCTGCTTCTCCTGATTATATTCGCGCGTCTGAGACTGAATTTCCGTGATGCGAGAAAGGAAATTCGGGCTCGTACGGTACGCCGCAACGGTATACCCAGCGGGGTGGCCTCTCTGAAACGCAGGAACGCGTACTGCAAAATAATCCTTACCGCCGGCTGCCCACACCTCGATACCGCTCGGAAGAACTTGTATAGGCTTACCCAAGACACCGAGCTGCGCGCAAATCGTGCCGCGTCGGTCTTCAGGCTGGTCCTCGCAGACCACTCCTCCGCGTGTGGTATTCTCGGCCTGATCCAAAATCCATACCGCGTCAGCGCCTTTTGAAAACGCGTGCTGCAGTTTCTCTTCAACCGACGGCGAGGTGTCCTCTTGAACCTCCATCGCTAGCCGTCGAAGGCGCGGCAACTGCCCGCGGCCAAAATCGTTCATCAACTCTTGCGTTTTCTCCGAGGCGATTTCCAGCGGGCGGGGAAACCATCGCAACAAAGTGCGGTTGATCAGCGAGTAGCTCACGATAAACATGAAGATAATTGGCAACAGGGAGATGGCCATTGCTCCCACGACCATTTTCGTTTTGAAACGTGCCCCAAGCTGTTCGCGGCTGGTTTCTGCCCACAAGCGAAGAACCGTGCGACCGAGAATGAGACCGAAGACCAGAAGCGCAGCCGTAATAAAACTCGAGACGGCATACAAGGGCATCAACGTGCGCCAGCTCTTGGGTTCAAAAGGAACTTCCAGCGAGCCAAAAGTAAAAACAGCCGCGAGCAGTAGCGTGAGCAGACTCCCGCCTATGACCAAGCTCCAGCGCTGTTTGGAATCGAGACGACTCATGCCTTGGCCACCATCATTTCAGGAAAGAAACTTGTCCACGAGCATCCCACGCAAGCGTATTGCGCCGCACGCTGCCGTGCGCGCGGCACAAAAAGATCATCGTAATCGTCGCGCAAAGTAAGCCCGGCCTCTGAAGCCCAGAGTCCGCAGAAATAGCCGGCATCTTCTGTCAGCCCCAAGTTCCAACAATTAGTCGTCGCACGGTTTGGTACAAAAGCCCCTATCTCGCACGATAGCCACCGCACGGAGGCAAGTCAAGAACTGCACCTGTACCTCGTTCAAAAAACCTGACCCTGTGGACAGGTATTAGCCATTTCAGAACTTCTTTTTAATTTCCGCACACCTTTGCAGCCCCCGTTTGCTATGTTGACTCTGGGTGCAAACCGGCAGGGAGTGCTGCGGATGTCCGTCCGTTTGGGCGAAATACTTATTAAAGAAAGCCTGATCACTCAGGACCAGCTCCAGAAAGCGCTCGAATTTCAGCGCTCCAATGGTGGCAAGCTGGGGAGCTGCCTGACGAAGATGGGCTTCATCACCGACGATGACATCACCGGCGTGCTCTCCCGTCAGTACGGTGTTCCCTCCATCAACCTAAAGTATTACGAAATCGACCCCAACGTCATCAAGCTCATCCCGCAAGATACCGCTCTGCGTTACCAGGTAATCCCGCTTTCTCGCGTTGGTTCCGTTCTCACCATCGCGATGACCGATCCCACGAACGTCTTCGCGATGGACGACATCAAGTTCATGACTGGGTTCAACGTCGAGCCCGTCGTGGCCTCCGAATCTGCCATCGGTGAAGCTATTTCGCGATTCTACGGTGGCACGGAACAGAACACCGAAGAGCTGAGCAAAATGATGAAGGACCTGGTCGACGAAGACCAGGAACTTGAGCTGGCCGCTGAAGAAGCCGAGCTCGACACCGCCACGCTCGAAAAGGCCGCCGAAGAGGCGCCCATCATTAAATTGGTGAACCTGATTTTGACGGACTCAGTCAAACGAGGCGCCAGCGATATTCACATCGAGCCTTACGAGCTCGAAATGCGCGTAAGGTTCCGCGTGGACGGTCAGCTCCAAACGGTCATGACCCCGCCGCTCCGCCTGAAGGACGCCATTACCAGCCGCCTGAAAATCATGGCCAAGCTGGACATCGCCGAAAAGCGCCTCCCGCAAGACGGCCGCATCATGATCAAGTACAAGGCCGACGGCAAGAAGAAGGAGCTCGACTTCCGCGTCTCCACCGTTCCGACTCTTTACGGCGAAAAAATCGTCCTCCGGCTGCTCGACAAAGAAAACCTCCGCTTGGATATGACCAAGCTGGGTTTCGAGATGGAGTCCCTGAAAAAATTCGAGCGCAACATTCTAAAGCCTTACGGCATGGTCTTGGTCACCGGCCCGACCGGTTCGGGAAAAACCAACACGCTCTATTCCTCGGTCGCGCGCCTCAACACGGTGGACACGAACATCATGACCGCCGAAGACCCCGTCGAATTCCAGTTGGCCGGCATCAACCAGGTTCAAATGAAGGAACAGATCGGCCTGAACTTTGCGGCCGCCCTCCGCGCCTTCTTGCGCCAAGACCCCAACATCATTCTGGTCGGCGAAATCCGCGACTTTGAAACGGCCGAAATCGCGGTCAAAGCTGCGCTCACGGGCCACTTGGTGCTCTCGACCCTCCACACCAACGATGCCCCGTCCACCATCAGCCGCTTGATGAACATGGGTATTGAGCCTTTCCTCGTGGCCACCTCTGTGAACCTTATTTGCGCGCAACGTCTCGTGCGCCGTATCTGTTCGAATTGCAAAGAAGAGTTGGAATTGCCGGAGCAGGCGCTCATCGATGCAGGGTATTCCCCCGATGAGGTCAAGACGACTAAAATCTATCACGGCAAGGGATGCAACACCTGCAACAAGGGTGGGTACAAGGGCCGCACAGGTTTGTATGAAGTGATGGAAGTTAACGACGAGCTGCGGGAATTGGTCCTCGTCGGAGCCTCCGCCTTGGAACTGAAGAAGAAGGCGATTGAACAAGGCATGATCACTCTTCGTCGCAGCGGACTCGTTAAAGTTGCTTTAGGGCAGACGACGCTGGAAGAGGTTTTGCGCGAGACGGTTCTCTAAGAAGAAGGTGAAGAGATGGCCGGGATTACCCTGAGCGAATTGCTCAAGAAGATGATCGAGATGGGAGGCAGCGACCTCCACATCACCACGAATAGCGCGCCCCGTGTTCGCGTTCATGGACATTTGCGGGCTCTGGATATGCCGCCCCTGACGGCAGCCGATACGAAATCTCTAGCCTATAGCGTTCTGACCGACGCACAAAAGCACCGTTTCGAAGAGAACTTGGAGCTGGACTTTTCGTTCGGTCTTAAGAACCTGGCGCGCTTCCGCGGCAACGTCTTCAATCAGCGCGGCGCCGTGGCCGCCGTTTTTCGTACCATTCCCTGGGAAATTAAGAACTTTGATGCGTTAGGTTTGCCGACGGTCGTCAGAGGCCTGTGCGACAAACCGCGCGGCCTCGTGCTGGTGACCGGGCCGACGGGTTCGGGGAAATCGACCACCCTGGCTGCCATGCTCGACAAGATTAACGCCGAGCGCGAAGAGCACATGATCACCATTGAGGACCCCATCGAGTTCCTCCATAACCACAAAAAGTGCCTGGTGAATCAGCGCGAAGTTCACGCGGACACCCACTCATTTGCGAATTCGCTCCGCGCCGCTCTCCGTGAAGACCCCGATGTCGTCCTCATCGGAGAAATGCGCGACCTCGAAACCATCGAATCGGCGCTGCGTATCGCGGAAACCGGCCACTTGACGTTTGCCACTCTGCACACCAATTCCGCGGCTTCCACGATCAACCGCATTATTGACGTCTTCCCGTCCCACCAGCAGCCGCAAATTCGAGCCCAGCTTTCCATGGTTATGGAAGGTATCCTTTGTCAGGCGCTTCTCCCGCGTGCCGACAATCGCGGCCGCGTGATGATCATGGAAGTTCTCATTCCCACTCCGGCCATCCGCAACCTCGTTCGCGAAGACAAGATTCACCAGATCTATTCCGCGATGCAGACGGGTACCGGACAAACGGGTATGCAGACGTTCAACCAAGGCCTTGCGAACGCATATTTCTCGAAGCTCATCACGCTGGATTTGGCTCTTTCGCGTTCGTCCAATGCGGATGAGCTCCAGGACATGATTAACCGGGGCGTTTCTTCGCCGGGTGGCAGTGGCCCCGCCAGTTCCAAGACGCCGGTAGGGAACAAGCGGTAAAGATTTTTCAGGCCGTCAGGCCGCAGTCAATGGATTTGGTTAGTGGATTTGAAGGATCGAGGAGGAAAAGTATATGCCGGTCTTTACATACAAAGGAACCAATCGTTCCGGCGGAAACGTGAGCGGAGAAGTTTCCGCTACAAGCAAGGCGGAGCTCCAGAACCTGCTTCGGCGCCAGCAGATCACGCCGACGAAGATGTCCGAAAAGGGCAAGGAATTCAACTTGCCGACCTTCGGCTCTGGCGTCAGCGCCAAGGAACTGGCGATCTTCACGCGGCAGTTCTCGGTTATGATTGACGCAGGCTTGCCGCTCGTGCAGTGCTTGGAGATTCTCGCGAGCCAGCAGGAAAACAAGATGTTTCAAAAGGTGCTGACCGGAACGCGCGGTTCGGTCGAAGGCGGCGCCACACTTTCGGCCGCCATGCGCCAGTACCCGAAAGTCTTCGACTCCCTCTACGTCAACATGGTGGAGGCCGGCGAAACGGGCGGTATTCTCGACACCATTTTACAGCGGCTCTCTTCCTACATCGAAAAGAACGTCAAGCTTCAGCGAGCTGTTAAGTCCGCCATGGTTTACCCCGTCGGCGTTTTGACCGTGGCCGGCGGCGTCATCATCTTGCTGTTATGGAAAGTCGTCCCGATTTTCGCGACGTTGTTCGCCGGGCTCGGTGTCGATTTGCCTTTGCCGACCAAGATCGTCATCGGCATGAGTAACATGATCGGCAGCGTCTTCGGCCTGCTCGCTTTGATTGCGTTCGGAGCAATGCTTTTTGGATTAAAGGTCTGGTACGGTACTGCACAGGGGCGCTATGCCATTGACGCGACCATCCTGCGCTTGCCCGTCATAGGCATCCTGATGCGGAAGATCGCTGTAGCACGGTTTACCCGTACCCTGGGAACACTGATAGCCAGCGGCGTACCTATCCTCGAAGGTTTGGACATTACTGCCAGGACCGCCGGAAACGCGGTCGTCGAAAAGGCTTTGCAGCAAGTCCGCAAGTCCCTCGAAGAAGGTAAATCGCTCACAGAGCCTCTCAAGGACTCGAATGTATTCCCCGGCATGGTCACGCAGATGATCAGCGTCGGCGAACAGACCGGTGCGATGGATGCCATGTTGCAGAAGATCGCGGACTTCTACGAAGAAGAAGTGGACGCTGCCGTGAAAGACCTCCTTACCGCCCTGGAACCCATCATGATCGTTTTCCTCGGCGTGGTCGTCGGCGGCGTGGTCATTTCCATGTATTTGCCGTTGTTCTCCTTGATCGGCAAGTTGAGCCAGATGCACTAGTCGCAGCCCGGCGCGGCCAGCGTTATCCAATTGGCGGAGGGCAGGGAAGGAACTCCCAGCCCTCCGCCATTTCTGTCTAAACTAAAGAATGCCCAGGGAATACTGGGGTCAGGAACGCGGGCTATCCATGGATCAAAGTACGACAACAAGAGAATGGCTGGGCTGGCTGACCCGTGTCCGCCTGCTGACGATTCTCTTGATCCTTGTATGCGACCTTATCTGGCCGCAGTACGTTCTTCCTTCTGGCGCGAACCGCTCCTTTCTTCCCCTTTTACTTATCTGGGTCACTCTCGGCGTCCTGCACATTGCGTTGATCCGATGGCTGCCTGGCGCCAGGTGGCAAGGTGGATTGCAGGTAGCCACCGACGTAATCATAATTTCGGCGCTCGTTTATACCACCGGTCTGCAGGAAAGCTATTTCATATCCCTCTATCTGTTGGTCATCATTGTGGCCAGCATCTTGTTCTCGCGGCGCGCGGCTTTTATCACCACCGGGGTGTGTTTGTCGATCCTCGGCGGGATGACCGCGCTGGCCTTTGCCGGGAAAATACCCCGTACCTTCCTACTTGTTCCGACTCCGGAGGGGCTGCGGGTCTGGTTTCTCAGCAATCTCTTTGGATTTCTCGCGGTTGCCTACCTGTCCAGCCTACTTGCGCAATCGCTTCGCCGCAAAGGAATCGAGCTCGAGGAAAAGCGCGAAGAGCTGCTCGAATTGCAGGATTTTACCGAAGATATCATTCACTCGATGCGTGGCGGACTGCTGACCACGGACTTGGAAGGCAGAATTGTTCTCCTGAATCGCACCGGCGAAGAAATTCTAGGATACCGCTTTGTGGATCTTCGCGGACGTAAGTTGCCCGAGATCGACGAGGATTTTTGGCTTCCGGGACTGAAGGGTCCCAATGACCGTCCGGTGGTTCGCAGAGAGATTGAGTTCCGAACACCGGACGGCCAGCAGAGATATCTAGGCATTTCCGTTTCCCCCCTTCGAACACGCAATTCCTCCCGCAGCGGCTACGTTTTCAATTTTCAAGACTTGACCGAGCTTCGGAGGCTCGAACAAGAAGTGGCGACCAAGGATCGTATGGCGGCGTTGGGCCGGCTGTCAGCCGCCATCGCCCACGAAATTCGCCAGCCGCTGACGGCCATGGCTGGCGCGGTCAAGGAACTGGCGCGCCTCGTTCCACTCGAGGAGGACGAGAAGCACCTGGTCAACATCGTTAGCCGTGAATCGGAGCGCTTGAACCATATCATTACCGATTTTTTGAATTACTCACGGGAGAAGACCTACGAATTTCAGGAAGCAGACGTCCGCGGCTTGCTGGATGAAACGCTCACGCTTCTCGAGAAGAAGCCCGAAATCGAGAATAAGTACCAGATCGTCCGTACGTACAACGGCGCCGCGCTGCGGGCGCGTGTGGACGCAAACAAGATCAAGCAGGTTTTCTGGAATCTTTCCGATAACGCTCTTCGCGCCATGCCCGGCGGCGGAACGCTCAGCGTCGGCATCGAGCTGCTGCCTTTCTGGCTGCGCATCGCTTTTCGCGATACCGGCATCGGCCTCGACGCCAAACAGCGCGCAAAAATCTTCGAACCCCTCCAGTCCGGATTTGAGGGCGGAACAGGCCTGGGACTTTCCATCGTCTATCAAATCGTGCAGGCCCATAGCGGCAGAATCAGTGTGATCTCCGAGAAGGATCGCGGCGCGGAGTTCATTGTGGAATTGCCCCGAACCGTGTGAGGTCTTATGCAGGGAACGAAAGCAGCGGTTAAGGAAGCTCACAACGAGTTGGTCCACATTCTTGTCGTGGACGACGAGCGCTCCATTTGTGAGCTTCTGGAAATAACCTTTCGCAAGGAGGGTCACCGCGTTGAAGTGGCCCACAGCGTCGAAGCCGCCAAGCGCAAGCTCGAATCGCAGATTTTTGACATTATCATCTCGGATGTCCGAATGCCTGGAGCTACTGGCGTCGACCTCCTGAAATTCACCAAAGAGATTTCTCCCAACTCTTTTTTTCTGCTCATCACCGGCGTACCCACGGTGGAAACCGCCATCGCGGCCATCAACTCCGGCGCGGATCGCTACGTCATTAAGGACCACGAGCTGGTTGACCAGCTGCGCCGCGCCGTAAAGGAAGTCGCTGAAAGCCTTAAGTGGAAAAAAGAGGCCGGATACCTTCGCCGCGAACTTCGCCGCTTAACGGGCCTCGACAATATCATCGGCCAAAGCCCCAAGATGCGCGCCATCTTCGACTTGATCCAAACCATTGCACCCCAAACCAGCCGCGTCCTGATCACCGGCGAAAGTGGCACAGGGAAGGAGTTGGTAGCCCGCGCCATCCATGAAAACAGTCTTCGCGCTCAGGCTCCCTTTATCACCATTAACTGCGGCGCCTTTCCAGAGACCCTGCTCGAATCCGAACTCTTTGGCTACATGAAAGGCGCATTCACGGGCGCTAATGAGAATCGCCAAGGCCTCTTCCAGGCCGCCCATGGTGGCACGCTTTTTATGGACGAGATTGGCAACATGAGCTTGACCATGCAGGTGAAGCTTTACCGCGTTCTTCAGGAAGGCAAAGTCCGGCCCATCGGCAGCACTGAAGAGATTGACGTGGACGTTCGTATTATTGCTGCCACGAACAAAGAGTTTGAAAAGGAGATTGCCGAAGGCCGCTTTCGCGAGGACTTGTACTATCGGTTGAGCGTAATTCCCATCCAACTCCCTGCTTTGCGCGAACGCCGCGAGGATATTCCTCTTCTGGCGCGCCATTTTCTGGAAACTTTCCGAAAGTCCATGGAGAAGCCTATTGAAGGGCTTTCGCCCGAAGCGGTTCGCCGCCTCGAAACGTATGATTGGCCGGGAAATGTGCGCGAGCTTGAGAACACCATGGAACGAGCCGTTGCGCTCGAGGCTACGGGAGAGATCTCTTTGCGCGTTCTTCCCGACCGTATCGCCGGGTATTCGTCCGTAGGTGCGTCGACAGGCGGGGCCACAAGTGAGCCCTCCTTTCCCGCGGAAGGGCTTGACTTCGAGAAAGAGATTGCGGAAACCGAGCGAAAGTATCTGCAAGCAGCTCTTGAGAAATCCAATGGGGTCCGCACCAAGGCGTCCGATCTCCTGAAGATCAGCTATCGCTCGTTCCGGCACTACGCGAAGAAGCATAACCTATAGAAAGTGAACGCGTTGTCATCCTATTTAGCCATGGCCAGGTGGGGGCATCACCAATGCAAACTGCCATTTTCCGTCTCTGGGAGCTGACCAAAAGAGTCAATTCGGGGTGGTTTCCATCGCCCTCCAGCCTGAGAGAAGGACCTAATCGAATGCTGTTTCTCTCGTAACGTACAGAAAACAAAAATCTTAGTTAATTTTCGACGCTAGCTGCTCGAATCGGACAGAATGGCACCTCCCTTGCCTTATAGTACCGCGTGCTCTGGCACTAAAAACTCTCACACTCTCAAGGAGATAGTTGAAATGAAGAAGCAGAAGGGTTTCTCACTTATCGAGTTGCTGATCGTCGTCGCGATCATTCTGATCATCGCGGCTATTGCAATTCCTAACCTCCTCCGGTCGCGCATGGCGGCCAACGAAGCGTCTGCGGTTGGTTCGATCCGTACGATCAATACTTCCGCCGTGACGTATTCGTCCACGTATCCGAACGATGGTTTCCCGGCTACGCTGGCGTCTTTGGGTGGTCCTTCGCCCTGCACGGCTACCTCATCGAACGCTTGCTTGCTTGACGCAGTTCTGGCAGGCGGCACGAAGAGCGGCTACGTGTTTGCTTTGACCACGGACGGCAACACTCCTTCGGTCGGCTACTCCATCACCGGCACCCCTGTCACGGTTGGCACCACCGGTCAGCGCATGTTCTTCTCTGACCAGTCTGGTGTGATCCGTTACAGCGCAACAGGTGCGGGCGCCACGGCAGCTAGCCCGGCGCTTCAGTAAGGTTAGTCTTCGACCGGGGCAACCGGCTGAAGAAGGAATCGACAGAGCACGGGATCAAGGTCCCGTGCTCTGTTTTTTTTTGCGCAATCAATCAGATTCCCAATCTGGGACCAGAGCGCATCTCCGACCAAAGCCCGAATATAACGCCTGGTTGCGGAGTTACCGTCTGTTCTGCGATCCCTTCCGAAACGGGACAGGCAGTGAGTCGATTCTGGGATCTTGTGCCCTATTCGCTGACTCTGAGTTCGAGCATTAGTCGGCGAGCAGTGCAAATGAGGCGTTGGGACTTGTGCGAGGCTCCAAGAATCGCCGTTTTTCGTCAGAGTCCATAATGGAAACGACGATTAATGTCAATCAGCACCCTGGGGTGTTTATCTAGGGTCCAGAGTCAAAGCTAAGTATTTTAGAATCAAATGGTTGAGCTATTCAGTCCGGAGGGCGGAATGGCCTTAGGAGTGCTCCTTACTAGGCCAGAAGCAATCAAGTGTTGGCAAGAAGATTGGGTGGATGTTTTTTTGGGAAAATTTTATGAAAAGAAAACAAGACGGATTCTCCCTAATTGAGCTGCTGATCGTCGTGGCCATCATTTTAATCATGGCCGCCATCGCAGTTCCGAATTATCTCCGGTCGCGCCTGGTGGCGAATGAAGCCTCGGCCGCACAGTCTGTGCGTACCATCAATACGGCGCTGATTACCTATTCCAGCACATACCAGAGCGTTGGATTTCCTACGACATTGATCGCATTAGGTGGGAATAACCCTTGCACTGCAAATTCCACGAACGCCTGCTTACTGGACGAGGTGCTTTCTTCCGGAACCAAAGCTGGATATGCCTTTGCTTTTACAGGCGACGGGTTGACTCCCTCGGTTACCTACAGCGTTACCGCGACGCCCATTTCGTATGGCGTATCCGGGCAGCGCATGTTTTGCTCGGACCAGACCAGCGTGATCCGCTTCACTCCCAATGGCGCTGGCTGCACAGCCGCGAGCGCTCCTATTCAATAAACGACTCCTCAGTCCGACAGAATTAGACTGAACGTAAAACGGGCACGGGACATTCTCCCCGTGCTCTTTTGCTTTCAAAGGTAGCATCGAGTTAGAGAGCGTCATTTGCGGCCAAAGCCTGGCTTGCTAGACTACAAGCCATGTTGGCCTTCTTAGCTTATGCCTGCGCGATTCTAGCCACCCTTTCCTCCAGCAGCCCCGATGCAAATTCGATTGGCGCAAAGCTGGAGGCGCGGTACCGCGGCGCGCATACTCTGGCGGCAACGTTTCTGGAGCGCTATTCCGAAAGCGGCCAGGTGGTTCGTTCCGAAGCGGGAGTCGCCTATTTTCGCCGGCCCGGAAAAATGCGCTGGGAGTACGAATCGCCAGAGAAAAATCTTTTCTTAGTGGACGGCAAGATGGCGTGGTTTTATGTTCCCGCGGATCATACGGTCACGCGCGCCCCCGCAAAACAGAGTACGGATTGGCGAACCCCGTTGGCTCTGCTTGCCGGTGAAATGAAATTGTCACGAGTCTGCGCGCGGGTCGAACCCACCACGGCGGAAAAGCCCGACACCCCCGGGAACACCGTTCTGTATTGCCCCTTGCGCGGCGAAGAAAACGCCTCCCGGCCCGCCGCTGGTGCCGCAGCGGATACGCAAGAAGCCCATCCCGACGAATCTGTATATCTTGAGGTTGCGCCTGCTACGGGTGAGCTTGCCCGCGTCCTCATGCGCGAGAAGGGTGGCGTCGTTGTCGAGTTTAAGTTTGCCGATTGGCGCTTCAATCCCCCTATAGCAGATTCTTTTTTCCGCTTCGATATCCCGCCCGGCGTTGCCATCGTTAACGCCGATTCCTCTGCTGAATCAAGGCCTTAGGGTTAATTTCAGGTTAATTTGCGGGGACGTTTCCCAAAAGGAACAGCCAACCCTCCGCCGCTACTCCGCATATTAACTAGATGAGGTAAACTGTTAGGCATGGGGGAATTTGTCTGCCGCGTTGCTGACGCAAACGGCCGGGTTTTCTCGCACGTCGAGCCTGCGGGGTCGTTG
Organism: uncultured Acidobacteriota bacterium; assembly: GCA_963705855.1. Lineage (GTDB taxonomy): Bacteria > Acidobacteriota > Terriglobia > Acidiferrales > UBA7541 > Acidiferrum. Next base: position 49,413 of record CAVPLA010000053.1, read on the forward strand.
GCAGAGGCGCGCCAGAAACTGGTCGAGAGGGGTCTTTTCGTCTACTCGGTGGAAACGCGCAGCAGCTTGCTCGGCGCGTTTTCCAAACGCCGCAGCGAACGTCAGATCGGCGGCTCGGACTTCCTGATCCTCAACCAGCAGTTCAACACCCTCATCAAAGCCGGTTTGCCGATCCTCCGCGCGCTGGATCTGCTCGCTGACCGTGCCACCTCTCCAAAACTTCGTCCTGTGCTTTCCAAGGTCCGTGACCGCGTTCGCGAAGGGAAGTCGCTCTCTGAAGCCATCTCTGAGGCTGGCGTATTTTCCAAGGTTTACGCGACGGCCATTCTCGCTGGCGAAAAAAGCGGAAACCTCTCCGGGGTTCTCGACTATTACATTGCCTACCAGCGTGTGAGTACTGGAGTTAAGAAGAAGATTCTCGCCACGTTGGTCTATCCCGTTCTTCTGATCACTGTCGCAACTATCATCGTGACCTACCTCGTCACATTCGTGATCCCCAAGTTTGCCGTCCTCTATCGCGACTTAAACGTGGAACTGCCCGGCCCTACTCAGTTTCTCATCGCGCTCACCGTCGATTACCGCTACGTCGTGATCGGCGCCTTCGCACTAATATTTCTTGCTGCCTTTGGCATCTTTCTCTGGTCCCGGACGGAAGAAGGCGGAGCCGCATTTGACCGCATGAAATTCCGCATTCCAGTCATTGGCGACACGCTTCTGAAATTCCAGGTGGCGCAGTTTTCACGCACACTGGCAACGCTCTTGACTGGTGGCACACCGTTGGTCGCGGGTTTGCAAACCGCCTCCGACGCCATCAGCAGCAAGCTAATCCGTTCGACCGTCACACAGGCGACGCAGATGGTTCGCGAGGGCGAATCGCTCAGCAGCGCATTGTCGTCGAAGGGGACCATGCCTGCCCTCGCCCTGGACATGATCGAAGTCGGCGAATCCAGCGGCGCACTGGCCCCCATGCTCACCAGCGTCGCCGAATTTTATGAAGAAGAAGTGGGCGTCAGACTTTCCGCACTCGTGGCTGTCATCGAACCCGTTATTCTTATATTCATGGGCTTGCTGGTAGCCTTTATTCTGATTTCACTCTATCTGCCGATTTTCTCGTTCTCTCTGACGAACACGGCGCCTAAGTAGGCAAAAGGAAACAGTGGCTACACAAGAGCACAATTGGACCCCCGGCGACGGCGCTGAAGCCCTCAACGAACGCGAAGTTGCGAGGAAACTCGCCGGAAGATACCGCTGCGCCTTCGTCGATCTAAGCGAGCAGCGCATCGATCCGGAGCTGTTCCGCACCATTCCCGCGGACTTAATGTTCCGCTACAACTTCGTCCCGCTCGAAGTGCAAAACAATTCACTTTCAATCGCTGTCTCCGATCCCAGCCTGGTATTGCTGAGTGACGAGCTTCCGTTGCTGCTGGGGAAGAAGCTAGCCATCAAAGTGGCCACCGCAAAGCAGATTGGCGACATCCTCAAGCGCACCGAGCAGTCCCAGCGGGTTCTCGAGCAAGCCACCGAGGCTTTCACGCTCCAAGTTTCCAAGGAAGAAGAAGAGAGCGAAGAGACCATCTCCGGCGACCGCCTGACGCGCGACACGACCGTCAGCCCAGTCGTGCGGCTGGTCGAGACGATTATTTTTACCGCTCTGGAACGCCGCGCAAGTGACATCCACATAGAAGCGCGCGACACCGAAGTGGCCGTCAAGTACCGCATCGACGGCGTGCTGCAACACGCCATGCAACCGATCGCCAAGGAATGGCATTCGACCGTTCTCTCGCGCATAAAAGTTCTCAGCGATTTGGACATCGCCGAACGCCGCGTCCCGCAAGACGGCCGTTTCCGCGTGAAGTACAAAGGCCGCTTCATCGATCTGCGCGTCTCCATCATGCCCGCAAGCCACGGCGAAGACGCCGTGCTGCGCGTACTGGACAAGGAAACTCTCTCTGAGAAATTCCAGAGCCTGAGCCTGGACGTCGTCGGCTTTTCCGAACTCGAGGTCAAACGCTTCCGCCGCTATATCCAAGAGCCCTACGGCATGGTGCTTGTGACTGGCCCGACAGGCTCGGGCAAAACCACCACTCTTTATGCCGCTATCAACGAAATCAAAACTGACGAAGACAAAATTGTCACCATCGAAGACCCCGTCGAATACCAGCTCAAGGGAATCACGCAAATCCCAGTAAATGAGAAAAAAGGTCTCACATTCGCGCGTGGCTTGCGTTCCATCCTTCGCCACGACCCCGACAAGATCATGGTCGGCGAAATCCGCGACCAGGAAACCGCCCAAATCGCCATTCAGTCGGCGCTCACAGGCCACTTGGTCTTCACCACCGTCCACGCCAACAACGTCACCGACGTCATCGGCCGTTTCATCAACATGGGTGTTGAGCCCTACAATTTCGTCTCCGCCCTCAACTGCATCATGGCGCAACGCCTCGTGCGTGTGATTTGTGAAAACTGCAAACGTCCAAAGAACTTTTCGCCCGTCGAATTAAAAGAAGCCGGCCTCGATCCGACAGCATGGGCTAACGTCGTCCTCTCCGAAGGCGCCGGCTGCCTCGAATGTTCCGGCACGGGCTTTCATGGCCGCACCGCAATCTGCGAGCTCCTGGACCTGACGGATCGCATCCGCGAAATGATCGTGGACCGCCGCCCCACCTCCGAAATCAAGCGCATAGCTCGCGAAGAGGGCATGATTACCCTGCGCGAAAGCGGTTTGGCCAAAATCCGCGCAGGCATGACCACCGTCAAGGAAATCAATAAGGTGACTTTCGTTGAGTAGTGCCGCCACATTTCATCAAGGAATTTACAAGAGCGACCTCGTGCGCCGCGTCGCGCGCTGGCTGGATGCCACGCCGCATCCGCCTCTGGCCATCGAAATAGGCCTCGACCGCGTCGCAGCCGCGCGCTGGACGAGAACCGGTGGCGTAGACGGTTACGCCGTTGAGGTTCTTCCGCCGGGCGCTTTGGTGCCTTCTGCCGTCGAAACCAATATCGTGAATGCCGCTGCTCTCAAGTCCGCTATCACCGGCGTGTGCTCTACCTTGCGCGCCAAGGACGAGAGCGTCGCGTTGATTTTGCCCGACCCCGTCATCCGCGTCTTCGTCCAGCATTTCGACGATTTTCCGCGCTCGAAAGAAGAAGCAGATCCCATGCTGCGCTGGAAACTCAAGAAGAGCGTTCCCTTTGAAGTCGACGAAACGCTTATCTCTTACATGCGGCAAGCGCCCCGTGAAGCGGGAGTGGATGTTGTCACCGCCCTCGCTCGTTTGCGCATCATCCGCGAGTACGAATCCCTCGCCGAAGCGGCAGGCCTGCATCCTGGAGTCGTGCTCAGTTCATCTCTCGCAGCCATTGCACTGATGGAAGAACACAAACCTACACTTCTCGCGCGAGTTTCTGGCCCTTCTTTGACGACCGCGATCGTTCGCGAAGGGGTGCTCTGCGGCTACCGCTGCACCGAGTTGCCTGCACGCGGCGCGGAACTTACACCGCTCATGCTCCTCGAAGATATCTATCCAGTAGCTGCGTATTACCAGGACACCTGGCAGGAAGGCATCCAGTCCGTGCGCGTCGCAGGCCTCGGCGCGCGACTGCCGGAGTTTGTGCCGCCGCTCGAAGAAGAGTTTCACTGCGAAGTTCGCTCGCTGCTTCAAGCGGGGGTTTCTGAAGGGCGCATCCCCGCCGATGCGCGTCCCATGGCCGACCGCGAATTGGACGGTTTGGTCGGTTGGATGTTGCATCGCGGATAGAATAGTTTGGCTGGAGTTTCGATAGGAGAAGCAGCAGGAGAAGAATGAGAGTTCGGCTCAATCTAGCGACCAAACCTTTGGAGACGCACCGGAAATTCGTCGCCGGTTCTGGGCTGTTGGGAGTCATCGCTGCCATCGTCTTCCTGAGCCTTGGGTGGCACGTCTACCTCGCGCGCAAAGCCAACGCCGAAATGCGTGCAAAATCTGCAAAGATCCTTCAGCAAGTGGCGGAGCTCGAACAGCAGCGCGCATCTTTGGAACACTTCTTCAACCTCGACGAGAATCGCAATCTGCACGATCGCGCCGCTTACATCAACAGCCTCATCGACGCGCGCAGCTTCAACTGGACGCTGATGTTCATGGATCTTGAAAAAGTTCTTCCAGCCGGTGTGCGCGTCGTCAGCATCGAGCCGAAGCAGGTGAAGGGCCGCATCGAGGTGAAATTCATTATCGGTGCGACTAGTGACGAGGCCAAGCTCAAGTTCTTGAAGGCTCTGGAAGACTCAAAAACGTTTACGCACGTCGAGCTGGTCGCCACGCAGCATCCCACGTCGGGGGCCGGCGCTGACCAGATCGTTGTGGAACTTAACGCGGAATACTTGAGGAGCTGATGCACCGGGACTTTACATTACAAAAGCGCGCCATCCTGATCGTGCTCGGGTTGCTTCTGGCTGCGGACCTCGGGCTGGCCATCTATAGCTGGCGCCTGTCTTCTTCGCCGCAAACGCCGCAGAGGGAGTTCGACGAACAAACTACAAAGCTCGGGGTTCTGAAAGGCGACATCAAGTCGGCGCAATCCATCAAAGATAATATGCCCGCCACGCGGAAGGACTGCGAAGAGTTCGAACGGTCGCTTGCGCCGGCGAGCACTAGCTCTTCTTCGATCACCGCGGAAATCGATGAAATCGCCAAAAAGGCCGGCTTGCATATTGAGACGCAAACTAACCATCAGAAGGAAGTCCCCAGCCGCGGCATGGTTGAGATGAGCATCGATGCAACCGTCAACGGAGACTATGGCAGCGTTGTGCGGTTCGTGAACGGCTTGCAGCGCTCACAGAGGTTTTATGTCGTCGATGGATTGGCGCTCGCTACGGATGCGCAGTCTCAAGCCGCTACGGGGCCTATTCGCGTGGGGATCCACCTCCGAACTTATTTTCGGGAAGCGGCATGAAGCAGAAACAACAAATCATCGTGCTTGTTGTGCTTGTGGTTGTTGCCGCACTCGTATGGGATTTCGAGTTGCGCAACCATACACCAGCGACGGTAACGGCGAGCTTCATTCAGGATTACAAACCCTTGGGAGAGGACAACCCGCGAATCCGCAAGGAGGAAATGGAGCGCGCGCAGAAAACCGAGTATAAGAGCAACGGGCGTAACCCGTTCAGCATGATTGCACCTCCGACACCGGATGAAGTGCGAACAGCCGAGGCCAACAAACCTCAACCTGCGCCGCCTCCGCCGCCCCCACCGCCGCCCACGAGAGCGCAAGCGCCCCCGAACCTCAAATTTTTTGGCTACGGCACGATTCCGACAGGATCACCGCGGCGCGCTTTCATTACCGACGGTGAGGACATTTTTATTGTGAGCGAAGGCGACACGCTGCTTGGCCGCTATCGCATCCTCAAGGTTGGCAACTCCAATCTTGAGTTTCAGGAGATTTCGAGCGGGCTCCCGGGCACGATGCCGTTGGAAGAACAGGCCGCTCCGCCGTCTGCATGAAAAATCGGCTTGCACGAACGAACGCGCGAAATAAACAAGGCGGCTACGCCTTGCTGCTTGTTGTGTTTCTCCTCGCGCTGGTTGTTGTCGGTACCATGTCCGTCAGTTTGCGGGTCCTGACGGAAGGCCGGCGGGAAAAAGAGCAGGAAATGATTTGGCGCGGCAAGCAATATACCCGCGGCATCAAACTCTATTATCGCAAGTTGGGCCGTTTCCCGACCTCCATGGACGATTTGGTCAAACCCAAAATCGGGAACCTCCGTTTTATGCGGCAAGCGTACAAAGACCCCATGAACAAAGAGGACGGTTCCTGGCGTCTGATCTACGTGGGCCCCGCGGGAAATCTTATCGGGAGTCTTAAACCGCCTCAGGGCGGCATCCAGATGCCCGTTGCCAGTGGACAACCGGGCGCCGCAACGGGTTCTTCCTTTGGAAGCTTTGGTAGTCAACCGACGCCAGCCCCGGTCGGCGGCATTGCGGCGCCAGGCGCTGCTCCGGGTACCCCAGGAGCTCCCGGAACTGGAACCGCGGCAACCGGCACAGCGGCGCAGGGAACCGACACAACGGGTGCGGGCACTGATTCTCAAGCAGTTCCCACCGGCGATTTGCCGACCATCGTGGGAGGCAATATCATCGGCATAGGAAGCAAGATCAACCATCCCTCCGTGCTTGTTTATGAGAAGGCACACAATTATCACCTGTTCGAATTTATTTGGGATCCATCGAAAGACGTTGGCATTGCTGCTGCCCCAGCAGCCCCAACTGGGACTCCCAGCGGCACGGGCGCGCCAGGCCAAAATCCGATCAATTCACCAGCGAATCCTCTAAACCCGCCGCCGGCTCCTCCAACAGCAGCGCCGCCGAATCCAAATCCCACACAATAATAGCTCGCGACTTACTGTCGGGAGGAATCCACACGTAGACGCACGCGGTGCCTATCTGCCCTCTATGTGGGACAGCCAATCCTGGCTATCCTCTCACGTGTTGGACAGATTTCTGATAGCGAAACACGATGCGGCACACGCTTAACCACGAATATTCCCCAACCTTGAAAATTGGATTTAATTCGAGAGACTTAGCTGCGAAGCGACTGCGCCCGAGCTCGGCTTTGGCGCCGAGGAAGAAGTTGTCTTCTTCATGGATGGATTTGGCGCAACTTCAAGCGACAGGCCGGCTTTACTCTTCTCGTACCCTCGCCGCACCCGGCGAATGTAAGAAGTCGTCTCGGCATACGGCGGAACTCGCCCGAATTGCTGAACGCGCTCCGGCCCCGCATTGTAAGCAGCCAAGGCAAGCGCCAAATTATAGTTGTACCGCTGTAGTAGATCGCGCAGATAGTGCGTCCCTGCGTCGACGTTCTCTTGCGGATCGAAAATATTTTGGACTCCGAAGCGCGCCGCTGTTTCTGGCAAGAGCTGCATCAATCCGCGCGCATTCTTCTTGGAGACGGCTTTCGGATCGAAGTTCGACTCCGCGGCGATCACGCTGAAGATAAGGTCCGCGTCCACGCTGTAGCGTGTGGCCGCAGCCTTCACAATTTCATGCAATGGCGCCACCGGAGCGATTGAGGGAGGCAGCGGAGCAAATGTATCTTCCGGTTCGATGGAGACAACTTCCTCCATGGGAACTTCCACGACTCCTCCCGCGATTTGCAGTCGATACTTGTCCCCGAGAAGTTGATAACTCGTTACATGAAGTCGCTGGCCGTTACGCAAAGCGACGTACTCTGCGCGCAAGGTCGGCGCCACCGCAAACAGAAGCGCGCACGAGAGCAGAGTACGCATCAAGCGCACGGGGCCGCCTCTCGCAAAGCAAAATGTTCGATAGCCGCCGCAACGCCGCCATCATCGTTGCTCGCCGTCTCGTGCCACCCAAACCCTTTCAATTCCGCAACGCCGTTCCCCATCACGACAGGAATGCCCGCGAACTCGAGCATCTCCAGGTCATTGCGATTATCACCGATGGCCAGAACTTCCTCGCGCGCCACGCCCCGCAAGGCAGCCCACTCCGCCAGCGAAGCGCCTTTGGAACAGACCGGATTGATGACGTCGATCATTGAAAAATTTCTGCTTTCGTAGACAGTCACAGCTAGCGCAAACTCCCCTGTAAACGCCGCCCCTCGAAGAGCAGCTTCCGCATCTCGCATCCGCGCGATGTTTCCGCTGAGCATCACCTGGATAGGATCTTCGGTCAGACAGCTTTCGAGAGGATTTGCCAATCCCAGGAACTCGCGATTGCGTATGTAGTATGCGGTTCGAATCGGATCGTCTTCGTTTATGGCCTCAAGCACGATCTGGTTTTCGCGCCGCCGGTCAAAAACGACTCCCGCGCAATCCCGCCAGGGACGCGTCAACTCCAAAACACGCCCGGCAGTCTCCCGTGCAAGCAGGTGCCGTACATGCGTCTCGCCGTCAAACGTTCGAATAACCGCTCCGTTGCTGACAATCATCGTCAGCGGCGCCCCAATCTGGCGCGCAATCGGAAGGGCGAAATCGTAACGCCGACCGGTAACCAAGGCGACCTCGATCCCGCGTTTCGTAGCCTCGGCGATGGCGGAGCGGTTAGCCTGCGGAAGCTGCCAGCGGCTATCTAGAAGCGTACCATCAATATCCAAGGCGATCAGCCGGACGCTCATCTAGCCATTATACCTTCAATCTGAGATGCCTTCCGAAACGTCAGCGGCCCCCTGCCGCCAAAAGAATAGCCAAAACGGCCTGTGATAGACTTTCCGCGATGACCAGACGAACGAATGTCTTGGAACTGGAATGCTCGGCCTGTGCGAAGAAGTACGATTCCACCATCGAACAGCACCTCTGCATCTGCGGCAAACCACTATATGCGAAGTACGACCTGAAACGCGCAGGCAGTACGCTAACACTCGATAGCCTCAAATCGCGTACACACTCCCTCTGGCGCTACGCCGAGGTCCTGCCAGACGACCCACCCGTGACCCTGGGGGAGGGTATGACGCCCCTATTGCCAGCCAAGAGGCTCGGTGCCACGCTCGGTGTATTTAACCTGTTGGTTAAATACGAAGACCTGAATCCTACCGGCTCATTCAAGGCACGCGGCATGACCGCCGCCGTGACCCGCGCCAAGCAATTGAACGCAAAGGCTTTAGCTGCGCCCACCGCAGGCAATGCTGGCGGTGCACTGGCCGCATACGCTGCCGCTGCGGGAATACCCGCCGTTATCGTCATGCCAGCTGATACGCCTTCGGCTAATGTCATGGAATGCCTGGCATTTGGCGCTAAAGTTATCAAAATAAATGGCTTAATTTCAGACTGCGGCAAATACGTCGCCGAGCACAAGGGCAGCGAAGGGTGGTACGACGTTTCCACCCTCAAGGAGCCCTACCGCATCGAAGGCAAGAAGACCATGGGCTACGAGCTCTGGGAACAGCTCGGCGGCAAGCTGCCGGACGTGATCTTGTATCCCACGGGCGGAGGCGTCGGGCTGATCGGCATGTGCAAAGCCTTTGATGAGATGCAAGAGATGGGCTGGATTGGCTCCGAGCGGCCGCGCATGGTTGCGGTGCAAGCCGAAGGCTGTGCGCCAATCGTCAAAGCGTGGGAAGCGCATCGCACGACCTCGGAATTCTTCCAAAACGCCGCGACTCTGGCTTCGGGGCTTCGCGTTCCCGGACCGCTCGGCGACTTCCTCATTCTGCGGATGCTCAAGCAAACTATTGGTACGGCTCTGACGGTGACCGACGAAGAGATGCTGCAAGCAGGGAAGGAGCTGGCGTCGCTCGAAGGAATTTTTGCCGCGCCGGAGGGCGCCGCTACCGTGAGCGCCACGCGCAAGCTCGCAGTCTCTGGCTGGATCAAGCCGCACGACACCGTCGTGCTGTTCAACACCGGCACAGGCTACAAATATTCGGAAGCGTGGCAACGCGCCTTGCAGATGTAAAGTTCCTAAACTTTATGAAGACACATCGAATTTATTACGACGACGCGTACGAACGAGAATTCAACGCGCGAGTCGTGCACTGCGAACTCCTCCCCCCGGACGTGAACTCCGGAATTACCGCACAAGTCTTGGGCTTGGTTCTGGATCGCACCGCTTTCTATCCTGCTTCTGGAGGCCAACCGCACGATTTAGGAAAAATCGGCGATGCGAATGTGCTCGACGTCCGCGACAACGGCGACGAAATTATTCACGTCGTCGACCATCGCCCCGCAAGTCCGGACGTCCTCGGCTGCATTAACTGGCCGCGCCGTTTTGACCACATGCAGCAGCACTCCGGACAGCACTTGCTCTCTGCCATGTTTCAGGAGCGATATGGGAGGACGACAGTCTCCTTCCATCTCGGCACAGACTTTTGCACCATCGACCTTCGCGGTCCCGAACCATTGGACGAAATATTGGAGGGCGCAGAACGCGCGGCGAACAAAATTATCTTTGAAGATCGGCCCCTAACCGTTCGCTATGGCACCGCGGAAGATCTGGCGGAGCTCGGAGTGCGCAAGGAAGTCGACCGCCCCGGAATATTGCGAGCCATCGAAATCGAG
>CAVPLA010000054.1:0-190780 GCA_963705855.1 uncultured Acidobacteriota bacterium
CATCGTCGTTGGCGTCAATGGTATGGAGTTGGACATCATCCGGCCGCTGCTCCTGAAAGGCCAGATGCCGAATTTGTCGAGTGTGATCGAGAGAGGCGCCGTACGGAAAACTCCGGACGGTATCCGCTCCCAATTGTCCGCGAGTGTACAGCACGCTGTTTACGAGCACGAATCCGGAGGAGCACGGCGTAACGGGATTTATCGTTGGCGGGATCACTGCCAACACCAACATGCTGAAGGAAGAGCCGGTGTGGTCGATGCTATCGAAAGGCGGGATCACCGTGGGCATGGCCAACGTCCCGGCTACTTTCCCGGTCATGCCCGTGAACGGGTACATGATCAGCGGGATGCTGACGCGCGGCAAGAACTGCGAAGATGGCGTGCTTTGCGCACCCAAGCTGAGCGAAGTGATGGGCGGCGACGCAGTCTATCCCAAGAGCATGCAGGCCGAACTGCTGAAAAATGTAGGCGACTTTTATATTGACTGCGAGCGGATGCCGGCCGCGGCGGATCTGAAGGGGCACGAAACGGAGCTCATCGACAAGTGGCTTGGCAAGGTGCAGCTCATTCGCGAGCAGCAGACCAAGCTTTTCGATTATTTGCTGACTACGCACCCCACGGAGTTCACATTCTTAGCGCAATCCTGCGAAGACCGCACCGGGCATTGGCTCTACCCTATCACTCCGTTCAATGTTGGCTACAATCCGAGCATCAACAGCGTCCGGATTGATGCCTTCCCGGACCAGTACGTCGCTTTCGACAAGGTGCTTGGCTCGATCCTCAAGCATGTCGATGAAAATACCTACTTAATTATCTTCTCGGACCACGGCATCAAGCCCCTACGCGAGTTCGAAGAGAAAGATCCCCACGCGCACATGGACCACGAGAAAACCACGCCGGTGATCGCCAAGCACGATTTTGCCGATGGCGATGATGTCCCCGGCTCGTTCTTCGCCATGGGGCCCGGCATCAAGCATGATTTGCGGCTGATGGGTCTAGGAGCCAGCGTGTATGACGTGGCGCCGACTGTCTTGCACATTTACGGCATTGAGCAGCCGAAGCAGATGCGAGGACGCATTCTGACGGAAATTTTCGAGAACGCCGACAATAAAGTAGCGGCGAAGCAATAATCGGTTTGAATCTTCCTGCGAGACACAGGGAATTGCCTTGATCTTATCGGACGGCCGCTCACTGCGGCCGTTGCGATTTTTGGAGCGACTTTGCCCTCAACTGAGCGCGCTGCGCGTCTTGCCGCCGCCCGAGGCCGGCATAGGCCCGCGCCAGTAACTCAAATATTTCAGGATTGCTGCTCGAAGGTTCGGCAATCACTTCCAGCAACTCCACGGCTTCAGCAAATTTTTTCTGGCGGATCAGCGCCTTCGCAAGATTGAGCTGCGCTTCGGTACTTCCGGGTTGCAAAAGTACCGCGGCTTCGAATTGGTCCTCCGCCGCGTTCGAATCGTTCAACCCGAGATAAACTCGCCCGAGTGCGAGTCGCGCTTCAAACTGTTGCGGGTTAAGTTTCAAGCTCGCCAGCAGGGCGTCCCGCGCGCCGGACAGATCGCCGCTCAATTCCAGAGCTTGCCCGTATTCGAACGCCTCCCCCGTATCATTCGGGTGGGAGTCGCGCGCCCGTCGCAGATAGCCGGCAGCTTTGGCGTAATTCCTTGTAGCCATTTCAATCCGGCCCAGTTGCGTCAGAGCGAGCGTGGAACTTTCATCCAATTGCAGCACCTTCTCCAGCGCCGCCCGAGCTTTATCCTGCTCCCCGTCTTCTGACGCCATCATCGCCGTGTGCAGCAGATTCTGCTCCTCTATCTTGTCCTTGGGATCGGGCAACAAAGAGGGTTCGGGAACATCGGTAGCACTTCCTGCGTCGGCTAAGCCCAAATATCCGAGCGCGTGCAGTTCATCGATGGTGCTCGCGGAGACGGAGGCGGGCGAAGTTTTTCCAAACGGCGGTGATTTGGCGCTCAACTCCGCAAGCGTTTTACGCAATTTCTGAACCGTGCCATCCCATGGCTCGTAATGGTTGCGCGATTCGTCGGGGTCGTTGTTGAGATCGTAGAGCTCTGGCTTGGGCGCCTCGATAAACTTGAAGCCTTCCGTTCGAATCGAGCGAAGCGGGGCCCATCCAAACCGCAACGGATAGTCGGTTTGGCCGAAAACAGTACGGTGAGCCGCCTCGACGCCGGCAAAGAATGGCTCTAGAGAATCGCCATCCAGATTTGCGGGAGCAGCAATGCCAAGCAGGCCCAGAATCGTCGGCATAATATCTGTCGTGCGAACCTGCGCGTCAACCGTCCTGCCCGCCTCGCGTTCGTTCGGCAGCTTCACAATCAATGGAACGTGGGTCGTCGAATCGTAGAGAAAGATGCCGTGAGTGTCCTCGTGGTGCTCGCCGAGTCCTTCTCCGTGATCTCCCACCACAACAATCATTGCTCCCTCATACCATCCCTGTTTCTTGAGGTAAGCAAGGAAGTGACCCAACGCCGAATCCGCGTAGGCAATTTCTCCGTCGTAGAGCCGGCCCTTGTAAGTCTCAGTGTAAGGTGGCGGCGGCTCGTACGGATCATGAGGGTCATAAAGGTGCAGCCAGACGAAATGCGGCGCTGTGGGATGGGCATTGAGCCACGTTTCCGCGTGTTGCACGACCTCCATCCCGCGGCGCTCGATTCGTCCCCAGCGTGACTTAGTTTCCGCCTGTGCAGGAAAATTGTCGTAGAAGTCGAACCCACGATCGAAACCTGGAGCGAGCGCCTTACTGTCCAAAATCACGGCGCCGATAAATGCCGCGGTCCGATAACCCTGCTTCTGAAGCAATTGCGCGAGCGTGGTGTGCGCGGCGGCCAGAGGAATTCCAAAGTCACTCACGCCGTGCGAGCTGGGAAGCAGTCCCGTCAGAATACTTGCATGGGAGGAATTTGTGATCGGGCTGGGTGTGAATGCTTCCGTGAAGCGAATCCCCGCCATCGCAAGCTGATCGATAGCCGGAGTCTGGATGCGGTCGTATCCGTAGCAATGAATGTGGTCCGCGCGCAATGTATCGATGGTAATGAGAAAAACGCCAGGATACGATGCCTTGTCGGGTGCGGGCTCGCGGGCGAGGCTAGCACCAACAGCTAAATGGCAGCAGATGAGAACAAAAAAGATCCGCATAGCATCGAGCGTATCACAGCCCGCGTCTCAGACAGCTTCTCTGCTTCTCCGTCGCCGCGATTTAATCGGCGTTCCCCGCACCCCTTGGTATCCTCTTAACGTGCAAACAACTACTTTTTTTTTCACGTCACCTTTTGAAGCCTGACGCTTTGGTCGCCTGCCGACTGCCCGTGGTACACTGCGCTCGCTGAAGGCGAATCAAATACTCCCAAACGGAGACGGACGATGATTCGATGGCTAGTGGGAATCGCGGCATTGCTCAGCACCCTTGCGGCTGCGGCGCTTTCCAACGACACAACAGCCCCCGACACGCCTGAACCCGGTTCCGTCGAAGCAATCGCGAAAGCAACCGGCGATCCGCGTTTCCTTTCCCCTTGGGTTTCTTATCTTCCCCAAGCGCACGGTGTTCCCTCGCCACTCGCCTTTTTTGGCCGCATCCCCGGCGCCCCCGGTGAATTCGTTGACACTGCGAAAGCGCACGCCTACTGCCGTGCCCTGGCCGCGGCGTCACCGCGTGTTCGCGTTTTCTCAATCGGTCGCAGCGAAGAGGGCCGCGATATCTTGATGGTCGCCGTCGCCGACGAAGCCGGCATCCGCGACCTCGACCGCCTCAAGGCCGCCACAGCGTCACTCGCTGACCCTCGCACTCTCTCACCGGCCGCAGCGGAAGCACTCATGGCCACCTCACGGCCGATCTACTATTTCAACGCTGGCTTGCATGCCGATGAAACCGGTTCCGCAGAAGCCGTGCTCGAACTCGCGTATCGCCTCGCCGTCTCCGACCAGCCAAACATCCGCCACATCCGCGAACAACTCATCGTTCTCATCAATCCCGTTTCGAATCCCGATGGACGCGACAAAATGGTGGAATGGTTTTATCGCTACCTCAAGGGCAAGACCGATCGCGCCACTATGCCCCGCGAGTCTCCGCCGTACTGGTCCAAGTACGCTTTCGTCGACATCAATCGCGACACCCATCAGCAAACCCACGAAACTACCAAAGCCGTTCACCGCATGTTTCACGAATGGCATCCCACCGTCGTCCACGATCTCCACGAAGGCTCGCCGCTCCTGATGACCTGGAACGGAACCGGTCCTTACAATCCGAACATCGATCCCATCACCTATACCGAATTTCTCGAGCTCAGTTTTCACGAAGTCCAAACCATGACGGCCCTCGGAATGCCCGGCGTTTCCACTTGGAATTTCGGCGAAGCCTTCAGCCATCTCTATCTCGATTCCGTGGCCATGAATCACAACAGCATCGGTCGCGGCTACGAGACTTTGGGCAACGGCACCGCTGAAACCCTGCATTACAAGCTCCGCCCCTCGCAAACCTCCATGGAGTGGTATCGCCCCGCTCCTCCTCCCGCCGAATTTGACTGGTCCGAGCGCGACAACCTCAACTACAACGAAACCGGCGCACTTGCCGCGCTCGACTTTGCCGCTCGCAACTCCAAAGAGATGCTTCGCAATTTCTACAAGAAAGGCTGGGACTCGTGGCGCAAGGGATTCGACGAAGCTCCCTACGCTTATCTCATCCCGGAAGATCAGGGAGATCGCAAACGCGTTGCCGACATGGTGGGCCGTCTCCTTGCGCAACGCATCGAAGTTGCCCGCGCGCAAAACGCCATCACTCTTAAAGAGGGCAACTTCCCAGCAGGCACCTACGTCATCCGTCTCGATCAGCCCTATCGCAATTACGCCGTTGATCTCCTCTCGCCTCAGGTATTTCCCAAGGACAAAGGCGAACCCTACGATGATGTCTCCTGGGAGTTTCCCGCTAATTTCCATCTTGCCGCCATCCCCACCGCGGATGCCTCCATTCGATCCGCGGCACTCACACCTCTGAACGAAACGCCACGGCCGGCGGGCACCGTTTCTGGGGAAGGCCCCGTGTTTCTGCTGAAAGATACCGGGCAGGAAAGTCTTTTCGCGGCCCGCTATCGGCTCGCTGCCTTCGA
Source organism: uncultured Acidobacteriota bacterium (assembly GCA_963705855.1). Taxonomy (GTDB): domain Bacteria; phylum Acidobacteriota; class Terriglobia; order Acidiferrales; family UBA7541; genus Acidiferrum. The sequence goes on from CAVPLA010000054.1 coordinate 5,124, forward strand.
TGTGGAAATCGCCGGGCGCCCATTCAAAGTGGGTGGCGTCGACTTTCCGGCCGGCTCCTGGATTTTGCCCGCCAGGGACGGCCTGATCGGCGCAATTCGTTCTGTCGCCACCGAGCTTGGCTTGGACTTCGTCAGCACTACTGTTTCTCCCGGCGTTTCGCATCACACTGCGAGCGTTCCGCGCATCGGCGTTTGGGTGCCCTGGGCTGACACCGACTCCATCGGCTGGATCCGCTACATCCTCGATCAGCGCCGCGTTCCCTATACGTATGTTCGCGACGAAGACATTCGCGCTGGTAGTCTTCTGGACCACATTGATGTGCTCCTCTACGGCCACGTCGATCTCGAACTCGCTGAGCAAATTGAGGGGCTGCCCAGACGTTGGAGCCCGATGCCCTTCAAGAAAACGCCGCAGACCCCCAGCTTCGGCACGCCCGCCGAGTCCGACGACATCACCGGCGGTGTCGGTTACGCGGGCCTCGCGGAAATACAACGCTTCGTGGACAACGGCGGTTTGCTGGTAACGTTGGGTAGCGGTTCGATGCTCGCTCTCAACGGCGGCATCGTGCGTGGCGTGCGCTCTGTCGCTGGCGGCGTCCCGCGCAGCATCGCGGGCGGTGGTTCGGCTTCAGCTGCAGCCGCGCAGAATTCCGCCACACGCACTCCCGGCACGCACGTGCGTGTCACTTTCGCTCGGCCGGATCACCCCATTGCCTATGGTTACCCCGCGCACACCCATGTCTTCCGGCAGAACTATCCGCTCTACAGCGCACCCCGCGCCTGGCTACGCATGGCCTATTGCACTACCTGCCTCGATGGTCCCGAAGACCGTTCTGGGATCGTCCTCGAATGGGGCGACTCCGCTGGCGCTCCATTTGTCATCAGCGGCCAGGCCTGGGGCGAAGAAAATCTTCTGCGCCGCCCGGCAATTCTCGACATGCCAGTCGGCCGCGGTCACGTCGTCTCGTTCAACTTCAATCCTTTTCACCGCGACATGAATCGCGGCGATCATCGTCTCGTTTGGAATGCTATTTTAAATTGGCAAGCAATTCTTTCAGCCCCCCCGTCGGCCCATGTTTCCGCGTCAGACGACTCGGGTGATTCGGAACCGTAGCCTGTTTTTTTTTCGCGCCCGCGTTAACAAGGTGGAGACGTATTCTCACGGATGCTTTACTTGGCGCTAATCGCCTGCCGGGCGCCGCCATTGACCTGCTGTTGCCCCATCTGTATCATGCGCGCATCCCAATTTCATTTCTATCGGAGAGGCTTACCATGTTGAAGCGTGCGAGATACGTTGTCGCGATATATGTCGTAGCGATCGCAGTGGCTGTGCTGCTGGTTGCTCCTTTTTTGTTGCAGGCGCAGCAGCCACCCATCAGTCCTGACGTGTACGGCCAGCTCAAGTATCGGTACATCGGCCCCGAAGGCAACCGCGCCACATCTGTCGCCGGAGTGCCTGGAAGATCAAACATCTGGTATGTGGGTGCGGCCTCCGGAGGCATTTTCAAAAGCACCGATGGCGGGATCCACTGGGATCCCATTTTTGACTCGGAACCGGTGACGTCGATCGGTTCGCTGGCAGTAGCGGCGAGCGATCCGAATATCGTGTGGGCGGGGACCGGCGAATCGTTCATCCGCAGCCACATCTCCGTGGGACAAGGTATTTACAAATCCATGGATGCTGGCAAGACCTGGTCGTTGATGGGATTGGAGAAGGCAGGCCGTATCGGCCGCGTGGAGATCGACCCGCGCAATCCAGACGTCGTGCTCGCGTGCGCACTGGGCCACGCTTACGGGCCGCAGCCGGAGCGCGGCGTCTTCCGCACCAGCGACGGCGGAAAAACGTGGGACAAAGTGCTTTTCGTCGACGAAAACACGGGCTGCTCGGACATGGGAATGGATCCCAACAATCCGCGAATCCTTTTTGCCGGCATGTGGCAGATTGAAATTCACACCTGGGGCCGCACCAGCGGCGGGCCCGGCAGCGGCTTGTTCAGGTCGACAGACGGTGGCGTCACCTGGAAGCGCCTGGAAGGTCATGGCCTGCCGCATTCTCCCGTGGGCAGAATTGCCGTGCGCGTGGCCAAAAAAGATTCCAACCGCGTCTACGCGGAGATAGAAACTGGCGACGGCGTCCCGCAACCGAACAGCCTCGGACAGCTCGGGCAACTTTGGCGATCCGACGACGGCGGCGAGAACTGGGAGATGGTTAACTCCGACCGCCAGCTCCGCGGGCGCACGCACTACTACACGCGCACGGAGATCGCACCCGACAACGAGAACGAAGTGTTTTTCTTCTCCGCTTCCTTTTCGCGGACGCTCGATGGCGGCCACACACTCACCAAGATGCCTTCCAATCCCGGCGGCGACAATCATGAGATGTGGATCGATCCCACGGACGGAGATCGCATGGCCGTGGTCAACGATGGCGGCGTGAATATTTCCGTGAATCGCGGGCACACTTGGAACCACGTCAACTTGCCGATCGCGCAGATTTATCACGTTACCGTGGACGACCAGATCCCCTACTTCGTTTACGGCAACCGGCAGGACGGCCCTTCGTGGCGTGGCCCCAGCAACAGCCTGCAGTTCGGCGGCTTTGGGGGGAACAGCATTCCGCGCGGCGCGTGGCACCCAGTGGCCGGAGGTGAGAGCGGTTTCGCCGTACCGGATCCCGTGGACAACAACGTCATTTGGTCTACGGGCACCGGATCAGGCAGCATCGGCGGCACGGTAACCCGCTTCGACGAGCGCACGCATCAGGACCGCGAGGTCGAAGTATGGCCCGACTACGTCGCTGGCGCTCCGGCCGCGGAAGTGAAATACCGCTTCAACTGGGAATTCCCCATCGCCATTTCTCCCCACGACCACAACAAGGTGTATGTGGGTAGCCAGTTTGTACACGTCACCACCGATGGCGGGAATAGCTGGCAGATTGTCAGCCCGGATCTGACGCGCAACGACAAGAGCCGTCAGCAGATTTCAGGAGGCCTCACTCCCGACAACATCGGCGTGGAATATGCCGGCGTGATTTTCGCGCTGACGGAATCCTCCAAAGAGGCAGGCCTGATCTGGGTGGGCACCAACGACGGGCAGGTACAGGTGACGCGCGACGGTGGAAAAATCTGGACGAACGTCACGAAGAATCTTCCCGGCTTCCCCGAGTGGGGAACCGTAGACAATATCGAAGCTTCCCGCTTCGATGCAGGTACGGCCTACCTGACAGTGGACGGCCATCAGGTCAACTTTCGCGATCCGTATGTGTACAAGACCGCGGACTACGGCAAAACGTGGACGCTGATCACCGCCGGGATTCCGCACAACATGCTCAGCTATGCGCACTGTGTGCGCGAAGATCCCGTGCGCAAGGGTCTCCTTTATCTGGGCACGGAAGGCGGGTTGTACGTTTCCTTCGACGAAGGGAAGAACTGGCAGCCGCTCCAGTCCGGCCTGCCACACGCGCCGGTCTACTGGCTGACCGTTCAGGAAAGATTCCATGATCTGGCGGTGGCCACGTACGGTCGCGGCTTCTGGATCCTGGACGACATTACCGCGCTCGAGCAGTTGACGACGGACGTCGCCACGGCCAAGGTGCATTTGTTTGCGCCCCGGGATGCGTATCGCTTTAAGGAAGTGGTGCAGGCAGCCGCGGTCGAGTACGACCCAACAACGGGAAAAAATCCGCAGTACGGCGCGCCCATTAATTTCTATCTCAAATCCAACCTGGGAGAAAAGGACCTGGCCAAACTGACCATCACGGACGCCGCCGGCAAGAAAGTACGCGAGATCGAATGCCGCGCCCCCAAACCTGGTGCCGCCGAAGCCAAAAAACCCAGCGAGGACGAAGATTCTGGCGACGCTGAGCCGCCACCTTGCGAAACCAAGGCGGGCATCAACCGCGTGTGGTGGGACCTGCGCTCCGAACGCAGCACGCAAATTCGTCTGAGAACTACGCCGCTCTACGCGCCGGACGTTCCCTTTGGATCGGAAGGCTGGCGCAAGCCTCCCGCCGTGAGTCGACTGTCGGTGCTGGCACTGCCGGGAACCTACACAGTCACGCTGACTGTGGGAGAAGAAAAATTCACGCAGAAGCTTACCGTGCTGAAAGATCCGCACACCTCCGGATCGGAGAACGACATTCAGGCGCAAACACGCGTGCAGACTGCGCTGTACGACGAGATGAATGCCACTGGGACCACCGTGAACCAGATCGAGTCGCTCCGCGCGCAACTCGTCGCCCTTGAGAAGGAACTAGGCACTGACGATGCGTCGAAACCGCTGCGCAAAGCCGCGGACGACCTCGGAGAGAAACTCGCCGGCATTGAGGGAACCCTGCTGCAGCTCAAGCTGACTGGCCGCGGCCAGGACGACTGCCGCTGGTCGCCGATGCTGCTCCAGAAGGTAGGCTACCTCTTCAGCCAACTGGATAGCAGTGCCGATTTTCCGCCCACCATGCAGCAGACAGCCGTGCAGGAAGAGTTGAAGCAGCGCGGCGACAAAGCAGCTCAGGACTTCCAGCAGTTGGTGGGGAAAGACCTGGCGGCGTTCAACGCCATGCTGCGCGAGCATAACATCAGCAACATTTATCTCAAGACGCCCTGACGCAGGGTCTTGAGCGAAACCCGTTCGGCCGCATCTCGGTTTGCGAAAAGACGATAGTGAGACAATCAAACGCTGGGTAGGCATGTAATGCAGGGCCGTCTTCTTGGTTCTTGAAGGCTGGCGAAAAACAACCTGCCCACGACTTTGACGATCTCAAGCATAGCGAATAGCAACACTGCGGAGTTCTTGCAGTCAGCCACTACTTGGTGGAGCGACCTTAAATTCAGGGGCGAGCCGCACGATCAGCATCAAGTTCAAGCCCTCAGCAATCGGCGCGAGGAGCGGAACGCTTTCCGTCAACGACAGCGCCGCGACAAGCCCGCAAACCGTGAGCATGTTAGGGACGGGCAAGTGAGCTGAAGATGATTTTAGTGGTCTCCAGAAGATCTGGTCTTCGAAGGCCCCTGGGAAGGTAGGACCAACACAGAAAGATTGCTACTTGCCAATCCTTCGCGCTCGCCATCGCCTGGGAAGAACCGTTCCGCAGTTTTTGAGCTAGAGGGTGCCAACCCGCGTTCCGCGTGGTGCATCTGAACGTTCCGTGGGAACAACCTTAGGAACATTAAGCGTCTCTCCCTGCTCTAAACGCTACTCAACGCTCCTGAGAGTGCCTTGTAAGTCCTTGACAATCCTTTCTCTGCAGATTTGCCAAGGTTCAGGTGTCGGTTCGATTCCGATAGGCCGCTCCATTCAATCATGTACTTACCCCTTCCGCCTCCACGCTGGGAAGCACAAGCGACCATAATCCGTTTCCTCCCTTGGCTGAGTCATCTCAAACACCATCTGGCACGCGGCACCCTTCCCGAGCGTTAGAGCTAGTGCGTACACGTCTGGGTTCGATCGTGGTCCGATTTTTCCAAACCAGCTTGGCACAATTCATCAGTCGCGAAGGCACACTGGGGTATGGCGGGCCCTCGGCTCGTACTCGACCGTAGCCTCACGTGGGGTGAAGCTTATGACATGTAAATCATGCAATTCGGCGAACCATCGAAGGTTTAACTCGGAGATCAACGTCCATCTTCCCGGACTGAAGAATCTGGACAAGCCCCCGCTCTTTGTATTCCCAAAGCTTGTGGTCTGTATGGATTGTGGTTTTACAGAATTTGCCATTCCAGAAACCACATTGCGTCTACTTGGAGAAGACGTCGCAGCATCTGGGACCAGAACATGCCCGACACAGGGGTGGAGTTTTGACCTATCGGAAGTCGCCGCTGGGCTGCCGTTCGGTAGTGGTGAAATCGAAATCCGCGAATCTGCTGCTGACAAATCGCTTGCCATGAAGAACAGCTTCTACCGCCAGTAGCAATTCGTCTGCGCCGTCCGATTTGACCACGTAGCCATGCCCACCGGCGTCTAAGGCGGCTGCGGCGATCACCGAGTCACGGTTCTCGCTCAAGAACAGGATTTTCGACCCTGGAGCAACTTTGCGGATGGATGTGGCCGCTTCAATTCCATTCAACTTTGGAAGCCCGAGGTCCAGCAGGATCAAGTCCGGCTGAAATTCCTCTGCCTTTTGGACGGCTCCCAACCCGTCTGACGCCTCGCAGATGATCTCCCAGTCGGGGTTCTCTTGTAGCAGGGAAGCGACAAAACGACGCCAGGGTTCGAAGTCATCTACGAGGATGATCCTGACGGTGCGTGTCATCTGTCTGTTCTCACGACAGTTAGCTTAAAGGCTTTCAAGTCCGCGGGATTATTCCAGCTCAGATTCTGGAGCGCAATGGCTTTTTCGTTCCCGCACTTCTAAATCTCGTCCTTGGCACACCGTCTGTAAAGCAGCAATTCTAACAGTTGCCTTTTGAGACATTTCTTACTATAAGTTGGCCTCTCTAGGGAGTACCGCCAGTACCGAGATGGCGCCACAGGCACGGTTCGTTGACCAAACCCAAATTCCCGCCCGCCGGTTCCTCATTAACGCGTTCTGTTCACCCTACAACTTTCGCCAAGTTGAAAGGTCTGGACGATAGCGAACTGATGGCGCAACTACAGGGTGGCTGCAACGACGCCCTTGCTGTTTTGTTCGACCGCTACCACCGTCTTGTCCTAAGCATTGCCCTGAAAATCGTTCGCGATCCGGGAGAAGCGGAAGACGTCATGCAGAGCGTCTTCCTGGAGATTTTCCGGTCGATGGCACAATTTGACCCCGCCAAAGGCACTACTAAGGTGTGGATACTTCAGTACGCATATCATCGTGCCATCAACCGCAGGCAACACCTGAACGCGAGGAATTTCTACAACCAGGCAAACCTGGACGAGGTCGAGACTCGCTTGACTGAAGCAGCTTCCACGCTCGGTGGGTTCACACACCATGAGTTGACCCATCTTCTGCGGCAAGCGCTGGCAACGCTGAACGGCCCCCAGAAGAAGGTGGTTGAACTGGCCAGCTATAACGGGCTTTCAATGAGGGAGATCGCCGACAAAATGGGCGACTCTCTATCGAATGTACGGCACCACTACTATCGGGGACTTGAGAAACTTCGTTCTTTCGTCGGACGCACACGGGAGAAAGGAAAGACACCTAGCAGCGATGAGTGATCATTCCCATTTCGAGGAGTTGGCCGCCCTGGAAGCAGGCGGATTCCTGTCGGACGAGGAACTCATGGAGCTCCGCGAACACGCCAAGGATTGCGTGGAATGCCAGAAAACCGAGGAGGAGTTCCGTGGACTCGTTCGTTCCGGAGTGCCACTAACGGTGAGTCCGATTCGTGAATTCATCGGTATCGCAAAGACCCGGCCCGATAACGGCCTCCGGGGACGATTCCTACAGCGTGCCAGGCTCGAAGGCATCGTGTTCTCACCCGGCGTCGACGGCTCAATCAGGCATCCCGGCAGGCGAGTTGGTTTCTTCGTTCCAGCTGCGACCGCACTGGTCACCGCGATTGTCGCGGCAATCGTCTTCGGAACGTACTGGCATCCCGCCTCCCGGGAATCAATGCAGGCACGGCAGCAAGTTCAGCAGCTGAAGCGGGAGAACTCCGCGCTTACTGCGAGCCTCTCTAAGCTAAACGAGTCGCTCACGGCCAGCCAGCGCGAAATCCAGAATCTGCGTGCCGAACTGGGAAACGCCACCAGCATGGCCGAGAACCTTCGCCGTAACGGTGATCAAGCACGAGGAGACGCCGAACGGTCTTCCAGCCAGAACGCGCAATTGCTGGACGAAGCCCGCAACCAGGAGAAACTACTGGCAGACGCAAAAGACGAGGCAGCTCGTGTGAATCAATTGCGGCTCAACGACGAAGCCTCTCTCTTGGAGGAAGAGGTTCGTATCGCGCAACTCTCTGATAAGCTGCGGGTTGCAAGCGCCACGCTCGATATGGAGCGTCAGCTCGCGGCCGCCGGTAAGGATGTCCGGGAGCTGATGGCGTCGCGCCAGTTGCACGTCATCGACGTTCGCGACACGGACCCCAATGGCAACACCAACAAGGCCTTTGGACGGGTCTTCCTGACCGAAGACAAATCCCTCACCTTTTACGCCTTCGATTTGAATGAAAACAGGGTTTTAGACGCAAAGCGTACCTTCCATGTCTGGGCCGTGCCGGAAGCAAGCAAGAACTCGTCACGCAGTTTGGGCCTCATGCGCGTAGACGCCAAAGCACAAGGCCGTTGGGTGCTGAAAGTGGAGAACCCCGAGCTTGTCGGGAAGATCAATTCCGTATTTGTTACGGTTGAGCCCGCAGCCGGTGGCAAGCAGCCCAGCGGACAGAAAATGCTCTACGCCTACTTGGGGGAGGCCAATCACCCGTAAAAGCCCGCAACGTCCGCTGACCGCTCAATCCATTGGCACCATTAAGCCTGGAGAAGGCATTGGCCCAGATCGATATCCGCCATTTGGCCAATTTCAGCTTCGTCGCCGATACGAATAACCTGCTCGAGAAGCGGATAGCGGGAACGATTTTGAACAACTGGACCTTTGGCGTGCTCGGCACCCTGCAATCCGGCCGTCCGTTCCCTATTTCGACAGGGGACTTTTTCCGGATCAAACTTCCCGGCTATCGGCGCGGAAACGAACCAACGGCCCAATGTTTGTCATGCGGGCTCGACAGTCACGGGTTGCGCGGGCGCGCCTAACGGGGCACTCGTGGCCACCAACATCGCGTCGATCTCTGGTGCGAACCTTGAAGTAAGCCAATCGGGCGTGGCGGCTTGCATTGCGGCGGGACTCGCCAATTGCTCGGCTATGCAGACGACCTTTGTTGCTCCTCCGGGGGCCAGCTCATCGGGTCCGGTGGACAGCCTTACGGGCGTACCTGTGGACTTCCAATATATCAGCGGAAATCTCGCCAGGAACGCCGGGCAGACCTTACCGCTCTACCGGTTCGACGTATCACTGACGAGGGCGTTCAAAATTCCCAAATGGGAATCCGCGAGCCTGGAGTTCAAGATGGACGTCTTCAACGTGTTCAACCACCCGCTGTTTATCTTGAACAATGCAAATGACGTGCTGAACTTCCTGTCATTGCCGCAGGTGACCGTAAACGGCGCTCCAAATCCCAACTTCAACTGCACAGCAAGCTGCCTCAACCCGTTCACGGGCTTGTACCTTGGGGCCCATGGACAGGTTCTGACGCTGGCCAACTTCCAGAGAGCCACGTTTGACGCGGCGAAAAATTTCAATGGGCTTGGCGGCCCCTCCGGAGTTGTCACGCCGCGCATCATCCAACTCGCGATTCGCTTCCGCTGGTAACGGAAGCGGAAAATCGAATGCGCTGCACTCTTTGCAGGGCTCAATTGTGCTCGTCGGCCGAGGCGGAAGCGCGAGGCGATTTGCGCCAGTGGTAGAAGAACGGAATGCCGCCGAGGATTACTAACATGCCCAGCGATGAACGCACCGGCCTGACCATCCACAAGTTCGCGGTGAGGGCAATCGCCGCGAGCAAAAAAACGAGAGGCGTCAACGGATACCCCCAGGCGCAATACGGGCGCGAAAGATTGGGTTCTTTTTTGCGCAGACAAAGCAGAGCGATCGCCGTTAACGCGAAGAAAATCCAGACCGCAAAGACGAACAGAGAATAGAGCTCTTCGTAAGTTCCGCTGAGCGCGAGCAGCGCGGCGATGGAGCCAAGGAAAACCAGAGAGCCGCTGGGAGTACGAAAGGAAGGGTGAAGGCGCGTGGCGAATTGGAAGAAGACGCCATCGCGTGCCATGGCGTAAGGGATGCGAGCGCCGGTTAGGACGACTACGTGGAGCGCTCCAAGCGCGGAGATGGCCATGGCGATCGTCAGCCAAGCAGCTCCGCGAGAACCAGCGAAGGACTGCACGACATCCGAAGCGACGTGTTGCGATTGCGCCAGGGCCGCGAACGGCAGGATGCGAAAATAAACCACGTTCGCTAGCAGGTACAAACCCCCGACAGTGAGCAATCCCAGGATGATGGCTCGGGGAATGTTTTTCTCGGGATGCTGAATTTCTTCCCCTAGATCGCCGAGGTCGTTGAAGCCGTTGTAGGCCCACATGGCGGGGACAAGGGCGGTGAGCACGGCGCCGATAGTTCTCCAACTGATCGGGCCAAAGCCAAGAGGGCCCGAACCGGCGGGAGTTCCAAGCGAAGCGGCTGCGATCGCATGCGGCTTTCCGAAAAGTACGCCTGCGACGACAATCACCAGGATTGCGCCGATTTTTAGGGATGTCAGCAGCACCTGAATGTCACCGCCCAAACGCACACTCAAATAATTGATCGCGATGACAGCCACCACCACAAGCGCCGCGAGGGGTTGCGCCGCAGTAAAGGTAAACTCGTATCGCCCTATGTGGCTTGTGAACAAAGGCGTTGCTACTACTGGGAAAATGAATCCGAGGAAGCGCAGAAATCCGGCGGCGAGTGTAGCCATCGCGACAGGGCGCTCGAGAAACGAGCTCATCCAGCCGAAAAGAAATCCCCAGAGAGGGCCGAGGCCGCGATTGAGATAAACGTAGGGCCCGCCGGCCTTGGGGAACGCCGCGCCCAGTTCGGCATAACAGAAAGCGCCAAAAAGTACGATGAGGCCGCCGATGAGCCATGCGGCAAAAACCAAGCTAACCGAGCCGACAGCGCGAGCCATGTCGCTGCTGACGAGAAAAATTCCTGTTCCGATGGTGTCGCCGATGACAATGGCGACCGCCGACCACACACCGAGACCACGAATCAGATCGGAGGATTGAGGACGCGCGGTTGGATCGGGACCCTTTGTTGGCATGGAAGTTCGGAGAGCCTACTATTGAGATTTGAGGTGGTCAACCTATGCTCTTACGTGATCGTCGATTCGAGCTCCTGCGAGCTTTCCCAAGACAATAGGGAATTCGTCGATCCAGTTTCTGCGGTTTGCATTTACGCGTTATCATTGAGGCCGCCATGGCTGTGCAGAAATCCATGCTGAGCGAATACGCCTGGGACCCGCGCTATAAAGTGTCCGGCGTCGAAGACGTGATGACTCCTGCGCTGGCCGTCTATCCAGAGATCATTGCCTCCAACATAGAACGGACGCTGGAACTGCTGGGTGGCGATCCGGATCGCTGGCGCGTGCACATCAAGACAGCCAAGCTGGGCTATACGATCGGGATAATGGTCGAACGCGGCATCCGCAATTTCAAATGCGCGACCACGCTCGAATTACTGGTGGCATGCCAGTGCGGCGCGGCCGATGTTCTCCTGGCCTATCCAACGATGGGTGCAAATGCGCGCCGGGTAAGGGAAATCGCGGAGCAGTTTCCGGCGATGCGCATATCCGTATTGGCTGAGAACGAAGAACAGGTTCGTCAATGGCGCTGCAGCCGTCTGGGAGTTTTTCTCGATATTAATCCTGGCATGAACCGTACGGGTCTTGTCCAGAGTCGCGGCGAAGAAATTGTCAGCTTGGTGGGCACCATTCGAGGTGATGGCTTAGAGTTCCGGGGATTGCACTACTACGACGGTCATCATCGGGCGCCCGACGAGCGCGAACGGACTGCGGCGGCTCACGCCGGCTACGATCGCTTGCTGGAAATTGTGAACGAGATCGAGCGCAGCGGAGTGCGCGTGCCGGAAGTGATTACGGCAGGAACGCCGACATTGCCATGCTCGGCTTCTTACGAAGGCTTTCGCAAGTCTGGGTTTATTCACCGCATTTCGCCCGGCACGGTTGTTTATTCCGATGCCTCGAGCCTGGCACAGCTTCCCGAACGATACGACTACCAGGCGGCGGTGCTGGTATTGACTCGCGTGGTCAGCCATCCACGCGCAGGGATTATCACCTGCGATGCCGGGCACAAGGCCGTCTCAGCGGACGCCGGGGTTCCAACATGTGTCGTCTTGGGACATCCCGAGCTCACACCGCTGTCACCCAGCGAAGAGCATCTGCCCCTGGAAGTCGAGGGAGGCGCAGACGGTCCACAGGTCGGCGAAGCACTTTACCTCCTGCCGCGGCACGTCTGCCCGACAGTGAACAATTTCGACGATGCGCTGCTGGTGCGGAATGGCGCGATCGAATCCGTGGAGAAAGTGTCCGCACGCGGTCGCGAGGCACCACTGGTTCGATCGAGTTACCAGGCCGTTTCGCTGATTGATGGAAGCCGAAGCAGCTAGGTTTTATTACCCCACCCCCTCCCCTGTTTTTGTAAATGTTGATTACTGGCTTTCGATCGAGCGACGAGCGCGACTTCCGCAAGTTCGGTGAGCTCGATTTTCGTGGCGCGCTACAACGATTTGAACAACAACGGGCAGATCGATCCCATCACGTACATTGATACGCACATCGTAGCGTCGGGAAACAGCACGCAGTTCCTCGACAAACCCTCCATGGCAGTGGATATACCGCGCGCTGGCGCAGCGACCTGTTCTTTCACGGCAAAAGAGCCTGTGATGTTCCCCGCACCCTCGTCGTGCGCCGCTTCCAGCGCTCGGCACACCTGTGCAAGGATGTTTGCCGCTTCTACCGGGTGAGCGGCAGCGGCGTCGTGCACTTGGCGCACTGCACCGAGGTATCCGGGTTTTCGTAACTACACGCTGGGTAGACCATGCTTGTCGCGCCTTGGTGCGCGAACGCGTTTATTATGTAGCCTTTGCGAGCGAATTCAAACAGGCAAAGGGTTTCTGTGTTCCTGTAGCCCCACGCGAGAGCAGCGCTGCTTCTATTTTGTCAATTTTCCTGAATGGTATCGGTCCTCGAAGAGAAGCCTTACCAACTCGTTTTGCCCGGGATATTAGCGGCAGAGTTCCGTTCCCGCAGGCCGCCGCTCGCACTCGAAGTTTTCCTCAGCCTTGCGTATTCCGCGTGGTATGCTCACCTTATTCCCGTTAGAATCAGCGCGTCCCATTGTTGCCTTCATGAAGAAGATCATCGTCGCCGTTGGCAGCACTCGCAAGCCAAAGCTCAGGGCTGTTATGAAAGCTCTGGACGCCTTTGCGCCAAAGCTCGTTCCGGATGGCGACTTCGAAGTCGTCGGCGTGGAAGTTGAGAGCGGCGTTAGCCCCACGCCCTCCTCTTGCGAAGAGCTGATGCGTGGAGCCCGCCAGCGCGTGGAAGCGCTCGTGCGGCTGGCGCGCGAAACTAGCAAACCCTGGCGGTACTTTGTGGGCTTAGAAGGCGGTCTTGAGGTTTTACAGGATGATAGGAGCCGCCGCGTCTTCCTGGAAAGCTGGGCTTACGCGAGCGACGGCGCGCGAGGCTTCTATGGGCGTTCCGGTGGCATCGAACTACCAGAGGAACTTGCCCATGAAGTTCTTGAGCGCGGCTTTGAACTATCGGATGCTATCGATCATTTTGCTGGCGCTGTCGGCATTCGTGACGGCCAGGGAGCTTGGGGCGTGCTCTCCGGAGACTTGATTCAGCGAGACGAGTCTTTTCGCGTCGCGGTGATCACGGCCTTCGCGCCGTTCTACAATGCCAGGATGTATGGCAGGGCAGCGCGCACCGCAAGTTAGAATTTGTACCAGGAAAATCAGGAGAGATAAGCGTGGACATTGTCAAAGGCAACATGGGCTGGATCGAAGTCGTCGTCGGCCCGATGTTTTCCGGCAAAAGCGAAGAGCTGATCCGCCGCTTGCGGCGCGCCGAAATTGCGCGGCAGCGCGTGCAGATTTTCAAGCCCGCGATTGACGAACGCTACGCGGCCAACGAGATCGTTTCACACTCCGGCCTGGGCATCTCCTCGGACAATGTGACCAAAGCCTCCGAAATCATGGAGAAACTTTCCCCACGCACCGAAGTTATCGGCATTGACGAAGCGCAATTTCTCGGCGAAGAGATCGTGGACGTTTGCACCAAACTCGCCAATCTGGGAAAGCGCGTCATTGTTGCCGGACTCGATACCGACTATCGCGGCCGCCCGTTTGAGCCCATGCCGCGGCTGCTGGCCATCGCCGAAGAAATCACCAAGCTGCTGGCTATTTGTATGCGTTGTGGCAATCCCGCGGTTCACACGCAACGCCTCGTTGAAAGCGAAGAGCTCATCGTGGTGGGCGCCGGTGGAATGTACGAAGCTCGCTGTCGCCGCTGCTTCGAACCGAATCCCGCGCTCGCCCAGGAGAAAAAAGATGCGGGCCCGCAGCTGATGATTCGCAATCGCATGGCCTCCGCCGGCAGCGCTGGGAACTAGCCCATTGCTCCCCCAACCCTTGTCAGTTTGTACTTTCTAACCGTCATCTCTCCTTGAGCTTGCAGGTCGATTCCTGCAAACTGTCTCGACCGACAACACGCCGAACCCAAACAGTGGACACTCATGATCATCGAATCCAAGGCCCCGACCCGCGTTGATTTTGCCGGAAGCACACTCGACATTTGGCCTCTCTATCTGTTTCATCCCGGTTCAGTTACTCTAAACGCCGCAATCTCGCGCTACGCTTCCTGTGTGATTCAAACCCACGCGCCTGGGGATGAGCGCATCAAGCTCGTCTCTCGCGACATCAAGCGCGAAGAGAGTTTCGCCTCGTTTGCCGCACTCGTGAAAACCAAACGCTACAAGCTCCCGCTACTTGCGGAGATCGTCAAGTTTTTTCAGCCGCAAGGCGGCTTCACGCTTACCACGGATTCGGAAGCTCCGAACGGCGCGGGCATTGGTGGCTCGAGCGCCATGGCCGTCGCCATCTGCGCGGCGCTCGACCGTTACACGGGAGCAGGGAAGAGCAAGGTTGATTGGATTCACATCAGCCGCGACGCGGAAGCCATTGTCATCAACGTTCCTACAGGCACTCAGGATCATTACCCGCCAGCCTTTGGCGGCGCCGCAGCCATCGAACTTCCGCCCGGTGGAGAGCACCGCGTCGAGTTGCGCGTCAACCTCGACGAGCTCGAACGCCGCATCGCCGTCTGTTACACGGGCAAGCCGCGCCAGCACGGCATCAACAATTGGGAAGTGTTTAAAGCCCAGATTGGCGGCAAGCGCGCCGTGCAGAATAGCCTCGAACGTATCTCCGAAGTCGCCCAAAAGATGCGCTTCGCCATGGAGAAGCCGGACTGGCACGAAGCCGGACGATTGATGCGAGAGGAATGGTCCTTCCGCAAAAGGAATCTGCCTACTATTTCGACCAAGACGATAGACCGCGTCATCGATGGCGCGCGGCGCAACGGCGCGCTGGCCGGAAAGGTTTGTGGCGCGGGCGGCGGTGGATGCGTCGTCCTGTTAATCGAGCCGGATGCCCGCACCCGCGTGGAAGCCTCGATCGTCGAAGCGGGGGCGGAAGTTCTACCAGTGACCATCGACCGCCAAGGCGTCCAGGTAATCTCCCGCTAGGCTGTGGGTACTATCCGGATCCGGAAGGCCCCCTTGAAGAGTCGAGGAACCTTCTGTCAAGCGCCCCCAGTATCCAACTCGGGGCGGCCAACTCCCCGAGGCGGCGGTACCTCCTTTCCCCGTTTTCCGCATCATAGAATCTTGGGGGTAATTTCGTAATAGAATAGGTATGCTAGCCCATGGCGGCTGGCCCAAATTAGTCATGGCGACACGGCTCATTCTCAGTTTGACTCTCTTCCTTATGGCCGACGCGGATATTCCGCGCGTCAATAGTCTTCGTCCGCCCGCGCAGCCCACCGTAGTCTTTCCCTCAGGCGAAGAAATTTCCCTCTTCCCGGACACCGCGCTCGATGGGCAAGGCGACTCGCAAGCGTCCGCCAAGCCGAAGAGCGCAACGTTGCAGGAAGCTTCGAAGCTTGAGCTCATTCGCTACGTTTCCGGCGAGTTCGCCAAAGCCATAAAATCCCTTCCTGCAGGTAAAGAGGGCTTGATCGTTTACGTTGGCAAGCCGCTCCAGGCGGAATTTCTCGAACGCGCCCTGGCTACGCACGGCGCCGCCGTCAACAACGGCGATAAGGTACAGATCACCAAGTTGGATTTTCAAAACCACCAGATCATCGTGGACTTGAATGGCGGCGGCCGCGGGAAAAAGCGGCTGCGCGACCGCATCCACATTGAAATGGCGGGCATTCCGACTGGTCAAGTGACTGAGCAGGAGGACAAAGGACCGCCGGGGCTGCAGCCTGGACAAGGCAGCACTATTTATCTGGATTTCAGCAAACCTGTTCCGGACCTGAGCCCGAATGACTTGAAACAGCTCCTTTCTCCGTTCCTGGACTTTTCAAAACAGCGCTCCGCTTCGGTTGTGTGGGTGGACACGTTGCCTCCGGAAATGAAGAAAGCCATCCAGGAGCGCCGGCCGATCCTCGGAATGGATCGCGAGCAAGTGGTAGCCGCTATCGGCAAGCCCGATCATAAAATTCGAGAACGCGACAACGAAGGCAACGATATCGAAGACTGGATCTACGGCCAGCCACCTTCGAAGACCGTCTTCGTCCGCTTCAATGGCGATCGCGTAACCAATATCAAGCAATACCCGCAATAGATTTTCCCTCTGCCTGAGCCGCAGGAATGGCAACCTTGGCGAATGAACGCCTTTGATTTCAAAGTCTTTTTAGAGCGGGATGAAGACTACGGAGGGTACGTAGTGGTCTGTCCTTCACTCCAAGGCTGCTACTTGCAAGGAAAGACCGTCGAAGAAGCCCTCGCTAATATTCGGGAAGCCATCGAGTTGTGCCTGGAGGACATGGACAGCCGGGCGAGTCGATACCAATCCTAGCAACGTATTAATAGGTAGCGTGCTCGTGACGCGATGAGCCCGAAGCTACCAGTTCTCCCGGGTGAGGAACTTATCCGAGCGCTCCGGAAATTTGGCTACGCAGTCGTAAGGCAAAAGGAAAGTTATGTCCGTCTTCGCAACGAAGACGATCCTGCACGCCTCCCTGTTACGGTACCGCTGCACAAGGAACTGGCCAAAGGAACTCTGAAGAATATCTTGAGCGATTCTGGCATTCGCGTGGAAGAACTGATTTCGAGCCTTTAAGCTGGATTCCTCCAGGTTGGCGCTTCGCGTTGACTTTTCTCCACGCAGCCCATAGCATTTTGTGTTCGAGTTTGCGGCCGTTTCTCTCTGGAGAGTCCGCCGCGGTTTCATAAATCCATCGGAGGAAGTAATGCCCATCAAGGTTGGCATCAACGGCTTTGGCCGCATCGGACGCAACATCATGCGCACCGCGCTCGATGACAAAGATATCCAGTTCGTGGCCGTCAACGACGTGACCGACGCCAAGACCCTCGCGCACCTGCTCAAGTACGATTCGATACTCGGCAATCTTCCACACACTGTCACTCACACCGCCGACTCGATCTCCGTCGAAGGCAAGTCCTTCAAGGTTTTCAAGGTAAAAGATCCTGCCGAAATAGATTGGGCCAGTGTTGGAGCGGATATCGTGGTCGAATCCACCGGGCTCTTCACCAATGGCGCCGACGCAAAAAAGCATCTCCGCGGAACGGTCAAAAAAGTCATCATCTCCGCTCCTGCCGAGGGACCTGACGCGACCCTGGTCCTCGGCGTCAACGATAAGGCCTACGATCCCGCAAAACATCACGTCGTTTCCAACGCCTCTTGCACCACGAATTGCCTGGCCCCGGTCGCCAAAGTCCTCCAAGACACCTTCGGCATTCACAGCGGAACCATGACCACCATTCACTCCTACACCAACGACCAGAAGCTTCTGGATTTGCCGCACAAGGATCTCCGCCGCGCACGCGCCGCTGCCATCAACATGATTCCCAGCTCCACCGGCGCAGCCAAAGCTCTTCATCTTGCCATTCCAGAGTTGAAGGGCAAGCTCGATGGCTACGCTATGCGCGTTCCTACACCGAATGTCAGCGTTGTCGACCTTACGGTTTTTGTGGAAAAGCCCGCCACGGTGGAATCCGTCAATGCCGCTCTGAGAGCTGCGGCCAACGGCCCCATGAAGGGCGTGCTCGCCTACACCGAAGAAGAGCTCGTCTCCGCCGACTTTAAAGGCAATCCGAACTCTTCCATTGTTGATTCCGGGTACACCAAAGTCGTCGGCGATCGCTGCGTCAAAGTCCTGGCCTGGTACGACAATGAGTGGGGCTATTCCTGCCGCTGCCGCGATCTAATCAAATTCATGGCTGCAAAGTTTTAGTCCATGGGTGGAGGGGCGGGGCTTGTTTACCCTGTAAGATTCCCGCCCTTTTATCTCGCGAGTCACAAATAACGGATCACGAGCCACAAATTCATGAATAAACTCACCATCCACGACCTCGAACTCCGCGGCAAGCGCGTTTTCATCCGCGTAGACTTCAACGTCCCTCTCAAGGAAGCGATCGTCACCGACGACACGCGCATACGCGAAACGATCCCTACGCTGCGCCTAGCCATACAAAAAGGCGCCCGCCTGATCCTCGCTTCGCATCTCGGACGCCCCAAAGGCGGTCCCGACTCCAAGTTTTCGCTTTTCCCCGTAGCGAAAAAGCTCGAAGCCCTCATCGGCAAACCAGTTCGCTTCGCTTCCGATTGTGTCGGGCCCGTCCCCGAATCCAAAAGCAAGACGCTCGCCGATGGCGAAATCCTATTGCTCGAAAACGTCCGCTTCCATCTTGAGGAAGAGAAGAACGAAGAAGGCTTCTCGAAGCAACTCGCCTCACTCTGCGATGGCCTCTTCATTTGCGACGCCTTCGGCTCCGCCCATCGGGCCCACGCTTCGGTCGTCGGCATTACGCGCTTCGTAGAGCAGTCCGCCGCCGGCTTGCTGATGGAAAAAGAGCTGACCTATCTTGGCAAAGCGCTCACCAATCCCACGCGGCCTTTCGTGGCGATTCTCGGCGGCGCAAAAGTCAGCGACAAAATCGAAGTTGTCGAGAACCTGATGAAAATCGCCGACGCCACGCTCATCGGTGGCGGCATGGCCTACACGTTTTTCAAAGCGCAAGGATTGCCCATCGGAAAATCCCTCGTCGAAGATGACAAGCTCGATCTCGCGCAGCAAACTTCTCGCCGACGCCAAGCAGAACAATCGCAAGCTGCTGCTTCCCGTGGACCACGTCATCGCCCCCGAATTTAAAGCCACTGCGCCTGCAACCACCGTCGACATCGCCGCCACACCCGCCGACCAAATGGGTCTCGATATCGGTCCAAAAACCGCAGCCGCCTTCGCGGCGGAGATTTCTCGAGCCAAGACTATTGTTTGGAACGGCCCCATGGGCGTTTTCGAAATGCCGGCTTTTGCGAATGGCACCCTCGAGATCGCCAGAGCCGTCGCTGCCGCCACGAGCGCTGGAGCCATTTCCATCGTCGGCGGTGGCGACTCCGTCGCCGCCGTGCACCAGTCCGGAGTCGCCGAGAGAATCTCTCACATCTCGACCGGTGGAGGCGCCTCGCTCGAGTTTCTGGCTGGCGCCAAACTTCCAGGCGTCGAAGCGCTGACTGATAAGCCTACGGAAAAAGTTATTACCGTCAGCGCGCCCATCACGCGCCGCCGTGTCGTCGCCGGAAACTGGAAAATGTACAAGACGCAAACGGAAACCGAAGTGTTTTTCTCCGCGTTCTCCATGCTCGTTGACGGCATCAAGCAATGTGACATCGTCATCGCCCCGCCTTTTACCGCTATCCATTCCGCCGTCGAAGCCGCTCGCGGCTCGCAGATCGCCATCGCCGCACAAAACGTCTTTTGGGAAAAGGAAGGCGCCTTCACCGGCGAAATCTCTCCGCAAATGCTGGTCGAGGCCGGTTGCCGCTACGTTATTATCGGCCATTCGGAGCGGCGCCAATTCTTCGGCGAAACCGACGAAACCGTCGCCAAGAAAACCAAAACCGCCCTCACCGCCGGCCTTACCCCGATTGTTTGCCTCGGAGAGAAGCTTGAGCATCGCGAAACAGGCGCCACCGAACACATTTGCAAGGCCCAGTTTCTGGGCGGCCCGGGTTCGTTGACCGCCGATGCATTCTCCCGTATTCTGATAGCGTACGAACCAGTGTGGGCCATAGGTACGGGCAAAACGGCCACTCCGGAAATGGCGGCAGAAGTTCACCGTTTCATCCGTCAATGCGCCGCGGAGAAGTTTTCCGCCGCTCACGCCTCCGCGTTGCGGATTCTCTATGGCGGCAGCGTCAAGCCTGACAATATTCAGGGATTGATGGCGCAAGAAGAAATAGACGGCGTACTCGTCGGCGGAGCAAGCCTCGACGCGAAATCGTTTGCAAGCATCGTAAGAGATTGCGCAGGGAGATAGAAATGCCAGGTTGGATGAAGTGGACTATCGCTATATTGATCGGTTTGGCGATTATCGTCGTCGGTTTTCGCTGGGCGGGCGCGTTGCTCACCACCTTTTTCGTGATGAATTGCCTCGTCTTGATCATCGTCGTTCTTCTGCAGAGCGGCAAAGCTGCTGATCTCGCCGGCGCCTTCGGCGGCGCGGGCAGCCAAACGGCTTTTGGCCCGCGTGGAGCGGCTACGATTCTTTCGCAGGCCACCACATGGTGCGCCGTGATGTTTATGATTTGCGCCCTGGCCTTGATGATTCGCACAGACAAAGCAGTTGAGCAGGGCGGCTCGGTGTTGCATCAAACATCCAAGTCCTCTCCCAAGAAGACGCCCGCGACGACTCCCGTCGCACCAGCGCCTGCGCCGCAGTCTTCAGCGCCAGCTCCGCAAAGCAATCCACCTGCGTCGAGCACAGCGCCAGCTTCCACACAACCTGCTCCGGCCCAGCCGAAGAAGCCCTAACCGACGACGAGCTACTCGGACTTATGTAGCGGCTTTACCCGATGGTACGTCCAAGTGGAATTACTTCCGGTTTGCCCGTCACTCGGGAACAATCGCCAATAATGTCCACAAATCAGACTTGCGGACTGTGCGTCTACATGCGTGCGGCTGAGGGCTTCAGAAGTCCCTACACGTTTATGCGAGCTTGTTCTAAGGAAAGGTTGCCGGTCACTTGCGCGAAGGACTACTCGTATCTCAAGGCGACCATAGGATCCACGCGCATTGCGCGGCGCGCGGGGATGTAGCAAGCCGCGAGCGCGACGAGTGCGAGCAGGATTGCGACACCCGCGAATGTCGCGGGGTCCGTCGGTTTCACCTCGAAAAGCAGACTGGCCATTAGGCGAGTCAGCGGAAGCGCTCCTGCAATCCCGGAGGCGATGCCGAAGAGCGCGATTTTCGCTCCATCTCTCATAACGAGCCGCAGTACGTCCCGTCGCTGCGCTCCCAGCGCTGTCCGTATGCCGATCTCATGCGTGCGCTGGTTCACGGCATAGGCCATCGCGCCGTAAATTCCCACCGCAGCCAAGATCAACGCGAGCGCGGCGAAGAGTCCGAGGAGCAGCATGTTGAAGCGCTGCTGCGCAAGCGACACAGCTATGAGCTCGTCCATGGCGTGCACGTCGCCCACCGGAATCTGGCCGTCCAAGCTCCAGATCTGCTTCTTCACTTCTTCAACGAGCCCAGGAGACGCATCCCGAACCCGGATGGCGAGCGTCATAAATCGTCTCCAGGCCTCGTCGGACTGCGAAAAAGGGGTATACACAGCGGGATCCGTCGGTTGATTCAATCCTGAATGTTTCACGTCGCCCACCACGCCGATGACGGTCATCCATTGTGGCGGCCCTGTGTCGCCCGCCCAGCGGATGCGCACGCCGATTGGGTTTTCGTGCGGGAAAAATTCCCGCACGATTTCCTCGTTCACGATGGCCACCAGAGGTTGCCCTTCGCGGTCCAAGGGGGTGAACTCGCGACCCGCGCGCAGGGGAATCTGCATCACGTGGAAGTAATTGCCCATCACCGAAAGGGTTTGCACCTCGGGCTCACCCCCACGGCCACTGGAGGGCGTCCGTCGATGACGAAACGGTGGCCCACATAATTCCCGCCGAGCGGTATATCAGTCACCATCGCTGCCTGCACGCCCGGTAGGGAATTCAAGCGGGTGAGCAACTCGCGGCGGAACTGGTGTTTGTTTGGGGATTTCGCCGTACCTTGTCGTGGGCAATTGGAGATACATCGTCATTACGTTCGCGGAATTGAATCCGGGGTTCATCGAGCGCAACCGTGAGAATCCTTTGATCAACAAACCGGCCCCCACTAGCAGCACCAAAGCAACCGCCAGTTCCGATGTGACCAGAATTTTCCGTATGCTATGCCCCATCGTGCTGGCGGTTGTGCTCCGCCCGCTCTCTTTCAGGGCCTCGGCAACGTCCGCACGAGCCGCGATCCATGCCGGCGCCATTCCGAACACGATGCCGGTCAGCACTGAGACCACGAAGACGAACAGCAGCACTCGTGTATCCATGTGAATCCCGCTCAGCCGGGCCAGTTCCTCCGGCCTCAAGGCCAGGAGCATGCTCGTGCCCCACTGCGCGAACAGCAATCCGGCCGCACCGCCGAGGACCGACAACAGTGCGCTCTCTGTCAGCGTTTTCCGGATGAGCCGGCCGCGTCCCGCGCCCAGGGCCGCCCGAATCACCAGTTCCTGGCGCTCCGCAACCGCCCGCATCATCAGCAAGCTCGCGAAATTCGCGCATGCAATCAGCAGCACCAGGCCTACAGCTCCGAAGAGCACCAGCAGTGCCGACCGCACGTCTCCTACCAGCCATTCATGCAGCGGCACTAATTGGCTCTTCCGTTCTTTTTCTTCGGCCGGATACTGCTCCGCGAGCCGACGGTCGATCGCAGCCATATCGGCCTGCGCCTGCGCGAGCGTGACGCCCTCCTTCAGTCGCCAGTAGGTATGCATGACGTGCACACCGCGATCAGCAGCCGCACTCGGGTTGCCGGCCCAGAGTGAAACGAAAACGTCGGCATGCTCCGCTGGCGGAGCAAAACTCGCGGGCATTACGCCGATCACCGTATAAGAGTTTCCGCCCAGGTGAATCGTGTTGCCCACCGCATGAGGATCGCTGCCAAGGTAGTTTTGCCAGAAATGATTGCTGACCATGGCGAGGCGCGGCCCGCCTTGTACATCTTCCCCAGGCGAAATGATCCGGCCCAGTAGCGGCTGCACGCCTAGCATTTCGAGAAACCCCGCATTGACGAGCCCGACACGGACTTGCACAGGTTCGGTTCCACCTGTGTAGTCCATCTTCTCGACGTTGATTCCTCCAGCCTGTGAGAATGCGCGCACCTGTCTCTGGATATCCATCACGTTCGGGAGCGAATCGTTTTCCTTCATGGCGACGAGTTGCTTCGGATTCTTGTAGGGAAGCGGACTGAGCAGCACTCCATTGATCACACTGAATATCGCGGTGTTTGCGCCGATGCCGAGAGCGAGGGTGAGGATGGCGACAGCCGTGAAGCCTGGGGACTTACGCAACATGCGCGCGCCGTAGCGAACATCCTGCGCCAAGTTCTCGAACCATTCCCAGCCCCACGCGATGCGGCTTTCTTCCTTCAGGTACGTTGCGTTGCCAAACCGCCGCCGAGCAGCGGCCCGAGCCTCGTTTGCCGTCATGCCGGACTCGAACTGTTCCTCTTGCCGCAATTCCAAATGCAGGCGCACCTCCTCTTCGAGGTCGGCATCAAACTGTCGGCGATGCATCAGCATGCTGAGGCGCCTTGCCAGTTCGCGCAGCCAGTCCATAACGGAGCTCCTTTCAGACAGCCTCGATCACACGCGTGATCGCTGCGATGACGCGTTCAAACTGCGACATTTCTACGTCTAATTGTTTGCGCCCCGCCGGGGTCAGTTGATAATAGCGAGCGCGGCGGTTTCCGGCCGTCGTACCCCACTTCGCGGTCACCCAACCCTTGATTAGCATCCGCTGCAACGCGGGGTACAGGGACCCTTCTTCGACTTGCAGAACGTCATCGGATATCTGCTGAATGGAATTGGCAATCTCATACCCATGCATTTCGCCGGAGCGCGCCAACGTTCTCAAAATCAGCAGATAGAGCGTTCCCGGAGGAATTTCGTTTCGATGCAAGGCAACACCTCTGACATAGCTAGACTATGGCAGAGCCGAATTGCATGTCAAGGGCCAGCCTCGGCCCAGGTTTGTACGACAAACGCGCTTGGGAGCAGGGGCTCCGGACAGATGGTCGGTAAACCGGAGATTATCCTAGATAGGCCGCCAACACGCTCGCTGTTGCCTGGTAAACACTGCGGTGTCAATGGGTCGGCATCGCCTGGGTGGGCTTGCAGGCTTTCTCAGTGGCAGTTAAACTGTCTCTGTCACCGACGTGCGGTCGTGGCGGAACTGGCAGACGCACCAGCTTGAGGGGCTGGCGGTAGCAATACCGTGGTGGTTCGAATCCACTCGGCCGCACCAAGTTTCCCGAAAGAAAATTAGCCTTGGACAACCCTGCTGCGCAGAGCGAAGTGAGCGCAGTTGTGGCGCTCTTGCTTCAAGTCTCGCCAACCTCTTTGTTCTGTAATTTCTGATCCCCTTGAGGTACTCTTTTTTCAATGTCAGTGGCAATTTGAATGTTGGAGGGGATGCTTTTCATGTTCAAACACTCGCTTCGTTTGCTCGCTGTTGCTTCTCTTTTCCTGTTGCCCGCTCACGCGGATGAAGATGTGGTAGCTGCCATCCACGGCACCGTCACTAAAATAGACGCTGCGGGCAAGACCATCGCTGTCAAAACGGCGGACGGGACAGTGCACACGATTCATTTTGTAGACACCACGGCCATCCACGGCGTCCATGCCACCGCCACTGGCGCCAAAGACACTTTCCATGGCATCACGGAAGGCTCCGAGGTTGTCGCTCACTACACCGCAAAGGGCGCGGAAGAAACCGCCGTTGAAGTCGACAAAATCGGCAAGGGGGGAATGCACGCCGTCGAAGGCACCGTCATTCATGTAAGTGAAGACGGCAAAACTGTCGTTGTGAAAGCCGCCGATGGCACGGAGCACACCTTTCGAGTGGTAGGTCGCGACACTGTCATTTCCGCCAAGGATATCGGCAAGGGCACCGAGAAGGGCGCAAAAGTCACCGTCTACTTCACGGAAAGCGCTGGCAAGAAGACCGTCCACTTCTTCGAAAAGCTCTAACGGTTTCCGCTTTCACAAATCGTTCCGCACACAACGAACGCCCTGCGTTTTTTGCATTCGGCGATAAAACGTTTGCGGATCGTCTGCTCTGTTTTTTCATTTGGAGTGCCGCCCAACTCGGCGGAGCAAAATCCTATCTATTCGGCGCGCTTGCCTGCAGCTTGCCCACGACAAACAAGATAAACGCGGGAGTGATATTATCGCGGGCACTATGAAATCAGAATCTCGCGCTTTCCCAATACTGTCTTTCCTGTTGCTAACTTGTGCTCCCGTCTCTCTCGTCTTCGCCCAATCGACATCATCCGCTTCGAAGCATGCGATAGTCCTCCACGCCGCGCGCCTCCTCGATATTGAGAATGGAAAAATAATCGCTCCCGGCGAAGTCCTCGTCCAAGACGACCGCATCGTCGAAGTAGGCTCAACAGTCAAGCGTCCACCAGCCGCCGAGCTCATTGATCTAGGCAACACCACTCTCCTCCCCGGCCTCATCGATGTTCACGTCCACCTCTTCCTCCATCCCGGCGCAGAAGATCTCCAGACCGTCGAAGAATCCGTCCCCCAACGCACGATCATTGCGCTTCTTGCTGCACGCGATGATTTAATGGCCGGCTTTACCGCCGAGCGTGACATGGGCACCGAAGGCGCAGGCTCCGCCGACACCGCCGTGCGCAACGCTATCAATCACGGCGACATCCCCGGCCCGCGCCTGCGCATCAGCGGTAACGCCATCGACATTCTCGGCGGCCACGAAGACGCCAACCGTTACAATCCCGAGCAGCACGTCCTCTCCAACGCGACCTATGCCAACAACGCCGCCGAACTAGTCACGGTCATCCGACAACAATTTAAAGAGGGCGCCGACTTTATCAAGATGTACGAAACGGGTGCCGACTCCCTGCGCGACGGCCACTTCTCCACGCCGTTCCAATACACAGAAGCGGAGCTCCGCGCGGCTGTCGAAGAAGCTGCCCGCACTGGTAAGCGCGTAGCCGTCCACGCCACGGGCGAGCCCGGCACACTCTACGCTGCGCGCGCCGGCGTCGCGTCCGTAGACCACGCCTACCAACTCAGCGATGAAACCATGCGCATCATGCGCGAAAAACAAATCTTTGCTGTGCCCACGTTTGCCATCGCCGAATATTTCGCCGACCACGCCGCCACCCCCGCGCAAGCCGAACGCGAACATCGCATGCAAGATTTCCACGCCCAGGAATTTCGTAAACAACTCGCCGCCGGCGTGCCGATGGCC
This sequence comes from uncultured Acidobacteriota bacterium, assembly GCA_963705855.1. Lineage (GTDB taxonomy): Bacteria > Acidobacteriota > Terriglobia > Acidiferrales > UBA7541 > Acidiferrum. Next base: position 31,237 of record CAVPLA010000054.1, read on the forward strand.
GTCGGCTCCGACGTCGGCCCCTTTCCCCACGGCACGCAAGCCCGTGAATTTAACCTGATGGTTAAATACGGCATGACCCCCCTCGCCACCCTCCAAGCCGATCTGCTCAACGGCGCAAAACTGCTCGGGTGGCAGGATCAAATCGGCGCCCTCAAGCCCGGCTATCTTGCTGACATCATTGCCGTTCCCGGCGATCCGCTTACCGACATCAGGGTCCTGCAAGAGGTGACCTTCGTGATGAAAGGCGGCGCGGTTTATCGCCACGATCACCAATAGGAAACCTGCAAGATTTAGTGCTTGTTTACCCCGTAGGGGCGCCGCCCGCACCCGCGATGGTGTTTGCCGGATACTGCGCTAACTATTCCTACCTAAGCCCCGGAACATTGCTTTCTGCTTTGCGCGCCTGTATCTTGGTTTTTGCACGGTCAACAAAATGATTATTTCGCACCTCATCCTGTGAGCGCGTTAATGTCTGCCGCCCCCTCTCAAGTTCTTCCCCATGTTCAGTCAGCAGGAATGAGCCAACTCGTCGACGTGGAGGCCGCCGGCGACTCCACTCGCGTCGCCTCCCCAGATCCTTCCGCTCGCGGCCGTTGGCTTTGCTCCCAGCTCGAAGCAGGCAATATCCTCTTTTTCGCGCGTCCGCCGTTCACCATTCCCCAAGACGACCGCAGCTTTCTCCTCGGCCAGACACAAACGAGTTCCGCCCTCCACAAGAATGTCGCCTATCGTCCCGCCGAAGACCGCATCACCGGCCTCGCCAAGTCCGAAAACGTCGAAGCCGCGCGCCTTCGTCTCATCCTAAAAAGTTACTCGCAACACGCAACGCAGTTCCTCGGCGAACTTCTTCCACCCTACGCCGGAAAATGGAAACTCGATTTCGCCAGCTTCCGTCCTCTCGAAGAACGCGGCCGTCCCGCTCGTCTCCATGCGCGAAACGACTTGCCCCACTTCGATTCCTTTCCCACACGGCCCACTAACGGCGACCGCATCCTGCGTTTTTTCACCAATCTTAATCCCACCCAAAACCGCGTCTGGACCACTTCGCAAACCTTCGAAGCCATTGGCCCGCATTTTGCCAAATCCATCGGTTTGCCCCGCCCGCGCAGCGACAATCCGCTCGCCCGCAGCGTGCGTGCCCTCGCCGGCACTTTGCGCTTTCCCGGCGCTAATCGTTCCCCCTACGACAATTTTATGCACCGTTGCCACAACGCTATGAAGGAAGACGGCAGCTTCCGCGAAACCTGCCCTAAACATCGGTGGGAATTTCCTCCGGGTTCCAGTTGGATTGTTTTTACCGATTGCGTCAGCCACGCGGTCCTCGAAGGACAGTACGCCCTCGAGCAGACATTTCTCGTCTCGCGTCAAGGCATGGTCGAGCCAGAAAAGTCCCCGATCGCCATCCTCGAACGAATCGCCGGCTACCCTCTCTCAAACTGACCTCGGTTACACCTCACGCCAGTCACGCGGCTTCTAAGTCGTCGAGTCATGCATGGCGCACTCACTCTGCGAAAATTCCAAATCGGTACAGTCTTGAGTACCTTGTCGTTTCCGTGTTGGCTCACGCGAAAACTCTTGTAATTTAGCAAGCCTCACACGTGAATCAGCGTAGACTGAAATTGCCATGGAGAAACTCAAAGCATTTCAAGATGTCGCTCGCATCAATGGTTTCGTTGACGTGGAAGAAACCGATGACGGAACCGTGTTGTGGTTGAAGAAGCCCACTGCGAACGCGGAAGACCGCATGTGCGTCGACAGCCTCACCAACAGCGTCACCGTGTTCTGGGCCACCATGCCCTGGAAAATAAATTCGAAAACTTTTCGCGCCGTTTCCGCGCTCCAGGAATGGTTCACCCTAACGTCTCGGCAGGCCGCGTCCATGACCAACCGCGACGCGCTCTTGCGGCTCTCTGCCGATAAGAATGACGCCCCCGCCATGGCTGCTCTGTGCGAGAACAACGCCGAACTCCTCCGCTCCTCCGTCGCCCGTTACTTCGAATCCGGTGCAGTCTCCGAGAAGGCCAAATCTATAGTCATGCAGCGCGTCGCCGAGCACGCTCGCTCCTACCAAGGCGATCAAGAGCCCGACCAATGGCTCGCCAAGTCTCTCAACTCCGAATGCGACCGCGTCCGCAACGAAGCCATTCAAGCCAAAGCCAATAAAGCCTAAACCGGGGCAGACTTCCGATAAACGCTTCACGGTGAATTGGAATTGCGCCGATGTTACGCGTCCAGTTTCTACACACATCAGGACTTTATGTCTTGAGTTTATTTCGCTACCAGATCTATCTAGCATCGAGAAACGGAGACGCTTGTGGAGGCGGCTCCGCTGCTCGCCCATCAACTGATTCTTGCGGGATCAATGTTTAACAGCGGTCTTAGCGTTGCCCCCCTCGGAGATAAACCTCCGAGTTCCCGTCCACGCGAATTCCTGCACTACGTGCGTTCGTAAGAGTCCCGTTTTTCAACACTTGGTTTGCGCCGAGGAAGTACGCCTGGCTATTTGCGTATAGGTCGACACCGGCGTCCGCATGGCCTGAAATCCGCGCGCCCAAGGGCCCGCTGATATCCGCGAACGTAACCTGGCTGCCCAGACCAACGGAAACGCCTACTGGCCCATTGTTTTGAATCAGATTCGGCTCTCCGATGCTAAAAAACGAGATCTCGGTTGTCTCTTGCAGCCAAGCGCCGCCCGATTGGTTCCCCGAAATCACATTTTGCCCGAGAATTGCGCCAATTTGAGCATGAGCGCCGCCTCGCAAATCGATGCCGAACCCCGAGCTCGAGCCTGGACCGAACACATTGTTCGTAATTGTGGTGCTTGTGAGGGTAGCGAAGTTGGCCTGCGAGGCCCACACCCCGGGTCCGCCATTATTGCTGATATCCACCGGTCCGGCCCAAGCGTCTACTGAGACGAACGAATTGCCGCCGATATTCATCCCGCCAGCCGAATTGTGGTCAAACGCACCGCTCGCACCGACGGTTACATCGGACATTCCATATACGCTCAAGCCCACTCCGACATTTCCATTGCTGGTACAGGCGTCCCCATCGATACTTCGGCTGTTCGAGACCGAAATGCCGTTTCCCGATGGGTTAGTCACGTTGAGACCGTAGAGCATCACATTTTGTGAATTACTAATGGAGATCCCGCCGTTAATCGTAGCGGTTTGTCCATAATAGGCTCCGAGGCTCAACGCGCTCACGCCAGCCAGGGAGATATTCTCCGTGCAGGGCCCTGTTACCAGAATGAAGCTGCCGGGAGTTGCGTTCGGCAGCGCCGCATTGATATTTGGGTAGGCCGACGGATTAGCCCCAGTGCAGTCGACGATCAAGTACTGCGCACGAACCGCACCAGGACAGAACAGGAACAACAAGGTCAGGGCGATGATCGGGAAAGAACTCTTGGCCGCCGTCTTCTTGGCTGCTTTCATGGTTGCTCCTTTACGCTGCGGCGCGGTCCTTCGAGTATGGATCCCCGGCCCAGGACGGCTCTTATTCCGCAGAGGAATTGCCGTTGCCGACAGCTCGGCCATCGTGGGGCGAGTCGTCGAGAGGAGCAAGCGACATGGCGCGACAACGGCCCTCCGTCGCTAATTGTCGTACTCTGTCTCACTTGGTTGTGTGCCGATCGAACAGGGGCCAAGCCTCCGAATACCCAGGGTTAGTGTTGGCAAGGTTTCGATTGAAGGGGAAATGGTCGATTCGGTTACCGGCGACGTGCTGGTGGCTTTTGAGTCCAGCAAAAGCGGCCGGAGGTTTTTCAGTGGGCTAAAGGCTTATGAGAAATGGGGCGACATCGATGCCGCCTTTCGCGCCTGGGCGAAGAACTTTCGCGAGCGCTTAGACCAGGCGCACGGATCGTAACGGTGCGAGGTAGCACCCCCCCAAGATCACGGCGAACAGTCTGTCGTTCAGTCCACGGCAACTGTCGAGGCTGAAGCTGAGGTCGACTCTTCCCTTCCGCCGGCCGTCGGTTACGGCCTCTCCCGAGCTGCTTCCAGCCTCAAGCCAGCAGGCGTATAGTTGCTCCCGGTATGGTCACTTACGACAGTAGCGGCAGCGCGGCTCCGGAAGCGCCCATTCCTAATTTTCTCGCACGCACGCTGTTCAACACCGGCCACAAGGTGATCGGTCTGCGCTACCTCTGGCTTGCTCTTGGCAGCGTGCTTCTCGGAATGCTCCTCTCTCTGCTGATGCGCATTCACCTTCTCTGGCCTGGCGTCCAAATTCCGTTTCTTTCCGGATTCGGAAGCACGCCTGAACGCTACACCGCCCTCACAATGCTGCACGGCTCCTTGATGGTTTTCCTGGTGCTGACCACAGCGCCGCAAGCCGGCTTCGGGAACTATTTCTTACCCCTGCAGATTGGCGCGCGTGAAATGGCGTTTCCGCTCATGAATCTGTTCTCGTTTTGGGCTACCGTAGGCTCGCTTGCTGGCATGACCGCAGCTTTTTTTGTCTATCCAGAAACCGGCCTCATGCTCTGGACCTGCAGCGTCGCGCTCTTCTGCCTCGCTGCCTTGCTGACCGCCCTCAATTTCACTGTCACTACGCTCGACCTTCGTGCGAAGGGCATGACCTTGCCGCGGATGCCTCTCACTGTTTGGGCCTGGTTCATCAACGCCATCCTCAGCATGTTGATTTTCAGCATTCTTCTCGCTGCTTGCGTTTTTCTCCTCTCCGACCGTCTTCTCAGTTCCCAATTTTTCTCGTCGCTAACTTTTCTTTCCCGCCAGCCGCCGTCGCTCGCGCAGTCCACGCTGCTTTCTCTCTGGCAGCGCCTGTTTTGGTTTTTCGCGCAGGCCGAAGTCTATGTAGCCATGCTTCCGTGTTTCGGAATCGTCTCGCACTTGCTCTCCATATTTTCGCGCAAGCCCGTCTGGGCCGAGCGTGCCGCTGTCCTGTCTCTTTGCGGCGTTGGGCTCTTCGGTTTTTGCGTTTGGGGCCAGCACATGTTTTCGAGCGGCCTCAACCCCTGGTCTCCGCTAGTTTTTTCGCTGTTGGCATCCTCGCTTGGCTTGCCAGCTTTTGTTCTCTTGTTCAGTTGGTTCGGAACGCTTTGGAACGCCAAAGTCCAGCTCAATACCGCGATGCTCTTCGTTCTCGGATTTGTTTCACTTTTCCTCTCGGGCGGCGTTTCTGGGCTTTTTCTCGCGCGCAACGATTTCGATGCCACTTCCATCGGTGGCGATTTCGTCACTAGCCATTTCCATCTAGTGATGGGCGTCGCTGCTACCTTCGCAATCCTTGGCGCCGTGTTTTTCTGGTTTCCCAAAATGTTCGCGCGCCGGCTCAACGAAAGTCTTGGCAAACTTCACTTCTGGCTCACCTTCGCTGGAGTCTATTGCGTGTTCATGCCTATGCACTGGCTCGGCTTGATGGCCCACTCACGCATCCCGGGCGGCGACTTCTCCACGGCCGTGCCGCCAGACGCCTCGCTTCGCGCGTTTGTCACCGTCGCCGCGATTCTCACCGCCGCTGCGCAAATTCTCTTCGTTCTAAATTTTGTTTGGAGCCTGCGGCGCGGCGAAAAAACCGAAGACCGCAATCCGTGGCGCGCCGCGACACTCGAATGGAGCGTTCCGTCGCCTCCGCCCATCGACAACTTTGGAGCGTGCGACCCAATCGTCTATCGCGGAGCGTACGGGTTCGGCGCGTCAGGTGCCACAACGGACTTTGAGCCCCAGAATGTTGCACCCGCGCCTTCGGAGCGGGCGTCAAAATGGAAGCAGCCGGCTGAAGCAAGCGCAAAGGAAAGCTAAAAAAGGTCTTTATGCCAGGATCAACCATCGTCGAGGACATCGAACTCATCATCGAAGACATCGGTGGCGGCGGAGGGAAAAATCCGCCTCCAGGTGGAGATGACGGGGACGAAGGTGGCAAGCGTCGCGGGCCACACGTGCCTTCTTCGAGGCGCTATGCCACGGCGATCGTGTTCGCCATCGTCTCCATCGTCATGTTTTTCATGGCCATGGCCAGCGCATTTATTTATACCCGGACCAACAGCAACCGCTGGGTGCCGCTGCATCTTCCGTGGTTTATTTGGGTCAACACGGCGATACTCCTCCTGAGCAGCGTAACGATGGAGCTATCTCGCCGGCGTCTGGCACTCGCGGACGTCCGAAAATTCCGGCAACTCTGGTTCGCAGCCACAGCTCTCGGCATGCTTTTTCTGATCGGCCAGCTGGTCGCCTGGCGCCAATTTGTTCTCGCTGGCTTTTACGTGTCCACCAATCAGGCCAGCAGTTTTTTTTATATTTTCACGGGCTTGCATGGTTTGCATCTTCTCGGTGGAATCTGCGCGCTGCTCTACGTGTCCTTCCGCAAATTTGAAAAAGCGAAAGTATCGCGCTCCGTCGCCGCCGAAGTCACTTCCTACTACTGGCACTTTATGGACGGCCTCTGGATTTTTCTGCTTGCCCTTCTTTATTTGGGAAAATGAAACTCATCGCGGAACGGGGAAAAGGGATTCACGCGGATCAGCGGGTGAGCAAGTCAGAAACCGCGTCAGCCACGCGTGCAATCTGTTCCGAACGCAGCTCCGGAAACATGGGGAGAGAAAGCACCTCTTGCGCGGCGTGCTCCGCATGCGGAAAATCGCCAGCCTTGTGGCCTAGTGAAGCGTAGAGCGGCTGCAGATGCAGCGGAATAGGGTAATAAACCGCGCTACCAATTTTCCGCTCGCTCAGTAGCTGAGCGAGCGCGTCACGCCGCTCCACGCGAACCGTATATTGGTGAAACACATGCTCATACCCTTCCGGAATGAGCGGAGGAGCGACGCCAGGTATGCCGAGCAATAGTTTTGTGTACACCGCCGCATGCGCTTGCCTCGCTCCTTGCCATTCGGCCAAGTGGCGCAACTTCACGCGCAAAATGGCGGCTTGGATTTCATCCAGGCGGCTGTTCCAACCGGGTTCGCTGCTGACGTATTTACCGGATTGTCCGTGATTTCGCAGCGATTTTAGCCGCGCCGCCATTTCGCTCGAATTGGTAACGACCATCCCCGCGTCGCCGTACGCGCCAAGATTTTTTGTGGGATAAAAACTCAGGCACGCCGCGTCCCCGAGCGAGCCGGTGCGGCGGCCTTTATACTTCGCACCGATCGATTGCGCGTTGTCTTCAATCACACGGAGATTGTGCACTCGCGCAAAAGTCAAAATCGGATCCATATCGCAGGGAAGCCCGTAGAGGTGCACGGCGATAATCGCGCGAGTCCGCTGCGTAACGCGGCGCGCGAGATCGGAAGGATCGATGTTGTACGTGTCTGGACGAATGTCGGCAAAGACTGGCTTGGCACCGAGAGCGCTGACGGCGCTGCCCGTGGCGACGAATGTGAACGGCGGGATCAGCACTTCGTCGCCGGACTGAACGCCGCAGGCGCGTAGCGCAAGGATCAGAGCGTCTGTTCCGGATGCGACGCCAACTCCATGGGCCACGCCGCAGAGCTGCGCAATTTCCTGCTCGAATGCGGCTCCTTCGCGGCCGAGAATGAATTGTTGCGACGCGAGAACGCCTTCGACGGCGGTTCGAATTTCTCCACCAATTGCGGCGTATTGTGCCGCGAGATCGAGTTGCGGTACGGGCTCAAGCAGGGAAGTGGTCTGTGGGTGCGCGCTCATCGTTTGTTCACTTGTCAATCGGAGTCTGGAGCAACCTGCCGAGTATACGCCTTCGATCCCGGCCACTGTGCCAATCGCCTATATAATGATGCGCCAAACAAAATGTTTGCGAAACGGACAAATTGGAATCTCGAGACGAACCGCTTAAGCGCGGCGCTGGCGGCGCATCGCGCGGCGGGGAAGCCGCTGATCGATTTGACGGTTTCGAATCCGACGGAGTGTGGATTTCAGTATGACGAGGAGGCCATATTGGGCGCGTTGCGCAATCCATCGGCGCTGAAATACGAGCCGAATCCGCGAGGGCTCGCGGTGGCGCGGAGCGCGGTGGCGCAGTACTACGCGGAGCGAGCGGCGATTGTTTCGAATGACGATATTTTCCTGACAACGAGCACGAGCGAAGCGTATTCCTACGTGTTTCGAACGCTGTGCAATCCAGACGATGAGCTCTTAATTCCCGCGCCCAGCTATCCCTTGTTCGAATTCCTCGCGGATATTCAGGATGTGCGGCTGGCGCGCTACGCGCTGCTCTACGACCATGGCTGGCAGATCGATTTTCACGCTCTGGAGCAGGCCATTACACCACGAACGCGCGGAGTGATCGTGGTCCATCCGAATAATCCAACCGGGCATTTCACGAAGCCGGAGGAGATGCGCAAACTGAACGAAATCTGCGCCACGCGAGGGATCGCTATCATTGCCGACGAGGTGTTTCTTGATTTTGCACTGAAGGGAAAACAGATCGCGACATTTGCCGCGAATTGCGGGGCGCTGACCTTTACGATGAGCGGACTATCGAAGATATGCGGATTGCCTCAAATGAAGGCGGCGTGGCTGACGGTGAGCGGGCCAGAGGCCTGGAAAACGGAAGCGCTTGCGCGGCTCGAGGTGATTGCCGACACGTATCTTTCGATGAGCGCTCCAATCCAGTTGGCGATGCCCGCGTTGTTCGGCCAGCGCCACGCGTTCCAGAGGCAGGTGATTGCTCGCGTGAACGAGAACCTTTCCGAACTCGACAAGCAATTGGCGGGGCAAAAATGCTGCAGCCGGTTAGAGGTGGAGGGCGGGTGGAATGCTGTGATACGCGTGCCCGCGACCCGCTCAGACGAAGAGCTTGCGCTTGAACTACTGGAGACGAGGGGAGTCTACGTCCATCCCGGGCACTTCTATGACTTCCCGTCAGAAGGAATCGTGGTGGTCAGCCTGATCACGCCGGAAAACGAATTCTCGAGTGGGCTAAGGCAACTCCTTCTTCATTTTTGACCTTGTGTACGGTGTTTCCCAGGCTCCTGGCAGCTTAAGCAAACCCATCATTTCTCCTTTCTTGAGTAAGAATTTATAGCTCGGTAGCGGGCAAGCAGATAAGGTTTCTGCCAGTCGCGCCGAGCGGCTGAGTCGTGAGTGTTGCCCTGCTTGAACACAATTCCTAAGTATCAAAGAAACAATGGCCCTGATAGGGGTTGCGCCTCCTTTAAAATAGGCTGCTATATAACTACCAGATTCACTTTAGCGGAGGGCATTGGGCGAATTCTACACAATATGGAAGATGTGGATATAAAGTAATGCTTGGAACTACTAGTACTGTATTGGAATCAAAGGAATTAGCGGAACTTTATATAAATTATAGATTGGAAAGAGCCTTGCCTTACAGCTTTAGCGTTGGAAGGGTCAAAGACGGACCTCTGGTGTTCTTATTCACAAAGACTTGAACTTTATGGGGGTATGGATATGAAGCGTGTCTTCTCAGCAGGGACTTGTGTTTCGCCTCTTCGGTCCTTGGCCTTTGTTTTGACGTTGGTGGCACTGACTCTCTCGCTCATGAGCTTTGGCGTGACGCCGGCGAATGCGCAGGTAAGCAAGGGGTCGATTTCCGGCAACATAGCGGACCAACAGGGCGCGGCGGTTCCCGATGCCGCCGTAAAAGCGGTTGGCAAGGAAACCAATCAAGAGTTCAACGCGACTTCCGATAACTCCGGTTTGTTCAAGCTGAGTCTCCTTCCGGTCGGAACCTATCGACTGGAGATTACAAAGAATGGCTTCCGCAAGTCCGTGTTCGACAACGTGGAAGTTACGGTTGGCGCGGACCGTGGTATGGGAACGATTAAGCTGGAAATCGGGGAAGTGACTTCGACCGTAGAGGTATCGGCGGTGGCGCCGCTTCTTGAGAGTACCGAAGCGCAGGTTACGAATTCTTTCAGTGCGTCTGACATGCAGACCTTCCCGACCATCCTGGGAAACGAAGGTCTGGACAATATAGCGCTGACGGTGCCGGGCGTGACCATGAGCCGGGATTTAGGATTCTCGAACAGCAATGGTGTGGACTTTGCCGTGGATGGTCTCAGGGGCCGCAACAACGATCAGCAACTCGACGGGCAGAATAATAACGACAATTCTGTGGGGGGACCCTCGTTGTTCCTTTCCGACTCGGAATTTGTGCAGGAATATCAGATTACCACGAGCAATTTTGGGGCGGAATACGGCCGAAATTCGGGTTCGGTGGTAAATATAGTCACAAAATCAGGATCGAACACGGTGCATGGATCGGTGTATGGTTCAGAGAGCAACGCCGCTCTGGACAGCTTGTCGAACATCCAGAAGCAGTTTGAGGGATTGAAGAAGGTGCCGTGGTTCAACGACGAGTTCGTGGGAGGAACGATTGGCGGTCCGCTATGGGTCGACCATGTGTTCTTCTTTGGCGGCTTTGACCAGGAATATATTCCCGGGACATCGGTGCTTTCGTCGGGGAGCCTTACGCCAACGCCCGCAGGAATCACGACCCTGATTGGGTGTTTCGGTAATACCACGTCACTGCAAGCGTTGCAAACATATGGTCCGTACGGCGTTACCGGCGGGGGGCCGACCCCGCTAAGTCCGACGACTCCGACGACGGGAGAGTTGGGTTTTATCGCGAGCTGCCCGGGTGTCCAATACGGCGGAGTACAGCGCGTACTCGGGTCTCCGTTCAAAACCTATAATTTCCCGCTAAAGTTCGATATTCAGACAGCGAAGAATCACTTCTACGGACGTTTCCTGTACAACAAAAGCACGTCCGTTAACACGGACGCATTTGGCACTGGAGCGTCAGGTTACCCGGCAGACGTGCCTGCGTTTTCTCAGGCCTGGGGGTTCAGTTGGGCACGCACGATCTCGACACGTATGGCGAATGAATTTCGGGCGTCGTACGGCCGGGAGAACGTCGAATTCGGCGGAAACAGCTTAGGCAACACGATTCCAAACGCCACGAACATTAGCGACGCCGTGGCCAACGTCACTTTTGCCACCACAGGCCTTCTGGGATTCGGCCCGGCGACAAACGCACCGCAAGGCCGCATCGTGAACACCTACCAGTTGCAGGACAACTGGACTTACGTCGTTGGGCGGCACCAACTGAAAGCCGGCGCTAATATAACCCAGCAGCGTTCACCGAATTATTTCCTGCCGAACGTGAATGGGCAGTGGCAGTTCAGCGATTATGGGGGTTACGCGAGCAACGACCCGACCCGCATCCGCATCGCCTCAGGAAATCCAGTCCTGCCCTTCCGAGAGACGGACACATTTCTCTATGTGGGCGACGATTTCAAATTGAAGAATAACTTGACGTTGAACTTGGGCCTTACATGGTCCTACTACGGGCAGCCAGCCAATCTGTTTCACCAGATAACGGTGAAAAATCAGACCGGACCGGATCCGCTATGGAACCCGGCGCTGCCGGCAAGCGTGACGGAGTTTCCGACGATTCCATCGCCCAATAATAGCTGGGGTCCAAACGTCGGCTTTGCGTGGACGCCGACCTGGGGCGGCCGAATCCTCGGAAATGGGAAAACGGTTATTCGCGGAGGATTCCGAGAATCTTACGACCCTCCCTTTTACAATATCTACATCAATATATCGAGCGCAGCGCCGATCGTGCTCCTGAATACTCTCACTGGAGCGAACGCAGCGGCGAATCCCTTGTCTGCAAATCCGCTCGGGCCCGCCAATCGCACGCAATTGGCACCGTTTCTGACGACGGGCGTGTTTGATCCTCGCACCTTTAACGAGACGAGCATCTCGCCGAACTTCGGGCCACAACGTGTTTACGCGTGGTCGTCCGGCGTTCAGCGGGAAATCGTGCCGAAAGCGGTCTTTGAAGTGCGTTACGTGGGAAACCACGCCACGAATTTGTTCCAGACAATCAACGGCAATCCGGCGATTGCCGGACTCGCGGCGCTCTACCCGAATCAAGTTCCATCGGGCTTGACGCCGTGTCCTGCGGCGCAGGCGGCTGTTCCACAAGCGGTCGGGCGCGTGAATTGCAATGAAGGGATCGTGCGCGAGCGGACCAATACCGCCTATTCGGATTATGGCGCATTGCAGTCGGAGTTGCGCGTCAACAATCTATGGAATCAACTCACGCTAAAGGGTACGTATACCTACAGCAATACTACGGACAATGCCAGCGAGATCTTCAGTACAGGGGGAGCTGGTGGTACGAACGCGTTTTCCCAGAGCCAGGTGAATTTTACGGGCGACGAGCACGGAACATCGGGTCTCGATTTTCCGCACAGCTTTAGCATTACGGTTACGGAACAGCTTCCGTTCTTCAAGTCGCAGCATGGATTGGTTGGGCACGTACTCGGCGGGTGGGTTGTCGCCGGAAACTACTTCATTACCTCGGGGCAACCGTACACGGCGTCGCAGGCCTTCGCGAACTGCTTTAGCGGCGGCGGAGCTTGCAGCCCCAATGGCCCAGGCAATCCGTACGATTCAGCGTATAACCTTGCCTTTGTTGGTGACGACGGGGCGCTCCGTCCGTTCCTTGGAAGCAACTCAGCTCCAGCGAGCGCGGTGGGGATCTATGCGGCGGATGCATGTAACGTTTTTGGCGTCGGCTGTAGCGATACCCCTAACACCCTTCTGAGCCTCAATGCCATCAACGCGACCGGGGCGGCTACGCCCGTATCCACCAAGCAGGTTCGTTTTATCACTAATGGCGCTGAGGCGGACACTGTGTTTGGGACGCCGTTTGGTAACGTAGGACGAAATACCCTCCGTGACTATTGGACGAATACGGGCAACTTCGCCTTGTTCAAGAACTTTAAGATCAAGGAGAGGGTATCGTTAGCTTGGCACATGCAGATGCTAAACGTGTTCAACCACCCGAACTTTGCCAGCATTGATCCCTTCATCGAAGATGCAGGATTGACTTCGTTGCAGACGGGCTTTGCGAATCCCTCGTTGCAAAACGGGGGAAACCGGGTGATCAAGTTCGGGCTAACGTTCCGCTGGTAGTTGTTTCATCCCTAACCACTTCATCGGGGATGGCCCTTAGAGGCCATCCCCGATTTTTTTTTCCTCGGGGCCGACGTGGTGAGGTCCTTGCCTGAGGGCGCGAGCCGGGGATTGGATGTTCTTCTGCCGCTACGACACTAGAACCTGCTTACAAGTGTGTAACTACGCTGTCTGATGGCGAGCCCTCTGCCCTTGCCGGTGTAGTTCGTAGCTGAGAAGACCGTTGCTGTAATTCAGAAGCCGCGTGCGGTATTAGCTATGGCATTTACTGGTACGGGGTTGGCAGGCCGACACTAGCGTCCAACTGAGTGTGGTCCTTGGCGCTGGCAGGGCCGTAGCCTTTGGCGGTGTCTTCTTCTTGATCACGCTTGGTGGCAAGCTCAGGCAGCCATGGATGCAGTTGATACTGTCAATTTCGCAAGCGGCCTTGATGGGGATGAGCGGCAGGGCAAGGGAATAAAGGCGCCCTATTGCGGCAGAAGCCGGTTGCTGCACCCTCCCACGAGACGCGATAAGGCGTTCAGTTATAGATTCTTAAGGTGGGCAAGGCGAAACGGTGAGCCGAGGTGTTCGCGCAGATCGACCCAGTGCCCTTCCGGGATGGTGGAGAAGACCTCGACGACTTTGGGGTCGAATTGCGTGCCGGAGCAGCGGCGGATTTCTTCGCGCGCGTGGGACATGGGGAGAGCGCGGCGGTAAGGGCGGTCGCTGATCATGGCGTCGAGAGAATCGGCGATGGTGAATATGCGGGCCCCGAGGGGTATTTGGTCACCTTTGAGGCCCCGCGGATAGCCGGTGCCATCGTAGAACTCCTGGTGAGCGAGAACGATTTCGGCGGCATCGCGAAGGAACGGGATGCGTGTCAGCATATCGTAGCCGATCTGGCAGTGCTTGCGCATAATCTGTTTTTCGTCGTCGGTGAGAGGGCCGGGTTTGCGGAGAATGCCATCAGGGATAGCCATTTTGCCGATGTCGTGGAGGAAAGCGGCGCGGGCAAGAACGGGCAGGTAGTGATTCGGGACGGGCATGGCTTTAGCGATGGAGATGGTGAAAGCGGTGACGCGCTGGCAATGGCCTTCGGTTTCGGCGTCTTTTAAGTCCAGGGCACTTCCCAGGGCCTCGAGAGTGTCGTCATAGGATTGTTCGAGCTGAGCTATCGCGCCAGTGAGCTGGGCAGTGCGCTCCTCGACCTGCTGTTCGAGCTGGAGCTGGTAGCTGCGGTTTTCAGCGACCAGGCGGCGATGCTGAAGAGCGCGGCCGACGCCGAGGAAGAGCTGGTCTTTCTCGAAGGGTTTTAGGATGTAGTCGTAGGCGCCGCGGCGAATGGCTTCCAGAGCTGTGGAGATATCGTGGATAGCGGTGACCATGATGACCGGGACTTCGGGGTCGTATTCGCGAAGCCAATCGAGCAGCTTGATGCCGTCCATTTCGGGCATGATCATGTCGCTTAAGACGAGATCCGGCGTGGACTTTTTGACTTGTTCCTGAGCAGCGCGGCCATTGCTCACGGCCGTGCAGCGATAACCCTTCGATTCGAGCATGGTGGAAACCACCTCTCGAATCGCCTCTTCATCGTCGACGACCAGTATCTGTTCTAGCTCCACGAGTGTTTGCCCCTACCGCCATTATACGGGACGGCACAGCGGGTTTGAGGTGGCCTTGCCCATTAAGAAAATAGCATGTTAGCGTCAAAGGAACCTTCAGAGAGGGCTCTGTGACGTCCCTCGCGAGAGAGGCATCGGCTTTTTTTCGCGGCGAGGGCCATTCAGACCGGGAGGCAGCGCATCGTGTTGGTGAACCAAGGCCTGCTCGGCATCGCTTTCTTCGAAGCGACAGCGTTCATCATTCTGCTGGTCCTCTTCTTTATTTTTCAGCGCGATCATATCAATCGGTATTTTCGGGTGTGGGTTGGCGGGTGGATTGTGTTCACCCTTGCTTCGCTCTGCGAAGTAGCGATGCTGAACCGCAATTTACCGCAATTGTGGATGGCCGTGGTGATGGGAAGAGTGGTGGCGATGCTGCTGTTCTCCGCAGCCGTGGTGCAATTTACGACCGGGCCGGGGAAGCGAAGCTGGCCCATCTTGCCGCTCGCGGGAGTGGTGTTATTCGGAGTTTATTATTTTCAGCGCAGTGTGGCGCAGGACTATGCAAGCGTCTCATGGGGAACGGCGCTGCTGGCGAGCGCGGTGTGTCTGTGGGCGGGGAAGGTGCTGTGGAGATCGCCGCTGTTGAAGCGTGGGCACGGGGTGCGATTGCTCGAGGGCGTGTTTTTACTGACCGGCCTGCATGGAATGGATCGTCCGTTGTGGCCGCAGCATCCGTATTTTCTGTTGCGAGTGGCGTTTGATCATTTGTTGGGCGTGGCGCTGGGAATCGCCATGGTGGTCGTGGTATTGGAGGGCGCCCGATCGCGCACGGTGGAACTGAACGAGAAACTGCGCCGACTCACACTGCTGACGACCGCCAGCACCCAGACACTGTCTGTGCAGGAGGTGCTGGATCGGGTGCTGGCTCATTTGGTGGAGAGCCTGGGAGCGACACACGGACTTGTGCGGCTGCTGGAGGGTGAGGGAGGCAAGGCCCAGCTTGTGGTGCACGCCTCGGTGGGTTTTGATGAGCACTACCTGAAGAAGCACGGAAAATTGGCCGCCAAAGCGCCTTGGTCCCAGCAGGTCTTACACAAAGAGTGCGAGTTCTTGCGTCTAGAAGATGAACCGGATCAGAGCGTACGCCAGAGAATGGCGGAGAGTGGCATCGGAAATATCATTACGATGGCGCTCCCGGGAAAAGATGGGCCGCTCGGGATTATCGCGATCGGTTCGACCCGAGACGAACAGTTTCAGGCAGACGAAATTTCGTACCTCCTGAATATCAGCAACTTGCTGGGATTGACGTTGCAAAATGTGAGGCTATTCGAGCAAGTGGCTACCGTTCAGCAGCAGTGGGCGTACACCTTCGATTCGATTGGGGACCCGATTCTGGTGCACGATCGGCAGGGACGGATTCTGCGCTGTAACTTGCGTTTGGGGCATCTGCTGGGGAGGGATTCGCAGGCACTGGTTGGGCGCGGGGTGACGGACTTGCTCGCGCGGAAGAATTTGTCTTACGAACTGTGCCCCTATTGCGAGGGTGTCGCGGGCGAAGGAGATGATACTGACCCGTGGCTGCAAGGCTATTTTCTCGCGTCGAATTCCACGTTCACTGATCCGGCGGGAAATTTGCTTGGAACAGTGCATGTCCTGAAGGACATCACGGAAAGAAAACGCGCGGAAGAAAAATACCGGACGCTCGTGTCCAGCGTACAGGAAGGCGTTTTTATTTCAACCCCGCAGGGACGATTCCTGGATTTCAACGAAGCCATGATGCGCATGACGGGATTTGAGACGCGCGAGGAGTTGTTAGGAGCCGATATTCCGGGCGCGATGTACGCGAATCCGGCGGACCGCGAGCGCCTGAAGAAACTGCTTCAGGAACACGGCACGGTGGCGGACTTCGAATTCGAGATGAGGCGCAAAGACGGCGAAATTCGCACGGTGCTTGAGTCGTCCATCGCGGTCAAAGACACGGCGGGGAATGTTACGGCCTATCAGGGCTTTCTGCTGGATATCACCGAAAGAAAGAGGGCAGAGCAGGAAATCCGGCGGCGCAACCGGGAGCTGCTGGTCTTGAACTCCATCGGACAGACGCTGATGGAGTCGATGGACTTGAGCGATTCGCTGCATCGAACGCTGCGGCAGATGGCGGAGCTGTTCAGTCTGGATGCCTGCGCGCTGTACCTGTTTGACGAGGAGGGGACAAAGATCCGGCGCGTGGCGGCAGTAGGACACCGCTCCGAGTACGCCAGGAATTTCCCTCCGATTACTTTGAAGCCGGAGCTGCTCCAGCACATTAAAGCAGTGCACGCGACGTTTCTTTCGGTGCAGGGCCTTCCGCTGCCCGCTATCTTTCGCGAAGCGCAGAGGAAGGAAGAACTTCTCTCCGCGTATATCGTGGTGCTTTGGTCGAAGGACCGCGTCATCGGCGGCTTGACGGTGGGGAGCCGCACGCCGAAGGAATTCTCCCCAGCCGATGTGAACCTGCTGATCGCAGTGGGCAGCCAGCTCTCCAGCGCTATCGAACGTACCACGCTCTACGAGGAGGCACGGCAAGCGTACGACAACTTGCGCCGCACGCAGGAGCAGCTTCTGCACAGCGAGAAGATGGCTGCCGTGGGCCAATTGATTTCCGGCGTGGCGCACGAGCTGAACAACCCGCTTACGGCCATCCTCGGCTACAGCCAATTGCTCACCTCCAGCGGCCAAATGGGCCCGCAAGGAATCGAATACTCTGAAAAACTCTACAAACAGGCCCAGCGCACCCACCGCATCGTACAGAATCTGCTGAGCTTCGCGCGGCAGCACAAACCGGAACGCGTGCCGGTGCAGCTGAATCTGATTCTGGAAGAGACGCTGGCGCTGCGCGACTACGATTTGCGAATGAATCACATTCGCGTGCATCTGGAACTTTCTCCGGACCTGCCTTATACCTCTGCGGATCCCCACCAACTGCAGCAGGTATTCCTGAATATGGTCAACAATGCCGTGGACGCCATGCTGGAACACACCAAGGAAGGAGATCTCTGGGTGCGGACGGGTGCCAACGGAGACCGGCTGTTCATCGAATTTACAGATAGCGGACCGGGCGTAAAAGATGCCTCGAGGGTCTTTGACCCCTTTTACACGACGAAGCCTGTTGGCAAAGGCACCGGACTAGGTCTCAGCATATGTTATGGAATCATCACGGAACACGGTGGATCGATCAGGGTTCGCAATGATCCTCCGCGCGGCGCTTCGTTTACGATTGAGGTGCCATATCAGCCGATACGGCTGGTGAAGGTTCCCGAAGCTGGCCAGACGATCGAACAGGTGAGGGAAGGCCGCATCCTATTGATAGATCAGGATGACTCCGTGCTGGAAGCTGTTAGAGCCATTTTGCTCGAGCGAGAGCATGAAGTAGAGACGGCAAAGACCGCCGCGGATGCGATGGCCCTCCTCGAGAATCGACAGTTCGATTTAATTGTGGCCGATCTTGACCTTTCCGGCACTGCCGGACGCAACATATTTCATGACTGGATCATGGCACGAAAGCCAGGCATGGCGAAGCGTTGTTTGTGGATGCGCGGAGTCGCTCCGCTCGGGCGCCCTCCGGACGAAACGCCGCGGAACGGGAACTGCATTCTACAAAAGCCGTTCAAAGCAGCGGAGTTATTAGCCGCAGTGGATGGGGCATTAGCGAGTGTCCAGACCGTGCCCGTCGTCCAGCGATGATGCCAGTTTAGCCCCCAGGGCCGCACGCTCCCCAAGGTTGTTCATGGCGGTTTCCAATCGGATCGACAGCCTGCTAACCACGTCGCTCAGAGACCCAAGATCGGGAAGAGGCGGGAATCCGAATAGGAACTCGATGCGGATCATTTCATAGCGCAAGGAAAAAGCCATACCCAAGCGGAGCCGCGCGAATTCTTGCGCGACGCCTACTTGCGGCGACATCGAAGCAATGACCCGGGCCAGCCGCCATAACTTCAGGAAATCTCCGCGAAGGCAGGACAGATAGGCCAACGCAATCTTTCGGCGCTCCTTGCGAATTCTGTGCGCGAGCTGAGGTGATCCTCGCGAAGAAAGAAAGGCGAAGTCTTCCGCCGCCAGGGCCTGCCGTACCTGCGGGAAATAACTTACATGCCGTTGGCTCAATTCATCGGTGGAGTCGAGATCGCCATCGGGTCCCGCGTGCTTCCGGGGATCACGCAGAATCCACGCAAGCACAAGCAGCATGAGAACTGCGAAGCCAATCAGCAGTAATAAAGCAAAATTCACTGTGGACGTGCCTCCAGTTTCCAGAGTCGGAGGAGCTTTTCGTTGAGCCGCCGCAAGTCTTCATTAATCTCGGGGGAGAGCCGCTGATAATCGGAATCAGAGGAAGAGCCGGCTTGCCGGTCCTCGACGGGCACGGGCTTCCAAAGGGCGGCCGCCCAAACGACTTGGACGATTACAAAGGAAGACATAGTCAAAAGTTGCCAAGCCGCCAAGTGGAGGAAAAAATCTTTGCTGAAAAAGGCTTGAAGAAGGGTATTGACCACAATTTCGGTACAGGAATAAAAACAAAACCCGCCGAGCAACATTTTGTACGCGAGTGGGACGGGAATGGAGTAATAACGAACAAGGAGCAGGCAGGCGATGAGCGCTGAAGCAAAAGTGAGATGATAGCCGCGATTGAGCTGGAACCAACGAGCGGCACCCCAATGGCCGCGGGCTGCCAGCACGACGAGAAGGACGACGATCCCCGAGGTGACGGTCAAGGCGCGCCATCCAAGTCCCCAAATCCCTTGGTACGGTCTAAGGGCAATCTCAAGAATCTCAATTGTGGCCAGAGCCTGCGCGATAAGAGTGAGGCACTCCGACGTCCATGCGAGGGTCGTAGGAGTGCCAGGGTCACTCCAGAAATGCGAATACACAAATACGAGGAAACAAGCCTGGCAAATGTTCAGTGCGACGTAGGCAGTAAGATATGGCAGTTTCCTGGAAGTCCCCTTTAAGAAAAGAAGGGCCAGCACGACCAGTTGTGCCAGGACGCTGCAGGCCCACAACCATAGCACGGGTAGTGGAAAGCTACTCATGGCCGTTGAATGCTAGCATGTCTTAACTGGCCGGTAAACAATCAAGTTACCTCCAAAGGGGTGGATAGTCGGAACTGGGACAGCCAAAAGGGTCGGTCGCACACCGGAACGGCGCAAAGCTCGTATTAGAAATTTCTTAGAAATGAAACTCCGCAACTCTCCCTTTGCAACAAAGGCGAGTTGCGGAGCCCTATAGCTTCTCGGCGTTCATCCATCCGCCGCAGGAGAGTTCATCGACGAAGAGGTTAGACCTCAACAGTCAGCACGCCAAGGCCGGGTGGAGTAGGAGTCGGAAGAGGTGAGCCACTCTGCCGATGACACTAGAGCCCGGCGGTGTGGGAGTCGGGAGGGGTGACGCGCTTCGAATAGCAACAGAAACTCCTGCCTGCGGGTTACTGGATAACTGTTTGACCGAGCTATTAACAGGGAGTACGATCGAAACCGCTAAGGCAAGCAAGGACAGGCGAATCGAAATATTTCCATCATGGCTGAAAGCCGCCTGCGTGCAACCATGAAGAAGAATTGGAATTACCGAGGGTAATGGTTTAAAACGTTCCGTCTGCGGAACGGAGCACTGGATGAAATCGATTACAGAACTCCAGCAGAACCGGCGCATCGTTCAGGATTTCACCCTGACCACGTTGGCGGGAATTCCAGGGGAATTCGGCAGGCTTACCTATATGGCCTCGTTGCGCGATCCCTCAAGCGGGAAATACGCGTACGCCGGCCTTGCGGCGTTGTATCCGGACGAAGCCGTGCATCAGGCCCTGGAATTGTGCCATGAGCAAATCTTCGAGCGAGTTCTGGAGACTCCCCTGGCGAGGCAGGAAGCGGACTTAAAGGAATGTCTGGAGCGAATGCCGGGTGGGCTAAGCTCGACATTGGCTCATTGGCGCCGTCTGGAGGCTTACCGGGTTTTGATGCCCGGATGCGCTCCCGGCTATCTCAAGGAGCTTTTCTGTTCGAATCTCCGCGCACTGCTGGAGCTTCTTCGGGAAGAATGCTCCAGGGTTCATTCAGCCTAGTAACGACGCCCACCACACGGCCGACCACTTCGGCTTCTTCCGGTAGCCGCCAAACCTCGGGCACACAGCGGGATAGAGGATGGGTTGCATGAGCAGGCGCGTGCTGTCCTGGTGAAGCCATCCACGCCGGTAACCGTCCTGCAGTTCGACAAAATACATGGGACGGTCGTATTCATTGGTCCAATCGTCGTCCTGAATACGGCTAACAGTCACATCCACAAGAACAACGTTGCCGGGGCGGCCGGATCGAACCGCAAGGGAGTCTCGAGCGAGACGGGAGGAGCGGCAAGATGCGTGAGCGGTGCGAGAAAGGCGCCACCGTCAGGAAAACAATCCTCGATAGGAACGTCGTACCAGCGGAATATCTCGAGCGGATTCAAGTGGAGACAATTACCATTCTGTTAAGAATTAAGAACGGTAAGCTGTGGATTTCATTGGAAAACTTTTATCCGAGCCAGTAATAACATTTGAAAACTCTAAGGTGCCGCCGCGCGGCTATCTTTATTCGTCTTGGACGCTTGCGCCCAATGAACGGCTCCTGCGAATCCTAGGGGAGCTAAAATGCCGGCGAACCTGGCTTAAGATTGAGGATGAAGCGCGTTTCCTATAAGGCGTCATCGAGTGTCTGAGGTTGCGGTCGTCCCTAACGCTTATCTGTTATTCTGCAAAGATTATGCCCCTATCGATCAAAAGGGTTGTTAACCGCCTCTGTGCGCTCCTAGTGACGGCTTTGTGCTTTGTTGGCGGTGGCACCCTCCGCGCGCAACAAGCAACGACGGCTTCCCCTGCGGCGGCTCAGCCGGCCGTAAACCGCGCGGAGTTTGCAGCGACCGCCGATGAAGTGCTGCAGCAAGTTAGCCAGATCACTGGGCTTAAGCTGCTCACGCCGGTGAAGAAGACCTTGCGATCGCGAGATGAGATACGCGCCTATGTTCTGCGTGAGATGGATGATGAGAAAAACCCGACAGAGCGTTATGCAGAGGCACGAAGCGCCGAGGCTTTTGGACTGATCCCCAAGGGATTTGCTCTGGATGATTTTATGGTTGATCTGCTCACCGAGCAGATCGCGGGTCTCTACGATCCGAAAGCGCGCGAATTCTATATTGCTGATTGGATTCCGATCGATGACCAGCGCATGGTCATGGCCCATGAGTTGACCCACGCTCTGCAAGATCAGCACTTTCAGATTGAGGTGTGGGTGAAAGCGGCGCGGCCTAACGACGACGCCGAACTGGCCCGTGAGTCAGTGCTCGAAGGCAGCGCCATGGCCGCCATGATTGATTTCCTGCTGAAGGGAACAGGGCATTCGGTCGAGGATTTGCCCGCGATCGATCCGTCGCTGTTTGCCGGCGATATGTCCAAATCGCCCAAGTTGCAGGAAGCGCCGCAGTTTTTGAAAGATGGCATGATCTTTCCCTATTTTGGAGGATTAACGTTCTCCACCGCGATCTTAAAATCGGCGGGGTGGAATGGATTGTCGGCAGTTTTTGCGAAGCCCCCCATTTCTACACAGCAGATCATGCATCCAGCCCTCTACAAATCGGGGAAAACTCCTGCTGCGGTCGCGATACCTTCTTTCCAAAAGCTGCTTGGCCCGGACTGGACGAAAATGGATGAGAACGTCATGGGCGAGTTTGGGTGGGTGGAGATACTGAAGCAGTTTCTGGGTGAGAAGATAGCCAAGCCACTTGCTGCGGCGTGGGATGGGGACCGCTACGCCCTCTACGAGCAGAAACAAACCAAACGGCTAGTTTTGATTGCGCGTCTGCGCCTGGACAGTGAAGAACACGCTTCACAGTTCTTCGGGCAGTACTCGGAGGCGCTTGAGAAAAAGCATGATGCCCGCGAGAACGAATCGCGTCTGTCGAATTTCCTTTCCTTTAATACGGCGGATGGCGGAGTGTTCTTGCGCTGCGTGGGAACGGAGTGCGTTTCCGTGGAAGGCACGAGCCGCGCTCTATTTGACGGCATCAATGGGATGATTGGCTGGCCTGCAGCGCCGGAGGTTCCCAAGGCGACAGCCGCCGCTCGCTGAAGTCTATTTGGCGGAGGAGTTTAAAAGAGACAAACTTGCTGCGGCACGATTCGCAGATTTCCTTTTGTTTTTACGCTCCAAGCGGTTAATTCGAATTATCAATTTTTCAGCGAGGCGCGCTACGCGGGCTGCAGCGTGAGGATCGCGGGTGTTCGCGCGCATGCGCTGCAGCTTGGCCAGGCCCAGGCGGACAAATTCCGTGGCCCGGGCAGGATCTTTGGCACGGCGCTCGTAATGGATCGCCAGCTGTTCGCACGCCAGTACACCATCTTGCGCATCACCAGCGAGTTCAAGCCAGAGTGCGGCTGCGGCGGCGTGGTCGCCCTTGCGTTTGGCGAGCAGAGCGAGCTCCCGGTGGGCCCTCGGGCGGAATTCGGCGGGAAGGCCGAGATCGAGCGCCTGCGAACAAGCGACGTGGGCGCGATCGGAATCGCCGCGGCGTTCGAAGAATCGCGAGAGGCCGAAGAGATCGAGGCTATCTACCCCGTCGCGTTCTGCTTTTTGAGAGGCGAGAAGTGTATTGATCTTGCCAAAGAGGGCTGCCAGGCCGCGCAAATCCATCTGGTTGTGGCGCATGACGCCGACAAGAGGATCCGCTGAACCCCCGCGAAGATAATCGAAGTAATACTGCGGAATAAGCGATGAAGCGATGTCTTCTTCACGATGCCAGCCGAGTCGAGGAGCATCAATGACGTGGCGCTCTAAATCGACAAGCCGAACAGAGCCGAGACGAAGTTTCCATAGCGCGCGCGCCGGATGCAATAGATCGAGATGCGCGGTCAGGCGCGGCGTGGAGATCGTGCGCGTCATGGTGAAGCGGCTGTCCAGGAGCGGCCAGTCGAAAGCCTTGCCGTTGAAAGTGACGAGAACCGGACGCTCGGCAACGCGCGCTGCGAGTTCGTGAAGCAGCGAATACTCTTCCGTAAAGTCGCGCATGAAGAGTTGTTCGACCTGAAGCGCGCCGGCGTCCCACCAGGCGAGTCCGATGAGAAAGGCATACGTTCCCGTGCCGCCGGCCAGACCGGTAGTTTCTGTGTCGAGAAAGAGCCATTTGGATGGATCTTCCAGAGCAGCCCGTGTACGGCGAGATATTTCGGCGTCACGCGTACGGGAGAGAAGTTCGAGAGCCACAGGGGACGGATCGACAAATTCTGGCGTGGAGAACCAGTTGCGTAGAACGAGGTGTTCACCAAAATGGTTTTTCGCCACACCGGCGCCGATCAGTCGAGCAATGGCATCTTCCTGATCGGGCGCGCGAAGATCGGCTGGACGCGAAGCCGCAAGGCGCGCAGGGCGCAACGCGGCGAGGCGAGAGAATTTGTCGGCTGAGGCAGCCATCTAGCCACACAACCTGTCGAGGATGGCGAGAGTGGCTTCTTTGGCGCGCGGAGCAAGGTCACCTGCGGGACCTACGCAGGAAGGGCAGCCTTTATCGCACACGCACGCGGCGATCAGTTCGCGGGTTTTGCGAATGAGCAGATCGTGCGCGCGGAAGAGCGGTTCGGAAAAGCCTATACCGCCGGGATAGGCGTCAAAGAGATAAAGGTTGGGCTCAAAGAATTCTTTCAAGTTGCACGAGGACGTGTCTCCGAGCCTCGATGGCGTGAAACCATCCGCCGCGCCGTATAGAGGCGCAGCATGCTGCGCCCCTATAACCTCGGTGCCAGAATCAGGGGCGGGAGGGCGTTCGCCAATGGCTGTGCCTAGATCGCGGCCATCGCACATGAGCAGCAGCGTGGCGACAGACGCCAGCGCATGAAGCAGGCCGAACATGCCGCTCTGGCGTTCGCTCACGCCGTACGGAAGCGCCTCGAGCAGCGGCCTTTCCAGCGTGATCCAGTACGACGTCGTGTGCATCTCGTTCTCGGGAAGCTCGAGCTTGCCGTCGCCGATGTTTTCGTTCGTGAAGAATTTTATCTTCTTGAAGCCCACCACTTGTGAGCGGACGAGAACGTCCCCGTGGGAATGCAAATTCGCGGAAGCAACGGACGTTACGGCAGTTTCGGTCGCTTCGAGCACGCGTACCTGTGTGTACCGCACTGCGTCGGTGTAGTAATCAACGTCCACCCGTTTGACATAAGCCTTGCGCTCTTTGAAATCGAGATGTTCGACGTGGTACTGCTGGCCGCCGTGGATGTAGATGGCTTTTTCATGAAGAAAGACCAGCGCGCTGGGAAAATCCACTTCACCGATGACGTTTGGCGCGCCAGTGACATCGATGATGATGAAATTGTCGCTGGTGATCGAGCGAAGACTGATCGTGTCGGCGGGGTACGCTTCGTGCGTCCAATGAAAATGATCTCCGGCAAGGTGCAGGTAGCCGGCTTCAGCGAGCCGCGCGCAAAGGTCCGGGATGTCGACTTCACCAAATCGCTCGTCGGGGGCGATGGGCAATTCGAACGCGGCGCACTTCAAATGATTGATCAGGATTTCGAGATTGTCGGGCTGAATGAAAGCGTGCTCCGGCGTGTTCCCAAAAAAGTAGTCCGGATGCCGAACAATATATTGATCGAGCGGTGAAGAAGAAGCCACCATCACGGCGCAGGAACTTCCGCTGCGGCGCCCAGCGCGTCCAGCGCGCTGCCAAGTTCCGGCGATCGAGCCGGGGTAACCCGCCATCACTACGGTGTCGAGCGAACCCACGTCGATACCGAGTTCCAGCGCGCTCGTGCTTACAACGCCGCGGATGCGGCCGTCGCGCAAACCGCGTTCGATTTCGCGCCGCTCATTCGGCAAATAGCCGCCGCGGTAACCGCGAATCGTTTCCGGCTTGCCTGGTGGCTTCGGATTGGCCTGCTGGAGATAGGTCAGCAGAATCTCCGTCTGCAGCCGCGAATTTGCAAAAACCATCGTTTGCAGGTCGTGCTTCAAAAACTCCTGCGCTACGCGCGAAGCTTCATTGATATAGCTGCGGCGAATTCCGAGCGCCCGATTCACGACAGGCGGATTGTAGAAGACAAAAGTCTTCTCACCTGCAGGAGCTCCGTTGGCGTCGAGCACCTCCACTTCTTTTTCGAGTAGCCGGGCCGCCAGGTCACCAGGATTCGCGATGGTTGCCGAGCAGCAAATGAATTGCGGATCGCTGCCGTAAAAATTAGCGATGCGTCGCAACCGCCGCAGCACGTTGCAGAGATGGCTACCGAAAACTCCGCGGTAGCTGTGCAGCTCATCGATCACGATGTAACGAACGTTCTCGAAAAGGCGCGTCCAGCGGGTATGGTGCGGCAGAATGCCCGTATGCAGCATGTCCGGATTCGTGAGCACCACGTGGCCCTTTTCGCGGATGGCCCTGCGAGCATCCGCGGGCGTATCGCCGTCATAAGTGAAAACTCCGAAGCGGTTATCGAGGCGCTGGTTGAGGTCGTAGAGCTCCGCGAGCTGATCCTGCGCCAAAGCCTTGGTCGGGAAGAGATACAGTGCGCGAGTGTCGGGATTTTCGAGGATCGAATTCAAGATCGGCAAGTTGTAGCAAAGAGTTTTTCCGGAGGCGGTTGGAGTAACCACGACCACGTTTTTGCCGGCATGGACAGCTTCGGCAGCGATGGCCTGATGTGTGTACAGCTGACAAATGCCTTTGGCCGCGTAAGCAGCGGCGAGATTTGCGTGAACCCAGGCGGGAAACTCAGCCCATTGCGCCTCGCGCGCGGGGAAATAACTTATCGCAGTAAGCACTTCTCCGCTGACGTCGCGGGCCGCCAACGAGTCGAGTACTTCGCGCACGCGAGTTAGCGACGAGCCAGCCGGCGGTTCGAGCGACCCAAAGGCCGCAGCCCGCACGGCAAGTGAATGGGACATCGTGAAAGCCTCCTGCAATTCGCCTTTTGTTCGCCAAGGCTAGCATGCGGTCGTAGCCGCCGCAACAGAGAAGTTGTGACTTGAACCATCGTTTGGCCATTTCGGAAGCATCGGTTGGCCGGAAGAAATCTTGCAATTAGTTAAGCTTGAAGGTGCGTGGTGTTCGAGATCACGTGAACCCGCTGTTTTCTGATTTCACGATTCTTAGCAACGATGGCTAAACGAAGATCACGGAAGCCTTTGTAGAAGCGTCGTATGCTGCTCAGCCCCACAGAAGCGGCCACGGTTCGAAGATTGGTGAGACCATCCTTATTGAGTGCTTCAACGAGTGCCCTTTCCACGCGGTCGCGCGGCACTCGCATCACGTGTGATCGACGCCGGGAAACTTTCAACGTAGCTCGTCTCTTGGTTGCGATCTGACGACAGAGTTCCGGGAATCGATGGCGTAGCGACGCATCTGCGCGATAACCCAGCTGGTTGGCAAGCACGGGCAGCGGAGCGGGAGTAGCTGCCTGAAGAGCAGTCTGCAAGGCTTGTTCGACGATGCTACTGGGGACGCGATGGTGTACCGCGGAACCCGGGTCAATTCTTCGAGCGCCGAAACCCAGAGTCGTGCGCGGTCGCCAATGCCGTTCAGTCTGTACGCTTCGATGTAAAACGAATACTGAGGTAGCTTTGTGGGAAGCTGGCCCGAGCGCTCGCCCTTCGCAAACGGAACTCGCAACAGCAACTCGCAGTTGACGAGAGTGCCGGTCTCGACGGCGTGAGCCGCCGCAAGCCGCTGAATGTAGCTCGTCAGGCTCTCCACCATCGGCGTGCCTATTCCGATGGGCGGTAACGAATATAAATAGCTTCGGTCGGTCAGTCGATGATCGGACAGTTCCCAAGCGTCGTACGTCGTGGCGTCAGACATATCCCTGGGCAGTTTCCTCGATAGGGTCTCTTCGGGGAGCACGCTGACCTGGTTTTCGTGCCTTCCGGTTCCGGACGAACGGGACCGAACCGGAGTCTCTATTGGCGCTTGTCTCGCAAGAATGCTGATCAATACCTAGGAGCGTCCTGAGTCTCAATCTGTGTGTGTTGTTCCTCTAATGGAATACACTCCGAGGGGGCAGGCTCATATGCGGAACGGCGACCTGCAGTCCTTACGCATTGCTAGAATGAAATCTAGGGTTCGCGCCACTGACTGCCGCCCTGGGTTTTGATGGCCGTAACGCACCTGCAAGGAGAATCGTGGCCGAGCTTACCGTGCTTTACGATGGAGGCTGCAACCTGTGCCGCGCCAGCGTGGCCCGCGTGCGGCGCATGGATCCTCGCGGCCGTATCGAACTGCTCGATCTCCACGACGCGAGTGTGCCCGCGCGCTTTCCTCAAGTGGATATCAACGAGGCTATGCGCCTGATGCAAGCCGTTGATCCACGCGGGCGTGTCTACTCGGGAGCAGACGCTTGGGCGCGCATTGGGCTGTCATTGCCCGGTTGGAAGCTGGCCGCGTGGCTATTGCTCGTGCCGGGGATTCACTTCATCGCAAAACGTATTTACGACTGGGTGGCGCGCAATCGCTATCGCTGGAATCGCGAACTCTGCGAGGACGGCACCTGCGCCTTGCACGTCGAGCAGCGCTCCACTCCCCAAAAAGAACGCCAGCAATAAACTCTGAACCGATTTATCTGCGCCATGGCCCCGGTATAATGTCCCGCAACTATGGAATGGACTCCCTCGTCCGTTATTTGCTGGCTCTTCGATTCGCGAAACGGCCCCTCGGACCGCTTCCTGTCCCGCTGGATTTTCCTGCGCGCGCTCGGCGCAATTTATTTCTCTGCTTTTTTCTCACTCGTTTTTCAAATTCGCGGCCTCATCGGTCCCCAAGGAATTCTCCCCGCGAGCGAATATCTGAAAAGCGTAGCGGAGCAAGTGGGCCACGCCCGGTATTGGTATGTGCCAAGCGTTTTGTGGTTTTCAAGTGGCTCGCACATGCTGACGGGGCTTTGCTGGGTGGGCATGGCAGCCGCGGTTCTGCTTGTCATAAATCTTTGGCCGCGCGGAATGCTCGCCATCTGCTTTGTTTGTTTTCTTTCCTTTGTAAGTGCGGCCGGAGATTTCTCGGGATACCAGTCCGATGGAATGCTGCTCGAAGCCGGATTCCTCTCGCTCTTTCTCGCGCCCGGCGGATTTCGTCCGGGGTTTGGAGAAACACGGCCTCCCGTCCGCGCTGCGCTCTACCTGCTTCTTTGGGAGTGGTTCCGCATCTACTTCGAATCTGGCGTGGCGAAGATCGCGGGCCAGGACCCTGAGTGGCGCAACTTCACAGCGTTAGACGAGTATTATCAAAACGGGCCGCTACCAACCTGGATCGGCTGGTACGTGCAGCATTTTCCGCACTGGTTTCACGCCGCAACAGCATTCTTCACGCTGGCCCTCGAACTGGTCTTGATTGGGGCAGCGTTTCTGCCGCGCCCGTTTCGAATCACGCTTTTTTTCATCGTAACGCCGTGGCAGATCGGCATCATTCTCACGGCCAATTACACGTTTCTGAATTATCTCGTTCTCATCCTCGCGTTCCTTCTGCTCGACGACCGCTTCCTGATGCAATTTTTCCCCGCCAAATGGAAACAGCCGCTACTCGGACGCTCAATCACGCTTCCTACTGAACCTGCTCCACTTGCTGTCGACCAACTCTCGATTCTGGCGCCGCCCTCGAGTCCATCAACAGACGAAGCTACGGCGAGGAAAGACGCTCCTCGCGATCCGTGGCAGAACATCCGCTCCTGGGTCGCTCCGCTACGAGTAGCCGTAACCGCCGTGTTGTTAACGTGGATCTTCTACGCGACCACAGCGCAATTGGTGTGGATGGTCACGCCCGCGCCACTGCCAACCTCGCCGGTAACCCTGCTGGATCCCCTGCGAATCGCCAATCGGTACGGACTCTTTGCGGTGATGACCCGCGGCCGCTATGAAATCGAATTCCAAGGCTCCAACGACGGACAAACCTGGATCGCCTATCCTTTCCGCCACAAACCTCAGGAACTAGACAAACCGCCACGCATCTACGCGCCGTATCAGCCGCGATTGGACTGGAACTTGTGGTTCGCATCGCTCGGCGAATGGCGCGACAATCCAATGGTCTTGCGCACCCAAAGGCGCCTGCTTTCGAACGACCCTGACGTGCTCGCTCTGTTTGCGGCGAACCCTTTTCCGCAAGGACCGCCCCGTCAAGTGCGTGCCGTCCTCTGGCAATATTGGTTCACGTCCATGGCGGAAAAAAGAGAGCACGGCCCGTGGTGGCGTCGCGAATTGCTCGGACTCTATGCTCCGGCGATTCAGCTGGGACCGGACGGAAAGATCATCGTTACACAATGGCCGGAGACCATGCCTCCGCACGAATAATTCGCGCGTGTTGCCCATTTCGCGCGAACCATTCCGCTATCGCCGAAGCCGAAGAATGAGAATCGCGCCCGCAAAAAACAAAACAGCGGAAGTGGCGAACGCCGCTTGCACAGAAACAGCGCTCCAAAGAAAGCCCACCAGAAGGCTTGAGAGGAAATCACCGACCGCGTTGACGGCCGCAAGTGTCCCGAATGCCATCCCGTGATGCTCTTTAGGCACAAGCTCGGCCGCGACGGTGTCTTCGAGGGCATCCACAACTCCAAAGTACAGACCACCCAAAACGAAAATTACGCCGAGCACCAAGACGGAATGCGTGCTCGTGCAGAGCAGAGTTGCAGTGATTCCGGCTACAAAATAGCCCGAGGCAAGAACGATCTTTCGCTGCGGAACGTGATCACTCAGCCAGCCGCTGCCGTACGCGGAGCCTGCGGAAAACAGGTTGTGCACTGTGTAAAGAACGACGGCGATGCTCGCCGCGCGCGCGAGTCCAAACTCAGGCGCGAGCATGCGCGAAGCATATAGAATGAGCAGCGAATGAGAAAAATCCCCTGTGCCGAATACGCCGACTCCGACAAGGAGACGCCGGAACGGAGCGGGCAAATCGCGAACGCCCATCAGGAATGAACGTTTCGGCTTGGACGCGATCGGACGTTCGCGTACCAGCAGCCAGAACGAAGCGACTGCAACGAGGCCCGGCAATAGAGTCCAAAGGAAAACTCTGTGGTAATTGTGCCCCGTTTTCTCCAGCAGCCAGAGAGCCGTGAGCGGCCCGGCAATCGCTCCGATCGTGTCCATTAGACGCTCGAGGCCAAAAGCCCGGCCATAGGCACCCGGTGGAACGTCCGCCGCGAGCAGCGCCTTCTTAGCCGGCGAACGAACGCCGCGGCCGAGCCAAGCCAGCGACCGTCCAATGAGCACCTGATACGCGTTCGTAGCAAGCGCGAAAGAAGCGGTCGCAAGCGCCGTAACAGCGTATCCAAATACGGCAAGCGGCTTGCGACGCTTTAGGTTGTCGGTGTAGTGGCCGGCGGCAAGCTTCGCGAAACTAGAAAGCCCATCTGCAATCCCCTCGATGGCGCCGAGCCATGCAGGTCCCGCTCCAATCGCTGCGAGAAAAGCCGGCAGAACCGACGTAGCGGTTTCGTGGCTCCAGTCGCTGAAGAGGCTTGTGAGGCCGACACCGAGAACGGTGCGATTCAACCAAGATCGTTTTTCTGGGCTGTCAGCCATGGGAGAGCAGTTTACAGTCGAGGATGCCCCATTCAGAGATAAATGTGTTGCGGCTCAAGGAAGAGATGCGGGAGTTCCTGCTGCCAGCGCTATTCAGTCGATTTCGATTATTTCTTCGCGGCGCGATACAGAATTACACGCACTTTTTCTAGGGTAATCAATCCGCCTTCCACCATCTCGTCCAGCCGCGGCAGAATTTTCTCGATGCGCTCCGTGGATTCGATCACTTCGACGATGATCGGCAGATCCTGCGACATGCGGAGCAGTTTGTCCGTGTGATAGACGCTCGAGCCGCCATAGCCAGCCACGCCTCGCAGAACGGTCGCGCCCGAAAAGCCTTCTCGGCGCAGGAGCTCGACGATGGCATCGTGCAGCGGTTTGCTGTGCCATTTGTCGGATTCGCCGATGTGAATGCGCATCAATGTGCGTTCGCCTTCGAATTTTTCGTGTGTCATCGCGGCTCCTAGAACCGGTTCGCCAGCCGAATCCCTGCAACGGACAAAAATAAACCCGCAACTACGCTCGCCGCTACATACGTCGTCGCGCGCAGCCACTCTCCGTCTTCCAGCATTTTCGCAGTCTCCCAGCCAAAGCTCGAAAATGTCGTATAGCCTCCAAAAAAACCGACCGCGATGGCCACGCGCCAATTCGGCGAAATAACCATGCGGTTCAGCGTAAATTGCCCAATTAATCCAAGAAAAAAGCAGCCTGTGAGATTGACGACGAGCGTGCCGTGCGGAAATGTGCTTCCCGCGCGTGTTTGTACGACGCCCTGCAGTCCATAGCGAGCCAGCGTTCCGACTGCTCCAAAAATCGCAATCAATAAAATGCGCAAAATATCTCCAATCTGGCGGCAACCGCGCTCCGCAACAAAAAAACTCCTGGAGCCCAGTGGCTGCCAGGAGTCATCAGAGCCAGCTCACTGCGCCAGCCCGGTTTAGGCGAACTCCATCGCCTTCGATATTTTCTCCATCAAAAATCTTACTTCCCCCCGCCCCCCGAAGCAACACGCCATATTCGCTGTCGTGTACAAGCTCACACGACGCTGTAGGGGCACGCCACGCCGGTCTAAACTCTTACTGCCGGTTAGCAGGCGCCAAGCTCTTCCCCTGGAAAACGACGGCGCGCACCTTTTCCAACGCATGAATGTCGCTCAAAGGATCGCCCTCAACCGCGACCAGGTCCCCTTCCTTCCCAGTCTCAATCGTCCCCAGCTGCTCGAGCCCAAGTAAAGCCGCACTTGTTTTTGTCCCGGAAACAAGTGCCTGCTGCGGAGTCATCCCATATTGCACTTCCGCGATCATTTCATCGCGCACCGTTCCTGTTCCCGGCCCATACGAATGGTCCGATCCTGCCGCGATCGTCACGCCCGAGCGCAGCGCAAGCTGAAAACTCGGAAAATGCGTCTTCGCCAACGCATTCACCTTCGTGATCACGTACTCCGGAAAATGCATTTTCACTCCATTCGCCACACTCTCCTCCACGACGAAAACAGTCGGAACAAACACGACGCCGTGGTTCTTCATCAAGTCCGCGGATGCCTGATCCAGCTCCGACCCATGCTCGATCGAGTCCACGCCCGCCTCCAGCGAAGCGCGAATGCTGCGAATATTCTCCGCATGAGAACCCACCTTGACGTGAGCCATGTGCGCCTGCTGCACAATCACTTTCAATTCTTCAGGAGAAAGCTGTTCGGAAGTCGGCGAATCGAGAGGCGAAAGTACTCCTCCCGAGGCCATAACCTTAATCACTCTGGCTCCATATTTAAGTTGCAAGTGCACAGCCTTCTCCGCATCTGCGATCGAATTAATGAATCCGTGCAACGGCGTATAGAAATCGTCCATCGGCAAATAGGGTGGCTGCGCATTGAAATCGCCGTGTCCGCCTGGAATGGAAATCGCATGCGCTGCAGGCACCAGGTGCGGCCCCGGAATCGTGCCCTCCTCAATGGCGTCCTTGAGTGCGACATCGATGAAACCTTGCGTGGCCATAACGCGCGCGCCGACGACTCCTGAAGAAAGCGCATAGCTCATGGCCTTGCTCCCGCGTAGCGCGGCCAGCGGTTCAGGGACGGGCTGCCCGAATGCGCCGGCCCAGATGTGAATGTGCGCATCCACAAATCCCGGCAGCACGGTGAAGCTCGAAAGATCGATTTGTTCCGCTCCAGTTGGCACTGCGACATCCTTGCCAACGGCGGTTACCTTCCCGTCGGTGATCACCACAACAGCCGGTGAGATTGGCGGTTTTTCCGGATCGAAGATCAACTTGCCGCAGCGAACATAGACGATTTTCGGAGGTGGCGCCGCGAACACCACAAGCGAGCCAAGCAAGCACACCATTGCGGCCGACAAGATTTTGCGCATCAAACTCTCCTCTTGGGCGTTGGGCGCGGCAAACTTCGCCGCAGCCGTTGAATTCACGGCGCCAGCCTAAATCGCGGATGCCCCGAAGTCAAACTGCCGTCATGCATTTGTCGTCATGCGTTCCGAGAGTCGGCCGCACGGTTTGTAGATACCTCCTTGGTTTGGGAGCTCGATACTACATGAAACCGCACAGCAGGCAATCTTTTGGGACGCACAAATAGCAGCGTCAATAACAAACGGTTCTTTTCTATGCGCTGTGCTCAGTAGTGAAAACGATAGCGGAATTCAGCGTAGATTTCCCGCGGGTCGTTGTAGTGAAATCCTCCGAACGTCACACTGTTGTCCAGAAGGACGCGGCGATTTGCCACATTCAGAGCAGTCACGGAAACACTATATTTCTCCGCGAAGCTTTTCCCGAGTGATAGGTCAAACGTGGTGTGGCCCGGTAGATAATTTCCGGGATATTGCGCGTTGGGAGACCCGTTGTGGAATCCCGAGCCATAGTACACGTTCGTCGAAGCATACGCTTGCCAGGGAAGAGTCGCATTGAAACCCAGGTTCAAAGTGTTTCTCTGATCGTGGTCAACGGGACCATATCCCGGCGGCGGATACTGCGAGCATGTTGGCGTCGGAGGAGGGCAGATTAACCCTCCAGTGATGGGTGAGGTTGCTTGTGCGAATTGATTCGCATAGGCAAGGTGAAACTGTCCGCGCCGCCAGAGGCGGGGAGAGCGCAGCGTGAGTTCCCAACTTTGAATCAAGGCGGCATCCCACGTGATCGGCCAGAAGAGATTAGAGGCTCCGATATTGTTATGGTCCAGCCAATTCTGTGCCCGCGTTTGAAAATGATCTGCGTCAAGAGCCCAGCCGCGAAATGGAATCGTAACGCCAAACTGATACTCTTCATCCCGCTCGCCGCGGAGAGGAGCGAATGAAAAACCCTGACTGTTTGCAAAACCGGCCAATGAGCCTGTGGCCGTCAGCAGAGGCGGCGGCTGATAAAAGTCGCCGTAAAAAGCGCGGAAGACCCAATTCAACCGCGGAACTTTGACGGCAATACCAAAGCGGGGGTCCATCTCGTTTTCCACGATATCTGCCGTAAAGTGCGATTGGCGAAAGCCGGCGATTAATGTCAGCCATGGGGTCACCTTGAATTTGTCGCTGACGAATATCTCTTCGAGCCCCCCCGTGATGGAGGCCGATGAGGGCGGAAAGTTTTGAGTGCCGTCTGTAAATTGGTTGTTGAAGTAGTTGCTCTGATGCTGAGCGAATCCGTACACGCCTGCCTGAATGTCATTTTTCCAAATGTTTGCATTAAGACTGGCCTGTAGACCGCCATAATTGGAAGTCTGATCCACGTTGGTGGCCACTGGAAAATCGTCAGGCGAGGCTTGATAGCTGGCTTTGCTGTAGTGATAGAAAGGCGAAACTGTTAGCAGCAGATTTGGAGTGAATGTGTGAATCCAAGAAAATGCAATATAGCTATCGGTCTCGTGCTCGCCGTCACGAAGTCCGTAACTGGGCGACGCACCCGCGGCCACCAACTGCTGATTTCCGATCGAGTTAGGATCTGGGTCGTAGGGAATCTGGTAATAATCCTGCCGCAGCGAGGTTACCAGCCGAAATTGATTCTCGGCGTTAGGGTTGTATATGAAAGACGCGAATCCCCCATAGCCGTTCTCCGCATCGTGAAACACCTGCCCAATGGGGGTCTGAAGTCCGTAATTGCTTCGATTTCCATTTGCGCTGACGTAGTAAGCAAATCGCTGCGTGTGTCCGCCGCAGCTGATTTGATCGTTGGTTTGATAGAAATTTCCAAAGCTGGTGGCGAGCTCGCATTCCCGATCGCGTTCAAAACCCGATCGCGGAACGATGTTGAAGATGCCGTAAGTGCGGTCCCCGTAATCTGCCTCATAGCTTCCTCTCTGAACCTCTAGATAGTCGATGTCTTTCGGGTCGATTTGAGGGCCTAGGTTGGTGGCGATATTTGTGTTAGGTATGGGGACGCCGTCAATGAGCCAGTCGACCTGGTGACCGCCCCGCATGTGCAGCATGTCGTGGGTTACATAGGCAGCCGGCACGTAGTCGGTGATCATTTGCAAGGCGTTGGTGCGGTCGGCTCCGGGTGTCTGAGTAATGTCCACGCGCGCCACCAGCGTCGTTGGCGTCACGGAATCGACATTTGCTACTTGTGGAGGCTCTGCCGTTACCGTGGTGGTCTGGTTCACCGTACTGATTTGGAGTTGAAAATGGAGGGTAGGAGAGGAATCCGAAACTACGGTGACCGTTTGCTGGTCGTCCGCAAATCCACTCTTCGTCACCGTCACCAGATAATCTCCTACAGGCACCGCAGAAAAAGAAAACGCGCCATCCTGGTCCGTCAGCACCGTCTGCGTCCAGTCGGATGTCGCCGACTTAAGCTTCACCGAGGCGTCCGCAATGGGCCGGTGTTGCGGATCATGCGCGACCCCTCGCACGGTTCCAAAGATGTTGGCAAAAGCCGAAGCTCCAAAGAGCAGAAATACTAGAAATGCTTCAAAAATCCTTCGCATAAACTCTTTCTCTCCTTGTGGAATGGTTTCTCTCGCGGCTACGAAGCCGCGGTGCGAGTGAATAGGCGTGCGTGGAGAGCGAGCAGTCCTTTACAGGACCGAAGCGGTAAATCGAGGAGGAGGAGAAAGCGGTTTGACGAATCGTGAGATTTCTAAATTGTTTGCCAGCAGGATGGGCCGGACTACTTCATTGGCCGCAGGAACAAAACCCGTCGGTGGCAACACGAATGCCCCCGGCATCAGCGCCGGCCGCGCCGGATCCTTGCAACAAGACATCGTGCACGAGCTCATGCCGTTCATATCGTGCCCGCAATCTATGGGCCCTGATTCTCGCGAAGCGGCTGCTTGCGACTTGTGGTGATGATGCTCGGGGATGTTGCAAAAGCCTCCCGCGCAACAGTCCACGCCATACGCCAACAGCACTGCGCCCGCCATCGGCGCATACAAAAGCGCCACCGCAAACAGACAAAGCCATGCTGCGGCCAATCTAACTCGATCTTGTCTTTTCGTACTCACGAGGACCCAATACTACACGATGATACCTCATTTAGACGCCTCGTCGTGCCCTCGGGTAGCTAAACATTGCGAACGGAATCCATCGCAAGAAAGCTGCGCGGCATCCCCCTAATTACGTGCGAACGACGGTGACTCTCCCATCTTGACTTGCCAGCGCCTGCGTCGCAGACTAATTTTATGGCTCACACGTATCTCCTATTCGATTTCGGCACCGACGAAGAGAAAGCCCAGCTAGCCCGCCACAAACTCGAAGGCTGGAAGCAAGCCTTCCGCCTGGACAAAAAGCTGCAATACAAGCTCGAACGCGCCGAGGACGAGGCGAAGGCTGCTCCAGAGCAGGTCCATAAGGCCGCAGAGACGCCAAAAACCGAAAAACCAAAGGCGAAGTCCAAGGCAAAGCACAAGTCCAAGGAAACGGGAACCTCCGAAGAAGCCCCAGCCGCGAATGGCAAAGTGAATTTGCTCGTCCGGCTCTATTTTTCAGGCCACGAGAAGCTCACCGAGCAGCGCTGGCTCGATCGTATTCCGTCCGAGGAGCCCTTCAAGGAAGCTTCGCCGCGTGTTGTACGCCAGGGCGAAGCGCAGTTTGACGAAGTCGTGAAACAGTTTGATTCTCTAGAATAGCTTCGCCAGTTTCGCGTGGTAGCGGCAGAGTTCAGGTATAATAGGGTTCCGCAAGGCAAAATCCTGCTTCCCTGCGAGGGCAGAACGAATGGCGTTACAAACGCGCGTCAAACTTGCCAAGCTTGACGCACCCAAGTTGCACAACCTCGACCGCGACACCCTCATCCGTATTTATCGCACCATGTATCTTTCCCGCAGGCTGGACGACCGCGAAATCCAGCTCAAACGCCAAAACAAAATTTTCTTTCAAATCTCCGGCGCAGGCCACGAAGCCGTGACCGCGGCTATGGGGCTTCTTCTTCGTCCCGGCACGGATTGGCTTTACTCCTACTACCGTGACCGCGCGCTTTGCCTGATGCTAGGGGTCACGCCACTCGATATGCTCCTGCAAGCGGTAGGCTCCAAGGAAGATCCCAGCTCCGGCGGCCGCCAGATGCCTTCGCACTGGGGCCTCCCCCACTTGAACATCATCAACAAGTCTTCCTGCACCGGCACGCAATTTGTGCAGGCCGTGGGCGCTGCCGAAGCCACGCTTTACTATGCGAATCATCCGAAGGCCCTGGCACAGGCCAAGAAGGCCCCGCTCGGCCAGCACGTCCGCCACGAATCCGACGAAATCGTCTATGTCTCTGCTGGCGATGGCGCCACCAGCGAAGGCGAATTTTGGGAATCGCTGAACGCAGCCTGCGCCAAAAAGCTTCCCCTTCTCTACTTGATTGAAGACAACGGCTATGCCATTTCGGTCCCTGTCGAGGTCCAGACCGCCGGTGGCAGTATCTCGAAACTCACGCGCGGCTTTCCGGGCCTGCACATCGCGGAATGCGATGGCACGGATCCTCTCGAAAGCTATGCAATTTGCAAAACCGCGGTTCAATACTGCCGCGAGCGTCGCGGACCCGCTCTCGTTCACGCGCACGTCACCCGCCCCTATTCCCACTCGCTTTCCGACGACGAAAAACTTTACAAGACGCCGGAAGAGCGCGAGGACGAAGCGCACCGCGACCCAATTTCAAAGTTTTCGCTGTTCCTCGTCCGCGAAGGCATCCTCGACCAAAAAGAGATCGAAGCCCTCGAATCCGAAGTCGACCAGGAAGTTCGCAACGCGGCCGACGAAGCTCTCGCCGCCGAAGAGCCGACAATCGACTCGATTCGCGTAAATATCTATTCACCGGATATCGATCCCACGTCTTCCGCGTTTGAAGCGCAGCCGCAACTGCACGGCGCTCCGAAAACCATGGTCGAAATGGTCGCCGCCACACTCTCCGACGAAATGGCTCGCGACGATCGCATCACCGTTTTCGGCGAAGACGTAGCCGACGCCAGCCGCGAAGATACCCTGAAGCAGGTGAAAGGGCAAGGGCGGCGTCTTCAAAGCCACTTCCGGCCTCCAGCGTAAGTACGGACACGATCGAGTCTTCAACACGCCACTCGCGGAAGCAAGCATCGTCGGCCGAGCGATCGGCATGGCCACGCGCGG
Source organism: uncultured Acidobacteriota bacterium (assembly GCA_963705855.1). GTDB lineage: Bacteria > Acidobacteriota > Terriglobia > Acidiferrales > UBA7541 > Acidiferrum. Next base: position 69,780 of record CAVPLA010000054.1, read on the forward strand.
GCTCAAGCCCATTGCAGAAATTCAATTCTTCGACTACATCTGGCCCGCGATGATGCAAATCCGCGACGAGTTGTGCGTCATGCGCTGGCGCTCCAATGGCGTGTTTAAGGGCCCTGCTATCCTGCGCGTGCCGATTGGCGGGTATCTCACGGGCGGCGCCATCTATCACAGCCAAAGCGGCGAATCGATTTTCACGCATTGCCCCGGCCTCCGCGTCGTGATGCCATCTACGGCTCTCGACGTTGCCGGCTTGCTCCGCACGGCCATCCGCTGCGACGACCCGGTCATGTTCCTCGAGCACAAACACCTCTATCGTCAGCCGTACAATCGCTCCGAATATCCCGGCCCGGATTACACCGTGCCCTTCGGCAAAGCCCGCATCGTCACGGAAGGCTCCGAAGTCAGCATCATCACCTATGGCGCTCTGGTGCATCGCGCCGAGGTCGCCGCCGCCCAATTGCTCCGCGAAGGCATCTCCGTTGAAATCGTGGATTTGCGCTCGCTCTCGCCGTACGACTGGGAAGCCATCGCCAAAACGGTCCGAAAAACGCATCGCGTCATCGTCGCCTACGAAGACATGCTGAGCTGGGGCTACGGCGCCGAAATCGCCGCCCGCATCGCCGACGAACTCTTCGAAGAACTCGACGCCCCCGTAAAGCGTGTCGCCGCCATGGACACATTCTGCGCCTACCAGCCCAAACTGGAAGACGTGATCCTCCCGCAAACCAGCCACATCACTGCCGCGGTTAAGCAACTGCTGGAATACTGACCGCCCGCCTACCCGTCCTCGCCCGCCTGGCCACCGTCGAGTTCGAGGAAACTTTTTCACCCTTTTAGGCGTATTCTATTGTAGAAAAGGCTGGACATTCAGCCATTTGGGAGGGTATGCCAATGACTTGCCCAAGTTGCAGCAAAGACATCGCCGTCGGTTCCAAGTTCTGTTACAACTGTGGCGCGAAACAAGCCGAATCCGGCGCCCCAGGTCTCTCTCCTGCCACGGGCGCTCCCAAGCGCCTCATGCGGTCCAGCACCGACAAAAAAATCGCCGGCGTCTGCGCCGGCCTCGCTGACTATTTCGACATGGATCCAACCATCATCCGCGTAATCTGGCTGCTATTGGTGATCTGTGGAGGCACGGGCGTCCTCGCCTACCTAATCCTTTGGATCGTTCTACCGGTTGCTCCCGGCGGAGTCGTGGCCACTTCAACTACCGTCACAACTACCTAACGACGCTCCGTCTCCTGAGAACTTGTACGCGTGGGGCTTGCCGCGCCCGCGTGGACCTCAAACCGACTCTTATTTCTCCATGCCCTCTGTGACCTCTGTGTTAGAAAAAACTTAGACAATGCAAAACCGCCTTGGACAATGTGCTACTTATTCGGCTTCGAGTTTCGCAGCGCCCGCGGCTTCCCCCCGCCACTCTCAAACAAAGGGTAGTCCACCGAAGCAAGCCCGGCACCCGTAGTCGCCAGTGCAAAGCATCCGGCCGCAACCACCAAAGGGTATGCGTATTCATTCACCGCTAGATAGCTGTGCGGCGTATACACCTTCCACATCAGCAAGACCATCTCGATCGCCAGCAACAGCGCTGCTCCCCGCGTGAACAATCCCAGGAGCAGCAACCCTCCTCCAAAAAGTTCGATTACTCCCGAAATGTAAACAAAATACCCCGGAATCCCATGCTGCGCAAAAAGTTCCTGCGTTGCACTCGTTCGACGCGCAAGCATCGGGTAACCATGCGACATGAAAATGATGCCAAAGGTCGCGCGCAGCAGAAGCAGCGCGAGCGGCTGCAGGGCATTGAGAGATTTCATCGAGTCCCTTCAAATCGAAATTGTAAAAATGATTTAAGAGCAGCGGCATTTTAACAGAAAAACAACCAAGCAAGGCCAAGCCCGGGCGTGGCTAAGAAATCAGGTACAATCTTCAGTGAACAATAAGTGGTCGCCCAACCCAATGCCCAGAGATCGCGTATTTGTCGAGATGATTGACGTGCCAAGCCATGCGAGTGCCCTTCAAGCCGTCACATCTGCATTTCTTTTTCTGACCATCGGGAACACCGCATGAAGCGCAAGCTCCTCATTGCGGTGCCGCTGCTCCTCATTGTTGCCGTGGTGGCATGGTTCTTCCGCCCCAAGCATGAAACGCTGGGAGAAGCCTACGTTGGCGAACGCACCGCCACTCTTTGGAGCAGTGTGGCGCAAGTCCGCGAGCCTCTCGACACTCTGCACTACGGCGACCGAGTCGATGTGGTCGCACGCCGTAATGACAGCATCAAGGTGCGCACCGCTGCCGGCGAACTGGGCTGGGTCGAAGGGCGCTATTTGATGGACCCGGCGCTCTGGCAGCGCAGCACAAAACTGCTCAAGCAGGTCCTGCCCATGCCCGTGCAAGCCCGCGGCCGCACAAAAGTCGCCACCAATCTTCGCGTCGAGCCCGGACGCACGCAGGCGCGCCTCTATCAATTCGCGCGTGGCGTGCCCGTCGAGATCGTTGGCCGCGCCGTCGCCGACTGGGCCCAGGTCACCGACGAAAAAGAACCCTCGAACGAGCCGCAAGACACCAAAAAAGAAGATTGGTTCCTCATTCGTGGACTGGCCACGCGTCCGCCCGGCGATTCCACGGCCCGCGCCGCCGAAACGACAACGACAGCGCCTGGCGATCAGACCCTGCCCATCGCTGGTTGGGTAATTGCTCGCTTCATCGAGTTGGATCTGCCCGACGCTGTGCGTGACGGCGCGGCTTCCGCAAACATCCGGCCAGTCGCCTGGTTCGAACTGAACCGCATCAACGATCCCGCGGGCGACAAAACGCAATATCTCGTAGCCGCGGCCCGCGGTTCCGAAGGCCAGCCCTGCGATTTCACCACGCTTCGCGTCTACACCTGGAACTTGAAAAAAGAGCGCTACGAGACCGCTTTTATCGAAAATGACCTGTGCGGTCAATTGCCTGTCCTCGTTGGCAAAGGCCCCAAAGGCGAGCCGGAATTTCGCTTTCACCAGATGGATGGCAACAAAGAAGAGCGCGTCTATCGATTGATGCAGACGGTCGTCCGCCGCATCCGCGAACCCGGGGAAACTGCGAAAAAAACCGGACGCGCCGTTGCCGGCAAGCCACCTGTAAAATAACTAATATCGAAGAGCAAGCTCACATCGGTTGCAAAAATAAGGTTGTGCAACCCCGTGAAAGGAAAAACGAAGAATGGCGCTGCATATCAGCGAGTCCGAAGTGCGAGCCGTGCTCAGCATGCCCATGGCTATCGAAGCTGTCGAAGAAATTTCGCGCAAACAGGCGAATGGAGAAGTCGTCGTCCATCCTCGGCGCCGTTTCGAATTGCCGGGAGGAGGTTTTTTTCACTACATGGCCGCCGCGGATTTCTCCGCCGGCTTTGTGGCGATGAAGCAGTACACCTACGTTCAGGGGAAGATCCGTTTTATCGTACCCCTCTATGAAATGCGCACCGGCGACCTGGTAGCGATGATTGAGGCAGACTACATGGGTCAGTTGCGCACCGGCGCCGCTTCCGGCGTGGCCACCAAATATCTCTCACGGCAAACTAGCCGCGTCGCTGCGATCATCGGCACGGGAGGTCAGGCGCGCACGCAGTTGGAGGCCGTCGCAGGCGTGCGAAAGCTCGAGTCCGCGAGAGTCTACGGCCGTGATGCCGCTAAGCGAGAAAAGTTTTCCAAAGACATGTCAGAACGGCTGGGATTTCCTGTGCAAAGCGCCGCTTCCTCAAGCGAAGCCGTTCGCGGCGCAGACATTCTCTGCACCGCGACGACCGCTGCTAATCCCGTCGTAAGCGGCGCCGATCTCGCTCCCGGCGTGCACATGAACGCCATCGGTGCAAATCACGCGCATAAGCGCGAGCTTGACGATGAAGCCGTGTCCAGCGCCGACGTCATCGTCGTGGATTCCATCGAGCAATCGCGCCAGGAAGCCGGCGATCTGATTCTCGCATTTCGCGGCGACGAAGTTTGCTGGACCGGCGTAAGGAAATTGTCGGATGTCGTCGCGAAGAAATCGCCCGGAAGAACGAGCGACACGGAAGTCACGCTTTTCAAATCCAACGGGATCGCTTCCTGGGATTTGGCAGTCGCCATGAAAGTCTATGCGCTGGCGAAAGAAAGGGTATTAGGAAGGGAATTGCCTTTCTGGGCCTCTGGCGCATTCAGCCAAATGAGCTAGCTACTGCGCTAGTGCATCGCTTCCTTGAACTTCCGGCGTAACGCCTCGTGAAGGCGGTTGCGCACTTCACCGGGCAGTTCGATAGGTTCCGAATCGCAGAAAAGTCTTACAGTCTTCTTCGTCTGATCGACAACCAGCTGGCATTCTCCGCAGTCCTTAAGGTGGCTCTCGAGTTCCAGCCTCGATGCCGCATCGAGTTCACCGTCGATGAAATTCGAAAGTTCTTGAATGACGTTTTGGCAGTTCAATTTGTCGCACCCTGCTTGAAATAACGATCCAATTTCTGTCTGAGCTTCAGCCTTGCGCGCAGCAGCCGCGATTTCACGGCTGGAACCGAAATTCCTAACGCGTCAGCCGTTTCTTCAGTCGAAAGTTCTTCGATGTCGCGCAAAACAAAAACCGTTCGATAGTCGGGCTCAAGCTCGTCAATCACGCTCGACAAAATTTCCCGCATCTCCGTCTGCGCAAAACGTTGTTCGGGGCCAGGTCCCCAGTCCTGCAGCTCGCGTGGCATCAGGTCTTCGTCGCCTTCGATAGGTTCGTCCAGCGAAAACTGCCCCGGCCGGCGTTTCCGCAGCCGCATCAAAGCTTCATTCGCGGCAATGCGAACCAGCCAGGTATAAAACCGCGAATCGCCCTGAAAACTTTTCAAATGGGAATAGGATTTAAGGAAGGCGTCCTGCATGGCATCTTCGGCATCTTCGCGGTTGCGCGTAATGTTCATGGTCAGCCGGAAAATCTTGCGCTCGTAGCGGCTGACCAATTCCTCAAACGCTGACGCATCGCCGGATTTGGCAGCCGCCACCAGCAGATGCTCGTCTTCGCGGGCAACCGCAGATGCTAACCGGTGTGGATTTGGTGTGCTCAAGAAGTTTCGCGGGCTGAAGAGCAGCCCTACTTCAAATGTCTCCGTCTTTAAGTTAGCACAAAGCACGAAGTCACACGCCTCATTCACTCCTTTGGATGAGGCAGGATATGTGCAGGATTCAGGATTCTGCACACAATTGTGTCCAGCGGCAGGTTACGCTCAAGCGACAGCGCTTGACAGCTAGAGCGTGGCTGTCTAAAGTTTTGGTAGAGCATTCGTCAAGAGCGCGATGGGCAAACAAGACCCGGTTCTTTTCCTTCTATTCACAGTTCCCCAGCAGCCAGGAAGTCCTCTATCTTCTCCTGTTTCATGGCCTTGTGTGCCACGATGGGCTTCTGCAGGAGTCGTTTATTTCCGCCAGCGAAGAAAGCTGTCCGATCGCTTGCGAGAGGGCTTGACCGTTCGGACCGTCCGACGCGAAAGCCTGGAACTCCGAAGTCAAAATAGGCAACACTAGGAAGATGCGAACACTCCCCGACCATCTGCGAAAAGGTATGAAGCTGGTCATCGTCGGCTGTAATCCGAGCGAATCTTCCGTGCGTGTGGGCCACTACTACGCCGGGCGCACCAATCAGTTCTGGCCCATCTTGTACGAAAGCGGCGTGGTGCCGGAACCGTTCGACTATCACGACGACAAGCGCGTGATTGAATTCGGCATCGGGCTTACCGACCTCGTCAAGCGGCCCACCAAGGGCGTGGAAGAGCTGACCCGGGGAGATTTTGCCGAAGGCCGCATCGTGCTTTCGCAAAAGCTGGAGGAGTTCTCGCCGCACGTCGTTGCGTTCAATGGAAAAATAGTCTACGAACAATTTTCCCAGCGCAAATGCAAGTTCGGCATCCAGAAAGAGCTTCTTTATGGGGCGCGCGTCTACGTGCTGCCTTCCACCAGCAGCCAGAATGCGCAGGGGAAGAGCGAAAAACTGCAGCACTTTCGCAAGCTCGCGCAACTCGTTGCGCGCACCGAGAAAGAACGCGTCACGAAACCGGTCTAATACGGAGAATTCTTATGAGTAACGCACCTCAAGCCGCTCCCTCGGGTCCGGTCATCCTGGAGAGCAAGCACGAAGGCATCGCGCTGTTGGTAATGAACCGTCCCGACAAATTGAATGCCCTTAATAGCGATCTTTCGACCGCTCTAAACGAAGCACTCGCGCGGATTGCGGAGGATGATTCCATTCACGTCGTGGTTCTCAGCGGCGCGGGGCGTGCTTTCTGCGCGGGCGGCGATCTGGGCGCTATCGGGAAGGGGCGCGAGCGCAAGGAGACTGCGGAGCTTGGGCCGATTCTGCGCTCGGGGATGCAAGCCGTTCTAAAAATGCGCTTGATGCCGCAGCCGGTGATCGCGGCTGTGAACGGGGCCGCAGCGGGCGCCGGAATGAACGTCGCGCTCGCGGCGGACATCCGTATCGCCGCCGACACGGCTACGTTCGGACAGAATTTCTCGCGAGTGGGGCTTTTCCCAGACTATGGTGGGACGTATTTTCTTCCGCAGCTTGTCGGGCCTTCGGTAGCCGCTGAAATGTTTTACACGGGGGAGATGATCGACGCGCAAACCGCGCTGCGGCTTGGCATCGTCAGCCGCGTCGTGCCGGCTGCCCAGTTGGAAGCCGAAGTGAAAACCCTGGCACAGAAAATCGCGCAAGGCCCGCCGATCGCCATTCGCGCCGTGAAAAAGATTCTCTTCGGAGACCACAAGGAAGCGCTTGTGAAGGCCCTCGATCATGAAGTCGAACTGCAAATGCAGTGTTTTCATTCGGAAGATTGCAGCGAAGGCATTCGCGCATTTTTTGAAAAACGCCATCCGAAATTCCAAGGCAAATAGTACATCGATCCGGACGTTGTCCCGCCGTTCGGATACCGCAAGTCTGTGACCAAAATGAAAGACATGCAAATCACGGCGAAAGAAGTGAACGAGCGCATCGTGCGCGGCGACAAACTCTTGCTAGTCGATGTCCGCGAGCAGTGGGAATATGATTTGTGCCGGATTCACGGAGCAAAACTGATTCCACTCGGCACAATTCCTGCGAATTTGAATGCTTTTCTCGATGCGGACGAGGTGATTTGCTATTGCCATCACGGGATGCGCAGTCTCGACGCCGCGGTGTGGCTGCGCCAGCAAGGCGTCGAGAGCGCAAAATCGATGGCCGGAGGCATCGAACGCTGGTCGGCCGAAGTCGATCCGAGTGTGCCACGCTACTGAGAGCGAGACATGGCCAAAGTTAAGCTGCGGTACCTTGAGAAGCCCACTTGAACGACTTGCCGCAAAGCAAGAAGTTTCTTGCTCGCGCATGGCGCCGAACTTGAGTCTCGTGATCTGGACAAAAATCGTTTGAGTGAAGCCGAACTCGACGAATTGATCGGCAAGCGTGATTACAAGCAGTTTCTAAACCAGCGGAATGAACTCTATCGTACGAAAAATATGAAAGAGAATCCGCCGTCACGCCTACAGGCCATCAAGCTCATGGCAAAGACTCCTAACTTGATCCGTCGGCCGTTGGTCATTCGCGGCGACCAAATCGTCCTCGGTTACGATGAAGAGGCTTTCAAGGAGCTGTTGAAGTAGAACGCAGCCTCGGAATCATGAGAAACAGGCTGCGTCTTTCTGCGACGACTGGATGCTTCTAGTGAAGAAAACTTAATGGAAACAAAAACCATTGCCATCGTGGGCGCGGCCGACTTGGGACGCAGGATCGCGTATGCAGCAGTCCTCGCCGGGTATCACATCATTCTTGAGGACATCTCGCCTTCCGCGCTGGAGCAGGGAATTGCCTGGATTGCGCAAACGCTCGACGATGAAGTTTCGTGTGGAAAAATTGGCGCCGCAGTTCGCGACGCCGCGCTTGCGAAAATCAGTACCGCCAACTCCGCCGAAGATGCCTCCCGCGAGGCGGACTTGATCATCGAAACTGTTTCCGACGAGATGGAAATGAAAATCGAGCTCTTTACAATCTTCGACAAGTTTGCAAAACCCGGCGCCATTTTCGCGACCACGACTGCGTCGCTTTCCGCTACTGAGATGGCTGACGTCACATTCTGTCCCGAGCGATGCATAGGGATGCGCTTTGTCACGGACGCACAGAGGCCCGAGCGCCTCGAACTGGTGAAAGGTCGCGAGACATCCGAGGAAACTATTGCAGCATGCCGCGAAGTCGGCCGCCGCATGGGAATGGATGTTTCCTTGTTAAACGATGAACAGATCATGACCGCCAGCAGCAGCGAGTGAGTTTTGAGCATCGAAAAGCATTCGCATCGAGCCGACATCCGAAACGAACGCAGTCGAAAAGCTATACGACAACATGAACAAATTACTCTCAGAAAAAATCGTGATCCAGCAAGGCGACCTGACGGACATGGATACGGATGCCATCGTTAACGCTGCGAACAATGACCTGCATCTAGGCGCCGGCGTCGCGGGAGCGATCCGGCGCAAAGGCGGCGAAGAAATCCAGCGCGAATGCGACGCAATCGGCAGCATTCCGGTCGGCTACGCAGCCATCACTGGCGGCGGAAAGCTCGCAGCACGCCACGTCATCCACGCAGCGAGCATGCAGCTCGGCGGAAAAACCACCGCCGCCAATCTGCGCACATCGGTCGCGCACTCGCTGCGCATCGCCGCGGAGCGCGGTCTGAAGACGATCGCCTTTCCCGCCGTGGGGACGGGGATCGCCGGCTTTCCTCTCGATGAGTGCGCCGCCATCATGCTGCAAGAAGCCGCGCAGCACCTGAAAGGCGAAACTTCGCTCGAGAAAATCTATTTTGTGCTATTTGACGACCGCGCCTGCGATATCTTTGTCCGGGCTTGGAACCGTACTCAGGCGGGCTCTTCCATTTGATTGGCGCTACGAGTTTCGAGGATTGTGAACGGCCTGGCAAATGTTGATTCTAAATAACTTGGACTGATGTCGGATCTCGGCGCTGCGCTATTGGCTGGGCTTCTTCAAGACCGGGCGGTCGCTCGCCGGAGGTGGTGCGGGAGTTGCGGATGCCGGGGTCGCTCCCCCTGCCGGGTTTGCGGCGGAGATGCCGCCTTCGGAATAGGGCTTCTTGAGGTAGCGCTCGGCTTCGAGCTGTGCGCCCCCGGTATCGTCGTTAGTTTGTTTGGCTTTGCTATATTCATTGACGGCGCGCTCGCGCTGACCCAGGAGATCGAAGATTTTGCCGAGATATATGTGGCTCCAGACCTCGGTCCACTTTTCCGACGGCTCGGGGACGGCCTGCAATGATTCACGGCAAGCGTTCGCGGCCGCCTGGTAATTCTTTTGGTAGAAGAAAGCTTCGCACATGCGGAAATTGGCGAGCGGGCGGCCGGGTTGGATAGAAAGCGCTCTCTGATATTGCTGGATGGCGGCGTAGTAGTTGTACTGTTCGGCTAGTTCTTCGCCACGGGCAATGGCCGCGCGAGCGCGCAGGGAAACGCTGCCTTTGAGGACGAGATTGTTGGGATCAACCTTGACGCCACCGGGTTTGGGACGGCCGAATGTTTCGACAATAAACGGCGAGTCCATGCCTAGAACATCGACCCAGCTTGTTTCCGGGTTGCCTTCAGTATCGACGCGCAGCTCGACGGGCATGCTGAACGTGTCGATCTGTTGCTTGATCTTGCCGACGATGCGGAAGCCTTTGGGGGTGCGATAAACCACGAACTCGGTCGTGAAATCAGGAACTCCAGTGGAGTTCAGCCATTGGACGAAAAAGCCGCGGAGATTCGGCGCGACCTGACCAGGTTTGGCTGCTGCTTGAACGTCCTTGTCGGCCAGATTGACAAGATCGTCGATGCGCGCGGTCTTGCCCGCGTACTGAGTGGCAAAATCATGGAGCATGGCCTTGAAGGCAACATCGCCCATTAGCCCGCGAAGCATGTGGAAAACCATCGCGCCTTTATTGAGCACCACCGAACGATAATCACTCGAATACGGGTAGAGCCTTGCCGCTTGCCCAATCGGGGCTGCTTCGTCATACATAAGAGCGCCCACGGCAAATTCGTCGACGGTGCGGAGTCCTGCTTCTCTGCCGGCGGTTTGCTCGGCGTAAAGCTCTTCGCAATAGCGGGCGAGGCCGTCGGTCACCCAAACGTCGCCAGGGCTGGCTGGGAGAACGGAGTTGCCAAACCATTGTGAGGCGACCAGATGCGCAATGCTGCGCTCGGCCACTTTTGGCTCCCAAATGCGATGGCTGATCAGGAGGACGCCGGGCGCGGCGAAGTCGCGCAGGGTGCCATCGGGCAACTGAATGACCGTAAACGCTGGGTCTGGCAAGCCGCCGAAAAGGTCGGAAAAAATCGTGACAGCACGGGCCACATCGTCAGCAAAGCCCTGCGCGTTGCCAGAGTCGGCACGCGGAGCGTACACCGCTACGTCGATCCCTTCTGATTGCTTGGGATTCAGCTGCAGATTTCCGGCGACGAAGGTGCCGTGTGGGCCGGGAGTCTTGCATTCGAAGGTGTAGAGGAGTCGTCCGCCTTCGCCTCCGTTCTTGCTTGCCATCGGCGTTGGGGCGGAACTCTTGCCCGAACCCGCGACGGCAAAATTATCGGGGACGTTTAGCCGAAAAGTTGCCGTGTAGCGGTTGGAAGGATAGTTCGTCAGGGGAAACCATCTGGCTGGGAGCAGCAAATAGGCGTCTTCGTGGCCGATGACCGCGGCGCGCACACCGGGGACCGGGCTGTTTTCTTCGTTGGCGAGCAAGCCTGCGTAGGTGAATGTCAGCGTGACGTGGCCGCCTGCGGCAACAGGCGTCGGCAGCGTCACGAGAACGTAGAGTGGGTTCATCGAGTCGCGTCCAAAACCCAACGATTTGCCGTCGGCTGTTTTTACTTCGCTTACGACCAGATTGGGATGGAGCTCGACGCGGATGCTGCCCGAAACGTCGGTGGCTCGGAAATCAATTTTTGCGATGGCGCTGATGGATTGGTGCGTGGAGTCGAGCGTGGCAGAGATATCGTAGTGGTCCGCGAGAAAGCCGAGAGGCCGGGGTGCCTGGGCATGGAGCGGAGAAGCGGCACAGGCGAGTGCGACGACGAGTAGAGCAGCGAACTCAACACAAATTCTTCGGGGAAGGGGCATCAAACTACCTTTCAATGGCCTTGCAAAATGGGGCACCTTGCGCTGGGGTGCAGACCGACACCATTCTGCCTCTATAGGATAGCAGAGACCGGCCTAAGCGTTGCCAGCGACAGTCGAGACAAGGGCAGCAATCGCGTCGGCGGCTCGATCGACCGCCCCCGGGGGCCCTAGGCGCTTGCGGACCTCGGCCAGGCCGGTACGGAGTTCCTCGCGGGCGTGCGGGTCGTTGAGTAGGCGTAGGACCTCCTGTGCGACTTTCGCTGGCGTGAAGTCCTTTTGAATCAGCTCGGGAACGACGCGGCTCTCGGAGATCAGGTTCACCATACTGAAATAAGACGTGCGGACCAGGGGCTTGGCGAGCAGGGCAGTGAGCGGCGTCACTCGATAGACGACGACCATGGGGACATCGAGGAGCGCGGCTTCGACTGTGGCCGTGCCACTGGAGACGATGGCGGCATCGGCGGCGGCTAGCGCGTTGTAGGTCTGATTTTCGACGACACGGACGCTCAGCCCAGCGTTCCAGCCTGTTTGCAGATTGTTTAGGTTGCTGTGAGCCGCCGCGGCGATGAAAAACTGGGCGGGGCACTGCTCGTGGATACGTTGGCAAGCCTCACGGATCACCGGCATGTGCTGGGCTAATTCGGCGTGCCTGCTGCCGGGCAGGATCACTACAATTGGTTGACTGGGATCAAGGTGGTGCTCGCGGCAAAATTCTGCGCGATTCTGCGTGGCTTGCACGGCACCGACGAGCGGATGGCCGATGAATTTTGTGGGGACGCCCGCGCCGCCGAAGAACGCCTCTTCAAACGGGAAAATGCAGAGCGCTTGCGCGAAACGGCGGCGGACAACGCGCACTCGCCACGGCCGCCATGCCCAGAATTGCGGGCAGATGTAATAGATGTTGCGCACTCTGTGCGGGCGGAGTTTGCGTGCGAGCCGCAGATGAAAACCAGGGAAGTCGGTGAGGATCGCGAAAGGCGGTTTGCGGCGCTCGGCTTCCGAAACCAGATGACGCATCGCGCGAATCAAGGAAGGGAGGTGGCTGAGAATTTCCGTGATGCCGACGACAGAGACTTCGGAATAATCGGTGATGACGTCCACGCCTGCGGCGCGCATTTGCGCGCCGCCCATCCCGAAGAGCGCGACGTCCATGCGCTTTTTGAGCGCAGTCGCAAGGCGCGCAGCGTACATATCCCCGGAAGCTTCGCCTGCGGAGATTAAGAGCGGAATCGGTGGCATGCCCGGTTGGTGCAGCGCTCAATCCGTTGCGGGCTGAGGAGCGGGGAGCGGACCGCGCGGCTGGTCCGCGATTTGGCCGGCGGAATCCCGCGTGTCTTCCGGCAGGCCGAGTTCCTGCTCCTTGTACTGGAGTTGATAGAGGCGGTAGTAGATGCCGCGCTGGGCGAGGAGTTCCTGGTGTGCGCCTTGTTCGCGGAGGCGGCCTTTGTGAAAAACGAGTATGCGCGAAGCGTATTGAATAGTGCTCAGGCGATGAGCGATGACGAGCGATGTGCGCCCGGAAAGGAGACGGTCGAGAGCCTCGCGAATTTGCAGCTCGGTTTTTGTGTCAACGCTCGAAGTCGCTTCGTCCAGGATGAGGAAACGAGGATTGTGGGCAAGCGCGCGCGCGAAGCAGATGAGTTGGCGCTGGCCGACCGAGAGCGTAGAGCCGCGCTCATTGACACTCGTGTCCACACCCTCAGGCAACGAGCGGATAAAATCGCCAAGGCCAATTTCGTCCACGGCGTTCTCGACGGTCGCACGATCGATGCCGGGCGAGCCGAGGCGAACGTTGGATTCAATCGTTCCGGAGAAGAGGAACGAATCCTGCAAGACGATGCCAAAGAGCCGGCGCAAGTTCTGGATGTTGAGAGTTTTTATGTCGATGCCATCGAGGAGAATCTGGCCGCGCTGCACGTCGTAAAAACGCAGGAGCAGAGAGATCAGCGTGGTTTTTCCTGCGCCAGTGTGGCCGACGATGGCGAGTGTCTGGCCCGGCTCGACGCGAAAGGACACATCGCGAAGGACCCAGTCCTCGTCGGCAGGTTCGGGCACATCGCGGTAGCTGAACCAGACGTTGCGGAATTCGATTTCGCCGCGTGGAGATTCGAGACGTACGCACTGCGCTGCGGAATCGATAGTGATGGGCTCGTCAAGCAGTTTGAAAATGCGCTCGGAAGCGGCCATCGCGGATTGCAGGATGTTGAATTTTTCGCTGAGGTCCTGAATCGGACGGAAAAAGCGCGTGGCATACATGGTGAAGGCGGTGAGCACGCCCAAGCTGAGACCGCTGGAGAGAACACGGTTGCCGCCGGACCAGTAAATCAGCGTGATCGTGGCAATGCTGAGAAATTCGACAGCTGGATAGAAAAGTGCAAAGGCGAGGATGGCATCGCGCCACGCCAGCATGTTATCGCGATTGCGATTCGCGAATTCCACGCGAGCTTTGCGCTCACGGTTGAATATCTGCACCACGCTCATGCCGGAAATGTATTCTTGCAGAAAAGCGTTGATGCGCGCGATGGCGGTGCGGATGCGGCGGTTGGCATCGCGCACGAACTTGCGGAAGAAATACGTGACCACAAAAATGAAAGGCAGCACGGCGAAGGCATCGAGCGCGAGACGCCGGTCCACGGTAAAGAGCAGAGCGGCCATGACGGCGAGGAGAAAGAAATCATTGATCATGGTCACGACGCCGGCGGCAAAGAGATCGTTCAAGGCGTCGACGTCGGTGGTAACGCGCGTGACGAGGCGGCCGACCGGATTGCGATCGAAATAGCTCATGGGCATGCGCTGGATATACGCGAAAATCTCGCGGCGCATGTCGTACATGGTTTGCTGGCCCACGCGCTGCATGATGCGAATCTGCGCGTATTGCGCGAGAAAATCGGAGATCAGGACGAGTAGAAAGACGAGGCTGATCCACTCGATGCCGCGCCACGCCTGGGTCTCAGGAATGAGATGTTTCAGCGTTGGCGTGAAGTAACCGTCGATGGCTTTCCAGAAGAGCCAGGGAGGCGCAAGCTCGAGAGGAGTGACCACTGCGACGAGCGTCATCGCTAGCACCACGCGCCACTTGTATGGGCGCAGATACTGCATCAGCCGGCGCATTAGCCGCGCGTCGTAGGCTTTTCCGAGTTTCTCTTCCTCGTGAATATTGCTCATGCTCGTTCGAGTTCTTCTTCCAGCAATTGTTTTTGATAGAGGTCGGCGTAATAGCCGCCATGCGCGAGAAGTTCGTCGTGCGTGCCGCGCTCGGTGATGCGGCCATCGCGCAGGACGACGATTTGATCCGCATCGCGGACCGTAGATGTGCGGTGCGCGATCAAAATAGTCGTGCGGCCGCTCATGATGCCGCGCAGGCGGCTGAGAATGCGCTCTTCGGTTTGCGTATCGACGCTCGAGAGCGAGTCGTCGAGGATCAGGATGCGCGGATCTCTCACAATCGCGCGGGCTAGGGCGGTGCGCTGTTTCTGGCCGCCGGAAAGCGTGATACCTCGCTCGCCGACCATCGTGTCGTACTTCGCGGGGAATTCCTGCACGTCGCCATCAAGGCTGGCGACATCGGCGGCTGCACGTACGCGATGGAGATCAAATTTAGGCAAGCCGAAAGCGATATTTTCGCCGACAGTTTCGCTGAAGAGATAGGTGTCTTGCGGGACGTAGCCGATCGCTCTGCGCAAAGTATCGAGTGGCCATTCGCGAATCGACCGTCCATCAATGAGCACGGCGCCATCGGGAGCTTCCCAGAGCCGCGCGACGAGAGCGGCGAGAGTGGTTTTGCCGCTGCCGGTGGGCCCAACAATCGCGAGTGTCGAACCCGCCGGAATTTTCAAGTTAATGTCGCGCAGAACGCCATCCATCGCGGGGCGGTTGCCATTTCCGGCGGCGTTCGCGCTGCCTCCGGCCATGGTCGTCGGATAGGCAAATGTGAGGTTGCGAAATTCGATTTCGCCTTCCACTTTTTGATCGGCAGACACTTTGGCGGCGCGGTCGTCAATCTGCGGCTTCGCTGCGAGAATGTAATTCAGCCGGCCCATGGAGGCCGCGCCGCGCTGAAAAATATTGGTGACCCAGCCAAGAGCGATCATCGGCCAGACGAGGATGCCGAGATAGCTGTAAAAGGCGATCAGCGCGCCGAGAGAAATCCGCCCTCGAAGAACGAGATGCCCGCCCTGCCACAAGACAATCAGAAACGTAATGCCAATGAGAGCCTGGAGCGAGGGCATGAACATGCTCCAGGTGCGGATCAACTTGACGTTGCGCGACACGTACTCGCGATTCGGCTCGTCAAAGCCGCGAATTTCGGCTTCTTCCTGCGCGTAGGCACGCACCACGCGCACTCCGGCCAGATTTTCCTGCACTTTTGCGGAGAGAGTTGCGAGAGAGGCCTGAATTTTCTCATACAGCTCGTGAATCACTTTCCCGAAATGCTGCACGACAACCGCGACGATAGGCACTGGAAGAAGAACCCAAAGCGTGAGTGAGCCGGAAAGCTGTGACATGACGATGATCGCCAGCGCCATGCCGATGATGGTTTGCCCGCTGTACATGATACCGGGGCCTAAGACCATGCGCACGGCGTTGAGGTCATTGGTCGCGCGAGACATTAGCTCGCCGGTGCGGTTGCGCACGTAAAATTCCGGCTCCATGAGCAGCAAGCGATTCAGCAGATCGCCGCGGATATCAAACTCAATGTCGCGCGAAACGCCGATGAGCACCCAGCGCGTCACAAAAGAAAGCACGGCGCGCAGCGTGACGAGAGCAATCAGCAACAGGCAATAGATTCCCAGCGCGTGGCGGCTGTGAGGTGAGTAGAACGGAATCATGCGGCTCAGCCATGAGCTGGACAGCAAGGTACCCTGTGCGCCCAAATGGCCCGGCGCGCTTCTCTCAAAAGGATGAGCGCTTCCCGCGAGAATATCCGTAAGGACACCGGTGGCCAGGGGGATCACATTTTGCGCCACGCTCGACACGACTAGCGCAAACATTCCCAACGCGGTCGCGCCGCGATACCGTGAGAGGTACGGAAAGAACCCAACAAGATTTTTCCACGAGGATGTTTTCGGCGGCTTTTTGGCTGCCGAGTTTGCGCCAATCGTAGCTGCTGCCGCGCTCATCGGAGCACCGACCTCGCCGTGTCCAGAGACGGCTTTTCCATCAGAAAATGTTCGTAGGTCATGTCTAGCGACTGGTAACGCTTTGTCGCGGGATTCCAGGCGATGCCGATCGGCAGTACGTGTTTATCGGCGCCACCTTTGATCGGCGTGAAGTACAACTGGATTCCCTTGACGGGGTCTTGATCGTACTGAACCTTCCAGCCGGCGACGGCCATTAGCGGCGTGAGGGCGAGATAGCCCTTGGCATTTTTCAGGTATTCATCGCAGCGCAGCAGTTCCGACCATTTGCCATCGCTTTCCTCTGCGAGTACGGCGCGTGTCACGATGGTTCCAGGGATGTCATTTTTTGGCGTTTTGGGGACCACGTTCGCTGCGAGAAATTGTTGCTTGCCGGTTTTCGCCAGATCTCCGAACACGAGGACTTGCGTCTCTTTGCCCAACAGATTTTGCGCGGCGGCCTGCATGTCTTCAGGCACGGCAGGCGCCGCGGGTTTCGCAGGTTCTTCTGCGGCAGGCTTCGGGGCGGGGTCGTCGCCGCAGCCGGTCAGCAGCAAGAATGCGAATCCTAGAGAGCTTGCCGCCACTCGCAAAAGAATTCTCCGGCTACCTCCCGCACGAAAGCGAAAGCGGCCCGCCGGGTCCCTCGTTTGGAAAGACGCAAGGGAGCAGGGAGCGATAGCCGTACAATCAGACTTTGTTTTTGATTCGTCCATCAGTGACTTGCCGCCGTCAGCCTGATACCCACTATACGCTCGGCGTGCCATCCTTTTCCGGCGTGTTCAGCAGCTTCCTTCCGTGTGGAATGCTCTGCGCCTGAGAGCCAGACCTGCAATCTTACGATTCTATCTGTTGCCAGCCCTTCGTGGAAGCGCCCACCGAACACGGGTTCCTTGAGGGCCACCGTTGGAGCTAGCGCTGCCCCACTATCGCATCCAGCCGCGCTTCGAAGTTTTGTTCGCCTTCGGACCAAAGCTGGCTGCGCTCCACCGGCAGAGCCTGCTCGATCGACTCGACCCAATTGAATAACTGTTGGATGTTTGCCCGGGTCTTTGCGTGATATTCCTTCAAATTGGCTGGGACGGACATCCATTGGCGAAATGTGTGTTCCAGCGGGTGGCCCGACGATTCGAAAGGATTAGAAGCCGCGCCGGGAGCAAGCAGGCCGCCGTGTCCGGTAAAAAAATGTTCGAAGCCGAGGTCGGCTGTGAAGTTTCCGTCAGAAGCGGCGATGCCGCCGTCATATTCGGGGCCGTGACAGGTCAACATAAGCGGCTCTGGCTTGTGCATCCACTTGAGAGACTCCACTTCAAAGCTCCAGAGATCCCATTTTGCGTTGACGATGAAGGCGCTGTCCGGGTGAAGGTGCTGAATCGCCAGGGCTGCAACTTCTGGCGCGCCATAGCCGAGGTCCTTTAGGTCCCACTCGGCCAGCGAAAGTTCGGTGGCATCGACGGGCTGCACGATGAGTTCCTTGAAGGCGTTTTCCGAAGCGGAAAGCGGCGCGGTCGCAAGAAATCTCGCGAACTGGGCAATTAACGTGGTTTCGGAGAAGTCGCGCGTCCACACGCGCAGATACGCTCGGTTAGCCATAGGTGATTAAGATCTCTGATTATACGGGTGTCCGAGCCGAGAGGCGAATCTGAGCCAAATCGGCTCAGAATTCGGAGAGAAAGCTAGCGTTCGCTGCCGCCGGCGGTTTGCGAGCGAGTCATCTGCGGATCGGAAACCGGCGGCTCCGGAGCTGTCAAGTGAGACGCAATCTGCTGCAAGCGTTCCCGCAGCGTTTCGCCGACGCTGGCAAAAACTTGGGCACAAGTTTCTCGCAGCGTTTCCGCGGCTTTTGCAGCAATGCTGTTGACTGCCTCGCGCGATTGGTGATCGAGGCTGGCCACGGTGGCGAGCATCCACTGATTCGAAACATTCTCGAGCCGGTTGCGATGCTGCTCGGTAGCCTGATTGCTCATTTGGCCATATATCATGTGCATTTCCGTTCGATGAGCTTCCACCGTCGACTGCCAGGACTCGAGCAACGGCGACATTCCGGCTTTCACACGGGCATTCGCGTCGGCCACTCCTCGCTCTACAGCGCTGCTCATGCCAGCATGGAATTGGCGCAAAAATGCTTCCTGTTCGGCGGTGACTTTCTGCGACAACTCTGTCCGGGCCGCGTCGAGTTGCGCACGCGTTTCGCCAACTGAGCGCTGCGTCTCCTGGCTGAAACCATCGAGCTCTTGCCGCGCCTGGCGCTGAATCTCATCCGTGAAGGCCGCGGTTGTAGTTTCCGCGGCTTCGGCAAAGAGAGAGCGCGCCTGTTCGAACGCGTCGCGCACGACCTCTTCCATCTGCGTCTGCGTATGGCCGATGAAGCTGCGGCTGGAGTGATCCAGCTCGCTGGCGAAAACGCCGGAAACTTCTCCGGCTTTCTCCCGAAATTGGTTCTCCGCCTGCTCGACGGTCTTTTCGGTCAGACTTTGGATCTGGGTCTGCGCTTTTTTCTCGTACCACTCGGCGGATTTCATCAGGTCGTCCACCGTCTGATGCTTGAGGTCGGCCGCCCTGGATTCGATCTCGGCGAGGTTGCGCGCCGCAACCGTTTGCGCGGCTTCCTGCAGAATCTCATCCACCCCGCCCAGATTTTCGCGGAAGCGCGCGAGAGATTCCGCGAAGGCTTCATCTGCCTCGGTGCGGATGCGGTCCTGCTGCAAAGTAAGCGCGGCGTCGAGAAGCGAGCGGCCGCCCGCGAGGCGGTGAATCGCTTCATCCGTTCTCGAGATGTGCGGCTGCACCATGGAGTCAATTTGCTGGTCGAACCGCGAAATCGCGAGCCTGCAGTGTTCTTCAAACGTGCTGCGGATTCGCGCGTTGAGTTCTTCGAGCAGGGTCTCCGACTGGCGGTGCAATTCGTTGCGATGCAGGCTGAGAACGTCGTCCACTTGGGATTCGAAACCGGCGAGCGCTTGCCTTTGCGCTGTCTCGGTGCGGGTGGAAAAGTGTTCCAATCGCTCGCTGGATTCAGCGGCGCGCCCCAAGGCGGCTTCCAGCCACTGCGATTGCTCTTCTAGAGAGTTGCGCAACGCGGACAGTCGCTGTTCGGCCTCGCTTGCGGCGTTGCTCATGGATTCACGAGCCGCCGCCGTTTGCTGCTCAGATTGCTCTCGCAAAGAGCAGTGCAAATCAACCACTCGCCGCTCCGCTTCAGTGGCCGCATCATTTATGGATTCGCGGACGGCTGCGCTTTGCCGCTCCGCTTCTTCCTGAAAAGAGGTACGCAACTCTGCGACACGTTGCTCGGTCTCGGCTGCGGTACTGGCGATAGTTTCGCGGGCACTTATAGTCTGACGGTCCGCTTCTTCCTGCATTTGTGACACGCGCGTGCGGATGTGTTCGTCGAGGCCTGTTGTTGCCTTTTCTTGGGCAGCGGCTAGTGTGCTTTCGAGCATCGAATGCCACTTCTCGTGCGCCGCCTTCACTTCGTTGTCGAGATGCGTCTGCCAGGAAGATTGCGCGGCGGAAAGTGAAGCCATGGCTTGCTGTCGAGTTTCGTTTGCAGCCTCGCTCATAGCCTCACGATGCGCGTTTGCGGCCACTTCGCGCTGACGCGCCACCTCGTCCACCTCGTGGATCGAGTCTGCGGCGCGATTGGCGATTTGAATTTCTGCTTCTTGTGTTTGTGCGTGCAGCCGGGCAGCGGATTCCTCCGCCTGCTGGCAAAGCGCGCGAAGCGATTCCACGGCGCTCGCAAGATGCTGTGTTTGTTCGGTGCGCTCGGCTGCACCGCGGTCCGAAATTTGCTGCGTTAGCGCCCGCGTAAGCTCTTCGAGCTGCGGCGCAATCCAGCGGGGAAGCTCTCGTTGCAGCGCTTCCGCGGCTGCGTTGTGCGCTGCGCGCGAACGCGTGTCGGACTCTTCCTGAATTTTCGCGACTGCAGCGGAAACTTGCTGCGCCACTTGTTCCCGCGCAACTGAGAATTTTTGTTCCCACTCTTCGATCGACACGCGGCGTTCGGCGCCGACGGCTTGTGCCGCTACTTCGCGCGCAGTGGCCTGAATTTGTTGTTTCGCGTCGGCCATCAGCCGCGCCATGTGCCGCGCCAGTTGCAACGAGGCATCGGTGGCACTTGCTGGAGCAGGGAAGATGCGCAGATTGTCTTGCGCAACCGTCGCGGGAGGTTCCGGTTCCGTGAGCGGTAAGTGGATTTCCGCAGTCTCTGAGGCTCTCGGCGAGACGTCTTGCGCTCCCGTGTAGGAGGCACTCGCAGTGCGTCCCGCTTCCGAAGGCGCGAACCAATCCGGCGGCGGGAAGGCAATTCCCCAAGTGTTTCCGGGAACTTCCAGTTCGAGCGCCACCTGGAAAAGTTGCCGCACCGTGCGCGGCCGCTGAATCCATGCTACGCGTCCTCGCACCACTCTGGGTGGCTGTCCTGTTTCCGGATGAGGCACTTCGAGCGTCACCCACATGTTTTTCAGAACGTAGTGTTTCGATTGGTAGCGGCAGCCGTGGCAATTGATGATGAGCGTCGAAGTGCGCTCCGTGAACGGGCGTCCGAGCGCGTCCACACCTGTAACTGCGAGCGGGACCGCCTGCATGATTCGCGTGCTGCGGCGTTTCCGCAATTCCTCGTTCTGATGTGCGACCGTTTCAGACATCATTTCCGTTGTTTCGTCGGCAAGATTGCCGCTCTGCTCGTCCATGGACACCGTCGCCGCTCCTAGAGTTTGGGCCGAACTCCCAGACCGCTTACGACTGCTTCGTTGTCGTACTTTGCGCAGTAACTTCCGAAGTACCGCGCGTACCTTCTGAGGCTCCCTCTGAGGCGGATGTACGGTGTGTTCCCTTAAGGAACTCCCATGCTTCCTTTGCGACCCAGACTGGTCCTACCAGCAAATAAATCGGTCCTTGAAAAAACGCCGGATGGTTTCCTTCGATCTTGTGTCCAAGAAAAAGAAAAATCCAGCCGCCTACAAAAAAACTCGCTCCCAAAATCCACTTCATCAAGATCAGCAGAAGAATCCCCAAAAAAATCATGGGGATGCCCAGGCCATGGAGAAGCTTATTCCAGGCGGAAGAATGCTCGTGATCGTACCGCGCCATATAGTGCGCCAAGCCGGGCATAGCGCACCTCCTTGCGGTGGGGGACAACTCCGCGGGAATCAGACTCTATACCCAAAATGGTCCCTTGGCTAGAGGCGGCCATACGTACTAGAACGCATCTGAGCATGTCCCAAACTTGCATCGTGGGAGTAGTCCAGAGGGAAGGCGAGCGCTAAACTCGAACTAACTTTCAGCTCTGGGCTTAGAACATGCATGTCTGAGCAAGCGGATTTTAAAGGTTTCGGCGCCCTTCGAGAGCCTTGAGCATGGTGACTTCGTCGGCATATTCCAAATCGGCACCAACAGGAATTCCGACCCCGATGCGCGTGACGCGTACACCGAGCGGTTTCAGCAATTTAGATAGATAGACCGCTGTGGCTTCGCCCTCCGCAGTCGGATTCGTGCAGATGATGATTTCTTCGACCGTTCCGCCCTTCAGCCGCTCGATTAGAGGCTTAATCCTTAGCTGCTCCGGCCCGCGCCCAGACAACGGCGACAACGAACCGCCGAGAACGTGATACATCCCGCTGTACGTGCGGGTTTTCTCGATGGCCATAATATTGTGCGCTTCTTCCACTACGCAAATTATCTTCTTGTCGCGATTCGAACCGGTGCAGAAGTGGCACGGATCATTCTCCGTAATGTTGCTGCACACCGAACACTCGCGGATTTTCTCTTTCGCGTTGCGAATGGCGTCTGCCAGTCCAAGCGCGTCTTCCGGAGGACAGCGCAAAAGAAAGAAGGCCAGGCGTTGGGCGGTTTTCTGTCCGATACCGGGGAGGTGCTTCAGTTCATCGATAAGTCGTTCAACAGGAGCGGCAAAATCAGGCATGCAAGATGTGTAGCACAGCCGCGCATCTCCGCGCAAACCAGGTTGAAAGTCCGCCAGGCAGACCGGGCACCTGGAGCCCCTCTCACCCTCAATCACCTTTATTTTCGGGCCACCGGGGTTCCCTCGGGCCATCTCCGTAACCCATTTAAACAAAATGGCTTAGCATGCAAATCGTTACTACCTGTGGGGGCTCCGGGAACAAAATGCAAGAATCCGGCTTCCGCCCGTTCTACCATCAGAACTAACCGAGCAGTACGCCAGAGGAACACTCGTGCCCTTTCTCTACTTACTGTACGTGTTCTATGGGTTGACGCTGCTCGCAGCGCCAGTTCTGTTCATTTCTCTTTTTGTACGGCAGGCCAAACTTCGCAAACAACTCAACGACTTAGCCGAAGACAACGCCCAAAAATTTGCAAGATTGCAGCGCACCGTCGGCGAATTCCAAACCAAGGTCGCTGCCACAGCCCCCGCTGCTACGGCAGCTCCCGAGAAGGCTGCTAGCCCCGAGGTGCGTCAGCCCATCCCCGTTTCAAGGTCTTTCCCACACGTGCAGATTCCTCCTCCGGTTGTGGTCCCTTCGCGCGTCGAGATGCCGCCACCAACCAGGTTGCAGTCCCCCCCTACGATTCCCGCCACAGAAAAAACGCCCGAACCGGCTTCCGCCCCGCCAGTAACGTCAACGCCGCCAGTCGTTCCCGCCCTACGGCCCTCGCCGCCCTCCGAGTCAAAACTAATTCCCCCGCTCGCGCCGCCAATCATTCCTCCGCCCACGGCCCCGCCCAAGCCTGCAACACCGGCGACACCGCCGCCTCAGCCCACGGCAACCCCTCCCGCCGCAGCTGCGCGGGTCTCCACGCCCCATCCGACTTCACCGCTAAGCCCGCCCGCCCCAAAGTTCACGCGCGAACAGCGCATGAAATCCGTCTCCTCCATCGAAGAACTTCTGGGCACAAGCTGGTTCGCCATCCTCGGCGTGATCATGACCGTGATTGGCCTGGCACTGCTCGGAAAGCTCGCGCTTCAAAATCTCGGGCCGGCCGGGAAGTCCTTCATCTTGTACATCGTTTCGCTCACGCTTCTCGCTGGCGGAATTTTCCTTGAAAAACGCAACCGCTACCAAACTCTGGGCCGTGTCTCCATCGGCGGCGGCTGGGCGCTGCTGTTCTTTAGCACCTTCGGCATCCACTTCGTCCCCGCGATGCACGTCCTCGATTCCGGCGTTCTCGATTCCGTCCTTATGCTAAGCGTCGCCATCGCCATGGGCGCACACACGTTGCGTTACAAATCACAATTCGTCACCGGCCTCGCGTTCTTGCTCGGCTACACCACCGTCGCCCTGAGCCAGGACACCGTCTACAGCCTTACCGCTGGCGTGATACTCGCCATCGGCCTAGTCGGCATCGTTCTAAAAATGGGCTGGTTCGAGCTCGAAGTTTTCGGCATCCTCGCCAGCTATTTAAATCATCTTTACTGGCTCTACCGCATCCTGGGCATCCAGGGCGCGCACGGCCGATCTTTCCCCGAATTCCACGCCAGCCTCGCCCTCTTGTTTTTCTACTGGCTCACCTTCCGCATCTCCTACGTCGTACGCACCATCAAGACTGACTTCGAAGAGCACGTTTCCACCGTCTCCGCGCTCCTCAATACGCTTCTCCTCCTTGGCTTGTTGAGGTTTCAATCCGTGCATCCCGAGCTGGCCTACCTCGCCTTGTTTGCCATTGGCATTTTCGAACTTGCATTCGCCCTGTTCCCCGCCACCAAACGACGTCGCGCGTTTGTCATTCTCAGCATCACGGGCGCGTCTCTCATTCTTGCGGCGGTTCCTTCGCACTATTCCGGCAACAACGTCGCAATCCTTTGGCTTGTCGGCGCGGAGGTTTTTCTCGCTGCTGGACTCCTTTTCGAAGAAGTCGTATTCCGCCGCCTCGGCCTGTTCACCGGCTTTCTCGTCGGCATAGACCTGATCGGCTTCAACTTCCGCCCGCTGGTCGAACTGCGCGCCAAATCCGAAGGGCTCGCCCTTGCCAGCGGCGTTCTCTTCGCTCTTTGCGGCATCGTCTTTTATCTGAACACTCTATACGTCGGTTCGCGCTGGGAAAAATCTTTCAGCAGCTCTCTCGATCGCAAACTCCTGATAGTCCATTCGTATCTTGGCGCTTTTGCCGCCGCCAATGCCGCTTGGGCCCTCTGCGCGAACGATTGGACTGCCGTTGCCTTTGCGGCGACGATGCTCACGCTGGCGGCTATTAACCGCCGTCTCGAATCGCGCCATCTCCAGATTCAATATGCTCTTCTCGGCATGCTCACTATGTACCGCGCGTTCGTCTTCAATCTGCACATCGAGAGTTCCTCGGACGCTCACATCACGACGCGCTTGATCACTCTCCCGATTCTCGGCGCCGTCTTTTATGTCACCGCGAAGCTAGCCGCCCTGCGCGACGATCAAGAACAGCGCGTCTCCCGTGCCCTCTTTTCCTGTGCCGGAGCTTCCATGTTCGGGTTTCTCATCTGGGCTGAAACGCCGCCAATTTGGATGGCCGCGCTTTTTCTCGTCGCCGGAATCATCCTCGCGTTTGCCGCTCGCCGCTGGAACCTTCTCCATCTCAGCATTCAGGAACATTTCTTCGCCGTCGCTGCCGTTCTGCGAACGCTCGACTACAACCGCAACTTGGCAGGGTACTACGGCCCTTTCAGCATCCGCCTGCTCACCGTTTCGCTCGTCGCCGCCGGCCTGTACGCCATCTCGCGCCGAGCAACCAATGAAAGTGCGTCGCACGGCCTCATCGCCGCGTATCTCCACACCACCGCGGCGACATTCCTGCTCGCTCTCTTGATGTGGTACGAATTGTCCACAGGCTGGCTCGCTGCCTTCTGGGCCCTTTTTGCCTTCGCGCTGGCCGCTATCGATCGCCGCTTCAAGCTCGACGATCTTCGTTGGCAGGCGCACGCGCTCGCTGCCATCACCATGCTCCGCTGCATGGGCATTAACCTGCTCACCCAGGAACTCTGGCATGGCATCAGCGTCCGCCTCATTACGCTGTCGATCGTCGCCGTCGTCTTCTACGCCATGTCTCTGTTCATTCGCATGCCGGACGAGTGGCGCGCCCGCGATTTTCATCACATCTACTCGTGGTCTGCTTCGCTGCTCGTCTCTCTGCTCCTTTGGTACGAACTCGACCCGCTCGGTCGAGCCGTTGGCTGGGCTGTTTTCGGCTTGGTTCTTTTCGAGTACGGCTTTCAGCGAAAGATCTCACAGTATCGTTATCAGGCCTATGGGGCCTTCACCGCAGCGTTCGCCCGCATCTTTTTTGCCAACCTTACCGCCGGCTTGCGCGGCGAATTTTTCGGTCCGCGCATGTACACGGTGCTTCCTCTCATCCTGATATTCTTCTTCGTCTACGCCCAGCTTTCGGAAGAGGGAGATCGCACTGCCTCCGAAAAACGTTTCCGCTCGGATTCGCTGGTCGCTTGTCTCGGCACCGCGACGCTCGTCGCTCTCTTCTACTTCCAGTTCCCACCGGATTGGGTGGTCACTGCCTATGCCGCTGTCGCTTTCGCTTTGTTTAGTGTGGCCTGGGCTCTCAAGCGCGAAATCTTTCTGTATCAGGGAATTCTGGTCACGCTGGCGACCTTCGCGCGGGGCATGGCACACAATCTTTTCGGATCCAGTTATTTCGGCGCGCGTAGCTGGAGCGGCCGGTACTTCGTCGTGAGCACCGCTGCCGCGATTTTATTTGCGACACTTTTCTTTGCTTTCCAGTGGCGCGAGTTTTGTAAGACGATGCCGAACGTCGACCGCAGGAGCAGGCGTGCCTCTGCCCTTGTCGCCCACCCCGAGCAGCTTCAGTTTTTCGTTCCCATCGTTTTGGTAACGGTCATGCTCGCTCTCAAAACGACCGTCGGTATAATCACTTTTTCGTGGGGCGTCGAAGGCGCGCTGATCGTGTTCTTCGCGCTTGCCGTTAAGGAGCGGAGCTTCCTACACGCCGGCTTCGGTTTGCTTCTGCTCTGTATTGGCAAGGTGCTTGCCATGGATATGTGGCGGCTCGACCTGCGTCACCAGGTTATTGCCTTTATCGGCGTCGGCTTGGCGGCGTGCGCGGTCTCATTTCTCTATATCAGGTTCAGTCACAATCTCCGGCAATACCCATGAAGCGGCCTGTTGTCTTCATTATCTTTTTCGCAATACTCGGATTTTCGCTAGCCGGCCTTTACTGGAGCCAGCGACGCGCAAAGCCGACTCCGTCTTCCGCCAACGCCGTTGTTGACATGCTCGCCGACGCGCAGCGTGACATCGCGCGCGTCCCCATGCACTTCACGCGCCTCAGCGACGAGCAGGAAATCGCCATCGGTCGCCAGCTAGCCGCCAAATACTCCACCCAAGTGATGAAGCTGACTCCCGAAGAAGAAGCGCTCGAAAAATACGTCCGCCGTGTCGGCGGGACTGTGTCTGCTCATGCTCACCGCCATCTTGACTACAACTTTCACCTGATCCCCGATCACAACATGATTAACGCCTTCTCGCTGCCCGGCGGTCCTGTTTACATTGGCGAAGGCATGCTCGATTTGATGGAAACCGAAGACGAACTCGCCAGCATTCTCGGCCATGAAGTCGAGCACATCGATCACTATCACTGTATCGAGCGTTATCAAATCGAAGCCAAGTTGAAAAATTTAAATCTCGATATCGTAGGGCAGCTTCTGCAAGTCCCGTTGGAATTTTGGCAAGCGGGCTATCACAAAGACGAAGAATTCGAAGCCGATCGCGAAGGCGTTCGCCTCGCCGCCGAATCCGGTTACTCGCCGTACGGAGCGGTCAGCATCTTTACGCGGCTAGCCAAACTCTGCAATGAATACGTCATCCACGCGCAAAGCCCCCAAGAAGAATTGTCCGAGCTCGCAATCCAAAGTCTGACCGGCTATTTTCGCTCGCACCCGCTCCCTTCCGAACGTCTTGATCAAGTCAACCGCCTAATCGCACAGGAACACTGGGAAAATCGCAAAACGCAAAAACCATTCCACGTGGAATACGAAGTCCACAACGGCCGATTCGTGAAGTAAGGAAATCCCCAGTGGGGCGGGGCTTGCGCCGCCCACGTAGGAGCCAAGCACTCCCTAAATCCAGATTCAGTAATACGAGTATGGAAAAGTGACCGCCGGAACAGGCTGAGAGGCATCCCATGCAAAGCAGTAGTCACCTCTTGGATGAAGCCAGGGATCGGCTGTGTTTGTATCCGGCAGACGTCGGTTATCAAGTCCGAAAGTTGATCTGCTGCGCGATTCCGGCGAGCGCCTGAAGAGTTCTCGAATCCCCTCGCACAAGGCGTTGCCTCGCCGGACTCCCGAGAAATCGGAAACCGAGAACCAAAACTACGATCACCGCGCCCGTGGCGCTCGTCGAGGCCAAGACGTTTCTATTCATCGGTGCTCTTCACCGGGAGCGGTTTCTGCTGGACTTCCCTGATGTAATACCGGAAAATTCCGCCAGCGATCGCCAGCACGACTGCAGCTTTTGCAGCAAAGTTCGCGGTTAATTCGCCCCGCAAGGCGGAAGTCAGGAAAGTGATCAGGTCGCCCACAGCCACCGTGCAGTAATGAACAAGGCGATGTAGGTAAGCCACTTCCGTACAGAGGACTCTAGCTTTTCGGGGTGGCGCCCGGCTTCCCCCGTGATGTATCTCATCGCCAGTAAGTAGACAGGAAAACCGACGATGATCGAAGCAAGCGCGTCCGCCATTTGGTAGAACCCGCCATTGTAACGCTGCTGCTGGAAAGGGTTTTTGATCCAGTAGTCGATCAGCACGAACATGACTGATCCGAGACCGAAGCTCCATGTCGCAAGCGTTGCGAAGCTCACCAAATACAGAAAGGCATCTTTCGCCGAGCCCGATCGTTTGTAGATGGGGATTCGAAGGCCGTGCGCGTCTCGCAATGGTCAGCGAGTGCGCGGTGTACATCGTCCTCGGGCCATCCGCGCCCGCGCAGCAGGCCAACGAGCGCTTCGTCGGTCGCTCCCTGGCTTTTCGCGGCATCAAGGAATTTGTGTAACTCAGGAGACATCACGAGGCGCGATTGTAGCGCGCATCTGCGCCGAGAGCCAACGAGGTTTTACGGAGGTTCAGGATGAGAGGACGTGCGGACACTAAGGATAAGAATCGCGGATCGCGAGGCGCGAGTTTTGAGTTCGAAGTGGGGGGTCGAGGCGATAAGGGAAGTGCAGAAGCTAAGCGTTCGAAACGCTTGGCTGCTTAAAACAAACCGGGGATTTTCATTCCCGATATTCCTGGAATGTTGCC
Organism: uncultured Acidobacteriota bacterium; assembly: GCA_963705855.1. Taxonomy (GTDB): domain Bacteria; phylum Acidobacteriota; class Terriglobia; order Acidiferrales; family UBA7541; genus Acidiferrum. Next base: position 98,237 of record CAVPLA010000054.1, read on the forward strand.
GGCGAGATTCTTCATCTGGTTGGCGAGTTCTTCATCGACGCGGCGCGAAGCCTCGTTGACCGCGGCGCGCACCAGGTCCTGCAGCATTTCCTGATCCTTGCTTGCAAAAACTTCGGGCTCGATACGCAGGTCCACGATTTGCTTTTGGCCGTTCATTTTTACGGTGACCATGCCGCCGCCGGCAGAAGCTTCCACGGCTACGCCATTCACTTGCTGCTGCAAGTCTTCCTGAACCTGCCGCAACCTCGAGAGCATCTGCTGGATCGCATTGACTTCCATCAGGACTCCTCTTGGCGCCATTTTACCTCGGAGATTTTTCCTCCGAAGCGTTGCAGCATCGACCGCACCATCGGATCTCGCTCGAACTGTTCGCGCAACTCTTGCGTTCCTGAAATTCCGCGCGGCGTAGTTGCTGCAACTGCTTCTACTTTAGCACACACTCTTACCGGACGGCCCAGCACTTTGCTCGAAGAGGTACGGACCTTTTCGAGCGAGTCGCGTCCTTCCATCATCTCCGCGAACGCGCGCTTGTCCGCCGAAAAATAAATTCTCAATTCCGCGTTTTCCAGTTCCCATCGGCTGCCTTGCTGCACGATCTCTCCGAGAAATTTCTGCTGAGCTTGAATCGCGGTCTTAATTTCTGCAATTTGCTCTTGAGTGATTCCTGAAGCGCGAGTCTCAGCAGCTGATTCCGCAATCGCGTCAGTCTCTGGTACAGATTCAGGCGAAGCCGCAACGGTTGCCGGAGATTCCGCTGACGCAGGCGGCGCAGGGGCGGTTTTTATTTCCGCGCGCGCGGGCGCGGCAGCCGCTGCCGCCGAAGACGCTCCAAAACTTGGCGCAGCTATTCGCGACAGTGGCGGAGTAAAAGTAGTTTGCGGTGCAGGCGAAAGACTCCGCGCTGGCTGAGGATGCGGCGACGCGCCAGCAAAAGCCGGAGTCGCGCTGCCGCGCATCGCGCCCGCGCTCGCTGCTCCCGGTGGTGTTCCACTGCGAAGGTCCGCGAGCAATTCTTCCATCGGCGCGAGCCGTTGCGCGTTGATTAAGCGCAACAATCCCATTTCCAAATGGACGCGCGGATCGGGCTTACGTCGAAGATCGTCATCCGTCTGCAAAAGTATTTGAAAAAATCGCGTGAGGTCTTCTTCGCTGAACTGCGCCGCTGCATTCGCCAGCGCGGGCCGTTGATCCGCTGTAGCGGCAATCAAATCCGAGTCAGCGCCGGACACTCGCGCGATCAGCAGATTGCGCATGTGGCGGATTGCTTCCTGGCAAAAATGCTGGAGATTGCGGCCTTCCTTCTGAAAAGTGTGTACCAGCCCCAGAGCACGGTCCGCCGATCCTTCCGCGATCGCAGCGACAAGTTCATTGAGCGAATCCTCTGGCACGACTCCCAGCAGTTCGCGAACTTCTTTGTCCGCAATGACGTCGCCGCAATACGCCCGCGCCTGTTCCAGCAGAGAAAGCGCATCGCGCAGGCTGCCTTCCGCCATTCGCGCAATCACCGCCAGCGCGCCCGCCTCGATCTTCAAATTCTCTTTCGCGGCAATTTCTTCCAGACGCCCAGTGATTTCCGCGAACGTCAACGCTCGGAAATGAAAATGTTGCGAACGCGAACGAATCGTATCGGCCAGATTCTCCGGCTCGGTCGTCGCCATCACGAAAACCACGCGGTCCGGTGGCTCTTCCAAAGTCTTCAGCAGGGCATTGGACGCTTCGCTCGTGAGCATGTGCGCTTCATCGAGAAGCACGACCTTGCTTCGCGAAGCTGCCGGCGCGTAGCGCACCATTTCTCGCAATTCGCGGATTTGGTCGATGCCGCGATTCGAGGCCGCGTCGATCTCGATCACGTCCAGCGAAGTTCCCGCGGCAATCTCTTTGCAGGAGTCGCATTCACCGCAAGGCTCCGCCGTCGGTCCGTTCACGCAATTCAGCGCCTTCGCCAGAATCCGCGCCGCAGTAGTCTTTCCCACGCCGCGCGCGCCAGAAAAGATATACGCATGCGCTACGCGATTGTTCTTGATCGCGTTTGCCAGCGTAGATGTGACATGGGATTGTCCGACAAGATCACTGAATGTTTGCGGGCGCCACTTCCGTGCTATGACCTGGTAGCTCATGTCTCGTCAGGTTACTTCGACTTTCCGTCCTGCTTCTTAAGCCGAAGCAAAAAAAAGACCAACCCCACGCAAGCCAAAAAAAACGTAACAAGGATTGTTCCAGTGAAGATCATAAATACGCTCTCAGAGCCCGGCGCGCCGCAGCTAGCTTTCGACCCGAACGGTCGACCGCAAACTGCGTTTCGGCGCGAGGAACTTCGGGTGATCTGCGGCACCCGAGGCAATCCCGATACCGTTGCTCCCTTCCGGGCCTGGCGGGGTTCGCGGGACCTCGTTGCACAGAGCCCGAAGTTCCACGCTCCGACAGCCGCGCTCTTCGCGCCGCTGCTGATTTCAGTTTAACACACAGAAGTTTAAGTCGCGCCACTCGAGGAGTTGTTCCGCGCCGCGAACCGATTTTCCAAAATAAATTCCCGGCGCGGCGATCTGATCACAACAAGTCGAGTCGCAGCACGTCTACGGTTTTGCCGCTGCGGCTGGAGTGTCCGGCGGCTGTACTTCGGAGGGATTCACGCAGTTCACTTTGAACGGTCCAGCGCCATGGACCTGCACGATCGTTTCGCCCTTACATAGACCAAAATGCCGCACCTCTTTGGGCATCGCCACGAAGTTACCGACGTTCATCGGCTGCAATTTGCTCTCGTCGAAGGTCTCGCCCATTCCCACGAGAAAAGTTCCTCTTAGCAGGGTCACGTTTTCGTCCGTGGGATGCCAGTGTGCCGGAATCTTAGCTCCATCCACGCACCGAAGGCGCAGAACAAACGGCGCTCCCTCGGCATTGAGATCACCGGAAACCGCCGCGAGGTCGCAGCCTTTGATAATCGGCGTCCATTTTAGATCGCTGGAATGCACGATCTTGTGCGCCGAGTCGTTCTCTTTTTTCTCTTGGCTGTAACTCGCCACTGCCAAGAACGCCAACGCAGTCATCACGGCACAAATGCTTTTCAAAAAACTTTTCTTCATTTCTCATTCCCTCCTGAAACGTGCAGGGGGCAGCCGCCGTTTTTTCCTGGCGCCGTCCCCTCTGCGTTTTCTCCATCGCATTTCTCGCGTAGTTAGTTCTTGGGATAGTTGGGGTCGGCTTTCACTTCCAGAATCTGCTTGGTGTGGCGTTCGCTGTGAGCGGCGATGAGGAGAACAAACTCGTAACCGTCAAGCTTTACTCCCATCGGGCTGTCGAGGCCGTGATCGCGCAATCCCGGCGTCGTTTTCACGAACACTTCGGTTTTCTCGCGGCTCTCGACGAAATGTTTGATGGCTCCGTCGGGTGTGCCAAAGCGGTTGGTAGGAACCAGCGGCTCGGGTGCTTGCGCCTTTTGAGAGCGGTCAGGAATCATCGCCACGACCATGTCATCGATTTTTTTGAGATCGCGGCCGGGAACCGCTGGGGCGACCATCACTTTTTCAGCAATGATGCCGCGGATAAAATCTTCGGACGCCGCGATGTGTTCCATCACTTGCGCGATGGACCAGCGATCCGGTCCGGCTTTGAAATTCCATTGCGCTTCCGACAGACCAGTAGTGGCTTCCAGAACGGCTTTCTTGGTGCTTTCGAGATATTGCACCGCCCGGTCCTTTTCCGCTTGGGTCACTTCTTGCGCGCGAAGGGATGTGGCTGCCGAACATGCCAACATCGCAATCGCAGCTCCTGCTATGAGTGGCTTGAACATGTTTTGCTCACTTTCGTTTTGTGATTGGTGAGGGAAACAGAAAACATTGGGAACACAGCGAGCCCATCCGGACGGCTGGGAATGGCGGACGCGCTCGAAGTGAGACCCTCCGTGCGACAAGCAATGTACCAATGATTTCGCGCCGGGTCCATTGCCTCCGTCCCGCCGCGAAAGCTTGGGGTGAATGGCTTGCTGCCATCCCTCGCAAAGAATGGCATTCCGTCTCGCATTCAGCGACTGATAGGCCGCGTGGACAAAAACAAAGCCACTTAGCCATGGCAATCGAGGACAGACGCAACGTTTCCGCTTTCTGCGATAATGAGCACCGCAATGCAAACACCGCTGGCAGCGCTGGGAATAAGGCGGGCAGGAATGAACACTCAACCTTTTGATGAGTTGATGAGGTGGCGTCCTACCTTAGGCGTGCTGCCGACGGAACGGTGACGCAGGCGGATTTCTATGAGTACTTTAGAAATTGGATGGCCGGCAACCCAGGACCACCTACAGATGTAATCTTCGAAGAAGTCGAGCATTTTTGGCCAGCCGCTGATGAGCGCAAGCTTCTGGGCTTTCACCTCGGTGCTCCCAAAAACATCCACCAAAACAATAAGCAGAGACTCCGGATTCTGGCGAGATCCTTAGCAGAAGGATGGGACGCTGAACGAGCGAGAAATGAAGTTGACCAGTGGTAAAGGGTCAACACTGACTTTTGATGGCTTAACCTGTGCCCATTGGTCACTTCGCTCGAGGATAGGTTTACATCATCAGGGAGTAAAAAATCTGGGGTGACCCTCGATGAGAGCGAAGGCCACCCCTGGATTAAAACAACGTCAAGAACGACCGCGCAAGTTACAGGTCGCTAACCGAGGGCTAGGCCGAAGCGGCACTGGCGCCTTTGATGAAAGCGAGCAAATCGGCGTTGATTGTGTCGGCTTCCGTCGTTGGCATGCCGTGGGGGAAATTCTTGTAGGTTTTCAATATGGCGCCCTTTACCAACTTGGCGCTTAGCGGGCCGGCGGCGACGTAGGGGACGATCTGGTCATCTTCGCTGTGCATGACCAGCGTCGGGACCGTGAACTTCTTGAGGTCCTCGGTGAAGTCGGTCTGGGAGAAGGCCACGATGCCGTCATAGTGAGCCTTGATGCCGCCCATCATGCCCTGACGCCACCAATTTTGAATGACACCTTGGGATGGTTTCGCGCCCGGCCGGTTGTAGCCGTAGAAGGGTCCGATCGGCAGATCCATGTAGAATTGCGCCCGGTTGGCGGCAAGCGTCTTCTGAAAGCCGTCGAATACTTCTTTGGGTGTGCCGGCGGGATTCGCAGGCGTCTTCACCATGAGTGGTGGCACGGCGCTAATGAGGGCCGCCTTGGCGACGCGACTTTCGCCGTGGCGTCCTATGTAACGTGTGACCTCGCCGCCGCCGGTCGAGTGGCCAACATGGATGGCATTCTTTAAATCGAGATGCGCGGTGAGCGCGGCGAGGTCATCGGCGTAGTGATCCATGTCGTGTCCTGTGCCGGGTTGGCTGGAGCGTCCGTGGCCGCGGCGGTCATGGGCGATGACGCGATAGCCGTGATTTAGGAAGAACATCATTTGGTTGTCCCAGTCGTCGGCCGATAGAGGCCAACCGTGAGAGAAAACGATGGGCTGGCCGGTGCCCCAGTCCTTGTAAAAAATTGTGACTCCGTCTTTTGTGGTGATCGTAGGCATAGTCGTTCTCCTTTTGCGAGTTTTCAGTGCTGCCGATGGTTCAAAGAATTTGGTGGGCCGGGCGTCCCTTGGCCGGTTGTCCTGTGGTTGGATGTTTGTCGGAAGGATTCAGATGCGTTTATTTGGGCATTGTTGAACCTCGTCAAATATAGAGTCGTACGAGTCACTGAGAAAAGCGGCAGCAGGGCTGCCGCACTCCAAATCGCTACTTCGCAATACTATGCGGGACTCAGTTGTTGACGAGCGTGGAGGGAGGTTGCCTAAATCGGAACGGGGGACGTGGGGGGAGCCGCTGTGGGAAATTCGATTTGGTATGCTGGATGGTGGCCCCCTCATTTCCTAAAAGGAGATCCCAAAATGAAAATATGGCTGGGTATTGCTGCCGTGTTGGTTGTGCCGGCGTGCAGTTACGCGCAGGCAAAGCCTTGTGAGGAGTTGAAGACGGAAATCGCAGCGAAGCTGGACGCGAAGGGCGTCAAAGGGTACTCGCTGGACATCGTGGCGAAGGACGCGGACGCTGGGGACGGAAAAGTAGTGGGTACTTGCGAAGCAGGGGCGAAGAAGATCGTGTACAAGAAAGGCGCGGCTGCGCCGGAATCTCCGGCGAAAGCACCGAGCAATCCCTGAAGTGCTGAGCGTCTGAGTAGCCAACTGTGCCGGGAATTCTTTGGTGGAATCGATGGGCCACACGTCCGTCGAGTTTCTACATCCCGTGCGACATACGGATTATCTGACCATCTTTCTTAGTGATCTCGACTGTAGCTACTCCTCCGCGAGTGTCGGAACTGTACGGCCACGTTCCGCGGACAATCCACACGTTGTCAGACCGAAGCGTCGCGCGAAGAGGGAGTTCGCGATTTATAGTCTCATCCCGGTACGCCCGCTTAGGGACAATTTCCGCAACTTTTGTGGCCGTTATTTCGTCTAGCACGATGCCATCAGCTGGATTGTAGTTATGCTTGCTTGGATGGCGTTCCGCCATTTTATCTTCAAAGTACGAACAACCAAGTAGAAGACTTGTCAGCAACGATAGGTGGACTACAAGCCGCCTCATCGACTATTTCCCCTTGCAGGTATTTTGCCAAATTTCATAGGCGCGTGCCCCGACGGCTTCGGCGGCGGTTTCTTTCTTGACAAGCAAGCACGCGGAGAACCGACCGCTTCTGTAATTCACCTGAGAGGTCTGACGTGGGGGGGGGCGCACCTGCAGCGAAGAAAAAAGATTCGGAAGGAAGAATGGTTAGCGGCGGATGCGGCGCATCCAGTCGCCCCAGGAGAGGCCGACTCGGGTCATGAGGATGCCGGCGGCCAAAGCTAGAACCATGGTCAGGTCAAATTGAAGCGGGCTGTGTTCGGTGGGGAGCCAGGCGTAGCGCGCCCAGTGAGACGTGGGCGGGATGAAATACGGAGTGTTGTTGGTGGCGAAAAACCAGTTGCGCGACGCGGGGGACATAAGGAAATTTGCGAAGGGCCATTGAACGGCGACAAAACTTGCTAGCGAGGTTGCGCCAAGGATGGCGGCTTGCGTCCAGCGGTTCAAACCTGTGATGCGGCGGCGCACAAGATCAAACACAATCGCGGGAAAGATCAGCAGCAGCGGGAAATCTGGCGGGACCAGGTGCGTGATTTTTTGGTAGACGGGGCCGAGCTTGGGCTCCGCGGGGATGAGCTGCAGAATCCACATGAAACACAGATGCATGAGCGTGTAGCAGCCCGTCACGATAGTGGCAGCCCAGCGATTTTCTGAAGCGCGCGAGACGGCGGCAAACCAGATCGGCGCGGCAAACATAATGACGACGTAGAACTTCGCGCCGTGCATGAACATGCGGAAGGTGTCTTCCTGCATGATGCCGACGGTCATGGCGAGAAGAAAAAGGAATGAGAAAAAAAGAATGCGCTCGATGCGGACGCGATACTCGCCGGTAGCGCGATTTACTTCGGCGAGGACAAGCACAAGCGTGCCGAAGCGGATGGCGGTCATCCCCAATGCCAGCAAAATGTGCGGCGGGCTGATGATTTTGACGTCGAGGCCGTAGGCGTTGTGCCACCAGTTGTCGAACGGCGCGGAGGTGACCATCGCGACGGCGCCCCAGGCACAAGTAAATGCGCCGAGTGGCCCATGGAATCCCCACATGGAAACGGAGTTAGTGCGGACGGCCGAATCTTTGCTGAAGGTGGTCAAAAGAATGAGGTAGCCGCAGCCGAAGCCCGCGAGAATGCCGCACAACTGGATCAACAGATGCGCGGGAGTCCAGAACGTGTCGCGGCCGACGCTCTCGTGCCAGGAAATGTCCCACACGCCGCCAACGGCGCTGCAAGCCACGGCGAGGACGTTGCACCAGATGTACCATGGGATCGTGAGAGCTTTGGCGGAGATGCGCTCGGCAGCGCGGGCTTGGAGCGTCGAGGAAAGAGGGATGGCGCCGGCCATTGGGTTGTGCTCCGCAAAGATTTCTTACTACGGGCCATACGTGGCACAACCCGCGTCAAGACCAGTTTACACTGCGTGGTCGTTTCTAGGGCAATGGTTGAGCGCGAGCTGTTTTAGCTTGGATGGGAAGAATGCGGCGGCGGGTGAAGACGGCCCACGGCAAGAAATTGAAGCCAAGGCGGTTCAGTTGAAGCGCGTGGTTTTCCAGAGAGCGAGTCCGCAGGCGAAGAGAAAAACTAGCATAGCAGCGGCTAGCGCGGCCAAGGCGGGCCAGTTGAGCGCCATGTTCGGAGCGCGGGCGAGAACGGCGAGACTGATGAAAATTGTGGTGGCAGCGATGACCAGGAGCCAATCGAGCCAGGTTCTTGCCGACTGAATTGGGAGCTGGCTGCCTGGGTGCGTCGAATCATTTCCGGAGAGACCAGCTTCTACGTAGCCGGCAGCGACTTTGTAGCGCTGGCCTTCGCGATCGGCGGCTTGCTTCCAGCGGGCGTGTTCTTTCCCGGTGACGCTAGAGAGAGCGATGGCTCCTGCTCCTGCGGCCATCAAGAGAGAGCCGCCAATGACTTGAGCGTAAAGCGAGGTGTTGAGACCGCGCAGCTCTCCGAAAACTAGGATGCCCCACAGCAGGCCCCACAATTGATTTGTATTCGAGAGCGGAATGCCGCGGCTGATGCCGATGTATTTTGCGGCGTATTGTTGAAATAAATCGCCGATGACCCACACGAAGCCTCCAAGCATTAGCCAGAAGAGGACGGGCTTGGCTAGCTCGAGTTGATGAAAGAGAACGTCGGGGCCGCCACCGTAGGCCACGGCGAGAGCCAACATCATGCCGAGTTCGCCGATGGTGAAGAACGCGATGAAGGAAAGAGGATTCATGCCGGTCAAATAGGCTTTGCGGTAGGGAACATACATCGTGCCCCAGAGAACGCCTGCGCCAAGTGCGGCGAGGATTCCGCGGAGGGGATGTTCAGCAGGGCTTTGCGCGGAGGAAGCAATGGCAAGAAGCGTCGCGCCAGCGAACATGAGGAGTGCGCCGCCTAGGACGGTGAGCCAGCGAATTTTTCCAGCGTCGCGCAATTCGTTGAAGAGAAGATAGCCCCAGAAGATGCCGAGCAAGCTGTTGATGTTCCAAAGAGGGAAGGCGATGCTGAGGCCGATGTCGCGAATCGCGAAAATGGTCAACGTGTTGGCGACGGCCCATAGGCAGCCTGCGAGAATTCCCCAGACGATCAAGTGAGGGGCTTGGCGAATGTCGGCGCGCATTTGACCGGTGCCGCGGATTAGGGCGGGGAGGCTCCAGCGCGCGAGAAATACACCCACAACCATCAAGAGCGACACGACGAGGGGTGACACACCCAATTTCACCAATTTTGTTGGAGCTTCCGCGGCGCCTAGCCAGGCGCCTGCGCCGAACCCGCAGAGGATACCCACGAGTTGCAATTTGAGGAGACGCGCAGACCCAACGGATGGCGAGATCATTGCTGTGGCGGAGGATTCCATGCGGGGAGTCAGCGAATCCAATGCAGCACGACCAGCCCGGCGAGCAAGACGATGGCCGGGACCCAGAAATGAACATCGGTGAAGATCATGGTCCACACGCCGGCGGACTTCGACGCTGCGTTTTCATCGGTCATGGGCCTTCCTCAGTGCTGATCGAGCAAAAAGAATGATAGCTGAGCTACGCGAGTGCATTGTCGCGACACCTTCTTATCACAAATCCGTTGCGCCTGAAGAAAGTCCGCTGGTCGGTTTCATCCTGACCGATGTGGCTGTAAGATTGTGCGCGATTGGATGGTTGGGGGAGGAACGCAAATGGTGCGATTTGCTGCGAGTGTGTTCGCGCTGTTGGTGGCGTGCGTGTGTTTGGCGGATGAGAATCCGCCATTGCTGTTGCATCAGCCGACCATTAGCGCGACGCAGATTGTGTTTGTGTACGCGGGAGATTTGTGGAGCGTGCCACGCACGGGTGGCGTGGCGCAGCGGCTCACGGCGGGGGCGGGAACGGCGTCACGGCCCGTCTTTTCGCCGGATGGCAGCGAGATCGCGTTTACGGGAAACTACGACGGAAATGCGGACGTGTACCTGATTCCTGCGAGCGGGGGCACGCCCGGGCGCCTTACCTATCATCCGGCCCCAGATGAAGTGATTGGATGGACGCGCGATGGGAAGTCGGTGCTATTTGCTTCGCAACGGAATAGCTACTCCTATTTCAACCGGCTTTTTACGATTTCGCGGGAAGGTGGTTTCCCGACGGAATTGCTGCTGCCCGGTGGCGCTGAGGGATCGTATTCACCCGATGGCAAAGAACTAGCGTACGTGCCGCTGGACCACGCGTTCGAGATTTGGAAACGGTATCGAGGCGGGCGAACTTCGCCGGTACGGATCGCGCGGCTCGCGGATTCGAGTGTGACGCCGATACCGCGGGAGAATTCCAATGATTTCAATCCGATGTGGGTGGATCAACGCATATTTTTTCTTTCGGATCGGAATGGGCCGATGTCGCTCTATAGCTATGACACGAAGACGAAGGGCGTGACGGTTGCGCTCAAGAATGATGGTCTCGATTTCAAATATGCGAGCGCGGGGACGGATGCCATCGTCATCGAACAATTTGGCGCGATTTGGCTTTATGACTTGAAGACCGGCGCGGCGCACAAAGTCGACATTCGCATTGCGGGAGACCTGCCGCAGTTGCGGCCTCGTTACGAAAACGTGGCCAACCGCATACGCAACGCAGACATCTCGCCGACTGGACTGAGAGCAGTGTTCGAAGCGCGCGGAGAAATACTCACGGTGCCCGCCGAGAAAGGTGACATCCGTAACCTGACAAACACACCGGGAGCGGATGAGCGATATCCGACATGGTCGCCGGACGGAAAAAGCATTGCTTATTTTTCGGATGAATCGGGCGAGGTCGCACTGCACGTCAAGAATCAGAATGGCCAAGGGGAGGCGCAGAAAATTGATCTGGGCACGCCGGGTTCCTTTTTCTTTTTTCCGACATGGTCGCCGGACGGCAAGAAGATTGCGTATACGGACAAACGATTGAACCTGTGGTACGTGGACCTTGATAAGAAAACACCGGTGAAGGTTTTTCACGACCGGTTCACGGGGCCGGAGCAAATATTCCAGGCAGCGTGGTCGCCGGACAGCAAATGGCTGTCGTACACGCAGCAGGAAGTGAGCCACATGCGGTCGGTGTTTCTCTATTCGCTGGAAACAGGACAGAGCCAGCGAGTGACGGATGCGATGAGCGATTCGGTTTCGCCGGTCTTCGATAAAGGCGGAAAGTATCTCTATTTTCTGTCCAGCACGGATGCCGGGCCGACCAAGGATACGTCAATGCTGAGCTACGACCGGCCGGTAACGAGCAGTGTGTATATCGTTGTCCTGCGGAAAGACCTGCCCTCGCCGCTCGCGCCATTGAGCGATGAGGAAGGGGAAGCGAAGGCGGACGCGGCGAAGACGGATGCGCCGAAGTCCGGAGGCGCGGAAAAAGAAAAAGAGAAACCGCCCGCAGTGGTGAAAGTGGATTTTGAAAAGATCGGGCAGCGGATTTTGGCGATGCCAATTCCAGCGAGGAATTACGTGGAATTGAAGACTGGGAAAGAAGGAGTGTTGTTTCTTGTGGAAGGGCCGCTCGTCGAGCCTTTGAATGGCCCCGCAACGTTGACGGCGCATCGTTTTGAGTTGAAGACTCGCAGGACGGACAAATTGGTCGAAAACATTCTGGCTTTTTATGTCTCGGCCGATGGAGAAAAGCTACTTTACCGACACGCGAGCGCGCCGCAACCTGGAGGAACAGCGCCGGCGCAGGTCTGGGCGATTGCGCCACTTCCACCTGCGCCCACTCCGGGGGCGCCTGGCGGCGGTGGTTCGTCTGGGGGAATGCCATCCGGAGCCAAAACCCTGAACCTTGCCACGATGGATGTGCGCATCGAGCCGATGGTTGAGTGGAAAGAGATGTATCACGAGGCATTCCGCATCGAGCGCGATTTTTTTTATGACCCGGGATTTCATGGCTTGGATTTGGCGGCTACGGAGAAAAAATTCGCGGCGTATCTGCCGGGAGTGGCGTCGCGCGACGACTTGAACTACATCTTCAAGGAGACGATGGGTGATCTCACAGTTGGGCATCTCTTCGTGCGAGGCGGCGATGGTCCGGAGGTGAAGCGCATTCCTGTTGGGCTTCTGGGAGCCGACTACAAGATCGAAAATGGACGCTATCGATTTTCACACGTTTACGACGGCGAGAATTGGAATCCGCAGTTGCATGCTCCTTTGACGCAGCCCGGTGTTAACGTCGTGGAAGGTGAGTATCTGCTGGCCGTAAACGGCCATGAAGTGCATGGCAACGACAATGTCTACAGCTTTTTCGAAGAGACGGCAGGGAAGTCCGTCCTGTTGCGCGTCGGGCCAAACCCGGACGGCAGCGGCTCGCGCGAGGTGAGCGTGGTTCCCGTCGAAAATGAGATGGGACTACGCGAGCTAGCTTGGGTCGAAGGCAACCGCCGCAAAGTGGACCAGCTAAGCAAAGGCAAGCTGGCATACATCTATTTGCCGGACACGGCGAGCGGGGGATACACCTATTTCAACCGCTATTTTTTCTCGCAGGCGGGCAAGGACGGAGCGGTCGTCGATGAGCGATTCAATGGAGGCGGGACGAACACGGATTATATTCTCGATTATCTGCGGCGAACACTGATGAATTACCGCACGACGCGAGACGGCGAGGACATGACTACGCCGGTGAGCCTCATTCAAGGGCCTAAGGCCATGATCATCAATGAGTACGCGGGCTCGGGTGGCGATGCCATGCCGTGGCATTTCCGGCAGGCAAAGGTCGGAGCGCTGGTGGGGAAGCGGACATGGGGCGGGTTGGTGGGATTCTTTGGCCCAGGCGAATCGCTGATGGACGGAGGCGTTGTGACCGCACCCAGCCGCGGGTTCTGGACGCCCAACAACGATTGGGAAGTAGAGAACCACGGCATCGCACCCGACGTGGAAATCGAACTGGATCCCAAAGCAGTGCGCGAAGGACGCGATCCACAGCTTGAAAAGGCGGTCGAGCTTCTGCTCGCGGACTTGGAGAAAAATCCTATACCGAAACACAAAAAGCCGCCTTATCCGAACTATCATAGCAACAGCGGGAGCACGACGGCGCGTCCCAACAACTAATATTGCTCGTCAGGGCGACGAACCCTTACTCCTGACGACCGGATCTGAAACTTTACGCAGGTCCACGGCGTAGCAACAACAAGGAGCAGTGTTCATGAGGCGACGGGTGCCCCTGCGAGAACCGGTCGGCGTCGCGCTCGAGACACTGCGCGCGCACAAAATGCGCTCCTTTCTCATGCTGTTGGGAATCATTCTTTCGGTCGCCACGCTGATCGTGGTTATCGCGCTGATTTCCGGCGTTAATCAATACATAGCCAACAAGGTTGCCAATCTGGGCTCGAATGCGTTCACGGTGATGCGGTTTCCGATCATCACGGAAATGGAAGAGTTGGTCAAAGCCCTGCGCCGGAACAAACTTGTTACCTGGGATGACTATCAGGCGCTGCGTGAAAACCTGAAGCTGCCTCTGCATGTGGGTGCGGAGGTATGGACTTCAGGAAAGTCCCGCGTTGGTTCGCTTACCATTCAGGACACCAGCATCCGCGGCGTGTCGGCGACCATGGCCGACATAGATGCACAAGAAATGTCTGACGGCCGGTACATCACAGAAGCAGATGAAAGCAGCCGGGCGATGGTGACCATGATTGGTTCCGAATTGGCCAACAAACTCTTTCCGGGGCTGGACCCGGTTGGCCACGAAGTGATGCTGGATAGCCGGCCATTCATCGTCGTTGGCGTTGCCAAACCAATCGGCACCGTCCTCGGGCAATCGCGAGATAACTTCGCGTATATTCCAGTGGAGACGTACATCAAGATTTACGGAGCGTACGAGGGAATCTGGATCAACATCCAGGCGCGCGGAGCGGAGTGGATGGAACGAACGCAGGACGAAACGCGTGTGCTCATGCGCGCGCGGCGTCATCTGGGCCCGAATGAAACCGATTCATTCGGCATGCTCGACTCGGCGACGCTGATGAAACTGTGGAATCAGCTGACGGGCGTGATTGCGATGGCCATGGTTGGAGTCGTTTCGGTTTTCTTGGTGATCGGCGGAGTGGTGATTATGAACGTGATGCTGGCCACGGTCACGGAGCGCACGCGAGAGATTGGCATCCGCAAGGCGCTCGGTGCGAGCCGCCGGGACATCCTGCTGCAGTTTTTGGTGGAGGCCTGCGTTATGTCGGCCATGGGAGGAGCCATTGGCGTGACGATTGCCTACGGGATTTGCCTCCTTGCTAAAGCTACAACTTCTATTCCCATGCACGTACCGATTTCCGCAGTCATCATTGCGGAACTCATCTCGGCCGCCGTGGGGATTTTCTTTGGTGTTTATCCGGCGCGAAAAGCGGCTATGTTGGAGCCGATCGAGGCCCTGCGGACAGAGATCTAGAGGAGAGCTAGAGCAAAATGCGAATGTCGCTCGGCGAAAACGCTCAGATGGCGCTCACAACGTTGCGTGAGAACAAGATGCGTTCTTTTCTTACCGTGCTCGGCGTGGTGATTGGGATCACCGCGCTGCTCTCCGTCGTGGCCGTTTTGATGGGCGTATACAACGACGTAAACGCTTTTCTGAGCGACTTCGGTTCGGATACGCTCTTCATTTTCAAGTTTGATCCCGGCATTCATACGTCGGGGCGGCTTACTCCGGAAGAACGCACGCGAAAACCGCTTACGCTCGGGGATGCCGAAGCTATTGGCGAACTTTGCCCAGACGTCAAAGCCGTCTCGGCTGCGATTCTGCCTCGCGTTGTGGAAGGCGCGCCTGGCGGCCGCCCGCTGATGAGCGCGCGGTACAAAAATAAGGAAGTCGCTGGAGTGGATTACCACGGAATCTTGCCAGAGGATGAAGTCGTGTTCAATTCCAAAGCGGAACGGGGAAGATTTATCAGCGAGGCGGAGAATTTGCACCGCAGGGACGTGGCCCTGATCGGTCCGGATTTAGCCAAAGCTTTGTATCCAGACGAAGATCCGCTCGGCAAGCCGATCCTTGTCGACGGCGTGTCCTACGAAGTGATCGGCGTAATGGCCGCACGCAAAGGGCAACTGGTGAAAGACCAGGCCGCTGACAAAGCGATTCTTGTTCCTTACCGCACCTATCAGAAACATAGGCCCGGGGATGATGAGAATTTGATTGGTGCCGTTGCTTACCCGGGCCGCATGCCGGAAGCAGAGGACGAGATTCGCGGCGTGCTGCGACGGCGGCGAAATGTGCCTTACAACAAGCCTGACAATTTTGGCGTATCGAGCGCGAAGGAGATCGCCGACCAATTTCGTCAAATCACAGCGTCGGTGGCACTGCTTATTTCCGTGGTCAGTTCGATCGGCCTGCTGGTGGGCGGCGTCGGGGTGATGAATATCATGTTGATGTCCGTCACGCAGCGCACGCGCGAGATTGGTGTGCGAAAGGCAATCGGGGCGCGGCGGCGCGACGTGATTTGGCAATTCTTGACGGAAGCGATTGTGCTAACGGGGGCCGGAGGTGTCATTGGGGTGTTACTCGGTTTAGGAATCAGCCTGCTCATCCATCTCCTGGTACCGAAGCTGCCCTCGGCTGTTCCGCTGTGGGCGATTCTCGTAGCGGTGACGGTGTCGATGAGCGTCGGTCTATTTTTCGGGATGTATCCGGCAGTGAAAGCTTCTCGGCTCGATCCTGTCGAGGCTTTGCGCTATGAGTAGGGGCGATTCACTCATAACGAAGCGCCGTCATGGGATCATGCCGCGTGGCTCGATAAGCGGGCCAAAGACTTGCGGCCAACGCCACGACAGCGAGGAAAAACGCCGCCCCGATCAGGCTTGCGGGATCGCTCGGGCGCAACCCGTACAGCAAAGTGCGCGCGCCGCTTGTTGCGGCAATCGCAAGCAGCAACCCGATGCCGACGCCGACTGCCAACAGGCCCAGAGTCTGCCAAAGTACGATGCCGACCACGTCTTGCCGGCTCGCGCCCAGAGCCATGCGGATTCCAATTTCATTTCTGCGCATGGCGATAATGTAGGAGATCACTCCATAAAGGCCGATCATGGCTAGCAGCGCTGCCAGCGCTCCGAAAAATCCGGAAAGCAACGCCATCAATCTTTCTTGCACGAGCCCGTTCTGAATTTCCGTCTGGAATACGTGATACTCGATCTTCATTTCCGGATACAGCGGGCTAAGTTTTTCCCGCACCGCGGAGATCACCGCCGAGGGAGGCGACGAAAACCGGATGAAAGCGTTAGTGAAATAGTATCTTTCCGGATATTGCTGTGCCGGCGCGAACGCTTCCGGCGGGATCTCCTCCCGCAGTCCCCCATATTTTGCATCTTTCACCACGCCGACTACCTCGTATTCGTTTTCCGGGTAATGGGGTTCAGCACTCGTACGAATAGTTTTTCCCAGGGGATTTCCTCCGCCCATGAATTGCCGGACAAAGGTCTCGTTCACGATGGCGACCGGTTGTGATTTTGTTGTGTCGCGATCCGTAAAGTCGCGCCCGACAACAAATGGGATTTGCATCGTCCGGAAATACCCGGGACTCACCCAGGTGAATTTGGACTCGGCTTGTGTGGCGGCGGAGCGAACTTCCAGAGAGAAAAAGCCGCCGTCCAAAGGAACATGCGTGGAGGTCGCCGCGCATTCCACCAAAGGGATGGATCGAATTTGTTCTAAGAGATCGTGCTTAAAAGTTTCGTAGCGCTCGGGCGGCAGATCGAGCCGCCGGAAGTTCAAATAGGCGCGCAGAATGCCCGTCTCGCGGAATCCCGGATCGAGCGTCATCAAGTTCCAGAAGCTCCGCACAAATAGCAGCGCCCCCACCAGCAGCACCAGGGAAAACGCAATTTGTGAAACGACCAGGGTCTGCTGGAATGAGAATTTTTGGCGGCCTGCGGTCATACCACGGCCGCCGGATTTCAACACCGCGCCTGGCTGTACACGTGAAGATCGAAACGCAGGGACTAGGCCGAACAGCAAGCACGTCGACACGGCAACTACAGCGGTGAATGACAGCACCCGCCAATCGATGTTCGTGGCCAGATAAAACGGGTCTCGTTCTGTACCGAGCAGCCTCACCACGGTTCTGCTGAGGAACGAAGCCAAGCCGATTCCCAAGACAGATCCAGCGAGTGCGAGCACCAAGCTTTCCAAAAGCAATTGTCGCAGTACTCTTGCACTGCTGGCTCCGAGGGCCAAGCGGACGGCCATTTCCTTCTCTCGTGTGCTGGCCCTGACGAGCATAAGGTTTGCCAAATTCGCGCACGCGATGAGCAACACCAATCCCGTAGTTCCCAATAGCAGCCACAGCGAAGTGTCGTATGTCTCGCCAGGCGCGCTGATCCCGTTGCTGCCTGGATAGGTCGTCAATCTGAAGTTTCGGAAGGTATTCAACTCCGAATTGCTGTATCCGTCCGGCACGGTGGCCTCGAACATTCCCGGGCTGGCAGCGTCCAGTTGTGCCGAGGCCTGTTGCAGCGACCAGCCCGGCTTAAGGCGTCCCATAACTTGCAGCCAGAATACGTCGCGCCGGATTAGGGTGCCGTCGCTTGGGATGTAGGAAGGGAGCGAACACGTAGGAAGAGCAACCTCGAACTCTTTTCCGACATCGAGGCCGAAAAAGCCGGGCGGGGTTACTCCAATCACCTGGGTCGGGTGGCCATAAACAACAATACTGCTTCCGATCACCGAGTCCTTGCCGCCAAACTCGTTCTGCCACAGGCCATAACTAATTACGGCGCCAGATGTTCCGCAGCCGGCCCGGTCATCTTCCGGCGTAAATAGCCGGCCCTTAGCAGGCACGATTCCGAGCATGGGAAACATTTCCCCGCTAACCCAGAGGCCCTGAGCCAGCCGCTCCTGTTCTCCTCGTCCGATCCCGTAAACGGTACTGCGCCACGCGAAAAACCCCGAAAATGCCTGCTGCTGCTTCCGGATTTGCTCCCACAGCGCCGTGCTGAGCGCTGTGTCATTGGCGGTCCACCCGAAATCATGGATTCCGCCCTTGATCTGTACCTTAACCAGTGACGCCGGGTCGGCTACGGGCAGACTTCGCAAACGGACGGCGTCCAGCAATTGAAAGATGGCGGTGTTCGCCCCGATCCCGAGCGCGAGCGTGAGGATCGCTGTAACTGCGAATGCCGGGCTCTTGCGCAGAGTGCGCAGAGCAAACCGCAGGTCTTGAAGGGTGGTCAGAAGCCAAGGCGGGTTACTGGCGGAACGCGCAGTATCAGACCGAGCATCCACTGCCACGGCGTAGTTGTTGGTCGTTTTCTTCAACAGATTATCCCACCAACTCTTCGACTAACTGGCTGTCGAAATGCGGCTCGAAGATCTCTAGGCCGCGCGGGCCTTTCGCATCTTTTCAAGGCGTTGGTCCCAGATCTCTTCCGGTGACGCTCCAACGCAAACTCATCTGTGACTTCCGGCAAGCGGAAGCGAGACCTGCAGTGTTCTAAGGCGTGCCGAAATAATAAATCGATACTTGTAGAAGATGCAACCCGTTTCGCTGGATTTGTTCGATGGCGGAACCGGCGCCGGGCTACAGTTTATCGGGAAAGAGAAAGACCTTTTTCGCGAGTTCCGAGGTCAGCGTTTCCGGGCGGTAGTATTTTTTGAGGATATTGTCGTCCCAGCGCAGGAGATCCGGATTGCGCGCCGAAAATTCAGTCCAGGTTTGCTGCGAATTCGCCCGGGCGATCCGCTCTCGAATGAGCAGCAGGAAAGCCCAGGTGATCGTTTCGTTGTAAAGATTCGGCTTGCCATGTGCCGTGGCGAATCGTGTCAGGTTTGCAGCGAAACGGCCCAGGGCTTCGAGCGGCGCGAATTTCTGCACATACAAGAAAGCCATTTTGACGTGCTCTGCGTGATGAAAAGTGTCATTAGGCAAAGTACATTTTTCAAATGCTTCCATCCACTCAGAGTCGTTCATGGCCTGCTTCGAGTGTTCCGTGTGTTGCGTGGGCCACACAGACAAGCACGGCCGCGGCATAAACGACCAGTCCTCCCACTTCGTACGGACCATGCAAAATATGCACGAGAGCAGCAAGCACAAATACGACAAGCAAGAGATAGCTCCCGATCACGGTTGTGACGGGCACAAGGAATAAAACCGCGGCTATGATTTCAGCGCCTCCGAGAACCGGCCTGATCCAGGAAGGCAATCTGGTCTTGGCGAGGAAATGCGCCGCTGAAGTGGAAAAGATAAACTGGCAGGATTCGAGCAGGACCACCAGACCGAGGGTCCAGCGCAGCATTGAGATTGAGAATCTCGTGAGGCGCGCGTTCATTTTCCACGTTTGCCCTTTCTGAGCGAATGATTGGCTCGCGATTCAGTAAGCCGGTGGCTCTCGCGGGAACTCAGGTCGAGCCCATAGAATTTTTTCAAATCCTTGATGCGCTTTAGACTATCAGCGCCAAAAGGGCATTTGCCATCGAAGGCATGGAGCACGATGCCCTCGAGGAGATCTCCAAGCGTCATATCGTGATATTCCGCGAACGCCTTTAGCACTTTTAAAATTCGTTCTTCCATGCGAACGCCGGTTTGTACGCGCTGGACGCTGAGCTTTTTTTCGTCTGTCATGGTAGCCTTTTCGCTGCTTGGTACCAATGTACCAAAGTACCAAAATCGAGTCAAGAAGCCAGTGCGTGGGCCGCCTAGGGACCGCCGGACGTATGCAAAAAGAGAGACGCGCCTGCCATTCACATTTCCGCCATAAAACGGGAAAAGAATTCGCTGGTAAATTGAGCTTTCCACCGCCTGCGATTTCAGCTATAAAACCAAGCGTTCCACCAGCCATCCAACCGAACCAAGGGAAGCCATGCCTCTCCATAAAAACCTGCTGTTCGGTTTCGCGCTTTCTGCCGCGATTCTTGCCCACCCACCCGGCGTGTTGCGGGCGCAAACCACGAAGTCTGCGGCGAGTCGCATCGGCGCTATTGACGAGTCTTCACTCGTAGTTTTGCACGGCAATCGTCATCCGTTGGCGACGCCCGCCCACGATCGCGGAGAAGCCGCCGCGGATCTCCCGATGGAACGCATGCTGCTGGTTTTGACGCGCGACGCCGCGGCGGAATCCGCGCTGCAGAGTCTTGTCGCCAGCCAGCAAGACAAATCCTCGCCGGACTTCCACGCCTGGCTTTCGCCCGATCAATTCGGCAAACGATTTGGCGTTTCCCCAGCGGATATTCAAAAGCTCACGGGCTGGCTCGCATACCACGGTTTTCGCGTGAATCGCGTGGGGCAAGGCGCAATGTCTATCGAGTTCAGCGGCACCGCCGGCCAGGTAAAAGATGCTTTTCACACGGCCATTCACTCGTATGTAGTGAACGGGGAGAAGCACTACGCAAACGCTTCTGATCCGCAAATCCCGGCGGCCCTCGCGTCCGTGGTCGCTGGAATAAATACTCTCCATAATTTTCGAAAAAAATCGGCGATTCGTGTCTTAGGGAAGGCCAGCCGCATCGCCAACAGCAGCATGTGGCAGCCGGAGTTTACTTTCAGCGGCTCGGCGGGGGTGGAACACTTTCTTGCGCCGGGTGACTTCGCGAAAATTTATAACACCGCCCCGCTCTATCAGAATGGAATCGACGGAACAGGCCAAAGCGTCGCCATCGTGGCGCGAAACAACATCAATCTCTCGGACGTGCAAATTTTCCGCATCGCTTTCGGACTTCCAATAAACGATCCGCAAATCATTCTTGACGGCCCCGATCCTGGGAATTTGACTGGTCCCGAAGAGACAGAAGCCGATCTGGACGTTGAGTGGTCAGGCGCCATCGCGCCGAAGGCCACCATCAAATTTGTCGTCTCCGCCAGCACCAACTCGACCGACGGCGTCGATCTTTCTTCTCTCTACATTGTGGACAACAATCTCGCGCCTGTGCTCAGCGCCAGTTTTGGCCAGTGCGAACAAACCCTCGGCCAGACCGAGAACACTTTTTTCAACAATCTCTGGGAGCAGGCCGCCGCGCAAGGCATTACCGCCGTGATTTCGAGCGGCGATAATGGGCCCGCCGGATGTGACAGCGACAGTCAAACTACGCCCGCCACTCAAGGACTTGCCGTTAACGGGCTCGCTTCCACGCCATTCAACATTGCCGTCGGCGGCACACAGTTCAATGAGAACGGTGCGGATAGCACATACTGGTCGGCCACAAACGGCCCGGACCAAACTTCCGCCCTCGGCTATATCCCGGAAGTCGTCTGGAACGAGAGTTGCGCGGACCCGAACGTATGCGGCGTCGCTTCGTTGTTTGCAAGCAGCGGCGGTGCCAGCACTCTTTACAGCAAGCCATCCTGGCAAGCAGGGCTCGGCGTGCCGAACGACGGCAAACGCGACCTTCCCGATGTCTCACTCGATGCCGCCGCCGGCCACGATGGATATTTGCTCTGCCAGGACGGCATTTGCACCACCAACGCCAGCGGACAGCTCATCAACGCCGAGCTCGTCGGTGGCACGTCCGCCGCGGCTCCCACGTTCGCCGCCATCCTGGCGCTGATCGCGCAGAAAACCAATTCCCGGCAAGGGCAGGCGAACTTTGTTCTTTACCCGCTGGCTGCCGCTCAGAATGCTGCGAACTGCAGCTCCACCAGTCCTCCGCAGTCTCAATGCATTTTCAGTGACATCACCGTGGGGAATAACAATGTCCCTGGACAGACCGGCTTTTCCGCGACCCCCGGCTACGATTTAGCGACTGGCTGGGGCTCCGTCAACGCCGCGAATCTCGCCGCGAACTGGCAGAACATAACTTTCCGCTCGACACTGACCACACTGCAGCTCTCGTCCATCAACCTGACGCACGGACAGTCTGTAACAGCTTCCGTGACCGTCGCTCCCGGTGTTGGCACAGGAACCCCCACGGGTAACGTGGCCCTCCTCGCTGCAGGCTCCGTGGGAGTGAATCTTGGCAACCTCAGCAACGGAACGTTTTCGGGGATGGTCGAGACGCTGCCCGGAGGAACGTACTCAGTCACCGCCAGTTACGGCGGAGACGGCACCTTTGGCGCGAGCATCTCTATGGGCGTTCCGATCACCATAAATCCTGAATCCAGCAGCACGACATTCTCCGCGTTCGTCAGTGGCCAGTCAGGCAATCCGCCTTCCCAAGTCAACACGACCTACGGCAACTTCCTCAACTTACAGGTAAACGTCGCGGGGGCCTCCCAAAAGGGGACGCCGACGGGAACGCTCACTTTTTCCGACACTTTCAACGGGAACACCAGCGCGCTGCTGAGCACTTCTCTCAACAGTCAGGGCAGCGCCCAAGTTCTGGAAACTCAGCTCGCCATCGGAAACCACACGCTCAGTGTCAGCTATTCCGGTGACGCAAGCTTTTCCGCAAGCAGCGCGGGTCCGGTTAGCGTGAGCGTCGCCAAAGGGCCCACGCAAACGATTCTCTTCCTTCCCACAGGGGCCTTGCCGAACAGTTCCGTGGTTCTGCAAGCCATTGTCCTTCCGAATGGCGCGATCGATCCCACCGGGACCGTGCAGTTTTTCAATGGGAAAACAGCACTGGGGATTCCGGTCCAGGTGAAGAATTTAATCGCCACGCTGACCACCCAGCTGACCAACGGGTCGCACAGCATCACGGGGGTCTATTCCGGAGATCCAAACTTCGTCGGCTCAACTTCCGGCGCAGCCACTATCGTGGTGGGCAATCCCGACTTTCTGATTTCCGTCAATCCAGGGAACGTGACGATCTCGGGAAGCGCTCCCGGTTCTACCAACGTTCTGCTCACTCCCGGCCCCGGCTTGGGTTTCTTTGGGCCCATTTCTCTCATCTGCTCAGGACTCCCCATGGGTTCTTCTTGTACTTTCCTGCCCGCGCAACCTGCCCTCGACGGTTTTACACCCTTGACGGTTGCGCTCAGCATCACCAAATCGCCGCAACTGTCGTCTGCGATCCGCATGGCCTTTCACAGCGGGGCCCGGCGGCTGGCCGGTTCACTCGCAGGTGCGACGCTAGCTGGCGCATTTCTTCTGGCATGGCCCAGGAAAAAGCGTGCATGGCCACCCTGTGCATTATTGGTTCTGGCGGGGTCTCTGAGTGCGATGAGCGGATGCAGTGGCAGCCACAGTGTGTCTACGACCCCCGGAGGGCCATCGACGGGTTCCTTCGTTGTGACCGTCACGGCCAGCGGGGGTACGGGAGCGCAAGCCGTCAGCCACAGCGTGACGCTCCAGGTCACAGTTCAGTAGCCCGGCCTTTCGAATCGCCAGCCCTGAGCAACTACGTACCGGGCATCGCTCCATTCGCACAAGGAACTGCAAACCCTCTGGCGACCCCACGCGCTGGATCTCCCTGTTCTGGATTACGCGCAGGAGCTTGGCCTGCATCGGCAAGGACGTTTCGCCAATCTCATCCAGAAAAACCGTCCCGTTGTTCGCGTACTCAAAAAGCCCCGGCCTGGTATCCGTGGCCCCGGTAAACGACCCTCGCACATGTGCAAAAAGCTGGTTCTCGAGCAACGTATCCACCATCACCGAACAGTTGCAGATCCCCAGCTTCGGCTGGCTCACCGGACTGATGTTGTGGATCGCCCGGGCCACCAGCTCTTTCCCCGTCCCGGTTGATCCCACCAGCAGCACATTCGTGTAATGCCGCGCCACCTTCCGCGCGAAATCGAATACTTCCAGCATGACCGGGCTTTTTCCACGATTCCGTGGAACGCAAGGTCCTTCAGCAATTGTTCTTCGAACGCGCGTACTCGTTTCCGCTGATCATAAATCGTTGCCACTTCGTCCAAAGTTTTCTTCAAGCGCACGCGGTCGATGGGTTTGGGCAGAAAATCCGTCGCGCCCCGGCGGATGGCATCCAGCGCCGATTCCAGCGTGTATTCCCCGGTCATCACGATCACGTGAATCCCGGAGTCGCAGCGCAACGCGCGATCAAGCAACTCATACCCGTTCATGCCGGGCATGTTCACGTCGGCCAGCACCAGCCGGCTGCGGCCGGTCCACACCAGACTAAGGGCCTCTTCCGGGTCGGATGTGGTGATGGCCGCATAGCCCATATTGGGTCCTGGGGTCGTTTCGGTGCGGAACTCCACTGTTCCTTCACTCTTCCTGCGCCGATCCGCAGGCCCGGTGTACCGGCCTAGGCTGCAGCGCCGAACTCTCTTCTTCCCTCAGACGAGGAGCTACCACGTTGAGCCGGAATTGATACAGGCCACTCCTTGTTTTCCCAATCACCTCGGCCTGGAATACGACAGGCTGGGAACGATCCGAATCCCCGGTTTGCAAAAGCCGCACCAGTAGAATGGCGTGATCATTCAGGGCCCGCTTCAGCGCTACACGTTTGCCGGTTTCCTCATTCCACTCCAGTTCGCACTTCTCTACAAAGAAGTCTTCCTTGTCGTCCCAGCCAGATATTTCTACGGAATACTGGCGCGTAGCGAGTCAGCTCGCATACCGAAGTATCCAGGGCCTCCGCGGGTTGGAAAAGCAGGCCAAGAACTACACTGCGCCGGGGAGTGTTTCGCTACGGGTCACTAGACGCTGCCTGGAATTAGAAGCGCGCTCACAAATCCATAAATTGGTCCATAAATATAACGAAACAGGAGAATACCCACGAGGAGGCCCGCCATCGCCCAACTGTTGCCGCGGATCCAGTTCAGGTAGCGCTGCGCGGTTTTTTCGGTCATGAAGAGCAGAATCACGGTGCTGCCATCGAGCGGCGTCACGGGGAGAAGGTTGAACGTGCCTAGCAGCAGATTCAACGAAAAGAAGATGAGCAGAGTAGTGGCCGCGAAATCACGTTGGCCAGTGACAGGGTCGGGATGAAACCACCCTAGGGCGGCTCCTAAATGCAGCCCGGCCACGGCGACTAGCATCAGCGAGAAGTTTGCCGCCGGGCCGGCAAGAGCCATCCATCCAGACCGCCGAGGATGCCGACGTTCCCAAAGCGGGTCGTATGGCGCACTCGCCCATCCGAACATCGCATGCATGGAAATGTAAGAGAGAATTGGGATTACAATCATGCCCCAGGGTTCGCGCCGCATGTGCGGTACGGGATTCAACGAGACCTGACCGCCGAGTGCCGCTGTTTCATCGCCCCCCATCTTGGCGACGAGCGCGTGCGCCGCTTCGTGACACGTCGTCGAAAACAAAAACGCGACATACCAGATAAATCCGAAAACGAGATCTTCGGGAGAGAGACCCGGCAAGTGATTTGATCCTTTCGTTTGCGCAGCCCAAGCAGACTAGAGGTTGTCACCCGTCTTTGCAAGCGCGTCTCTTCCAACCGGGCCCGCGGGAGGAAATGCGTGCGATTCCGCGCGTCGGTGGTAAACTCCAGCCATGCCAACCAAAACCAGCAAAAAGAAGAAGCCCGCCAAAACCAAGAAGGCTGTGAGCCGCAAGTCGGCGCCCAAGAAAAAGGCAGCCAAGAAAGCCGCGCCTGCCAAGAAGGTTGCTCCAAAAAAGAAGAAAGCACTCAAGAAAAACAGAGTCCGCGGCAAGAGAGAACGCGTGGATACGGTCGTGTTCGAGCCCAAGGGTCTAGGTGCGCGCTCCGGCGGCCAGTCTGGCGATCTCCAGGGCTTGTCGAATCGTGCGGGTGCAGATTCAGAGAGCGTGGACGAATTGCTCGAAGAAGGAAACGCTTTCGAGGCCGAAGTCGTAAAAGGTGTCGAAGACGTTCCTGATGCGGATGAAGGCAAAGTTAGAACGCACGAAGTGTCGGAAGACGACGTCCCGGAGGAGTATCTGGAAAAAGACGAGTAAGAGCATCTGAGGCTGCAAACCGTAAGCCGACACTAAATGGAAGGAACTCCTCGCCCGATGAAGATTCATAGAATCGTGTTTGCTTTCATCGCCGTCATTTCGTTGTCCGCTGTGGCGCATTCCCGGAATGGAGACTCCTCCAGCCATCCCTCAACCGAATCCGCCGAAGCTTTCCTTGGACGCTGGGATTTGACGTTGAAGGCGCCAGACCGCGAATATCCGTCCTGGCTGGAACTACGCGAGGAAAATGGACAACTCAAGGCCGAGATGGTGGGCCGCTGGGGAAATGCACGCCCGCTTCCCAGCGTGGAGCTCTCAAACGGCCACCTGAAGTTCGTTTCTCCCAAGGGAGAAGAAGACAGCAAAGCCGATCTGGTTTTCGAAGGAACGCTGAACGGAAAGACTCTTTCAGGCACACTGACTGGGCCCGACGGTAAAACCTGGCAATGGACCGGCCGCAGAGCGCCGGCGCTCAAAAGAACGAGCCTGCCGAACTGGGGCTCGCCGATCCCCCTGTTTAACGGAAAAGATTTGACGGGTTGGCATGAAGACAAGCCCGGCGGATCGCCCGTGTGGAGAGTCGAAAACGGCTTGTTAGTGAGGCCGGACCGTGGCCCCGAATTGATCAACGCTTCCAAATTTGAAGACTTCAAACTCCACGTCGAGTTCAACTGCGGCCCCACTTCCAATAGCGGCGTGTATCTCCGTGGCCGCTACGAAGTGCAAATTGAAACCGACTCCGCCACGGATCCTCCCAGCCAGCGCATGGGAGGTATCTACGGATTCCTCGCTCCTTCGCCAGAGCCTGCACGCAAGCCCGGGGAATGGCAGACCTATGACATCACATTCATCGGCCGCATGGTCACCGTCGTCCTGAATGGCCAAACCATCATCGACAACATGGAAATCCCCGGCATCACGGGCGGCGCGCTCGACAGCCATGAAGAACTTCCCGGTCCCATCTACCTCCAGGGCAGCGAAAAAGGACGCGTCATGTTTCGCAACATCATCATCACTCCCGCGAGCAAGTGACCGTTCTTAGCACCATGAACAAACGCTTGGGAATGTGCGACGAGTAACGAGTCTAGGGGTTTCCGGAGAGTAGAAGAATATTCTAGAATTCTCTAGATCCATGTATTCCCCGCGTGGCTAAAACACTCACGAAAAAAATCGGCTTGGAGATGCATGCGCCATCTTTATAGGCAGCTTTCCGATCTCGCCAAAGAAAATGGCCAGTCCCGCCGCTTTCTTCTCGAGAAGGCCTTGGAGCATTACATTCGCTTCGTGGTTCCTTCCCAAGGCACAGTGCGTCCCGAAGTCATGAGCCAGTTCCGCCGCTCCACTGACAAAAACCACAAACTCCATCAACTTCTCGCGAAGTAATCACCGTGGCTACCGCAAGCGATCCGCCTCCGCGCTATATCTATCTGACCGTGGACGAAGCGATCGAGATGCACCGTCAGCTCATCGACGAATTCGGTGGCATCCACGGGCTTCGTGACCAGGGCCTTCTCGAAGCTGCCATCTTTCGTCCGCAGAACGGCTCCTATGATGACTTAATCCACGAAGCCGCAGCCCTGATGGAGTTTCTTGCGAGCAACTATGCTTTCCTCGACGGCAACAAGAGAATCAGCTTGGCCGCGACCGATACTTTTCTCCGCATCAACGGCCACTATCTTGAGTTGGAGACTATCGCGGCCCACAAATTCATCACCGAATCCATCGCCAAGAGAGAATTTCGCATTCACCAGATCAGAGAATGGCTCACTGCCCATGTGCATCCCCTCGAAGAAGACTGAGCAAATTCGACGCTGAGCCGGAGTTTTGCCAAGACCAATTCTCAGCACGAAGACCTCTCTGTTCATCGAGAAGCAAAGCAGGCGCCAACAAAATTCTCCGCTCAAGATGTAAGATGTCCGCCGAAAGGGAGCTAAGGAGCTGAAATGTTGAGAATCCTGCGATTTATGTTTGCCGCTGCATTCGGCGTAGCGCTGCTCGCAACGAAGCCTGTCGTTGGCCAGGACCGCCCCATCGTTTTGAAACCTGCCACCGTTCTCGATGGCAGGGGGCAGATATTCCACAACGCGATCATCGTTGTCGAAGGCGGAAAGATTGCGCGCATCGGTGGCGATACCCCTGCCGGCGCGATCACCTACGATCTCAAGGGCTTAACCGTCACGCCCGGCTGGATTGACACGCACGCGCATATCTTCTGGCATTTCGACAACGGCCGCCTGGCCGGAAAAGACGAGTCGCCCATTCGGGCCATGCTCCACGCCACTGACAACGCTATCCTCACTCTCCACGCTGGCTTCACCACCATCCAAAGCCCCGGCTCACCCGAAGACAAAGACCTGCGCGAGGCCATCGCCCGTGGAATCATCCCCGGCCCGCGCATGCTTACGTCGCTCGAACCTCTCGACGAAAAGAGCGGTCCGCCGGGAAAACTGCGCGAACTCGTTCGCGAAAGAAAACAACAGGGTGCGGACTTCATCAAACTCTTCGCCTCTAAAAGCATCCGCGAAGGGGGCACGCAAACGATGACCGACGATCAGCTTGCAGCTGCGTGCGGCGAAGCCAAGTTGCTCGGCCTGCGCACGATCGTGCACGCTCATTCCGCCGAATCCGCAAAAGCCGCAACACTCGCCGGCTGTACGACCATCGAGCACGGTGCATACGTTACCGACGATGTCTTCGCGCTCATGGGCCAGCGCGGCACCTATTACGACCCCAACATCGGCCTCGTCTTGCAGAACTATCTCCAAAACAAAGAAAAATATCTCGGCATCGGCAACTACAACGAACAAGGCTTCGCCTTCATGGAGAAGGGCATCGCCATCGTCCTGGACACTTTCAAGAAGGCACTCACACACAAAGACCTGAAAATTGTTTACGGGACGGACGCCGTGGCCGGAGCGCACGGACGCAACTATGAAGAATTCATTGTGCGCGTGCGAGATGGCGGTCAAGACCCCATGGCTGCCATCATGTCCGCGACTTCGATCTCCGCCGACTCCCTCGGCCTCAAAGATAAAATTGGCGCCATCGCTCCAGGAATGGATGCCGATATCATCGCTATGGATGGCGATCCACTCCGCGACGTCACCGCCGCACGCCGCGTCGTTTTTGTCATGAAGGGCGGCAAAGTCTACGAAAATCTAGGGCCCGGCGCGAAAGGCTTCTTGCCCCAATAGCTCAGGCGCGCAGTCGACGCGCGTGCGGGCAAACCATCCGTTTTTTTTCTGAAAGAGCGCTCCGTGCCCAGTCTGCTTGCCTTGAGTGACCGGAAACGCTACGCTTCGTCCCACAATCGGACGGTCCTCTGCGCGCACCGTTCTTCTCTCTTCTTAATTACTCATTTGTTTTCAATATTTTAGCGAGACGCCTGCGTGGCGCTCAGGGTGCGACTCAGCTCTTCAATATGAGCGCCGCAAGCGTAGTTTTGGACGCCTATAATTTTGAATCAGAAAATGCCGAGACCCTACGCGCCACCAAGCGAAAGGTTTTGGCCGATGCCCGTCTCGGCGATGGCGAAGCCTTTGCCGAAATGGTCCTGCCGTATGGGCCGGGGCTTTATCGTCGTGCTCTGCGCCTGACTGGCAATCCTGCCGATGCCGAAGACGCCCGCCAGGAAGCGCTGCTGAAAGCGTTCTCGCGACTCAGCCAGTTTGCCGGACAGCAAGACGAGGGCAAGGATGACCTCCACGCCTGGGTTTCGCGCATCACCACCAATGCTTCCATCGACTTGATCCGGCAGCGCCGGGAAGGCAAACACGTTTCCCTTGAGGAACCGGGGGTCGTGCCGGAAGAGACTCTCGGCACCCGGCTACCGGCCCGGACCGATAATCCCGAAGAATGCTATGCGCGCCGGGAGTCACGGGTACTGATCGCTGCTGCCATCGCTCGCCTCGCGCCGGACTTGCGCCAAATCTGTTTGCTGCGCGATGTGTTGCAGTATTCCACGCTCGAAGTAGCGGCGCGTCTGGGCATTTCAACGGTGGCGGTACGTCTGCGGCTCTTCCGTGCGCATAGAAGGCTGCGCGAAGATCTGCGCGAGAAGCAGCGGCGATCAGCCTCGGACATGACGTGCTTTCGCGCAACAAAAACCGCGAAGCCGAAACGCCGTGAAGAATTCCTGCCGGGGAATACGCAAGCCGAGTACGCCTGCGGCGACTAGCGGATTCCGTCCGCTAAATTGTCGGCTGAAAACAAAATCCCTGAACGCAATACTCTGTAATCTTCAACCGTTTGACCTAGTTGGCGTGGCATCTGAACGAAGAAGCCGCTTGGGACCGCTAACGAAGGGATTGCCTCGTTCGTAGAAGCGAAACAGCTTGTCGGCGGCCCGGGTGATGCCGATGCGGACGGCAATCCCAACAGGCACTTCCGTAGCCGTGGCCATCGGAGCGGACCTGGAAGGCACCATCTCGCCGAGCCAAAGCGGACCCCGCGAAAAAAGATCAAGCCCATCCAGCCGGCGGTCGATTCGTAACGCGGCCGCAAGTCGCCCCGGCCCACGAGTAAGCTCGAGCCGTTCCGTGCTTCTGCGGTGACGTTGCATCAGCTCGATTCCATCGAGAGGTTCCAGTGCGCGAAGCAAAACACCACCGCCGACGCCCGCCTTTTCGCTCGAAATGTTCAGCATGAAATGCATGCCGTAATTGAAATAGACATACACGTGCCCATGGCGGAGAAAAAGGGAACGGTTCCGAGGTGTCGGGCCGCGAAAATGGTGCCCCGCGGGATCGCCCGGCGGATAGCCCTCCGTTTCCACGATTCGGCCGCTGAGCCGCCCCTCAGGCAGGTCATGGACGACGATCTTGCCGATCAGAAACCGCGCAAGCTCCAGTGTGTCGCAGGGAAGTTCTTTTCGAGTGAGGCGGCGAAGTTTGAGGTGCGAGCGTGACACGGCCTACGACGAGCTTACGTCGGGCGGCTCGTTGTTAAACAGCCGCGCGAGCTCCGCGTGGTCAATGACGACGGCGGGATCCGTCTGTATGGCATCAAAGTACTTTTTTTGAAACGCATCGCCTGATTCCGAGGGCGCAAACATCTTGCGGGCCAGCGAGAAGGCTGTGCGAACATCATCAGCCGTAACGGGAGTCTCTCCAGCCAAAGTCTCATCCAGCCGAACAACGAATTCCGAGATATTGTGAAGCCAGCCAAATTGCTGGTGGTCAATCACGAGCCGGAAAAGTTCTCCCACCGTGACTTTTCCGTTGGCGCGTTCGTAGTCGCGCCGTTCCATATCCAGTAGCGTCTTGTGCACGCGCAACAACGCCAGCCTTAGCGCGATAAGTTTCTCGCGCGCAGCGGCATCGTCGTCTTTTCGTGCGAGTGCTCTGGCGTCAGAAGGATTCATGTCCAGTGTGTATGTTTTATTGTCCGACAGATCGCTGCCAATTTCCAATCACGACGCCAGACCACCTAGTCCGCAGGGGCACGGCACGTTTACTCAAAGCTTCGAAAGGCCGTGCTCGATTTCTTCTAGAAAACCACCGACTCGCTCAAAACTCTCACTCGTGGTAGCGCTTTTCTCCGACTGGCAAAGCAATCGCCAGCCGGTTCTGCGGTGGCGGCAACGGGCAAGTGGCGAACGGTGTGTAAGCGCACGGCGGATTTTCCAGCCGATTCAAATCCAGGACAAGCTCTCCCGGTTTGTCGACGCCGCGGCTCGGCATAACAGTGTACAGAAACCTGCAAGCCTTGTAAGTCGTG
This sequence comes from uncultured Acidobacteriota bacterium, assembly GCA_963705855.1. Taxonomy (GTDB): domain Bacteria; phylum Acidobacteriota; class Terriglobia; order Acidiferrales; family UBA7541; genus Acidiferrum. The sequence goes on from CAVPLA010000054.1 coordinate 129,700, forward strand.
GTTGCGCTAGTGGCGTCGCGAAGTATGAAGAAAAGTTGCGGCGCAGCGGGATCTTCGAGAACCGGCTCCAGGCGGTACGTTTTGCCCTCCAACACGAATTCCGCCACTCCTGGAACGGGCTGCGAATACGTTGTCCCTGCCAGGGTCGCTAGCGTGACGGACTTCGGCGGACTGTACGGAATCCATTTCGCCTTCACACGATATTTCGCGTTCGGTTCGTACCAATTCAATCCATGGAAAGCGACGAGCGTCGGCGATTTCGAGTCTTTCACCCGCAGCGCATACTTGTCCGCGCGCCGGATAACGTACATATTGAGTGTGCCAATGGTGATATGCGGAGCGTTTTTGTCATTATCCGCTTCCACGGTCAGAAGCTGAGTTTTTGCCGGAGCATCGGCCACGCGCAAATCTGGAGGGAAACCTCCGGTTGGCGGGAGAAGCTGCACGCTGCTGGCCTCGAGATGAAGAATTCCCATGTGCGCCGCACCGTTTCCCGCAAGACGAATCTTGTTGTCGGCCGCAGCCCCAAAAGAATTATCGCCGGTCTGCAGCCATTCAAGCCCAGTCAGTGAGAGCCAGCCCGCCGGCTTCAAAAGATCGGCAACGTGCTGCGCCCGCCAGGTCGTGAGTTCATGTTCCCAGCTCGCATCTTGTGCAAAAGCTGGCGCTCCGAGCAGCGCGCAAAAAATCCCAAGCAAACGCAATTTGTGAGAGAGACGATTATTACGCATGACAGAAATTATATCGCGATAGGGGCGCACGTCGAGGCATACAGTAATCGGGCCGTGCCCAAAAAAACGCGGCGGCAATTTGCCAATGCAAAAACCAAGCGGCTGTCGTTCCGCGCGTGCCTGAAGCGCAATGACTCATGTTCCGGCGCTTACTTTGCATCGTGGAAAATGATCCCCAATGTGTAACGCGTGCCGCGATGCACGCGGCTGGCACCGTGCCGCAAGTTGACGCGATAATACCCGCGAGTTCCTTTCACCGGTCTGTAGCGCGTAGCGAAAATGATCACCTGCCCTTGATTCCCCCGCACCACTTCCGCTTTCGACTGCGCCCTCGGCTGTTGCTCGACCAAAATAAACTCACCGCCTTCCCAGTCGCGCCCCTCTTGCCCCAAAAGAAAAACCATCTGCAAAGGGAAACTTACTTCGCCATAAAGATCCTGATGCAGGCAGTTGTAGCCGCCCGCTTCATAGTGAAGCATCAGCGGAGTAGGTTTTTTCTGCCCCGCCTTGTGACATATTTTCAGAAATTCGCCGTGCACTAGCGGATATACGGCGCCGCGTTCGCCAAGCTTTTCGGCCCAGCGATTCGCAATCTTCGCCAAATGCGGATACGCCGCGGTCCGGAGACCTGCGACCACCGGCGGCAACGGATTTTCAAAATATTTGTAATCGCCAACTCCAAAACGATACCTCTCCATGATGACATGGCTGCGAAACCGTTTCTCGTCGTCGTATAACGCAATGAGTTCCGCGCAATCCTCCGCCGTGAGAATAGGGGCGGTGACGGCGTACCCTAGCGCCAAAAGCGAATCTTCCATGGCCATCCAATCCAACGCGTCAACTTTTTCCTTAACCGCGATCTCATCTTCCTTCGATTGTTGCAAACCTGTCATAAAGCACCTCTTCCCAGCGACGCCTCTTAATATGTCAGCAACAATTTACGGCTAAGCGCAAATGGGAAACCATCCGCTTTCGACCATGAAATTATTTTCTGCGCCCAAAACAAACTTTGCGGCCTCCTGAGTTCTAACGGTTAGCGGCCGGTGCCATCTAAGTAAAGGAAATACCAAACCACGTTCCTCCGCAGGCCGGAGCGTTGTTTCTAACGCGCCAGCGCCAGGAGAAAAGAAAAGGGAGTTGCAAATGAAAGTCACCAAGCTCTTCACTCTGTTGGTCGGCAGTTCGTTGTTGTTATCCGCCAGCGCCTTCGCAGGTAACGGCAACAAGAAAACGCTCCGTATCGAAACCAGCGTTACTGTCGAGGGCAAGTCGCTGGCGCCCGGCGAGTATAAGGTCGAATGGAGCGGCACTGGCTCCGATGTAAAGGTGAATATTCTCAAAGGCAAGGAAACCGTAGCCAGTGTGACGGCACGAGTGGTTTCTGTGCCAGTTGCGAATAAACAAGACGGCTATTCGGCCACGGCTGCACAAGACGGCAGCCACTCACTCAGCTCGCTCTTCTTTAGCGGCGACAAATTCGATCTCGAAATCGGCCAAGGCACGAGCGTAAGCACCGCGCCGGCCGCAGCCACGACCAGCCCGAACTGACGATCTCGTTTTTTCGGAATACAACCAAACCCGAAGATGCAAGAGGGGCCTGGCAAGGGCCCCTCTTTGTTGTGTGCCGAGCATGTTCGACAGCTTAGAGGTGAAAGTCCTCCACTCAACCTGATGGAGGTGAAGGGTTAGCAAAGCGCAAGGGTTAAATCACACCCGCCGCGAGGCGGGGCCCGAAAGAAGCGCGGAGCAAAGACGCGAGCCGATGAACAAGCAGCGGATAAGAGGCCTACGGTGACGGGCGAGCGGGCAACTGACAGCGAAGCCCATATCCATCAAGCGCACCGGTGGTAAATCCGACGGTTGTGCGTCGAAGGCGGTCGAACTTACCTCGGGAGATCTGCGGTATGTCACGGAATCGTGACTGAGGGTGAAGCGATTCATCCTGACCATGCCGCAGAAGTCAGCAGAGGGCGTAGGACTCCAGAAGAGCGGAGAAAGGCCCGAACGGTACCACGCAAGGGGAATAAAGGGAAAGGCAGTAAGCAGCGCGACTCAGGAGCGGACAGCGGCAGAAAAACCGGCCCGAACAAGGGGAGCTGGCCTTTCCGGCGGAAAGTAGGAGTGAAGCTCCGAAGACCGACGGGAAAGGGACCGAAACGCTGGTGGCGAAGCGCAGGCCTGAAAGCCTGGCCGAAACGGAACGACTGATGCAGAAGCGCTGGGACCCGACGTTCTCCGAGCACAGCCACGGTTTTCGACCGGGGCGCAGCGCGCGGCAAGCGGTGCGACAGGCGCAGCAATATATCGCCGAAGGGCGCCGCTGGGTGGTTGACCTGGATTTGGAGAAATTTTTCGACCAAGTAAATCACGATCGCCTGATAGTGGCGGTGGCCAAGCGCGTGGCCGACCGACGGATGCTCCAGTTGATCGGAGCATTTCTGAAGGCCGGAGTGCTGAAGGAACTGGACCGGGAGTTAGAGGAGCGCGGTCACCGTTTTGCACGTTACGCCGACGATGGCAACATTTACGTGGGCAGCGAGCGAGCGGGACAGCGGGTGAGGAAGAGCGTAACGCGCTTCATCACGGAACGACTCAAACTCAAGGTGAATCAGGCCAAGAGCGCCGTGGACCGACCGGGGCAGAGGAAGTTTCTCGGATTTAGCTTTACGAGCGAGCGAGAACCAAGGCGGCGGATGGCCCCCAAGGCCATCGTGCGCTTCAAGGAGCGGATTCGAGAATTGACGCGCCGAACCCAAGGCATCAGCCTGCCCAAGATGGTGGCCGATACCGCAACCTACTTGCGCGGCTGGCTCGGCTACTTCGGGGAGTGTCAAACGCCGTCGGTGCTGAACAGTCTTGAATCTTGGTTACGCCGCAGACTGCGGTCTGTGGTGTGGAAGCAATGGAAGCGCGGACGGACGCGATTCAAAGAACTCCGAAAACGGGGCGTGAGCAAAGACTTGGCGGCGCAAACCGCTGGCAGCGCACATGGCCCGTGGAGAATTGCGAACTCGCCGGCCCTGACCCTCGCCCTACCCAATGCCTACTTCGACTCTCTTGGACTCCCGGCCATGGTCGTACGCTCTTAGCTTAACCCGCCGAACCGCCGGATGCGGACCCGCATGTCCGGTGGTGTGGGAGGGGAGGACGGGTGACCGTCTCCCCTATCCCGATTCTTTACGCGAACTCGATCAGTGCATGAAGTCTGGATTTGCAAGATGGGCGCCATGGCCGCGTGCACACCGCTGCTTCAGAAAAGTGCCTGCAATGAGAAAATGTCCGCAGAATTAAATCGAACCTTTTCTCTCAACGATGTACCCACTTAGGACCACCGTCCATCCAATTAAACGAAGTAGAAAATCATTCGCCTCCGCGGGCCAGACCGTGTTTTCTCGCGTCTTAGCTCTCGGAGAAGAAAAAGGGGAGTTGTATATGAAAGTGTCGAGGCTTTCAACGTTGTTGCTCGGAAGTTCTTTGTTGCTGTCCGTTAGCGCCTTCGCGGGAACCACTAAGAAGTCGCTTCATTTGTATGAAAACGTTACAGTCGAGGGCAAACAACTGGCCCCGGGTGACTACAAGTGTGAATGGAGTGGGTCGGGTCCCGACGTAAAAGTAAATATTCTCAAAGGAAAGGAAACCGTGGCCAGCGTGTCCGCGCGAATCGTTTCGCAGGGCGCCGCGAATGAACAAGACGGCTACGCGCTGACGCCGGCACAGGACGGGAGCCAATCACTCACGCAGATTTTCTTCACCGGAGAAAAATACGATCTGGAAATCGGCCAAGCGGCGAGTGCAGACACCAACCAGGCCCCAAATCCCAGCGGCTCCAACTGACGAATCGGCGTTTTGAGTACGAATCGAAACCGAAACTGCAAATGGGGCCTTTGTCAGGCCCCTTTTTTTGCGTCTCTCTGAAGAGATGAAATTAAATGGCGGGGTCTAGGCGGCTTGCGAGCCGGGCTCCACGGGCACATGAGTGCCGCGCCCGTTATCACCAACGTGGAATTGCGCAGCTTCCGTTGAACCGGCTAACGCTGTCGTCGACGTTGCGCCGCCGGAAACCACTTGTGCAATTTCGTCGAAGTAACCCGTGCCTACAAATCGCTGATGCGTCACGGCGCGGTAGCCCAGCTCTTGCGCGGCGAATTCTTCTTGCTGCAGCTTCGAGTACGCCGTCATGCCAGCCTGCGCGTAGCCGCGCGCCAAATGGAACATAGACATGTTCAGCGAATGGAACCCAGCCAGCGTGACGAACTGGAATTTGTATCCCATTTTTCCTAGCTCTTGCTGAAAATTTGCAATCGTCACATCGTCCAGCTTTTTCTTCCAGTTGAAGGACGGCGAACAGTTGTACGCCAACAGCTTGCCCGGAAACTTGGCATGAATCGCGTCCGCGAATTTTCTCGCCTCGCTAAGATCGGGAGTAGACGTCTCGCACCACAGCACGTCCGCGTAAGGCGCATAGGCGAGGCCACGCGCAATCGCCGCGTCGATCCCGCCGTGAAACTGGTAAAAGCCTTCCGGTGTGCGCTCGCCGTAAATGAACTCACGGTCGCGTGCGTCGGCATCGGATAACAGCAGCCCAGCCGAGTTCGCGTCCGTGCGCGCAATCAAAATCGTCGGCACGCCGCAAACGTCCGCGGCAAGCCGCGCCGCCGTTAGCTTCTCGATGAACTCGCGCGTCGGCACAACCACCTTGCCGCCCAGGTGCCCGCATTTTTTCGCCGAAGAAAGCTGGTCTTCAAAGTGAACGCCGGCCGCGCCCGCTTCGATCATCGCTTTCATCAGTTCGTAAGCGTTTAGCGAACCACCAAACCCTGCTTCTGCGTCCGCCACGATCGGGGCGAACCAATACGTTCCGCTCGGTTTCCGTTCGGCGGATTCGATCTGATCGGCGCGCAGCAGCGCACGATTGAGGCGCTTCACGAGGTTCGGCGCGGAATCGCACGGGTACAAACTCTGGTCGGGATAAACTTCGCCCGCCGTATTGCCGTCCGCAGCCACTTGCCAGCCCGATCCGTAAATCGCTTTCAAGCCGGCTTGCACCATTTCAATCGCCTGGTTCCCTGTGATCGCGCCTAACGCCGGAACATATGGGGCGCTGTGCATCAAATTCCACAACCGCTCCGCGCCGAGCCGCGCCAGCGTGTACTCGATCTGGATCGTCCCGCGCAACCGGAGTACGTCATCGTACGAATACGGACGCGTGATACCCGACCACCGTGAACTGGTGTACCAATCCTCGTGTGAATGTTTTGTTTTTCCGTTGGCCCCGTTTTGTCCGTTCGATGCCATGCATGTCTCCTTGCGAAAATTCGCGGCCCGCAGTCCGAAGTTCGCTTTAATAAAGAATGAATTGCGGTATTTCTAGGCCGGATTGAATTCCTGCCGCCGTATCATTTCCTCGCTCAGGTTGCGCGCCTCGCGGAGTGAGGCCGCAGCTTGCGGATCGTTTGCATTCGCTGGCTCGGAGAGCAACCGGTCAAGCTCTTCGTCAAATAGCCGGCTGATTAATTCCGGTGTGTGCCGCACGGGCGCGCCGCTTTCATCGAGAATCTCCACGCTGCTCGAATGCTGCAATCGCTGCGCAATCATCAACCGATAGATGCGGTCTGTCGCTAGGTCTTCCATGTAGCCATCCAGAAGGCTCGCGCCTTTTCCATGCAAGACGCCGTTGCGATAGCGAATCACAGTCCGAATAGCCGCGCGCGTTCCCGCAAGCGTCCTCTTGCCAACCCCGGTGGGAAGCGGTCGCAGATTTACATGCGTGTCCGGGTTAATTGGGCGCGTACTGAGCCGATTCGGGGCGGGGAATTGCGCCACGGCAATCGCATTCTGATCAGGGTGGCCCGTCCACGCGCCATCCATCAAGGACGTTGCTTCGTTCTTCTTGTCTTCCGCGAGCACTTTCAGGGCTCGCGCATTCAGCTCCGCGTCCTCCCGGCTCGGAAAGAGCGCAGTCATGCCGCCAATCGCGAGCATTCCATGCTTGTGGCAAATCTCCGGTATCAGCTCGCGCAAATTTTGAAAAAACGCTACGTTATGGGGAATCGTGTTGCGGTCCGGCAAAACCCATTCCGGATTTTCCAGATTGAAGTGGATGAGGCTGGCCATGTAATCCCAGCGTCCGAGATTCAACCCCAGAATGTGTTCGCGAAGATTCCATGCGAACTCTTCCATTTGATAAGCGAGAGGATGCGATTCCACCAATGCCATACACTTGATCGCGCCCGCCGGAAGCCCTTTCGCGCGCGCAATCATCTGGAACAGATCGCGCCACCACAGCGCCTCATCCGCCGATTCAGATTTTGGAATATAGAAGCACAGCGGATGCCGCAGCGCGCTGAAATCCACCTGATAGGCAACCATCGCCACGTCGAAGAGGGAAGCAGGCAACAGTTCGCCGTCAAGAATTCCAGCTTGGTGAATATGCAAGCCGCGCGGCCGCGTGAAAATCACCGTGTTGCTCGGCAAAATGTCGACTGTCTTTTCGCGCTTTCGGTCGTAATACGTCAGCCGCCCTGCAAGTGCATCGAGAATATTCTCGATGCCGCAAATCGTGTGTTCCCATGAATTCGCATTCGAGTCTTCCAGATCGAGCATCACGCCCGGCGCACCGGAATTGAGCATTTTCACGACAAGTTCGGCCTCATTGGCCGGTCCGGTCATTTGGTTGCGCTGGTCGGCGCACCATGCGGGAAGCTCGATGCGCCACGAATTCGTGGTGGCTACGGACGGCGGCAAGTAGTTCGGCAATTTGCCGGCATGCGCATCGGCGAGAGCGCGTTCGCGCCGCGCAACTAACGCGCGCTGCCGCAGCGTTAGAGCTGCATGCAGTGGTGCTAGAAACTCGAGAAACCCTGCCGGTAGGCCGCTGGCCAAGTCGAACTCCTCTGGCACAGCGTTAACGGACACGAGGCGATTCGAGAACGGTAGCGGCGCGGTCGCCGGGTTCGGGTTTGCGGCTGCAGTCGCCATATTTTTTCAAACCTCCCGAGCGGGCATTCGAGTGCGGTTGGGCTGATCATAGAGAAGGGCAATTCAAAGGCCACTGGCTAGTTACCTTGAATTTGTAAACATCGTGTATTCACGCAGTTAGGGCTCTAAGCCAGAGACTCGAAAGATCAGGCTATTGGCAATGGCAACGAACGATACAAAAGTTCACACCAGGGATGCTCAATTTCCGCCGATTTCAGAAACCGCAGGAACAGTGATAGCAGCACTTAGTTTCAGCGTTTCTTTCCCGCAAGTGGTTGAAGATAAATTTCCGAATATCGTCCCAGTCATGAATCGAAGCCACAGAAGCGAATCCATAGCGTGATAAAGCCGGATCGCCATAAATGGCGCGGTACAGCGCTCAGCGTAGCTGGTCATCCATCTGCGAGGGAGGGAGAACTTCAATGTTGCTAACGACCGAACTGACACCCGCGACACTCTTCACCGCGGCTTCAGCGTCCGACTTCAGCGACGGACGAACGACTTGTCCCTCCAGGATCACTTTGTCGCCTTCCACCCGGTACGCGAGATTGTCGAACACCGAGTAGTACGGGAGCATTACGAGGACATGACACACTTCTTTCGTGAGTTCCTGCTGTGACTTTGGCTCGCTTTGGTTATTAGATTGGTGCAGCGGCGACGCTGGAGTATTGGGCAGGACCGCCAGCTGGGCCGACATAAGCACCGCTACGAGCAGGGCCCGGAATTCCTTTCTCATGTTCCCCTCCTCTGAAGAGATTGCACTACCTGTCATGGTTAGATTCAAGATGCACCAGGTTAGGGGCATACGGATTTGACTGTATGCGGGTGTTAGCATACAACTCGGACCCAACATCTCGGCAAGCGGCGAGCATTCGGAGATTCTTTGCAGTGGGGCGTTTCGCCTGGCTGGTGATTCCTGGAAGGAGTGCAACGCATTGTTGATTATCGGGCATCGCGGGGCTTCGGGGCACGCGCCGGAAAACACGCTGGCCGCGTTCAAGAAGGCGGTCGCGTTGGGAGCCACGTTTATCGAGACGGATTTGCAACTATCGCGCGACGCGCGATTTGTGGCCATCCATGATGACACCGTGAACCGCACGACCGGCGGCCAGGGCAAAGTGCACGATCAAACGCTTGCAGTACTGCGACGGCTCGACGCGGGCTCGTGGTTTGGAAGCGAATACGCTGGAGAGCGCATTCCGACTCTCGAGGAAATTCTGGAATTCTCGAAGAAAAACGACGTCGTATTTTATTTGGAACTAAAGCCCAGCGGCTCTTGGGGCGGAGAGCATGCGTTGATCGGAGCGCTGCGAGAGTCGGGTGAAGTCGCGCGCGCGGTGGTGATTTCGTTTGACCCGACGATTCTGGCCGCCTTGCGCAAGGTCGAGCCGACGCTGATGACCGGAGTGCTCTATGACGGGCAGCTCGCCGATCCTCTGAATTCCGCGCTGGATGTGGGCGCGCGCCAGATTGTGGTGCGCGGCGATCTGGTAACGCCGTCCATGATCGAGCAAGCCCACACGCGAGATTTGCAAGTCGTGTGCTGGACCGTAAATCATCCGGCGCATATTCGGTTGCTCATGGCCGCCGATGTAGACGGGATCATGAGCGATTATCCAGACCGAGTGATTGCGGCGCAGAAGAAAGACGCTTAGAAGAGTTAGCGCGCGCCGGTCAGGGAATCGTGCAGAGCGGCGAACTGGGAGACAGAGAGCTGTTCGGCCCGCGCATCGAGCCGTAGGCTCTCCGCACTGAGGGCTTCGCGCACCGCATCAGGCTCTGCCAGCGCTCGCAGATTGTTGATGAGTGTTTTGCGCTTCTTCGAAAAACACAATTTCACAAAATCCAGATAAGCGTCCTCATCGCGAAGCTCCAGGTTCGCCCTTTCGCCGGGAAGCCGAAGCGTTACCAGTGCGGAGCCAACTGCCGGCGGCGGGCTGAAGGCGTTGCGAGGAATGCGAAGGACAAATTCCGGGTGCGTGTAAAGCTGCGTGGCGACCGAGAGATAGCCATATTGCTTCGTCTCCGGCTTGGCGGTGAGTCGTAGCGCGACTTCTTCTTGGATGACGATGTGAGTCTCGTCGATCAAATCCGCAAAGGTAAAAAAATGATGAAGAATCGGCGACGTGATGTAGTACGGCAAATTACCATAGAGCCTGATGCGCCGTCCGCCGGCAATCGCGGCCAGATCGGTTTCCAGAACATCGCCGTGGACGACCGTGAGATTCGGGAATTTTTTCGTAAGCCGCTGGAGTCGTCCGAAGAGCAGCATATCCAACTCGATGGCATAGACGGCTGCTCCGGTGGACGCGAGGTGCTCCGTCATTTCGCCGTGGCCTGCGCCAACTTCTATCCAGCAAGACGATGGATCCAGCGCGGGTGTTGCCACCAGAGTCGAGTGCGGAGAAAGGCCGATGGCACGCGCGATCTGTTCGCGCCAGTCGGCATCCGCGAGAAAATGTTGGCCAAGTCGTTGACGAGCCATGCGCCGAAAGTGTAACAGGAAGAGCGCTGGACGGTTCCAGTCGAGCGGTTCTGTCTTGACGCGGAGAAATGGGTCCAGTAGCGTAAAATGAATGCGCACTGCGCGATCGCTACCGTGAATGCGCCGAGGAAGAGAAGGACGCGAAAGGCGTCCAAGGAATCGAGTAAAGACAAGCCAGTGAGAATACTTTTTGTAGCATCGGAAGGGCTGCCATTTTCAAAGACCGGCGGCCTTGCGGACGTGGTCGAGGCGCTGCCGAAGGCCTTGGTTGCGCAGGGCCACGAAGTAGCCGTTGTGTTGCCGCGTTATCGAGGGACCAAGGCGAGCGCCGTCGTGATGCCGAGCCTGACGATTCCCATGGCGAATCGGCTGCGGTTTCCCGCGGTCATGGATGGCACGCAGATTTCTGGTGTTCGGTATTTTTTTGTGGATGATCCGGCGTATTTCGATCGCGACGGCATTTATGCGACCAGCGCGGGTGATTTTGCGGACAACGCCGAGCGTTACAGCGAATTCTGCCGCGCGACGATTGAAATTGTGAAGCATGTTTGGCCCGCGGACGTGTTTCATTGCCACGATTGGCAGACGGCGCTGGTGCCCGTTCTGCTGCGCACTTTGTACGGCGACGATCCGCTGGTGAGAGACATTCCCGTAGTATTCACAATTCACAACATGGGTTATCACGGACTGTTCAAAACCGACGTTCTCGAAAGCGCGGGCATTCCTTTGGCCGTATACCATCCGGCGGGCATGGAGTATTACGGCAACGTGAATTTCTTGAAGGGCGGCTTGATCTATTCGGACTATCTGACGACCGTCAGCAGGCGTTATGCGCTGGAGATTCAGACACCCGCATATGGATACGGGCTGGACGGCGTGGTGCGAAGCCGCGCTGACCGGATGGTCGGCATATTGAACGGCGTGGATTATTCTGCGTGGAGTCCTGACAGAGACAAATTCATTCCCATGAAATATTCCCCGAAGGATATGAGTGGAAAGCACGTTTGCAAGCAGGCGCTGCTGGAATTGTATGGCATCGCGCCGGAGCACTTGGCTCGGCCAGTGATTGGAATTGTGTCGCGATTCGCGGATCAGAAGGGTTTCGATTTGATCGCGGAAAAAGCGCTCGAGTTGATGAAGGAAGACGTTTCCCTGGTTGTGCTGGGATCCGGCGAACGTAAGTACGAAGAACTATTTCAGGCGATGGCGAACACGTTTCCTGGACGAGTCGGCGTGAAAATCGTTTACGACAACGAAATTGCGCATAAGATTGAAGCTGGTGCGGACATGTTTCTGATGCCGTCGCGCTACGAGCCTTGCGGATTGAATCAGATCTACAGCTTGAAGTATGGTACGGTGCCGATTGTGCGAGCAACGGGCGGATTGGATGATACTGTCGAGCCGTTCGATCTGGAGCACGGCACGGGAACGGGCTTCAAGTTCGCGGAATATTCTGGCGCGGCGATGATGTACGCGATTCGGCAAGCTTTGCATCATTGCACCGACGAGCGCATCTGGCGGCGCATCCAATTGAACGGAATGGCAAAGGATTTTTCCTGGAAGGGGCCGGCTGCGGAGTACGCGAAAGTGTACGAGGCGGCACTGACCCTTCGAAGCGCTGGGCAGGCGGCACGAAACCAAATGTCTGTTACAACATCTAATTAAACTGACGAAGGAGACAAAACAGCGGCCTAGCGGCAAGCTGTTGAGGACAAACAACATGGCGGAAAATATCAAAGCTGAAAGCATCCAAGCTGTGACGGATGCCAATTTTGAAGCAGAGGTGCTGACGGCCAGCAGCGCGCAGCCCGTGATGGTGGACTTCTGGGCCGAATGGTGCCGTCCCTGCCACATGCTGGCGCCGACGGTTGCCGAGATTGCGCATGATTACGCCGGCAAACTGAAAGTGATGAAGCTGAACGTCGATGAAGCGATGAACTCTGCGGGGCGGTACAACATTCGTGGAATTCCCACGATCCTTGTTTTCAAGAACGGGCAGATGGTGGAACAGATTGTGGGCGCAGTGCCCAAGGATCAGATTACCAAGGCGCTCGACCGGCATTTGGCGTAATTCGCCGAACGATCCGGTGCACGAAAAGAGCAGCAAAAGATAGAAAAATTGGCGGGGCATGTCGTACAGTTGAGTGCGGCATGCCCTTTGCTTTTTGCGTGGGCGTGGGCATGGGATTTTAGGAGCCTCGATTGGCTACTACAGAAACAGCGGCAACGACGACACGTACAGTCAAGCCGGCGGATCACCCGCCGCTGCTCGCGGGAGAACGCGGGCCGATGGCAATGTCGCGGCCCGGGCTGCACGAGACGGTGTTGAAAATCTTGAGGCCGCTGCCGCGAGGAGTAATTCTGGATTGTCCCGCGGGAGAAGGTGCGCTCGCGCAGGATTTGCTCGCGGAGGGTTTTGAGGTGCGCTGTTGCGACTTGTATTCGGAGTTGTTCCGTCTGGACGGAGTAGAAATCAAGCGCGGAGATTTGGCCGGCACGCTGCCGTATGCGTCGGAGTCTTTTGACTACATTACTTCGCTGGATGGGCTGGAACATATTGATTCGCCTCCGCAGGCATTTCGCGAGTACAGGCGGCTGTTGAAACCTGGTGGGCACTTGATTGTCAGCGTGCCGAACATCATGAACGTCGAAGAGCGGCTAAAGTGGCTGCTCTTTGGATATACATCACATTTCAAGCCGCTCTCAGAGCAGTCAAAATCCAAGATTCATTACGATTGCGCGGGGATGGACGAGATTGCCGTCCACGCTAACCCGATTGGTTACAATGAACTGCGGTATTACCTTGAGAAAAACGGGTTTGCGATTCAGGGCGTTTACCGTGACCGGAAAAAAGGGAATCAGTGGCTCTACTGGCCGCTGGTGGCGTTTATTCGGTTGCTGGCGAAGCTAACGCCAGAGAAGAGGCGTAAGGACCGATGGACGGACGAGTTAGCCTCGGATCCGGTGCTTCTTGGCGGGAACACCATTATCATTCACGCGACCCTAGAATAGACGGTCGACCCGAGCAGTCCTACAAGCAGCTAAGAAAGTTAAAGTCCTTTGTTTTGCTACACTTTCGCAAGTGTTGATTCTACTGAGCTTAGATTTGCACCAGATTTGTGCAGAAATGGCTGAATCTTGCCAGCGAGTTCTTGGAATCGGCTCTAAGCGCGGGGGATGCTGCCCAAAAAATAAAAAATGGCAGCCGAAGCTGCCGCGGACTGAAGCTCTTCCTCACTGAAATATTAGCGCTGAGGTCGAATCGGTTTAAGAGACAAATTGGACTGACGGGAAGAGATGTGAGGAAGGTTGCATCCGAAGAATTAGTTCGAGGGCTGGTTGAAACGTACGGAACGAATTCTGTGCCAAGCGATAAGATGCCGGACACGTACTGCGGGGAAAGTCAGCTGCGGGCTAGAATTGCCGCACGGGGGAAAAGATGGAAGTGAAGCGGTGTCCTTGGGCGACGAGCGAGTTGAATATTCCCTATCACGATGAGGAATGGGGAGTGCCGCTGCACGATGACCGCGGGTTGTTTGAGCTTTTGATTTTGGAGGGGGCGCAGGCTGGGTTGAGTTGGGACACGGTTTTGATGAAGCGGGCGCGGTATCGCGAGGTGTTTGACGGGTTCGAGGTGGAGAAGGTGGCGCGGTACGACAAGAAGAAGGTGCGGGAGCTTTTGAAGGACGCAGGGATTATTCGGAATAAGTTGAAAATTGCGGCAACGATTTCGAATGCGCAGGCGTTTTTGAAGGTGCAGGAGGAGTTCGGGTCGTTTGATAAGTACATCTGGCAATTTGTCGGTGGCAAGCCGAAACAGAGTGCCTGGAAGACGCACAAACGCTTGCCTGCGAAGACGGTGGAATCAGATGCAATGAGCAAGGATTTGCAGAAGCGAGGATTCCGGTTTGTGGGATCCACGATTTGCTATGCGTTTATGCAGGCGACGGGGATGGTGAACGACCACTTGGTAGGGTGCTTCCGGTATGAAGAGTTGGAGGCAGGCGAACGTTGAACGGAATCGCGCAAGAAGCGAATCGACGGCATTCGGTGCATGAGCGCGCAGCGCGCTGGAGGCAAATCGCTCGTGCTGTTCGCCGATCGTTATGACGTCGTGCTCAACCCGCGGCAGATAAAGGATATTGCCAAGGCAACGGGTCTTGAAGAATGGGAGCTGCGCAGCAGCCACGAAAAGGCATGGCTCAAGCTTGTCCGGAAACGGCTAGAGCGGGCGGCGTAGCGGCTTCTGTTGTTCGGGAAGATCAGGTTGCTGGTGTGCTGCCTCGCCTTGAGGCGCTTCGGACATTGAGCAACGCAAGGGCGTTTGGACGTAGCCGCCCGGCGGCGGACGCTTCGCGTGAGGTAGTGGAGCGTTGGTTGCTTGATGGCTTGATGTAAATGTGGGTCACAGGAGGTGTTCCTGTGACCCATCTTCGCAAAATAATGCTGGAAGAACTCCAGCGCCGTAATTACGCTCAACATACCACACGTTCCTACATCCGCACAGTCGAGGATTTTGCTCGACACTTCAACTGCTCCCCGGATCGCTTAGGCCCTCGACACATTCGCGAATACCAAGCGGATCTATTTGAGAGGCGCAAGTTGTCAGCGAGTAGTGTCGCGGTCCGTCTGGCAGCCTTAAGGTTCTTTTACTGTAAGACACTCAAGAGAACTTGGAGCATCGCCGACACTCCCTATCCGAAAGGGGCTCATCGCCTGCCAGCGATCCTCAGCCAGGAAGAAGTTGCTCAACTCATTCAGGCCGCCGGCACTTCCTTCCATCGCACTCTGCTGATGACGCTCTACGCCACCGGAGTACGACGCGCTGAATTGACCCACCTGAAAGTCAGCGACATCGATAGCAAACGCATGGTCATTCACGTCCAGGGCGGCAAAGGACGCAAAGACCGAGATGTGATGCTCAGCCCAAAACTACTCGAGGCACTACGTGAGCACTGGCGCCGCTTGCGGCGAAAGTCCAGCGCCTGGCTGTTTCCAGGCAACCGCTGGCATACCGGTGATACGCCGATCGACACCAAGGTGGTGTGGAACGCTTGCAAGAAAGCCGCCCAGCGAGCGGGCCTCCAGAAAGATGTTCATCCGCACACGCTTCGGCACTGTTTTGCGACCCATCTACTCGAGGATGGTGCTGACCTGCGCACCATTCAAATCCTGTTAGGTCATAACGATCTGAAAGAGACGGCCCGCTATCTGCATCTCTCCCAACGTCACCTGCATGCGGCTGCGAGTCCGTTGGATTCGCTGCCGCTCGAAGGCCGTTCGCCGCAGGAAGGGTAGATGGCCCGGCCACCACTGGAGGTGGCCGATCTGATCCGCGCCGCGGGAGATGCTTTCCTCGAACGAAATCGCCACTGGCTTCGGTGGAAGCACATCAAAGTGTTGCTGGCCATTCAGCGATGTCGTACCGCCGCACTCGGCGGTCATCTCGATGAGTGCACCCGTTGCGGGCATCGTGCCACCATCTCGTATAACAGCTGCCGCAATCGCCACTGCCCGAAGTGTCAGATCGCTACACGGGAACGCTGGATCGCTGCGCGTCGACGAGAATTGCTCCCGACCCGCTACCTGCACGTGGTCTTCACCCTCCCCAGCCGCTTGGCGCCACTGGTTCTGCAGAACAAGAAGATCCTCTACGATCTCCTGTTCCGCACCAGTGCCGAAACCCTTCTCGAAGTCGCTCGCGATCCGAGACACCTCGGTGCGGAAATTGGCTTCTTCAGCGTGTTGCATACCTGGAGCCAAAAACTCAAAATTCATCCGCATGTTCATTGTGTCGTTCCTGCCGGCGGCCTCTCGCCCGATCACACCCGCTGGGTTCGCTCACGAGACAACTACTTTCTTCCCAAGGAAGTGCTGCGTGAAGTTTTTCGCGGTAAGTTCGTCGACGCTCTCGAACAGGCTTTCCACAATGGCCAGCTCAACTTCCAGGGAAACCTGAAGCTTCTTGCGCAACCCAAGATCTTCGCTGCCTGGCTGCGGCCACTCTACCGACAAGACTGGGTGGTGTACTTGAAACGTCCCTTTGGTGGTCCCGAATATGTGCTGCAATATCTGGGCCGCTACACTCATCGTGTGGCCATCTCCAACCATCGCCTGGTCTCCTTCGCCGATGGTCAAGTTACCTTTCGCTGGCGTGATTCTGCTCACCACAACGAACAGAAGTTGCTGCCCCTATCGCTCAATGAATTCTTGTGCCGCTTCTTACTGCACGTCCTTCCACAAGGCTTCGTGCGCATCCGTAACTTCGGCTTTTTGGCCAACCGCAAACGCGCCACACTCCTGCCTCTTTGCTTTCAGTTGTTGGGTTCGGCACAACAGCCGCAAGCCGGACAACACGCCTCTTCCACCGAAGATTGTCCCGCTCTTTGGCGCTGCCCTAAATGCGGTGGACCGATGAAGGTCATCGAAAGGCTCACCGCTGCCGAAATTCAACTTCGTTCTCCACCACGGATCAGCGTTGCGGCATGAGACTACTCTCTCCAACTCGAAAACTCTGCGTCCTTCCCGGCGCTCCGTATCTCTGTGCCTCGCCGTCAAACCAGTCCCTTCTTCAAGCTTCTTCGACCACCGTCTTTGCGATACTTTTTCGCCGTAGCCAATTTCCGCGCACACGGTGTCCTGTGTTGTGCCCTGCAGAACAGTCTCGGCACGGCTTAACGCCGCTCCTTCGCACAATTGAATTTGCATAGGGCCCGCGTCCACCGCAACCACGGGCGGCCACGTCCAAACGGCTTTACCGGACGCGCGCAGAGCTCCTCGCCCCCGTCCACTCCTCACCGAGAACGCGCATCCGGTAAAGCACTAGCGTTTGTCGGTACTAATCCGACCGGCGAACTGATAACTTCCGGGTTGCCCGTAATCGGGCCCTGGGGTCTTTCGAGCAGTCGAAACCCTAGAAATTCACCCTCCGCAAGGTTTTAACTGCTTGTTTTGAAATTTCTTTACGAGGGCAAACCCGGCAAATCAAGATGGGCCGGGCTTTGCTCGCGGGCTTTCATCCTTCTTCAGCTTGAACGGGCGAGCTGTTGCGTGACGGCTGCGGTCTTTACCGTTGGATTCGCCGATGCCTTGCGGCTGCGGGGGAGGTTCGCTGGCTCGACGCGGTTGTTTCCCGAGCGGAACTTAGCGTCGACGTCTTCGACCGGCTTCAAACGGACTTCAGTGCCGCTGACGACGGTGCCAGGGTCAGTCTCCATCCACGTCGTTGTATTTCCGTCCGGGGAAACAACGAAACTGTAATGGGCACCGGCTTCCAGGGACGTTCCCGTGCAGTCGGAATTAATTGTGTATGTTCCGGGCACACCGGTGTGCGTCTGCACATTGCCGTTAACGTTCAGCGTGAAGGTTGCCTGAGTGTTTCCGTGTCCGTCGTAAGTGATCTCGCCGACCGCGACCGCCGGTCCGACGCCGACTACGGTACCGGTGCCGTATACCACGTAGGTTCCGTGCTTTGTTGCGTCAAGAAGCGGGCACGGCGGGTCTGCTGCCTTGAGAGCCTGAGGCGCTGAAGCAAATGCCACTGCGGCCAAAGCGAAAGATGCAAAGAATCTAGTCATGATGTAACTACCTCCCAGTTTTAAAGAACTTTTAAGCGACCGATAGGCCGTGCTAGAATCCGGGCATTCCGGACGCTCTCCGCATATCTCACGGCAGGCAGCCCCTCGAAGTCCTCTCGGCGGGCTCTGAAATTTCTCTAAGAATTCTCACAGCGATCAGGAGAGGCCATGAGCGACGAAACTGGCCGGCGAGCTGGCTCAAAGAACATTCGCGAACCTCTGTTCGCAGCTACAGGGGCTTTCGGTCAGGATACGGCTGAGCTTTACGAGTTCGGTCCCTTCCGCCTGGAACCTGCCGAGCGCAAGTTATGGCGCCGCAATGAGGTTGTAGTTCTCACGCCCAAAGCGTTCGACACACTGGTGCTCTTGGTCCGAAACAGCGGACACCTGCTGGAGAAGGATGAGCTGATTAGGGCGCTGTGGCCCGATTCTTTCGTCGAAGAGGGCAATTTAACCAACAATATTTCACTCTTGCGGAAGGCCCTAGGGGATGATCCTCCCTACGTTGAGACCGTTCCCAAGCGCGGTTATCGGTTCACTGGCGCAGTGCGCCAGTTGCCGTGTCCGCCAGCGCGACACCAGGAGAAAACGCAACTCGAACTTGCTGGCCCTGCCACGCATGGGTCCGCATCCGGCGCTGCTCCAGCGGCACTGTCGCCCTCGATTCTCACGCCGCCGCCGCCAACCGTCGCTGCGTTTTTGCCTTTGCGGAAATTGGCTGCTTGGCTTTCTGCCGTGGCCGTTTGCATCGCCGTCGGCACGCTCGCGTATCTGAAATGGCTTCAACCCAGTCCGGTACAATCTCTCGCCCCGGTCCCTCTCACGGCTCTTCCCGGATGGGCCGATTTCCCGGCAATCTCTCCGGATGGCTCGCGAGTCGTGTTCGAGTGGACCGGCGAGCAACACTTCACGGCCTTCGACCTTTACGTCAAGACCATCGGAAATGAGAACCTGCTGCGACTTACCAACGATCCGGCCGTGCACCTTGCGCCCACGTGGTCTCCGGACGGCACGCAGATCGCCTTTCAACGAGTCGCCAAGGATGGGGGAGGCATTTACGTCGTGGCCGCACAAGGCGGCGCGGTAAGGAAATTACGCTCGACCAACGCATCATTCGATAGGTCGATGCATATCAGTTGGTCTCCGGATGGCAAAACCATCGCGTTCGCGGACTCGCCTTTTCCCGGTGGTCACAAAAGATTACAGCTTCTTTCGCTCGAAACACTGCAGAGCACCCCGATCGACCATGACGATAAATGCGTCGAAGAAGTATTGCCAGCTTTCTCGCCCGACGGAAAGCAGTTGGCCTATGCGTGTTCTCTTGCTTCACGCGAGGGTGAGTTCGGTTTGTCCGTCGCTACCGCGGATGGTCGCGCGCCGCGGATCATCAAGGAGTCTTCTGGATGGTTGAAAGGATTGGAATGGCTGCCCGATAGCAAGACCTTGCTTTTCGCTGAGTCGCACACCGGCACAGAACAGGCGGTTCTTCGCGAGCTCGACTTGGCGAACGGCTCCGTTCGGGATCGAATGGTCATTCCACACAGCCATTTTTCAGACGCCTTTTCTGCGAACGGCGGCCGCTTGGCCTTCGTGGTGAACTCTGGTGTCAAAAACAACATTTGGCGAGGAGACCTGGTGCATCCCGACGCTCCTCCCGTAAAATTGATTTCCACGACGCGCGATCAGTTTTGCCCAAAGTATTCGCCGGACGGAAGGCACATCGCCTTTGCCTCCAATCGCGGTGGCCCACCGGAAATCTGGACAAGCGATCCCGACGGCCAGAACGTCGTCCAATTGTCGAATCTCAGAGGACTGGCCACGGGCAGTCCGTCCTGGTCGCCGGACAGCCGTAAGGTCGCGTTCGATTCCCGCATCAAGACACCCGACGGGCAGATTCGAGCGGATGTCTATATCGTCGATATAGTTGAGAGGACGCCCAGGAAATTAAGCACCGATACGCCTGGTGCATCCATTCCTAGCTGGTCGCATGATGGCAAGTGGATCTACTTCATGGGTGGCGGCAACGATGCCGCGGGAGAAAGGATATACCGCGTCTCACCGGAAGGCGGTAAGTCCGAGGTTTTGACCAACGCCCGGGGTTATTGGCCCCTGGAGTCCCCGGATGGACAAACACTTTACTTTGCCGAGAACAGCGGAACTAACTACACGCTGCACACGGCGTCGCTCAATCCCACGGGCACGGAATCACGCGTGGACGGCGTGCCGCCGCTATCCTTCCTGGCGAACTGGGACATTGTTCAAGGCGGTGTTTATTTCTTTCCGAGGAACGATATCCTGACACTCAACTACTTCGACTTCTCCACCAGGAAAGTACGCCCGATATTCAAGATTAGCGGTGGCGGCGCGTTCCCTGGACTGTCGGTCTCCCCAAACGGCCGCTATGTTCTCTATCCTCAGCTCGACGACTACCGCAGCGACATCGTGCTCGTCGAGAACTTCCACTAGGAGAATCGGCGATCAACCTCCAAACCATGGTCAATCCAGTTGATCGTTCATCCCAGGGAGAGTGCGCTTGCGTGCTGTAAGTCCCGATTAGTCGGCTACTCGGAAGTAATCCTCGAACCCGATATGTTCGTTGGTCAAGTTGTCAACCCCCCCTTTGTATTGCGTCGCATTATCGGAAACTGACCCACCACTCGCTATTGCCGCATGTTGCGAAAAAACTCGCGTGAGCGTCAGGGAAAGACTTCGACGTCGATGACGTGGAACGGAAGTTTTCCGGCGCTGCGCACGCGATGTGTGTAGGCCTGTCCGCGGGCCTTGCGAAAACCGGCAGAGCCGGGCTTGACGTCTTGCACTTCGCTCCACTCGCCGCCGGCGGGCTGGGATTGCGTTTTGTCTCCACTGATGGGAATGCCGACGTTGTCGTTGCTGTGCGTATGGAACAGAGAGGTTTCGCCGACAGCGAATAGGACGTCGAGGACGCGGACGTACTGATTTTGGAAAACAAAGTGGTGGTACGGTTCCTTATCGACAGGAACGGGCTCGGTCAAAGCGGCGGTGGAACCGCCGGGTGTGGGAACGGGCGCGGCGGCAGCGGCGGCGTTTTTCAGCTCGATTTCAACGATCTCAAATGGCGTGTCCTCGAGATTTTCCACGGAATGGGTCACGGGCTCAGACCATCGCGAATCACCAGCTTTATAACGCAACTCCTCCGTTGCACCGCTTGCGGGGGTGACAAGGGCGTGTATGTCCGTGATGTAGACGACCACACGGGATGGATGCGAATGCATAGCGATTTTCTGGTGCGGCGCGTACCGCGCATGCAAGACACGAATCTGTTCGTTCTCGAATGCGACTTTCACGTCGGCGGGATCGACGGATACCGGGTCCTGGGCCAGGGCCGCGGGCGCTGCTGCGAGAGACGCGAGTGAGAAGGCAAGAGTAAGTGTTCGCATGGAGACGAAGCTCCTTTGTGAGCGCACAGGATAAACGGGCTTTGTGCGTGATGCAATGAAACTACGGGCTGCGGAGGCGTCTGCCACGTGCTTGCGTTGAGGGCGCGGGCGAGCTTACGATAGCAACCTGCCGTTTTCGGGGAATTCCAACGCAGTTTAGATGAAGTGATCATTGAGGCGATGAGGTGTGGTTGGTGTTGTTGAGAAGAGGCGAAAGAGAACGGGCAGGAGTGCCTGTTCTACTTAGGAGAGGGCCTGGATGAAATCTGTCGTGGTTGTTGGCGCGCAGTGGGGTGATGAAGGCAAAGGCAAGGTCGTGGACTACCTTGCGGGCTCGTTTGATTTTATTGCGCGCGTCGCGGGGGGACATAATGCGGGGCATACTGTCATCATTGGAAAAGATCGGTATGTCTTGCAGTTGATTCCCTGCGGGATTTTGCGGCCGAAGCAGCAGGCGGTGATTGGGACGGGTGTGGTGGTGGATCCGGCGGCCTTGGTGGCGGAGATTGAGGCTTTGGCGAAGGCGGGAATTGATGTGAAGGGGCGGTTGCACATCAGCAATCGCGCGCATTTGATTTTTCCGTATCACCGCGAATTGGATAAGGCGGCTGAGGGGGCGCGCGGCGCGGACAAGATTGGGACAACTTCTCGGGGGATTGGGCCGGCGTACGAAGACAAGATGGCGCGCCGCGGGTTGCGGATGTGCGATTTGCTGGAGCCGGAATTGTTTCGAAAAAAAGCGGCGCGAGTTGTCGCGGAGAAAAACCGGCTGGCGAAGGGCGCTTACGGGGCGGACATTGATTTTTCGCATGAAGTGGAAGCGACTTTGAAGTTGGGCGAGAAGATTCGCGGATATATTTGCGATACGGCGGAATTGGTGAATCGGGCCTTGGATGAAGGGAAGTCGGTTTTGTTTGAGGGCGCGCAGGGGACGATGTTGGATATCGATCACGGGACGTATCCGTATGTTACGTCTTCTAGCGCGATTTCTGGAGGAGCGACGACTGGCGTGGGCGTGCCGCCGACAAAAATCAAGAATGTGCTGGGAATTTCAAAGGCTTACACGACGCGGGTGGGCGGCGGGCCATTTCCAACGGAGATGCCGGAGTTGGAGGCTCAGGAAGTGCGCGAGCGGGGGAAAGAGTTTGGGGCGGTGACGGGGCGAGCTCGACGATGCGGGTGGCTGGATCTTATGGTGTTGCGTTACGCGAAGATGATTAATGGGATTGATTCGCTTGTGGTGACGAAGTTGGATGTGTTTGATACGCAGCGCGAGATTCAGGTGTGCGTCGGGTATAAGTACAAGGGAAAAACTTTGAAAGAAATGCCTGCTTTGGCGGAGGAGTACGAGCAGGTTGTGCCGGAATACAAGACGCTGCCTGGATGGTGCGAGACGACTTACGGAGTGAAGGATGGGGCGAAATTGCCGAAGGCGGCTTTGGATTATTTGCGGTTTATTGGGGATTTTTTGCAAGTGGAGATCGGGATGATTTCTACGGGGCCAGAGCGGGATGCGACGATTGTGCCGGCGGGGACTTTGTTGGCGCGGTGGTTGTAGGAAGGGAAAAGAAGAGGAAGAGGGAAAAAAAAGCTAAGAAAAGAATTTAACGCAGAGGGGCGCAGAGACGCAGCGAAGAGTAAGAAAAACACAGGATAGGCAAAGCGAAGGCTTCCAGAAATAGCTACCGATGCTCACCTACGAGCAAGCACGCCAGAAGGTCATTGAAAAATTAACAGAGAAGAAGGGTCCGCGCGGTACGGAACAGGTGCACGTGGGGGATGCGCTGGGGTTTGTGTTGGCGCAGGAGGTGAAGACGGATCGGGAGTATCCGCCGTTTAACCGGGCTACACGCGACGGGTATGCGGTGTTTGCGGCGGATGCGAAGGCAGGAGCGACGCTGAAGTGTACCGGGGAGATTAAGGCCGGCGACCGCGTCACGAAGGAATTGTGGGCGGAGACTTGCGTGCAGATCATGACAGGAGCGGCCGTGCCGTCGGGGGCGGACGCCGTGGTCATGATCGAGTACACGAAGCGAGATGGGGATGAGGTGCGATTCGAACGCGAAGCCGTGGCGGGGCAAAATTTTGTGCCGCGGGGGAGCGAGGCGCGGGCGGGGCAAACGCTTTTGACACCGGGGATGCGGCTGGGTTATGCGGAACTGGCGCTGGCGGCGCAGGTGGGGGCGGCGGAGCTGAAGTGCGCCTCAAAGCCGCGGGTAGCGATTCTTTCTACCGGGGATGAGATCGTGCCGGTGGATAGCATCCCGGGGCGATTTCAGATTCGAAACAGCAACAGTGTGTCATTGGCGGCACAGGTGCGGCTGGCTGGCGGGAGGCCTGTTTTGCTGGGGAACTCGATGGACCGCGAGGACGATTTGTCGTCCAAGATTCGGCGGGGGCTGCAGGAGGATTTGCTTGTTTTGTCTGGCGGAGTTTCGATGGGAAAGTACGATTTGGTGGAGAAGGTGCTGCGGGAGATGAAGACGGAATTTTATTTTGATGCGGTGGCGATACGGCCGGGGAAGCCGGCGGTGTTTGGGAAGTGTGGGGAGAAATTTGTGTTTGGATTGCCGGGGAATCCGCTGTCGACGATGGTGACGTTTGAATTGTTTGTGGCGCCGGCGGTGGATCTGTTGAGTGGGGCGGACGCGCGGGCGTTGCCGATCGTGGAAGCGCGGCTGGGCGAGGCTTTGCACGAAAAGCCGGAAGTGACGCACTTTTTGCCGGCGCGGATGGAAGGGCAAGGGGCGGGGAGAGAAGTGAAGGTTTTGAAGTGGCAAGGGTCGGGCGATGTGTCGGCGCTGGCGAGAGCGAATTGTTATGTGGTGGTACCGGCGGAGAAGGAAAGGGTAGAGGTTGGAGCGAGAGTGGAAGTGATGGTGAGAAGAGATTTGATGTGAGGTGGGCGAGGGAAAATACTTAAGAAAAGGATTTTACACAGAGGGCACCGAGACACAGAGGTCGAGAAGAGCAGAATGGGGAAGTTGTCACACTACGGGAGCCGGGGAGAGGTGAGGATGGTGGACGTGTCGGAGAAGGTGGTGACGACGCGGACGGCAGTGGCGCAGGGGTTTGTGAAGATGAGCCCAGCGGTGGTGCGGGCTGTGAGACGGTTGAAGAATCCGAAGGGGAATCCCTTGGAGGTGGCGCGGATCGCGGGGATGGCGGCGGCAAAGAGGACGGCGGAGTGGATACCTCTTTGTCATCCGCTGCCGCTGACGCACATTGATGTGACTGCGCGGCTGTGCCAAAATGGCGTTGAAGTTCGCTCCGAAGTTACGGCGACAGCCCAGACAGGGGTCGAGATGGAAGCGCTGGTCGCCGTTACTGCCGCGGCCCTCACGGTCTACGACATGTGTAAAGCCCTCGATAAAGGGATGGAAATCAGCGGGATTGTTCTCGTCGAAAAGACCGGCGGGAAGAGCGGAGACTTTTTTCGCGGCGCGAAGGCTGCGGTCGCGCGCAATCACAAGAATAATCATAAGAAAACGACCCGGAGCCGGGGTCGATGAGCGCCGCGGGCGGAAAAACCGTTAAATTGCTGGTAGCGGACGATAATCCGCTGGTTAGGGATTTGGTTGTTAAGGGCATGGAGCCGTATTGCGAGGTCGAAACGGCTTCGGACGGCGCGGATGCGCTGCTGAAGGTCATTGACACGCCGCCGGACGTGATTCTCTGCGATTACAAAATGCCTGGTCTCGACGGCCGCCAACTTTTTGAAAAGCTGCATGGGCGCGAGGCGACGCGGCATATTCCGTTTTTGTTCATGGCTAGCCGGGCGGATATCGAGGAGCGGCTGCGGCCACTGGTGGATGGCGTCGAGGATTTTGTCACGAAGCCGTTTCTCGTGAAGGATTTGGTGCGGATTGCGAAGAAAGTTGTCGACCGTTTGCACCTGGAGAAATTGCAGAAGCGAGCTTCGCGGCCGGGCGTGATTCAGGGACGGCTCGAAGAGATGAGCATGATCGATTTGATGCAATCGCTGGAGATGGGGCAGAAGTCTTGCCGGTTGGTTGTGCAGCACAACGGCGAACAGGGCGAGCTCTATTTTGCAAACGGACAGTGCCGCGACGCGAAGAGCGGAAAAGTCGAAGGCGATGACGCGGTTTATCGAGTGGTGCTCTGGACGGCTGGCGAATTCGAGATTGATTTCAACGCGGCGAATGCTTCGACGCGGACAACGACGACGCGAAATACGACTGGTCTCTTGATGGAAGCGATGCGGTTGATGGATGAAGCGAACCGCGACCCTGTGGAAACGAAGTAACCTGCCTGATGCGCGTCGCAGTGCTCACCATCAGCGATACAGTTGCGCGAGGGGAACGCGAAGATTTGTCAGGGCCCGCGGTGGTCTCCGTCTGCCGGGGGTTGAATTGGGAAGTGACTTCGGTGCTGCGCGTTTCGGATGATCCGGCGAACATTCGAGAGCAGTTGCGGGAATTGGCGGACTCCGGGCGAGTGGATTTGATTCTGACAACTGGCGGAACGGGGATTGGGCCGCGAGATAATACGCCGGAATCGACAGAAGCGGTCGCGGACCTGATTGTGCCTGGAATTGCGGAAGAGATGCGGCGTAAAGGATCGGAACTGACGCCAACGGCGGTGCTTTCGCGGGGAATGGCGGCGGTTCGAGCGAAGACCCTAATCGTGAATCTGCCGGGAAGTCCTAAGGGCGCGGCGGAGTCGCTGGACGCGGTGGCGCATCTCTTGCCGCATGCGGTGCACGTGCTGCACGGAGCGCGGCACGATTAATTTTTCTACTACTTCGCGCGCGGAATAATAGGCATAACAATTCGAGAGGAGTGTTCCGCTTCGTGGTAGATGCGGATGTGGCCGAGTTGCGTTTGCGAGGATGTGATTTCGGATTCGCCGGTTTGGAGATTTCGCGAAAAATGCGGTGAGAAGGCCGCGGAAATTTGCACGCGGATGCGATGACCCGAGCGAAAGACGTTGCTGGTGAGCAGGCGATCTAGGTTGAGCAGATAGACTTTGCCGGGAGTGAGCGGTTCGGGTTTGAGCGAGGCGTTGCGGTAGCTGGCGCGGAGGATATCGAGACCGGGACTCATTAGATTGAAGGCGGTTCCGTCGGGAGCGACGTCGAGCAGGCGGACCCAAAGATCGAAGTCGCGGACGTCGGCGGAGACGAACATTTCCGCGCGGATCGGGCCGGTGACTTCGGTGTCGCCCTGGAGAGGCATAGTGTCGAAGACGAGAACATCATCGCGGCCTGCAAACGCGCGATAGTCATGCGCGCCGTACTCGGTGTAGGGGTCGGTTAGCGGATACGCGGGATCGGAAACGAACTCGGAGGTCCGAGCGGACGGCACGAGCAGGGAAGAATTCAGCGTCCCGATGCGGGAAGCGGTTCCCGATGTGTTCAAGTAATAGTAAGTTTCTTTCGCCCGCGTTAGTGGCCAGGAATCTTCATCGCGCCAGGCGTTGTCTCCCATAACGAAAAGGCGAACGGGTTTTGCGCGGTCGACGCCGTTGTCGATGTTACGAAGATAATGGTCCATCCAGCGGAGGATTAGTTCGTCGTAATCGATGGGAGCAGCGGGACCGAAATCGCGCTCGCCGGATTTGGATTCGTCCTGGCCGCCGTGGGTCCAGGGACCGATCATCGTATGAGTGCGGGGATCTTTTTCGCTGCGGCGGGCCGCAAGCAGGCCGTTGAAATTTATTGTCGCGCCGTCGGGGCCGTAGGCTTCGTCGTACCAGCCTGAAAAATTTAGGACCGCGGCGTGCACGCGATGGTATTTATTGCGCAACTCCGACCAGTCCCACCAGGAATCGGCGGGCGGATGCGAAAGCCATTCGTAATAGAAAGGCGCGACTTGCTTCAGATCGGGGAGATCGCGCAACGGCAGGAAGTTTTGTACGTGTTCGTGATCTTGCTTCCAGGATGCAGCGGCTTCTTTGCGCGTTTGCGGCCCGGGGAGATTTTTGCGACGACGGGCGTCCGGGGCGATGTTGAACCAGATCCAGTCGAGCCACGAGCCGTCGAAGACGCCGCCGGAATAGAAGAAATTGCGCGGAGTGGAGAAAGTCATGGCGGGGACCATGGCTTTGAGATGTGGTGGATTCTCGACGGCGGCGAGCCACTGGACGGCCCCCGGATAGGAAAGGCCGAACGTGCCAACGTTCCCGTCCGACCAGGATTGGCGGGCGGCCCATTCGATAGTGTCGTAGCCGTCGCGGCCCTCGTTTTGATACGGGGAGAAATCTCCGTCGGAGGCGTAGCGGCCGCGGACGTCTTGTATTACGACTGCGTAACCACGGGCAACCGCTTTTTCAAACGTTGAGCCCTCTCTGAGGGCGAACTGTTTGCCGTACGGTGTGCGGTAGACGAGACTGGGGAATCGCCCGGAAGCGCTGGGGAGTACGACGTCCGCGCGCAAGACGACACCATCGCGCATCGAAACGGCGACGTCCTTGGTGACATTGAGAGCCGACGAGAGCTTTGCTTCCTGAGAACTGCCAACGAAGAATGGCAGAGCGGCAGCGAGTAGAAGGCCGATTGGCAACAAATGCGAGAGACGGCGCAAGTTGGAGAAGCCTCCGCGGGAGAATCGTACACCCACGCGGGCGGCATTGTACCCGAAGAGGCGGCGAAACGGTGGTTGACGCGCGTGCGTGCGTCGTCAACAATGTTTGCACTATGGCGCAAAAACTTACGGACAAGAAGCTGGCGGTTTTGGGGATGGGGAAGCTCGGCGGGATCTTGCTGCGAGCGTACCTGAAGCAGGAGCTGTTTTCGGCGAAGCGCGTTACGGCCACCGTGAAGCATGCTGAGAAGGCTGCGGCGCTGGCAAAAGAGCTTGGCATCGGCGTGAGCACGGAAAATCGGAAAGCCGTGCATGGCGCGGACATCGTGCTGCTGGGCGTCAAACCGCAGGTGGTTGGCGAGGTGTTGAAAGAGATTGCACAGGATTTGAGCGAGAAAACACTGGTGATTTCAGTGGCGGCTTCCGTACCGACGAGCTATATCGAGCAGCACGTGGGCGGGAATGTGCCGGTGGTGCGGGCGATGCCGAACACTTGTTCGGCGGTGGGTTGCGGGATGACGGGGATTTGCAAGGGCGCACACGCCGGGGTGGAACATTTGGAGACAGCGCGGGCGATGTTTGACGCGGTGGGGCGTACAGTCGTCGTGGACGAGAAGAATATGGATGCCGTGACGGGGCTTTCGGCGAGCGGGCCGGCGTTTGCGTACATTATTTTGGAGTCGTTCACGGAAGCGGGCGTGAAAGTGGGATTGCCGCGCGATGTTTCGACGCTGCTTGCGGCGCAGATGATGAAGGGCGCGGCGAGCGTGGTGCTGGAGACGGGCGATCATCCGGCGCTGTTGAAGGATGCCGTGACGACACCGGCGGGCTGCACGATTGATGGCATTTTGGAACTGGAAGAAGGCAAGCTGCGGGTGACGCTCATCAAGGCCGTGGTCAAGGCAACACATCGCGCAGGAGAATTGCTGTTCGAAAAATAGCGGCAAAGCCGCATTGGATTCCGCTTTGGCGTTCGCAGCGGAATCCCCCTGTTGCATGATCCACACCCTCATAAACGTCGTGCACGGATTTCTCAGTGGAGATGGATCGCTCATTCTCCCGGAGATGGAGCTAGTGCTGTTTGCGTGCGGGATTTTGCTGATCAATCGGTGGCTCGCGACGAACGAGAAACACTGGAACGCATTGCTCGCGCTTGCGGGGACGGCGTTCAGCGGATTTACGCTGTACGTGCAGCACGGAAAGATTCAGGCGCTGCGGGACGTCAATCCCGAGTCGCCGGGACTTCTTGGCCTTCATCAGAGCGTGCTGGTCGATCCATTCTTTCTATTTTTCGCGGCGCTCTTTCTGGCCGCTACCGCGTTGATTATTTTGCTTTCCGTACGCTATCTGGAGATCGAAGCGGAGGAACGCGGAGCGTATTACGCGCTGATTTTGTTTGCTTGCGCGGACATGATGCTGATGGTTTCGGGAGTCGACTTGATCGTTGTGTTGCTGGGGTTGGAGACTTTGGGACTGAGCTGCTTTCTCTTGACCGGATTTGCCCAGGGCGAGCAGCGGATGAAAAACGCTGCGCGAAGCTATGTGTTTCAGTGGGCGTGCAGCTCGTTTGCCTTGGTTGGCGGTTTTCTGCTGCTTCAAAGGCTCTATCAAACGACGAATCTCGGACGAATGGGAGCGATCCTCGAGGTTCGTTTGAATAATGGCGTGCCATTTGGCGGGCTTACGGCGTGGCCTTCCGCGCTGGCGCTTGGTTTGCTTGCCGCTGGGGCCTTTTTTCTGATCGATGCGGCGCCACTCCATTGGTTCGCGCCCGCTGTTTGCGAATCGGCTCCAACGCCGATTGCCGGGTTCTTGGGAATGGGCGCGAAGACCGCAGGCTTTGCGTTGCTTCTGCGATTTTTTTCCTTCTTGTTCTTATTCGCTCATGAGAAATGGCTTCACGTCTGGGGCGGAGCGGCAATCGTATCGCTTCTGTGGGGAAACATCGCCGCAATGCGGCAGACCAAAGTGAAGCGGCTGCTCGCGTATGGGGGCGTGGCGCAGAGCGGATTCATTTTGCTTAGCCTGGTGGCTGGGAATGAGGCCGGTTTCAGCGGCATGATGTACTACCTGGGCGTAAATGTTTTTATGACGGCGGGCGCGTTCGGAATATTGATTGTACTTCAGCAGCGCGGGAGTGCCGCAACAGAATTGCGCGACTTGGACGGCTTGTTCTGGCGAAGTCCTGTGGCAGCGCTGCTTTTACTCGTTTTCATGATGACGCTTGCGGGCATTCCGCCCACGGCCGGTTTTCTGGCGAAGTATTTCATTGTGAAGGCGCTGCTCGCGGCGCCACATCCGGAACTCGCGGCGTTTGCAGTCGTCAACGCGCTGCTCAGCGTCTACTACTACGGCCGCGTCGCGGCGCATGCCTTGAAAAAGCCGCTCGCCGATGCACCAGCCCTCGAAGCGGCGCGCATGACCATAAGCAGCGGCCAGACTATCGCGCTGACCGTGGCTGTGTTTGTGTCACTCGCCGCGGGGTTGTATCCTGAACCCTTCCTGCGCATAGCGCGCTACGCCTTTGGACAATAATCTTGGACAATAATCCAAACAAGACAGACTCAGCACCCACCTCCGCGCCGAGGGGAAAAGACGCCGGCTCCCAGTTTGCCATGGCGATGGAACTGCCAATCATATTTGTCGCCGCGGTCGTCATTGGGGGCGGCCTGGGATATTTTATCGACCACTGGCTGCACACCAGGTTCATCTTCATGTTTGTTTTTGGCGGACTGGGATTTTTCGCGGGATTGCGCGAGATCCTGAGGCGTCTGCCCGGCTAATGGCGATGGAAAGGGCCGAGCAATCCACAACCGGAGCGAACGAAGCGGCCGCATCGGCAAATTCTGCACGCACGGAGCAGCGGATTGCTTGGTTGACGCTAGTTCTCGGCGGAGCAACGGCGATCATCGTGGCAATCCTGCGCCACCCAGTTTGGGCAGAGGGCTTGGCGATTGGCACAGTGCTGGCGTGGCTGAATTTCCGCTCGCTGAAGCGGGGTTTGGATGCGTTAATCGTGGCCGCAACAGCGCAAGAAGGGTTCGCCAAGCCGCGAATCCCCTTTGGAACATGGTTCCGCCTCATGTTCCGCTACGGCTTGATAGCCTTCTGCGTGTATGTTATTTTTGAGTATCTGAAAGTTCCCCTTGCGAGCATGGTAGTTGGTTTGTGTGCCTTAGGAGCCGCGACAATCGCCGCAAGTGTTTACGAAATCCTGCGTCCGACGGAATAGGGAATGGAACATCACGTAAGTTGGTTGACACATCTTGTAAATCAGATCCTGGGAGCGCCGGCCCTTGCCCTGCTCAGGGCGCTGCACATCACGCCGAGCTATCCCGACACACCTATCCCCGAGCATGTAGTGATGGCGCTGACGGTTCTTGTTCTAGGCACGGTGCTGGCGCTCTTGCTGAGAGCGCGCTTGTCGGTCGAGCGGCCGGGAGCTTCACAACAAATCGCGGAACTGTTGCTCACGAACCCGATGGGTTTCGGAATCAATGATGTGCTGGAAGAAAACGCGGGCCATCACTGGCAAAGGTACGTGCCGATGGTGGGAACCGTGGCGCTCTTCATTTTGCTGGCGAATCTTTTCGGCGCGTTTCCGTTTTTGCGCGCGCCGACAGCGAACGTAACAGTTCCCCTGGGTTGCGCGATCATCACATTTGCCTATTTCAACTGGCAGGGGCTGAAGCATCATGGCCCGCTGGGATACGCGAAGCACTTTTCCGGGCCAGTGGCTTGGCTGTCTCCGCTGATGTTTCCAGTTGAAATCATCAGCACCACGGCGCGTTTGCTCTCGCTCACGGTGCGTCTCTGGGCCAACATTTTCGCTAGCGATTTGATCTATGGATTGTTTCTGGGCCTGTTTACGGGACTCGCGGTCTGGGCCGGTACGAAGTCCGCGATCGCGGGCATCGTATTGGGCGTGTTCCCGGCGTTGGCTCCCATCGCTTTTATTCTCCTGCACGTGTTCGTGTCCGTCGTGCAGACGTACGTCTTCGCCATTTTGCCAGCCGTTTACATCGGCTTGGCTACGGCGGACGAGCACTAACGATTTTCGCGACGCGGATTTGTTAGCCGCTCCAGCGTGAGCCCGGCTGCACGGTGTCCGGGAACCACCTCCTGGCGGCAATTCATGAGGAGGAAGCTATGAAGAAAGCAGCAGTTATTTTGATCGCGCTCATCGCGGTGCTCGTCATTGCACCGGCGGCGTTCGCGCAAGCAGCACCAGAAGCGGCAAAGCCGCCGATCAACCCGACCACTCTCGTGATCGCGGTGGGCTTCGGCGTAGCCGTCGCGGCGTTTGGCGGTGGCTTGGGACAGGGCCGGATTGCGGCAGCGGCCTGCGAAGGCATCGCGCGGAACCCCGGAGCGGCCGGCGGCGTTCGCGCGGCCATGATTCTCGGTCTCGTGTTCGTCGAGACGCTCACGCTGTTCACCTTTGCGTTGGGATTCCTCCTCTACTCGAAGCTGTAATCGCGTATCAATTACGCGGAATTGAAAAGGCCCGGAGGCGAAAGCTTGCGGGTCTTTTGTTTACCCTTACCCCCTCCCCCCTTTTTTCGTAAGTGCGGATTCTAAAGGGCTTAACGTTTCTAGGGAGTTTAGAATGGGCATATGCGGAGACTTCCTGGAAGTGTTCATTCTAAAGGGGTTGCGGGGCCAGAAAAACCGGCAAAACACGGCAAACACGTGGTTTCTCGATCGATTCATTTTAAAACATTTAACTGAACAGCGGACAGGACGTCCTAAGAAATAAAAAAGGCGGCAGAGGGGCTGCCGCGCTCGAGATACAAATCCTTACACCACGAAGCGTAGCACAAAATGAAAAAAAGCAAGGGTAATCTTGGGGAATTATATACCCGACTCCCGATTCTCTTAAATCATCTCCCCCGATTCATTCATGGCATGTGTTATCCCACACCATGCAAACACAACACTGACGCGTTCATATTTAAAATCAAAAATTTTCTGTGAGTTTTCACAAACGATTTTTTGATCTAACCCTAGCGATTGCGGTCATGTCACCTTGAACGTGCTCTAGATTGACGGAGGTAATTCCGTTTTTGAGACAAAAGTAATCCTAAACAAACACCTGGCCACGAAATGAAATAAGTCCTTTGTTTTCTGTCAGCAGTCATCTATATAATTCCCTGATCTTAGGGCGGGAAACAAAACGGGAAGGCCTTCTAGCGGTTGATGAGAGTAGCTTGGAGGAGGTAGTTTAGGGTTTTGCTGGGGAGCAGGCCAAGGAAAATGGTTCCGAAGGCGGTGATGGCAAGAACCATGTTTACAGACAGCGGGAATCGAGCGGGCGGGGTTGCGGCGATTTCCGCGCTCGGTTCGCGCATGTACATCACTACAATCAGGCGAATGTAGTAGTAGGCGCCGATGACGCTGTTGACGGCCATGATGACGGCTAGCCAGATGAGGTGCGAGTCGACGGCGGCTTTGAAAATGTAGAACTTGCCGAGGAAGCCGGCAGTGACCGGAAGGCCGAGAAGCGAAAGCAAGAAAAGCGAGAGGACGGCGGCCACCACAGGCTGGCGCTCGCCGAGGCCGGCGAAATCGTCGAGCTGGAGGTGCTTTTCGCCGGCGCCGCCGAATTGCGAGACGATGGTGAAGGCGCCGACTTTTACGAGGGCGTAGGTCAGCAAATAAAAGAGTACGGCTGCATAGGCGGGACTCGCGCCGATTTCCGTATCCGCGGAGAGATTCGTGACGGCAGCGAACGCTACAAGGATGTAACCCGCGTGCGCGATTGAGCTGTAGGCCAGGAGGCGCTTGACGTTGGTCTGCAGCAGCGCACCAAGATTTCCCGCAAACATCGTGAGCACGGCCATGATCCAGAACGCCCAGAACCAGAACTGCGTGGCGGCATGCATGTCGGCAAAGATGCGCAGGAGCAGCGCAAAGGCCGCGGCTTTGGGGCCCGCGGAAAATAGCGCAGTGACCGGCGTGGGAGCGCCTTCGTAAACGTCCGGCGTCCAAATCTGGAAAGGCGCGGCGGCGACCTTGAAGCCGAGGCCGATGAGGATCAGCGCTAGACCGAGCTTCAACATGGTGCTTGTGGGATCGGCGGCATCCATTCGCAGAAGATTGGTGGTGCCAGTGACGCCATAGACGAGCGCGATGCCATAGAGAAAAAAGGCCGTGGCGAAGGAGCCGAGAAGGAAATACTTCATCGAGGATTCGCCGGACTTGAGCGTGTCGCGTCGGTAGCCTGCGAGGATGTAGCTAGATATGGAGCTCAGCTCAAGGCCAATGAAAGCGGTGAGCAGCTCTTGCGCGGAGGCGAGTACGCCCATACCGGCGGTGGCGAATAGGATGAGAGCGTAGAATTCCGCATCGGCCAGGCGTTCGCGGTCAAGGTACGGCGCCGCTGCGAGAATGACGAGCACGGCGACCAGCCCGACGAGATGGCTAAAGAAGATGCTGAATGGATCGGCGGCAACGAGGCCGGAGAATGCGGAGCCAGGATTATGGACCGCATAAAAGTTGCCCATGATGCCGAGGAGAGCTCCGGCAACGGCGATAAACGTCAGGACTTTGCGGCTGCGCACGAAAGGCTGAAGCAGCATCAGGAGCGCGCCAAAGCCGCACCAAATGAGTTCCGGCAATACGAGGAGCAAATCTGTCGTGCTGGGGAACGCGGACATTTAGCGGGTTCCGAGCCTTTCCAGTGAGTTTTGTTTTTCGGCGGCGCTCGGCACAGCGTTGGGCGCATTGTCCTGCTGCGGCGCAAGTTTCGTGGGCGCAATCGCATCGTACGCGCGCGGCGGACGGGTCATTTGGTCGATCACGGACTGGCTGGCGGGCGCCGTGCGGCTAGTGATAAAGACCGAACCGATGCCCATCCAGAGCGTGATGACGGCCATGGTGACGAGAATCGCGCGCTCGCGAGCGGAAGCGTCCGGCAGCGTGCGATTCTTCTCGACGGTAATTTCGCCGAAGAAAACCTTTTGGTAAGCCCACAGCAAATAGCACGCCGAGAGAATCACTCCAAGAGCGGCCCAGGCGGACCAGTTCCAATGCACCTGATATGTGCCGAGCAAGATCAGGAATTCGCCGACGAAGCCATTGAGCATGGGCAGGCCAAGCGAAGAGAGCGCTACGAACAGGAAGAACGCGGCGAGGCGCGGCATGGGCGTGGCCAAGCCGCCGAACTGGGACATCTCGAACGTGTGGCGGCGGTCATAAAGCATGCCGACAAGCAAAAAGAGGCCGCCGGTGGAAATGCCGTGAGCGAGCATCTGGAAGACCGCGCCTTGCATGGAAACTGTGTGGAACGCAAAAATGCCGAGCACAACAAAACCGAGGTGGCTGACGCTGGAATAGGCGACGAGCTTTTTGAGGTTTGGCTGAACGAGTGCGACCAGCGCGCCGTAAATGATGCCGATGATGGCAAGGACAGCAATGGCGGGCGCGAAACGGCGCGATGCCTCCGGGAAGAGCGGCAGGCAAAAGCGGATCATGCCGTACGTGCCCATTTTCAGCAGAACTCCCGCGAGCATCACCGATCCTGCCGTGGGTGCTTCCACGTGCGCGTCAGGCAGCCAGGTGTGGAAAGGGAACAGCGGTACTTTGATGGCGAAGGCCACGAAAAAAGCGAGGAAGAGAAGTGTTTCCGTACCGCGAGGAAGAACGAGAGCACCGGTTTGAAGCGCCTGCTGAATCGATGGCAGGTCGAACGTGCCAGTCGCGTTATAGAGCCAAATGATGCCGACCAGCATGAGGATGGAGCCTGCCATCGTGTAGAGAATGAATTTAATGGCAGCGTAAATGCGACGGTCGTGCCCCCAAATGCCGATGAGCAAGTACATGGGAATGAGCATCACTTCCCAGAAGAGGAAGAAGAGGAAAAGGTCGAGCGAGAGGAAGACGCCCACAACGCCGACTTCCAAAAGCAGGATGGCGATGAAGAATTCTTTGACGCGCTTCTGGATGCTGTTCCACGAGCAGAGGATGGAGACAACGGTGAGGAACGTCGTCAGGATGACGAGAAAGAGGCTGACGCCGTCGGCCCCGAGATGATAGTTGATGTAGGTCTGCCCTGCGGACCCGTGCGGCCCAAGTGCAATCCACCGATGAAGTTCTTCGAGCTGGTAACCCGCGCTGCCGAGCGGCACGCCGCGGAGGAGCCACCAGAGGGATAGGATAAATTCGGCGAGCGAGACAGCGAAGGCCAGGCGGCGAATCCATTCGTGATCGTCGCTGCGAAGAAACAGCAAGGCGAGAGCGCCAATCGCGGGCAGGAAAATCAGAATCGAGAGCAGAGGTCCGCTGGGCATTAGCGTACCATCCCGACGACAGGCGCAGATGCGGGCCAGAAAAAGATGACAGCGATGACGACGAGCGCGCCGATAACGACCCAGACCGCGTAGCTGCGCGTGTTGCCCGACTGCGTGCGTCGGACAGTATCCCCGAGGCTCGTGGCGCCGCTGGCGATGCCGTTGACGGTGCCGTCGATGCCGGCAACGTCGACGCCCTTCCACAGCACAATCGTCGAAATCCACATCAGCGGCTTGATGATCGCGGCGGCGTAGAGCTCATCCACGTAATATTTGTTCAGCAGTGTGTTGTAGACAGGCTTCATGGACTTGGCGAGCTGCTCCGGCTTTTCGGGTTGGCGGATGTACAGCCAGTAAGCCACGCCGAGGCCAATGAGCGCAGACGCGACGGCAACGATGGCCAGAATGATTTCGAGTTGGTGCGCGCCTGTCTCACTCAAGGCTTCGACGCTTTGCGGCGTCCCGAAGATAGGTGCGAGGAAGCTCGCGAAATAGTCGGTGCCGCCCCACAGAGCGGGCGCGGCGAGCCACGCACCGATCACAGACAGTACTGCGAGAATGACCAATGGGCCGAGCATACTCCAGGGCGATTCGTGAACATGTACGTGATGCTCGTCATACCGCGGTTTGCCAAAAAAAGTGAGGAAGATCAGCCGGAACATGTAGAACGAGGTGAGCAGCGCTGTAAGCAAGCCGATGGCGTAAAGCGGATGTCCGCCTTCGATCTGGAACGCGCTGAACAGGATGGCGTCCTTGCTAAAGAAGCCGGCGAGCGGGGGAATGCCGGCGATGGCCAGCGTGGCGATGAGCATGGTCCAGTAGGTATACTTGATTTTTTTGCTGAGGCCGCCCATTTTGCGCATGTCTTGCTCGCCGCCCATGGCGTGAATCACGGAGCCAGCGGCGAGGAAGAGCAGCGCTTTGAAGAAAGCGTGCGTCATCAGGTGAAAGACGCCAGCGGAAAACGCGCCGACGCCGCAGGCGAGGAACATGTAGCCGAGTTGGCTGACAGTCGAATATGCCAGAACTTTTTTAATGTCGGTCTGCACCAGGCCGATGGTGGCTGCGAAGAACGCTGTGGCGCAGCCGACAACTGCGACGACGACCATGGCCGTCTCGGAATGCACGAATAGGATGTGCGAGCGGGCGACGACGTAGACGCCTGCGGTGACCATGGTCGCCGCGTGAATCAAAGCGCTGACGGGCGTGGGGCCTTCCATCGCATCCGGCAGCCAGACGTACAAAGGAAGCTGTGCCGATTTTCCGGTCGCGCCCATGAAGAGAAGCAGGCAGGCGATCGTCATCGTGCCGAATTGTCCCCAGGCTTCGTGGCCCCATGAGGGGCCAGACGCAGCTGCAAATAACGTTGTGAAGTCCAGCGTATGAAACGTTCGGAACAGCAGGAACATCCCCAGCATGAAGCCGAAGTCGCCGATGCGATTGACGATGAAGGCTTTTTTGCCCGCGTCCGATGCCGACTTCTTCAGGAAATAAAAACCGATGAGCAAGTAGCTGCAAAGTCCGACGCCCTCCCAGCCCACGAAAAGCAGCACGTAATTTGCGGCCATCACCAGGATGAGCATGAAGAACATGAACAAATTGAGGTAGGAGAAGAAGCGGTAGTACCCGCCCTCGTGCGCCATGTAGCCGGTCGAGTAGATATGAATGAGGAAGCCAACGCCTGTGACAACGAGCAGCATCACGACCGTGAGTTGATCGATCTGCAGGTCAAAACCCGCGCGGAAATTGCCCGCTACGATCCAATCAAAATAATGTTGCGGCGGGAACGGCAATTTGTCGGCAGGGAGCGTGAGAAACTCACGCACGGCTTCGAGTGCGAAGGCCAACGAGAGTCCTGTCGCGCCGAGGGCCACGCTATTGACGATTTTATTGGACCACTTGCCGCCGAGCAGGCCGTTAATGGCCGAGCCGAGCAGCGGCAGCAGCGGAATAATCCACAGATGATCGAGTAGGGGCATCAGAGTTTGAGCAAATCCACACGCTCGACGTTCAGCGATTGCCGGTTGCGCGCCGTGAGAATAATGATCCCCAGCCCGACCGCCGCTTCCGCCGCGGCCACGACGATCACGAACAAGACGAATACCTGCCCGTCCGATTGGTGCCTAGCTTGGCTAAAGGCCACAAACGCGAGATTCACGGCGTTCAGCATCAATTCGATGGACATAAAAATCGTGATTACGTTGCGCTTGAACACAAATGCCACGACGCCAAGGCCGAAAAGAACGGCGCTCAGAATCAGGTAGTAGCTCGTCGGGACCATCTTCAGCTTTTCTCCCGCTGCGCAAGAACGATCGCGCCAAGTATCGCCACGAGGATGAGGAACGAAGTCAGCTCGAAGGGATAAACAAAATCCTTGAACAGCACCATGGAAATCTCTTTTGTGTTGGCTAGCGTGCCTGACTGCAAACCCGCTTGCGCGCTCTCATTCGAATGCGCAATGGCAGCGGCCAGAAATCCCAGCAGCGCAACGGCCAGCGGAATTCCAGCGACCCCGGCGAGCTTCGAAACATTCGTTCGCTCTTCTTCGCCGGCATTCAAAAGCATGATGACAAAGACGAAAAGCACCATGATCGCGCCGCCGTAGACGATGATCTGCACCGCAGCGACGAACTCTGAGCCCATCAGTAAGTAAAGCCCCGCGAGCGCAATCATCACGACTATCAGCGAAAGTGCGCTGTGAATCGGATGTCTCTGCAAGATGAGGCTCAGGGCGCCGAGCACCGCGAGCGTCGCAAGCACAAAGAAAATGGCCAGCTGAGGCGTCATTGTGCGCCCCACATCGACTTCGCCAGGATGGCGAAGGCTGTGATGACCACATTTGCAATTGAGACGGGCAGCAAAAGCTTCCAGCCAAACGACATGAGCTGGTCATAGCGGAATCGCGGAAGCGTGCCACGCATCCAGACGTATACGAAGAGGAAGACAAAAATTTTCGCGAGCAGCCAGAAGGGGCCCTGAACGAATTCGTTTACCGGCGGGAACAAAATGAGCACGGCGCCGATGGCCGTGATGGCTGTCCCCACACCGGGAAGAATGATCCGGCCAAAAATCGTTTCGTAGCGGATCCCATCCCAAATCACCCAAAGCCCGAACGGAATCAGGATCACAGAAGGCAGATAGTGCGTGAACGTCCAGCTGGCGGGGAAGGGAGACAGCCATCCGCCGAAGAACATAATCGTGCAAAGGCAGGAGACTGTAATCATGCTGGTGTATTCAGCGATGAAGAACATCGCGAACTTGAAGCTGGCATACTCCGTATGAAATCCTGAAACCAGCTCTTGTTCCGCTTCGGGAAGATCGAAAGGCACGCGGTTGGTTTCCGCGACGGCAGCTACAAAGAAGCAGAAAAATCCCAGAATTTGCGGCCAAATATTCCAACCAAGGATTCCCCGCTCGGGATGGTGCGCCTGCGCGTTGATGATGTCGCGCAAATTAAAGCTGCCCGCGAGCAACAGCACTCCGACGACCGACATCGTCAATGCTAACTCGTAGCTCACCATCTGCGCCGAACTGCGCAGGCCGCCGAGCAGCGGATACTTGCTGTTCGAAGACCAGCCGGCCAGTGCGACCCCATAGACGCTAAGCGCCGTGATAGCAAACAGCGCCAGTATGCCGATGTTGAGGTTAGCGATACCCAGGTCAATGTCACGCCCAAAGATGTGCAGTGGTTCCGGCCCAAACGGAATAATCGCGATCGATGTTAGCGCGAGCGCCAGCGCCATAAGCGGCGCGAGAAAATACGTGAACCGGTCCACACCCGCGGGCGTCGGATCTTCTTTCAAGAGGAATTTTGCGCCATCGGCCAGCGGTTGCAGCAATCCGTGCGGCCCGACGCGGTGCGGCCCCCAGCGCGATTGCATGTGCGCCACAACTTTGCGTTCGAACCACGTCAGATACGCGTTGACGGTCAGAACAATGAAAAGCAGAAGCGCAATCTTTACCAGATAAATGATGATCGTGGCGTTTGCGTTTAAGAAAGAGATCACGGCTTGGCTTCCGCCTCCGGAAGAGATTCCATCATGGTGCAGAAG
The DNA here is from genome assembly GCA_963705855.1 of uncultured Acidobacteriota bacterium. Classification (GTDB taxonomy): domain Bacteria; phylum Acidobacteriota; class Terriglobia; order Acidiferrales; family UBA7541; genus Acidiferrum. The sequence goes on from CAVPLA010000054.1 coordinate 169,778, forward strand.
CGGCCAAGCGTGCCGCTGGTGAAAAGCGTGTCCTGCGCGGAGCGAATCAGGCCCAGGGGAACGTCATAAGGCGCATGCCCGTTCTTCGCAACATGAACGTGCGTGGCTTGCGCGCCGCCGGTGAGCAATCCCGCGGCCTGCACGTCATAGCCAGGCACGGCTTTGCGAATCTCTTCGAACACGGCAGCCGACGATTTGTAGTGGAACGCCTTGCCGAGCCCAAGCCGTTCGAGCTGATGCGACAGTATGCGCAGCAGATCGAAGTCGGTCCGGGGGCCCATCACTTCGGCGGCCTTGTGAAGAAGCTGAATCTCGCCGGAAGTATTGGTGACGGTGCCCTCTTTTTCGTAAGCCGACGCCGCAGGGAAAACGATGTCGGCAAGCTTCGCCGTCTCCGTCAAAAACATTTCGTGAACGATCAGCAGCTCCAGCTTCCCGCGCCCAAATCCCAGCGTTCCAAAATGCAAGAGCGGGTTCGCACCCATCACATAGAGCGCCTTAAGCTTTCCGTTTTGCGCCGCTTCCACCATGGCTGGCGCAGTCTGTCCCGCCTTCGCAGGAAGAACCGCGCCCCACAAGCGTTCGAACGCATCGCGCGCCGCGGAATCGTCGGTATGTGCGTAGCCGGGGAGCCGGTCCGGCAGCAGCCCCATGTCGGCCGCTCCACGCGAATTCGCGTAATCGCCCAGCGCCATATAGCGAACTTTGCCCCGCAGCTTTGAGCCAAACGCTACAAGCTGCGCGATCGCTGCGCCCGTCACTTCCGCACCGAACACAATAGCTACGTCGGGCTCGGCATCGAGCGCCGCTTTCAGCTGCACAAGTTGTTCGACAAGATGGCTTGGCAGTTGCCCCTCTTCGTGAGCCATCCAGCGAATCGCAGCCGCTTCCTGATCCGCGACGAGCTTCACGAATTGCATAGCCTTCCGCTTTAGCTTGATGTCGCGCGCGTTCAAAATAAAAAGCTTTGCGCCAATATGGCGAATGCCTTTGCGAATCTGCCAGGCAGCCAGCGGATTCTGCTCCGTCGGATCGTTGCCTACCAGGAAAACGGCTTTTGCCTCCGCCAACTGCTGCATGGTCAGCAGCGAATCGCTGGTGCGGTCACCGAGTGCCGTAACAAGCCCTGTGTAATCCGCCGTGCGTCGATGGTCGACATTGTTCGTGCCAAACGTGGCCCGCGCTAGCCGCTGAAACAAATAGTTCTCTTCATTCGAAGTGCGGTTCGATCCGATAAAGCCAATCGAATCCTTGCCGCCCGTATCGTATATCTGTTTGAGCCGCGTCGCGGCGGTCTGCGCAGCCTCTTCCCACGAAACGGGATAAAGCTTGTCACCTTTGCGTATCAGCGGCTGGCGAATGCGGTCAGGATGCTTGGTGAAATCAAAGCCGAAGCGCCCTTTAATGCACAGAAAATCCTCGTTGATTCCGGAGAGATCGCGGTTATTCGCGCGCATGATTTCGTGATTGCGGACGCTCAACGTCGTCTTGCAGCCGTTCGAACAATGCGTGCAAACCGTCGAGACATACGTCATCTCCCACGGCCGCGTCTTGTAGCGGTAAGTCCCGCTGGTAAGCGCGCCCACGGGACAAATGTCGATGCACATCCCGCACTCTTCGCACTCGAGATGATCTTCGCGATTCGGAATAATGATGCTGTTCGCGCCGCGCATGCCGACGCCGAGCGCCTTTACATCCATGCCTTCGTCGCACACACGAACGCAGCGGAAGCAAAGAATGCAGCGCGGGGCATCGTAATAAACCAGCTCCGACCATTTTTCTTCCGGCCGGTGAATTTTTTCTTCGACGAACCGACTAGTGTCAGCGCCGTATCGAAAAACCATGTCCTGCAGCTCGCACTCACCGCCCTTGTCACACACCGGGCAATCGAGCGGATGGTTTGTAAGCAAAAATTCAAGCATCGCCTTGCGCGCGCCGCGCACCTGATCCGTGTTCGTTCGAACGACCATGCCTTCGGTCGCAATCAGCGTGCACGCCGTCTGCAGCTTCGGCATTTTTTCCACTTCGACCAGACACATGCGGCAAGCAGCCTGCAGCGAAAGCCCCGGGTAATAGCAGAACGACGGCACTTCCGTTCCGATGCGCCGCGTCGCTTCAATCACCAGCGTGCCCGGAGGAACCTGCACATCTCGGTCGTTAATCTTCAGCGTAACCAGCTTCGTCTCTGCCATGGATTCCTAATGCGAGCCGACCAGCGCTTCCGCGGATTTGTACGCACAGCGTCCGTTCAAGTGATCTTCGAATTCGTTGCGCCACTTCTGCACGATGCTGATGGTCGGCAGCGCCGCCGCATCGCCAAGCGGGCAAAACGTTCGGCCGAGCATGTTTTTCGCCAACTCGCCCACGATATCAATGTCTTCAGGACGCCCGTAGCCCGCGTGAAAACGATCCAGCATCTTCTTCAGCCAGGACGTGCCTTCGCGGCAAGGAATGCACCAGCCGCAGGACTCGTGCGCGTAAAAGTGCATGATGCGCCGCGCCATGTCCACCATGCAGGTGGTTTCATCCATCACCACCATGCCGCCGGACCCAAGCATAGAACCGGCCTTGGCCACGGAGTCGTAGTCCATCGAGACGTCGATTTCGTTGGCGCTCATGATTGGGCATGAGCTTCCACCTGGGATAACGGCCTTGAGTTTCTTCCCGCCGGGAATCCCACCCGCCATTTCATAGATGAACTTTTTCATATTCATCCCAAGCGGAATTTCGTAAATCCCAGGCTTCGCGATATGTCCTGCGACGCAAAGCAACCGCGTGCCGCCATTTTTCGGAGTGCCGCGCTTGGCGTATGCCTCGCCGCCTTCCAGAATGATGGCCGGAACGGAACTCAGAGTTTCGACATTATTAATGATGGTCGGGCAGCCGTAGAGACCGACAACCGCAGGGAACGGCGGCTTGATGCGTGGATAACCACGCTTGCCTTCGAGCGATTCCATCAACGCGGATTCTTCGCCGCACTCGTAAGCGCCCGCGCCAGTATGCGTCAGCAAATCGAAATCAAAGCCCGAACCGAGAATGTCCTTGCCCAAATAGCCGTGCGCGTAGGCCTCCACGACGGCCGCCTCCACGATATCCAGAACGTAGCGATATTCGCCGCGCACGTAAATGAAGCCCCGGTGCGCACCAAAAGATCGCCCCGCGATGATCATGCCTTCGATCAACTGGTGCGGATCCATCTCCATCAGTGGGCGGTCCTTGCACGTGCCCGGTTCCGATTCGTCCGCATTGCAAATAAGGTATTTCGGTTTCGGCGAATCCTTCGGTACAAACGACCACTTCATTCCGGTCGGAAAACCCGCGCCGCCGCGCCCGCGCAAACTGGATTTTTTCACCTCATCGATGATCGTTTCCGGCGTCATTTCCTTCAGCGCTTTTTCCAGCGCCTTGTAACCGTCGTGCTGCAGATAGACATCAATCTTTCGGGCATCTTTAATGCCCCAGCGCTTGCTGATGAGCGGTGTTTCTCCCGGCTCCCGCGGGTGAAGCGCGCCAGCAGTGACCAGCTCTGGCGGCGGAACTCTGCCGCCGTCCAATTCCTTGATGATGCGATCGAACTTGAGCGCCGTGAGATTTTCGTAAAAGTCATAATTCACTTGCATTGCGGGAGCGCCAGTGCAAGCCCCGATGCATTCCACCTCTTCGAGTGAGAACACGCCGTCCTGAGTAACTTCTTTGTGGCCGATTTCCAGGCGTTTCTTAGCGCGGTCCAGAATCTCGTTGCCGCCGCGCAACATGCAAGCCACGTTTGTGCAAACCTGAACGTGAAACTTGCCCATGGGCTTTCGGTGCAGCATCGAGTAGTAGGCGAGCGTTTCCTCGACCTGAACGTTGTTAAGATCCAGCCGGAGCGCAATTTCCGCAATCATCTCGTCGCTCACGCAGCCATATTCGTCCTGCGCGTACATCAGCATGGGAATCAGCGCGCTGCGTTTGAACGGATACGCGTTCTGGAGCTTCTCGAATCTTTGCGCAAGTTGTGGACTAAGTTCCATTCCGTTACCGGCTTCCCTCTTACTTTTGGTTTTTTCCTTACTTCATTACATCCTTATGTCTTTGCTTCACTTCGTCTTTTTCCTACCTATCGACCTCTCCCAAGACAATATCAATCGTCCCGATACACGCAATCACGTCGGAAATCAGCTGCCCAGTGACCAACTTCGGCAACGCCTGTAAATTGATATATGACGGCGAGCGAAAATGCGCGCGGAGCGGCTTCGGCGAGCCGTCGCTCGCGATAAAGCAGCCCAATTCGCCGCGTGGCGATTCCACGGTCACAAACGCCTCGCCCGGCGGCGGCGAAAACCCTTCCGTGAAAATCTTGAAGTGGTAGATGAGCGCTTCCATCTCCGTCTTCATTTTTTCGCGCGCCGGTGGCACGATGCCCGGAGCTTCGGTCCGGATCGGCCCGCTGTCCGTGATTTTGGCCATTGCCTGGCGCACGATATTCAAACTCTGCCGCATTTCCAATACGCGGATCATGTAACGGGCAAAGCAATCGGATTCCGTCCGCGTTGGCACGTCAAACTCAAACTCGTCATAACTCGTATACGGGAACATTTTGCGGTTGTCGTAAGCGATGCCCGCTGCTCGAAGCGTCGGGCCTGTCATGCTCAGGGCCACCGCGTCTTCCGCGGAAATGTAGCCGACGCCCTGCAGGCGTCCCATCCAGATACGGTTTCCCGTAAGCAGCGATTCGTATTCATCGATGCGGCTGGGCATCATCTTGAGGAAGCGCTCGACCGCCCCGCGCCACCCCGCTGGAGGCTCCAGCGCCAGGCCACCGATGCGGATGTAGCTTGTCATCATCCGCTGTCCTGCAAACAACTCGAAAATCTTCAGAATCTCTTCGCGCTCGCGGAAACAATAAAGAAACACGGACATCGCGCCCATGTCGATGGCATGTGTTCCGAGCCACACCAGATGCGAAGAAATACGCTGCAGTTCGACCATCATCACGCGAACGTATTGCGCGCGTTTGGGAATCTCGAGGCCCAGCAATTTTTCCACCGCAAGACAGTAGACCAGGTTGTTGCCGAGCGGATTGAGGTAATCCATGCGGTCGGTGAGCGTGATGGCCTGAGAATACGTCTTGTCTTCGCAGCTCTTTTCAATTCCCGTGTGGAGATAACCGAGATCCGGGACAGCCCGAACGACCGTTTCGCCATCCAGCTCGAGCAGCACCCGTAGCACGCCATGGGTCGAAGGATGCTGCGGCCCCATGTTGAGAACCATCGTTTTTGTTGCGCCGGTGGCGGTCTCGACAGTCGTCATACAGAGCTCTTTCTGAATCCGGGCACCATGGGAACGTCGCGATATCCCTCGACGGGATAGTTCTTGCGCAGCGGATAGCCTTCCCAGTCTTCGGGAAGCAGGATGCGCCGCAAGTCCGGATGGCCCTCGAAACGTATGCCGAAAAGGTCAAAAATTTCGCGCTCCAGCCAATTTGCCCCTGGCCAGACAGGCACCAAAGTATCCACAACGGCGTCCGAACCTGACAACCGAACCTTGAGGCGAATTTTGTCGCGCCGGGGAATGGAAACCAAATGGTAGTTCAATTCGAAGCGCGGCTCGTGCGGGTAGCGGTCAACGCAAGTGGCATCCGTAAGCAGGTCGAATTGCAGCTCCGCGTGGTCCCGACAGTGCTCGGCAGCCGCTCGCAAAATTTTGCGAAGCAAAACAATGGTGGTTTCGCCGCGGAATTCAATCACTTCCTCGATGGCGTTCGGATTCCACGCACGCAAGTGCTGGGCCACAACACTAGCGCGTTGGCTGGTATTCTCTGTCACCGTTTCCAAGCCCTCAGGCGCAGGCTAATTCTTATGCCAGTCGAGCGCGCCTTTTTTCCACAGATAGAAGTAGCCGACCAAAAGTATGGCGATGTATACCATCATTTCCATGAAGCCGTACATCCCGATACTCGGAGACATTTTTATAAAGTCCCGGTAAATGTAAGCCCAGGGATATAAGAAGATGGCTTCCACATCGAAAAGAATGAAAACCATCGCCACTAGATAGAATCTTACGGAAACCGGCGCGCGCGCGTCACCCGTGGGCTCCATGCCGCATTCGTAGGGCTGCTGTTTGGCACGGCTCGGCCGGCGCCAGCCCACCAGCACCGAAGCAGCCGTCAGCGCCCCGGCGAGCGCCGTCGCAATCAGCAGGTGTAAGAGAAGCGGAGTGTACGCTTGTAAGCCTGAATCTGTCATAAGCGAAGGGCTATAATATCCATTCAGCCGCCAGTCGGTCAAATGGCGTGAGAAAAATCCTGCGGCGCACGCCAGCGTCAAAAGTATCGGCGAGTGGCCGCCGAGGAAGCGGACGAAATCGATGCTCTTTGGGCACAACACGGATGTGAAAGTAGGAGAGTCGGTCTATCACGTGCAGACCGAGGACCGGGGCACTGCGAATGCATTGATCGATACAACGGTCTATTGCCGTGGCCGCGTTCTGCATCGCCGCACGAATAATTATATTGATTTGTTGCCGCTCGACACGGGGCGCGAAGAGTTAGTTAGAAAACGCATCGACGACCAGCATCGGGCCGTGACAGAAGAGATTCGCAGCGGCGCGTTGCACCTCGTGCCACCTCCGCTGCCGGTCCAGGAAAAGGCTGCCTCGAAGAACGCTGATTCCGTGGCGCATTCGAGCGCGTCGCCTGCGCCACCGCTGGCATTGGAGTTGATCAACGCGAAAAACTGGCTGGCAGGGAAGCGCGCGAATTTGCATGTTGCCGTTCGGAAAAAGCAAAATGGAGAGGCTATCGCTGGCGCTTTGGTAACCGCGCGCATCGATGGCGCAGCGGAGGTCACGGAATTTTCGACAGAGACGACAGCCGATGGCCTGGCGCGGCTGGAATTTGACATGCCGCGGCTTGCCGGAGCCGAGCCCGCGCTCGTCATTGAGGCTTCGCAAGCGGATTCGAAAGGCCAGTTGAAGTTTCAGCTGAAGGCGCGGCCGCGCGTGCCCACGGCATAAGACAGCATTCACCTTGGCATTCGAGTTTCGGGTTGAAATGGCGATGGAAACAGCGATTTCGATTGTGGTGAACGGAGAAAAGCGCGTAGCGAATCCCGGCGCGAAGGTTGCCGATCTGCTCGTCGCGCTTGGCCTGGACTCAGGCCGCGTAGCCATCGAGCGAAATTTGGAAATACTTCCTCGCCCCGCCTGGGCACAAACGCCAGTGGAGCCGGGCGACCGCTACGAAATCGTGCAGTTCGTCGGCGGCGGTTAAGACCGAGCCGCTATTTCTTCTTTTGCCGGGCGAGGTATTTTTTCCAGGGCTTCCAGTAGTACTTGGGCCAGCCGTTTCGCGCGCCCTTCTGGTCGTCTTGCGGCACGCCTACGTGAACAATCTCCACGACCGTCCCGCCTGGCGCTTTTTCGAAAGTCATGATCAGAACGGAGACGTGCGCTTGCCATGCGCCGCGCACTTTGCGGCTCAACTTCGCCGGCGCTCCGGTCGAACCAGTGTGCTTTTTGGAGTCCATATACATCTCGAAGAGTGTTTCCGGAGAGCCGAGAATTTCACGCGCTGCGAGATAGTCGGTGTCATCGGATTGGTTCCCGAGTCTCTCGCGAAATTACTTAAGTCCTTCGAGAAGGTGGCCCATTTTACTTTTTTTCGTCTGAAGATACGCACGGGAAATTTTCGAAATGCGGGACTGGCAGGCGACGCGCTGAACCACTCGAATTCCGGCCTGCTCGAGCTGGCGGACTTTTTCCGGGTTGTTGGAGAGCAGCCGGATTTTGGTCGCGCCGAGTTTCTTAAGGATTTGCGCGGAAAAATCATAGTCCCGCGAATCGGCGGCGAACCCCAGCGATTCGTTGGCCTCTACTGTATCCATCCCTCCATCCTGCAACTGATAAGCCCGAAGCTTGTTCATCAACCCAATCCCGCGGCCTTCTTGCGGCAGATAGAGCAAGATGCCGGAACCGGCCTGGCGGATTTTCTTGAGGGAGAGCTCAAGCTGCGCGCGGCAATCGCAGCGCAGCGACGCGAGCACGTCGCCGGTCAGGCATTGCGAGTGCACGCGCACGAGCGGCGCGCTTTTTCCGTTGAGTTTGCCGCGCACTAAGGCAATGGCTTCATCCAGCGGTCCGCGGCCCTTGAATCCGTAAATCGTGAAGCGTCCGTGCCGCGTGGGAAGAGCCGCCTGGGCGATGAGTTTAACTTCCGACTCTGCTTTTTTCACATATTTTCGTTTTTGCGCATTCTTATTCATGTTCGACGAGAAGTATAACAGGTACGCCACGCGAGGCTTTACATCGCCCCTGCGATTGGCTAGCGTTATCGAGGAAGCCCGCGCAACCCACGATGGATAAGGCAACGGCAGTACGCGACCTCCTCTTCACCTTGTTGTTAAAGGTGGGCGTGGCGTCCTCGATCGCCGCGTTGCTGGCGCGCTGGAACACCTTCCGCCGTGTGCTCTTTACCGAAGAGCGCGACCCCGACCAAAAACTGAAGCTGATGCTGTTCATGACGCCCGCCCTGATCGTGGGCGTGACCCTGCGGCTCGTGGGTGGGCCCGCCTACGCATTTGCGGATTTGTCGCTGGAAGGCGCCTTTTTAATGGGATTGCTGGGCGGTCGCGTGGTTGGGCCGATTGGCGGGGCAATCATCACCATTCCGGCGCTGGTCTGGCACGAGTGGCTTGCCATGCCCGCCGCTTCAACCGCGGGATTGCTGGGCGGCCTGATCCGCCAAGCCATTCCCAACAAAGAAGATCTGTGGAACTTCGGGCCATTTACGTTTCTAAACATTCCGAAAGCCGTAGTGCGGCTGCTGAAAAAGGGCCAACTGTCCTGGGAAATGGCGCCGCTGGGTGTGTGCGTCGTACTTGAACTGGGCCGTGTAGCCCTGGTCCAGGCCACCAAGCCCAAGTGGCTCTTTGCGATCCATCCGGAGTGGGATTGGTGGCTTGTCTTGACGGTGATCGCAACGCTGATGTCCGTCGCCGCTCCCCTTAAAATCTGGAACAACACGCGCATCGAGATGAACCTCGAGCGCCACCAGCAACTGCTGCTTAAAGCCCGCATGGACGCGCTCTCCCGGCAAATCAACCCGCATTTTCTTTTCAACACGCTGAACACCGTCTCCGCCCTCATCCGCTTCGATCCGGATAACGCGCGCGAGGTGGTGCTCAAGCTTAGCAACATCCTGCGGCGCCTCCTCCGCAAGCACGAAACCTTCGTGCCCCTCCGCGAAGAGCTCGAATTCATCGACGACTATCTCGACATCGAAGTCGCCCGTTTCGGCCGCGACAATCTCGACATCATCAAGCACATCGACGACGAAACCCTCGAAGCCTTCGTCCCCAGCATGCTTCTCCAACCCATCGTCGAAAATTGCCTGAAGCACGGCCTCGCCCCAAAACTCGACGGCGGCAAAATCCAGCTGCGCACAACAAATACCGACGGCCGCCTCCACATCGAAATCGAGGACAACGGCGTAGGCATCTCCGAAGAAAAAATGCCCCACGTCTACGTCGAAGGCATCGGCTTGAGCAACGTCCGCGAGCGCCTCCGCGTCCTCTACGGCGCCGACTTTCATCTACAAATCGAGAGCCGCCCCGGTCAGGGCACCCTAATCAAAATTGACATCCCAGAATTAGTTTCCGCCATGCAAACAGTTGGTTGAGAGGGATACCAACAGATATAATAGGCCTACGCGCCCGTAGCTCAGTTGGATCAGAGCATCTGGCTTCGAACCAAGTGAGCAAAAACTATAAGCCTTTTCTCTGGTGTCGCTTACGGGAAGAACCGCTTGTTTCTGCCCTCTTGAACAGTACCGAACTTGTACCGAGAATTTCTGTTGTCTTTCGCCAACTCCGCAACAGCTTAATTATAAGGTCCTCCTTGTAACGCATGTTACCCGACCTCTCTGTATGTTATTCATTTCAAACGCGCTCTTAATTCTGGCTAGGCACAGGAGGCCAGCGGGGATGTCGCACTGGCTGCGGAGTAAGCTTTCGCTTTGTATGTGGAGTTAGTCTTGTTCATGGACGTACTTTAGATGTTCGCCGACTGCTGCGATATGCAGAACGCGCCATTGTGCATGCAAAATACGCCAAACGCTAGGGGGGGAAGCCCGGTTGGTCGGCTAACCGGCTTCCCCGGCGAGATTAGTCCTGTGAAGTCTTAGTGTTGTATCGGAAGCGCGAGTGAGCTAGCTGCACACACGAGGACAGTATGTTTGCGCGCTTTCGATACAACGACTTGAAGGAAGACGCTGGCGGTTGCGGCGGATGCGGGCTAAGGGCTGGACCCGATCTAACGGCTATGGGAATTGAATCCTTTTTCGTTTGCAGCCTATTGATTTTGCATGACTTAGGAACATCAGAGAAAAGTGAAAATCGAAGTTAAAAGCACTACCTTGCAGCATGACGTGAGGAGCATAGCACGCGAAGCGTCCGCCGCGCCAGCGGCTTCGTTCAAGTCGCGTTGTAGGAAGTGATCAATCGACGGGCAGCGCAGAATCCAATTTTTCGCATTTGGTTCGCCGGTGCCCGCTTGGTCCGAGGCTTCCCAATCTCCCTCTAGTAAATTCTAACGCGCTGATCTGATGGCGCTTAACTGAAACCGAATCTTCGTAGGTGGAAAATGATAGAAACGCGGTCTTCCAAGAACGAGACAGCACGGCCTCTGCGGTGCTATCTCACCGTTTGATTTTCAGGAAGGTGGCCTGGAAAACTTGGCTTCGTCGACCGGAACATTCTCCTGCACCTCGTCAATCTGAATGGTGGAACTACTCAACGGCTCGGATATGGTGATTCGGAAAGGCATTTGAACGCCGTCCACATTCCGAAAATCCGAGTAATCGATTTGCTGGGGATCAAGGCCGAGTGCGGACTCTTTGTAGCGCACCACCCGCACCAGCAGGCTCGACTGCGCGTCGAAATAGAACTTGGCCGGCGGCTGACCTTCTCGCACGCACGATAGCACATAGGTTTCGCGCTCGCCGATTTTCTCAGGATATTCGACATGTAGCTCGGAGTAATTCTGTCGAATGTGCAATGGAAATTGCAGATCCGCATCCAGAGTCGCAGCGTCAAGATCGGCGCCGTGCAGATCGCGGGCGGGGCGCCACGGAGTGCTAAACCAAGCTGCGTGACCGTCAAAAACGGTGACGCTGTCACCCTTCGGATAATGGCGGACCACCGCCTGTTTGTTCGGTGCTTTCGTGAAGATTTCCAGGCTCGTGGATTGGCCGCGGAAGTTCTCGCTTCCCTTTATAATCCGGCTCTTGATGTTCTCGATCGCCGTGGGGCCGCCGACGGCGGCGATGTAATTTTCAAGCAACTGAGATGCCGTCGGCAAATTAGCAGGAAGCTTCCGCGTTGTGGAGCTCCGGACGTTGCCGCCCGCGCCCATTTCGCTGTCGACAATCGGCGTATCAACGGGGTTACGCGCTCCCCGATGGCAGGAATAACAGGTCACTTCGCGATGGCCTTCGAAGTCATTCTTGTTGATGGCGAACATCATCTGCATCATGTCGCGCGCAGTTTGCTTCGGCTTCTTATCATCCTTCTCGAAGTGGGCTTCAACATGGCAGAAACTGCATTCCACGCCCAGCGAGGACGAGATAAATTCCATCGAAGGGATCACTTGGTCGGCCGGAACGCCCTTGAGCAGTCGAATATTCTTGAAGACTTCTTCGGCCCTTTTCTGTGTGGCCTCTGCCGAGAAATTCTGGGCCGCTTGGGGCCTGTCGGCCGCTTCGTTCATTGCTACTTTGATTCTGCCGGAGAGTTCAGCGGCTTCCGCGGCCTTCCCTTGTTTTTGATACAGGTCAATCAGCGTGCTTGCAGCGGGTAGATATAGCGGATCAAGCGTGACGGCGCGTTCCAAATGGGCGATTGCGCCCTGCGCGTCCCCCTCCTGGATGTAAGGCGAAGCAGCTCCCGCTTCCGTGACCGGCGAATTGGGGTCCAACTGCAGCGCGCGTTCGAGGGCGAATTTCGCATCGGATGTTTGTTTTCCAACAAGCAGCGCTTCGCCAATCCATTTGAAAAAGTCGCTGTCATTGGTAAATTGTCGTTGCACTTCCGTCAAGGTGCGGTAGCCCTGGATGATGAAGGAGGACGAGTGGCGTTGCATGCCAACGTCGATGTAAGCGATACCGAGATTCCTTTTTTGTAGCTCGGGAGGCGGTTCTCGCCAAGCTGCGATGTCTGCATCTACGGGAAGATCGGCTTGCGCCGTCTCAGGGCGGCGCTGAATACGATGATCGGTAAAAACAGTGTGCCCGCCGTCTTGCGCATTCCGGCGCGGCATATGGCAGCTCAGGCAATCGGTGTCACGGCTGGGATGCGCAGCAGGGAAGTTCGCTGTGTGGCAAGTGAGGCATCGCGTGCGGTAATACTGCGAGGGCTGAACTGCCTTGTCGTGTGGATCATGGCAGGTCCCGCACCACAGGCGGCCGCCGCTGTTGCGGGCGCAGGCGCTCAGGGCAAGTTGCTCAACATGACTGATTACTTTGAAACTGCCGGCTGCCGTGCCTGACGGTAGGGCATTGTGATAAATCGTAAATGTGTCTTCCAGCCGCTGCCCAGGTATGAAATCGCTGAGTTTTTTTCCAGGATTGGGGACCCGCGCAACTCCGAACAAGTGGCATTGCTCACAGACGCTGTCGCGCGCGGCCGGCTCAAGCTTCGCGGGATTGATGATCGTACCCGCTTGTGGATCGGCGAGGTGCCTTTCCACAGGTCCGTGGCATCGTTCGCAGTTGATCGAATCCGCGGCGAAAATCGGGGGCCGATATTGATTAAGAGTGCCCGATATGTGAAGTGCGGTTCCCGAATGGCAGAGGACACATTCTTCGCTGACGGGACGCGTGAAGTCCGGATCGGATACATTTTCGTAGCCGGGGGCCAAGTCATAGGATTTGCGGCTGGTGTAGAAAGCCACGGGCGATTGGAACAGATGCCCGCCGATGTCGACGAGATAGCCGCTGGCATGGTTTCCGGAACCAACGACATAGTCGACACGATAGTCGCTGCTCTCGCCGCCATTTTCCCAACGCTGCCAATAGCCAGTCGGCGAAGAACGCATCGTGATCTTGGAGCCATGCGCACTCACAGTGCCGTCAGGCTCTTGACCGGCACGCCGCAGCGAATGAGCCATGGCCGAGCGAGCATAACCCTCGACCTCCGAGGGGTGACAGAACATGCAGCGACTCGCGCCAGTTGTCGCGCGTGGCAGCGGCTGCGCGAGAGCCGCGGGCTCCCGTGCGGACGCGGCGTTGCTTGCGGATTGGCATCGCCCGAAAGTAACGCTGCTGAGAAGTATTAGAAAGACGGAGAGGCTTAAAATGAGAATTTGCGCCGTTAGCGTGAGATGTGATCGCCGGACCATTCGGCGGACCTTATCGCGGGGCGAAAAAGCGTTTCACTCTTTGCCTTCCGGCGCGAGCTGCGAGAGGCGCTTCGGTGTGGAACGCGATTTAATTTGGTTGTTGCTCGAAGGAAATGTCGTCGAATTGCGAAGAATCAACTGCGTCCTAAGCACAAATTCCGTTCCGTTCGGAGTCGGGGCTTCCCGCTTCACTTCTTTGAGTAGGGCATTGAACGCCAGGGTTGCCAATTCCGCCTGCGACATTTGAATCGTCGTCAGCGGAGGAATCATAAAGTCCGCCAGTCGCGTGTCGTCGAATCCTATGATAGACAATTCCTGAGGCACGCTAATTCCCAGATCGAACGCTTGCCTCATCACGCCGATGGCGGTCATGTCATTCGAGCACATCAGAGCCGTGGGCTGTTCTCGGAGCTTGGAGAGCTTTTGCAGGGCGAGTTTTCCTCCCTCCAGCCGGTGATCGCCCTCGACGATAAGCTCCGGCCTCACTTGCAAGCCAATCTCCCGCATCGAAGCCTCGAACGCGTCTCTCCGGGCGACGGCCGAGCGCAGCCTGAGGGGCCCCGTTACAAAACCGATGCGTTCATGCCGCATCGCGGCGAGGTGCTGCACCGCCTGGCGGATTCCGTGCGCATAATCGACGCGGATATTGCTGATGCGTGGTGCCTTCGGACCCACGTCAACGAAAACGAGCGGCAGATTTCGAAATCGCAGATGTTCCAGAAGCTCGTCTTCCAATCCGAACGTAAGGATTGCGACGCCATCCACGCGTCCCTCGATCATTCTGCGGACCGCGAGTTCCATTCGTTTGGGATCGTGAACCGTAGAGGTAAGAAGGATTTCGTAGTTCTGTTCAACAGCTAGCGTCTCGAACGTCTGAACGATCTCGGGGAAGAAAGGGTTGGTGATTTCAGAAACAATCAACCCGAATACACGGCTCCGTCCGGAGACCAATGCTCGGGCTTGGCGATTGGGGTAATATCCAAGCTCGGCAATGGCCTTCCAAACGCGTTTCGCCAATTGGGCATCGACTGTCGCGACTTGGTTGACTGTGCGTGATACGGTTGCAGTCGATACCTTTGCTCGTTTGGCGACATCCCGAATGTCCACGAGTCCCCTTTTGCCCTGAGTAAAGGTTGTCGGTTACAGTATACGCTATCCCAAACAAGTGACAACGGGTGTCCTAGTTATGAAAGCCATGGGTGGAACTTATAACGAAGATCCAGCCTTGTTTCCACAGTGCTATGGAAGCAACGCTGGGGCTTCAAGATAGTGGCGGGTCGCGGAACATGACATCAAAGGCTCTTGCAAAGCCGGCAGCGGCGTGGTAAACGTTTACTTAACTTGCCCGGCAAACTCGGTGCTTATCGGGTAGCTTTAGGGGACGATTCATGAACAGGCTTCCCGCAATTCTTTTCGTCTTTTTCCCATTGTCATTGTTCACAATCCCTTCCTATGCCACGGAAGCTGAGCATAAGGTGCAGGTTTCAGAATTTGGCAAGACAAGTGACGGCATCTCCGTTTCCCGATACGTTCTGACCAACAAGCAAGGCGTCGAGGCGGTCGTTATCTCCTATGGAGCGACGCTCGTCTCGCTAAAAGTCCCAGATCGTGCCGGCAAGTCAGCGGATGTTGTGCTCGGCTACGATACCGTGGAAGGCTATGAGCAAGGCAAATCCTACTTTGGGGGCACGATCGGTCGGTACGGGAATCGCATTGCGCGCGGCGAGTTTACGCTGGACGGAACGACATTTCATCTTCCGAAAAACGATGGGCCAAACAGTTTGCATGGAGGTACCGTCGGATTTAACAAAAGAATTTGGACGGGCGTTGATCGTTCGCGTCCGGATGCCCAAGTCCTTGAATTGAGCTACACGAGCGCCGATGGCGAAGAAGGCTATCCCGGCACATTGAAAGTGAAGGTCATTTACACGTTGCCTGCCGATGCCAACGAATTGCGCATTGATTACACGGCAACGACGGACAAAGATACGGTCATCAATTTAACGAATCACAGTTATTTCAATTTATCCGGCGACATGACCAAAGAGATTGTGGATCATCAGTTGCTCCTTCGCGCATCGCAATTTACGCTCGTTGACGCGACGCTGATTCCGACAGGAGAATTGCGCGCGGCTCGCGGCACACCGTTTGATTTTACGAAGCCGACTGCCATCGGGGCGCGCATCAATCAGGACGACGAACAACTGAAGTTCGGGAAGGGCTACGATCACAATTGGGTACTGGAAAGAACGAAGAGCGGGGGACTGCAGCTGGCCGCGGAAGTCTTCGAGCCTGCCAGCGGGCGAGTCCTGGAAGTACTCACGACAGAGCCGGGCATTCAATTTTACAGCGGCAACTTTTTGGATGGCACGGCAAAGGGGAAGGGCGGCGAGCTTTACGGCCACCGAACGGGCCTCTGCCTCGAGACACAGCATTTTCCGGATTCGCCGAATCATCCAAGTTTTCCGTCCACGGTCTTGAAACCGGGCGAAACGTATCGGACGTCGACAGTGTTGCGGTTTTCAACGCGGAAATAACGCAACGGAATAGAGTCGAGGGCGAATGCGGTTAGCGAAACTACGAGAACAAGTCCTGGAAGCTAATCTGGACTTGGTCCGCAGAGGTTTGGTGCTTTCAACCTTCGGCAACGCCAGTGGTGTCGCGCGGAAAGAAGGTTTGATCGTAATCAAGCCCAGTGGCGTTCCCTACGACCGCACGAAACCGAGTGATCTCGTCGTCACGGATTTGCAGGGGAAAGTGGTGGAAGGGAAGTTGCGGCCGTCTTCTGATCTTCCCACCCATGCTGCCTTGTACCGGGCTTTCCCCGCCATCGGGGGAATCGCGCATACGCATTCCGAGTACGCCACTGCGTGGGCGCAGGCGCGAAAACCAATTCCGTGTTTGGGTACCACGCACGCGGACTATTTTCACGGCGCGATTCCACTGACCGAAGTGATGACGGACGAGGAAATTGCCACCGAGTACGAAGCGAATACGGGGGCTGTGATTATCCGCGCCTTCAAAGGGTTGGATCCAATCGCGATTCCAGCGGTCCTCGTGGCAAACCATGGGCCTTTCGCATGGGGCGCTGACCCGCAAGAAGCCGCGGAGAACGCATGGATGCTGGAGGCTGCCGCGCGCATGGCGTATTTGACCGTGACAGTAAACGCGGATGCGATCGCGCTCGGCAAAAAGCTTCATGACCGCCATTTTCTGAGAAAGCACGGCAAGAAGGCTTACTATGGGCAACTAAATAAGAAGGAATGATTCTGGAATGCGCTGAGATTTGCCTGTTAAACGATTCACTCGACGCCATTGCTGAAACCTCGAGAGGAGCTGCTGATTAGACTGCTTCGCGCCGATCATTTGCAGAGAAAGCGGACTAAGGGACCATGGCTAACAAAAGAAAGATGACGATGGGAATGATCGTAGGGAACCGGGGATTTTTTCCCGCTCATCTAGCGAAGACGGGACGAGAAGAAATGATGCGTGTCCTGCAAGATGCGGGCATCGATGTCGTCGTGCTCGGTCCGGAGCAGAGCAAGCACGGAGCGGTGGAGACTTACGAAGAGGCAAAGCGGTGCGCCGAGTTGTTCAAATCGAGAGGCGATGCGATCGACGGAGTAATCGTGACGCTGCCGAATTTTGGGGATGAGCGCGCGATCGCGGACACGCTGCGCTTGGCGCGTTTGGATGTGCCTGTTCTGGTGCAGGCCACGCCGGACACTCAGTCAAAAATGACCATCACGGACCGGCGCGACAGTTTTTGCGGAAAGATGTCGGCTTGCAACAATCTAACTCAGTACGGCATTCCTTATTCTCTTACCACGCTGCATACCGAAACGCCGGATTCCCCGGAGTTTGCGAAAGATCTCGAATGGTTTGCCGGTGTGTGCCGCGTTGTGAAGGGCTTGCGGAATCTGCGCATCGGTGCACTTGGCGCGCGACCGACGGCGTTTAACACCGTGCGGTACAGCGAGAAATTGCTGGAGGGCAGCGGGATTTCGGTGGAGACGCTTGATCTGTCCGAAGTGCTTGGGCGCATCGAGCGGATGAAGGATACCGACGAAGCTGCGATCCTAAAACTGCAATCCATTGAGAAATATGTGGCGACAACGGACATCCCTCGGGCGGCGCTGATGAAGATGGCCAAGTTGGGAGTGGTTATCGACCAGTGGATGAAAGCCACGGACTTGCAGATCAGCGCTGTGCAATGCTGGACTTCACTCGAGGAAAATCTCGGCGTGGTGCCCTGTACTGTGATGAGCATGATGAGCGAGTCGCTGCTTTCGAGCGCTTGCGAAGTGGACGTTTGCGGTGTGCTCGGTATGCATGCTTTGCAACTGGCTTCGGAAACGCCGAGCGCGCTGCTCGACTGGAACAACAACTACGGAAACGATCCCAACAAGGCTGTTTGCTTCCATTGCAGCAATCTGCCGAAGCATTTTTTCAAAAGCGTCAAGATGGACTACCAGGAGATTATCGCGGGCACCGTTGGGAAAGAAAATACGTTTGGAACGTGCGTGGGACAAGTGAAATCTGGAGCAATGTGCTTCGCGCGTTTTTCGACGGACGACTTCTCGGGCAGAATTCGCGGCTATACGGGCAGCGGCAGGTTCACAGACGATCCTCTCGAAACGTTTGGCGGCGCTGGAGTTGTTGAAATTCCAGGACTTCAGAAACTGCTGCGCTACATCTGCGAAAACGGTTTCGAGCATCACGTGGCGGCCAACTTTTCCTCCGTTGCTCCCGCGGTGCATGAAGCCGGTACGCGTTACCTCGGGTGGGATATGTACGCCCACGCGGGTTAGCGGTTTTTTTTGAACGAATTATTTGTACAGAGCGAGTGCAAATTCCATGGCCATTGTGGCTGGAGTTGATTTTGGAACATCTGAGCGTTCGCGTTTCCATTGTGGACAGCGAACGAGGCTTGCTCGCGACCGCACTCGCCGAATATCCGCTGCACCGGAAACGCGAAGACCCGGAATACGCCACGCAATCGCACGACGACCAGATGCGTGCTCTGGCGACCGCTACACGCGAAGCGGTACGAAAGGCGGGTATCGCCGGTGATCAAGTTCAATCGCTGGCCATGGACACCACCGGCTCTTCCGTCATTCCCGTTGGAAAAAACCTGGAACCGCTCGACGAATATTATCTTTGGTGCGATCACCGTGCCAAAGGAGAAGCCGCGGAGATCGCCGGAAGCGGCTCACCGCGAAAACCTTGTGGCTATCCAATGGTGCGGTGGAGTGTATTCATCGGAGTGGGGTTTCTCGAAGCTCTTGCACTGGCTGCGCCACAACCCCAAGAAGCGCGCACAGTTTGTTTCCGCCTTCGAGCACTGCGACATGGCGGCGGCCACGCTTTGCGGAATCACCGATGCGCGAAACGTAAAGCGCAGCGTCTGCGCAATGGGACATAAGTGGCTGTGGAATCGTGATTTGGGCGGCCTTCCTAGCGAAGAGTTTCTCGTGAAGGTTGATCTTCTGCTTGCCTGCGTTCGAGAAAAACTTCAGGGCGAATATGTCACTTCGGATCACATCGCCGGAAAACTTTCGGCGACCTGGGCCGAAAAACTTGGACTAAAGGCCGGCATTCCGATTCCCGTCGGGGCATTCGACGCACATTGGGACGCGATCGGAGCGGGCTGCCGCACCGACGACACGGTGAATGTCATCGGCACTTCGACTTGCATCATCGGCATCACGCCTTCGGTCAATCTGGTTCCTGGTGTTTGCGGAGTGGTGCAGGGAAGCGTGCATCCGCAGCGAACTGGAATTGAAGCTGGCCTTTCAGCGGTCGGAGACATTTTCAACGCCATTGCCACACGCGCGGGGACCGACGTTGCAACCCTGAGTCAAGGGCTTGAGAAATATCAGCCGGGGCAGACCAGCCTTTTGCGCATAACATGGGACAACGGCGACCGGACCGTTCTGGTGAATCCTAACTTGCGCGGGGTCACGCTCGGCTGGAACTTGCAGAGCACCGCTCAGGACGAACTCTTCGCCGCCATCGAAGGCACTGCATTCCACACGAGAATCATTTTGGATCGCATGGCGGAGCATGGCGTTGAGATAAAACGCGTGATCAATGCGGGCGGCATCCCGCAAAAAAATAACGTGCTCAATCAGATCTACGCGAATGTACTCGGGCGGCCTGTGCTCGTGCCGAGCAAAAGCGTGACGAGTCTGGGTTCCGCGTTATTTGCCTTCCTTGCCGCTGGGACATTCAAGACAGTCGAAGAGGCGCAGGACAGAATTTGCCAGGACATACGGTGTTTACACCCGAGCCCGAGGCGCAGAAAGTTTACAATTCGTTGTACCCGCTATATCACCGGATCTACTTTGCGTTTGGTCAGCCTGGCATCGGGAAATTCGGCGACGTCCTGCCGACATTGATTTCCGTCTCTGAGAAAGCCAACTCTCCGAGCTGACGACGCTCTATCCTCACCCGGGCTATCCGCAAAGTATAAAGTAAACAAGCATCGGCGGTTTCGAACTCAGACATTAACGGCAGCGGGGAAGCGCGAGTAGACGCAGTAGCGTTGGTTGAACAGGCGATAGAAGGGACTGAGAGTGACGTCTTCAGGGTGGCCTGCACCCACGGTGCGAAAAGTGAGCGGTTTATCTTTCAAGCTGACCGGTTGAATCCACTTCTCAAGCCCGTTCCTGTCGCCGACGAGTTTGGGAACGGCGATGGCGGGAAAACCGTCGTGCAGAATTTTATCTTCCGAATAAATGCGCTTGGGATCGAGATTTCTGCGTCCCGAGTTCACCGGCAAGCACCAGCGGGCCGTGCATAGATAGCCGGCTGGTTTTGGATCGTCGGGAATTGTCTGCAAATGCAGGCGCATGGGCAACTCACTTCCACGTGGTCACCGTTCTTCCAGGTGCGGTCGATTTTCGCGTAGCTTGACGGCGCCAGCTTTTCGCTTAGCTGGAAGGGGTTGCCGTTGATCGTGATGCTGGGTTTTCGGCCGAATAGGGAATGCGCACGTTCAGGCTGAAGCGGGTGGGCGATTTCGTCTGGATGACCAATCGGGTTCCGGCTTCCTCAGGAAAACGCGTTTCCTGCCGAATCGTGACGCCTTCTTCCTTCCAATGAACTTCAGAAGCGAAGAAGAGGTTGACCCAGAGCGACGAGTTCTGTCCGTCATGCCTACTATGAAAGTAGAAACCCTCGCCTAGCTTCGAGAAGTTTTCCAGGCCCGTGCCGCAGCAACAGAAGAAGCCTTCGTGCGGCACAAAGTGAACTTTCCACTGGCCGGGCTGCATTCCGAGATAGTAAAGCGGCGAGCTTCTTCGGCCGGATTGGGGGTAGCGAGGATGTGGTTCAGGAAAGCGCGTTCGTAATAGTCGGCGTATTGCTGGCTGCCGGCGTGCCAAAGAGAATAGATGGCTGGTCAGCTTCAGCATGTTATAGGTGTTGCAGGTTTCCTGTGTAAGGTCGGTGAGTTCGGAGGCGAACACATCAGGCGGCGTGCGGAAATGTTCGCTGACGCTGTTGCCGCCGGTGACGTAGCTGCGGTGCAGCGCGACTTGTTGCCAGAAGAATTGAACGGCGTCGCGGTAGTACGGGTCGCCAGTCAGCTCAAATTCGCGCGCGGCCCCAATGAATTTCGGAACC
>CAVPLA010000055.1:0-97002 GCA_963705855.1 uncultured Acidobacteriota bacterium
GCTTCCTGCGCCTGTCTTTTGGTGCCCACAAATAAAACCGATTTCCCTTGCGCGGAAAGATCGCTAACAAACCGGCTAGCCTCGCGGAACATCTTGAGGGTTTTCTGCAGGTCAATAATATGTATCCCGTTGCGCTCCCCGAAAATATATTCCTTCATCTTCGGATTCCAGCGCCGCGTCTGATGGCCGAAGTGAACTCCAGCCTCCAGCAATTCTTTCATCGTAATTTCTACTGCCAAGTTTCCTCCTATTAGGATAGCTGTTTGCGGTGGCTTGTTTTTTGCCTACGCAGCGGCGGGCCTTAGCCCACCACCTCTGAAACAAAAAAATAAACCAAAGAACAGCCTATTGCCGGCTCCTTGCCGGCCGTGATCTCGAAGGGTTTGCTCCCACATTCCCTCCGGAGCTCGTTGCAACCCTGGCAAAGCCAGGGCAACAAAACTACCGCTTCGTAAACTGGAAGCGTTTCCGCGCGCCCTTCTGCCCGTACTTCTTCCGTTCCTTCATACGGGAGTCGCGCGTCAAAAATCCGTTCTTCCGCAGAGCCGGCCGCAGCTCCGGATTGAACCGCGAGATCGCCCGCGCCAATCCCATGCGCACCGCTCCAGCCTGCCCGCCAACGCCGCCGCCATGCGCGGTCACCTTGACGTCCACCTGGTCCGCCAGGCTCGTGAACTTCAGCGGTTCAACCGCATCGTGCTTCCAAGCATGATTCGGAAAATAACTCTCCACTTCGCGGCCGTTCACCGTGAACTTGCCGCTACCCGCGCGCAAGAACACTCGAGCTACCGACTCTTTGCGCCGGCCCGTTCCAAGAAACCAAGTCTGTGTGCCCGCAATGGGCGTACCAGTAGAACTCAACGTTCCTCCTAAAATTGCCTGATTCCGGACACCCGGAACCACTCAACTCCACGACGGTTTTGCTCCCTGCCTAAGGCACCACTTAGAGGTGACCACTACGCGGCCACACTTTTCAAGGAACAGCAACGTGCAGAATCCAGTGGCACAGACATTAGTCTGTGCTTCTTGCTACGACGCAACCGCCTGCGGCCTTTGCCCAGCATGCCGCGCCAAACCCGCCGCATCCCGATAAATCCGCAATTTCTTCGCTCGCCGAGCCCGCAACTTGTTCTTGGGCAACATCCCCAGAACAGCCTCGCGAATCATCCATTCCGGCTTCGTCTCGCGCACCCGCTTTGCCGGAACCGCCTTCAATCCACCCGGATACCCGCTGTGCGAGTAATAAATCTTCTGCTCGACCTTGTTCCCGGTCATGCGAACTTTGTCCGCATTGATCACCACAACGTGATCCCCCGAATCCAGGTACGGCGTAAAACTCGCCTTATCCTTGCCGATCAGCATCCGCGCTATCTTCGTCGCCAGACGCCCCAAAACCTGGTCGGTCGCATCCACCACAAACCAGTTCGCGCCCACCTTCAGCGCTTCCGCTTCTTCTCCCTTGGCTACGTACGTCCTCATCGCTCTCAGCCACACCTTTCCCTATAGAGACAAACCCCAATCTTAAAGTACGTGCCTGCTCCTGTCAACGCGATTCCCACGCCAAGAACGCACGTTCCGTTCGAGATCACCTCGACGACTCTCCCTCTTCTCTGCGCTCTCTGCGAACTGTGTATTCAAAAAACATTCCGCTTCAACGCAAGCTGATCAGTTATGCCGGAAAGTTCGCCGCCGAATTAGCTCCAGGGCTTTCTTTCACCAATCGACGCGTTGGATTCCAGACACCACATCGAAATGCCGATCTCGGCTCAAGAGCGGAAGCCCATGTTGCCGGCAGAGGGCTGCAATCCAGAGGTCATTGGTGGGAATCGGCTTTCCGGCGTGTCTCAGCTCAACATTGATGGTTGCATAGTGATGTGTAGTCTGCTCGGTGACGTCCAGCACGATACAGTCGGCGATCAGACCGTCCAGCCAGCGTCGATATCTGGCCCTGTGCCGCGATTGAGCAATCCCGTAGCGATATTCCGCAATGACGACCACCGGGAGCACTAGCTGCTGAACGTCAGCCAAGATCCCCATGACGCCTGAATGTTCCTCTGCGGCGGCAGAAAGAGCGTTTGTGTCGAGGATCAACCGCGTGCCTCCGAGCCCCATATCTCCGGCTCGACCTCTTCGAACGCTTCTTCAATGACTTTGTTGATCCGCGCCGTCTCTTTGTGCAAGTCCTTCAGCCTGCCCATGTGTTTCATCCAAGGCTTACGCCCGCCGGCGGGAGCCGCCTTTAATTTATCCTCGACAGCCTCGGTGACAAACTGCCGCAGCGGTATGCCTTGCTCCGCCGCTTTCGACTTCGCCCGGCGGAAAATCCCGTCCGGAATTTCCAACGTCGTTTTCATGAAATCCATATTCCCATATTTATGGGACAACGGTCAAATGAGCCTCATGCGCATTTAAGTTGTCCTCGAAGATCCCACCACCTAGGAGGGGGCGGAGCTATTTCAGACGGCCTAGTCCACTGTCGATCTGGAGTTTTAACATGCTTGCCGTGTTAACCAGGCATCGGGACCAGTTAGCTGTAGGAACCACCACCATTCCGGCATCGCCCTGATGGTCCTAAGTGACGCCATCTGCCAGGAGGTCATAGAATCGCAGTTGTTTTCAATGAGGCTCGGATTATCAGGGTGGAGAACTTTTCGGACAGCATGGCGGTGGCCTCGAATAGGATGGCGAGCTGATTCATCAGGCTCAATTCCTCGTAGCGAACCGGGTGCGGCTAATTTAGAGTAGTGACCGCAAACGGCCTCCAGATCGCATTGAGGCATGGACTAGTCGAAGGAAGACATCATCACACATACCGCAACACCAATCGCGATACCTAAGAGCACAGTCTGCGACGTACTTCCAAGGACGTGCAGTGCATGATCCGAAGATCACACAGTGCACTCACCTACGCGGCGAGCCTTGGAGCAAGTATCGGAGCTTTTTTCTTGATTCGCTCCCTAGGACGCTCGCTGGTATCCACCGGAGCGCCGGGACCGGTAGCATCCCTCAGACCACCGGCCTCTGAAGTGCCCGGCATCTTGCTGCATGTTTTGCTCGCACTTGTTGTCATCATTGTTGTAGCCCGCATTCTTGGCGCGCTGTTTCGCAGGCTGAACCTGCCGCAGGTCATGGGGGAGGTGGTCGCCGGGATACTCCTCGGACCGTCTTTCCTTGGTTGGCTGGCTCCAGGGGTTGCTTTCCGAATCCTTCCTGTGAACACGGCACCGTATCTCGCGCTGATCTCTCAAGTCGGCGTGGTGCTCTACATGTTCCTCGTCGGTCTCGATTTGGATACGGAGCTCTTGCAAAAGCGCACTGAAGCCGCCATTGCCATCTCGCACGCTAGCATCGTCCTGCCCTTTTTGTCAGGGACTGCCATCGCCCTCTGGCTCTATCCTCGGTATTCCGCCGGCGCGGTCTCCTTCACCACATTTGCACTTTTTATCGGCGTAGCAATGTCCATCACCGCGTTCCCGGTGTTAGCACGCATTCTGACCGATCGCGGAATGCAAAAGACGCGCCTGGGAGTGCTTGCCCTGGCGTGCGCTGCAATCAACGACGTGGTCGCATGGTGCCTGCTTGCCTTCGTTATCAGCGTGGCGCATGCGCAGACCGGAAGTCTTTTTTTCACTTTGATCACCACGATTGGGTTCATCCTCTTCGTTTTGCTGATTGCGAAACGAGGGGCTGTATGGCTCGTGCGCTGGCAAACGGCGAAAGGCCGGACAACACAAGATATGTTCGCTGTGGTCTGCGCTGCCTTGCTTCTTTCGGCGTTGGTGACGGAGCGAATCGGCATTCATGCGCTTTTCGGAGCCTTTCTTCTAGGAACAGTGATACCGCACAATTCTGTGTTGGCGCATGATATTCGGGAGAAGTGTGAAGATCTGGTCGTGGTCCTTCTACTGCCAGTGTTTTTCGTCTTTACAGGCATGCGGACTCAGATTGGTCTTGTGCACGGAACTCGCGATTGGCTCGCTTGTATTCTGATTATCGGCGTGGCCTCGCTCGGCAAATTCGGTGGCAGCTTTCTCGCTGCTCGATGGACCGGCTCGGATTGGCGCGAAGCCGCATCCATGGGCGTCTTGATGAACACTCGCGGTCTGATGGAGCTCATCGTCCTCAACGTAGGCCTGGACCTGGGCGTCCTTTCGCCGGTGCTCTTTACGATGTTCGTCATCATGGCCGTCGTCACCACGCTGGTAACCACGCCAATCCTGCATCAATTGAGGGACTCTCGCGGGCAAACCCCAGCGCCGGACATCACCTGAGCCAAAGCGTTTTGACCTAGCCAAAATCGGAGCAAACCCCGAGGTCACGTGGCCGTCGCAGTTGCGCTGTCGTACGGGTGCCAAGGCCCGCCGGAAGCTGTCGACGGCCACCGCCCCGCCCATGCGGGCACGTCCGCCTACGCTTCGACGTGCGCCAAGAATCGTGGCGCCTTTCGGGATTTCGTCGCCTGCTCAAAGCTGAACGCCAGCTTGATCAAAACCGGCTCGCTCCACGCCCTCCCAAAAAACGAAATCCCCACCGGCAACCCAAAGTCGAATCCCGCCGTAACATTGATGTTAGGATAACCAGCCGCGGCCGCAAACTCAGAACTGCCTCCCCCAAACGAGTCCCCGTTCACGATGTCCGTCAGCCACGCCGGACCGCCTGTAGGCGCAACGATGGAATCGAGCTTGTGCTTATCCATCGTTTTGTCGATGCCCTCTTTGCCCGCCAGCTCATGATTCTTCGCAATCGCTTCCACATATTCCTTTGTCGTCAGCGGCCCTTTTTCTTCTGCCTTCACAAAATTCTCCTGCCCAAAATACAACATCTCCTTAGCTGCATTCTTTTCGTTAAATTCGATGATGTCCTTCAAGGTTTTCACCGGGCTGTTGGGTCCGAGCCACGCGAGGTATGCATTCAAGTCCGCCTTCAGTTCGAACATGAACCCGAGGAATTCCGTTTCACCAAACTTGCCGGACGTCTCGATCTCTACCGGGTCCACCAAGGTCGCCCCTTGCTTCTTCATAACCTCGAGGGACGCCTCCATCAATTGGTCCACCGCCGGATTGAACCCGAACGCTTTCCGCAGCACCCCAATCCGCGCGCCTTTCAAACCGTCCGCATTCAAAAACTGAGTGTAATCCTTGAACGATTTTCCGCTGCTCGCCGCCGTCGCGCTGTCGTCCGGATCGACGCCCGTCAACACTCCGAGCAAAATGGCCGCATCTCGCACCGTGCGGCACATCGGTCCCGCAGTGTCCTGGGTATGCGAAATCGGAATAATTCTGCTGCGGCTTACCAGCCCGACCGTTGGCTTGATCCCTGCAAGTCCGTTCGCCGAAGACGGGCACACAATCGATCCATCCGTTTCCGTTCCGATTCCGATCGCGGCGAAGTTCGCCGAAATTCCAACGCCCGTTCCCGAGCTCGATCCGCACGGATTCCGGTCCAGCGCATACGGATTTTTCGTCTGCCCGCCGCGCCCGCTCCATCCGCTGATCGAGTGGTTCGACCGAATATTTGCCCACTCGCTCAAATTTGTTTTTCCCAAAATGACGGCCCCTGCCTCCCGCAATTTCTGCACGATGAACGCGTCCGCGGGTGGCTTCGATCCAACCAGAGCCAGCGATCCCGCCGTCGTCTGCATCCGGTCGGCAGTCGCGATGTTGTCCTTGATCAACACTGGAATCCCGTGCAGCGGCCCGCGAGGCCCTTTCTCTTTTCGCTCTTTGTCCAGCGCTTCCGCGATTTCCAGCGCGTCCGGATTTATTTCAATGATGCTGTTCACCATCGGTCCGTTCTTGTCGATCGCCGCGATCCGCGCCAGATATTTCTCCGCAATCGAATGCGCGCTGTATTTGCCGGACTTCATCCCATCTTGCAATTCGCCAATCGTGATCTCGTCCAACTCAATCGCCGGAACATCTGCAGCCTCCGCCGCAGCCGCGTTTCCGCGCGGCGACCCGAATACCGTCTGCAAAACAGGACCAGCCGCAGCCGCCACTCCTCCGCACAGGCCGGCTTGCAAGAAGCGACGCCGCCCGGAAGTTTCGGCGTCGCGCTTCCCGCGTGGGTGCTTTACAGATTTCGTCACGCTCATTTCCTCGGCGCCAATTTCGTTTTTCGTCTCTTTTCTCATTTTCAGTTCCCTCGGCCTCTCTCCCTCAAAAGAAGAGCACAGATAGTACGCCAAACTGCCCTCTTCTTCCCGCTAAAATCGTGCATCTCTAGGGGTTTACTTCCAGGAACACCCCACAAGAAAACTTTTTCCCTGAGGTGCCGACTTCAGTACAATTCTTCTTACGCGGAGTCCCCCGTAGTCGGTTTGCCATGCAGCTTACTGACCCAAACGGACCCATGTCCCTCCAGCCGCGAAGCACAGGCTTAGGGAGAATCTCGCGTCCCTTCCGTTTCGCCGCACCCGCCATTCTTTTTTTCTGCTGCGCCACTTTCGGTGCAAATATTTCTCGCGCGCAAGACCAGCAAGATCAATCCGTCGCCGAAGCCGCTCGTCAGGAACGCGCCCGCAAACAGAAACAGCAGAAGAGCGCCAAGCACGTTTACACCGAAGAAGATCTAAAGCACCCCAATATCCTGACTCCCGAAGACCGCGCACAAATCGAAGCGAAGAAAAACGAATGCGCGCAGAAAAATAATTGTTCGCCTGCCGCTCCGCAAAATCCGCCGGCAGCTCTCGACGCAAATTCACAAACTCCAGGAACTTCTCTCGGCGAAGTCGCGCGTCAGCTTCGTAAGCAAAAGGAATTGCAAGCGCTGAAACCGAAACAAACGGAACCGTTCCATCTCCCGTTTTCAACTACCGCACTCGCTTCCCCGATTTTGCCGGAGCGTCCCGCACTTCGTCCTCCGGCTCAACCAACTCTCCACTCCAAAACGTCTTCGCCCAAAATGCCGTCAAATGTTTTTCGCCGCGATCCTTTTTCCGCCGCTCCCGTTCGGCCAGAAATTCGCCGCTCAGAAGTTAGCCGCCCGGAAGTTCGTCCAACCGTCCGGGAAGATGTCCGTCCCGAAGTGCATGCAGATGTACGCACCGATGCCCATACATCTGCCCGTGAAAATAATCGCCCAGCAGTTCGTCCCAAAGTTAACAACGACGCTCAACCCAAAGTTCGCGAAGATGTCCTGCGAATCGTCCGTCCGAATATTCATCCCGACTTTAGTAAGGAGGTTCGTCCGACACTTCGGGCTCATGGTCGGATGATCGCTCCCGCGCAACCAAGAATTTCTTCCCGACCCGCGGCGTCGAGCGTTCACATCCAACCGATGCCAACGGCTGCCCCGGGGAAGCCCGTGCAACCCGCAACACCCATGGCAACGGTTCAGCCGATACAACCGCAGCCCGCTCCCAATCACGTTAGGACTGCGACGCAGAAAACCGTGAGCGTCCATCACGGCGATTCCCTCTGGAAGCTGGCGCAACAAACCCTCGGCCACGGAAATCGCTACCCTGAACTTCTTGCCGTCAATCCGAGCGTCGTCAACCCCAACCAAATCCGCACCGGGGCTCAACTGAATCTCCCCGTCACCGCCGCAAACGCAGTACCTACATACGTTGCTACGAGCGACGCCGCCCCAACCATCAAAGTCCGCAAGGGCGACACTCTCTGGAATCTCGCAAAGTCCAATCTAGGCCGTTCCTCTGCTTGGCCCTGCGTTGCCGCAGCCAACCCGTCCATTAGCGACCCCAATCGCATCTACGAGGGCCAGAATCTGATCTTGCCGCCCGCCTGCTCATCCGCCCTGGCGGTTCCTAGCTCTCCGTGGTCTCCATCTTCAGCAGCCAGGCCATAAGTCAATCCTCACCGCCATGAACTCTATCTTTTCGGAGTCGAATGTAAGTTTATTTTTTTCTTATACTTACACGCCTGTCCCTTGGCCCGTATGCCCTCCACTCCAATTCCGATACAATACCTCTTTATTGGCTGATACAGCCCAGTCGACGGATGCCGAGGAGCGCGCGTGATCCACAGCAAGATCTTCCACAACGAAAGCCTGCTACCCATTGAAAAGGTAAGGCTTTCCCCCGGCCAAGCCGGACTGATCTGTGGCTGGGGGCTTTTTACCACCCTGCGCATCTTCCATGGCGAGGCTTTTGCCTACGAGCGGCACTGGCGCCGCCTGGAAAAAGACGCCGCCATCATTCACCTCCCCATGCCTTACACATCGGCAAAAGTGCGCCTCAATCTGCACGAAGTCATTCGCGCCAATCAAGTCACGGAAGGCAGCGCGCGCATTTATCTGATCTACAATCAAATTGGTTTTTGGCAAAGCGACGAAAAAAATCCCGAAGTGGATCTGATTATTTACACCGCGCCGCTACCGCAATATCGCGAGCCGGTTCGCCTCGCTCTTCGCGAACAGGGGCGCCACGCTGCTTCGCCTCTCGCCGGCGTGAAGACCACTTCCTGGCTGCAAAATGTTTGGGCTGTCTCGGAAGCGCAAAAAGAAGGATTCGACGAAGTTGTTCTTCTCAACGAGCGCGGCGAAATCGCTGAATGCACCGCCGCAAATATTTTCGCCGTGAAGAATGGAAAAGTCCTGACGCCACCCCTGAATTCCGGCTGCCTTGAAGGCGTCACGCGTGGAATTCTTTTCGAGATCGCCCCCGAAGCTGGAGTCGCGGTCATCGAACAATCTCTTCGGCCGGAAGATCTTTATTCCGCCGACGAAGTTTTCATCACCTCCACGAATCGCAATCTCATCGGTGTCGGCGAAATCAACGGGCACAAGATCGCGACTGCTCCGGGACCTTTTACGCACCAGCTCAACGATCTTTTCGACGCGTACGTTTCGGACTACGTCACGCGACGCCTTGCCGCTGCTTCGCACTGATCACTGCGCTGAACTAAATTCCAAGACGGGCGCGATCTACTTCTCTTGACAATCGAGAGAAGCGCCGTATACTGCTCTCGACTCTCCAGAGGAAAGCCCGGAAGATGCACCGGCCAAGGATGGGCTCAAAGGACCAGCGATGACCGGTACTTCCGCCACGCTCGTGCAAGGCACGCTCGACATGCTCATCCTGAAAACGCTCGCGCTTGAGCCTCTCCACGGTTGGGGCATTTCGCAAAGAATTCAGCAACTCAGCCACGGCGTTTTCGAAGTTAATCCCGGCTCCTTGTTCCCTGCCTTCCGCCGCCTCGAGCGCGCAGGCCTGCTCGAGTGCGAATGGCGGACCTCGGAAAACAATCGCCGCGCGAAATACTACTCGCTTACCAAAGCCGGCTGGCAAAAGCTGCGCAGCGAAACCAAGGAGTGGGAACGCCAAGTCGCGGCCATCGCAAGGATTTTGCAGACGGCTTCGTAAAGCGGATTTCTCGAGAGAAGCGCAGAGAAGATAAAGCAGATTCCTCGCTACGCTCGGAATGACATTCGTTTTTTCGCGAGGGATTTGCGTTGGTCTTAGGAGAACACAGATGGGAGTCTGGAGAAATTTCTCGGCGGGGATCCGCGGGCTTTTCGGTGCGGGCAAAGTGGAGCAGGAACTCGACGATGAGCTGCGCGACTATCTGGACAAATCCATCGCTGAAAAAATGCGTTCGGGAATGACTCGCGAGGAAGCTCGCCGCGCGGCGCGCCTTGAGATGGGCGATGTGGAAGTGGTGAAAGAGAAGGTGCGTTCCGCAAGTTGGGAAACGCATCTCGAAACTCTTTGGAGCGACCTGCGCTTCGGCGTGCGCCTGCTGCGATTCAATCCGGTGTTCGCAGGGGCTGCCATTCTTTCACTGGCGCTCGGTATCGGCGCGAATACCGCCATTTTTCAACTCCTCGATGCCGTCCGGCTACGCACCTTGCCGGTAAAAAATCCTCAGGAACTTGTAAGCGTGCGTATCGATCAACGCCACGGAATGAGCGGCAGAACCAGCGGACGCTATTCCGAGCTCACGTATGCCATATGGGAACAAATCCGCGGGCAACAGCAGGGGTTGTCCGGCATATTTGCATTTGGTCCCACTGAATTCAACGTTGCACCTTCCGGCGAGATTCATAACGTGCAGGCGCTGTGGATAAGCGGAGAGTTTTTCAAGACGCTGGGCGTCGAACCCGCGCTCGGGCGCCTTCTCACTCCCGCGGATGATAAACCAAGCTGCGCTTCCCCTGGCGTCGTGATCAGCAATTCCTTCTGGCAGCATGAATATGGAGGCGATCGGACGGTAGTCGGCCGCTCTCTGACCATTAACCGGCATCCCTTCCAAATCATTGGCGTTACTCCCGCAGGGTTCTATGGCGTGGAGATGGGCCGGTATTTCGACATTGCCGCTCCTCTTTGCGCGGAACCGATCGTGGATGGCACCGAAGATGCGATGCTGCCGAGGCGCGACGGCTGGTGGCTCGCTGCCATGGGCCGCCTGAATCCAGGGTGGACAACGGAACGAGCTTCGGCGCAACTCCGGACAATATCCCCCGGCCTCTTTGAGGCAACGCTACCTCCCGATTTCAATCCGGAGCAAGCGAAGCGATTCCTGGCCTATAGACTCGGCGCTTTCCCCGCAGACACGGGCGTTTCCGATCTTCGAGACGATTACGAAAACCCGCTCTGGCTGATGCTCGGCCTTGCGGCGCTCGTGTTGATTATCGCTTCGGCAAATCTCGCGAACCTGCTGCTGGCCCGGGCGAGCGCCCGCGAAAAAGAAATGGGAATGCGTATGGCGGTCGGTGCCAGCCGGTGGCGATTGATCCGGCAGTTGCTCGCGGAGAGCCTGCTTCTCGCCGGCATCGGCGCCTTTCTCGGAGCCCTGCTAGCCCGCAGTTTGAGTCAGGTACTTGTGGCGTCCTTGAGCACGCAGAGCAATCCTTTATTTGTGGATCTGGGAACAGACTGGCGCGTGCTGGGCTTTACAATTTCATTGGCCTTCCTCACGTGCATCCTTTTCGGCCTGGCTCCGGCGCTTCGAGCAACAAATGTCACGCCCAGTCTGGTGCTGAAAGAGAGCGGAAGGGGAACGACGGATGGCCGCTCGCGATTTGGCTTACGCCGTATTCTCGTGGTGTCGCAGATTGCGCTTTCGCTCACACTGCTCGTTGGCGCGCTGCTCTTCGCCCGGAGCCTCGGTAAACTTGCCAGCGTGGACGCCGGTTTCCAGCGAGACGGGATCCTTGCAGCCGACATCGATTTCACGACTTTGAACCTCCCGCTTAACCAGCGGATTTCTTTTGCCAAGGAACTCCTCGATCGCGTGCGGGCAATCCCCGGCGTTGATTCGGCCGCGATAACGAGGATTTTGCCGCTGAGCGGCAACGGGGAGGCTCATGACATTCTTCTCGGAGTTTCAGGCCCACCCCAGGAGGACAGTGCCGTTGCAGCATTCCATAGGGTGAGCCCGGCCTTCTTCCGCACGCTGCGAACGCCGGTCATTGCGGGGCGCGACTTCGACGAGCACGATGTTGCGGGCTCGCCGCTGGTGGCGATCGTCAATGAATCCTTCGCCCGAAAATTCATCAAAAAAGGCAACACCGTCGGCACTCTATTGCGAGTACGTCGCATGAGTACAATCTTCGGCCCGTACCAGATCGTCGGCTTGGTCAAGGACACGAAGTACGCAGACTTGCGCGAGACTGCCCAGGAAATCATGTACACGCCAGTGGCGCAACTCGATCGACCCGACGCGGACGCACAGATTTTGATTCGATCGAATGCGCCGCTTGCTGCTCTGATTTCCTCGGTGAAGAGTATCGCAAACGACGCAAATCCAAATATGGACGTCAGTTTTGTGGTTTTTCACCAAATGATTGAGGAGGGGCTGCTGCGCGATCGCTTGATGGCGCGGCTCTCGGGATTTTTTGGCGGGCTGGCCGTGCTTTTGGCGGTGATCGGATTGTATGGCGTGATTTCGTACATGGTGGCGCGGCGGCGGAATGAGATTGGCATTCGCATGTCTCTTGGCGCGGACCGGCGCTCTATTATTGCTCTGGTCCTGCGCGAGTCTCTGTTGCTGCTGGCAATCGGATTGACGCTGGGGGTCGCTCTGGCGCTCGCCGCGTGGAGTGCCGCTTCTTCCCTGCTTTTTGGATTGAAGCCTCATGATGCGGCAACGCTGATTATGGCTACGGTCATCCTCGCCGCTATTGCCTTGGCGGCGAGCTATATTCCGGCGCTACGGGCTTCGCGGCTGGATCCGCTGGATGCGTTGCGGCATGAATAGAGAAGAATGAGGAAGAGAAAAGATAACGCGGAGACGCAAAGTGCGCGGAGTGCGCGCAAAGAAGAAGAAGCAGATTCCTCGCTACGCTCGGAATGACAATCGGTTTTGCTGATCGCTTTCGCTTTTTCCTTTTTTTCACATGGCGGCGGCATGTTAGGGAGCGCGGGTTTTCGTCGGACGCGTGCTACAATCCCGTCGCGAGCATCCCATGCCAGACACAGCCTCGATCTCGATGGGTGGCGCAGTTCTCGAAGTCGTCTCACCAGACGGCGCTCGCCGCTACGTGCGCGTCACGCAGACGCCGTTCCTGATCGGCCGCGGTGCAGAGACCGGCAACCATCTTCAGCTTTCGGATCGCCGCATCTCTCGCAATTGCGCGGCACTGGTTATCGAAGCGGGCCGCCTGTACATCGAAGATCGCGGCCAGCGCCGCGGTCTTTTTATCAACGGCGAAAAAGTCGAGAGCCGCCTGTTGAATGACGGCGATTCCATTACCTTCGGTCTCGAAGATTCCTACGAAGTGGTCTTCCGCTCGGGTACCGCGGCCGGCGAGGAGTCCCTTCCGAATCTCCTGACGCGCATCGAGCACATCACGAGCTCCGAGCCCGTTGGCGGCGGCCTTCGCAAGCTCAATCTGCTGCTTGAAGCCACCACTTTGCTTCACTCGCAACTTCCTCTCGATTCCGTGCTCGGCACGATGCTCGATCATGCTGTTTCTGTCACCGACGCCGATCGCGGCATGCTTCTGGAGGCCGACGCTACCGGCGCTCTAAAGGTCCGTCTCGCTCGCCGCACCGGCGGTCTCCGCCTACCGCCGGAGAGCATCACTCCGAGCCAAACCGCCATTCAGCTCGCGCTGCGCCAGCATTCTCCCGTTGTTACCGAAGATATCGAACGCGCCGAGATGGATTTACAATCCGCGCAAAGCATCATTGCGCAGCGGCTTCGCGCCGTCGTCGTCATTCCTCTCTTTGCCGTGCACCGCGCGAGCTCGCCGGACTCCAGCTCGACCCCGGCCTATGGGCATTCGCTTGGCGTCCTTTATCTCGATTCGCGCCGCCCCGCTGCTTTTTCAAAACTCGACCGCCAGATTCTCGACGCGCTGGCCGCCGACGCCGCCAGCATTCTGGACAATGCCCGACTCGTCATACGTGAACGCGAGCGCCAACGCATGGAAGAACAAATCAACATCGCGCGCGACATCCAGCAGGCACTGCTTCCGCGGAATTTCCCGGATCATCCGCACCTCGCCGTTGCCGGCTGCAACTATCCTTGTTTATCTGTGGGAGGCGATTACTTTGACGTTTTTCCGCTGGACAACAATCGAACGGCATTCCTCATTGCCGATGTTTCCGGCAAAGGACTGGGCGCAGCTCTTCTGACCACCATGCTCCAGGGCGCGCTTTCCGCTATGACTCTGGGCACTGATCCGGCGCGCGTCTTCAACCACGTCAATCGTTTTCTCTGCGATCATGCGGAAGTCGGCCGGTACGCCACCATGTTTTTCGGCATTCTGGATGACGACGGCCATCTGGAATTCATAAATGCCGGCCATCCTTCACCGTTCCTGATTCGCCACGGCACCGCGGAAGAGCCTTTCAGCGAAGGCTCTTATCCCGTTGGGCTCGTCCCTGAAGCCGAATACACAACGGCGCGTCTGCAACTTGAGCCTGGCGATACGATCGTTCTCTTCAGCGACGGCGTAACCGAAGCCATGGATCCCGACGAGCAACTTTTCGGCGTCCCTCGCTTACGCGAAGTCCTTACCGGGCAGACCGGGTGTCCGCTGGATCAGCTGCAAAAATGTGTTCTCGAAGCCGTCGAGAACTTCGCGCGCGGAGCAAGCCAGGCCGACGACCTGACGCTGCTCATTGTTCGTTACCGCGCGGCAGGCGCCCGCGCAACAACAGACACAGACGCCGCCCCCGCCACACAATCTGTCTCGGCGTAGTGTTCCCCTTCTTCGTGTGTTCCGTCCCCTAGGGCTATTCGGTCTGGCCAGGGTCAGTAATTCAATAAACTTATTGGAATCTGCATCTTAGACATTCTTTGCAAGAAGGCTGTCGGCCCCCCTTCGGCCCCACTATCTTTTCCACTCTTTTTCTAGCTGAGGCATCGTGCGGTATTCGGAATTATTTTTGTATCCATCCCCACTGCTCAGTCGTCGAATACTTGACTTCGCGACGGTGCGGCAGTATTAAAGAGGCGCCGTGGGCAGTGTGTTTGTCTCTATCCCAGGGGGTACGATGCAGGCTACCCGCAGAGACTTTCTGAAGTTCACCACCATTGGCGGGGCGGCCGCCGCTATATTTGGGTTCGATCTCCAGCCCGCTCACGCGCAACTCCGAGTCCTCAAAATCGCCCAAGCCAGTGAGACGCGGTCGACGTGCCCTTATTGTGCGGTGGGTTGCGGCACGATCATCTACACCATCGGGGATCGCGCGAAGAATGTGACGCCACAAGTGGTGCACGTGGAAGGCGATCCGGACCACCCGACCAACCGCGGCACCTTGTGTCCGAAGGGGGCTTCGCTCGAACAAGACATCCTCAATGATCGCAGGCTGTTGAAGCCGCAAGTGCGGCGACCCGGGGGTACGCAATGGGAAGATATAACGTGGGACCAAGCCCTCACTGAAATCGCGCAAAAGATTAAGAAAACGCGCGACGACAGCTTCATCGAGAAGGACGCCAAGGGAGTCACGGTTAACCGGACGGAAGCGATCTCGTGGATCGGCGGTTGCACGGACACGAATGAGTTCAATTTTTTGGTGGTAAAAGCGATGCGCGCCCTGGGGGTCGTGCATATAGAAAACCAAGCCAGGGTTTGACACGGCCCCACGGTCTCAAGTTTGGGACCAACTTTTGGACGGGGCGCAATGACGAACGGCTGGGTGGATATGAAGAACACCGACATGATGCTCATCATGGGCGGGAATCCAGCCGAGAATCATCCCTGCGGATTTAAATGGGCTATTGAAGCGAAGCGCACACGGAGCGCGAAAATGATCTCCGTGGATCCGCGCTTCACGCGCACGTCCTCGGTGGCGGATATGTTTTGCCAGATTCGCGCGGGTACGGACATCGCCTTTCTGGGCGGCATGATCAATTACGCGATTGCAAACAACCGGATCGCGAAAGATTACATCATCAACTACACGAACGCGGGTTTTGTCGTTAAGAGCGACTTCAAGCTGCCTGCGGATACGGACGGCGTATTCTCCGGGTTTGACGCGACCAAACTAAGTTACGACAAAACAACATGGAATTACGACGCGGCTGGCGGCGCAGCGAAGAGCGCGACCGCAGCCGGGACGCCGCCTGGGTTGCCGGGAAGCGTCGATTACGACCTGACGCTGCAGAATCCAAATTGCGTGTTCCAGCTTTTGAAGAAGCACTACTCGCGATACACACCGGAGATAATCGAACGCATCACGGGAATTCCCAAGGAACAATTCGTAAAGGCCGCCGAGCTTTTTACATCGATTCGCAAAGACGGCGATATGAAGAAGGCCGGCACGATTATTTATGCCGTGGGATGGACACATCACAGCTTCGGCACGCAAATCATTCGAACGGCGGCGATGTTGCAGCTGTTGCTCGGAAACGTGGGCCGCGCAGGCGGAGGCGTCAACGCACTTCGCGGACATTCGAACATTCAGGGCGCCACGGACATGGCTGGATTGTTCGACAGTCTGCCGGGGTATTTGAAAGTGCCAACGCCAGGCGATGTTTCCTTCGATGCCTGGATGAAGCGAGCGACACCTACGGCTTGCAAACCGGCGCCGTGGGATTCCTGGAACTATTACAGCAACACCTCGAAATTCACGGTCAGCTTGATGAAGTCGCTCTACGGGGATGCGGCCACGAAGCAGAACGATTGGGCGTTCGATTATCTGCCGAAAGTGGACCGGGATTATTCGTGGACGAACTTGTGGAACAACATGTACAACGGCATCGTCAAAGGCATGCTTGCTTTTGGGATGAACGGCGTGGCCATTGGGCCGGACTCGAATAAGAATATCGATGCTTTGAAAAAAGCGGACTGGCTCGTCGTTGGGGAAATTTATCAGGACGAGACCAGCGAGTTCTGGAAGTCGCCTCGCGTCATCGCGCAAGGCGACATGAAGCAGATTCAGACGACCGTATACCGGCTGCCGTGCGCGGGTTTTGCGGAGAAGGATGGATCGTTTACCAATTCGGCGCGCTGGCTGCTATGGAAAAACGCAGCGGTTCCCACGCCGGGAGATTGCCGGCTGGATCAGGCGATCGTCGCGCAGATCTTCCTGAAGGTTCGGGATCTTTACAAAAAGGAAGGCGGCAAATTCCCCGATCCGATCTTGAATCTGACTTGGGGGTACACGACTCCTCAGAGCCCGGCACTGAGCGAGGTATTGAAAGAACTTAACGGCAAGGCACTAGCCGATTTAGAAGACCCAGCTACCAAAGTGCAAATCAAGGCTGGCCAGCAGCTTCCCGGCTTTGCGTGGCTGAAGGACGACGGAACGACAGCTTGCGGAAATTGGATCTATTCGGGGTCGTTTACGGAAGCGGGTAATCAGACGGCGCGGCGTGATCCGTCGGACCCCTCCAATATGGGCGTGCATCCAGGGTGGGGATGGTCCTGGCCGGCGAATCGACGTGTGCTTTATAACCGCGCGTCGTGCGACCTGGAAGGCAAGCCATGGGACGCGTCGCGGAAGCAAGTCTGGTGGAACGAGAGTGCGCAGAAGTGGGTCGGTAATGACGTGCCGGATTTCAAGGCGGATTCCAAACCCAAGGACCACATGGGGCCGTTCATCATGAATCCGGAAGGTGTGGGCCGGATTTTCGCTCCACTAGCAGCCTTCGCTGATGGGCCTTTCCCTGAATTTTACGAACCGATAGAGAGCCCCATCGAAAATCTGCTGCATGCAGAGCGCTCGCATAATCCGGTGGTTACGAAATTCAAGGATGCCGATGACAAATTTGGGACAGTCAAGGAAGGGTTCACCGTAGTATGCACCACGTTTCGCCTGACCGAGCATTATCACTATTGGACCAAGAATAACCCGATGAACGTGCAGCTTGTGCCAGAGCCTTTTATTGAGATGGCCGCGGAAATGGCAGATGAAATGGGAATCCGCGGCGGAGAAAAAGTGAAAATATCGAGCGCGCGGGGCGACTACATCGCGAAGGCTATGGTCACCAAGCGCATTAGATCGATGATGATCGACGGCAAGAAGACCTACCAGATCGGGATTCCTTTTCATTGGGGATATCGCGGTATCGCCGAGGACGAAGGCAAGACGTCGAGAACTCTGGTGAACGCGCTGTCGCATACAGCGGTGGACCCTAACGCGCACACGCCGGAATTCAAGGGATTTCTTGTGAAAGTGGAGAAGGTTTAGAGAACGCGCATGAGCCAAGCTACATTACGCGTTCAGAAAATGTCCGGACACGCCGGCACGGTTCCCGGCGAAGACGCTCAGCGCGAATTCACCGTCTGTAAGCTCATTGATACCACGACATGCATCGGCTGCAAGGCTTGTGAAGTGGCGTGCATGGAATGGAATGATTTGCCGTTCGGCGAAACCGTCTTCGACAACACGTATCAGACAATGCCGGAGACGCGCTGGAACTATTGGAACCTGATTCTTTTTGACGAACATGAGAAGGAAGACGGTTCGCTGATGTGGCTGATGCGCAAGAACCAGTGCATGCATTGCGCGGACCCAGGTTGCCTGGCTGCATGCCCCGCTGATGGCGCCATCGTGCAGTACACCAACGGCATCGTTGATTTTCAGCAGGCCCATTGCATTGGCTGCGGCTATTGCATTACTGGTTGCCCCTTCGACATTCCGAAGATGAATCCGAAGACGAATCGCGTCTTCAAGTGCACGCTGTGCGCGGACCGCGTGAGCGAAAGCCTTGAGCCAGCATGCATTAAGTCATGCCCCACTGGCTGCCTGCACTTCGGCAGCAAGGAGGACATGAAAGACCTTGCGGAGAAACGCGCCAAGCAGCTTCGCGACGATTACAATTTCCCGCAGGCCGGCGTATATGATCCGGCCGGAGTCGGCGGTACAGGTGTTGTGTACGTGCTGCATGACGCCACTAAGCCGGAACTCTACGGGGGCCTGCCTTCCAATCCGAGTATTCCCTGGTCCGTGAAGTTGTGGAAAGGCCCGCTGAAGTGGCTTGGAAATGCGGCGATGATTGGCGGACTCGTCGGGCTTGTGGTGCACTACCTGCGGTTTGGACCGAAAGAACGCGAAGAGACGATCAAGGAACCGCATGAAGGAGCGGAGCCGTGAGCGAAACCGAACAGGTTGTGCCGCCCGGGCACGTGCTGCGTTACAACTTCAAAGAACGGATCACGCATTGGATCGCCGCGGGATCCTACCTCTATTTGCTTTTGACTGGATTGGCGTTCTGGTCGCCGTGGTGCTTCTGGCTCGCAGCGATGTTGGGGGGCGGGCAAGTTTCGCGCATGCTGCATCCTTGGGTCGGGCTGATCTTCGCGGCTTGCGTGGTGGTGATGTATGCCATGTGGGCCTCCCATATGAATGTGGACGAGAACGACAAGGTTTGGTTCAAATCCGTCGGCTACTACGTTCAGAATGAAGACGAGAAGATGCCGCCTGCGGGCCGTTATAACGCGGGCCAGAAATCTCTATTCTGGGGTTTTGTGGTCTGCATGGTGCTTCTCCTTCTGAGCGGGCTCGTATTGTGGTTCCCGGAATATATTCCGTGGGGCTTGCGCTATTTGCGTTACATCGCAGTCTTGGTGCACGCCTCGTCGGCACTGCTGACCATCGGGCTTTTCCTCCTTCACGTTTACATGGGCGTTTTCGCGGAGCGCGGCGCCTTGGATTCCATGGTTCACGGAGACGTGTCCATGAATTTCGTGAAACGGTATCACCCGGGCTGGTATAAAGAGATCACAGGGCAGCCCGCCTCGCCGAAAAAATGACGTCCC
This sequence comes from uncultured Acidobacteriota bacterium, assembly GCA_963705855.1. Lineage (GTDB taxonomy): Bacteria > Acidobacteriota > Terriglobia > Acidiferrales > UBA7541 > Acidiferrum. The sequence goes on from CAVPLA010000055.1 coordinate 19,117, forward strand.
AACAAGCGGTGAGCAACGAGTACGACGCGCGGATCCGGCGCGCCGAAAAGCTTATTGCGGAGAAATCCTCCGCAAGCGAACTGCTTTACTTTTACAAGAGAATCGCCAGCTTTCAAAAAAGTTTTCTAGTGCAAATTTCCGATGCCGGCAAGCAGCGGCCTGAGATTCAGCAGTTCGGCTCTTTGCGCGAAGGCTTGGATATCCCGCTGCTGCTTCCGCACTTTCGCAATTTTCTCTCGCTCGTGGAACAGAACGCTCCAAACGCGCTCGCCGCGGCGGCGCGCGAAATTGCGGCAATGCCGTCCGATTCGTGGATCACGCTTTTGAGTTCCTACTGGGAACTTGGGGGACGGTTCGATCAGCAGATTGGAGCGTTTGCGCAGTTTTTCGCGCGAGCGTTTCTGCAGCCATACGCAGCGTATGTCGCGGGACGGACTGCCGTGCCACCTGTCTTGGCAACCCCGCGTGTGTGTCCTTTGTGCGGCGGGCGGCCGCTGTTCGGAGTGCTGCGCATTGAGGGCGATGGCGGAAAGCGCTGCATGGTCTGCTCCTTTTGCGGGTATGAGTGGGAGTTCCGCCGGATTCTGTGCCCCACTTGCGGTGAAGAAGAAGAAAAAAAACTTCCGGTGTACGTCGCAGAGCAGTTTCCGCATATTCGCGTGGAGGTTTGCGAGACTTGCAAGTTTTTTGTTCGAACGATCGATCTCACGAAGGACGGCCATGCGGTGCCGGTTGTGGACGATCTCGCGGCGATTCCGCTGACGCTTTGGGCGCATGAGCATGGTTACCGCAGGTTGCAGCCGAATCTTCTCGGGAGTTGACCCTTCCTTGTTACGGCTTTCGGACTCGTATTGAGTAATGCGTGGGGAGGGAAAAGGGATCGGTCTATGCGAGGAAGAAGAACCTTCGCATGGGACGGCTGGGCACGGTGTGGCGCAGCATGCTGCGCCACTACAAGAACGCAGAGAAAAGAAAGGAAAAAGAAAGAGGGCACGATGTATCGTGCCTCTACGGCCTAGCTGTGGGGCTTAGGGATGGGGTAGATTTGAAACTTTGCCGCTGCGCGGGGCGTCTGGAATTTGTGGCGCGGCGTGGAAATTTTCGCGTCTTAGGCGTGTGTCGCCGTTTACGTAGGCAGTGATTTCCGTACCTTTTGGAAAGGTGATGTCTTTTCCGTGCATCACGGGAATGACCATACCCGCAGTGGAACTGGAGCCTTTGGCTTCGCCTCCGGAGCGCAAAACGGCTTCTTGATTGTTGGCAAGGCGGACGCTCCTGACAAGTACGCCGAGCTTGCCGCCGCGGCCCAGAGCCTTTTTGGGTTCGGCCTCGTTGACGACGCCGACGGCATTTGCTCCTTTGGCAATTACGAGGAATCCGTCTACAACGACATCTTCCGAGACTTCGAGATCCACTTCATCGCCGACCTGGGCGTCAGCAGAAGAAAGAGTTTTGCCAAGCTTCATTCGAACGGGAGTGCTATCGAGCAAAATGAGAAATTGAGCTGAAGCAGGAGCGTCCGACGGAGCGTCTGGCTTTTTGGCAGGAGGGTCGTACGCCATTTTCTCTCTTGTTGTTTCCTTGGTTGGAGCTAGAACCGGCTTCGCTCCGGGAGCGGTTTTTAACAACAGCAAGAAATCGATGGGGACGTACCCAGTCTGGCCGTCGGCTGTGCGAACGCCGAAATATTCATCGTAGCGGCCGGTGACTTCCACTTGCTGGCCGCATTGCAGAGTGGCGCGAACAGCGAGAGTGGTCATGGAGCTGTAAAGATAGACGAAATCCCCGGGGCGAGCGCACTCGACCTGGCCGACACCTTGCGCTTTGCAAATGGCGGGCACTACCAGGCAGAGGAGCAGGCAGGCCAGTTGCGATGGCCACCATCTTTGTGTACAAGAAAAGTGATGGAGCATAAAGTTCACATCCTTATACAAACGTAATAGGCATCGCTGTGGCAATAGAACGAGGGGTAGTACTGTTCATAAAGAGATACTCCGAGTGTTCGCGAGGCGCGCGGCAGAGAGTTGGTAAATTGCGGACGCGGCCCAAGGGCGGGAGGCACCTTGCAATCGTGCTTATGGTTGGGGCAAGCTACGGTCCGCCGCGGAGGGGTGTTTCATGAAAAAAGCAATCCTGTGCCTGGCTAGCTTGTTGATTTTGAGCGTGTGGAGTTTACGCGCGCAGACGGCGTCGCCGTCGGGTGCTTCGCTGACCGTGATTCGGGCGGGAACGTTAATCGATGGGGCTAGCGATGCCCCGCGGAAAAATCAGCTGATTTTTGTGCGTGGCGAGCGCATCGAGAAAGTGACGGACAGTTCCACGGCGATTCCGCCTGGCGCGAGAGTGATTGATCTTTCCACGGCGACGGTTTTGCCGGGGCTGATTGATTCGCATACGCATATTTTTTTGTGGGGCGAGGATCCAAACAAAGGCGGATATGACGTAAACATTTTGAAGGCAGGCATTGCGCTGCGAGCGGCGCGAGCGACGTTTGCGACACGGCGGGCACTGGAGCAGGGATTTACGACGCTTCGCGATTTGGAGACGGAGGGGGCGGGATACGGCGACGTCGAGATCAAGCAAGCAATCGAGGAAGGGACGATTCCAGGGCCACGGCTTTTTTGCGCGACGCGCGCGATCTCCACGACAGGCGGGTACAACTTGGAAGATTACGCACCGGAATTGGATATGCCAAAGGGCGCGCAACTTGTCGATGGGCCGGTGGAGGCGCGGAAGGCGGCGCGACAGCAGTTGGAGCATGGGGCAGATTGGATCAAGGTGTACATGACGCACAGGTCTTGGGTAGATAAAGAGGGGAAGCTGGTTTCGCAGCCGACTCTAACCGTGGAGGAGCTGCAGGCGATCGTGGATGAGACGCATGGGTGGGGGAAGAAAGTGGCGTGCCACGCGTATAACGGAATCGGTTTGCAGAGGGCGCTCGATGGCGGCTGCGATTCGATTGAACATGGTCTGGAGATTACGGACGCGCAGATTGCGCAGATGAAACGACAGGGGACTTGGTATTGTCCGACGCTTGCGCCTTACTACGGAGACTGGGCGGCGGCGGATACGCCGGGAGGAAAACGGGACCGCGCACGGGCGGCGGTACACGAAATTTCATTTCGCAAGGCGCTGCAGGCGCACTTGAAGATCGTATATGGGACGGACATGGGCGGGATTCCGTGGACGGAACCGATTGCGCAAGAATTCGGGCGGATGGTTTCCATGGGGATGACGCCGATGGATGCGATTCAGTCGGCTACCGTGCGCGCCAGCGAAATGCTGGAGATGAAAGGCGAGATTGGCGTGGTGGCGGCGGGGGCTTATGCGGATATTGTTGCGGTGCTCGGGGATCCGTTAAAGGATGTGAGCGAGCTGGAGCATGTGCGGTTTGTTATGCACAATGGGGCCGTGTTTAAGGATGAGATGAAGGAGTGAAGAGTGAGTAGTGGCGGACGAATCGTTCAACTTTTACAGCTTATGGATTGGGAGGCCGCGTTTGGCAAAGGGTTACCGCGGAGGGGATTCGAACGGATCGGAATCACGCTTGAGCCCATTTAGTTTTTGCCGGTTTGGACAACGACGCCTTTCCAGAAGGCGATACGGCCTTTGATTTCTTTAGCGGCAGGACTCGGTTCGGGATAGTACCAGGCGGCGTTTTCGTTTTTCATGCCATCGACTTCGACGTGATAGTAGTGGGCCGTGCCTTTCCACGGGCAAATCGATGTGTGCGTGCTGGACTTCAAGACATTTTTGGTGACGGAGTCGGGAGGAAAATATTGATTGCCTTCGACAACCACGGTGTCGTTGCTTTCGGCAATGACTTTGCCACCCCAGATGGCTTTTGCCATATTTGCTTGCTCCTCGTACCAATGCGCGGCTTCTTCGCGCGATCGAAATAAGTTTATCCGGAGGTTGGATGCACGAGGCGAGGGAAATGGTTCAAGAGAAAGAAGGATGAGGGCAAGGTCCGATGCGAGAATTGCGGCGGCATTGAGTTGAGTGCTTCTGTTAGAATCGGCACGCAACTTGGAGGATAGAGATGGCTGAACAGAGTTTTCAGAGTCATGGGAAGTGGGTGCCCCCGTTCCACTTTTTTGTCTTGCCGGTATTGCTGATCAACTTTGGGTTTTCTATTTACTGGTGCGTGAAGACGTGGTTCTCAGTAAGCGGAGTGCTCTCCGTAGTTGTCGCGGCGGCACTTTTTGTTGGAATGGTGATGGTGCGGGTGATGGCGATGAAGGTGCAGGACAGGGTGATTCGGATCGAGGAGCGAATACGGTTCGAACGAGTACTCCCGGCGGATTTGCACGCGCGGATCGGGGAATTTACGATCGACCAGCTTGTAGCGCTGCGGTTTGCGAGCAATGCGGAATTGCCGGAGCTGGCGCGGAAGGTGCTGGAAGAAAAGTTGGATGATCGTAAGGAGATCAAGCGGATGATTAAGACTTGGCGGCCGGACTTCGCGCGGGCTTGATTTTGGGCGCTAGATTACGCGGGCGGGGCAAACCCTTCCTCTACAATCTGTTGGCTAGATGCTGCGGATGACGCCGCCTTCGGCGCGGACTGCGGCGCCGCTGATGGCTGCGGACTGGGCGCTGGCGACGAAGGCGACAACCGCGGCGATTTCTTCGGGCGTTTCGAAACGTTTCAGGAGCGAGCTGGGGCGAACAGATTTGAAGAACTCCTTCTCGATCTCGGCTATTGAGAGGTTACGCTGCTTGGCCATGCTGCCGAGAAAGCCCGTGACGCCCTCGGAAGCAGTGGGGCCGGGAAGGATGGAGTTTACCGTGACGCCTGTGCCGGCGACGGATTCGGCAAGGCCGCGAGCGACGGCGATTTGGGCGGTTTTTGTCATGCCGTAATGAATCATCTCCGCGGGAATTTGAACTGCGGATTCGCTGGAAATGAAAATGATGCGGCCCCAATTGTTTTTTAGCATGCCGGGCAAATAGTGGCGCACGAGGCGCACGCCGCTGAGGACGTTGACCTCGAAGAAGCGGAGCCAGTCAGCATCGGGGATTTCCGCGAAGGGCCTGGGCTCGAAGATTCCGAGATTGTTGACTAAAACGTCGGCGTGCGTGATTTGCTCTACGAAGGTTTCGACACCGCTCGCAGCGCCCAGATCGGCCGCGACGCCTTGTACATCGGCGGTTTTGTGGTGGTGGCGGATTTTTTCCAGCGCGGCATTTACGCGCGCTTCCGTGCGGCCGTTTACGACGACTTTTGCGCCTTCTGCTGCGAGCGTAGTTGCGATGGCTAGGCCAATGCCTGCTGTGGAGCCAGAGACGACGGCTATCTTGCCCCTCAGACCGAGATCCATGGAATCCTCCTAACCAGCTTCATCGCGTGCTTCATCGAGCCACGGCGGCGGCCGCGGCGCCTTCAATCTCCACGATTTCTTCGGGCGGTAGCTTTAGTTCACCAGCGCGCATCACGCCTTCGGCTTGTTTGGCGTTGCGGGCGCCGACGATGGCCCCGGTGACGGCGGGATTGCTGAGCACCCACGCGATAGCGACTTCGCCGGGGCTGCGGTCGTGGCGTGCTCCGACTTTGCGGAGGCGCTCGACGAGGTCGATGTTTTTGGAGAGACGCGGCTCGCGAAACTCCGGATTTTTGCTACGGAAATCATCGGGCGGCAGGGAGGCGGCGCGCTCGCGAGTCATTGCGCCGGTGAGGAGTCCGGAAGCCATGGGCGCGTAGGCGATCACACCGATGCCCTGCCGTTTACAGTAAAGCAGGATTTCTTTTTCGACCGCGCGGCGAATCAGCGAGTAGGGCGGCTGCAGAGATGTCGGCGTGGCAATTTCTTCGGCGCGCTTGATTTGTTCGACATTGAAATTTGAGACGCCGATCCAGCGGACTTTACCTTCTTTTTGCAGGGCATGCATGGTTTGCCAGGCTTCTTCGAGGCCGGGGCCATTATCCGAGGGCGGCCAGTGCATTTGGTAGAGGTCGATCACTTCGACTTGCAAGCGGCGCAGGCTGTCTTCGCATTCGCGGCGGATGGATGCGGCGGTGTGGTTCTGGGTGATGTGGCCTTTGTCGTCCCAGCGGAGAACACATTTTGTGAAAACGTACGGCCGCCGGCCGTGCCAATCCTTTAACGCGCGCGCAACCATTTCTTCGGAGTGGCCAATGCCGTAGACGGCGGCGGTGTCGATCCAATTCACGCCCAGTTCGAGCGAGCGATGGATGGCGGCGATGGAGTCGACGTCCTCCTGGTGTCCCCAAGCGAAATCCCAGCCGCTGCCGCCGATGGCCCAGGCGCCAAAGCCGACCGGAGTAATTTGCAAATCGGAATTGCCAAGCCTGCGCGTTTCCATGTTTCGCGACCTTTCGTCTGAATTGAGCACTGCGTTGCGCGGATCGTTTGCCGCGGGAATTCTACATTGCGTGAGATGAAAAAAAAGGAGGGTTGGTTAGGAGGAGATTTCGTAGGCGGCGGATGGAACGGATGCGTGGGATAAGGAACGCTCTTCTCATTCTTTAGACTGTAGAACCCCGCGTCGGCAGCGACCATTCGTGGTGCACGCCCGAACAGACGCTGATGTTGTTCCACCGCGGGAACCAGGAGTCGGCTATCCTCCGGACGTTCGGCGAACACCTCGTAGTGCGTGATGATCTGGTTCTCGGCTTCCTGCACCTTAACCATGTTCCCGAACTCGTTTGGCTTGCTCCCCTTCCCCTTGCGAATGATTTCCGTGTGCGGCTCGAAAAGACTCACGATCTTGTGCGCATACTGGGTAATTCCTCGAAACACTCGCGCCTTGGTTTGCCGCACCACCTGTCGCACACGCCCAGTCATCGTTTCCAAGATCTCCCGGAATCGTTTCCGTCGCGCTTGCCGGTGCCGAGCAAGATGCTGCATTTCTTCCAACACTCCTTCCGCTTGATGCACAATCTTTCGCGTTACACTCACCAGTTCCCGATATCGCTCGACACGCCGTTCCCCGCCTTCCGGTCCCTTCAGCCGCCCCGCCAAGGCCATCACCTTCTTGTTTACACTGCGCATGCGGTTACGAATCCGCTTTTTCAGCCCGCCGGTAGCCTTCTCGACCTTCTTCATGGTTCGCGTGAGCACGCGCGCTCCATCCCCTAATAAACTGCTGTCGGTCGGATAGTGAACATTCGTCTCCACCACCGTGGTGTCAACTCGCATCTTCCGTCCTTGCACTACGCCTCGCTCGCGGGCCAACGCCATCAACCGTTCATGCAGTTCTCCGATCACTTCCGGCCCGATGAGATTCGCCCGTACTTCTCGCTCCAGAGTGTCGTATTCGCACGTGCTTCAAGATCAGCAGCCGAAGCGCCACTTCCGCCGGTGTTTGGGTTCGTCCACGCGTGCGGCTATGCGCATGGCGTTTTCCTTGCGCATCGTACACACTCTCGACCAGTGCTGCGTCTTCCAGAAGTTGATCTACTTCTTTCATCCATGGTTCCCACAAATCTTCGATGTCCTTTGCCAGTCTGCTGGGCCACAAACTTGGTTGCCGATGTCGAAGTTGGATCACGCTGCCTCCTTAATTTCTTCACACGCAGCATCCACAGGAAAAGCTACATTTCAACGTCATACAGACACAAGGACTGGCCGTCGCGAGAAAATACTATGCCGTTCACAGCTGAGGTTGCGTAAGTGCCGGCTGGTTTTAGAGAGCCGTCCAGCAGCACTTGCATGCTGCCATTTGCAACGAAGACAAGCGCGAATCTGGTGCCGTTGGGATTCGCGGCGACGAGAGGAATCGTGCCGGTGCCGAGGCCGTGTGGTCCGGCGAGAACGCTGCCGTTCCCATCGTAGACAGCGAGTTGGCCACTGGCATCACTTGCGGCGACCAAGACTTTAGTTTGGTCGCCTGTGCGAGCCATGGCACCGAGGCCATTTTGAAAGAGTTGCGGCTCAGTGGAGGTTAGGTTCGTCAGCTTGTTCGAGGTAGGGTCCCAAAGGGCGAACAACGATTCGCCTGTCTGGGATTGGAGGAGGCGCATCATTAGATTGCCGTTGGAAAGTGCGAGCAATTCTTCGGGGCGATCGAAGATGGTATTGGGAAGAGGTTGCAGTCCAGCGATTTCGTAGCGTGCTTTGACCTGCAGCGAAGCGGTATCGATTGCGGCCACTTGTTCAGTCACAGTGCCAATCCAAACGGTAGAGCCGTCGGTGGAGAGATCGGCGCTGCTCGCGCCTGGGACGCTGACTTGGGCGACGCGGGTGGCGGTCGTCGATGAGAAAACCTCGACGCGGTTCATGGCGCGGTTGGCCACGAAGACGAGTTGATGAGCTGAATCGTAGGCGATGTGCCGGTGGTGGGGCTCACCGGATGGATCGTCCCATGCGGGGATGGAGTCTGTTCTTGCATAGGCGGTGCGCGGCAGATTTGTAACTACTCCGCTTTGAATCGTGAGCGCGAGGTTGGCGGGGTGCGAAAGAGCGCCACTGACGCCCGTGGCGATAATCGTGGAATTTCCTGTTGAGGTGTTTGGCGCGGCGGAGAAGAGGACAGGCGCGCTCGAACTGGTTGCGATACTGAACGGACTAACGGGATTTGAGACGGAATTCGTGGAAAAACCGATAGAGAAATCTGGTTGCGGAGGTGGAGGTGGAGGCGGAGTCTGAATGCTGAAGGAGCCGCCACCGCAACCGAAGCATACAAGGAGAAGAAGGCCAAGCGAGAAATCCGCAGCGCATCGTTTTAGCAGTCCCATTCAAGAATCCCACGTTCGTTGTGCGTCCTGGGCTGAAGGAGCCAAGCCGGCAGGAAAGACCGGGAAGAACCGGGGCGCGCAGAGTTGCGAGGGTTACGGGGACCAACTTTAACCAAATAATGTTAATTATCAAGCTAAGAAATATTCTTGAGAGAGGAGAGAAAAAGAACGGCAGAAAAAATCGAAGGGCGGCGAGGACTGGATGTCCGCGCCGCCCCGAGGAAAAGTAAAATGGTTGAAAGTAAATTAAATGGTCTTAGTTGCTGGAGTGCCGACGGGAGCGCTCGAGCTCTTTGCAAAGGCGCTGTGTGAGGAATCCTTCTCGGAGCTCTTATCGATTTCGATAGAGCCTTTGAAGTAGGCGCCGTCTTCGATCATGATGCGGGCGGTCGTGAGATCACCGTTCACGGAGCCGTCCTTCTTGATCTCGATACGGTCCTTGGCGCGAAGGTTTCCCTTCACGGTACCGTAAACCACCACCTCGCGGGCGATGATATCGGCAGTGACCTTTGCGGTAGTCCCGACGGTCAGCTTCCGCTCATCAAGCTGGATCAGTCCTTCGACCGAGCCGTCGATCAGCAGATCCTCGTTGCCGGAGATCTCGCCTTTCACGTGCAGGCTGGCCCCGAGCCGCGCGGTGGCGCGGTCCGCGGTTGCACCTAGTGGACGCATGGCATCTGTACTCATTGCGGTAGTTCCCTCCCAAGTCGCCGGAGCGGACTTCGGCGGCTGATTCGTTGGAAAATTTTTCGGATCCGGTTGCGCGGCTTGCGGCGTTTCCGGTTTCTTATTACCCCACATCGGTCCCTCCCAAAGGGATAGCACCACCCCGCGCAGAAAGTCGCTTGGGGTATTGCAAACTGTATTCCTCAGTATGGCGCACGGCAAATGCAGTCTTCAATGGCCGTTCGTGAAAGTAACTAGACCTTTGGACAGTGTGTCCGTCCACTGTTCGCGGTTAAGGTTGGGTAAAGTTTCGGTGACGGCACGAGGAGAGGCAGAGAAAGAGCGGATTCGATGAGAACGCCCGGGCAAGCCGCGGCTCAGCATGCTGTGCCCCAACAAGGGATTCGGCGGGTTAGGAGCTTGGGCGTTCAGGAACAGGTTGTGTCGCCAGGAAATCCGCTTGGAATCTTTTTGAATAGGAGTCCAAAAGCTCCTGGATGCGTTCGGGCTTGGGCGATCTTAAGACGAAACCGGCGTGATGGTACTTGGTGATGAGATAGACGATTTCGGGGTCATTGTACGCGGAAGTGTCGGGACGTTCCTGGCGAGCCAGGGAAACTAGCACACCGGCATAGTCGTTGCTGGTGGGCGGCAGTTGATAAGGCTGCTTGCCAGCTCCCACTTCGAGGCGTGCCCATTCGCGCCAGAGATTGATGCCGGTGGCCGCTTCGATGACATCTGAGATATAGGCGCCGCCAACGCGGGCGGCCACTTCTAGGAAATAAAACTTTCCATCGGAGTTGGCTCTCAGGAATTCGGCGTGCGTGACACCTCGAAGGAAGCCCAGCTCATCGAGGACTTTGCGATTGATTTCGAGGAGGGTTTTCACTTCGGCGGAATCGCGCGGAAGAGTGCGCGTGGTGAAAACGCCGCCTTGATGCGAGGTCTCGAGGGGAGGCGCGCCGTAAGCGTGGGCTTCTGCAAAGACGACTTCGCGCTCGGAAGCCACGCTATCGACGTGGTAGACGCTGCCAGGGATGAATTGTTCGAGCAAATAGTGTGATTGATGATCGCCGAGCTGATCGAGCCAAGGCCAGAGCTCGGCGGGCTCGTGAATCTTTTTCATGCCGATGCCGGAGGCTTGCGAGCGCGGCTTGAACAGCCAGGGCGAAGGGACGCGGGCCATGAACTCGCGCAGAGCATCGTAATTGAGGATAGGAACGAATTCCGGGACGGCGATGCCCGCTTCTTTTGCGCGGGCGCGCATGGCGAGTTTGTCGCGGAAATAGCGGACGGTGGTCAGGCCCATGCCGGGAATGCGCAAGTGTTCGCGGAGGGCCGAAACATTTTCCATGTCAAATTCGTCGAGGGCGACAATGCGATCAATGGGCTGCGACCTGGCGGCAAAGCTGACGGCGTTGATGAGGTCTTGGGTCGGAAGCTCTTCGGGCATGAAGAACATTTCGTCGATGGACTCGCGGGGCCAATCCGCGTCGCGAAGTTTTTCGACGGTCAGGAGAAGAACGCGGCAGCCAATCGCTTTACACGTGCGCAGAAATTCCTGGCCTTTTTCGTAGGAGCTGACACAGAGGATGGTGAGAGGACGGCTCTCTGGCATCGATGACCCCTGAACGCCGCGCGGCTGAAGCAAGTACGCCCGTCAACGGCCGAGCGATAGCTGCGGATTATACTTCGGTCTATCGGGCCGGATACAAGAATTGCAGAAATGGGCCGACGCGCCGGGCCCACGCCGCTTCGTTGTGTTCGCCGCCTTCGATGCGCTGGTAATGGAGGTCACGGCCGAGTTGCCATCCTTTTTGCAGGAGCACGTCGCGAAATTGTTCGACATCTTGCACGATGCGCGGGCCTTCGCGTGTGCCGATGTCGAGCCAGATGCTGGGACGGGGACGGACGTCCGCGGACGCCACAAAACGATGCATGACCTGCTGGTTCCACCAAACGGATGGCGAGAGCGCGGCAAGTTTTCCGAAGACCTGCGGAAGTTTCAAGCCTAAATAGAGAGAAACGAGACCGCCAAGCGAAGAGCCGCCGATGCCGGTTTTATCTGGACCGGATAGAGTGCGGTACTCGCCCTCGATGAAGGGCTTTAGTTCCTCAGTTAGAAATCTTGCGTAACGGTCGGCGCGGCCACCGCCGAGTTTGGGGACGCGCGTGGGGGTGTACTCGCGAATGCGCGCTTTTCCCGTGTTGTAAATGCCTACGATGATGAGCGGCTCGACCGCACCGGCGTTGATGGATTGGTCGGCGGTTTGGCCGACATTCCAGTCCATGCCGGGAATGAAGGAAGTGGAGGGGTCAAAAAGATTTTGGCCGTCGTGGAGATAGAGGACGGGGAAATGGCGCCAGGATTGGTCGTCATAGCCGGGCGGGAGATAGACGACGAGGTCGCGCGCGTTTCTCAGGAAGCGCGAGCGGAAGCTTTGATGCTTGCGGAGATTGGGGCCGCTCACGGGGCGATAGTCACCAGTAGGTCTTTGGCTTCGACGTGCTGTCCTGGCGTGACCAAGAGTTTTACGACCCGGCCGGCGATGGGTGCGTAGATATTCGATTGCATTTTCATGGCTTCGATGGTCAAGAGCTTTGCTCCGCGTTCGACAGGATGATTCGCTTGCACGGCGATGCCACTGACTATACCGGCCGTCGGCGCAGCAACCTGTCCGGGGTGGGCGGGGTCCGCTTTCGGATGGGCGCGTTCGACGACGCGGAGCACGAGATCGCGCACGTTGACTTCGCGCGGTTGCCCGTTCAATTCGAAAAACAGAGTGCGCGTGCCGTCGGGGTGCGGATCACTGGCGGTCAGGAACTTGAGAATGAGCGTTTTTCCGGGCTCGATTTCAATGGTGATCTCTTCGCCGGAAGCCAAGCCGTAATAAAACGCAGGCGTGGGAAGGACGCTAACATCCGAATAAGTCTGACGGAACTTGTCGTACTTTGCGAACACATCAGGGTAGAGAAGATAGCTCAAGAGGTCGTCCCGGCGCACCGTGTGACCTAATTTTTTCTGGAGCATGGTGGCTGCTTCCGCTAGGTCTACTGATTCCAAGCTTGCGCCCGGGCGGCCTTTCAGTGGGGCGGCGCCGCGAAGAATTATTTTTTGCAATTTGCGCGGCCATCCGCCGGGAGGAACGCCGAGGACGCCGGAAAACATTTCTACAACGGAATTCGGTAGAGAAAGATCGTGTTTCTCGTCCAGCTTGAGGAGATCGGGTGGTTGCAGTTCCTTGGCAATTAGAAAAAGCGTCATGTCGCCGACGACTTTGCTGGAAGGAGTGACTTTCACGATGTCGCCGAATAGTTGATTCACTTCGGCGTACATTTTTTCTACTTCGCGCCAGCGGTGGCCTAAACCCATGGCCGCGGCTTGTTCGCGGAGATTGGTGTATTGGCCGCCGGGAATCTCGTGTTGATAGAGGCGCGCGGAGCCGGCTTTGGGGCCGGAATCGAAGGGCAAATAGTAGGTGCGCACCGTTTCCCAATAGTCGGAGCATTCGTTGAGCGCTTCGATGTCGAGATTTGTGTCGCGGGGCGTGTGGCGCAGCGCTTCGACAATCGAATTGAGATTGGGCTGGCTGGTGCCGCCGCTCATGGCGGCTACGGCTGCGTCGGCGACGTCGGCGCCGGCGTCCGCGGCTTTCAGGACGGAGGCGGAATTGATGCCGCTAGTGTCGTGGGTGTGGAAGTGCACGGGGATGGCGATTTCTTCGCGGAGGGTTTTTATTAATTCGTACGCGGCGTAGGGCTTGCAGAGGCCAGCCATGTCTTTGATGGCAAGGAAATGCGCGCCGAGTTTTTCGAGTTGCTTGGCCATGGAGACGTAATATTTCAGCGAATACTTTGGGCGGGATTTGTCGAAGATGTCTCCCGTATAACAGATGGCGGGCTCGCAGACGGCGCCGGTTTCTAGGGCGGCGTCGATAGAAACACGCATGTTTTCGATGGAGTTAAGGGAATCGAAGATGCGGAAGATGTCGATGCCTTGGGCGTGGGACTCGCGGACGAACTCTACGATCACATTGTCTGGATACGAAGTGTAACCCACGGCGTTAGCGCCGCGGAGAAGCATCTGAAAGCAGATGTTGGAGATTCGCTGACGTAAATCGCGAAGGCGCTGCCAGGGGTCTTCGTGAAGAAAGCGCATGGCGGTGTCGAAGGTTGCCCCGCCCCACATTTCGACGCTGAAGAGGTTTGGAAGACGTTGCGCGACGGCGCTCGCGGCGGCTAGCAGGTCGTGTGTGCGGACGCGCGTGGCCATCAGTGATTGGTGGGCATCGCGAAAGGTCGTGTCCGTGATAAGCAGGCGCTTTTCTTTTCTAGCCCAGGCGGCGAATTTCTTTGGACCTAGTTTTTGCAGCAGTTGGCGTGTTCCGGGCGGGGGTTCGATACCGGGCACACTCGGCAGAGTCGCCTTTTCCAGCGCCTTGGGGATTGGTTTGCCTTTTACTTCGGGATTGCTGTTGAGGATTACGTCGCCGAGATACGAGAGAAGTTTTGTCGCGCGATCGCCGCGGCTTTGCAGGCGAAATAACTCAGGTGATTCGTCGAGAAAAGAGGTGGTCACCTCGCCGGCGCGGAAGCGCGGATGATTGACCACGTTTTCGAGGAAGGGGATGTTTGTCTTGACCCCGCGAATGCGGAACTCGCGGAGGGCGCGGTCCATGCGCTGGCAGGCTTCCGGAAGTTTCGTGCCCCACGCTGTGACTTTTACGAGGAGCGAATCGTAATAAGCTGCGAGGACCGCGCCGGCGTAGGCCGTGCCGCCATCGAGACGAATTCCGAATCCAGCCGGGGATCTGTAAGTCGTGAGCTTTCCGTAATCGGGCGCGAAATTCTTCTCTGGATCTTCGGTGGTGACGCGGCACTGAAGCGCTGCGCCATAGAGTGGCACGTTCGCTTGTTGCGGCAGTGCGAGCGGCTCATCATGCAGCTTGTGGCCCTGCGCTACGAGAATTTGCGAGCGCACCAAATCGATACCGGTCACCATCTCCGTTACGGTGTGTTCCACCTGGATGCGGGGGTTCACTTCGATGAAATACCATTTTTGAGAGTCGACATCGTAGAGGAACTCGACCGTGCCTGCATTGCGATATTGAGCCTTTCGCGCGAGACGAACTGCGGCTTCGCAGAGCTCCGCGCGAATGGATGACGGCAGATTTGCGGCAGGAGCTACTTCAACTACTTTTTGGTGGCGCCGCTGCACGGAGCAATCGCGTTCATAGAGGTGCAGAAGATTGCCGTGATTGTCGGCGAGGATCTGAACTTCGAGATGGCGCGCGCGAAGCAAATATTTTTCCAGAAACACACTGGCGTCACCGAAGGCCGATTTTGCTTCGCCCTGAGCTTCTTCGAGGCGCTGCTCGAGTTCGGCTTCGTTGCGCACGACGCGCATGCCGCGCCCGCCGCCGCCCATAGCGGCTTTTACAATGACCGGATAGCCGACCAAGGCCGCGAATTTGCGCGCTTCGGCCACCGAAGTAATCGATTCTTCCGTTCCCGGGAGCACCGCAACGCCCGCCGAATCCGCCAGACGCCTTGCGGCGGTTTTGTCTCCGAGGAGTCCGAGCAATTCTGGCGTGGGGCCGACGAATACAATACCTGCTTTTTCGCAGGCGCGTGCAAATGCGGGATTCTCAGATAAGAAGCCGTAGCCGGGATGAATGGCGTCGACGCCCTTTTCCTTGGCCAAGGCAACGATACCGGGGATGTCGAGGTACGCCACCACCGGGCCCTTGCCCGCGCCGACTTGATAAGCTTCGTCCGCTTTGAAGCGGTGGAGAGCCAGACGATCTTCCTGCGAATAGATTCCGACCGTGCGCAGGCCAAGCTCGTTCGCGGCCCGGAATATCCGGATAGCGATTTCGCTGCGATTGGCTGCGAGCAGTTTTCGGATGGGTTTGTTCTTCTTCATCCCTGAGCCGACAAGTAGGTTACGCGAAACTCTAGATTGTTTCACGCGCCCCGGGCGCGGCTGGAACACTTTTTTCGATTTGCAGAACAAGCAATTCGAATGCGGATGACGGGACACGTCGAGAAAGCGCGCCCGACATACTCACTAACAGGCTGACGACGCTAAATCTACGGGGCGCTCGGACCGCTCGCCGCAGCCACGGAGGGCGCGACATTTTTCAACTGACCGAGTTCCGATTGCACGGTAGCCCAGGCCTTGGCGTCGCGCTTAGTCGCGTAGGGCGCGTCGGGCTCGGAAAAAAAGTTCAGAAGCTCATTGCGCAGCTCCGCCGATATCCCGGCAAACTTTCGATCGGCCAGCTTGTCCAACAGTTTGGCGTGAGCGTCGTCATTCATTGCGTATATTCCCGGGCCGGTAGCTTCGCCCACGTCAAAATTGTCGTTCGGCAGGTCGAATTGCCCCGATCGCTCCGCTTCGAGCAATCTCCTGTAGTTGTCCAGAGTCGCGTTGAAGCTATCGCGGAACATGTGCTGAGCCTCGGGGGTCGGCGTCTTGAACTGAAGCACTTTGAGCGGGCCGAATTTGGGAACAAGTCTATAGAGGAAAGCCAGAAGTCTTTCGCGAAACGTGGGCTTCTGATAATTCTTGCCCCACTCTCGCTCGTAGTTCGATTTCGAGAGATTGTAGCGAAACTTTCTCTTCGTGATGCCCGGCAGATCAGCTTTGATTTCGTCTTTCTTCAGGCTCCATGCGACCTTTGTGGCCATCGGGATGGTCTTGCTGACGGCATGACGGTAGGAGTTGAGCGCTTTGTCCTCGTCCAGGAGGACATCCTTCAGCTGCAGTCCGTAGGTCTGCTCAAATGCGCGATCCAGCAGGTCTTGCGAAACCTCGAAACCGATCAGGTCATGATAGCCATCAGGCGCGTAGCTCTCGTGCGCTACTTCAAGTACGTCGAAGCCGAATTCCGTCTTGGTGTGAGCTAGCGGATCTTGCTCGTACCAAACGGTGTCACCGTACTTTTTTTGAAGTTTGGGATAGAGAAGGGGCACGGCTCGATTGGTAGCGAGGCGATGACCATCATTGTCCGCAGCATAATGGGCCAGAGCGCCCACGGCGAATGCGTACTCGTCGAGGTCCTTCGCATCGCGAAGCAGAGATTGTACAAAATCCCCGCTTCGCACGTAGTGCGTAAGATCGCTGAAAAAATGGCTTCCGTAAGGGTAATAGCCCATGTCCTGGATGATCGAGCCGCCATAGGCGTAGGCTTGTGCCTCGCTCAGCTGCTCTTCGGTCGAACCAGGAAAACGGGCCAGCAGGAGCGGCTTGATGTGCGTCTCCCAAACGGCATCGATGATCGCCTCGTGAGCGAGAACCGCGTAGGCTCTGGACGAGCTTGGCCAGACGAGCAGGCAAACGAAAATCGCCCGGCAGCCGCAAAGCATTATGCGCCTGATGCGAGACCACAATGAACCAGGCTCAACTTGCCGTTTCACGCCGTAAAGGCACAGTGTTTTACGGCTTGAGCAGGGGTTGCGCATAGCGAATGGGGACGCCAAAGTTGGAGCCGCCAAAGCCACGGACGACGGCGAAGGTTACGCCGATCACCTGGCCGTCGCGATTAATCAGCGGCCCGCCGGAGCCGCCAGAAGTGGTTTGGGCATCGTAGACAATTTTATCCGGCAGGACGTCGCCGATATGTCCCTGCGTCACGAGCGGGCGAATCAGCTTGCGCTGCTCGAGTTCGTCGACAATTTTTTTCGGATCGCCGCCGCTTAACCTGACAATGTCCTTTACAGTGTCTTCTCCGGCACGCGCCATGATGGCGCTTATTCCTGTTGCGTAGCCGAGCGAGATGAGGAGCTGGCCGCTGACGGCAGCTTCTTTGCGACCATCGATTTTTAGAATGGGGCGTTTCAGCACGGAAATGTCGCCGCGGAGAACGGCAAGGTCGGCTTCGTCTGAGATCTGCGAGATGTTCACAGGAATGCCGGCTGCCGCTTCCGGGAAATAGGCGGTCATTTCAGCGATGCTAGGCTGCAACCCTTGCTCCGCCGCGGCGCCTAGCTCCTCGTTCTTCCACCAGGGTTGAGCGACGTGATGGTTGGTGAGTATTTCATTTTGGCCGACGATGAAACCGGTGCCGAAGAAATCTTCGCGAACTTCGGGGGCGCGGCCTTCGAGGCTAAAGACCACGTTGCCGTCGCTGTCTTTCAGCGGCTGGCCGTCGGGATTGATCGCGCCGTAACGCAAGGGTCGATGCGAAGCCTGGTCCACGAAGGAAACCGAGACGTGGAGCAAGCAGACGCTCGGAGCGTTAGCTCGGATGACGCCTTCGGCGGCGTCGGATTGTGTTTCTACTTTCTTCAGCCGGCTGGTGGTCTCGTCCAACTGTTTGCGCAGACCGGAAACTTCGCTGGCGTCCGCGGCGGAGAGTTTCTGGCGAAGATCATCGGTCTGTTTTTGCAGTTGTTGTTTTTGTTCGGTGATGTCCGATTGCTGCAGCTCTTGGCGCGCTTTCGCGGCCTCCGCGACGAGAGCCTCCTCGGTGCGCACGCCGTGCTCGAGTTGCGCGATCATGGAATAGGCGCGCCGCGTTTCCTTGTCGGCACGCCGCGTAAAGAGAAGAAAGACGATGGAGATGAGCGCGGCCACAGCCAGGAGTGCGGATACGCCGATTTTCAATGCGCGGCCGGTAGAGAAGGCATCGCGGGTCATTTTTTCTGTTACCGCAAGGGCTTGAAACGCGGTATGTGCGATCTCCTGGCCTTCCTCCGCGATGCGGGACTTCAGCTGTAATTCTTCGAAGGCATGCTTGTCGCGTAATTGCACGCGCACTCGGGCAAGCAGCTCCGCGGGCTCCCACGGAGGTGTCATCACATCATCGGCGCCCAGATCCAAGGCCCGCGCGCGCACGGCACCGCCCCCGCTCGCGAAGAGAATCACGCGCGTGTTGGCGGTGGATCCCAGACCTTTGATTTCTGTGAGAGAGCTGCAACAGAGAACATCTGCCAAGTCAGCGGAAAGCAGAAACACATCGACGGTGCCGCTCTGGACCACGCGGAAACCTTCCTGCTGCGAAGGCGCGGAGGAAACTTCATAGCCTGCGGAACGCAAAACGTCCAGGAGTTGCTGGCGGAGCGCGTCGTCTGGCTCGACAATTAATATGTTTGGGTTTTTGGTCGACACGTTTGGTGTTTTCCCTGGCAGCGACCATGCAAGCCGGCCCCGCCTCGTACCTTTGACGCTGCCCGTTTCCAAGTGGCTACATTGAATCTACATAGTATCTGGAAATGCAAGGGGACGCATGTCTGTGACTTCTCCGTCCGCTAAAGCGGGACGGCTTCTCAGGCTACGCATGCGATTACCTCCGCTTCGTTGACGCCTGAAGGACTTATCCGAGCCCTTTGGAAAATTACTTGAGCAGACACAACATCACGGGGAGCAATCAGACCGCATTCGATGCACACGTGCTCTCTATCCGAGAGTGCTTTTCGCACCGAGGCTCCGCAGATGCACGTCTGCGATGTGCCAGCAGGATTCACTGCCATCAATTGCCTACCAGCGTTCTCAGCTTTGTAGGTGACTTTTGCAAGGAAGGAAGCCCAGCCAGCATCGTGAACAGACTTGGACAACATTCCAGCAGACAGCCCTTTGATGTTCAAGTCTTCGATAACGATGGTGCCGAAGTCTCGAACGAGTTTGAAGGACTGCCGATGCTGGTACTCATTTCGCAATCGCCAGATTCGAGCATGAACCTTCTGAAGCAAAGCAACTGCTTTACGTCTCCGATGACTGCCTTTCTTACGCCGAGCGGCACGCCGTTGTGCTCTCCGAAGTCTTGCCTGAGCCTGCTGATACCAACGAGGATTGGGAATCTTCGTGCCGTTGGACAGCGTAGCGAAAGACGCAAGACCTACGTCGATACCGATTGCGTTATCCAGAGCAGGAAGCAGTTTCGCCTGGCATTCAACCGAGAAACAGGCGTACCACTTGCCGCATTCACGTTTCATCGTGACAGTTTTAATCGTGCCAGCAACAGGACGGTGCAATTTAACTTCAATGTCCCCGACCCCTTGAACCCGAAGCATATTACCCGCAAGCCTGACACCGTCTCCGTAACTTGGAAAGGTAATACTATCGAAGCGGCGACCAGACTTAAATCGTGGATAGCCAGCCTTTTGATGCCGCTGGACTCGAAGAAAGAAAGCCTTAAAGGTTTTATCCACTCGCCGCAGGATATCTTGGCAACAAGAGAAGTTTGCCAGACCCAAATCGTCCGCAGCACGAATGTCCTTCAACTGATTCGCCTGCCTATAGTAGCTAATCGAGACTCGCTGTTTCCAAGCGTCTCGACGCTCTTGAAGGGCGGCGTTGTACAAACGGCAAGCCTCACCCCATTGGTTGTCGAGAGCGTTCGATTGGAGGCCAGTCGTGAATAGCCGATATTTGAACGTTTTACGCATTTCGAATCTTTTGGTTAGCGATGTATCGTCGCACCGTCGCTTCAGAAACCGTACCGATGCTGCCAACATAGTAGCTTCGACTCCAGAGAGCGGGCATGCGAGACTTGAGCCCAGGAAATTCCTCTCTCAGTTCGTGAGAAGTAAATCCCTTAAACTGTGCCGCAATATGTGCGGGAGCCAGTCGAGGGTCAGACTCTACGAATATGTGAACGTGGTCGGGCATGATTTCCAAAGCGTGAATCTCGGCCTCCAAGTCTTCCGCCTTCTGGTACAACAGTTGTCGAAGTCGCTTCTCAACTTGTCCAACCAAAACTTTCAGTCGATACTTGGGGCACCAAACCAAGTGATATTTGAGCGAGTACGTCGCTCCTGCACTGATTCGATATCGGGTGTCCATCACAACGTCAGCGTAACACCACGCTAGAAATACGCAAGCAAACTAACAGGTGAGCCGCATTCCTCTGCCGGCTACAGCGGGCAGTCCCCCGCGGCTTTTAATCTATGGGGAAAGTAAATCTGCGCGTCCCGAGGCCGAAAAGGAGCTGCGGAAAGGTTTTTCAGTACTTGCGAAGTACGCCGATAACGCGGCCCTGAATCTTGAGGTCGCTTGCGGCCACCATGATAGGGGCCATCTCTGAATTCGCGGGCTGAAGGCGGATCTTGCCAGCTCCCTCGCGGTAGAACCTTTTGAGGGTGGCTTCCTCGCCGCCAATCAGAGCTACGACGATGTCACCAGGGTTAGCTACCTGCGTTTGCTCACATACGACATAATCGCCATCCATGATGTGGTCTTCGATCATAGAACTGCCTTTCACCTGAAGAACGAAGGAGTTGCCGCCACGGGCAAAATCGCCCAGCGACAAAGTCTCGCGTTCTTCCACAGCTTCGAGCGGACGGCCAGCCGCGATGCGGCCCACCAGCGGCAGTTCTTGAATTTTTCTATCGCTGATCTGTTCTTTCACCGGCTTCGGCAATTGCAGGATTTCGATCGAGCGACTCTGATTGTAGCCACGCCGGATGAACCCTTTTTTCTCGAGCGTGGTGATGTGCTTGTGAACCGTGGCGAGTGAGGTCAGCTTCAGGCCTTTGCCGATCTCTTCAAAGCTGGGGGCGTACCCGTGCTTGTTGTCAAAGGAAACCAGGTAATCCAGGACTTCTTTTTGGCGTTTTGTCAGGGCCATCGCTCGCCTCCACAGAAACTTTTGAAGCGATCCTACTTTAGGCGAAAAGAAAGCGAACGTCAAGCGGCAAGTTGTCTTCGTGTTACTTTTGCTTCCCTACGGCAGCACTTCTGGAAATGATATACACGCGGACGATAGACAATCTTCCGCGACGCTTGCGATGATGGCCTACACATGAACACGCTTGCCAAAAGAGAATCCCTTCCGGCGGTGACCGCAGCGGCAGTTGTGGCGATCATTTTCAGTTTGTTTGCCGCTTTAGGAGGTTTGCTCGGCGGCTTCTCGCTGCTGCTCACGCCAGAAATGCCAACGACGGGAGGCGCTCCGCCGATACCGCAGGGAGTCCGCACGATGTCGGCGGCAATTATGTTTTTCATACTGGCGTTGGCAGTGTTTGGAATATTCGTCGGTATCGGCATTCTCCGCCGCCGGAATTGGGCTCGCATTACGATTCTAGTTTGGGGCGGCTTCATGGCTTTTGTTTGTGTCGGCGCCGTTGCCTTCAGTTTCGTAATTTTCAGCGTGATGCCGATGCAACTGCCCAAGGTCAACGCGGCCGATACGAGCCACTTCATGATGTTTCTGAGGATATTTCTCTTTGTTTTTTACGGCATTCCGGCATGTGTCGGCATCTGGTGGCTCGTGTTGTTTACGCGCACGCGGGTTGCGGAGGCTTTTACGAGCCCGGGGCAATACGCGCCTGCGATGGACGCTTCCGGGTTCTCGCAACAGGAAGTTCCAACGGCGGCGCAACAACAAAAACGGCCGACTTGCCCCCTGCCGCTTGCGATCGTAGCCGGCTTTTTTATCTTCGGGGCCGTTTGCATGGCACTCTTCGCGTTCGTCCCTCTCTCTGCAGATGTGCCCTTGTTCATTTTCGGACATGCATTTGGAGGCGCAGCCGGAAGATTTATCCTAATCCTTTTTGGACTAGTGTCGGGCGTCGCCGGAGTTGGGATCTTTAAGCTCAAGCCATGGGCGCTATACACTGAGATCGTTTTTCAATGCGTTGGTCTCTTAAATTGCGTAGTGACGTTTCTTTCCCCGAGTTATGCGCCAGCGATGCGTGCGGCGATGGAGAAGATGTATTCTCAAAACCCCGCCTTTGCCGGAGCCAATCCCTTTCTTTCCGATACATATTTCCGATCAAGTATGATCTTCGCGACTGTCTTACTGGGCACCGTGCTGTTTGTGCTGCTCTGGCAGCGTTCCCGATTTCTCGAACAGGCTGCGGCGGCGGCCGCGAAAGAGTGACGCACTCGGTCTCCGCGTCCTCGGGGCCATTCCGCATAGTCTTTTCTTTAACGACACATTTGTCCGCGGTGGTCTCCCTTCCTGCCATGTAGGCGCCGCTGTGGTATTCTCTTGCTGTCGGAATCGGGGGCCGGATAGAGCATCCAACCTGCTTATCGCGCCGCCCATCTAACAAATTGAGCCACCCTCCCTCAGGGAATAGTTGAGACTCAGCGGAGCCTTGGTCACTATGTCAACTTTGATTGAAACGCCGCCGGTAAAACACAAGCGCGAAGTGATTGATCGCGCGGTCATCCGCTTTGCCGGCGACTCCGGCGACGGGATGCAGATTACCGGAAGCCAGTTCACCAATACGGTCGCGCTATACGGCAACGATATCGCCACGTTTCCGGATTTTCCCGCGGAGATTCGCGCTCCTGCAGGCACACTCCCCGGCGTGAGCGGCTACCAGCTGCATTTTTCTTCGAGCGACGTGTATACCCCGGGCGACAGCGTCGATGTGCTGATCGCGATGAATCCCGCCGCGCTGAAGATGAATGTCGCGGACCTCAAGGCCAATGGGATACTGATCGTAAATTCCGATGCGTTCACCGAAAACGATCTGCGCAAAGCGCAGTCGAAGACCAATCCGCTCGAAGATCATTCGCTCGACAAATACCGGCTCTTTTCCGTCGAGCTGGAGCGTCTTACAAAAGTAGCGCTCGAGCACCTGGGCATCGACGCGAAGTCCATCAGCCGCTGCAAAAACTTTTTTGCGCTCGGTATGTGCTACTGGCTCTACAACCGCTCAATGGAGCCGACGGTTCGCTGGATTGACGCGAAATTTAAGAATAAGCCGCTGCTCGTCGAAGCTAACAAGCTCGCGATGAAGGCTGGCTATTCGTATTGCGAAGCTACCGAAGCGTTCCAGATCAGCTACGAGATTCCGCCCGCGCAGCTTGCTCCGGGCTTCTACCGCAACCTGAGCGGGAATCAGGCGCTGGCGTTGGGATTCGTCACCGCGTCGCAGAAATCGGGCCTGCCGCTCTTCCAGGGCAGCTATCCGATTACGCCTGCGTCGGACATTCTTCATGAGCTTTCGCAATACAAAGACTTCGGCGTGATGACCTTTCAGGCGGAAGACGAAATCGCTGCCATCACCAGCGCGATCGGAGCGGCTTACGCAGGTGCGCTGGCCATCACGACGACTTCCGGCCCTGGCATGGCGTTGAAGACGGAAGCGCTGGGGCTCGCGGTCGCCGTGGAAATCCCGCTGGTCATTTGCGATATTCAGCGCGGAGGACCTTCCACGGGATTGCCGACTAAAACCGAGCAAGCCGATCTCTTGCAAGCGCTCTTTGGCCGCAACTCCGAAGCGCCGATTCCCATCATTGCTGCAGCCACGCCTAGTGATTGCTTCTGGGCCGCACTCGAAGCTAGCCGCATTGCCGTCAAATACATGATTCCCGTCATCATTCTCTCGGACGGCTATCTGGCAAACGGCGCCGAGCCGTGGAAGATTCCGAACGTCGATGAGATTCCGGCATTCCCCGTGAAATTTGCGACGGAAGCCAACGGTCCGAACGGTTATTTGCCCTACAAGCGCGATCCGCAGACGCTGGCGCGTCCGTGGGCTGTTCCAGGCACGCCAGGGCTCGAACACCGCGTGGGCGGCCTCGAGAAGCAGGACGTTACCGGCAACATCAATTACGAGCCGCTCAATCACGAGAACATGGTGCGCATACGCGCGGCAAAAGTTGCGGGCATCGTGCAGGAGATTCCGGATGCGGTTCCCGCCGGAGATGCGGAAGGCGATCTGTTGATCGTCGCGTGGGGCTCTACGCACGGGGCCATCACGGCTGCGTTGAAGGCGCAGCGCGCGCAGGGCCGCAAGATTGGGCACGTCCACCTACGCTATCTCAATCCGCTGCCGGCGAACCTCGGCGAGGTGCTGCAGCGATACAAGACAGTTCTTGTGCCCGAGCTGAACATGGGCCAGCTTCTTTGGGTGCTGCGCGCCAAATACCTCGTGGACGCCATCGGGCTGAACAAGATTCAGGGCCGGCCGTTCAAACAGGCTGAAGTCGAGCAAAAGATTGAAGAGATTCTTGGGGAGAACTCCTGATGAGCACTGCCACGCTGCCGCCAATCACGCCTCTCACCAAGAAAGATTTTCAGACCGACCAGGAAGTGCGCTGGTGCCCCGGTTGCGGGGACTATGCGATTCTTTCGGCGGTTCAGTCGGTTTTTCCTGAACTTGGGATCAAGCGCGAAAACTTCGTGGTGGTTTCCGGCATCGGCTGTTCGAGCCGTTTCCCCTATTACATGAACACGTTCGGCTTTCACACAATTCATGGGCGGGCACCTGCGGTCGCCACAGGAATCAAGGCGATTCGCCCGGATCTCGAAGTCTGGGTCGCGACGGGCGATGGCGATGCGCTCTCCATCGGCGGCAATCACACGATTCACATGCTGCGTCGCAATGTTGGCCTGAAAGTTTTGCTGTTCAACAACCGTATCTACGGGCTCACGAAAGGCCAATATTCGCCTACGTCGGAGATCGGAAAGAAAGCGAAGTCGACGCCGTTTGGCTCGCTCGACCGGCCGTTCAATCCCATTTCTCTCGCTATCGGCGCCGAGGCTACTTTTGTGGCCCGCTCCGTCGACGTCTTCCAGCAGCACCTAAAAGAGACACTCAGACATGCCGCGGCGCACAAAGGCTCGGCGTTTGTCGAGATTCTGCAGAACTGCAATATCTTTAATGACGGCGCATGGTTCAATCTCACCGAGCGCGACGCGCGCAGCGAGCACATCATTCAGTTGGAACACGGCCAACCTCTTGTTTTCGGCAAGAACCGTGACAAGGGCATTCGGCGGAAGACCGACGGCGACATTGAAGTCGTCCAACTTGGCAATGGCATTACGGAATCAGACCTGGTTGTGCATGACGCTCATCACCCGCGCCCGTCCTATGCCTTCTTGCTTTCGCACATGGAGCATCGCCCAGGTTTCCCCACGCCCATCGGCGTGCTTCGCGCGTGGGACGATCTCCCGCGCTACGAAGACGTCATGAATCAGCAGATCAAGGACGTTATCGCAAAGCGTGGGCCTGGCGATCTCGCGAAGCTTCTCCGGGCGGGCGACACATGGGAAGTGAAATAGCTCCAGGCAGTACAGTGCAAATTCCCTGATCAAGAGAATGTAGTCAGCGCTACGGCTTGGCTCGCAGCTTCTCCCGAAAATAAGTGCACATACCACTGACTGGACATATCTCGCACTTCGGCTTGGTTCGTTTGCAAATTTCGGCCCCATGGCGTCTAAGCAACAGATACGCCCGTTGCCTCGCGTCGAACGCTTCGGGGAGTTCCGCCGTCATTGCCTCCTGTGCAGCGCGGTAACCAGGCGCGTAGTTCTTGTCCTCCTCGCCGAAGAAAATGCGCTGCGGCACGCCCGGACAAGCCGAGGGAACCGCAGCTATTGGCGCTAACTCTGCGAACAAAAGAATCTTATCCGCTCCGGGATCGCCAATGACGGGAAATTCCTTTAGCGCTTTCTTAGCGAGGCGTATCCCTTTGCCGGTGCCCTTCTTTTCTTCCTGAATCAATTTCTCTAGGGACCACTTCAAATCGCCGCCGAATTCTTCGTTCACGAGCTTTGCGATGACCTTCAAACGTTCCGCGCGCAGTTCTGGCACAATTCCGCCGAGCCGCATCAGCTTTGCCAGCTTTGCTATTGGCGCGGCTAGAATCGCTTCCGGCTTCGTTCCCACTTCGCGCTCCAACGCTTCGTATCCCCTGCAGCACGACGCATCGGTCGCAGGGTACCCGCAGCTCACAAACAGAATCGATTCGTATGGCTCGCTCGGGCCAACAGCTGCCTGCACGCCGTAATGTTTCTCCAGCGCATCGAGGGCCCTGCCCAGCCCGCGCTTGGATTTCTGCATCTAAGCCTCCGCCGCCCTCATCATATTTGCAGCCCAATAAGCGTATGATTGGGTCTCGGCATTCCCCAAGATTCCTTGCTAGGAGAAATATCCATGAGCCCGAAAAATAACAAGCGCGAAGCTTCCTACAATCAGCTCGAAGAAGGTACGCGGCACGCTCGACCAATTCAACACCAGCATGCTCCCGAAATCCAGCCTTACGGCAAAATCGCCAAACTGCCGATCGCGCTCGACGAGAAAGTCTGCGCAAGCAGTACCGAAAACCTCAACCAGCTTCTCGCGGATACCATGACGCTTCGCGATATGTACAAAAAGCATCATTGGCAAGTATCGGGCGCCACCTTTTACCAGTTACATCTTCTATTTGACAAGCATCACGGCGAACAGGACGAGCTCGTGGATGATATCGCCGAGCGAATTCAGGTTTTGGGCGGCATCAGCCTGGCGATGGCGGCGGATGTTGCCGAGACGACTCTGATTCCGCGGCCACCGCGTGGCCGGGAGGAAGCGCCGGTGCAGATCTCGCGGCTTCTCGAAGCCCACGAAATCATCCTGAAGGAAGCTCGCACCATGGCCAAGCTAGCGAGCGAGGCGGAAGACGACGGAACCAACGATTTGATTGTTTCCAACGTGATCCGGACAAACGAACTTCAAGTGTGGTTCTTGGCCGAACACCTTGTGGATGTACCCCTGGTTCGGGCCGATAAGGCTAAGGCAGCCGCGTCTTGAGACTGGCCGTTCCTGGTCGATAACACCTGGCAAACAAAAAGCGCGGACACGAAAGCGCTTCACCGGATTGGTGCGTCTATTTGGATAGCTTGCGTTCGGCCCCGGAGCAAAGTTGCGTCCGCTTTGCACGGTCCAAATCCGTGTGAAGTGGGAGCGGATTCTTACTGTCGACTGACATTCTGTAAACTGCGACACTTTGTGCCCGCCAAACCGAAAGCCGGCTTCTAGATCCCGTGGAGACAACCGTGAAACATTTTCTTCTCGGAGTCCTAGCCACAATCGCAATTATCGTCATCGCCGGATTTGCTTATTTGCGCCTAGGTCTGGCGGAAGAGCGCGGCGATTTGCCGCCGTCCAGGTTGGAGAGTCTCCTGATGTCTTCAGCCGTTCATTCCTCGGTCCGCCGCGAAGCGCCGGAAATGCCGAACCCGGTTGCTGCCACCGACGAAAATCTCATCGCCGGGGGAAAGCTCTATTACGAAGGGTGCGCCGGCTGCCATGGCGTTCCGGGAAAAGCCAAGAAGGATGGCGGCGACGTACTATTCCCACCTGTTCCGCAATTGCCGCTGGTGGGCACCGAATATACTGAGCCGCAAATCTTTTGGGTCATCAAACATGGGATCCGCAGAACCGGTATGTTCGCCAACGGCAAATGGAATACGGACAAGGAGATGTGGAGCATGGCCGCGTACATCAAACGAATGCAATCTCTTCCACCGCACGTCCAGGAAGAGCTGGCTAAACCAAAGACCGCTGCTCCCAGTCAGTAGCTGCCATCACCCTTCCTCTCCCAAAGCGAAAAGGGCGGGCGCCGTAACTTCCGGCTAGCCCGCCCTTTTCACATCTTCACCTCTGAAATTCGTGGCCGTTATTTCGAACTGCGGAACTACGCTCCCGCGGCTTTCAAATCGTCCTTGGCTTGCTTCTCCGCGGTCTTTGTCTCCGCCTTTGCATCAGCGTCCGGCTTCATTGTGTGGATCGCTTTGCTCAAGCTGATCGCCTTGTCACCGGCCGGACCCTTGCACGAGGACATATCCGCGCTCGTTTGCACGCCCGTCAGGTTCGACTTCAAGCAATTGAAATCCACTCCAACGTTTTTGCTGGCGTGCAGCGCGGCCACGCACTCGTCAAGAGCCTTGAAGTTTTCGCAAGCGCTCTTGGCGTCCGTGTTAGCCGGCAGAACGCCTTGGGCCTGCAGGTTGGCTGTTAGTTTCTTGTCTTGTTCGTCTTTGGCATCGAGCGTATCGCTGGCCGACTTCGGATCTTTCTTTACCCACTTGATGGGGTTCAGCGAGTGTGCGCCACTCGAACTGCTCGAGGATGCTGACCCCGCGCCCGCTCCTTGCGGTCCCTGCGCGGCGGCTCTGGCCGCACCAAAGGAGATACTTATCATCGCCACTGCCACAATGAAGACTAGCTTTTTCATTTGCCCTCCGATCACTCTCTCAGGCCCAACTTACGAGACCCGGACGGGTCCCGTTCATCAGTAGGCCACGCAGTTCCGTAGGTAGCGAGGGATTGCAGGGCGAGTACTCCCCCAATCGGTCACGTTGTCCTTTCGGACAGGGCCTTGAAGAGCCTCGCCAGTTCTCGCCCGGCAGCCCCGCAACAAGTTTCCGTCCTGGATGCGCTATTGTGATGAGTGCTTGAAAACTGCCAGCCGATCCTTGCTGCTCTTGCCGCGTTTGCGCGCGTGGCTCTCTCCCGTCGATACTCCGCGCAAGGCCGACCTTATTTTTGTCCTTGCCGGGAGAATGCATCGCAAAGAATGTGCCCTCGAGCTATTCCGTCAGGGGCTCGCGCCGAGGATCTTGTTGAGCGTGGGGCGCTTCGAAATCCGCCGTTTCTCGAAGATGGCCTTGCCGGCTTCGCTGGATCTCTTGAAATTGGCGCAAGCCGTGCCTCCTTCGCAGCGCCACTACTTTGTTTTCTTTGAGGGTGAAGAGGTGCGAACGCAGTATGTGCTGCCGGGACGATTCGGCACTCTAACGGAGATCGATGCACTCGCCCGATGGCTCAGAGAGAACCCGGACATCCGCTCGGTCCTTGTCGTTAGCAGCGATTCGCATCTGCGCTGGATCCGCGTGCGTTGCCGCTCTTTGTTAAATGGCAACGTGCAACTGGCGTTTCTCGCCGCGCCTCACTCGCCATCTGAACTGCTCGCGCCTGCAACATCGGAACAACAAGAAGATCATCCCCAGCCAGAGGAGAGCTCAGGCTTCGCATCCGCGAAAGAGGACCTGCTGGAATTATGCAAGCTTGCGATCTATTGGGTTTTGCTGAAGATTCGCTAAAGCCAGGATTTCCGAGGAAATGCTCTGAGGCTGTGCTTTCTGTTAAGCGCTCAAGAATATGGCCTTCTCAGGAGCGCATCCGCAAATAAATCCCGTAAAGACACATTCCCAATCCACCAAGAAAAACGACAGGCGACAAGTAAACTGTCACGATAGGATTAAGAGGATAGGGGAGTGTCAGCGCGCTGTAGCCCCCGGCGAAATAATGAATCACTGCGCCCAGAAGCATGTAGATCAGCCCACGGCGAACTTCGCGGCGGCCATCCCTGCCAGTGCGGGAGGACAAACGAACCTCGGAAACCTCTTCGCGGCAGTAGGGACAACGATTCATGCGCGCGGGCACCGGCTTTCCGCAGTAAGCGCACGGACGTGAAACCCCGGCTTGCCCCTGAGAAGGATTCATAACAGCTCCAATCCTCCGTCACCAATAGCGTAAGTACGGGGTCCGGCCTCCGTCAAGCGAATCCGCTCCCGATGGTTAACAAGAGCCCTTGGCCCGCGGTTGAAAACGACATCGGCTTCTGAAACCGATTCGTTTGTGCTACATCTAATGAACCAGCTGACGCGGCTTATTCAAAAATGGAAGACCTCTCTCAACTCGGAGCCTACGGCATTCTTGGCGACGTGGACCCCGTCCCACAGAGCCTTCTGACCGCTTACCCGGAGCAGGCCAAGACGCTGTCGCTGCTTTATGAGGTCAGCCGCGAGCTGACGTCCATCCTTGATCGCGAACAACTGCTCTTCCGTGTCGCCCAGCGCGTCAAGCGTCTCGTCGACTACCATGCTTTCAGCGTGATGCTCTGGAACGAGGCATCACAGCATCTTGAGAGCGTCTTCACCTTTCGCTATGAAGATCCGCGCCCCGTGCGCCTCCGCATGGCGCTCAACGAAGGCATTACTGGTACAGCCGCTGCCGAGCGCCGCAGCGTGCGCGTAAATGATGTCACGAACGACGCCCGCCACGTCACCTGCGAGCTTGGCTTAGACACGGGTTCCGAGCTGGTGATTCCGCTTCTACTCCAGGATCGGCTGATCGGTGTCCTCGATCTCGAGAGCACGGAGAAGAACGCCTTCACAGAGCAGCACGAGCGCATGCTTGCGACGCTGGGGTCTTACATCGCGGTCGCACTGGAAAACGCGCGGCTCTACGAAGAGGCGCGCGAGAATCAGGTCCGACTCCAGGACGACCTCAATACCGCGCGCGAGATTCAGCGCCAACTGCTTCCACATGGCGCGCGCGGGATTCCTGGTCTTGATCTCGCCGCTGCCTATGTCCCCGCGCGAGAGCTGGGCGGTGACTTCTACGATTTTCTCCCCTACGGCCAGGGCAAGCTGGCCATGGCTCTGGGGGATGTTTCCGGCAAAGGGACCGCGGCGGCGCTCTATGGATCGCTGGCTATCGGGACGCTGCGTGAGCTCGTGGTGAGCAGCACGTGCAACCCCGCGAGCATGCTGCAAATGCTTAATCGCCGAATGTATGGGGCGCGGCTCGATTCGCGGTTCATCGCCATGCTCTTTGCCGTCTACGATGCGGCGGCACACCGCCTCACCCTCTCCAATGCCGGCGGGCCTTATCCTTTGCTGGTGCGCGGCGGAAACGCGCTAGAGATTCGTGTGGAAGGCGTTCCGCTGGGCCTCTTCCCCGACACCGAGTACGACGAGACGACCATCGATCTTCTGCCCGGCGATGTCGTTCTGTTTGCCTCCGACGGGATCCTGGAATCGGAAAATACTCGCGAAGAAGAGTTCGGCTCGGCGCGCCTGCACGCGCTGCTGGCCAATGCTGGGCCTGAGATTTCGGCGAACGAACTCTCGGAAAAGATAATCGCGGCGACGGACGATCACAGTGGGCCTGGCTCGAACCCGCACGACGACCGCACCCTCCTGGTACTCCGCGTCACCGGCGAAGGGGCCGCCGATTACTCGAAACTTCCCGTCATTTATTAAAGAGCAGACGCAGAAAGACTGGTCTGGAAGTTCTTCAACGTCCTGCGACGGCGGGGACGGCTGCTTGCAGCAGCTCAGGCTTCTTGAGGAGCGGGAGCCATCTCTCCCGAACTTCGGCAAATTCCGGCAGATTCTTCTTGGAGACTGGGTCGGAAGGCGGCAATCCAAGCTTTTCGAAGTTCTTGTACTGGCCCTTTTGCAGAATACGAAAATCCAGATGCGGTCCCGTGGAGAGGCCAGTGCTGCCGACCAGGCCGATGGTTTTTCCGATTTCGACGTGCTCGCCCGCGCGCACGTACATGCGCGACAAATGCAGATACATCGTTTCGTAGCCGTTCGAGTGGGCGATGTGCACCATATTTCCTTCGCCGCCCTTTAGTCCCGCGAACAAAACACGTCCGGTTCCAATTGCCTGCACCGGTGTGCCAATTGGCGCGCCATAATCCGTTCCCATGTGGGGACGCACGGTCTTCAGAATCGGGTGATAACGCGCAGCGCTGAAGTGCGAAGTGACCGGCGCGGAAAATTTGAGCGGCGAGCGCAGGAACGCCTTTTGCAGCGATTTGCCGTCGGCGTTGTAGTAGGCGGGGCGACCGAATTCATCATGAAATAGTAGTGCTTGGTATTTTTTGCCGCCGTTATCGTACTCGGCGGCGAAAATCTTTCCGTAGCCTGCCGTCTTGCCATTGGCGTACTTCTTTTTCTCGAGCAACACGCGGAAGATATCACCCTTGCGCGGATCGGTGTAGAAATCCAGGTCGTACCCGAAAATTTGCGCGAGGCGCATCGCGATTTCCGGGGATTCGCCGGCTTGTTCGATGGCGTTGAAGAGAGAATCATCGAGCTGTCCGGAAACTGCCGTGACTTCTATCTTGGAAGGAATCTCTTTTACTTCGGCGGTGAAGCCGGTATCTGCCGGCACAATCTTCAACATGCGGTCCGGATCGATCTTGTAGTCGATCTCGCGCAGGTCGCCCTCGACCGAACGTCCCACCGTGATCGTATTTCCCGCGCGGACCTGCCGCAGGTTAAACGCATGCTGAGCCGCCGATGAGGCGTTGGCGGCATCCTGATGGCTCAGCCCGAACTTTTCGAGTGCGGATGTAAAATTGTCGCGAGCGAGAACTCGCTTTTCCGTCGGCAGGATGAGTTGCGCGCGTAGCGAGGCCGCTTCTTCCTGGCCGAGTTTCACTTGCTGCTCAAATTCAGCCAATGCGGCCAGGCGCAGGCGAAATACATACGTGAGCACTCCAGCGCCAAAGCACAGCACGATAACCAGCACAATCGCAAAGCGACGATTCACTCTTTCCCCCTGCCACTCGTTAAACTTGCCGGCTCGCTACACCTTGCAGCGCAGCGGCCACCAACGGCATCTGCAAGCAACGCAGATTACCACGAACACTTTTGTACCAAACCACGATTGCAGTCAAACGCGAATCCAACCCCCTGCATCCAATCGCGTAACCTTCAGAGCTCCGCCTAACCTCTTGATGAAATTCAGCTCGTTCTCAAGTAGGATGCAGCCATGACTCCACATGCCTTATCCCGCCGCTCTTTTCTGGTGATGTCGGCGATGCTGCCGTGGGCGCTTCGAGCCGATGGAGCGACGCCGATTCCGGTTGGGCTCGAACTCTATTCTGTGCGAAATGCGCTGAAGAATGATCTCACGGGCACGGTGCGCGCTGTCGCGACAATGGGCTACCAGTGCGTTGAGTTTTACGCTCCGTACTTTGAGTGGACCGAGAGCCAGACCAAGGACATGCGAAAGCTCTTGGATGATCTAGGCATTCATTGTTACTCCACGCACAATGACAGTTCCTATCTGGGACCGGAGAAGATATCGCGGGCGCGCGACCTAAACCTGATTTTGGGCTGCAAATATGTGGTTATGGCCAGTTCGCATGAGAAACCCGGACTCGATGGATGGAAAACTGTCGCGGATTCGCTGAACCTCGCGGCCGAAAAGTTGGAACCATCAGGTTTGAAGGCCGGCTATCACAACCATCAAGCGGAGTTCACTCCCGATGGCGGCATTCGCCCCATCGAAATCATCGCGAAAAATACAAAGCCTTCGGTCATGTTGCAATTAGACGTCGGGACTTGTATCGAAGCCGGCTCCGATCCTGTGGTATGGATTCGCGCCAATCCCGGCCGGATTCGCTCGCTTCACCTCAAAGAATGGTCACCGGAAGCCGGGAAAGGTTATACGGTTTTGTTCGGCGAAGGCGTTGCGAATTGGAAGGCTATTTTTGAAGCAGCAGAAAGCGTTGGGGGAGTGGAGTACTACCTCATCGAACAGGAAGGCAGCCGGATCTCGGAACTCGACACGGCAAAAAAGTGCCTCGAAACGTTCCGTGCCACGTACCACTCTTGATTGGCAGCTATTGCTTTGATTATTTGCCAGAGACGAGTAAATTGAGCGGTGTGGTTCCGGCCGTGGACTCGGCGAAATAATTCTGTTCGCGCAACTTGCGATAGATGCGGCCCGCAACGACTGCCGCCATTGGACCTTTGACGGTGCGCGTGTTGCCCCGGAGCAGAACGGCCAGCGCGATTTTCGGATGGGCTTCATCCGCGTACGTCACGAACCAGCCGATGTGCGAGGGCGTGGTGTGGTCGTCGCAAGTCCCCGTCTTGCCGAGCGGCGTCTCGTCGCCGCCGTGGTCAAAGCTGGATTTGCCCGTGCCGTAGAGAACGGCGGCAAGCATACCCTCGCGAATTTCCGGGAGAATCGAACCAATATTCAAGTCGCGTTTCACGCGCGGCGCGAAACTTGCCACGTCTTCCTGCGTGCGCGGATACTGCAGATAGTATAACGTGCCCCCATTCGCAAAAGCCGCAGCCAGCGCGGCGAGTTGCAGCGGCGTGATCTGAATTCCCTCGCCGTAACTGGACATTCGCGCAATGCCACCTAGCGCGGGCGGTGCGCTGGGGAATGCACCAGGATGTTCTTCTGGCAGGTTGTAGCCGGCGAGCTCGCCGAGACCCAGGAGGCGCGCGTACTTCGAAACCGTATCAAAACCCATGCGCAGACCCAGCTGCTCAAAAAACACATTGTTCGAGTGGGCCATCGCATCGGTCAAATTCATGTACTTGCGGTAGCTCACCTTAAGCATAGTGTCGCGCGTGATGACATTTTCTTCGAGCGCGGCGAGGGCGATGGTCGGCTTAATCGTGGAGCACGGGATGTAGCCATCTCCGAAAGCAATCTTTTGATTTACGACCGTAAGGATGCGGCCGGTGTTGGGATCGACAGCGACAACAGAGCCGTTATAGCGCCCCAGAGCTTCGACGACGGCCGCGCGAACGACCGGGTCATCAAACGTCGAAATGTCGGCGCTGGTGGAATCGGCAAAAGTAGGGACGCCGCGGTAACGCGAAGCATATTTGCGGGATTTTGCGCTGGAAGTCAAACCGCCCGGCGCAGCGGGAACCGGCACGGCAAAGAGCGCCGTGACCAGAATTGCGAGAACCGATTTTGCTGCTTTCTTCACTAAACCGCCTTTGGTCCGCGACTTCCCCGAAAACCCTCAGGGACGAATACTTACCTCATCCTGTACTTACGGTCAACCTGCATTCACAAACCGTTTTCTAAATCGTCAAAACTGAGGAGCACCGTGCCGCCCGAACACCTACTGATACTGCACCCAAATCGCCAAATGAAGAGCCTACTCATTTGATGCCACTTAGCTGCGTCGCGTAGTGCCCACTTTGTTCCCTTGAGAAACAGCATCTCTCACGTTGAGACACATTCTAGGCACTCGGGGGATAGTACGCAATAGCTCAGGCGCACCAGTACGTTCGTATGTGCCTTGTTATCAACGACTGACCATCGGGACAGGAGGCTGAATTTAGCTAACCTTGCGTCCGGCAAGGATCGCCGTGCGGGCATGGAAGAAAAGTCGCCCTGTGGCATCTTGAAACGGCCGTGTGCCGCTCAGGTCGTGCAGACGGTCTTCCTCGAGTAATCGGCGAATTTCAGTGGCGCGCTCTGGCGGCGCCTTTGTGGTCGCCAGCCAGCGCTCCACTTCAGGAGTGAGATCGTCGGCTGTATTGACGCAATCTGTCTCCAAGCCTGCCTCACGAAAAAGTTGAAGCAGTTCGCTGAGCGAAAGTGTGCGGACGTGCGAGGGATCGCGCAGGATTTCCCAGCGGTCTTGATATGCAGCGCGCTCGGGATGTTCGCTGGCGTAAATGTCTTCAACTACAACCGTGCCGCCAGCGCGGCAAACGCGCACCATTTCGCGCAGCACTTGCAACGGTTTCATAAGATGATGCAGCGCGAGCCTGCACACAACTACGTCGAATGCCCCATTTTCGAAAGGAAGGTTTTGCGCATCAGCCGCACGGAACGAAACATTGGAAATGCCACGCTCTTTCGTGCGTTGTTTGCCGATCGCGAGCATGGCCTCCGTGAGGTCGACGCCGACGACTTCTCGCGCTTTGCCAGCGAAGGCTTCCGCGATGTACCCGGGACCTGTCGCGATATCCAGAACGCGCTCAGCACCGGTGAGGTGGGCCGCGGCGACCAGCCGCCTAATGCGTTCTTCGTCGGTGACCCAAGGGTTCGCCGCGAAAGCCTGAGCCTGGGTCGTGAACGATTCCCGAATGACGTCGTTATGTTGCGCCACGGAAAAAGTCTAGCACAGGCCTCGCAAGCGAGCTGACTCCCGCGGACAGTTAACGCGTCGGACGGGCCTTGTTGGCGTCGGCTGCGCCTGAGGTGGCCGCAGCAGCGGCCGCTTTGACGGGAGGTTTGTCGCCGTGCGTAGGTGCGTGGCCGTTGGGACCGTGTGCAGCGGCGTTGGG
Source organism: uncultured Acidobacteriota bacterium (assembly GCA_963705855.1). GTDB lineage: Bacteria > Acidobacteriota > Terriglobia > Acidiferrales > UBA7541 > Acidiferrum. The sequence goes on from CAVPLA010000055.1 coordinate 55,011, forward strand.
ACCGCCGGGAATCGCGATCTCGAGCTTCTTGCGTAGCGCGTTTTCCAGTTTGTCGCGGATGTCCTTATTTTCCTTCAAGAAACTGCGCGCGTTTTCCCGGCCCTGGCCCATGCGCTCCCCGCCAAAGCTGAGCCATGTGCCGCTCTTCTCGACCAATCCCTTGTCTACGCCGAGATCGATCAAGTCGCCTTCGCGCGAAATGCCTTCGCCATAGACGATGTCGAACTCCGCTTCGCGGAAGGGCGCCGCCACCTTATTCTTCACGACTTTGGCGCGCGTGCGCGAGCCCACGACTACGTCGCCTTCCTTGATCGCCTGAATGCGCCGGATATCGATACGCATTGACGCATAGAACTTCAGCGCCCGCCCGCCGGTGGTAGTTTCCGGGTTCCCAAACATCACGCCAATTTTCTCGCGGATCTGGTTGATGAAAATCAGGCAGGTGCGCGACTTCGACACAATCGCGGTGAGCTTGCGCAGCGCTTGCGACATCAGCCGCGCCTGCAAGCCCATTTGCGGATCGCCCATGTCGCCCTCGAGTTCGGCCTTCGGAACTAGCGCGGCAACCGAGTCCACGACAACAATGTCGACGCCGCCGGAACGAATCAGCGTCTCCGCAATCTCCAGAGCCTGTTCGCCGTTATCCGGCTGCGATACCAGCAGATTGTCCACGTCCACGCCCAACTTCCGCGCATAGACGGGATCGAGCGCGTGCTCCGCATCGATGAACGCCGCCTGCCCGCCAAGCTTCTGCGCCTCGGCGATCACGTGCAACGTCATGGTCGTCTTACCGCCCGACTCTGGCCCGTAAATCTCAATCACGCGCCCGCGCGGGAAGCCGCCGACGCCCAGCGCTGCATCAATCGAGAGGCATCCGCTGGGGATTACACTGACGGGCACCAGAACATCCCGGCTGCCCAGGCGCATAATCGCGCCCTTACCGTGGTCCTTTTCAATTTGCGATATCGCCGCTGCCAGCAATTTTTCTTTTTCTTCTGTCATTTCACACCTCGGTAGAGAAAATTAGGGAATTTCATTTGCAACGCAAAGCCGTGGCCCCGGACATAACGGAAGCCGTAGTAACACTTCAATTATCATCTCGCGATGCCATTCTTCGTTCAGGGCATTCACCAGCTTCCTTAGCCCTGGCGTTCGCAACCGTGCTCGGCGACATGCTCCTTCAAGCGGGCGATGGCCATCGCCACCCGCACCGCCAAGTGCCGCTCTTCGGCAGGCGATACGTTTCGGAGCCCAACCAGCCTCCGCATCCGATCGCGCGCCTCGACGAACTCGCTTTCGAGCCTAGCATGTTCCGGACAACTTATCGCCAGGGTCGAAGCCGAATACATCATGCACCTGTTGAAAACCGCGAACCGCAAATTATCATCAAGGCGAACAAAAAGCAAACACTATTTTTCGCCTTATGTTCGCCCTGGCTGGCGCATCCCGTCATTCACCTTCGATCCTGACAATTTGCCCGCGCTGGACGGATTCGAGGTAGGCGAGGCAATCGGGAACCAGCGGCGGATCATACCCGCGATTTAACTACCGTATGTATAAAACCCTCGCCCGGACTTGCGCCCCAACCACCCCGCCGCCACATACTTCTTCAGCAGCGGACACGCCCGGTATTTGGGATCGCCCAGCCCCTCGTGCAGCACGTGCATGATATCCACGCACACATCCAGCCCAATAAAATCCGCCAGCTCCAGCGGTCCCATCGGATGATTCATCCCCAGCTTCATCACCGCGTCCACCGCCTCAGCAGTCGCCACGCCTTCCATCACGCAATAAACCGCCTCATTAATCAACGGCATCAGCACCCGGTTCGAAACAAACCCCGGCGCATCATTCACCGCCACCGGCGTCTTCCCCAGCTTCTTCGCCAATTCCATCGTCGCCGAAAAGGTCGCGTCGCTCGTCTGCAGCGCCCGAATCACCTCCACCAGCACCATCACCGGCACCGGATTCATGAAGTGCATCCCCACAAACCGGTCCGCCCGCTTCGTCAACGCCGCCAGCGTAGTCATCGCAATCGAAGACGTATTGCTGGCCAACATCACCTCCGGCCGCAAAATCCCATCCGCCTCCGTCAACACCGCCCGCTTAATCTCCATCTTCTCCGGCACCGCCTCCACAACAAAATCCGCCGCCCCAATCGCGCTCATATCGGTAACGCACTGCACCCGCCCCAGCACAGTTCCCTTCTCCCCCTCCGCCAACTTCCCCTTCTTAATCTCCCGATCCAAATTCTTCCCAATCGTCTCCACCCCGCGCTCCAAAAATCGCTGCTCCACATCCCGCAAAATCACACTGTAGCCCGCCCGCGCAAACACATGCGCAATCCCGTTCCCCATCGTCCCCGCGCCCAGCACCGCCACCGTCTTAATCGCATCAATAGACAAGTTCTAATCCTCCGCATTCTCGTGATGTAAGTGAGGTAAAGCAACTTAAGAAAGTAAAGAATGCCTGCTACACATATTAGTGGTCAAGCCGGGGGACAAAAGACACCAGTCAGAACGACTCAATTCAAGAAGCATCCGGATACGCGGAATCACTCGCGATTTCCCGAACAATCTCACGTGCAACGGCTGCACCTTCCGGCAAAACAAATAAGTTCCTGGAGCCGTCCGGCTGAGGCTCTGCGCGCGTCCGGATATAGTTCTCTTTTAGCGACGACTCGATCGCACTGCTATCGCCCGGAGGTACCTGCCATATTTCATCGCAGGCATCCTCCGGATCAAAGCCCTTCAGATACAGGCGGCGCCTGCGCGCCTCACGCGATTGGCTTCCTTGAGAGGCTGGCATTGTGAGACGCAATCTGTTTCGCTGTCGCCGATCCAGATCGTGCGAGGTTCATTAAGTCCGGTTGGTTGCGCTAACTCTTTGCCTTGGGCTGGCGGTAGTTCATCGACCAAATCAATGTCGCAATCCGCACAGCGACGGTATCCGGGGCGATACTCGGCTTTGCATAGTGGACAGAACAAGGTTCACGCCGGCGGCGCGCCCTCCACAATCTCCCGGATAATTTCGCGCGCCAGCATTTCTTCTTCCGGCGGAACGTACACGGTTGCTTCACTCCCGCACGTCTCGGCCCGCGCCGGAATCTCGTTTTCCTTCAGTGCTTGGACTAAAAAGCCCGCGCGTGTTTCATCAGCTCCAAACCATACCGCACAAGTAGTCGCGCTCAAGTGGGAAGGTTTCACCTCCGCTGCTCCAGGCTGCGCAGAGTCATTCGCGGCAATCTCCATGTCCGCGGGCTCCTGGTCCAGCAGCTTTTCGAGAATCTTTTCGGCCGCAGCCCGATTCGACGAGGGCACCGCCACCGCAAACCCGAATTGTGTTTTCCAATCGATAGGAAGGATATCGGCCGAGGGAGGAACACGATCATCGCCGGTCGGCCTGTCGACAAACGGAATACCCGATGCCTCCAATTCCTCTATCAGCGAAGAGTGCAGCGCCGGGTCCTCCCCCGCCCACAACATAATCAGCGACCCTTGCGGTCCAAGACCTGAAGCCATGAGTTCCTCCCGACGATCAACGAGCACCCTACTGCGACGGCTGGCCGCAAGTAACACTCACGGCCACGATCCGAAAAACCGCCCAAACAGCCTTCAAGTGTACTCCCACCCAAGCCGAAATGCGGCACGCGAAAAGCTGTCAACCCAGCGTTCACTCGGGCGGCACGCCTTCTACAACCTCGCGAACGATCTCCCGCGCCCGCGTTTCATCCGCCGGCAACACATAGAGCCGGTATCCCCTTCCTATTTCCGCCACACGCGCATGAACCTGATTCTCGCCGAGCGACGCTGTTAGCAGTTCCCCCATCTCCGCATGGTCGCCTTCCCAAATCTCTACCGTAGCGTCCTCAGGATACCAATGCTCGGGATCCCATCCTGGACGCGACTCACGCGGTTCGACGAACTCCGGCAACTCGAGCGGCACTGCCGCCTCTTCGGAAGCCGGCTCGTTTCCATCCCCATAAGCCTCTTTGATGACGGCTTCCGCCTTGTCAAATTGCGAAAACGGGACGCCGATCTCGAACGCGCTCTTCGTGTTCCAGTTAAACAGATGATCTTGCCGCCGAATGGTCCTATTCGGAATTCCCTGCTCGCCAAGCAACTCACAAAGCTCTGCGTGCACTCTGGGATCGTCTCCTTTCCAAAATGAACAGAAGGGATCTTCCTCGGGGTTCCCTCGATCGACAGGTTCAACCGGGACGATGGCCGCCGCGGGCAATTCATAGACGAGGTCAACATCGCAGTCAGCGCACCGCGTAAACCCTTCTCGATACTCGGCTTTGCAAACAGGACAGAACATGGCAGCAGAACGAAAGTCTACTACACCCCGTCAACCCACTTGGGAATGGCACAGGCTTCAGCCTGTGCTCTTTTGTTCTTTAATCGTAGCCAGGCCCTGCCCGTTTGAACTGCTTTCCTGGCACCACTAAGCATATAGCGCCGGGCCTCAATCCATAATTCTCATTGGCAACGGTATCTCTCACTTCAAAGGATCGCGTATCCCTTTGTCTTTTCAGCTTTACCGATGGACGCCGCTGCCGCACTCCCCGCGCCGGCCACCATCCTCACTTCTGAGCGTAGCGAAGGACCCTGCCACAATCCCGCCCCATCAACCACCAACCAGACCCGACTCGCTTCAGCCCCTGCTCAATCCGCTAAACCCAACAACACACCTCCGCCCGCCCCACCACGTCCGCAAACCCGACCGACCACACCAAACCGCGACCCCTACGCCGTCCACTCGACCACAACTACCGCCTCCGCATCGACGGCGAGCTCCTCTAATTTAGAATTTCCATGTAGCGCTGGGCTTCGGCCCGGTATTCTTGGGCTCAACTGCAACCGCAGCAAAATCAACACTTACAGCGCCACCCGCAACGGTAAGTTTCCGCAGCACTTACGCCAATCGTAAGTCCTTTATCAGCAACACTTACAAAAAAAGCGGGGAGTGGAGGCGGTTAATCGGAAAAAGTTCTTCACCATGCCATCTGAGATTCCATCCAGTCAGGCCACCTGGCTCAGTTTGCGTCTTTTTGGGTGGTCCTGGCGTATACCCTGTAGAATGAGCGCGACATTTACAACTCTGACCCCGGCACCATTGAGGTCGATTCTTCTCTTCTCCGCACAGATGGCCGACGACAACAAGGCCCTCGCCCAGGGGCTCAAGCGCCGCGACCCGGATCTCCTCGATCGGTTGATCGAGCAGTATCAATACCGCCTGTTCCGTTATTTGCTCTACCTGACCTCCAGCCGCGAGCGCGCCGAAGATTTTTTCCAGGAAACCTGGATCCGCGTGCTCGAACGTGGCCATCAATATGACGGCAGATACAAATTCGAAGCTTGGCTTTTCCGCATCGCGCGCAACCTCGTGATTGACTGGCAGCGCCAGAAAAAAATGCAAAGCCTCGATGCGCTCACGGACCCCGAAGAAGGCGCGCCCATGGAGTTCGCCGCCCAGAATCAACCTTCGCCATTGCATCTGGTCCTGACCGCCGAAGAAAAAATCGGCGTTCACGCTTCGCTCGACCGCATTCCCACGGTTTATCGCGAAGTTCTGGTTCTCCGTTTTCAAGAGGAGCTCGGCCTTGAAGAAATCGCTGGCGTACTGGCCGCGCCGCTCTCCACCGTGAAGTCGCGCCTCTATCGCGGTCTCGAAGCCCTCCGCGGCGCCATGCAAGGAAGTGCAGCATGAGTGAAAATCTGCACGCCCGCGCTGAAAGGCTAATCGCGCAAGAGCGCATCGAAGGAATCACGCAATCCGAGGGTGACTGGCTCGCCGCGCATCTGCGCGAGTGCGCGGCCTGCGCCCAAATCGCGCAGCAGACCAACGACGCGCTCCGCACGCTTCGGGGTATGCCCATTCCCCTCCCGCGTGGACTCGCTGCACGCACGCAGTTCCGCGTGCAGTTACGCGCACAGGAAATGCGCGAGCGCGAACCCAAGCGCCGACTCCTCTGGATCATGTGCGCGATGTCCTGGGCGCTCGGCATCGCCACCGCGCCCTACGTCTGGCGCGCGTTCGAGTGGGCCGGTGAACGCCTTGGCCTACCAAAACTAGTTTGGGAAATGGGTTTTGGCCTCTGGTGGACAATCCCGGCACTGATAGCGGCGGCGGTCGTGGTGATGGAAAACCTAAGATTGGCGCACGAGAACGATCTGCCTGAGTGATTCTGGCGACTAGAGATTTTCAGAGAGGAACGCGTATGTCCGACTACCAACAAAAAGTAAGCGGTTCGTTCAACGAGAGGATGCGGCTCATCCGTCTCCGCAGAAAAAAGGAAAACCTCCGCTTCTTGGAAGAATTCCGGATCATTCCCAAAGGCCTGATTTGGACCGTCGTGGCGTTGTTCCTGATCGCGCAGATGATCGCATTTTCGGTCAATCGATGGAATGCGCTTCACTATGGAAACTTCTTTCCCTGGGAGTTGCGGGACAACTTCGCGCTGGCTTCCGTCGCTTTGGCCGGAATCATTGCGGCAGTATCGATCTGCATGGCGAGCATCATTTTTTTGATCGCCTATGTGAACCGCGACGCCAAGCGCCGCGGGATGAATTCCACTCTATGGACACTGCTCGTAATCGTCCTTCTTCCTGCGTCGACATTTATCGGATTTCTCATCTACTTTCTGATGCGCGAGCCGCTGCCCTACGATTGCCCGCAGTGTGGAAAGGCTGTTGGCGCCCGCTTCAACTTCTGCCCCAACTGCAAATGCAACCTCCACCCCTCCTGCCCCAATTGCAAACGCGAAGTCGTCGAAACCGACAAGTTTTGTCCGTATTGCGCGTTTGATCTGGGAGCGGCAGCGCCTAGCGGAGCAGATCTCCCCACGGTGCGAAATTCCAACCCGTAACGCAGGGCGAATTGCCCTGCGGCAGGTTCCCTTCCAAAACGGAAGGGCGGGGTGCCCTGCGAGGTTTGCCGAATGCGCGTAGTCAACGGGCCGGTTCTGCGCGTATGGTTTTTTCGCTTCGGTGTGGCCGTCCTTACGCGATTTTCAGGTAAATCCTTATAAGATTTAAGGCATTTCCTCGATGGTTGGCTCCCCACGACCCGCTTACTCTCGGAGTGGCTTTGCGAATCGTTGTTTGTTTTTTTCCCTAGGCGTCCAACTCCGCAGGCCCGAGGTGATGCATGCGAGCAGCGCTGGCACAATTGGTTTATTCCAGAAGACAGAGTTCTCGAGTTCTGACACCGGACGGCGTATGGGCCTGCTGGCGGTGTGGCGAAGCCGAAGATATTCTGCGTGTTTGCGATCTGAGTCCCGGTGGGCTGTTCCTTTCTACGCCAATTCCGCAGCCCTTGGGCGCCAGAGCCCAGCTTGATTTTCTAGTCCAGGAAGGAAACATTAGGCTTGAGGGTGTAGTGCGTCACCTGATTCCAAGTAGAGGACTGGGATTGAAATTCACTGCAATATCCGACCGAGACCGTCCAAACCTAGTAGCGCTGATGAACAGGTTTCGCAGTTCGTCGCATTCCCGGCGGAAGAATTAGTCTTTGCCGATCCAGAAAAGCCGGGCGGGTTGTCATGCACTTCGTTTGACTCGAGCGAATCAACCAGTGTCGCCGTACAATTTGCACAAATCTCATGACCGGCGAGGTATTCCGCGCCACAGAGCGGGCAATATTTCATCCTAGTAGCGCTCGACGCCGAGGGCCACGGCGTTGCCGCCGCCGAGGCAGAGCGCGGCGATACCCCGCTTCAGGTTGCGGCGCTGCAATTCATACAGAAGCGTGACCAGAATGCGCGCGCCGCTCGCCCCAATCGGATGGCCCAGCGCCACAGCGCCGCCGTTCACGTTTACCTTTTCCGGATTGAGCCGCAGCTGCCGCGTCACGGCTATCGCTGCAACTGCGAAGGCTTCGTTCAGCTCGATGAGGTCGACGTCCTTGTCGCGGTCCCAACCAGTCTTTGTGAGCAGCTTTTCCACCGCGTCCACCGGCGCCATCATCACCCACTTCGGTTCCACGCCGCTGACCGCCTGCGCAACAATTCGCGCGATTGGCTGCCTCCCAAGCCGCGCGGCGTTACGCTCGCTGGTCACAACCAATGCTGCCGCTCCATCGTTCGTGCCGGGAGCATTTCCCGCCGTGACCGTGCCATCTTTCTTGAACGCCGGTTTCAGCTTCGCCAGCGCCTCCATGGAAGTGTCTTCGCGCGGCGATTCGTCGTACTTGATAACAATTGGGTCACCTTTTTTTTGCGGGACTTCGATCGGCAGTATTTGCCCTTCAAAAAAGCAAGACTTCCGCGCCCGGATCGCTTTCTGGTGGCTCTCGACCGCAAACCGGTCCTGCTCCTCCCGCGTAATCCCGTATTTCTCCGCCACCAGCTCCCCGGTCATCCCCATGTGAAAGTCTTCATACGCGTCCCACAAACCGTCGTGAATCATCGAGTCCACGAGCTTGCCGTCGCCGATGCGGTAGCCCGTCCGCGCCTGCGGCAGCAGATAGGGGCAGTTGGACATCGACTCCATCCCGCCGGCCACAACCATTTCCGATTCGCCAAGTTGCACGGCTTGCGCGGCCAGCGCCACCGCCTTCAGACCGGAGCCGCATACTTTATTAATGGTCATGGCCGCAACGCGAGGCGCGCAACCGCCTTTGAGCGCCGCCTGACGCGCAGGATTCTGCCCAAGTCCCGCTTGCACCACGTTGCCCAGAATCGCCTCATCTATTTCGTTAGAGTCGATCCCCGCGCGGCGAACGGCTTCGGCGACGATTTTGCCGCCTAGGTCCACAGCGGAAAATCCGGCCAGTCCGCCTTGAAATTTTCCGATAGGCGTGCGAACAGCTGAAAGAATGACGGGAATATCCATGTGCGTGGTAATCCTCCGGAGGAGCAACGCACACCATTATACAGCCTTGCGGCCGAAGCGGTCGCGGGGCGAAGAGGTGAAGAAAAATACGGAAGGCGGACAAGATGTCCGCACTTCCCGTAGCCAATCTTAGTTAGCTGCTGCTGCCGAATCCGGCATGCCCTCATCGGCGCTCGGGCCATACAGCCCGGGAACGGGCACGCCAACCAACCGGTAATACACTGTGAGCTGCGCGCGGTGATGAATCATATGATTCATGCACATGCCTCGAATACAGGCAATTTTCGGCAAGGTAAAGATCTCCTTGCCACCAGCCAGCAACTTCCAGCCCTTCATCATGTCTGCATCGCTTACGCCGGCGAGCGCGGCTCGCGCTTCTGCACTCTCTTTGTCAAACGCCGCAAGAAGCTCTTTCCGGTTCGTAATTTTCGGCGGCTCGTAGCCTGGCCCGTCGACCGGCGCGTAATCCAGCTCGTCCGTATTGATGGTCATCGTGATCCATCCGGGAACCGTGCCTATGTGCGAAGCAAGCCAGCCCACGGTGCCCGATTTCTCGTGTGGCTTCCAACCCCACTTGTCCTCGGGCACGCGCTCAAGTACCTTGCGCGTACTCTGCATCTCCTGGTCAAATTCAGGCAGCATCGATTGTCCAATAGTCATGTCGGCCTCCACTGAAAAGTCTCCCCGCAGCGCCTGAAAATCATAGGCGAATGAAAAGCGAAATGTCAAGCTTTATTTTTCTCGCTCATCGTCATCGGAATCCTCCGCGCGATTTCCGCTTAGCGCGAGGAATTCGCGCGGATTGCCGTTGACAAACGTTTCCGCCGGAACAAAATATCCTTATGCCTCACCAACTGAGCACATCGTACTTGCAAGATTCCATCGGACTCTTTCGCTATTACAAAAAATTGGCTGAGCGCGCGATAGCGCAATGCCCCGACGAAGCCCTCTTCATCCCATTAGACGCCGAATCCAATTCCATCGCCATCATCGTGAAACACATGTCTGGCAATATGCGCTCGCGCTGGCTCGATTTTCTGACCACGGACGGAGAAAAACCTGACCGCAATCGCGACACAGAATTCGAGACTCCACCTAACACTCGTGCCCAATTGGTTGAAATGTGGGAACGCGGCTGGAAGTATGTCTTCGATGCGCTCGAACCGCTAACCGAGGCCGACCTCACCCGAACAGTCACGATTCGCACAGAGCCTCATACCGTCATGCAAGCCATCAATCGCCAGGTCGCCCACTACGCACATCACGTTGGCCAAATCCTGTTCCTCGCCAAGCATCTGACCTTCACCAAAACTGGCAAGTGGGAATCGCTCAGCGTCCCACGTGGCAAATCGGCAGAGATAAACGCCAAGGTGGCCGCGGGCAAACTCTCAGCGCAAGAAACTCTTTTCTCATCAAAAAAAGCCTGACAGCTGGCTTCGCTTCCCCTTCGCCCTAAATTCCGTTACCCTTCTTAGGTCATGGCTACACTTTTCGATCTTGAGCCGCCGGCTCAAGTCGGTGTTCAGCTGAACGAGGCGCAGCGGCGCGCTATCACGCACGGCGAAGGGCCGCTGCTAGTGATTGCGGGCGCTGGCACGGGGAAGACCCGCGTCATTACCGAGCGCATCCGCCATCTACTGCAATCTGACAATTCTCTTTCTGGCGAAAACATTCTCGGGCTCACCTTCACCAACAAAGCAGCCGGGGAAATGAAGGCCCGCGTCGTTCGCGCCACTGGCGAGCGCGGAAAAAAAGTCACGCTCGCGACCTTCCATGCTTTCTGCGAGAGCCTGCTGAAAGAAGCCTCGCCCGAACGCTTGATGCTCGACAAAGTCGACCACTGGATTCTTCTGCGGCGAAATTTGGAGCGCCTTAAACTAGAAAAGTATCGCCGCCTCGCCGATCCCGGGCAGTTTCTAAACGATTTCGTGGATTTTTTCTCGCGCTGCCAGGACGAACTCGTCTCCTGCGACGACTATCTCCGCTACGCCGAAGGACTCGCGGCGCAGCTCGAAGCTGACCGCGGCGGCTTCGAAGAGGACACTTTCAAGGAACGCGCTGAGGAAGTCGCCCTCCAACGAGAAATCGCCCTCGCGTACCGCGCCAGCGACGAATTGATGCGTGAAAAGAAGCGCGTTTCCTTTGGCTCGCTCATCACGGGAGCTGTTGAGCTTCTCGAAACCGATGCAAAGCTCCGCCGCGCGCTCCAGGAAAAATACCGTTACATCCTCGTGGATGAATTTCAAGACACCAACATCGCGCAGCTCCGTCTTCTCGAACTGCTGGCCGGCGGTAGAAAGAACATCATCGCCGTGGGCGACAACGATCAGGCTATCTACCGCTTCCGCGGCGCGTCGTTCGGCAGCTTCAAACTTTTTCTAGAGCGCTTTGCCGGCTGGCGCGAAGGCCAGGACTCCACAAAATTCCGTGTTTCGCTGGTCGAAAACTACCGCTCCACACCGAATATCCTGCGCGTAGCCACGCAAGTGATCACGCAAAACACGGTAAGCGCCGACTTCCCCAAAAAAGTGCTCAGCGCCAACAAGGAAGAAAGCGAGAAAATCCGCATCGTCGAACTGGACAACGAACATAACGAGGCGCGGTGGATCGTCAGCGAACTCCTGCGGATGCGCGCAGCCGGCCGCAAGTGGCGCGAGTTCGCCATTCTCTACCGGCAGCATGCGCACCGGCATGAACTCGTCGAAGAACTCTGCCGCCACAAAATCCCATTCGTGATCAGCAGGCTCTCGATTCTCGATCATCCGCTCGTCAAAGACGTCCTCGCCTATTTGCACCTGATCGACAGTCCTGCGGACGACATCGCCTGCGCCCGGGTTCTCGCAGCGCCTGCGTGGTCACTCGAGCCCACCGATCTAGTCCGCCTTGCTGCGCACGCTAGGAAAGAAAAAAAAGCCCTGTACGAGATGCTGCAAGTTCCGCAAGGCCAGCTGCCGTTCGACGCCTCGCACGCCGCATTGGGCAAGCTCATCGAGTTCGTCTCCGAGCAGCGCAAAACGCTCCACCCCCGCAGTGCTCGCGGAACCCTCGCAGATCTCCTGGAGTGGCTGGAAGTCGCGCAACGCGCCGGCCCCCAGGACCGCAAATATGTCAAGCGCCTCTCGGAATTCGCCAAAGAGTGGGAGCCCAAAAGCGAAACGCAAAGCCTCGCGGAATTTGTCGAGTACCTTGACTACTACGGACAAGCCGGCGGCACAATCAGTCTGGAAGACGATGTCCCTGGAGATGCCGTCCAGCTCATGACCGTTCATGGCGCCAAAGGCCTCGAGTTTCCGCAAGTCTTCCTGCTCCGCGTCAACAACAAGAAATTTCCAGCCGCGGAACGCTCGCGCGTGTTCGAATTTCCCGCCGCATTGATGAAAGAAGGCGAACCCGCCGAGCAATTTCACATTCAAGAAGAGCGCCGCCTCTTCTACGTCGCTCTGACGCGCGCGGAAAACCGCCTTACGCTCACCACAGTCACCGAAAAAAAGGGCAAAATTCCAGTGTTCATCGAGGACCTGCTGCTGGATCCTGCGATCAAGCGGCGCGATATCTACCAGATGAAACCAAAATTGCCCGAAACTCCGTCCATCACAAAAAAACAATCCCCATACGCTGGCGACCCGCTACTCTTTCCTCTCTCCGAACCTGCAAAAATCTTTTCTCGCATTGCAGACTGGGCTCTCGAGTTTCATCCTCTGACTCCGGAACCGCTCGCTTTGAGCCCTTCCGCCGTCAGCGGATACCGCACCTGCCCGCAACAATATCTTTTTAGCCGCTCGTGGCATCTCCGGGAAGGGCCTAAAGCGGTGCTCAGCTTTGGCAGCGTGATGCACACCACGATTAAACGCTTTGTTGACCAGCTTCGCAGAGGCGTGGAACTGCCGTTCGAAGACGTCGCGCGAGTTTTCGATACCGAGTGGACTTCAGCAGGATTTGAAGACGACTATCAGGAGCAAGGCTATAAACAAGAAGGCCTCGAACAGCTGCGCGTCTTTTACACATCGATTCTCGCGACCCCTTCGCAAGTGCTCGAACTGGAAAAGAGCTTCGAGCTTCCTCTGGAGAACAACGTCACAATCACTGGACGGATGGACCAGGTGAACTCGCTAGGCGGCAAAGACGTAGAAATCATCGACTACAAAACCGGCAAGCCCAAGAAAGACGCCGACGCTAAAAAAGATTTGCAGCTAAGCCTCTACGCCCTCGCCGCAAAAGAAATCTTCGAATGGAATCCCGTCCGCCTGGTCTTCCACTACCTCCAAAACAACCAGATCCAGGTCACCACCCGCGACGCCAAGCAGCTCGACGAAGCCCAAAAAATCGTCCTCGAAGCCGCCGACGACATCCGTGCCGGCCAATTCCCTCCCAACCCCGGCTTTGTCTGCCGCAGCTGCGCTTACAAACCGATTTGTCCCGCCCACGAAGAAGCGCTCGGCAGCTGAGCGCTCTCATTCCCAAAATTTGAAGTAAAGTGTCGTATCACCCGTATTCCCAATAAGAGGTGCCGACATGAACCGCAAGTTCCTTTACCTGATACTCTGCGTTCTTGGATTCGCTCTTCCCTATTCTCAATTCATCCCCTGGGTCATCGACCAAGGCCTTGACATGCGCCTCTTCGTCCGCCAACTCTTCGCAAACCGCATCGGCGGATTTTTCGGCATGGACGTTTTTGTTTCCGCGATCACTCTGATCGGTTTTATTCGCGTAGAAGGCGCGCGCCTCAAAATGAGCAGGCTGTGGCTTCCCATCGCTTCGGTTCTGCTCGTAGGAGTTTCTCTCGGCCTTCCTCTATTCCTCTATCTTCGCGAACGCGAACTCGAGAGACGTGCTGCGGCAACTTTCTGAACAGTCCTTCACCGATCATGTATAGTTTGTAGCCGGGAAGGGCGGCCGCAAGTATCCGTGATCCTCTCTCTCAATAAAAGAAGGGCGCTACCCAGCGGGCAGCGCCCCAACCAACCGAATCTTCAGCAAAAAAAACTTACTTCCCCTTTTTCGGGCCCTTGGCTTCGTCCTTCTTTCCCTTTTTTTTCATCGCGATGCTCCTTTCACCCACGGCCCATGTGCCGCAGTCAATCGCACTTCTCGGGTCATGACGGGCGCTGCCTGCCATGCCATCTCGCTATGTATGCGAGTGCCGCGCACCACTGTCAAGAAAATTCCGTCCCGTAGCCTAAGTTTTATCTTTTATTGGGAGACGCCGCCGGTGTAGTACTTGTCGCGGGTAAGCACCGTCAACCCTTCGCGTTTCACCCGGACTTCCACGGTGTGGTAATCCTTCACGCTTTTTACGCCTCGCGGCACGTACGCCAAGGTGTACTCGTTGCGCGCCTCTTCGGTTACCCTCGAGTACAGATCCTGCAGCGATTCCTTCTTGGCCGCGTAATACACATCACCGCCGGTGGCATGCGCGTATTCGGACAGCCGCTCGAACCTGCGGTCGTAAAACGCGCTTCCCACACCCACCGCGAACACGGAGATGCTGTGCGCCAGCACCTCCTTCACCGTATTGTCATAAGTATTGGTGTTGTACTTCTTTCCGCCGTTGACCCCATCGCTAACAATAAAAATGATCTTCCGCCGGTTTCTTGGCCGGTCCTTCAAAAGCTCCGCCGCTCCGTACACGGCATCATCCAGCGCTTTCGTGGGCGCCGCTAGGATAGTGCGTGTGGATTCAGGAACCGAAGGTGATCCGTCAGGCGCGTGGCCATTGATGCTTGGCCCATTGAACGGCCCGCCGGGAGACAGCACATTGGTCTGGCTGTCCAGCTTGGTCCGCCTCAGCTCGACAAGAAGTTGGTCCTGGTTGCTGGTGAATCCTTTGCCCGGGTGAAAAAATTGGTCAAATTTGCAAACAAACGCCTCATCCAGATCGCTCATTCCACCCACAATAGCGTCAAGGCTGTCTTGCACTTCCTTGGCATCTCCCTTTTTCAAATCGTTGTCGATCAGAATGACCATCGAAAGGGGGAAAGCCTCGGTAGTGAACACATCGATTCTCTGCTCCACGTTCTCGTCAAACACCCGAAATTCGTCCTTGCCGAGATCGGGCACCAGCCGCTGGGAGCGGTCCTTCACTGTTACCGGCAGCACCACCAAGTTAGCGTTCACTGTAATCTTTGCCCTCGCATCGCTCAGCCGAGGCAAGTCCGGCGGCGGCGGAGAGGGTTCCTGGGCCGCTGGAGGAGCCGCTGGAGCAGCTTGCTGGCGTGGCCGCGCTGCAAATCCTAGCCACAAAGCCGGCGCTGCGAAGAATAGAGCGCAAGTTATACCCGCGATTTTTCGTAGACTTTTCATATCCCTCAGGCCAAACTTCTTCTCGGAGTCAGTGCTGGCACCGCCGCCGGCTCTCCCGGCGACGCATCCATCGCACCTCTTGCTAGCATCTTAACGTGGCGAAGAACCCCAGCGGACCGTTTCCGGCCGGGCATCTCTCGTCAAGGAAAGTATACATGCCTTCTCTTAAGAAACTCGCGGCACTGTGCGTGACGCCCCTTCTTGCCGCCGCCATCGCCCTGCCTGCGCTGCCGCAGGAGCCGGAAGTTCAAGGCCCCACGATCAAGGCCAACGTAAACCTGGTCAACCTCTTTGTCACCGTGCGCGACAAGAACAAGCGCATCGTTACCGACCTCAAGCAAGAGGACTTTAAAGTCACCGAAGACAATCAGGAACAGAAAATCGCCTTCTTCTCTAAAGAAGTGACGCTGCCCATCACTCTGGGGTTGCTCATGGACACCTCCGGCAGCGAGCAATATATGCTCGGCGCCATTCAGGACGGCGCCAGCAGCTTCCTGAACCGCGTGATGCGCAAGGGTGACGAAGCCATGATCATGTCCTTCGATCTGGACGTCGACCTCCTCGCCGATTTCACCGACAACCGCTCCGAGCTCAATCGCGCCATTCGCAAAGCACAAATCAACACAGGTGGGGGAGGCGGCCCCATCACGCCTGGAACGATCCCCCAATCAGGATCCAAAGGCACGAATTTCTATGACGCCCTCTACCTCGCCTGCAACGAAAAGCTCTCGACCGAAGCCGGCCGCAAAGCCGTCGTCGTCCTGACCGACGCCGAGGACAACGGCAGCAAAGTCCGCGTCGAAGAAGCCATCGAAGCCGCCCAGCGCACCGATACCGTCGTCCACATCCTCCTTGTATACGACCCGCACTACGGAGCCAACGCCAGCATCGCCAAGAAAATCACCGACGAAACCGGCGGCCGCATGATCGTAGTGAACAACGAAAAGCATCTTCAGGAAGCCTTCGACCAAATCTCCGAAGAGCTCCGCAGCCAGTACACCCTCGGCTACTATCCGACGAACTCCGCCCGCGACGGCAAATTCCGCAAAATCAAAATTGACGTCACCGGCAAAGACTTGAAAGTCCTGGCCCGCAAAGGCTACTACGCCCCCAAAAACTGAGCCCTCAGAGGGAAAAACAGATTTAGTGGAAAAGGCATTCAGTGTCTGCGTGAGGCGACTTGCTGCGCAGCTTCACGTAAATGTTCCAGGCGTTTCTGGATTTCAGAATTCTGCGGATCGAGCTCCGAGGCTTGTTTCTCAATGGTTAGCGCTTCGCACGCCTGTCCATTCAGCTCAGCGCAACTTGCAAGATGGTCGTAAAAGGGCTCAGGATCGGAAATAGAGTGGGCGCGGTCCGAAGCCTCGCTCGCAAAGAGCCGCTCGACCAGAATGCCGTCGCCGCCGGCCAGTTTGACGAGTTCGATGAAATACCCTGACGAAGAAAAACTCACACCGCGCGTTTTCATCAGATGCGCAACGTAGCTCGGCCCATACCCTTGCGCCAATCTTCCCAGCACCTGCGCATGATCCAGTGGCCCAGACTGCGTAAAGCCACTGGGAGCCAAAAGCACGCAAAGCAGCCCGAGGAAGAGCAAGCGGCATTTCCTGTCCATGTCGATTTGGACACCAGGAACGCCTATCTGGTGCCATAAGTAACAAATAGAAAGGAAGGAATTGCGTATAGTAGCTCTTGGGTAATATTGTGAGCTGCTCTCGTAGCGCCAGCATCCTGCTGGCCTTTTGCTTTTGCTAGCACAGGCTTCAGCCTGTGCGGTTTTTTCTGTCCAATGTAGTTTCGCACGCGCACCATGGCAGCCGATTCGCCGAAAATCCGGGCAACATGCTACTTGTAGTAACCTTGATGAATTGCACAATTTTGGTGCAATCTTAAGCGGTTTAGAATCAACACTTACAAAAGTGCAACAAAACAAACGACTTTAGCCATCTCCAGAATCAACACTTAGGAAAAACCCCGGGGGAGGGGTGATTATGGTTAACGGGGTACAGACCGGGCACACCCCTGACAGAATAGACCGGCGGCATTCCTGACACTCTTCTTCGATGCCAGCGCGTTTCACAGACCTTTCCTGTTAGGTCTGCGCCGGCTGTCTTATTTGCAAGTGGGCAACCGGTGACGTTGCCATGGTAACTTTGGGCTCCTATGACGGACGGGCGCATCGATATTGTGAAACGGCTCCGTGTCCCATCGCTGGGGGTTAAGGAGTATCGGCGTCCCAATAAAGGATTGAGACCTCGACCACTGAGAACGATGACGCCCGTATTGCGTCTCGGGATGTTGGTCGTCGCAGCTCTTTGCAGCACCCGGCTTCCGGCGCAAACAGAAGCGACCACGCCGTCGGCGAGTACAGCGGCACCGGCAAACTCATGGGACTTCAACGTGAGCATAAGTGGGTATTTGGTGCCCCGCGGGCAATCGTATTTTTCGCCAACATTCACCGGAGATCACGACACACTCCACGTGGAAGCGCCGTACAACTACGAGGCCCAGCAAACGGGGTCGCTATGCGTCGGGTACGACCTGAGCGTGGGGAAGAAGTTGATATTGGAGGCCACCCCCATGATCGGCGGGGTGTTTGGAAATGTGGATGGAGTGGCGCCAGGGCTAGAATTTAAGGCGACGTACAGCTTTTAGCGAGAATCCGAAAAAAAGACTAGAAGCTGCTGCTGCTTGATATTCAGAATCACTTGCTGATGCGTGCGTTAGCCAGGCATTGAAGTCAATTTACGGATTTGGTTCCATCCGCGTTGAAGATACTTGCGAATGCGGGTGGCTCAGAGTACGATTTCGCTCGATGTTGGGGGTGGACTCTGGTCTCCTCTAAACGGCTTCTTCTCCCTTTGGCTCTGGCCTGTATGACCCTCTGCCCTTTGCTTGTGGCCGCTCAGGATACCGATTCCCAACCGTCGAACAAGAGCAGCGGCACAAGCCTGATGATTCGCCGGTTTGCGCTGCATTATAACGGCTCGTTCAAAAGAGTCTCACCTGATGAAATAGGGCAGCGGCTGACGCAGAAGGGACTCCTTCCCCTCGTCGAACAGCCTTACGATCAAGCCAAACTGGATTTGGTCAAAAACGAAATCAAAAAGATATACAAAGAAAAAGGAATTGCGGTTAGTGCAGAAAGTGTTCTGAACTCAACAAGCACTCCGCGATATGTGGAAGTATTCATCGAAGTTTACAAGTTATGAGAGATTCCCGGGAGTTCTGCTAGTCGAATCTGCCGCGTTTTTAGGGCGCCGACGTATTAGCACTTTTCCGGTTAACGTTTATCAGCAGTTGACCGCACGGGCAATCGATCCATTCAGCAATCGTTCCCGATTCTTGCTGAACACCGCATGATTCCGGACCTCCTCATCCATCTCCATCCCCACAAACCACCGAAATTAGAGAACCGATCTGTCGGGCGGCACTCAATCAGACGTATCTTCCTCCCCTAAATTTTAGGTAAGTCGCGATTGGCGTTGGAGTTGAGCCGCCTTTTTTGTCGGATTAGTAGACATGTATATGTTAAGTTTTCTATTGACACAGCTTATGACATGTTGTATTAGGTCGGCATGTACATTGCCACCGTCCCCAACCGCAACTCCCCGCCCGCTATTCTCCTTCGCCATGCCTACCGCGAGAATGGCAAAGTCAAAAACCGCACCCTCGCCAATCTCTCCCATTGGCAGCCGGCGCGCATCGAGGCGCTCCGCCGCGCCCTGCGTGGGGAGTTCGATCATGCCGCCCTTTCTGCCGAACCTACCCTCGGCCCGATCTTCGGCCTACTCTTTGTCCTGAAGCACATCGCTGAGGCCCTCGGCATCACCGCTGCGCTCCGCCACACCACTCTCGGCAAGTTGGCCTTGTTCCTCGTCTTGGCGCGCCTGCCTCATCAAGGCTCTCGCTTATCGGCCGTACGCTGGGCCGAGGATCACGCCGTCCACGAAGTGCTGGGACTTACCTCGTTCGACGAAGACGATCTCTACGCCGCGCTCGACGATCTGTGTGCCCGTCAAGAAAAGATCGAGCGGGCCCTGTACCACCGCTACCAGAGCCGCCGTGGTGCACAACCGCCGCGCTTGTTTCTCTACGACGTCACCAGCAGCTATCTGGAAGGCGAGAAGAACGAACTCGGGGAGTTCGGCTACGACCGCGATGGCAAGCGCGGCAAGCTACAAATCGTCATCGGCCTGCTGAGCGACCCGGAAGGGGAGCCCTTGGCGGTGCGGGTGTTCAAAGGCAACACCTCCGATCCGACGACGGTAGCCGATCAAATCAAGATCATCAAAGAGCGGTTTCAGGTGGAGGAACTAGTTTTCGTCGGCGATCGGGGTATGGTGAAGAGCAAGGGGAAGCAAGCGCTCGCGCAGGCGGGGCTGCGCTATATCACGGCGCTCACCGATCCGCAGATCCGCGGGTTGCTGGGCACGGGGATTCTGCAACTGGGGTTGTTCCACGAACAGATCTGCGAAGTGGAGAGCCACGGGGTGCGCTACGTGCTGCGCAAGAACGAGGCCGAAGCCGCGCGCGAGCAGCACCGCTTGGAAGACAAACTAGAGAAGTTGGAAAGAAAGATCGCCACGCGCAACGAGCTGGTGAAGAATAAACCGCGCTGCCAGCCGGAAGCGGGGCAGCGAAAACTGCAAGGGTGGGCCGCGCGGCACAAGCTGGAGGGCTTGGTGGAGTTGAAGTTGCACGGCCGCACGTTGGTGCTGGAGCGCCACCCAGCGGCGATCGAAAAGTCTTTGGAGTTGGCCGGCTGTTATGTGGTGAGCACCGACGTTTTGAAACAGAACATGAGTGCCCAAGAGGTGCACGACAGCTACGTGAGCTTGCAGAAGGTGGAGCGTGATTTTCGCGCCATGAAGACCGGACTATTAGAAGTACGACCGTTGTTCGTGCGCAAGGAGAGTCGTACGCGGGGCCACGTGTTCTGCTGCCTGCTGGCATTAAAACTGAGTCGTGAAATGGAACGACGGCTGCAAAAACAGTTCGGAACGACGGACAGTAATCCGCACGCCATCACGCTGCGCGATGCGCTGGCCTCGCTCGGCAGTCTGTGCCTGTTGCAGTACAAGATCGATGAAAAAACGACCGTGACGAAACTGCCGCAACCGAGTGCCCACCAGACCAAGATCCTCGCGGCCCTGGGCGTGACCCTGCCGGCAAGGATGTAGACAGAAGCGTTCGCAGCACAAAAGACAGCAACCGCAATCAAATCAACTTCCTAACCGTAAATTCATGCGCCGGCTCAAAAGGAAGATGGGTCAGAAGCTAGCCAGGGTAGTGTTCTGTTTGATTCAAAGCTCACAAACGATTTTAGCCTTTGAGATTCCAGCAATTAGACTTCGAGCTTAGTCTTGCGTCGATCCATTGAGACCGCCCGTGTAACCGGAACCGATACACCACCGAATTCTCCCTATGCATTGACCGAATTTCCGCTACCGTTTAACATCCCTCTTGCAACCCACATCATGATTAACGAAACGGTCGCCCACTATAGGATTCTCCGAAAACTCGGCTCCGGCGGCATGGGTGTCGTCTATGAAGCCGAAGACACCAAGCTCGGCCGCCGCGTTGCACTCAAGTTCATTCCGGAAGCAAACGAGCGCGACAGCCAAACCCTCGAACGCTTCCTGCGCGAGGCTCGCGCCGCATCAGCTTTGAATCATTCCGGAATTTGCACCATCCACGCTATTGAAGAGCACGACGGCCGCACCTTCATTGCCATGGAGCTGCTCGTAGGCGAATCGATGGACAAACTTCTCGCCGCCGGGCCATTGCCCATTACGCGCACTGTAGAATTCGGCATTCAACTCGCTGACGCCCTCGATGCCGCCCACAAAAAAGGCATCGTCCACCGCGACATCAAGCCCGCAAACATCTTCGTCTCCGAAGCCGGCAGCATCAAAATCCTCGATTTTGGTCTCGCCAAGCTCCTTCCCCGCCATTCCGACGGTCTCGCCGGCCACACTCTTGACGCACCTGCGGACACTTTGCTCACGAGTCCCGGCATGGCCGTCGGCACTATCCAATACATGTCTCCCGAGCAGGCCCGCGGCGAAGAAATTGATGCTCGCAGCGACCTCTTCTCCATCGGCGCCGTCCTCTACCAGATGTTGACCGGCAAACAAGCTTTCCCCGGCTCCACGAGTGCCGTCGTTTTCGACAATATTCTGCACAACACGCCCGCAGCGCCGATCACCGTCAATCCCGATGTTCCACCGGAACTCGAGCGTATCCTCAACAAAGCCCTCGAAAAAGACCGCGACATGCGCTACCAGGTCGCCGCCGAGCTGCGCGCTGACCTCAAACGCCTCCAGCGCGAAATCGATTCCGGCAGCCGCCCCGCAAGTACACAGAAATCCGCTGCCCGCGTCCCGGCCGTTTCCGAGCCGCCGTCCTCTAAACCCAAAGTGACGCCTTCCAGCAGCTCCGCCATCGTCGACGCCGCCAAAAACCACAAGATCGGCGCCGGCCTCACGATTCTTGGCATCCTTGTCGTAGTTGCCGCCGCTGCCTTCGGTATCTACTCCATCGTTCTCCGCTCGCGTCACGTACCTTTCGACACCTTCTCCATCGAAAATTTAACCAACAACGGCCACATTGCTCTCGCCGCCATCTCCCCTGACGGCAAATACCTCCTTCACGTCCGCGACGAAAATGGCTTGCAGTCTCTGTGGCTCCGCCACATCGCCTCGGCCAGCAATACGCAGCTCGTTCAGCCCGCGGCCACTCGTTATGCGGGGCTCACGTTCTCCCCCGACGCCAACTATATCTATTGCGTCCGCCGCGATGAGGCCGAGCACACCCTCGCCTCCCTCTACTCTGCCCCCATGCTCGGTGGCACCCCTCGTCTGCTTATCAAGGATGTCGACAGCCCCATCACTTTTTCTCCCGACGGCCAGCGCTTTGCCTTTTTGCGCGAAGACCACGATTCTCCTACTTACGAATTGATCGTCGCCAAGAGCGATGGCTCCCCCGATCGCACGCTTTTCAAAGACGTTACTCTGGAAGGCCCAGGCAGCTACACCCCCGCGTGGTCTCCAGACGGCAAGACCATCGTGATTACCGAATCCCAGTTGGCCAAGGGCATCACCCTGGCTGTCCTGGCTGTGGACGTGGCCTCCGCTAAACTCGACATTATCCCGGTCGCCACGAATCGGATAGTTCGCAATCCTGTCTGGATGCCCGATGGTTCTGGCCTCCTTGTCTCGGAGTTCGGTAACGCCGGCGCTTTGAATGCTCAGCTGGGCATCGTCAGCTATCCCAAAGGCGACTACCGCCGTCTCACCACGGACACGAACGCCTATTTTTTCCCGAGCGTTGCCGCCGACGGCCGCACCATCGCTGCCAACCAGTCTCAGTCCCGTTACCAGATTGAAGTTGCCAGCGTTGCCCAGCCTGATGATGTCCATCCTGTCCCACTCTCCTCCAGCACCGCTGTTTGGAATTGGGATTGGACCACGGACGGCCGGATCGTCTTCATACAAGTCCCGGACATCCGCATCGTCAAACCTGAGGGCGGCGAAACCCTCGTCTATTCGGATGCAGATCACATCTCCGATCAACTAACGTCCTGTGGCCCGCAACCCTACATCGTGTTTCGTTCCGCGGGCCGATCCGGCAAAGTCTCCTTCAATCTTTGGAGAATGAACAGCTCGGGAGCGGACTTCAAGCAACTCACCTTTGGCGCTGCGGAATCCGATCCGCTATGCTCGGCGGACGGCAAGTGGGTCTATTACCTTGATTTTGGCGAAGGCAAACCCCTCAAGCGTGTCTCGATCGATGGTGGTACGCACGAGACAGTCTTGAGCGCCGCAAACGGTGCTGCGGACATCTCCCCGGATGGCAAGACCATCGCTGGCCTGGAAGTTCGCGAAATGGATCACAAACTCGTCCTGAACCTCTATTCCATCGACGACAAGAAAGTCGCTTACCATGACATCGATCCACGCGCTTCCTCGCCCTTAAAGTTTGGGCCGGACGGCAAGTCCATTGTCTATACCGTCCACGAAAAAGGTATCGGCAACCTCTGGATGCAGCCTCTCGATGGCTCCGCTCCCCATCAGCTCACCCATTTCACTTCCGAACGCATCGCCAAGTTCCGCTTTTCCAAGGACGGCGCAAAAATCGCGATCGAGCGCGGCCACAACGAATCCGACGCTGTCATCCTCCGCGACACCACCCGCTAACGGCGCGAAGCCGAAATTGCCGCCGCCGCGTACGTCGAACGTCCCCAAGAAGTTCTTCATGGAAAATATCGGAAGTAAAACAATCAGGGAGAAGCTGGACCTGAAGGACTCGATTGGCTATTATTATTTTCCCGGTTCGCCCGTGCAAAATACCCGCGCCGCGCGCGCACTTGATACCCCTTGTGGTCGGGCACTTCGATGCGAATCCTGTGGTAGCGCCCATCGAGAACGTAGTTCGTAGGTATATACGCAATCGAATACTGATTTCGCAATTCGTCGCCGATATCCTGGAAAGACTGGTCCAAATCATCCACGTGATACGGAAAGAATGCGCGTCCCCCGGTTTCATCCGCCAAGTCCTGCAGAATCTTGTCGCCTTCCGTCAGGTGCGTCTTCCGGTTGGCCAGTTTGTCGGGATCCGTCTGTGATAGCTGGATCCACTGCGTGCTCGTGCTGATCGTATAAATCACCACGCTGGTCCGCTGCGCCATCTCGATGGCCTCGCCCCGGGTATGTGTCGAAAGATTGTCGTCGCCGTCGCTAATCAAAATCATCACGCGCCGCACGACGTCCGGCTGGTCCCCCGGCGGACGCGGCGGATGGCTCAATTCGTTCTGGCAGGCCTGGTAAATCGCATCGTAGATCGCGGTCCCGCCGCCCGCCCGCGTCTGCATAATTTGATCGCGCAGCAGCCCCGCGTCGCTCGTGAACGCCTGCACCACTTGCGGCTCATCATCA
The DNA here is from genome assembly GCA_963705855.1 of uncultured Acidobacteriota bacterium. Lineage (GTDB taxonomy): Bacteria > Acidobacteriota > Terriglobia > Acidiferrales > UBA7541 > Acidiferrum. Next base: position 79,087 of record CAVPLA010000055.1, read on the forward strand.
AACGTCATCACAAACGCTTCGTCTCTTCCACGCCGCAGTACGCTGAAAAGAAAATTGATTGAGGCATCCTGCTCGAATTTGATCCGGTCGCGAATGCTGTTCGAGGTATCCACAAGCATCCCGATGCGCAGTGGCAAATCCGACTGTTTGCTGAAGTAACGAATGTCCTGTTGAAACTTTTCATCAAAAATCTGGAAGTCTTCTTTTTGCAGATCGGGCACCAGCTTATTGCGCCGGTTAAGCACGGTGAACAAAACGTCCACCAAGTTTACAACTTGGATGATCTTTTGCGGAGTTTGGGGAGTCGCAGACTTCTCCCCCTGTTGGCCCTGCTGCGGCGTCGCCGGCGGGGCCGCCTGAGGAGCCGGCGAGGATTGCGCCAAAGTCGCAGGCTTCGCCGGTGCCTGCTGCGCACGGTCGCTGACCGCCACCGTCAGCAAAACCGCTACGAGAAGAAGAGAAATCAGTGCCCTGGACATGTCAGTAGATTATAGGTAGCTAGCGAGCGCAGCGTCAATTCTCTCCGAATCCTCTCCGGCAGCCTCCGAAAGCTTTTTGACGAACTCATGCAATTCCCGCGGCAGCGACGCCCGCACCTCGATCCAGGCCCCGGTTCGCGGCTGCGAGAATCCCAGCCGCGCCGCGTGCAAAAAATTCCGCCCCAGCGTAGGCATCAAACTCTTCTCCCGCTCATTAGACGCAGCGCGCCCAGTTTCGGCACCAACGCGAAGTTGCGCAGCCGCTCCGTAAAGCGTGTCTCCCACAACAGGATGCGCTATCGCCGAAAAATGCACGCGAATCTGGTGCGTCCGCCCAGTGTGCAACCGCACTTCCACGAGCGTCGTCCCATCCACTTCCATTAGCGTTCGCCAATCCGTACGCGCCTCCCGCGCGCCACTGCGCTGCAAGCTCTCCCGCAGAGCGCTCTCCGGTTTCTCCTTGAAAACCGCCATCCGCGTGCGCCGGTGCAAATCCCGCCCAATCGCCAGCTCAATGCGCCCCTGCTTGTCGTTCAACAACCCCTCGACGAGCGCAATGTATGTCTTCTTCACCAAGCGTTGCCGAAACGCCTCCGCAATCTTCATGTGCGCAAAATCGTTCTTTGCTACGAGAATGACCCCGGAAGTTTCCTTATCCAACCGGTGCACAATTCCCGGCCGCAACGCATCCCCGCCCTGCGAGAGCGCCTGTCCTCGCCCCAGCAGCGCGTTCACCAAAGTCCCTCGCGTGTTACCCGCCCCGGCGTGCACTGTCATCCCCGCGGCTTTATTCACCGCAATCACGTCGTCGTCTTCATAAAGAATCTCGAGCGGAATGCTTTCCGCTTCCGCCCGCATGGGCGGGCGAGCCTGCACATCCACGGCGATTTTCTGGCCCGCACGCAAACGGTGCGCACCCTTCGACGGCTTGCCGTCGACGAGGACGAGCTCAGCTTCAATTAATTCCTGAATCCGCGTGCGGCTTAATTCCGGTAGGTGCGCCGCCAGATGGCGATCCAGGCGCTCACCAGCGTCGCTCTTCTCAACTAAGAGTTTGTGTGTGATGGGGGAAGGCACAAAAAGATTCTAGCAGTTTGCCGCAGCCGCGAATCAAACGCTCCAAACTTCCGGCAGACTCAAAACCGCTAGACGGACGAACGACTCTTTGTTGTCGAGGAACTTGATTCCTTAGGACTGAAAATCAGATCGAGGATTAAAAGAATCGCGCCGATGGTAATCGCGGAATCCGCCACGTTGAACGCCGGCCAGCGGTAGCTCCCGATCCACACCTCGAAAAAATCCGTCACCGCCCCGTGAAGAATCCTGTCCGTAACGTTTCCGGTAGCTCCGCCGAGCAAAAGCGCAAGGCCTGCGCCCGCCGCAACCCCGCCTTGCCCCGCCACTAGCAACCAAGCCAGCGCGCAGATCACGACAAGCGAACCGCACGTCAGCAGAATGCGCAGCCAGGGCGAGTGCGAATCCGCGAACAGACTGAAGGCGATCCCTGGATTGCGGCTATGCACCAGATAGATAAAGTGGCGAACAACTTCATGCCGCCAGCCTAAGTCCGTTTGCGTTTCAAACCACGCTTTGGTGGCGCGATCCAAAACCACAATCCCCAGCGTTAGCCAAAGCCACTTCAGGCGCGAAGGCAATTTCATGAACGCGCAAGCTCCCATCCTTCGATTTCCGCAAGCGCTTCGCTGCAGCGCTCACAGATGCCAGGGTAGCGCGTATTCTCCCCCACATGCGTCGAGTAGTTCCAGCATCGTTCACATTTCGCGCCGTCGGCGCGCAGAACTTCCACATGAATAGGCTCGGGATGGCCGCTATGCGCCGGCCCGTCAAACGGCAACACTTCCACCTGTGAAACGATAAACAACGCTGGCAAATCCTTTGCGTGTCTCTGCAAGAGTTCCAGGTAAGGACTCTTTGACCGAAGCTGTATTTTGGCTTCGAGTGAAGAATTGATGAACTTCTTTGTGCGGGCACGCTCGAGGTCTTGCAAAACTTCTGCTCTCAGCGCGTGCAGCTCTTCCCATTCGGTTTTTGTTTTCGCATCTACACCTGAACGCAGCCCGGCTTCTTCGGAAAAAACGTCGATGTGCACGCTTTCCGGTTCACCGGACGACTTTGGCAAGTGCGTCCAAATCTCCTCCGAAGTGAATACCAAGATGGGGGCAGCAAGCCGCACCAGCGCGCTGGTGATTTTCCATGCCGCCGTTTGCGCCGAGCGCCGCGAAGGGTTTCTCGCGGCCTTGGTGTACAGCCGGTCCTTCAACACGTCAAAATAAAACGCGCTGAGATCTACAACGCAATAATCGTGAATTGCGTGATAGACGCGGTGAAAATCGTACGCCGCATACCACTCCCTGCATTTTCTGACCAATTCTGCCGTGCGCTCCAGCATCCACTGATCCATTTCTTCCAGCTGATCATTCGGGAGCGCGTCGCGCCGCGGATCGAAATCGAACAAATTTCCAAGCGCGAATCGGAAGGTGTTGCGAATCTTGCGGTAGGCGTCGCTGAGCTGCGTCATCACACGCTCGCTCATTTTCACGTCCGCTTGATACTCCTGCGAAGCGACCCACAATCGCAGAAGATCCGCTCCCCATTTTTCGCAAATATCGCTCGGCAAAACAACGTTTCCAAGCGATTTGGACATGGGACGCCCGTGTTCATCGAGTGTCCACCCATGCGTAACTACGCTGCGATATGGCGCGTGATCGCGCAACCCAGTGGCGATTAGCAGAGAGCTCTGAAACCACCCGCGATACTGGTCGGGACCTTCGAGATAAACATCGGCTGGCCACTCATCCTTCTTCAAAACGGCAAGATTGGAAGAGCCCGCGTCAAACCACACATCCAAAATGTCGTTTTCTTTCCGCCACGATCCCGCGCCGCACGAACATTTTGTTCCGGCAGGCAACAATTCCTCCGCCGTATGCTTGTACCACGCGTCCGCACCTTCCCGTTCGAACCACTTGACCACGTTGCGCAGGGCCGCAAAATCTTCGAGCCTCGTGCCACAACCCTCGCAATAAAAAACAATAATCGGCACGCCCCAAAATCGTTGCCGCGAGACACACCAATCCGGCCGCTTTTCGATCATCTCGTAGATGCGCTCTTCTCCCCAGGCCGGAATCCACTTCACACCGTGAATTTCCCCGAGTGCCTCCGCTCGCAATGTCTTCTCTTTCCCGTGCGCCGCCTGATCCATCTTGATGAACCATTGTTCCGTAGCCCTGAAAATCACCGGATTGTGGCAACGCCAGCAATGCGGATAGCTGTGCGTGTAGCTGTGATTTCCGAGAAGAGCTCCGCGATCTTCGAGCAATTTCACGATGATTGGATTTGCCTCAAACACATTCTTGCCTTTGTATTCCGACAACCCTTCGAGATACACGCCCTGGTCATCGATCGGAGCATAAATATCCAAACCATATTTTTGCCCCGATAGAAAATCATCCGAACCATGTCCCGGTGCCGTGTGCACGATCCCGGTGCCCTGATCCAGGGTCACATAGTCCGCCAAAATTCCCGGCACCTGTATCGGCAAAAACGGATGACGGAATTTCGCGCCCTCAAAATCGCGCCCCTTCCCCCTCGAACGCACCCGTACCTCTTTAATCTCACACTCCGCCTGCAAGGCCGCGATGCGCTCCTCAGCAAGCAGCAGAGCCCCCTTTTCGGTTTCCACGACCACGTATTCGAAATCGGGATGAAACGCCAGCGCTCGGTTGTGCGGCAATGTCCACGGAGTAGTCGTCCAAATGACTGCCCAAACGTCACCCATTCGAACGGCATCGCTCTTTCCGCCGCCCGCAACAGCAAACTTCACCCAAACCGATGGACTCGTGTAATCCTCATACTCGACCTCAGCTTCAGCCAGTGCCGTCGTATCGTAAATGCACCAATAGACCGGCTTGCGTCCGCGATACGCGTAACCTTTCTCCATAAAATCAAGCAGCGCGCCAGCGACAATGGCCTCGTACTCGTGGTTCATCGTGAGATACGGATCATCCCATTGCCCCAAAACTCCCAATCGTTGGAAATCCCGTTTGTGCTGCTCCACGTAGCGCGTGGCAAACTCCCGGCAAAGTCTGCGGAATTCCGACGGCGAAACTTTTCCCTTTCCGCCAAGCTCCTTTTCCACCTGCGTCTCGATCGGCAATCCATGGCAATCCCAACCGGGGACGAACGGCGCGTAATGCCCCGCCATGCTTTTGGATTTGACGATCACATCTTTCAATATTTTGTTGAGTCCGGTGCCCAGATGAATCGTGCCCGTTGGATACGGGGGACCGTCGTGCAAAACAAACAGCGGCTGGCCTTGGCGCGCCTCAAGAATCCGCTCGTAAAGATGCGATTCTTGCCAGGCCACAAGCTGTTTCGGCTCATGTTGCGGAAGCCCGGCCTTCATCGGAAAATCAGTCTTGGGCAGATTCAGTGTTTTCTTGAGTTCCAGAGGTTCGGCCATTTCTGTGTGTGCCCGCAGCTTCGCTTGCTCGATTCGAATGCCGTCCCCTGCTCGCCGGATGTTAAATGCCGTACCTTGTTTACCGTACTTTGGTTCAGGTATTCAGCCAGAAACATGAGAATGCGTTGTAATTCTGTATGTTACAATGATTGGCAGTCGGTGTCAGCGGCTGGGGTCGCGCAACCTTTCCCGGCTCTCGCGAATCATATCGATTCAGGACACCCTACGGAGCCCAGCTGCGTCTAAATCAGGGGGAAGATGGTGCCGGACCTAATCGTTAATCTCGTTCCGCCTGAAGCAATAAAGCCCGCGGTGTATGCCTCCGCCAATCAGAAGGCCGTTCCAGTACCAGCCTCAGCGGTTCCCAAGTTTGGCGCACCTGCTCTGCTTATTCCCGATAATTTTTGGTCCAACCTCAAACAGTTTCTAACCGAGCGTCCCGTCAACGTCGCGGACCGTCCCGGCGCGCCCTTTGTAAAAACAGTATTCGGCGCGGGCGTTATGGACAATCTCAAAGATTTCTTCAGCTCGCGCCCGGTGCCGAAAGGTCCCGTGAACAGCCGCCTGGCGGTCTCCTGGGGAACGAATTTCGGCGGGTTTGGCTCACGCATTAAAGAGGCTTTCTTTCCGGCAAAACTTCCGCCCGCGAACTTCACCAGCAAGCCCGTAAAGGTGAAGGACATTTGGACGAAGGACGAAAACTTCGGCTGGACCCAAATCATTTCCTTTGCCATTCATGGGAGCGTCTTTGCGCTGGTGATTTTGATTCCGTTGTTTTGGCATTTCGGGACTAAGACGGAAGCGAAGAATAAAAATGTCGAAGTGACCGGAATCGATATTTCGCCGTACATGGCGAAACTCCCTGCGGGCGCAAAGAAGGCGGGCGGCGGCGGCGGTGCGAACGACCACACGCTGACTCCCGTTAATAAAGGCAAACTACCCAAGTTCCAGTGGACACAGTTCACTCCACCCCAAGTGAAGCCTCAAAATCCTGATCCCAAGCTGGCTATGGATCCGTCACTCCTCGGGCCGCCAGATCTTAAGGTGCCAAATATCAATGCGGCGAATTTTGGCGACCCGCTAGCCAACGGCGTGAGCGATTCTCTCGGACATGGCAATGGCACCGGAATCGGTAGCGGCACCGGCGGCGGCCTGGGTCCCGGCGAAGGCGGAGGCACGGGAGGCGGCGCGTTTCGCGCAGGCGTCAATGGCGTTGGCATCCCGGAATGCATTTATTGCCCGCCGCCGCTTTATTCGGATGACGCGCGCAAGGCGAAGTACATGGGCACCGTTGTGCTGCAGGTGACCATTACCCCCGACGGCCGCGCGGTCAACATTTCCATCCTGAAGGATCCCGGAATGGGCCTCGGGGAAAAAGCAGTCGAGTCCGTGCGTACTTGGAAGTTCCGGCCAGCGGCTGGACCGAACGGCAAGATCGTGGCCGTGCAGGTGCCGATTGAAGTGACTTTCCGGCTGTATTAGTTTCCCCTCTTTAAACTGATTACCTGACTTTCCATTTTAATTCTTCCAACTGCTCAGAATTTTCTACGCAGGCAACCAAAGTCTGCTTCGAGACTTCTGACTAGCCGACTGGTGCCCGCCTCCAGACGTTGTCGGGCCGAACTGTGAGGCGGAGACGGAGGATTGCGCGTGCGCGATCCGGTACTGCGTCCTTTTTCCGGCAACGATCCCACAACGGAATCCTGGCTCAATCGCGTTCGAGAAAACCTGGGGCAGCTTCTCATTCCATCGCATTTCAAAGCGTCGTCTGCAAACGGCGCTCCCATTCATCTCCTCAAGTTCGATAAATCGCTACGGCCGGCACGCGCGCAAGGCGCTTCATTGCTTACGCACGCTGCTGTTTTCGCTGCGATCGTTTTTCTCCTGGCAAATACGAAGGGAGTGACTAGGCCGCTCCCAAACGGCGAGCCGACGTCGCTGAGCCCGTTCAAGCTTTCCGCGCCGCTCATCCGCAGCCTCACCAGCGCGCATCCGTCGGGCGGCACTGGCAGCGGGGGCGATGAGAACCCCATTCCCGCGACTCACGGAGATCCTTTGCTACGTTCGTCCATCGTTCTTGTGAAACCCACGCTCCCGCAAAACGAGCATCCACAACTGCCCGAGCCGCCTTCGATTTTTGACCCGAACGCAGCAGCGGTGCTTTCACCCACCGGTAAAATAGGACTGCCCTGGATGCCGGAAGATACAAACTCTGCGGGTCCTGGGAAGGGACACGGCATCGGATCAAAGGATGGCGATACGATCGGCGACGGCGGGATTGGACCGGGCGGCGATGGCACTGGGAAGCGTCCATATTTGCCAGGATTCATTGCTCCTGGATGCGCTTATTGCCCGTACCCGACATACACTGACGAGGCGCGACACGGCAAGGTGCAGGGAGCGGTGACGCTGGCGGTTCTCGTGGGGGCGGATGGGCGGGCGCAGGATATTCGCATCGTGAAAGGCATCGGTTTTGGCTTGGATGAGCGCGCAGTGGAAACCGTGCGCGGCTGGAAGTTTATTCCAGCTCGCGACGGAGCTAAGCATGCCGTGGCCGCGTGGGTCACTGTCGAAGCCGTCTTTCGCCTGTTCTGACCTTGTTAGGGCAGCGCCTGCGCGGAAAAAAGATTTCTTATCCGCCGCGCGCCATGCTTTTTCGCGCCTTCAAGAAAGAAGCGCTGCTTGAACTCTGGGCCTCGGAGAACGCGGAAAATTCCTACGCTTTGGTGCACACCTACGCAATTTGCGCGACATCCGGCGTGCTCGGGCCGAAACGAAAATTTGGCGACATCCAGGTGCCATCGGATGCATTCCCATCACGGATGATGGGATCAAGGAGGTCTACTGGCTGGGCGTGCAGGTTCACGCGACGGGCCAGCGGCATATCCCCATCGAGATATTTCCCGCACGGCTGACAGCAGACGGATTCAAGTCGCTTGCGCGGAGCTATCCGAACCAGCCAGAACTTCTCGCATTTTGGAGCAATCTCCGGGAGGGCTTTGACTTGTTTGAGAAGGATCATCGCGCGCTGAGAATCACCGTGGCGAGCGACGGCAGGTATAACTTCGGCGAGGAGCGAAGCGTAGCCGACGCCCGCTGAACTTCTGGACGGCTACCGCTAACAGGGGTAGCATTTCGGCATGCCGTACGAATTTCGGCAATGGGAAGAAGAGCTGGAACCGCAGTCGGCCTCAGCGCAACTTGGCGGGCCGCCACGTAAATCGACGGGGATTGGCGTGCTCGATCCGCCCGGTCCGCCGAAGAGGCCTCCGGGCCCTTTGGCCGCCCTGCCAGCGTCGTTTCTGACGCGATTGCTCGCTGGGCTGATTCTGGCTGGATTGGGGCTATTCCTCTTACTCCAGCTCTTCTCACGTTAGAGAGTGATTGAAGCAACACATGCGATGGTTCTTCTGTCTGGGCTGTGGACAATCTGTTAGGATTTCGGCATGAGAAGAACAATAGGTGTTTCCCTGGCTATACTCGCTGGATGGGTGTGCTTTGCGCATGCGGCGCGGGCGCAGGGCTCCGCGGCCAGTCTGGATATCACGGCGCGCGTATCGCCGACGGCGGCGCGGCCGGAACCCGTGCGTCAATTCACGTTGTACATTCTGACGAAGAGCTATGGGGACATTGCCAAGGAAATCGAAGCGGGAGACGTCATTCCCCCGCGCAATGAATTCATCGACGGATTGAAAGTGTCGAAGGAATTGAAAGCCTGGCTGAAAGCCCACGACACGCTCGACCTGACGGCTCCCGACCTGGATAAATTGCTGAAGCCCGACGACATCATCCATACGCCGGAATTTTTGCTGGCTTACCAGCACTCCAACAGCGGTGGTGTAACCAAAGACATTCCGAAGCCGAAATACAAGGACGCCGACAAAGAGGCACATCCAGAGAGGTACGAAAAAGACTTGCAAGCGTATTACACAGCGCTGAAGAAATTTATTATCGCGAATCCGGCAACGGTTTCCGGCGTGGAGCTGGAACTGAACGCCGTAAATCCGCAGACAAAGTGGGCGCTGATCCTGAGCAATCAGAAGAAGCACGTGCAGAAGCTGGCTCCGGAAGTGGCACAAAAGAAATATCTGGCGGCCAAGGTGGATACGGACCTGGAAGGGCACGCCTTCCTCCGGGAACTGGCGCCAGGCAACTACTGGATTAGCACGCTGAATTTCGACGCAAGCGCCGGCGACGTGCGGGTGCGCTGGGATGTGCCAGTGACGATCCAAGCAGGCCAGGCTTTCCGCATCGAACTCACCAACCTGAACGCCACGGACACGCTTTCAGCGTCGGCACCCTAACGCGCGCCGGCCACAGCAGCCATGGGCACACCTTTCCTTTGGCTGATCTTTAATCTCTTTGTACTCGCCGCGATTGCATTGGATCTTGGTGTCTTCCACCGGCGTCCCCACAAAATGGAAACGCGGGAAGCGATCACCTGGACGCTCGTCTGGGTTGGACTGTCGCTTGCGTTTGGGCTCGGCGTGATGTATTTCTCCGGCGAGCAGCGCGGACTGGAGTTTTTTACCGGATATGTGATCGAAAAAGCTCTCAGCGTGGATAATCTTTTTCTGTTTCTGGTGATTTTCCGCGCGTTTGCCGTGGATGAGAAGATTCAGCACCGCATTCTGGAATGGGGAATTCTTGGAGCGCTGGTGATGCGCGGCGCGATGATCGCGGCGGGAGCGGGGCTGATCGAACGGTTCAGCTGGGTGCTGTACGTGTTCGGCGCGTTTCTGGTGTATGCGGGATTGCACATGCTCTTCGCGAAGAAAGCAGAGATGCATCCCGAGGAGAACCGCATTTCGCGATTTGCAAAACGGTATCTGCGAGTCCGGAAGGAGTATGCGGGTAGCAAATTTTTTGTACGGGATGGCGGAAAACTGTTTGCCACGCCTTTGTTTGTCGTGCTTTTGATTGTGGAGATCACGGATATCACCATGGCGGTGGATTCGATTCCCGCGATTTTCGGAATTACGCGGGATCCCTTTATCGTGTATACGTCCAATGTGTTCGCGATTTTGGGTTTGCGGGCGATGTATTTCCTTTTGGCAGGCGTGCTGGGGCGGTTGCGGTATTTGACGGCAGGTCTTTCCTTTGTGCTGGCGTTTATTGGGGCGAAGATGATTGCTGAGCCGTGGGTGCATATTTCGGTGGAGATCTCGCTTGCGGTGGTGTCGGGGATTTTGCTGGTGGCGCTGGCGGCTTCTTTGTTGGTTACTCCAAAAACAAAACAGTAATGCGCGTGCTTCGCGAAAGTGAGCTTGCCGAGTCGGGACAGAGCCTTTCCGGGCCCAGGGTAAATATGTCGCGGCCCTACAATGGCAGCCGCGGTGCATGAGATAAGGGCGGGCACGGCGTGCCGTGCCCCTACGAGTTCGGTGGGGACGAAGAATATGGCTGATGGGATGCGTTGGTTCGCGCGGATGTTTAGTTGCGTGGTTGTTGTGCTGGGGATTGTCTGCGCTCCAGCGTTCGGCGCTGTGAGCGGAAAGAAGATCATTCTGGACACCGACCCAGGGACCGATGACGCCATGGCTTTGATGCTGGCGCTGAATTCTCCGGAGTTGGATGTGCAGGCTATCACCGTTGTGCCGGGGAACGTGACCGCGAGGCAGGGACTGGAAAATGCGCTGCGGATGGTTTCGCTGGCGAGCCGGTGTGACATTCCCGTTGCGGGAGGGGCGCAGCATCCGCTGTTCCAGAAACTGATCACGGCGGAGTTTTGGCACGGCAAAAATGGGCTGGCCAACATCGAACTGCCCGCGAGTAAATGTAAAGCGGACGCGCGGTTCGGGCCCGACCTCATCATTGAACTTGTACACGTGTATCCTCACGAAATCACGCTCGTGCCTGTTGGCCCGTTGACGAACATTGCCCTGGCGATTGAAAAAGATCCGACCATCGTGCCGCTAGTGAAAGAAGTGATTCTGATGGGCGGATCGCTAAAAGGCGGCAACGTGAACGCGTCAGCGGAAGCCAACATTTATAACGATCCAGAAGCGGCGCAAATCGTTTTTCAGGCGGGATGGCCGCTGACGATGGTGGGGCTCGACGTCGGAGATAAGACTCTGTTTAGCCGCAAACACCTGGAGCAACTCGGGCGGACGCACGGTCCGGTCAACGATTTTATTTACGGGGTGACGAAATTTCTTGTGGAGCTGTCGGAGAAATTCGGGGACACCGGGACGCCCATGTACGATCCACTGGCGGTGGGAGTGGCGATCGACGCGGCGCTGGTGACGGCGCCGGCCATGCATGTCGATGTCGAAACTCGAGGCGAATTCACGCGCGGGGAAACGGTGGCGAACCGGCGTAATGAAATTGAGCGCAACGTGCTGCGCCATTTTCCCGATGGTGACCGCTACGTCATCGAAGGTCTCGACAAGGTGGCGCCGAACGTCAAGGCTTGCATCGACGTGCGGGCTGACAAATTTTTGGAGTTGTTTGTTTCACGGATCCAAGGAAAGTAACGCGGCCAGTAGTGAAGAACGGGCGACCCAAGAAAGTTGTTCCCTCCAGGGCACGGTTCGTGGCTCAACCTCATTAGCGTCTTCCAATATTTGGCAGCACCACGAACCTGGTGATTTGACCCTCCGAGCGCTAGGAAAGCACAGGGGTGTGTGCGCCCTGAGGCAAGAAGACGCTGACGCAAAGAACCACAAACTTGCTGACACCACAAGGGCTAGTGTGCATTTCCTAGAGTGGCAATTGGAGTGGCCGAGGAGAGTTTGTGGAGCTTTTTTAGGCCGCATTTTCATTTCGGAACATGATCAAGCTAGACGGCTCGCAAACGGAGTCTTGTGGCCCCCAAGTGATGCCTCGAAGCCGGCACCAGCGAAGGCACGGACACCAAACCGACCGGAGGGATGATTGACTCCAGAAAAGACTTGGAAGCTGCGACAGTTGGTCGTCGCCGCGTGCTTCTTTTTGGTGTATGTACTGGTGGATCGAACGACGGTCTCGTTTCAGATCTGGGCGGAAATCAGCGCGTGGTAGCCACCCACAGGGCTTGCGCTGACCGCGCTGATTGGACTCGGGTGGCGTTACGCGCCGGTGATCCTGGTGGCGGAATGCATCGCATCGGTCGTGAAATATCACCTGTCGGTCCGTTTGTATTCTTTCCTCGTCGGGAATGTGGAGTTCATTGCGGTGTACAGGGTGGCGGCCGTGATATTGCGCCGAGTGGTGAAAATCGATTGGCTTCTGCGATCCATGAGGGATGTGACGTGGCTGCTGCTGATCGCCACGTGCGCTGCGTGGATTGTGGCGTTCGTGGGGACGAGGTTTCTTCAGGCAGACCACTTGATTCCCGCGCAGGGATACTCGCTGGCGACGATGAACTGGTGGGTTGGAGATGCGGTGGCGATCGGATCGATCGTGCCGTTTTCCCTGATTTATGTTTTGCCGGGGTTACGGGTATTCCTGGGTTATCGGGAACTTGATGGGAAGGCGGAGGAGGCAACTCAGAGAACGGGAGATTCCCTAAACATCTGTTGCTAATGGTCGGAAGATAGAAATAGAGTGACTGCCCTGGAAGGTGTTGCGTGCCGAATCGCGCCTCGGCGGTGGAATCCATTTTGCCAGCTCTTGCCCGGACGAAGCAGTTGCTGTTCCGTCCGTTTCGTTTTGGGTTATGGGCGCGGCTGGCGGTGGTGGCTTTGATTACCGGAGAAGCTGGAGGAGGAGGTGGCGGCGGAGGAAGCATCCCGAACTTCAACCCGAAGCGAGGCCAGAGCGGTGACAATCACTGGGCTAAAGCTGCGCATCTTTTCAACGAACCGGGTTGGGAGCAAATCCAGCCATATATGGGGTGGATCGTGGTTGGCGTCGTGTTGGCGCTGGCGGTGATGCTCTTGTGGATTTATAGCGACTGCGTCTACAAGTTTATTCTTTTGGATGCCGTGGTCAGCGGGCAGTGCCGGTTGCGCGAAGGGTGGCGGCGGTGGAGAGCCGCGGGCCGGCGATACTTCTTGTGGGTCATCGCGTTTGGATTCGGGGCGTTCGCGGTGATAGGACTGGTGGCTGGAGTGCCGGTGCTGCTTGCGTATCGCGCAGGGTGGTTTGAGCATCCGGACCAAAACCTCGGAGTATTGATTGGCGGAGGAATTCTGTTGGCGTTCGTGGTGATTGTGCTGGTGGCTGTGCTGGCAATCATCGACTTGCTGGGGCGGGATTTTCTGGTGCCGGTGATGGCGTTCGAGAATGTGGGAGCACTGGAAGGCTGGGAACGGCTGCTGGCGATGATGGGCACGGAGAAGCTGGCCTATGCCGGGTATGTGTTGATGAAGATCGTGCTAGCAGTGGCAGGCGCAATTATTTTTACGATTCTCAATTTGATTGTGATTTTGCTGTTGCTGATTCCTCTGGGGTTGCTGGCCCTGGCCGGGTACCTCATCGGCAGCGGTTTAGGGATTACGTGGGACATCTCGACGGAACTACTGGTGGCGGCCGTCGGATTGCTGGCGATTGCGGGGATTCTTTACGTTGTGGGATTTGTGTATGCGCCGGGACTGGTGTTCTTCCAATCGTACACGGTGGAGTTTTTCGCGCCGCGTTACGGGCCGCTGGGGAGCAAGATGCCGCCGGCAAGCCTGCCCGGGACAGCAACTTCCATGCCGCCAGGGCAGACATTGCAACCGCCTGAAGCATCACTCGCGTAGAACATAGAAGAGCGGAATGGGCCACTACGCTCAAGACCAAAGACGCAGAAATCCGAGCAATGGATCTACAGCTTTGACTCGATCACATCCCACTTTTGAATTTCCGGAGGCTTCGCGAACAGCTCTGCAGCTTTGGCCATCAGCGCGGCGGCAACTTTCCCGTTCAGGTGAGCTTGACGGCCGGCTTCATCGTTGAAAACGTCAAATATTCCAAAGCTGGAATTTCCCAAGCGGATGGCGAACCACGCAATCGTGCCAGGTTCCTCCTGAACGAGGGGCAAAGCGCCCTTCAGAAAGTTTTCGACTTCGGTTTCCTTTCCTGGTTTTGCCTCCAGCTTCGCAATGAGAGCAACCTTCACTTTTGCCACGAAGCACTTCCTTTCCCTTTCTTGCAACATCCGCCGCTTCGTTTTGGATGCTGGAACTAGTGGTTTGGATTCCTTAGCGGCCTAAAGAATGAACTGCGCTGCGTGGTCGACGATCTGCGGACCTATTTCCACTTCAATCTTCTTCAAACATCAATTCATCGATGTAGCACCACATCCAGTTTTCGCCGGGTTCGAACGAGCGGATGACGGGGTGTTTGGTGGCGTGAAAGTGCTTGGTGGCGTGTTTATTTTTTGAGGAATCGCAGCAGCCGACGTGGCCGCACGTTAGGCAGAGCCGCAGGTGCACCCAGGTGTCGCCCATCTTGAGGCATTCTTCGCAGCCCTTGGATTTTGGCTTTGCGGGATGAATTTTGTCGATGTGAGTGCAAACGTCGGCCATGGACTCCTCCAAAAGTCTTTAGTGCGACGGCTGAATAGGGATTCGAACTTGAAAGCGGGTGTCGCCGGGGACGGAGGTGACACTGATATGGCCACCGACATTCTTAATGATGCGGTTGACGACATCGAGACCAAGGCCCGTGCCTTCGCCCACGCCTTTGGTCGTGAAAAAAGGATCGAAGATGCGGGAGATTGCCTCAGGTGGAATCCCAGTCCCGTTGTCGGCAAGCTCGACGAGGACATAATCGTTTTCGCGGGCGGTGTGGATGGTGAGTTTGCCGCTGTCCTTCATGGCGTCGGCGGCGTTGTCGATGATATTGGTCCACACTTGGTTCAATTCGCTGCCGCTGGCCATGACTTTGGGAAGGTTGGGGGCGTAGTCGCGAACGACAGTGATGCCGCGCTTAAGCTTGTGATTCATGATGGTGAGGGTTGTTTCGAGCCCGCGCTCGACATCCACCTCCTGCATGGGGCCTTGATCCATGTAGGAATATTCCTTGATGGCTTTGATGAGATCGGAAATGCGGGCGGAGCTGTGCTCGAGTTCGTCAGCGATGCGTTCCATCTCGAGCAGCGTGGCAAAGCGGGTAAGTTCAGGGCCAACAGATGCGCCTGCTGCGGCGGCGAAGGTTGCCAAGTGAGCATCCGTGAGGCCAGCGTCCGCGAGAGATGGCGAGAGCTTCCAGGCATCCTCGACATTGTGCGCTTCGAGCCACGCTTGAATAGCTTCTTCGCGCTCGACGCGGGCAAATTCGTCTTTGAATTGCGCGGGTTTCAGAGTCGCGCGAATTTCTTCTTCGCGTTGAGCTAAGAGACCGCAGTCTTCGGGGCCGATGTCTGTGTTGCGAGTAGCTTCGCGCAGACGCACCAGACAATCGCGAAGAGCAGCCGCGGAACGGCGAGCGGCAGCCGAAGGATTGTTGAGTTCGTGAGCGAGGCCGGCGGAAAGTTTGCCGAGCGCGGCGAGCTTCTCGTGTTGCTGCTCGGTACGGGTGACGTTGCGAACGCGATCCGTGAGCAAACCCACGAGGCGGCGGGTAAGTTCCGGCATTCTCAGGAAGAGTTCCGGAAATGCGCTAACGCGAAAGCCGAGGAAATGCGAGGGAACAACAGCACGGCCAGTGACGGTGATTGTCTTGAGACGCGAGAACGGGAGCATGCCCGTGACGTCGCCCGCGGTTATTGTAAAGACGGGGCCATCGGCACTCCCGTGCTCGGCCCTCGCGCGCATCTCGCCTTCCAACATGACCATCATGAAGTCTGGATGATCGCCTTCGCGCATGATGATTTCACCGGGGTCGACGCGGCGTTCCTCGGATTGAGAAATAAACCAGAGCAGATCTTCTTTCGGCAGATCCGCGAAGACAGTTATGTTGCGCAGCTTGGCGACGAGTTCTTCGGCGGACAATGGCGCGAGCTTTTCGGTCATGCGCGTCCTGCTCTCCCGATAGGCAGGCTCATTGTACCTTGGCCAGATATTGATGCATGAATTGAACGACGACGGCGCCTTCGCCGACGCCCGAGGCAACGCGTTTTACGGAACCGTGGCGCACATCGCCGACCACAAAGATGCCTGGGACGTTGGTTTCGAGTAAGCCAGGGTCGCGGTCGAGGGTCCAGGAAGCGGGGCGCTTGCCATCGCGGAGAAGGTCGGGGCCGGAAAGAATAAACCCGCGCTCGTCGCGTTCGATGAGATCGCCGAGCCATTGCGTGCGGGGCTGCGCGCCAATGAAGATGAAGAGGCTCGAGGCAGGAAGCTGGTCGCGTTTTCCGGTGGGGTCACACTGTACGGTGATGCCGGTCAAGCGTGTTTCGCCATGGACTTCGACGACGGTCGTCTGAGGCCAAACTTCGATGCTGGGCATTTTTTCGATTTGCTGGATAAGGTAGTGAGACATGGTGCTGGCGAGCGAGGTGCCACGCACGAGCATGACGACTTTTTCCGCATATTTAGAAAAGTGCATGGCGGCTTGGCCGGCGGAATTCGCACCGCCGATGATGTAAACGGTTTCGCCGCGACAAGAGATGGCTTCCGAAGTGCCACCGCCATAGTAGACACCGGCGCCTTGGAGGCGGTCGATGCCGGGGACGTCCAAACTGCGCCACTGAACGCCCATCGCCAGGAGGAGAGCGTTGCAGGAAATTTCGACGCCATCGGCCAGCGTGATGAAGCGATAGGGGCCGTCAATGCGGAGGCCAACGACATCCTGTGGCGAGAGAATTTCCACGCCAAAACGCCGGGCTTGCGCGACGGCGCGGAAGGCCAAGTCGGCGCCGGAAAGTCCTGCGGGAAAGCCGAGATAGTTTTCGATGCGGGAGCTCAGGCCAGCCTGGCCACCGGGGGCTTCGCGCTCGATGATAACCGTGCGAAGACCTTCTGACGCGCCGTAGACCGCTGCGGCGAGCCCTGCGGGGCCGCCACCGACGATGGCAAGATCGTAGAAATTTGTCAGAGCATGTGTGCGGAGACCGACTTTGTCGGCAACTGTGGGAAGCGGCGGCTCGGCTAACCTGGTGCCATCGGGGAATAAAACGAGTGGGAGCGTTTCGGCTTCCGGGCCGAGGGAGGCAATTAGGGTGCGAACTTCAGGATCGGTTTGAGCTAGCTCGACATCGATCCATTGGTACGGGACCTGATTGCGAGCCAGAAAATCGCGAAGCTCGTAAGAACGGTTGGACCATCTGGTGCCAAGAACGCGGATGCCTTCGTAAAGCGGGCGGAAGGTGGAGTTCCAGTCCGTGAGCAGGTCATCAATCGCGGGATAAAGTTTTTCTTCCGGCGGATCCCAAGGTTTCATCAGGTAATAGTGGATGCGAGCCTCGTTGATGGCGTCGATGGCGGCGGTGGTGTCAGCGTAGGCGGTGAGAAGAGCGCGCTTGGCTTGGGGATGGATCTCCATGGCTTCGGAGAGGAAGCCGACCCCGTTCATTTGCGGCATGCGCTGGTCGGCGAGAAGCAGAGCGACGGCATTATTGCGAGCTTTGAGCTCGCGAAGGGTCGAGAGGGCGGCGCTGCCGGAGCTGGCGCGCATGACGCGATAACGGTCGGAATAGTGGCTGCGGAGGTCGCGCTCGATGGCACGTAGAACCTCCGGATCGTCATCGACGGTAAATAGAACTGGTTTCGGCATACCCCTCAGATGATTTGGAAGGGAGAATCGTTGCAACTTTCGCGCCAGGCCCAGAGCGGAGGCCGCATCTGGTTGCCTAGTCACGCTACAATCTTTGCGGCGACTATGTCCAGCCCGCTCAATAAGGCAATTGCAGGGCTCTGTTCCGCAGAGGCCTCCGTGTGGGAGTCTGCGGCTGCGGAGATTTTTGCAGCGGGGCGAGCCTCTGCCGAACACGCGGCAGCGTCTTGGCGGAGCGACGCGGAATTATCAGGATTGCTGCTCGGGTCGAAACCTGAGGCCACGGTCGGGCTGGCGGTACAACGGGAGACCTTTTCGAAGATTCGGGCGGCTCATAGTGTGTCGCGTTTGGCCGAGGTTCCGTCAGATCAGGATGCCGAAGAGTTTGAGTTG
>CAVPLA010000056.1:0-90380 GCA_963705855.1 uncultured Acidobacteriota bacterium
CTGCGGGCCCAGAAGGGATTAGGCTCGCCCCAAGCCCCGTCGTTTCCAACATCCAAATTGGAAATTCACCGGGCCGCGATTTGGAGTGCGGCAGCCCTGCTGCCGCTTTTCTCAGCGACTCGCACGACTCCATATTTGCCGAGGCTCAATAGGTCGAACTAAAAGTGGCCGCGCAGCTCGCGAAATGCAGGCACGATGACAAGTTTTCCGGCTCCCGCCATGACGGGTTCGTGTTCGAGCTGCCAGGTATGCTGGTGCGGAATGTAGACAGCATTGAGTCCAATCTTCAGCGCGGGGTTGATGTCGCTGCGCGGGCTGTTGCCGATCATCCAGCCCTGCGATTTTACAATTTTGTATTTGCGCACCAAACCGCCGTAGGTCTCGGGATCTTTTTCGCTGACGATTTCGATGAACTCGAAAAAGCCCTGCAATCCGGAACGCTCGACTTTTGCAGCCTGCTCGGCAGGCTCGCCCTTGGTAAACAGAATCAGGCGATGCCGCTCTGTAAGATAGGCCAATGTCTCCGGGACGCCATCGAGAATTTTCGGCGGCGTGCGCTCCAGTTCCATGACGCGGCCATGAATTTGCGCCAGCGTTTCGCGGCGAACCATTTGGTCTGCGAGCTTCAAGTAGGTTTCCTCGAGCGAACGGCCGAAGCTCCGCACGCCGTAACCGTACTGGCGGATGTTTTTGCGTTCCGTTTCATTCAGGATGTGCCGGATGTAGGCGCGCGTGTACCCGCACGGCTCGACGAGGGTGATGAAATCCTCGATGAGCTTTTCGAAGAACACGTTGTTCTCCCACAACGTGTCGTCGGCATCGATCAAAAGTGTGTTGCGTCGCATGGGGACTCGTGTTCAGCAACCCTTGTGAAACGAAAGCTAATGCGTACGTCGTTTTATGGCCACGTCAGTCTACCAGTCTTAGAGCATCTTCGGCGATGGCTGCTGCCGCGCCGCGTTTGCCCATGGTTCGTGCAGCGTCGTGCATTCTTGCCAGGCGAGCCGGATCGTCCAGTAATCGTGCGATTTTCCACGCCGCCGCCGGCAAATTGTTGCAGCGAATCGCGGCGCCGGCTTCCAGCAAATGGTCGGCGTTGCGCTCTTCCTGTCCGGGGATCGGCTCTATCAGCGCCATCGGCAATGCGCGCGCTAGCGCTTCCGATGTAGTGAGGCCGCCAGCTTTTCCGACGAGAAGATCGGCCGCAGCCATGTATTTGTCCATGTCCGTGGTGAAGCCCACAGGGACAAGCCTTGGGGCATCACTCGAAAGTTTGCCCGCACCTCTAGAGATTTCGTCCAGGCGTTTGCGAACCTTTTCGGCCTTTCCGGCGATGGCGACAATCTGCCACGGCCGTTGCAACGCTAGCAAATCGTTGACAAGCTGTTCGACCGGCCCGATGCCGTAACCGCCGGCAGAAATCAAAATCACGGGCGCGGAAGAGTCGAGGCCTAGAGTGCGCCGCGCATCCGCGCGATCCAAAGGCTTGGCAAACAGCGGATCGACGGGAATTCCGGTGACGCGCAATTTTTCTCGCGGCACGCCGATGCGCGCCAAGTATTCGCCAGCTTCGTCGATGGCCACGTAATAGCGGTCGACCGTGCGGCAGAGCCACATGGCGTGCACATCATAATCGGTCACAACGATGGCGTTGTGCGCGCGCAATTTCCGTTTGGCGATGAGCCAGGCAACAATTTCCGCGGCCAGGAAATGCGTGGCCACGCACAAATCCGGCTGCACGCGCTTGAGCATTCGAATCATCGGCGCGGTGTTTAGACGATCCATGGCGAGGCGCCGCCGTGGATGGTGCCAGGGCTGATCGAGGCGGTCGTAGAGTACGCCCATCAACTCCGGCGCACGGCGCACCATGGAAATGTAAGCCTGGTCGTAAACGCGCTGGAAAAGTTTGCTGACGTACTGAATCGTGTCGATGTGTTCCACGGCGCAGTCGCCGCGGGCGGCGAACGCTTTTTCGAGAGCCTGTGCGGCGCGGACGTGCCCTGCCCCGGAAGAGGCGGACAAGAGGAGGACGCGCGGTTTCGGTTTCATCTCCCGTGCGCTCCGGTTTTTGCCGATTGCATCACGAAGCCTTGCGGCGACCGGCGGCAATTTTTTCGAGCACGCCGCGCGCCACGTTTTGCAGCTCGCCAAAACGCGTCAGATAATCCTGAAATTCGTGGTTCAGCGTTTTCGCCTCTTCCGGTCCAAGTTGCGTTCGCAGGATCATGTCGCGCAGCCTGACGGGATGCGGCAGAAGCGCATCTTCCTTTAATTCTTCGAGCGCAATGCTCGCGTCGTAGTGATACATAAGTTCCCTCGCGCAGAAACGAGCCTCGACTATACAGACATGCAACGGACGGCCCAGGCCATTGTACTCGCCGGACGGGGATGCACGCGAGGGTCAGCAGAAACCAAGAGAGGGCAATCTGAAAGAACATTCCGAGCGAACACAGTGCGCGCGAATGGCCGGAAACCGGCGGAACTTATGCAGCGGTAGCTGTGGCGGGCATGAATTCGTAGCGTTCAATTTTCGCGGCGATGCCCATGCGCCCATTGGTGGTGGGCTCGACGCGCACGATCTGGCCGAGGCAGCGAATATTTACGTCGCCGGATTGCGTCACCTGCTCAGGTAGGGTGATCACAAACTCAATTTCGCTGCCGATAGGGAATTTGGTTTCCGCCAGGAAGTAGAGACCGCGGTAGCTGACGTCCCGGGTTTGCGCGGTGAATTCGGACCCGTGCGGTTCGTGCGGAAGCACGCGCAGCGGCAGCGTCATGTTAAAACGCCGTGCTTCGCGGCGGTCGGCTCCGTCGCTCATTACTCACTCCTCCACTCGGGCTGGAATTTGAGGGAAAGCTAACATCGGCATCGGCAAACTGCAATGCGAAAGTCAGGAAATTATGTCCTAGTACGAGGTTTTGGTCCCCAGCCGTGTACTTTGAGGTATCTCGTAATTGGAGTAGTACTGTTACTCCCACAGTCTGGGAGTTCTGACTTTTCTTTGCAATGCGGTAAACTCGCACTTCTTTTGACTCGACTTATGAGCGCAAGGCACGAATCCCGCAATTTCTCTCTCGCAGGACCCGCAGGGCGTTTGGAAGCCATTCTTTGGAGTCCCAGCGTGGGTTCACCGCGAATGGCTGCGGTCGTTTGCCACCCGCATCCGCTCTTTGGCGGCACGATGCACAACAAAGTGGTCTATCAAGCCGCGAAATCGCTGGATACGCTTGGACTTCCAGTTTTGCGTTTCAATTTTCGCGGAACGGGAATGAGCGAGGGAAAGCACGATCGCGGCGAAGGTGAACGCGGCGACGTCGGCGCGGCGCTAGATTTTCTTGCTGCTGAATTCCCAAACGTTCCGCTTCTCGTTGCCGGATTCAGCCTTGGATGCTGGGTGGGGCTTCGAGCTGGATGCGAGGATGCGCGCGTGACTTCGCTGATCGGGCTGGGAGCGCCGGTGAACAACGCGGACTTTTCGTATTTGGCGAAATGCGCGAAGCCAAAACTTTTCGTACATGGGGGCAACGACATCTACGGAGATCCGGTGAAATTGAACAACCTTGTGGCGTCGGTGCCGGGCGAAAACAAGATCGTTGTCGTGGAAGATGCCGATCATTTTTTTGCTGGGAAGCTCGACCAGGTGGATGCAGCGATCACGAACTGGATGAGCGAGAGGATTTCGCATCTGGAAAAACAAAGTTGAAATCGAAGAGAGATTCATTGAGCAAACGGCGCTCGATGGCGCAGAGTTCCTCCTGCGCAGGCCGACACGTTCCGAGGAGCGAACGTGAAAGAAAAAACTTCGGCCTGCTCCGCTCGGAATGACGGTTCATCGTCTCCCACACTACGCACCCTCGCCGCGAGTGAAGAGTTGGGTGAATTGATCTACAGTGGCGGGCGCTACGCCTACGAGTTTCGCATTTGCGTGGACGTGCTCGACGCGCGACATTCCTACCAGAGCTGTTGTGATTCCCGGCGATGACCTTACGAATTGCAGGGCGCGCTCCGCGTCGTTTTCGAGGCCGAGAGCTTGGGCTACGAATGCCGGTAAATTGCGCGCGACCTGGCCTTGCAGCAGCGATGCGCTCGCGACTAGCGTAATTCCAAGTTCGCTTGCGGCTTCCATGACGGTGCGGTCGCGCCCACCGATGGATTGATTGCCGAGTGTCAGCGCCTCGGTCATTCCCAGGTTGAAGGGAAGTTGGATGAAACGAAAACGGTGTTTTTCGCCGGCGATGTCCGTGGCAATTTGCGCGAATTCGGCGAGTTGCATGGCATCTCGCGCTTTGGCTTCCTGACGGAAGCCATTCCAGGTGGCCATCCCATAGAACTGAATTTTTCCGGCGTCGGCGGCGGACTCCAAATAAATGAAAGCATCGCGAACGCGCTCGAGAAAATCGGGGCGGGAGACTTCGGTGAGTTGCGTCTCGGGATTGTGCAGGTAATAGACGTCGATGCAGTCGAGCTCCAGATTGCGGAGGCTGCGCCCGAGCTGATTTTCGAGAAAGCGCGGCGTCATGCAGTGGCTGCCGGCGACGATGTCTTTCGGGGTGAAGATGCCGGGCCGGATGTATTCGTGAAGAAAATATTCGGTCGGTTCCTCGGGCATCGAGCCGTCGGGAGTGAGATACCCGCCTTTGGTGCAGACCACGAGTTCGTCGCGGGAAAATCCTTTGGCGGCAAGCTGTTTGATGGCCACGCCAATGCTGCGTTCGCTGCGCTGGAAGCGGTAGTTGATCGCGGCGTCGATGAAGTTGATGCCGCTTTCAGCGGCAGCCACAACTGCCGCGGTGTAACTCGCATCCACTTTTGGATCGGGCTGGCCAAGATACGTGCCGATGCCGAGCGACGACATCACGAGGCCCTGTGCTTCGCGGAAGTGGCCGTCGGCAGCGCGTCCGGCGAAGCGATTGGCGTAGCGCTTTGTTCCTTCGAGTGTCGCGGATTTGGTCATGTTTTCCCTTGCGGCGGCGTTTCCGCTTCTGTTTTTTCTGGCGCTACTTTTTCCGCCGCGGGCGGTTCGGCGGCCTTGGGTGAGAGGAGCCGCGAACAGGCCCGAAGAATCTTACGGTATGGCCAGTCCTTTTCGCGAAAGAAAATCTCGCCGTCGCGTGGATTGCTGTAGAACCATCGGGAGATAAGGGCAAGATGTTCGCCGAGTTCGTCACGAGCGGCGGCTATCGATGGCGTTGGGGACTTCTCTACGTTTTGCGCGGCCGCAGAGCTGCCCTCGAGATAATCCTTGAAGATGTGTTCCGCGGAGCGCGGCTGGCTGGCGATTTCGCCGAAGCGCAGGAAGAACGGTTCGGCGAGGCGGCCGCCGTGGATGCCAAAGACGCCGATGGATTGCTCTTCGGCGGCGCGCTGGAGAACTACGGCGTCGAGATCGGCGATGCGGCGGGCAAGCTCAGGACGGAAGCGCAACGCGTCGTCCAGTTTTTCGATGCGCTTGTGAAGTTGCGCGGCACGCTCGAAATCGAGATCCGCGCTGGCGCGCTCGCGGTCGTCTTCGATAGACGTGCGGAGCGAGTTGCCGTTGGTGTCGAGGAACTGCACGAGGCGCTGAACCTCGGCGTCGTATTCCTCTTTGGTGCAGCCGGCGAAGCACGGCGCGAGGCACATTTTCATTTCGGAATAGATGCAGCCGGGAAAAGTTGGATCGCGGCGAATTTTAATTTGGCAGCGGCGGACCTTGAACAAGTCGAGAGCCTGCTCGGAAAAAGCGAGCGCGGATTTTCGGGAAGGGAAGGGGCCGTAGTAAGCGCCTCCTGTGGGTGCGCCAGTTTCGTCCACGGCGATGCGGCGCGTGACGTAGCAGCGCGGGTAGGCGTTGCGCAGGCTGATTTTCAGAACGGCGGGAGGCCGCAGGCGCGTGAGTTTCGGATAGCGCTGCGGGAAAAGATGCTTGGCGTGCTGATAGTAGGTGAAAATTTGTTCAAGCGCGGAGCCGGTGAGGCGGTAGCGAATGCCGCTCGCGAGTTCGCGAAGGTTCAGGCGTTTGCTCGTTGGGTCCGCAGGGCCGAGAAGGCGCTGCAAGCGGCGGCGCAAGTCCTGCGTGCGAATCAGAAATGGCTCGGCGTTTTCCGCGCGCGATTCGATGAGGCAAACGGCGGCGCGAGGGGGAAGAGCGGCGAAGAAATCTTCATCGCGTGTTGGGTGAAAATCCTGGCTGCAGTCGAGTTCGAGCACGGAGACAGAATATACCGGAAGTGTGCCTACGGACGCCGAAGTGACGAGTGGTGAGTGACGAGTGGCGAGAGCGGCCTGCGGTAGGGGACCCTCCCCCTCCCCGGTTTTTTCGTAAGTGCGGATTCTAAAGGACTTTAAAAACGCAAGCGAAATTTAAAGAATCCGCGAGAGTCGTGAGTGATTTGGCCGTCAGCTAACGGGCGGTCCAGCCACCGTCGATTAGGATGGTGTGGCCGGTGATGAGTGAGGCGGCGGGCGAGGCGAGGAAGACGACAGCGCCGGCAACTTCGACGGGTTCACCGATGCGGTGTAGGGCGGCGATGCGCTCGATGACGTCGGCGCGAAAAGCGGCATCCGAGAGCATTTCGTCTGTGCCCGGAGTGGCAATGAACGTGGGAGCGACGGCGTTCACGGTGATGTTGTGCGGGCCCCACTCGACGGCGAGACATTTTGTTAGGTGCGAAACCGCGGCTTTGCTAGCGCAGTAGACGGATTCGGTGGGCAAGGCGGCGAATGCGGCTTGCGAACTCATATTGATGATGCGTCCACCCTTTTGGCGCATCATGAGTTTTGCGGCGGCCTGACTGGCGAAGAAAGTTGACTTCAAGTTTAGAGCGAGAGTGAGGTCGAAGTCGTTTTCGTTGACGTCGAGCGCGAGGCCGCTGGTGCCGTTGCCGGCGTTGTTGACGAGAATGTCCAGCTTTCCGAAATGATCAGCAGCTTTTTGAATGGCGGAAGAGATTTGAGCGAGATCGGTGACGTCCATTTGAAGAGGCAAAGCTTTGCGACCCATGGATTGAATTTCGCGGACGAGGCCGGAAGCGCTGCTCACGTCTCGTAAGCCGAGAGCGACGTCGGAGCCGGCGTTGGCCAAGGCGAGAGAGAGGGCGCGGCCGAGTCCACGGGCAGCTCCGGTGACGAGGGAGACTTGGCCGGAGAGATCGAAGCTGGGAAATTGAGACATGATGGCTCCATGAGCTGGCGGGATGGCGGCTGAATTGTGCGGGGAAGATGTTGCTTAGAATTACGTGGAACGTCAACTGGAGCGGGGAGGCGGATACCAGCCTTTAGGAGCGCCAAAGGAGAACGAAATTGAGACGCGCAAATTGAAAGCGGATGTTTGTTAGTCGATACGCCAAGCAGAGCGCTCAGGACAGTGGCGCGCAAGCCGCCGTACTCCAGATGGCCAAGTGGCGTGGCAGGCGCGCCTACGGCGCTCTGAATCTTCTGGCACGCTCCGAGATTCCATAGGCCCGTTCTGCTTGTGTCTTCCGAGTGGGTGAAGAAGTACACTGGGGCATTTGAGAGGCTCAGTGATGGACGACGACGGAGAGAGGACATGAGAAAAATGACTTGGTTTGGGTTCGCTGGCGGTTTGGTTTGCGGGATGCTGTTGGCGAGCATGGGTTGGGCCAAGCAGGCGGATGGACCTAAGGCGGAGGCCAAGTCAGGGACGGGGTGGATTAGTGACGAGGCTTGCGGGGCGGAGCACACGAAGTCGGGCAGAGCGGATTGCGTGCAGAAATGCTGGAGAGGCGGCGCCGCCGTGGGACATCCGGAGTGGAAGCCGCAGCGAGCTGTGTTTGTGGCGGACGACACGAAAACGGTGTGGATCGTCGAGAATCCAGACGCGGTCAAGAATTTTCCGGCGGCGCATGTGCGCGTGAGCGGAAAGTTTGATGAGGGGAAGACGAGCGTGCAGGTGCAGACGATCGAGGCGGTGAAGTGAGAGGGTGAGCAGAAGAAAATGGCACGCGCTGCAGCGCGGAGGCCCCTCTGGACCCGCACTAATGCGGGAGCTGTGATATATCTCTGACGAATCGAAGTTACACGTTTGCGCAAAAAAGGAGATTCTAAATGTCCTCAGGCCCCATTTGGCGATTTTTGTGTTGCGCTTTACTCCTTGCGTCCTACTCAGCGGTCTCTTTGGCACAGAACACGGAGGGCAAAGCTCCACCGGTGATCGATGTTCACGTCCACGCGATGGACGGAACCTTTCCCGGCGTCGCGCCGATGTGCCCGAACACCTCGAAGTTCACAGCGTCCGATCCTAAAGGGAAGGAAGAGCCATTCGGTTGGGTAAAAGAGCCATGCACGCCGGAGCTTTATCCGTCTGCGCCGGGCGAGTACATGAAGGATGTTCTCGCCGAGATGGAGCGCCTCAACGTCACAGCGGTTGTATTTGGCGATCCAAAGAGCGTGCAGAAATGGAAAGACGCCGCACCCGCCAGGATCATCCCCGGCACCTCCTTCAGTAACGGAATGGCTCCCAGCCAGCGCGTCGCCCTCGAAGAGCTGCGAAAAGACTTCACAAGTGGCGGCTTCAAAGTGATGGGCGAGATTGGACTTCAATATGAGGGCATCTCACCGAGCGATCCCTCTGTCGATGCCTACTTCGCGCTCGCTGAGGAACTGGATATTCCCGTGGCCGTGCATATGGGCACCGGCGGCTCAGGGCGCGCAAACGTGATGATGCCAAAATTCCGTGGCTCCATGGGGAATCCGCTTCTGTTCGAAGAACTCCTGGCGCGCCACCCGAAACTGCGTCTTCAAGTGATGCACGCAGGCTATCCGATGATCGAAGAGATGCTTACGCTGCTGCAGGCCAACTCCCACGTTTACGTGGACGTTGCGGGACTGATCTGGAGCTATCCCATCAAGGAAGTGAATCGCTATATCGAGCGACTGGTGGATGCGGGATTCGAGGACCGCGTGATGTTCGGAACCGACCAACTGCTGTGGCCCAAGTTGATGGCTTATTCGATCAGCATCATCCAGAATGCTGAGTACCTGAAGCCTCAACAGAAACGCGACATTTTGTACAACAATGCCGCGCGATTTCTGAGGATGGATACGGCTCAGGGTAAGTGAGCGCTGCGCGAGAAATCGTGATGGCTTGATTCAGAGCGCGCCCAAGCGGCCGCCGCACGCAAGTCCAGGCAAAGCGGCGTCGAGCCGCCGCACTCGAAGGTGTCAGGTGGCGTGCGGAAGTGGCGCTCGACGGCGTTGTGTCTAGGCTGTCCTTATACCGAGGACGCCGCTTTCCTGAAGGGACTTGAGGGCTTTTTGCATGCGCATCTGGTACAGGGTCCTGCGAATGAGTGAAGTAGGCCAGATGGATTTCCAGGTCATCAATAGGGCGCCTTTCCAAGTTAGCCGGTAATGCGTGTCACCGGGAGCGAGGTGCATGTATCCCGCTGCAGCCTGACGCGGACCGTAACGTCCGATCTGCTGAACGATACGAGTGGCCTCTTCGCCCTCGGGAGGCAATTGCGGGCAGAGGAAAGCGGCGTGTTTTTGAATCAATGCGCGATGGATTTGGTAGAGCAGGGAAGGCGACGCGATGCTTGGGAAACGGAAGACGAGAATGTCCGGAGGCGTGGAACCGATCGAAACGATTTGATTGATGTTGGTGTCGAGAGTGAGGCCGCTTGTGAAGCTGGAGGAAAACTCGAAATAGCTCTTTGTGCCCGCGCTGCTGAGCACGACAGAAACGTTTGCGAAATCGCCGGCGGTGCGGTTGACGAAATAGGCGAGGAAACTTTGTGTGTTGGAAGCAAGCGCGCCCATGCTGTAGACGCCGACCGAGGAGAAGCCGAGGGATTGGATTTGTGTGGACCATCGGTCGACCGCGGCTCGGACTGCGGCGGAAACGGCTTCGAGGGGAACTTTGATGGGCTCGACCTTGGCGGCGAAGCGAAACGTCGCTTTTACTACTAGCGGTCCCGTGACGTGCAGGAGCGCCCAGAATAGAATGACTTTTTCCCAGAGTGGCAGCGGTGAAAGCATAGAGACTCCTGGTTTTGTTCCGGGCTCTGGCGAGCCCTTTCGCTTATTCTCTCAAGCGCGGGAAGGGCGAGAAAGAGAACGCTAGAGGAATTGCGGTAAGTCTTAACTGTCCTGATAGGCAGGCAGTCATTAGATGGGGCGTTGGGTGGCCCTGTGGGTGACGGATCAACTTTCGTGGGAGCCAAATGCCTCGCCTTGCTGCTTGAGGAAAATCTCGACTCGATTTGTGGTCCAGACGGCGACACCGGTGCCAAAGAAATCGGCGTCTTCCGTCCATATGGGACCTGCCAGGCCGAGAGCAGAGGCAAGCACCGGCCAATCGCTTTCGTCTCGACCGCGCAACCGCTGGCGGGCTTCGGTTTCAAAGACGCCGTAAAGTTCAGGTGTGACCGTCGACCAGGCTGCGCAGGTATTCTAGAGCTGCAGTGAGATCACATAGGCGTACACAGAAGCAAGGGAGCGGCCATCGGAAGGATAACCCTACGATTTCAAAACCCAGGAGGAGATGACGAGGCGCTGGATTTCGGAGGTGCCTTCGTAGATTTCGGTGATGCGGGCGTCGCGATAGTTGCGCTCGACGGGGTATTCGCGGCTGTAGCCGTTGCCGCCGTGGATTTGGATGGCTTTGTGGGTCACGCGGGTGGCCATTTCGCTGGCGAAGAGTTTGGCGATGGCGGCGTCCATGCTGAAGCGGGCGCCCGTGTCTTGCTTCCACGCGGCTTTGCGGACTAGGAGGCGCGCGGCGTCGATTTCGGTGGCCATGTCCGCGAGCATGAATTGGATGGCTTGAAATTGCGAGATGGGATGGCCGAAGGCGAGGCGCCCTTGCGCGTATATTTGCGCGGCTTCGAAAGCGCCTTGGGCGATGCCGGTGGCTTGCGCGGCGATGCCGATGCGGCCGCCGTCGAGCGTGGAGAGCGCGACTTTGTAGCCTTCGCCTTCATTGCCGATGCGATTGGCGGCGGGGACTTCGCAGTCGGTGAAAATTAGTTCGCAGCAGGCGGTGGCGCAGATGCCGAGTTTTTTTTCTTCCTTACCGGTTTTGAAGCCGGGCGTGCCTTTTTCGACGACCAGCGCGGTGATGCCTTTTTCGCCTTTTTCGGGATGCGTGTTGACGTAGACGATGCCGGCGTCGGCGGCGCTGCCGTTGGTGATCCAGGCTTTTGTGCCGTTGAGGATGTATTTGTCGCCGGATTTGACCGCTTTAGTTTGCAGGGCGGCGGCGTTGGAGCCGGCTTGCGGCTCGGTGAGGGCGTAGCAGCCGATTTTTTCGCCGAGGGCGTAGGGCTCGAGGAATTTCTTTTTTTGCTCGGCGGTGCCATAGCGATGGATGGGATCGCAGTAGAGAGAATTTTGGACGGAGAGAATTACGCCGGTGGAAGCGCAGCAGCGGGAGATTTCTTCGACGACAATGGTGTAGGCGATGTGGTCGAAGCCAGCGCCGCCTTCCGATTCAGGGATAGCGATGCCGGTGAGGCCCAGTTCCGCAGCTTTTTTGAATGTGGCGCGCGGAAAGTGGCCGGTTTCGTCGAGTTCTTTGGCGAGGGGACGGACTTCGGATTCGGCGAATTCGCGGACCGTCTTTTGCAGTAAAGATTGTTCTTCGGTGAGGTCGAGATTCATGAGTGAGATTAGTTTAGCGCAGAAGAAGAAAAAGATTTACACAGAGAGCGCGGAGGACACAGAGGGCACAGAGAAAAGCAGATTCCTGACGGCCACACAGGGAGATTAACTCGAGAGAGCTTTACGGAGGCGTTCATAGGTGACCTTGAGGTCTTCAGGATGGACGCGGGTTTCGCCCGTGACGGTCATGAAGTTGGAATCGCCGAACCAGCGTGGCAGCCCGTGGAGGTGTAAGTGTCCGGCGACGCCGGCGCCCGCTGCGCGCCCCAGGTTCATGCCGAGATTCATGCCATCCGGTTTGTAATTTGCCTGAAAGGCCCGCTCGACGCGCTGCGCTAGCTGCATCATTTCGCCGAGTGCGTCGGAGTCGCACAAGTTTAATTCCGCGACGTGCGCGTAGGGGACGATCATCACGTGCCCCGATGTATAGGGAAAGCGATTGAGGATGACGAACGTCTTCGCGCCCCGATAGGCGATTAGCGTTTCGTCATCCTTGTTGCGCGCGACGGCATCGCAAAAAATGCACTCGGGCTGCTTTCCAGCTGTGACTTGCTCCATGTATTGGTAGCGCCAAGGGGTCCAGAGATAATCCATCGACAAGCGTCCTCAAGTAAAAGTTGCGCGGACAGCATAACGCAAAACGGTTTGTGAGTCGCACGGGCATGCCCACGGTCGCGCGAGCAGAGTTCAACGATGAATCAAAATCCGTGAGGAAGGCTAGAGCGGTCTAGGGATGCTTCGCGTCGCCAGAGGCCGGCCCGGGAGAGGTTGCTCCGGCCGAGGCTGCTGCTTCCGAGGTGTTCACAAAATCCTTGAGCTCTTTGCTGGGCTTAAAGAATGGAATCTTCTTCGGCGGGACTTCCACTTTCTCGCCCGTCTTGGGATTGCGGCCCACGCGGCCGCGGCGCTGGCGTGTGCGGAAGCTGCCAAAGCCGCGAATCTCGATCTTGTCGCCGTTCTGCAGGGACTCGATGATGCTGTCGAAGATAGTCTCGACGATGGTCTCAGACTCCTTCCGGGGGAGTTCGGTGATGCGCAGCACCTCTTCGATGAGGTCGGCCTTCGTGAGCGTCAGTTGCTTGGTCATCGTGCCTATGCCTCGTTGCAGAGCCAGTGTAACAGCGACCGCAGGTTCATGGTGCGAAACGGTTTAGAGGGGCATAAAGCGCCCAGTTGCCACTCTTCCTATCATTAAATTGACCCGCAGGTAAATGAAATTGTGCTGCCCCTAGTGCCTTGCTGCCGGGGCGCCCAGGGAAGCGCAGCCGGTTTGTTGCAAGAAAGCCTGCCGAGCGCCGTCGGATACCTGCCGTCTACCGAGCTTACCGCGCCGACAACTTGGACTTGAGCGCGTCGCCGATCGTCGCTGTCGAGGAAGACTTCGACGTGGACGTGGAGCGGTACTGCTCGATTTCCTTGCGCTCGATCTGCTTGGCGGCGGCGCGATAGCTCAACCCGATACGGCGCGTCTCCGGGCTGATCTTGATGATTTTGAAATCGTACTCCTTGCCCGGCTCGAGCGGGCCGGCGCTCTTCAGCGGGCCAGTGCTGGTGCGGTGCATGGGTGCGTGGCCCTCATCGCGGCGTTTGCGCTCCTCGATCTCGGTGTTGTGGCAGAGAGCTTCGATGTTGTCGCCGAGTTCGACGAACGCGCCGAACGTGGCGATGCGCGAGACTTTGCCCTTCACGATCTGGCCGACCTTGTGCTGCTTGAACCACTCGCCCCAGATATCGTTCACCTGCTTGATGCCCAAGGAGACGCGGCGATTTTCTGGATCAATCTTCAGCACCTTGGCGGTGACCGGCTCGCCCTTCTTGAAAACCTCATGCGGATTCTTGATGCGCTCTGTCCAGCTTACGTCGCCGACGTGGACGAGGCCGTCAAAGCCTTCTTCGATTTCAACAAAGGCGCCGAACTCGGCGATGTTACGGACCTTTCCGGTGACGATGGTGCCCACGGGATACTTATCGGCAACCAGCAGCCACGGATCGGGCAGCGCTTGCTTGATGCCCAAGGAGACGCGACGGTCGCTGGGCTTGATGTCCAGAACGACGACGTCGACTTCTTCGCCGACTTTGGCGACTTTCGAGGGATGCTGGGCTTTTTTCGACCAGCTCATTTCGGTGACGTGGACCAGACCTTCAATACCTTGTTCCAGCTCGACGAATACACCGTAATCCACGACGCCGACAACCTTGCCTTTCACTTTGCCGCCGGCAGGATATTTTTCTGCGGCGTTAACCCAAGGATCGGGCATCAGCTGCTTTAGGCCGAGCGAAACCCGCTGTTTTTCCTTGTCGAACTTCAGGATGATGACGTCCAGCTCTTGCTCCGGCTTCACGACGTCGGAAGGATGCTTGACGCGGCCCCAGCTGAGGTCCGTGAGATGGAGCAAGCCGTCAATGCCGCCGAGATCGACGAAGGCGCCGTATTCGGTGACGTTCTTCACGTGGCCGTGGACGACTTGGCCTTCGGTGAGCGTTTCCATCAGCTGGGCGCGCTTGGCGTGCAGCTCTTCCTCGAGAATCGCGCGGCGGCTGACGACGACGTTGCCGCGGCGGCGGTTGAGCTTGGTGACGCGGACTTGGACTTCGGTGCCCGTGAGATCGTCTAGGTTCTGCGTGGGCCGCAAGTCAAACTGTGAGCCAGGCAGAAACGCGCGGACGCCGATGTCGACGACGAGGCCGCCCTTGATGCGGTCGACCACTTTGCCGGTGATGGTTTCCTTGGCCTTGTAAGCGGCTTCGATTTTTTCCCAGGTGCGGCGGCGCAGAACTTTTTGGTAGGAGAGAATCGTGAAGCCGTCTTTGTGCTCGCCCGTGCGCTGCACTTCGATCGTGGCGTTGGGCTCGGGGCGCGGAATGTCCGTCTCGGAGAATTCCGCCGCAGGGATGAGGCCTTCGGTCTTTCCGCCGAGGTCCACAACCACGCCGTGTTCCGTGTAGGCGACCACCTTTACTTCGATAATTTCGTTTTGCGAGGCAGCCTCATGCTGCTCGTCGTACTGCTCCATCAGCTTGCTCATCTCTTCTGAGCCGGCCGCTTCTTCGGCGGCAGCCGTAGCTTCGGCGTCGGCTGGGGCGGGAGTAGTCACTGCACCCTGCGCTTCCGCAGGAGCTGTTGGCGCCGCGGCCGGTGGATGTTCCTGGGCGGCATCCGTCGCTTGTGCTACGGGCTCCGGCACGCTCTCGTGCGCCACAGGCTCGGGCGCGTTTGCTTGCGCCGTATTCACTTCTTCTGGAGTGCTGTTTTGAGCTGGTTCTGAATCAGGTGCGGGTGCCGCTGCGGCTGCTGAGGACTGGTTGTCGTGGTCGGGTAACATGGTTGTTGGCCTCCGGAAGATAACTTCTATTCTGTCCACCCCGGCTAAGCCGGGATAACGCAAAACTGTCAATAAAATTCCTTGCGAATTCCCTGACAGGGTTCCTACAAGGAGGTTAACCGCCGAGCGGTCTTTCGGGACAATGCTGCGGGCGTTTCGAGGCGCGCTGCAACCTCAAAAGGATACTCGCCGCGTCCGCATTGTGTCAATGAAACCGGTTTAGCCGAACTGGCCCCGCCCTAGCTTCGGGCTCCTACGTCACTGTGATGCAAACTAGAAGAAAACATTTGGCTAGGCCGGATATTTTTTCAGCAGCATACGGGCGCGAGCCTTCATGGCAGGCGTTCCGGATTGCACGGCTTCCTCGAGAAGCTGCTGAACCTTGCTGCGCAGATCGGCGTCGTTTTGTGAGAGGTCAGCTAGCCCTTGCATGGCAAAAGTCTTCACAATCGAGCTGCGATCCTCGAAGTAGCGCTGCAACGCTGCGGCCGCGCGTTGGCGTTCCGGAGCTGTGAGAGGGAGCCGCGGGACCATGAGCGCGAGATGCCAGCGGAGCTCGATCTGCTCCACTTCGGCGAGCAAGCCCAGGAGTTCTGCTTTATGGCGATCGAGGAGCCGTGGTTTTTTCGCGGAGACTTTTTCGGCTGCATCCGCCGCGCGCATCCGCACAGCAGGATTTTTATTCCAGAGGCACCTCATGAGCTCGCGAAACTGGCGCGGCTCTTTAAGAACGAGCTGCGCCACTTCGTCCGCGCGTCCGATGGAGCGCCGGTCCGATCCTTCGAGCATCGCCGCGATTTTGCGCTGGGACATAAGGCGAAGAAATGTGCCGAGGCTTAACGTGCTAGGCGTTATCTGATTGACGAGCCCACTGCGCGAAAAAGTTCCCCACCTTCGTAGATATTGTTTTGACGCTTGAATTCGTTCCAGGTCATACCGCTTCTGAGCGCGGCGGCGATCATGCCGCGATTTGAAGGCGAGCCGGATCTGTTTCGCCAAACGTCATTAGCAGACCCGGGCGCGGCCGGCTTGGGTGCTTTCGCGGCGGAAATCGGGAGCGACAACTTCGACGGTGCGGCACATTTCAAAGAGGCGGGAGCGCATGCGGCTGCCGATTCTTTGGTCGAGAGAGTCTTCGCGGGTGGGCATGACGAGTTTTCCGCTGGGGAGGCGCGTGGCTTCGCCCTCTTGGGCCGGATTGTCGTAGTAGTTCGTGGTGATGATCGTGGTGCGCCGCTCGTTGTAGCGGGCGTTTAGAACAATGCCGACGATGTCACGGACCCAATCGGACGGCTTGCTCGCGCCGAGATCATCGAGGACTAGAATTTCGACGGTGCGGATAGGCTCGAGGATGCCCATTTCCGTGGACTCGCTGGCCGGGTTGTAACTGGCCTGGATTTCTTTCAAAAGTTCACGGTAGTCGCAAAAGAGGCCAGCGTGTCCTCGGCGAATTAAATCCTTCAGCGCGGCGACGGCGAGATGAGTCTTGCCAACGCCCGACGGCCCCATCAGCAACAAGCCTTTCTCGGCGGCGCCGGGGTAATCGCGAACAAATCCCTGGGACAGGAGCTTGGCTTTTTTCAGCGAATCGGCTTGCTGCGGCGTGTCTCCGACGTCCGTGCTGAAGCTTTCGAAATCGCAGTGCTCATAACGCTTGGGGATATGGGCACGCTCGATGACGCGTTCGGCGCGGTCCTGCATGCCGCAATCGCAGGCGAGGGCGACCTTGCCTGCGGCTCCATCGGGCCGGGGGACGAGCTTCCAGCCAGTGCCTTTGCAAAGCGTGCAATTCTCAAGCGCCATGCGGACAGCATACGTTCGCGGAGGCGGAACGGCAAGCTGTGGAATGTGGGAATTAGCGGCTCGAGCGGCGATAGCGGAACAGGTTTTCTTAACACAGAGTTCACAGAGGACACAGAGAGAATCGAGAAAGGATAACGCAATGGCGCAGAGCTAACCGAGGTTTCCGAGAGAAGAGCGAGGAGAATAGAGGAGCCGGAACTAGGAAGTGCGGGAGAGGCGCGGAGTGGCGCGCACGATGGCGTGGCGTGGTTCTTTGTTTTGCGAATGCAACGACGCCACGCGCGACAGTTCCTGCTGGACCACGGTGGCGAATTCCGTCATTTGGCGTTCCATCTCGACCATTTTTTCGCGCATGTTCAATATGATTTCGATGCCCGCGAGGTTTACGCCCATGTCGCGCGCCAGCGTCAGGATCACGTCGAGGCGTTCGAGGTCGGAGTCGGTGTAGAGCCGCGTATTTCCTTGTGAGCGCGAGGGCTTCAGCAAGCCGACGCGTTCGTAGAGCCGCAGCGTTTGCGGGTGGAGCTTGTAGATCTCCGCTACTGCGCTGATCATATAGCCGGCCTTGGCCCGTTTTCTGGCTCGCTGTGGCATTTGTTGCTCTTTCTGCTTCATTCGCGAACTTCGCGCCCTTGCATTCTCGAAGACGCACGGCATGCCGTGCCCCTACATTCAAACGGCAGGAGTGATGTAGCGTGCCGTCACACTCCCGCTTTCGTGAATAAATCTTTGCGCGGATCTTCCGGCGCAATCGTTTCTAGTTCTTTCATCAGGTTGCGCACGCGTTCATCTGTTGGGGGCGGCACCACTACCTGGATTTCGACGTACTGATCGCCGCGCGAACCGTTGCGTGCGCTGGGCACGCCTTTTTCTTTCAGCCGCAGCGTTTTGCCGCTGTTCGTCGAGGGAGGAATGCGCACCAGCGAGCGGCCGTCAATTGTGGGAACTTCGACCTTTGCGCCGAGGGTGGCTTCCGGCACCGTCACCGGAACTTTGGAGTATAGATCATCGCCGCGGCGTTCGAAGAAAGGATGGGGCTTCACGTCCACGCGCAAATACAAATCGCCCGGAGGCGCGCCCATCGTTCCTGCGTTGCCTTTGCCGGGCACGCGGACACGCGAGCCACTGGCCACGCCTGCCGGAATGCGCACGTCGATGGTTTCCGTGCGGCGCAAGCGTCCTTCGCCGCTGCACGTGGGGCAGACTTTTCGGATTTTGCCCGTGCCGCCGCAGCGCGTGCAAGGGACATTGAATTTCATTTTGCCGGCGGCTTGTTGGATGGTGCCGGAGCCGTGACAGGTCGGGCAAGTTTGCGCGGAGCCGACCGCGCCCGTGCCGTGACACGTTTCGCAGGTATCGAGGCGCGTGATGGTCAGTTTCTTGACAGCGCCTCGGACAGCATCCCAAAAGTCGATCTCGATCTGATATTCGAGGTCGCCGCCAGGCTCATGCTCCGGTTCTTCGCCGCCGCCGCGGCCACCGCGAAAAAACTGGCTGAAGAGATCGCGGAAACTTGCATTGCCGCCTTGCGCGCCCGAGCCACCGCCAAAATCAAAGCCGCCAAAATCGAAATTTACGCCTTCTCCGTCTTGTTGCGGCGCGCCTCCCGGCCCGCCGGGAGGAATGTTGTCGCTGTAAAAGCCGTACTGGTCGTACATCTGCCGCTTTTTGGAATCGGACAGGACGTCGTAAGCTTCCTGCAACTGTTTGAATTTTTCCTCGGAGGATTTGTCGCCGGGATTCAGGTCAGGGTGGTATTTGCGCGCGAGTTTGCGGAAAGCCGTGCGAATATCTTTCGCGCTGGCCTTCTTCGAGACCCCTAATAGTTCGTAATAATCTTGTTTGGCAGTTGTGGCCATGTGAACCAGTTATCAGTCGACAGTTTAAAGTTGAAAGTTCAAAAAAACAGCTAGCACGATGAGCAATAAAGCAAGAAGGGGCGGGGCAAGCCCCGCCCCTACAGGCTTTGGTTGATTTAGTTAGGCCGCTTGCTTTCGTCTACGTCTACGTATTCGGCGTCGATCACGTCGCCGGGCTTTTTGTCATGCGGGGCGCCGCTCGAAGTTGAGCCCGCGCCGCCGCTTGCTCCAGCACCTGCGCTGGCAGCCTGCTGCGCTCCCGCGGCCTCATTGGCCTTGTAGAGCACCTCAGCGATCTTGTGCAAAGACTTCTCGAGGTTCTCCGTAGCAGAGCGCAAGCGAGCCGTGCCACCTTCGGCGATGGCTTTCTTGGCTTCTTCGATGGCGTCTTCGGCCGTCTTCACGTCCGATTCCGCAATCTTTTCGCGGTTCTCGCGGAGCATCTTTTCCGCCTGGTACAGGATGCCGTCGAGCCGGTTGCGCGATTCGACTTCCTCCATGCGGCGGCGATCGTCTTCGGAGTGGGATTCGGCCTCGGTGCGCATTTTCTCGGCTTCTTCCTTCGTCAGACCGCTCGAAGCAGTGATCGTGATTTTCTGCTCCTTGTTGGTGGCCTTGTCCTTCGCGCTGACATTCAAGATGCCGTTGGCGTCGATGTCAAAGGTCACTTCGATCTGCGGAGTGCCGCGTGGCGCCGGCGGAATTCCGTCCAGCTTGAACTTGCCAAGCGAACGGTTGTCCGAAGCGAACTTGCGCTCGCCTTGCAGCACCTGGATTTCCACGCCGGGCTGATTGTCGGCAGCCGTCGAGTACGTTTCGACCTTCCGCGTCGGGATCGTGGTGTTGCGTGGGATCTGTACAGTCATCACGCCGCCGAGCGTCTCGACGCCCAGAGAAAGCGGCGTCACGTCCAGCAGCAGGATGTCCTTTACTTCGCCACCGAGCACAGCGCCCTGAATCGCCGCGCCTACGGCCACGACTTCGTCGGGGTTCACGCCCTTGTGCAGCTCTTTCTCGCCGAAGAATGTGCGCACGAGCGCCTGCACCTTCGGAATACGCGTCGAGCCGCCAACCATCACGATTTCCTGGATGTCGCTCGGCGACATTTTCGCGTCTTCGAGAGCTTGCTTGACCGGCTTCATCGAGCGTTCGAGCAGGTCGTTCATCAGTTGCTCGAGGCGCGTCCGCGTCAGCTTTTGCTGCATGTGGATGGGGCCGTTCGCACCGGCCGTGATAAACGGCAGGTTGATCTCGGTTTCCATCATTTGCGAAAGCTCGATCTTGGCCTTTTCCGCGGCTTCCTTCAGGCGTTGCAGCGCCATGCGGTCTTTGCCGAGGTCGATGCTGTACTCTTTCTTGAACTCGTCGATCAGCCAGTCCACGATGCGCTGGTCGATGTCGTCGCCGCCAAGGTGGGTGTCACCGTTGGTGGACTTTACTTCGACCACGCCCGCGCCAACTTCCAGCACGGAAATGTCGAACGTACCGCCGCCGAGGTCATACACGGCGATGGTTTCGTCGCTCTTTTTCTCGAGGCCATACGCCAACGCAGCCGCCGTGGGTTCGTTGATGATGCGCACGACTTCCAGGCCGGCGATTTCGCCTGCCTGCTTGGTCGCCTGGCGCTGCGCGTCATTGAAATACGCGGGCACCGTAATCACAGCTTTGCTGACTTTTTCGCCAAGAAAATCTTCCGCGGCGGACTTTAGCTTGCCGAGGATCATCGCGGAAATCTGCGGCGGGCTGTAAACCTTGCCGAAAATCTCGACGCGCGCATCGTCGTGCTCTCCCTTTACTACCTTGTAGGGGATGCGCTTCATCTCATCCGAAACTTCGTCGTAGCGGCGGCCCATAAAGCGCTTGATCGAATACACGGTGTTCTCGGGATTCGTCACGGCCTGGCGTTTCGCTACTTGTCCCACGAGGCGCTCTCCACCTTTGGTTATGGCGACAACTGAAGGGGTAGTGCGTGCGCCTTCCTGGTTCGGGATCACCACTGGTTCGCCGCCTTGCATGACGGCCACAACCGAGTTGGTAGTCCCCAGGTCAATTCCTATAATCTTGCTCATTTGTCATATTCCTTCCGGAACCCGTCTACATAACTGGCCGTCCGGAAGGTAAGGGTTCCGGAGCGGGCCGAGGTCAAAGGCGTGCTCCTTGGTCCAGTTCGAGGCGCAGTATATAACTTGAGTGTGTCTTTGTCAAGTTTTCTTTTCTACAGTATAAGTATATATATTTCAATAGCTTATGGGCATTACACCTACCGCTTGGTTCCGGTCATCTGATGCTGGGAGCTGGATAGCAGGTTACTTAAAAAGGCACCGAGGCCTTGGTGCCATTCAGGAGCAGAAACCTGTGATAATCTGACCGTGAGATTGCATCTCACAATTTTGAGGGCATTTAGGGGAGGGTCGCGTGAGTCGTCGCGCTGCGGTTGCTGTAGTCGTGGTCTCGGTGCTGATCTGTGGGAGGCTTCTGGTGAGCCGAAGCATTCATCCCGTTGCCGCAGCCCGCTCGAGCGCCCAGCCGTACGTTGCTTCTTCGCCAGATGTGGTGCCTGCCACTCCCGCAAGAGAAGCGACCGCTACGCGGCAGCCGGCCGTACCCGAATCAGTAGATGGCGTGAACGACGTCGATCCTCACAAAGCCTTTGGCTCGAAGAGCGCTCCCATAGTGCTGGAAGTATTTAGCGATTTTCAGTGCCCCGCGTGCAAGACGCTTTTCGTGACCACCAACAGGCAGCTCATGGACAACTATGTGACCACGGGCAAGGTCTATCTGATTCATCGCGATTTTCCGCTGCCCATGCATGCCTATTCGCGTGTAGCGGCGCGTTATGCGCGGGCGGCGGCAGAGATCGGAAAGATTGAGGTGGTTGAGAAAGCTCTGTTTGACAATCAGGAAAAATGGGAGCAGACCGGTGACGTCGATGGAACGATTGCCGCCGTGCTTTCCTCCGCGGATATGGCGAAGGCTCGCGCATTGGTCAAAGGCGGAACGCTCGAGCCTTTGATCGACAAGGATTACGCGCTCGGACAGATGTATCGCGTGAATCAGACACCTACGTCGGTCTTCCATTCTAAAGGGCAAACGTATCCTTACTCAGGCGTGATGCCTTACGAAACACTGCACCAGTTTCTGGACCAATTGCTTAGCCAGAAGTGAAGAATTTGGAAAAAATCAAGGCATGATGCAATCCAGCCCATGGAATCTCCGCCGCGCGATCATTTGGATTGGCCGCCTGGTTCTCGGCTGCATTTTCATTTACGCGGGCTACGCCAAGATTTTTCTGCCGAACAGGAATCTGTGGCCTTTTTTCATTCTGAAATTTTCCGTGTCTATGAACCTTTCGAATTTTGCAACTCAGGTGGAAGCATTCAAGTTGCTGCCCGCCTGGGGAGTGCAATTCGTAGCTCATTCGCTGCCCTTCACGGAAATTATCCTTGGGCTGCTCCTTCTGATTGGATGGCGCCTGCGGATATGGGCTCCAGTGCTTACAGTTATCATGCTGGGTTTTTTCGCTGTGGTCTTGCGGGCGTATCTCCTGCACATGGACATCAATTGCGGCTGTTTTGCGACTCCCCAGCCGATCAATCTTCAAAAGGTGCTGGAAGATGCGGCGCTCTCTGGACTTGCGCTGCTCATGACTATCTTCACTTTTATGGAAGCTCGCCGGCCACATCCGTGGGCTGCTCAGGAAACGACGCGCGTCCCGGTTTAGTCGAGGAAACGCCCGAGAAGTTCGCTCGCAGACGAAAACGATGAAAACTCTGAAGGAGTACCTGGAACTCGCCGCCGTTGCTCACGGGCATTTGTGTGCCGGGCAAGTGCTGGGCGTGCGACTGGCGATGCTTGGGTTGCAAGAGTTGGGAATAGAAGATCCCATCGCCGAGCGCAAGCGCCTCGTCACGTATGTGGAGATAGACCGCTGCGTGACGGACGCTGTGGCGCTGGTCGCCAATTGCCGGCTGGGAAAGCGCGCGCTGAAATTTCGCGACTGGGGCAAAGTGGCCGCGACTTTTGTTGATTTGCAGGCGGGCCGGGCGGTGCGTATCGCCGCAAAAGAATCCTCGAAGCAAGTTGCCCGCGAAATGTTTCCGGAAATGGCGAAAGACGCGGGGCAGCAAAGGGCTTACGCCGCGCTCCCGAATGAAGTGCTCTTTGACAAGCAGTGGGTAAAAGTCGAAGTGCTACCCGAAGATCTGCCCGGGTTTAAAGGCCCGCGCGTGGTTTGCGCCGAGTGCGGCGAAGGCATCAATTTTAAGCGCGAAGTTCTAATTGCGGGCCGTACCCTGTGTCGCGCCTGCGCCGGTGAACGCTATTACGAGGAGGTATAGCCAGGGCTCTCTTGTATATTTGCTTGGCACTGAAGCGCAATCCATTTATTGCCATGCGTTGATCGGCTTACCATCCACGTCGCCAAGCCAGCGTCCGCCGAAAACGCATTTGCCCCATGGACCGCTGTCCTCTAGCGATCCTTTTCGACGAATGCCGCACCAGAATTAGAACGAGGGGCGGGCAATTTCTTGCAAAGCAACGTTCCCAGGTCTCGGTCTGCGGGACTGCTCGTTCTGCGATAGAATTATCTTTCGATGTTAAGCCTGCCACCGATTACGTTGCGACTGCGCGGTTGGAAACTGATTGACCGCGTGGCGCTCGCGTTTCTGCTGCTTTGTTCCATTGCGCTGGGAGCAGCTTGCGGGTTGTTGTTTGTCTATGCCAGCGACTTGCCGGAAATTCGCGCGCTGGAAACGTACCGCCCTACTGTTGTCACCGAAGTGTATGCCGACGACGGGCAGCTCGTCGGCAGCTTCGCGCTGCAGCGCCGTATCCTGATGACTTACGAGCAGTGCCCCAAAGTTCTCTACAACGCGGTTACGGCCATCGAGGATCAGCACTTTGATGAACATTGGGGCATCGACTTTCCGCGCATCGCCGGCGCCGCGTGGCGAAAGATTTTGCACGGCGGCAAAGCCCAAGGCGCCAGCACCATTAGCATGCAGCTCGCCGGAAACCTCTTCCTGGACCGCAGCGAGATCAGTTTCCGCCGCAAAATGCAGGAGATTTTGCTGGCGCTGCAAATCGAGCGGCGCTACACGAAACCACAAATCTTCACCATGTACGCCAACCAGGTCTATTTGGCGCATGGCAATTACGGCTTTGCCGCAGCCGCGCAATTTTATTTTGGAAAGTCCGTCACCGACCTGAAGCTGCAGGAAGCCGCGCTGCTCGCTGGAATGATTCGCGGGCCGATTTATTCGCCTCTGGCTGACCCTGCTCGGGCGCTGGCGCGGCGCAATCTGGTTATTCACCGCATGGAAGAGGAAGGAAAGATCACTCCCGTCGAAGAAGAGGCGGGAAAGAAAACGCCACTGGGCCTGCACCTGCAATATCCGCGCAACGATCTGGCCCCGTATTTCTTTGAAGAGATTCGCAAGTATTTGGAATCGACCTACGGCACGGAAGCGGTGCACGAACGCGGCCTGCGCGTTTACACCACGCTGAACATCAAGATGCAGCAAGCCGCCAATCAATCGCTCCGCGACGGCCTGCATAGCTACGACCGGCGCCACGGCTGGCGCGGCGAACCTGCCAACATTCTGCGCGACAATCTCGGCAAACTCGATAGCTACGACGACGACGATTGGCGCCATCCCATCGAAAAGGGCTCGTATGTTACTGGTCTGGTCCTATCCGTGGACGATAAATACGCAACGATAAAAATCGGTTCCTACCGCGCAATCCTTTCGCCGTCGGATTTTGCCTGGACCGGCCGCAAAAAGCCTTCGGATCTTCTAAGAGTCGGCGACCTCGCGCAGTTCGCCATTCAAGAGCTACATGAAGCCACGGCTCGTGTCCAGCTCGAACAGCAGCCCGCGCCGCAGGCCGCCATTATGGCGATCGATAATTCGACCGGTGAAATCAAAGCCATGGTTGGCGGCTACAGCTTTGAAGATTCGAAATTCAATCGCGCCACGCAGGCCGTGCGGCAAGTGGGCAGTTCGTTCAAGATTTATCTCTACGCCGACGCCATCGAAAAAGGCTCCTCGCCGTTCGATACCATCGTCGACACGCCGTTTACGGTGATCAGCGGCGGACAGCCTTACTCGCCGCACAACTATGACGAGAAGTATGAAGGCACTATTACGTTGCGCCGCGCCCTGGCTGGCTCGCGCAATGTTCCCGCGGTCAAGCTCGCCGAAAAAGTCGGCATCAATTCCGTCGTGGATATGACTCGGCGATTCGGCATCACGACTTCGTTACCGCCCTATCTTCCGCTGGTGCTGGGAGCGGCCGACATGAAGCTGCTCGAGCATGTCTCTGCTTTCACGGTTTTTCCGAATGACGGAATCCGTATCGACCCCCACATGATTCGCCGCGTGACAAGTTATGACGGCGCGCTGCTCGAAGAAGCGCATCCCGAAGTACACGACGTGATCTCGCCGGAAGTTGCTCGGACGATGACGGCCATGCTGGAAGAAGTCATTCAGTTCGGAACCGGCATTCAAGCCAAAGCGCTGGGCCGCCCCGCTGCTGGTAAGACCGGCACGACGCAGGACTACACCGACGCCTGGTTCATGGGCTTTACTCCGCAGCTCACTTGCGGGGTGTGGGTGGGCTTCGACGACAAGCAGATTTCGCTTGGGAAAAAGGAAACCGGCGCGCGCGCAGCGCTTCCGATCTGGCTAGAGTTCATGAAAACCGCGCTCGAAGGCCAGCCCGCTCTTGATTTCGCAAACGTTGTTACGCTCGAGCAGCAGGCCCAGGACCACAAAGTCAACGTCGACACGCCCGACACCGCACCGGAAACAGACGAACCCGGCGCCCCCAAAGAGAAGCCTCCGGTCGTAACGCCGCCCATCAAGACAACAACGGCACCTGCCACCACGTCAGGGGTTCCTCCCGGGTTATAGCGGCGGTACCTTCATCCTGTTTAGCGCGCTCCGCGTTTTGCCGAAGGTTCAATCCCTTACCCTGGCTTGAGGAACGGGTCCCACCCAAGGTTTGGAAGGGGTACTTCGCGGCCAGCCTCATCGACGAGCAGTAACGTCCTCTCCTTCTTGATTTCACCAATCGCTGTGATGGGGGTTCCATTTTGGGAATGAGGAATCCGCTTCAGCTTTTTGCGAGGCACCGTGAAGAGCAATTCGTAGTCGTCGCCCCCGTGGAGAGCCAGGTTGAGCGGATGGTCGCCCCGGCTCC
Organism: uncultured Acidobacteriota bacterium; assembly: GCA_963705855.1. Classification (GTDB taxonomy): domain Bacteria; phylum Acidobacteriota; class Terriglobia; order Acidiferrales; family UBA7541; genus Acidiferrum. The sequence goes on from CAVPLA010000056.1 coordinate 25,791, forward strand.
GCCCGCTCTGTGGCAGTCGCACTGCGGGAATCTTCGCCTCTTCGACACGCGCTCCCACTCCGCTCGCAGCGCACAGCCGCGGCAAATCGGTAGAAAGGCCATCGGAGAGGTCCATCATCGCGGAGGCTAGGCGTTTTTCGGCCAGCCAGCGGCCCAAGGCCAGTCGAGGCTCAGGGTAGAGATGTTTCCTCAGAACGGGATCGCGGCTGTTTACTCGCCGTTTTATCTTGCGGATCAGTCGGAGGCCCAGCTCTGCCTCGCCGAGCCGCCCGCTTGTGAATAAGACATCGCCAGGCTTCGCTTGAGACCGCAAGACCGCCCTACCCGTCCGCACCTGACCCAACACGGTCACACTAATAAGGATGTTTTGGTTCTGTGTCGTATCGCCGCCCGTCAGCACACAACCAAATCGCTTGGCCGCCCTCCGCAGTCCTCCCAGGAACTGGTCGAGCCAGACGCCGGTGTGCGAGCCGGGCAGGGCAAGACTCAGCAGGAAGAACCGTGGTACGCCTCCCATCGCAGCAACGTCGCTGACGGACCGGGCAAGGCACTTCCACCCCACCGCATCGGGCGGATGATGGTCTCGAAGAAAGTGTGTACCTTCCAGGAACCAGTCGCAGGTAAGAATATGGTCGAATCCACTGGTACCCGTGAAGAGCGCCGCATCGTCGCCCATTCCCAGTCGCACTCCGGAGCCGCGAATCTGTATCTGCGCCGCAATCTCTTCGATTCGCTCTAAGACGCCAGCTTCCCCGGGGCTCTGACGCTTGGCGGATAGGTGCTTTGTTTTCTTCATAACTGGCGTTGAGTATAGCTCTCGGCACACTTTTCGCGCGCGCAGATGAAGGAATTCGCCACACACCCGACGATTTGTAGAAGCCGTCGAAATCCTGTACTCCTGGACAGGTGGACGGTTTTTCACACCCTGTTCCAAATACCGCAAAATACAGGGTTGACGGCCAGCGCTACAGAATTTAGTATGAGCGAAGTCGCAAACCGAGACTTACGGTTCAGGTTCGAGTTTCGGTGAGGTTCTCTTCAGCGGGCGTCAGGGCACAAGCCCGCATTTGACAAGCTAGAAGGCCTGAGAGGCCAAGTAAGTGATTACGAGCAAGAACTATACGTTTTATATTGCGACGACGCCGGGCAAGCTGCAAAAGCTTGTTATCCCGGCGTACGTGCTGCATAGCCTTGCCGTGCTGGCCCTCATCGGCGCGGTTACGGTGGTTGCCGCAATCGGTTCTTACTCCCGGATGCTTTGGAAGGTCGGCAACTACAACGCTCTCCGGCACGATCAGGAAACTCTTAAGAAGCAGTATCAGCAACTTCAGAGCACGGTCAACGACACCAACCAGCGCCTCGATTCTCTCCAGTCTCTGGCCACCGAAGTGGCCATGACATACGGCGTGCTCCGCTATCACCCCGCAGCCTTCGATACGACCGACAGCCAAGTCACACCGGAAGACGCTTTTGACCGCTCCATCGAGCAGTACACCTTCTTGAAGCGCAACGCGGCAGTCATTGCCGTCTCCTCCAGCGGAATGCAACTCATGCCCGTGATGAGTTTTGCCGACTCCACGTATACGCCATCGATCTGGCCGGTGATGGGGCACATCACGGACAGCTTCGGCGAGCGGCTGGATCCGTTCAACGGTGAGGGTGCGTTCCACACCGGCGTCGACGTGGCTTCTGATTACGGCGCGCCGGTTCACGCAACAGCGGATGGTATCGTGACCATCGCGGAAAACCACTCCGGCTATGGCCGTCTGGTTGTGCTCGACCACGGTTTCGGTATCAGCACTTGGTATGCGCATCTCTCGTCCTTCTCGGCGGTGCCGGGCACACGTGTTAAGCGCGGCGAGGTCATCGGCTACACAGGCATCAGCGGCCGTTCTACTGGCCCGCACGTGCATTATGAAGTTCGCGTGAACAATGCGCCGGTAAATCCGTGGCGCTACATGAAGGGAACTACCGTAGGCGACTAGTCCGAGCCGCTTGCTTCCGTGAATTCCTCGCCCCGGTTTCTTCGGGGCATTTTTTATTGCGCGCGGCTGACTAATTCCGGATGGTGCTTTTGTGCGGCGGGACCTTGTTTTCAGGTGCTGGAGGCACGACTGGCCTTGTCGTGCGCGCGGCCTCGAGAAAGCCGGGCGTCAAATCAAACATCAAGCGGACCGACTTTGTCTCACCACGATCGATCTGCGAGACATCCGCGCTCTTTAGCAGCTCCAGGTAGGCCTCGCGCACATCTGGTGGAAGCTGCTGCCGCAGCTTCTGATCGTGGAGCCCCGCCTGTGCTAGCACGAGCAACCCGTTGATCATGTCGGACAACTGCTTGGTGGGCGCGTCCGCCCCGCCTTCGCCTTCGAGCACCACGCGTAGATGGTCAGCTTCGGGCTTTCCAGCGACGGTGATCCACTGAAGCTGGTCGATCAGAGCCGAGAGTTGGGGCGATTGCAGGCCGCCTGGCGCTTGCGCGCTTAGCGCTGCTCCGGCGCCGGCATCTTGCCGCACCACGACGAATACGGGCGAGCCGGCGAGCCGGCGGAATCGTTCGCGCCAGGCTGGCGTGTCCGAGTCTGCATGGGGCTGAGATAGCGTGGATTCCAGACTGGCATCGTTTGTCAACGCGATGCGATCGCTGCGCAAAAACGTGAACGTGATTCGCCGTGTGCCGCGTGCCATCGGCACAGAAAAAATCTCTTTGCCGCCGCGGGCCTCGCGCGTTCCTGTTTGCGATGCGTAGGCGGCAATCTTTTTTCGGTCGAATCGCCCCTCGGCCACTGCAAGCAAGGTGCTCTCTTGACCGTGCTTTACGAGTGCGATGCTCACGCGGTTTAGATCGCTCTCGTAATTGAATCCCGTGGATTCGAGGAACTGCGCATAGTCCGCGTCTACCTTGGGTTGCGGCGCCCATTTATAAAGTTCCGCGAGAAACGGAGATTGCCTCAGCGCATCCAGGTCGATGTAGAGAACCATGCTGGTATCGGCGGGCATCTGCCGAAGAAGTTCGTTGCGCGAGCTGGATCGCGAGCCGCTCCATCGCTGGTAGCCATAGAGCACAATGGCGCCAACCACGAGCACAGCAACGATTGTCGCGGCAATTGTTCGCTTGTTCATGCAGTTGGCACCCAGGGCTCGCAATCTCGACACTAGTTGCTTAACGCGTTTCTGCCCCAACAGACCGGGCCTTCCGGAGGACCCCCTTCAGGGATAGAATGAGGCTTACGGCCATCGCTGGGCTGGCCTCGTCGAGAAACGCGGCATTCATGCTAAACTATAGAGGAATCGAAAGATAGAGCCGCTAGGAGTGCGACACAGGGAAACGGGTTTTCCACAGACTTGGTCCCCGACGTGCTCTAAAATCGCACCACCCCCTTGCAATTTACTTGCCCCTTCTGCTATTCTTATTCGGTTTGAGCGACGCTGGCGTAGCTCAGCTGGTAGAGCATCTGATTTGTAATCAGAGGGTCGGGGGTTCAATTCCCTCCGCCAGCTCCACCAAGAATTGGCAGGGGAGTGAGGCGGAGCAAATCCTTGCAGGGAAAATAAACGGGCTGGTGTCTTTTGACACGAGTCCTTTTTGTGTTTTCGTTTTCACGGAAGTTTTGCGCGTGGGGACTTGCCTGGAAAAGTTTTGGGGGACAAGCAGTTAGCGTCCATTTGTTTTCGCGGGACGGGTGGGTGAGTGGCTAAAACCAGCAGACTGTAAATCTGCCGCTCCTTGCGGGCTACGAAGGTTCGAATCCTTCCCCGTCCACCAGTCGCTCGCTGTTCGATTCGGCCGATCCCGTGGGTGATCGTCCGTGATCAGGAAACCGCAGGGCAATCGCACTAAGCGATGTTCGAGCGCGGTCCAATTCGCGGCAAAGGCGCTGCTCAGGAAAAGTGCGCCAAGAACGGGTGATTTTGGGGGAACACGGGTTAGGCCTGGGTAGCTCAGTTGGTAGAGCGCGTCCTTGGTAAGGACGAGGTCACCGGTTCAATCCCGGTCCCAGGCTCCAGAATTAGAAGGACGCAGTCGCAGGAAAGTTTGCAGTAAAAGGGCGGGGGTAACTCAACGGTAGAGTCTCACTCTTCCAAGGTGATGGTTGCGGGTTCAAATCCCGTCCCCCGCTCCAGGTTCAGAAACAGAAGAGAAGAATTGACGCAGAGGGTAGAGGAAAATGGCCAAGGAGAAATTCGAGCGCAGTAAGCCGCATTGCAATATTGGGACGATTGGTCACATTGACCATGGCAAGACGACCCTGACGGCGGCGATTACGAAAGTGTTGTCGAAGCACAACCCGAAGGTGCAGTTTCGGGCGTTTGATTCGATTGATAACGCGCCGGAAGAGCGCGAGCGCGGAATCACGATTGCCGTTTCGCACGTGGAGTACGAGACGCCGAACCGGCATTACGCGCACATGGACTGCCCCGGTCACGCGGACTACATCAAGAACATGATCACCGGCGCGGCGCAGATGGACGGCGCAATTCTGGTGGTAGCGGCGACGGATGGACCGATGCCGCAAACGCGCGAACACATTTTGCTGGCTCGGCAGGTTGGCGTACCCGCGATTGTCGTGTTTTTGAACAAGTGCGACATGGTGGAAGACGCGGAGCTGCTCGAACTCGTCGAACTCGAAGTGCGCGAGTTGCTGAAGAGCTACCAGTTTCCTGGCGACACGATTGCCGTCGTAAAGGGTTCAGCGCTGCAAGCGCTCAACGGCGACGCGAAGTGGGAGAAGTCGATCGACGAGTTGATGGAAGCGGTGGACAAGAACGTGCCGCAACCGGTGCGCGAGATTGACAAGCCGTTCGCGATGCCGATTGAAGATATTTTTTCGATTTCCGGCCGCGGAACAGTGGTAACCGGCCGAGTCGAGCGCGGCAAAGTGAAGGTTGGCGAAGAAATCGAGATCGTGGGATTCCGTGCGACGCAGAAGAAGGTTGTGACGGGCGTGGAAATGTTCCGGAAGCTGCTCGATGAAGGGCTCGCCGGCGACAACGTTGGCTTGCTCTTGCGCGGCACGGAAAAAGACGATGTGGAGCGCGGGCAAGTGGTTTGCAAGCCGGGCTCGATCACGCCGCACACGAAGTTCAAGGCGGAAGCGTACGTACTGACGAAGGAAGAAGGCGGACGGCACACACCGTTTTTCACTGGCTACCGGCCGCAATTCTACTTCCGGACGACGGACGTGACGGGCGACGTGAAGCTGCTGACGGGCGTTGAAATGGTGATGCCGGGCGACAACGTGAGCTGCGAAGTGACGTTGATCACGCCGGTCGCTCTGGAAAAGGGATTGCGGTTCGCGATTCGCGAAGGCGGCCACACGGTTGGCGCCGGCGCCGTAACGGAAATCATCGAGTAACGATTTTCCCCTCGCAAACCGAGGGCGGGGCAAGAGAAGGGATTTAGTTCATGCGAGAGATCATTACGTTGCAGTGCGGCGATTGCAAAAACCGCAACTACACGACGACTAAGAACAAGAAGAAACACTCCGAGCGCGTCGAGACTCGGAAGTTTTGCAATACGTGCCGAAAGCACACCGGGCACAAAGAAGTTAAGTAGTTTTCCGTTTTTGGAGCAGACATCGGGTGGAGCGGTTTTGGGTTTTTAGGGGAGTCGTCCAACGGTTAGGACTCCGGTCTCCAAAACCGGGTATGGGGGTTCGAGTCCCTCCTCCCCTGCCAGAGATTAATAACAGGCGGCGGCGCCTGATGAGTGAAGAGGACGAATGGCCACGCAGGCGGTCAAAGTGAAGAACGATGAATTGCAAGGCGGCGGTATCGCTGGGGCGGCAAGCAACCTTGGCGGGAAAATAACTGGAACGGTTCAGGACACGCGCGAGTTTTTGCACGACGTTCGCGTGGAAATGAAGCAGGTAACCTGGCCGAGCCGCGAGGACGTGGTTTCGACGACGGGCGTGGTGATTGCCACCGTTTTCTTCTTCGGCGTATTTCTGGCGATCGTGGATTGGCTGGTGCAGATGGGCGTGACGAAAGTGTTCAAAATTTTCGGTGTTTGAAGGGACTCAGAAATTGACGGCAATGCAGTGGTACATCATCCATACGTACTCGGGCTTTGAAAAGAAAGTCAAAGAAAGCCTCGAGAGCCGCGTGTCCGCATTCAGTTTGCAGGACAAAATAGGCCGCGTGCTGATTCCGATGGAAGACGTCGTGGAAGTGCGCGGCGGCAAAAAAGTGGTTTCTTCGCGGATGACTTATCCGGGCTACGTGCTGGTGGAGATGGACCTCGACGAGAACACCTGGCACATCGTGCGTTCGACGCCGCGAGTCACTGGCTTTGTTGGTTCGGCTACCGCGCCATCGCCGCTGTCCGACACGGAAGTTGATGCCATCATCAACCGCGTCCACGTTCCGACGGACCGTCCGAAGCCCAAGGTGGTGTTCGAACGCAACGAGCAAGTGCGCATCGTGGATGGGCCGTTCGCTAATTTCAATGGCACCGTCGAAGAGATTGACAACGATCACAGCCGGCTGAAAGTCTCCGTCACGATTTTTGGACGTTCGACGCCGGTGGAGCTGGATTTCGCAAGCGTCGAAAAGCTGGGCTGAGCCGCGGCGCGGTCGCAGAGCACGTAAAACGAGATTGAGGCAGGGACATGGCTAAGAAAATACAGACGACGATCAAATTGCAATTGCCCGCGGGCAAAGCCACTCCGGCGCCACCGGTCGGCACGGCGCTCGGCCCGCACGGCTTGAACATCATGGATTTTTGCAAACAGTTCAACGCCAAAACGGCCAAGGAACCGGACGGAATGATTTTCCCCGTGCTCGTGACGGTTTACACCGACCGCACGTTCACGTTCATTCTGAAAACGCCGCCGGCTTCGATTCTGCTGCTTCGCGCGGCGGGGATCGTCAAGGGCTCGGCTGAACCGAACCGCAACAAAGTTGGCAAAGTTACGAAAAAGCAGGTTCAAGAGATTGCAAAGATCAAGCTTGTCGATCTCAACACCACAAATCTGGACTCCGCGGTGCGCACTGTGATGGGTACGGCGCGCAACATGGGTCTGGAAGTCGTGGAAGCCTAGAAGTTCAGGCGCTACGAGATCGAAGGGGTAGAAGCAATGAAGAAGGCTGGCAAACACATCGAGAATGCGCGCAAGAAGGTGGAAGCGCGCCCGTACAAGCTCGCGGAAGCAAGCGAGCTGATTAAGAAGACGCATCACACGAAGTTTAACGAAACGGTCGAGCTGGCAATCAATCTGGGCGTCGACCCGAAGCATTCCGACCAGGTGGTTCGCGGCACGGTGGTTCTTCCGCACGGCCTCGGCAAGTCCGTTCGCGTGTTGGTGATTGCGAGCGGCGAAAAAGTTCGCGAAGCGCAGGAAGCTGGCGCGGACTTTGTCGGCGGCGACGACATGGTTACAAAGATCATGGGCGGCTGGACGGATTACGACGCGGTGATCGCCACGCCAGACATGATGAAGTCCGCCGGCAAGCTGGGCAAAGTGCTCGGTCCTCGCGGCTTGATGCCGAATCCGAAGACCGGCACGGTCACGTTCGACGTCGCGAAAGCGATCAAAGAAACGAAGGCTGGCAAGGTCGAGTTCCGCGTCGATAAAGCTGGAATCGTCCACTGCGCCATCGGCAAAATTCAGTTTGACGCCGCGCACATCGCGGAAAACGCTCACGCCGTGATCGGGGCAGTCATCAAGGCCAAGCCGGCCGCAGCCAAGGGCAAGTACGTGCAAAAGATCACGCTGACCTCGACGATGGGTCCGGGCATTCCGATCGACCTCGTCGAATCGGAAACACTGGCCGCAGCAGCCTAAGCGAAGACTTTAAGGAAACGGGATCATGAAAAAGCGAAGTGAAAAACAGCAGGACCTAGACAAACTGAAGACTGGAACTGGCCAAGGTCTCGACCGTGATTCTCACGACCTTCCAGGGCATCACCGTCGAAAACGACACCAAGCTCCGCCGCGCCGTGCAGGCCGCTGGCGGCAAATACCAGGTCGTGAAAAACACGCTCGCGGAGCGCGCCGGAGCCGGCACACCCGCGGAAAATTTGCTCAAGAACCTGAGCGGCACGAATTCCATTGCTTACACACAGACGGACGCAGTAGCGCTTGCCAAGGCGCTCACCAAGATTGCTAAAGACGTTCCGGCATTTCAATTCAAGTCCGGAGTCGTCGAAGGCCGCGTCATTTCCATCGCCGAGATTCAGCAGCTTGCGAATCTCCCTTCGAAGGAAGAGTTGCTCAGCAAGATCATGTTCCTGCTGAACGCTCCGGCGCAGCGCATCGCTATGGCGCTAAACGCGTTGCCGCGCAACCTCGCGGTCACCGTCAACGAAGCGATCAAAGCCAACAAGTTTGGGTCCGGCGGGGCTAGCAGTTCCGAGCCGGCTCCTGTACCAGCAGCAAGCCCTGAAGCGGCCCAGTAAATTTATTTTTAATTTTGAGAGGAGAAGCAAAAGTCATGGCGAAAGTGGATACGATTCTGGAAGAAATCAAGGGGCTGACGCTGCTAGAAGCGTCTGACCTCGTGAAGAAGATGGAAGAGACCTTCGGCGTCTCCGCGGCGGCGGCTACGGTCGTGGCGGGCGGCGGCGGGGCGGCGGCGGCGCGGCACCGGCGGAAGAGAAGACGGAATTCACGGTCGTTCTCACCGACGTCGGCGGCAACAAGATCAACGTCATCAAGGCGGTTCGCGAAGTCACGAGCCTCGGCTTGAAAGAAGCCAAGGACCTCGTCGACGGCGCTCCTAAGACCGTCAAAGAGGGCGTCAACAAGGAAGAAGCCGCGACCATCAAGAAGAAGTTCGAAGACGCGGGCGCCAAAGTCGAAATCAAGTAGTTTTTGTTGTACGGGCTTCGGGAAGAGGCGCGGCTGCTTGCATTGGCCAATTTCACGGGCTGGAACAAGCGTGATCCGTCGCGCCAAAGGAACTCACGTACGCAAGTCAAGGCTGGTTATTTTCACAACTCCGCTGGTCCTTTTTGGACCCCATGCAGCCGTGTGCTCGCTGACTTCGGGCAGGAAGCGCGCCACACCGGCTGCATGCAGTTCTCCGGTATTTCCGCAAGTTGCCCGAATGGGATGAGCCCGAAAGGGAAGAGGTAGACCAAGCAATGTCAAATAGTCACCAGCACGTCAGGGAACGCGAGCGTCTCGATTTCGCGAAAATTCAGGGCACGATTCAGATTCCAAACCTGATCGAAGTCCAGATGAAGTCCTATCAGCGCTTTTTGCAGATGGACCTCCTGCCGAGCGAGCGCGATGACGGTGGGTTGCAGTCCGTGTTCACCTCGGTGTTTCCGATCAAGGATTTCCGCGAAATGTCGCAGCTCGAATTCGTGGACTACTCGATCGGCAACTGGGAGTGCAAGTGCGGCAACTTGAAGGGCCTGCATCACCTGCGCGCCACTTGCCGCAATTGCGGCGCGTCCGTTGTCACCAATCCGTATCAGACCGGCGACGTGATCTGCCACAAGTGCGGCACGTTCAACAAGAACACGCCGACGTTCTGCAACAAGTGCGGCGATCCGGTCGCCATGCAGTTGAAGTACGACGTGAACGAGTGCCAGGAGCGCGGCATGACGTATTCCGCGCCGCTGAAAGTCACGATCCGTCTGACCATTTACGACAAGGATCCCGACACCGGCGCGAAGACCATTCGCGACATCAAGGAACAGGAAGTTTTCTACGGCGACATTCCGCTGATGACCGAGAACGGCACGTTCATCATCAATGGTACGGAGCGCGTCATCGTCAGCCAGTTGCACCGCTCGCCGGGCGTCTTCTTTGAAAGCGCCAACAACCGCTCCTACTTCCTCGGCAAGATCATTCCTTACCGCGGATCGTGGGTCGAATTCGAATACGACACCAAGAACATTCTTTACGTGCGCATCGACCGCAAGCGCAAGTTCCTTGGCTCGATTTTCCTGCGCGCGCTGGGGATGAAGTCCAACGAAGAAATCCTGCGCACGTTCTACCAAGTCGAGCGCATCTCGCTCCGCGACAAGGATCTCTTGTGGAACGTTTCGCCGGGCATCGTGGACCGCAAGCTGGCCCACGAAATTCGCAACCCGCGCTCCGAAGAAGTGATCGTCGGCGCGCACAAGCGCATCACCGAAAATCTTTTCAAGGAACTCATCAAGGCCAAAATCTCGCAGGTTCGCGCCGCTTTGGTCGATCTCGAAGGCGCCTACAGCGTCGCCGACGTGGTCAATCGCCAGACCGGTGAAGTCCTGCTGGAAGCCAACAAGCCGTTGACGCCGGAACTCTGGCAGGCATTTGCCGAGGGCGGCATCACGGAAGTCGACGTCTTCTTCCCGGAGCGCGACGACATCGGCCTGGTGCTCTCGCGCACGCTGGACAAGGACGCGATCCGCTCTTCGAAAGAAGCGCTGATCGAAATCTACCGCAAGCTGCGTCCCGGAGATCCTCCGACGCTCGAAACGGCCACCAATCTCTTCCGCGGCATGTTCTTCGATCCGCGCAAGTACGATTTCAGCCGCGTCGGCCGCCTGAAGTTCAACATCAAGATGGGGCTCGACACTCCGCTGGATAACCGCACGCTCGATACGCCGGACTTCGTTTCGGCGATCAAGTATCTCTTCAAGCTGCGCAAGAGCATCGGCGTGGTCGACGACATCGACCATCTCGGCAACCGCCGCGTCCGCGCGGTCGGCGAACTGCTCGAAAACCAGTTCCGCATCGGCCTCGTCCGCATGGAACGCGCCATCAAGGAAAAGATGAGCGTGTACCAGGAAATGTCCACGGCGATGCCGCACGACCTGGTCAACGCCAAGCCGGTCATGGCGGCGATCCGCGAATTCTTCGGCTCCTCGCAGCTGAGCCAGTTCATGGACCAGACCAACCCGCTCAGCGAAATCACGCACAAGCGCCGTCTTTCGGCTCTTGGACCCGGCGGTCTCTCTCGCGAACGCGCGGGATTCGAAGTACGCGACGTTCACCCGACGCACTACGGCCGCATCTGCCCGATTGAAACGCCGGAAGGTCCGAACATCGGCCTCATCAGCTCGCTCTCGTGCTTTGCGCGCATCAACGACTACGGCTTTATCGAGTCGCCGTATCGCCGCGTAAAGGGCGGGCGCATCATTGACTACGTCCAGATCGTCAACGCCGGCGACAGCGAATTCAAAGCCGGCGAAATTGTCGAGAAGGACAAAGTCGAAGAGCTCAACGAAGAGCTGAAGCGCCGCAAAGTCGTCTACGAACCGTACTGCTTCTACCTGTCCGCTTGGGAAGAAGACAAGTACGTCGTGGCGCAGGCCAACGTTTCGCTCGATGAACGCTTGAAGATCACCACCGAGCTCGTCAACTGCCGCCAGGCCGGCAACTTCGTGCTCAAGAGCCGCGACGAAGTGGATTACGTCGACGTTTCGCCGAAGCAGCTCGTTTCCGTGGCCGCCAGCTTGATTCCGTTCCTCGAGAACGACGACGCCAACCGCGCGCTCATGGGTTCTAACATGCAGCGCCAGGCTGTGCCACTCATTCGCGGGGAAGCGCCGCTCGTCGGCACCGGCATGGAGCGCGTCACTGCGCGCGATTCCGGCGCGGTCGTGCTTTGCAAGCGCGAAGGCATCGTCGATCAGGTCGATTCGGAGCGCATCATTGTGCGCGTCGAATCCGATCACTCCGGCGTGCTTAGCCGCGAAGTGGGCGCGGACATCTATCAGCTCATCAAGTTCAAGCGCTCGAACCAGAACACTTGCATCAGCCAGAAGCCGTTCGTTCGCGTCGGCGATCGTGTGAAGAAGGGCCAAGTCCTTGCGGACGGTCCTTGCACCGAACGCGGCGAACTCGCTCTTGGCCGCAACGTCCTGGTGGCCTTCCTGCCATGGCGCGGTTACAACTTCGAAGACGCTATCCTCGTCAGCGAAAAGCTGGTGAAGGACGATTACTACACCTCGATTCACATCGAGGAGTACGAAATCGAGGCGCGCGACACCAAACTCGGTCCCGAGGAAGTTACTCGCGACATTCCCAACATCAGCGAGTCTTTCCTTCGCAATCTGGATGAAAGCGGCGTCATTCGCATCGGCGCGGTCATCAAGCCAGGCGACATCCTGGTCGGCAAAGTCACGCCCAAGGGCGAGACCACGCTCACGCCGGAAGAAAAGCTCCTGCGCGCCATCTTCGGCGAAAAGGCCGGCGATGTTCGCGATGCTTCGCTCGTACTGCCCTCCGGGCATCGAGGGCACCATCGTCGACGTCAAGATCTTCACCCGCAAGGGCGGAGAAAAGGACGAGCGCCACAAGGCCATCGAAGCCACGCAAGTCTTCAAGCTGGAGAAGAACCTCGCCGACGAAATCCGCATCCTCACGGATGAGCGCCTCAAGCGCCTTTCGGATTTGCTCGGCGGAAAAATTCTCCAGGCAGACTTGCACGACGAAAAGACCAACAAGCGCCTGTTGACCAAGGGCACGGAGCTGACCCGCGAGCTGATCGAAAAGATCTCCACGCGCAACCTCAAGCGCCTGAAGCTCAACGAAAAGGATCCTCTCCTGATCGAAAAGATCGAAGAGATCGAGGAGATGACCTCGCGCCAGATCGACGTCCTCCGCAAGATCACCGAGGAGCGCAAGGAAAAGCTCAAGAAGGGTGACGAGCTGCCTCCCGGCGTCATCAAGCTGGTCAAGGTCTATATCGCCATGAAGCGCAAGCTCTCCATCGGCGACAAAATGGCCGGACGCCACGGAAACAAGGGCGTCATCGCCCGCATCGTGCCGCAGGAAGACATGCCGTAGCCTTCCCGATGGCACGCCGGTCGAGATCGTTCTGAATCCTCTCGGCGTTCCTTCGCGTATGAACGTCGGGCAGGTTCTCGAGACGCACTTGGGCTGGGCTTCCAAGGAACTCGGCAACAGCCTCAAGCGTTTGCTGAGCAAGGAAGTCAAAGCCGAGGCTTTGCGCCGCTGGTTCCGCGAAGTCTTCACTGAGACGACCGTTTGGAAGACGCTGTCGAAGCTTAGCGACGATGAGTTGCTCGACTACGCCGAAGGCTTCAAGGACGGCATCCCCTTCGCAACGCCGGTTTTTGACGGCGCGCGCGAACCGGAAATCCGCCACTTGCTCGAAGTAGCTGGCTTGCCGCACGCCGGCAAGATCAATCTCTTCGACGGTATGACCGGCGACCAGTTCGATCAGCCGGTCACGGTCGGCTACATCTACATGCTCAAACTCTCGCATCTCGTCGACGACAAGATTCACGCGCGCTCGATCGGTCCGTACTCGCTCATCACCCAGCAGCCGCTCGGTGGTAAGGCGCAGTTCGGCGGCCAGCGCTTCGGCGAAATGGAAGTCTGGGCGCTCGAGGCGTACGGCGCTGCGCACATCCTGCAGGAGTTGCTCACGGCAAAGTCCGACGACGTCTATGGCCGCGCGAAGATCTACGAGGCCATCGTCAAGGGCGAGCCGGGTATCGAGCCAGGTGTGCCGGAATCGTTCAACGTGCTCGTTCGCGAATTGCAGTCGCTCTGTCTCGACGTCGAATTGATGAAGCGGCAAAAGCCGCCAACGGAGAAAGCAGCCGATTAGCAGAAATCAAGCCTGTAGGAGCGCAGCATGCTGCGCCCCTACAGGCAACATTTTGTGAGTTCGCAAGTTTTGGTTTTTTGGGTTCTCAGCCGGTCCGGTGCAAAACATCGGATCGCGTCCCCGGTGAAAGCCGGGGAGGGAGGAAACAACCTTGTATCGCAGCAGCCCTTATGATCGCGCCAGTTTGATCGCCGATTTCGATTCGATTCGAATCAGTTTGGCGAGTCCGGAAAAAATCCGTTCGTGGTCCCACGGCGAAGTCACCAAGCCGGAGACCATCAACTACCGCACGTTTAAACCCGAGCGCGACGGCCTTTTCTGCGCCAAAATTTTTGGCCCCGTCACCGATTGGGAATGCCTGTGCGGCAAGTACAAGCGCATGAAACATCGCGGCGTCATCTGCGATAAGTGCGGCGTCGAAGTCACGCTCAGCAAAGTTCGCCGCGAGCGCCTTGGCCACATTGAGCTGGCTTCGCCCTGTTCGCACGTCTGGTTCTTCAAGGGCTTGCCCAGCCGCATCGGCTACTTGCTGGACATCTCCATGCGCGACCTCGAGCGCATTTTGTACTTCGAAGCGTTCGTAGTCGTGGATACCGGCGAAGTCGCCGTTCTACGCGAGCGCGAAGTCCTGCTCGAAGATAAATACCGCGAACTACAGAAAGAATATCCCGGCCAGTTCACCGCCAAGATGGGCGCGGAAGCCATCAAGGAACTTCTCCGCCGCGTCGAAGTGGACAAGCTCTCAGAAGAACTCCGCGAGAAGATGAAGGCCGATCCTTCGCTTCAAAAGCGCATCAAGTTCGCCAAGCGCCTGAAAGTTCTCGAAGCTTTCCGCAAGAGCGGCAACAAGCCCGAATGGATGATTCTCGACGTGATTCCGGTTCTTCCGCCGGAGCTGCGCCCGCTTGTGCCACTGGACGGCGGCCGCTTTGCCACTTCTGATCTCAACGATCTCTATCGCCGCGTCATCAACCGCAACAACCGCCTCAAGAAGCTCATGGAGCTTCGCGCGCCGGACGTCATCGTCCGCAACGAAAAGCGCATGCTGCAGGAAGCCGTTGACGCGCTCTTCGACAACGGCCGCCGCGGCCGCGTTCTGCGTGGCACCAACAACCGCCCGCTCAAGTCCCTCAGCGACACGCTCAAGGGCAAGCAGGGCCGCTTCCGCCAGAACCTTCTCGGCAAGCGCGTCGACTACTCCGGCCGCTCCGTCATCGTGGTCGGCCCGGAACTAAAACTCAACCAGTGCGGTCTGCCCAAGAAAATGGCGCTCGAGCTTTTCAAGCCGTTCATTTATCACAAGCTAGAAGCGCAAGGGCACTGCACTACGATCAAGCAAGCCAAGGAGATGGTCGAGCAGCAAGAGCCGGTCGTTTGGGACATTCTCGAGGATGTGATTCGGGAGCATCCCGTGCTTCTCAACCGCGCTCCGACGCTTCACCGCCTCGGTATTCAGGCGTTCGAACCGGTCCTCGTCGAAGGCAAAGCCATCCGCATTCACCCGCTCGTCTGCACCGCGTTCAACGCGGACTTTGACGGCGACCAGATGGCCGTGCACATTCCGCTTTCGCCGGAATCTCAGGTCGAAGCGTCTGTGCTCATGCTCAGCTCGCGGAACATCCTGTCGCCTGCGCACGGTCTGCCTCTCGCCGTTCCGTCGCAGGACATGGTCCTCGGCATCTATTACCTGACCAAGTCCAAGCCCGGCGCCAAGGGCGAAGGCCGCGTCTTCGGTCAATCCGACGAAGTCGTCCTCGCGCTCGAAGCCGGTGAAGTGGAGTTGCTCACTCCGATCCGCCTGCGTTACAGCGGCGAAGTGATCGATCTCACCACCGCCTACGACGATCAGGACGTGCCGCACACCGAGCCCGTCAAGATGGAACGCCAGTTCATTCAGACAACTGTCGGCCGCGTCATTTTCAATTCGCACCTGCCGGCAAAATTCCCCTACGTGAACGGTCTTCTCAAAAAGAAGGGCGTGCAGCAGCTCGTCTATTACGCTTACTTGCGCTACGGTCTGGAAGACACTGTCGTCCTGCTCGATCATCTGAAGGAGCTCGGCTTCACGTACGCCACGAAGTCCGGCATCTCGATCGGTATCGACGACATGCTCATCCCCAGCGATAAGTACAAGCTGGTCGAAAACGCCGAGAAGGAAGTCGTCAAGGTGCAGCAGCAATATCTCGACGGCGCAATCACCAACGGCGAGCGCTACAACAAAGTCATCGCCATCTGGGGCGACGTCACTGAAAAAGTTGCTGACGAAATGTTCAAAGCTCTCGAGAACCAGGACAAAGAGGGCAACATCAACCCCGTCTACGTCATGGCGGACTCCGGAGCCCGCGGTTCGAAACAGCAAATCCGCCAGCTTTCCGGTATGCGCGGTTTGATGGCCAAGCCTTCAGGCGAGGTTATCGAAACGCCCATCACTTCCAACTTCCGCGAAGGCCTCACCGTGCTGCAGTACTTCATCTCGACGCACGGCGCGCGTAAAGGTTTGGCGGATACGGCGCTCAAGACCGCCGATTCCGGCTACCTCACTCGCCGTCTCGTTGACGTGGCTCAAGACGTCATCATCAATGAGCGCGACTGCGGCACAACGGACGGCATCTTCGTCGAACCCATCATCGAAGCCGGCGTCGAAGTCGAGCCGCTGCGCGACCGCATCGTCGGCCGCGTCTCACTCGACAAGATCAAGGACTTCGAGGGCTCGATCATCGTCGACGTCAACCAGGAAATCACCGAAGACCTCGCCAACCAGGTGCAGGCTGCCGGTATCGAGCGCGTCCGCATCCGTTCCGTGCTCACCTGCGAATCCCGCCGCGGAGTTTGCGCTCTCTGCTACGGCCGCAACCTCGCCTCCGGGCGCATGGTTGAGCTCGGCGAAGCTGTCGGCGTCATCGCCGCGCAGTCCATCGGCGAACCCGGCACGCAGTTGACGATGCGTACATTCCACATCGGCGGAACCGCCACCCGCGTTTCCGAGCGTTCCACGCTCGAAGCGCGCAACAACGGCGTCGTGAAGTTCGTGGACCTCAAGTTCGTTGAGGGCCGCGGCGGCACTTCCATCGCCATGAACCGCTCCGGCTTGATCGCCATCGTGGACGAAAAGGACCGCGAGAAGGAACGCTACCACGTCGTTTACGGTGCGCGGCTCCGCGTCGTCGACGGCGAACACGTCACCCACGGCCAGATTCTCGCCGAATGGGATCCATTCACGTTCTCGATCCTGACCGAAACCGCCGGCTCCATCCGGTTTGACGATCTGAAGACGGGCGTCACGATCGAAGAGCAAGTGGACGAAGTGACCGGCCTCTCGCAGGACGTGGTCACTCTGCCCCCCGGCGATGAGAAGCATCAGCCCGCGATTCTTGTCCGCGATTCTTCGGGCAAGGTCCGCAAAAAGTACCTCATGCCTTCGCGCGCTCACTTGATGGTCAAGGATGGCGACGAAGTGCAAGCCGGAGACGTGCTCGCGAAAATCCCGCGTGAAACCACCAAGACGAAAGACATTACCGGTGGTCTCCCGCGCGTCGTCGAGCTCTTCGAAACCCGCAAGCCCAAGGATCCTGCCGTCATCAGCGAAGTCGACGGCGTGGTTCGCTACGGCGATATCGCCAAGGGCATGCGCAAGGTCTACGTCGAAAGCGAAGATGGCAAGACCACCAAGGAATATTCCATTCCGCGCGGCGTGCACATCAACGTTCAGGAAGGCGATCACGTCAAGGCGGGCGAGGCCCTCATCGATGGCCCGCTCAACTTGCACGACTTGCTCGCGGTCCTCGGCGAAAAGTTCACGCAAGCCTATTTGGTCAACGCCATTCAAGAGGTTTACCGCCTCCAGGGCGTCAACATCAACGACAAGCACATCGAGACGATCTCTCGCCAGATGATGCGCTGGGTCAAGGTCGAAGACGTTGGCGACACCACGTTCCTCCTCGAAGAGCAAGTGGACAAGTTCCGGTTCCGCGAGGAAAACGACCGCATCATCGCCGACGGTGGCCGTCCCGCAACCGGACGTCCGCTGCTCCTCGGCATCACCAAGGCCTCGCTCTCGACCGACTCGTTCATTTCGGCCGCGAGCTTCCAGGAGACCACGCGCGTGCTCACCGAAGCGGCAGTCGCCGGCAAGGTGGACTACCTCCGCGGCCTCAAGGAAAACGTCATCATGGGCCGCCTCATTCCCGCTGGCACGGGCCTCGAGCACTACCGCAGCATTCAGTTGCTGACGGAAATGCCCGCTCCCGCTCCTGTCGAGGAAATTCCGGAAGCAGCCGAGCTCACTGCAGAAGAAGCCGCGGCGCTCGACTTCCTGCAAAAAGACACGGAAGCCGACGCCGCTACCGAAGGCTAAACAGCCTCAACGGCGGGTTTCCCGCATCGAACACGCTTAAACCAGCAAAGCGTCCCGACCGGCCGGGACGCTTTGTTTTTAGCCACTTCGTAATCTGTACCGTTCAGGCACGGCGCGCGCCGCCCGTCATTGCCGAGGCGCAGCGCTATTCCTACAATGATTGTGTAACTTTTGGACGGCTCGCTGGCCCCTTTCGCCAGCCGCCGACCACGTTCTCATGCCCAAAAACGACCAGTTCTCCCCAGCTTCGGCGAAGCGATTCTTCCCCAGGCGTCTCTGACCGCGCCACGGTCTCCTCGCGTCTCAATCAATTTGAAAAACGTCAACGGGATCTCTGGCGTGTCACCTTTCTCCTCCTTCTTCTGATCTCTATCGGATTTGCGGTCGTGTCGTGGGGCACCATCCGTAGTCTTACGCAGCGACTCGAACCTCTTCTCCCCGGACTGCTGGTCATCGTCGTTCTCTTTATTGCCTACGCTTGGAAGCGCACGCAGGAAATCTCCGAGCTGCGCGGCCTGGTCTCCGGCCTGGAGCAGCGGGATTCCGCGCCTCCGAGCGAAAAGCAGATCGATCAGCTCTTTTCCGTCATCTCCCGCTCCCAGCAGGGTTATCGCGACCTCATCGATTCCTTCGACGACATTCTCATCGCGCTCTCACTGGAGGGCGAAATACGCGCGGTGAATCGCAGCTTTGCGGATCTCGTCGGTGCCAACTACCAGCAAATCATCGGACGCCAGGTTACCGATTTCCTCGAAGAGGGCAGCGGCGACGGTCCCGAACTGATCCGCCGGGCCCTGCCGCGTTTTATCGAGCGTCGTCACTGGTCCGGCATTATCCAGATTCGCCTCAAGAAGCAGAACTCCATCTGCTATTACGATTGCGTCGCGCATGCCATGACTCGCGACGACAAAGTCCATGGCCTCACCGTCCTCGGCCGCGACATCACCGCCTTGCGCAAAAACGAAGCGCGCTTCACCGAACTCTTCGAAACGCTCCAGGAAGGTATCTATATCGCAATTCCGGACGGCACCATCCTGGACGTCAATCCCGCACTCGTCCGCATGCTGGGGTATGACTCCAAGGAAGAATTGCTCGCGAAGCGAGTGCCGGAAGTCTTCACAGGCTACGCCGAGAGAAAATCGCTCATGGAAGAAGTCGAACGCCAGTCTGGGCCGCAGGGCCGCGAAATCACTCTGCTGCGCAAGGATGGATCTTCCATCTACTGTCTCAATACGACCAGCGCCGTGCGCGACACCTCCGGCCGCGTGATCCGCTATCAAGGTTCCCTGATGGACATCACCGCCCGCCGCCAGATGGAGCGCCAGCTCCACAAAGAACAGGAATTCGCGCGCCGGCTCATCGACAGCTTCCCGGATCTGATTCTGGTCGTGGATTCCACTTCTCATTACACTTTCATCAGCCCGCGCTGCGAGGAAGTCCTGGGCTATGACCTCTCGGAAGTGGAAAATGCAGAGTTTGGCGGACGCACCCATGCTGAGGACCTTCCCATCTTGCTTGCCGTGTTCCGGGACATTCTTGCGGGACGACAGACTTTCGGCTCTCTCGAAGCGCGCGTGCGCCACAAGTCGGGCGACTGGCGCCGCATCCGTTTCAATTTCAGCCCGCTCGCGGATGAAACCGGAAAAATCGAAGGCGTGGTTCTCTCTGGCCGCGATGTCACCGAACTCAAGCGGCTCGAAGAGCAGCTCATCCAAGCGGAAAAGCTTGCTGCCATGGGCCAGATGCTAGCCGGTGTCGCGCACGAGTTGAACAATCCCCTCACCGCCATCCTTGGCGTCACGGAATTGCTGCGCGAGGGACAGACGGACCAGGAGGCCACCAAGCGCCAGCTCGAAATAACGCATCGCCAGGCTCGCCGCGCCGCGCGCATCGTTCAGAATCTTCTCGAGTTCTCTCGCCCCGCTTCGCCTCAGAAAAAACCTGTCGATCTCAACAGCATTATCGACCGCACCGTGCAGTTGCACGAACACTCGCTCCGCAGAAATAACGTCGAAGTGGATTTCCGTCCTCAGCCGGACTTTCCTGGGGTCGTTGCCGACGCCAATCAGCTTATTCAAGTCTTTCTCAATCTGGTCACCAATGCCGAGCAGGCCATCCGGGAAGTGCGTGAATCGGGCCGCATTCAGATTCGCCTCGCCCGTGCGGGCTCGCGCATTTCCGTCACCTTTCAGGATGATGGCGTAGGCATTCGTCCGGAATCCGTCCCGCGCCTTTTCGATCCCTTTTACACCACCAAGCGTCCTGGCGGCGGCACTGGTCTTGGTCTTAGCATCTGCTTGTCCATCGTTCGCGAACACGGTGGCACAATTGAAGCGGAAGCTCTTCCTGCGGGTGGCTCTGCATTCAAGGTCTATCTCCCTATTGCCGCCGACCAGGCAACTCGCCCCTCCACCAATCTTTCTGGCACTTTGGCGGCAGCGGCGCCCAATCTCAACTTGTTGAAGGGCAGATCCGTTCTCGTCTTGGACGATGAAGAAAGCCTGCGCAGCTTGCTCTTCGAAGGGCTCACCGCCCGCGAGTTGCACGTAGACTGTGCCGCTAACTTGGAAGAAGCCCTGGCGTTCCTTGCCGAGCGCTCTCATGACGCCATCCTTTGCGATATAAATCTTTCTCAGGACGGCGGCCATCTCAATGGCAAGCACGCCGCGGAGCGCCTCCTCGCTGCCGCGGGAGACAGCAAACCGGCCCTGATCTACATGTCGGGAGAGCTAATCGAAACCTCGGAAGAGGCAGAAGGTCCCGGCGTCCTTCGCCATTTGCAGAAACCCTTCCGCATCTCCGACGTTCTTGCAACGCTTCTAGAAGTCTTCGCAGCCGCCCCAGACAACACCACGCCCGAATGAAATTTTGCCCAGTCAGCTGCCTGCTGCCAGACCGGCTCTTCGGGGAATAGTTCGGCTTCCCATCTCCGCGTTAACCTTCGCGTTGAGCACAACACTCGATGCACTGGGCAGCTACCCTTCTCATCCATTGAGAGATCCCTACAATTCGCGACCGCTTCGGTGTAGAGTTTGCCGGTATGAGATCCTACCTCGATGGTCTCGCCCGCGACTTCCGTTACGCCCTCCGCACGCTCCGCAAGGATCGCCGCGTCGCACTGACTGCCATCTTTGCCCTAGCCCTCGGCGTCAGCGCTTGCACCGTCGTCTTCAGCGTCGTCTACAACTCTATCTTCGAGGCACTGCCTTATAGGAACTTCCAGAGACTCGTTGTTTTTGGAATTCGTAATCTCGCGAATGCCGGTGGATGGAAGGGACGGAACTTCTTCTTCCCTGCCGAGTTTCGTGGCTTTCGCGAACAGAATCATGTCTTCGAAGAGATGATTGCTTATGAAGGTGTGCGGCTTCAGTTTAATGATGGCAAATCGATTCGCTATTGGCCGACGGGTGCGACGGTTTCCGGCAATACCTTTGAATACCTGGGCGTAGCTCCCTACTTCGGTCGTGCGCTGTCCGAAGAAGACGCCAAGCCTGATGCTCCTTTCGTTTTCGTGATGAACTACCGGTTCTGGCAGAGTGAATTTGGTGGCGATCCGAAAATCCTCGGCGCGAATTTCATTCTGGACGGACAACCCAGAACACTCGTCGGGATCATGCCCCGTCAGTTCAATGCGTTTAATGCCGCATTTTATGTGCCCGCGCGACCCGGCCCGGACGGACCCTCTCTCGATGGCGGCGCGGCTCTTATGGGACGTCTTAAGCCGGGCGTAACCTTGAAAGCTGCTGGTGCGGATCTCGATGCCATTGCACACCGCCTTCAGAAAGAAAACCCCAAGGGAATTTTTCCCGAGAAGTTTGCCATCGTTCCGCAGACTCTGCTCGACAGCTTGATTGGCGATTTCAAAAAAACGCTCTATGCTCTGCTCGCTGCGGTTCTTCTGTTGCTCCTGATCGCCTGCAGCAATGTGGCAAACCTTCTCTTGGCTCGAGCCACCTCCCGCGAGCGGGAAATCGCTATGCGGGCCACGATGGGCGCCTCCCGCGGCCGGGTGATCCAGCAGCTCCTCGTTGAGAGTTTCGTGCTTGCAGCCGCGGCCTCAGGGACTGGCTGTGCATTGGCATACTTCGGCTTGAAAATTGTCGTCTCACTCATTCCTGGCGGCACACTGCCCGACGAAACCGTGATTCGCATGAACGCGCCCGTCCTTTTCTTGTCGCTGGGTGTAACTCTGCTGACGACGATCCTCTGCGGCCTCGCGCCCGCGCTTCATGTCGTACGCGGAGATTTACAGCCGCGCCTCACCGGAAGCGGCAAAGGGGTCGGCGGAAGTTATCGGCACGGTAAGCTTCGCGCCGGTCTCGTAGTGAGCGAAGTTGCCTTCTCGATCCTCCTGCTGATCGGCGCTGGCCTCTTGATGCGCAGCTTTCTGGTTCTCACGCGCGTTGACTTGGGATTCAATCCCAGGAATGTTCTCTATTTTCGGCTTGATCCCACGATGTATGCGCAATTTTCTGACCGCCGGACAAGACAAAATGCGCTCACTCGACGTCTCCTTGATCGATTGAGCGCTCTCCCGGGCGTCGTCTCCGTCTCCGAATCCGTACAGGAACCGCCTCTGAACTACGACTGGAGCGACACCATCATTCCTGGCAAGCCTCACACCGAACGCTGGGAAACTAGATATGAAATATGCAGTGAAGGCTATTTCCAAACGCTCGGTCTGCCGTTGGTTCGCGGAAGATTTTTCTCTGAAGACGATGTGGACGCGGCAACTTTACGTGATGATTGTGAACCAGGCCTTCGCTCGCCAATACTTTCCCGGCGAAGACCCTCTGGGCCACAAGGTCAAATTGGAGATTCTCGACCGTACCTTTCTCGACGTGCCCCATAACATCTATTTCGAGATAGTTGGAATCGTGGGCGATTACAAGACTCGCGGCCCGGACTCCTGGCAGTCTTTTCCGGAAGTGTTTATCCCCTACAGCGTGCAAGGATTTAGCTGGCGCACGTTTATGGTTCGAACCGCCGTTGACGCAAACTCATTTCTTGAGGAGCATCGGCCAGGAAGTGCTGGCTCATCGATCCCAGTGTCCTGGTCATCAAGTCTGGCACTCTGGAAGGTTCGCTCCGCGAATTTTATCGCGGCCCGCAGTTTGAACTCGTCACTCTGGGAGCCTTCGCTTCCGTCGGATTGCTTTTGGTTGTCATCGGCATATTCAGCGTGATGGCTTACACGGTCTCCTTGCAAATTCACGAAATCGGCATTCGCATGGCCTTGGGCGCGCAACAGCAAAATATTCTTTGGCTCGTGCTTCTCAACGGCCTCCGCCTGGTGCTGGCCGGTATTTTAATAGGCGTATTCGCCAGCTACGCACTCACGCGCTTTCTCGCCAGCCAAATCTCTGGTGTTTCCGCCACAGACCCGGCCACTTTCGCTGTCGTTGTCGCCATCGTCGTTTCGGCGGGTCTGACTGCCTGCCTCCTGCCCGCCCGACGTGCCTCTCAAATCGATCCCCTCGTCGCCCTCCGCTATGAATAATGCTTCCACCGAGCCGATCGCCCAAGACGCGAGCAGATCCGCATGGCGGCACTCTTGACACATATAGATATGATCTGATATAGATATCAATATGACTGAGATCGATCCTCAAAGAGTTTATTCCGCTCAAGACCCAGTGGTTTCACATCATGCTCTCGCTTGCAGGTGGTGAGCAGCACGGTTACGGAATCATGCAGGAAGTCCTGAATCGCACCACCGGGAAGGTGCGATTGTGGCCAGCGACCCTCTATGGATCGATCAAGCGGCTCATCGAGGCGGAGCTGATCGAGGAATCTGACGAGCGACCCGCGCCAGAACTTGACGACGCGCGGCGCCGCTACTATCGGCTGACGGCACTCGGCAGACGCGTCCTCGACGCCGAATGTGAGCGCCTGCAGGAATTGGTTCGCACCATTCGAGTGAAGCAATCCCAAGCCATGGTGACGGAATGAATTTCGCATCGCGGATATATCGGCTGCTGGCACGAGCGTTTCCGCACGAATTCAAACTGGCTTATGGCACGGAGGTCCTGCAAGTCGGCGAGGACGTCATAAAAGACATTGCCAAAAGGCATGGAACCGCAGGCCTGATACGTCTAATCGCAGACATCGCACTTCGCGTGCCGCAGGAATACCTGAGCGAAATGCGCGGCGATATGCGGTATGCACTGCGAGCGCTGCTCAAGTCGCCCGGCTTTGCGCTGGTCGGCATCATTTCGATGGGACTCAGCATTGGGCTGACGACAAACGTGTACAGCTCGAAATGGGCTTTGCTGTTCCGTGATCTGCCGGCGGCGGCAAATGCCCAAAAATTGGTGATGCCTGAGAAGCCCGTGTCGTATTACTACATCGAGCAGTTTCGAGAACAGAAGAACCTGTTCGGCGGGGTCGCTGCCTTTCAGATCGGCGTCCCGTTCAATGTAACCTTTCAGGGTGCAGAGCATGCGAAGCCGCAGCGCATCTTCGGCCAACTTGTATCGCCCGATTATTTTGCCGTGCTCGGTGTACAACCTCAGCGCGGTAGAGTCCTCAGCCCCGCACTGGACAAGCCCGGCGACGCGCCCGTTGTCGTGATCACCGACCGTTTCTGGCGCAATCACCTCAACTCCTCTCCCGATGCCCTGGGCCAAATTCTTCGCCTCAATGGTCAAATCGCGACCATCGTGGGCATCACGCCCAAGGAATTCAATGGCGCCTTTTCCATAAATCCCGCTGAGCTTTTCGTTCCGACAACCGTGCCCGCCGAGCTCGCTCCGGAGCTCGCCAACGACGTTCTGCATCAACGCAACGCCAAAGAATTTCTTGCCATGATGTGCCTGGTGCCAGGCGTAACGATCGATTCCGCGGAAACCGCTCTCGACGCCATCACGCGCCGTCTCGACGAGCAGGATCCTTCCTTGCCGGCGCGCACCGACAAAGCCAGACGCGTCACCTTGCTTCCGGCAGGTACGCGTGTTCCCCTTCCTCGGCAATTGCGGCCTGTATTGCTTGGCTTTTTTCTGTTGCTCACCGGCCTGGTCATGACGCTCGCCTGCACCAACCTGGCAAACATGCTGATCGCGCGCGGCGCAAACCGCCGGAAGGAGTTGGCGATTCGACTGGCGATCGGCGCCGGCCGTTTTCGGCTCATCCGGCAAATGATGGCTGAAGGCATTTTGCTCTCTCTCCTCGGCGGCGTCGCAGGATTCGCGCTCGCATACGTCCTCATGGTGCTGAACTCCCAGTTCAGCCACGTCCACGGGGATTCCCTTCGAAACTGATTTCAGCTTGGATTGGCGCGCAGCCCTTTTCGCATTCGGCCTCGCGCTTCTGTGCGGCATCGGGTTCAGCTTGGCTCCCGCGCTCCAGGCGACGAAAGCCGATCTAACTCCGGCGCTCAAAGAGGGCTCGGCGCTTCAGTTGCCGGGTTACCGGCGCTTCGGTCTCCGCAACTTGCTGATGGTGGCCCAGGTTGCTGCATCGCTCATGCTGCTCCTTCTCACCGGCTTCCTGGTCATCGGCATCGGAAAGGAAAGCAGCGTCCAGACCAAATTCGATCCCCACGCAATGGTTCTCTTGTCCATCGATCCGGTGCGCGATGGCTTCTCGCCGGAAAAAGCGCAAGCTCTCTTCGAAAAGCTTCCCGCGCTGCTCAAGTCCGCCACTGCTTCGCGCAGCGTCGCCTTCGCGGCTCAACCTCCCTTTTCTGTCGTGGATGATGATGAAGCCAGGCAGTTGACTGCGGAAGATGCGGAGCACTCTCCGCGTGTGCAGCTGCCGGCGATCGAGGAACCGGTGGGCCCGGGCTATTTCGCCATGCTAAGCGAGCCGATGCTCGCAGGCCGGGAATTTCTCGATCGCGATCAACGGATCGAAGCCGCCGGATCGAGTACGTCCGCTCTGCCCGCAGTGCTGCCCGTCGTATTGAATGAGACCGCCGCTCGCGGATTTTTCGGAAATGGCAATGCCCTCGGAAAGCGTCTTCGAGACGACCAACAATCGTACGAAGTCGTCGGCGTCGTCCATGATTTGCAGAACGGAATCGGTATCCGCCAAGCCGTATCCTATCGGCCCCTGACTCCGCGTGATTTTGTGCGCACGCCCGCCGATGGCATCACCATCATGGTTCGGTTAGATGCGGGGCCGCTTGCGGGAAAAGATGCGCTAGCCAGCATTCGCAACGAAATCGCACTCATCGACCCCAATCTCAACCTCTTCCACGTGCAAACCCTCAGCGAATTCCTGGATCGCAGCCGGGCATCCACGCGCTTTGCCGTCCAAACCTATGGCGGCATCGGAGTCTTCGGCCTGATCTTGGCAGCCATCGGCCTCGCCGGGATCACCGCCTATTCGGTTGCGCAAAGACGCAAAGAGATCGCCATCCGCACGGCCCTGGGCGCAAGTCGGGCGCAAGTCCTTCGCTTGGTACTGCGCGAAGGCGCCGCGCTGGTCCTCTCCGGAACGGTTTTGGGATTCTTCGGTGCGATCGCCATGGCAAGAATTCTTTCCGCCCTGACGGACGTTTTTGTCCAGGCGTTTAGCGTCGGCACCGGCGATCTGCGCCTTCTGGTCGGCGCACCCCTGCTCCTCGCCGCCGTCACCATGCTTGCCTGCTACCTCCCCGCGCGCAGGTCGGTTCGGATCGATCCGTTGAAGGCGCTCCGCCAGGAGTAGCCGCTCATCGGTTTGTCCTCAACCTCTCGCATATCCGAGGTTCTCGCAACGCTTCAGAAAGCTTTCGCGGCCGCCCCAGCCAACACAAATCCCGAATGAATTTTTGGCTAGTGAGCTGCCTGGTGCCGGCCCGTCATGCCGTTCGAACTTGTTGCCCTTTGGGACAGCTTCCTCAATGCAGTACGTTTGTACTATCGGCAGCGCGCCCGTAGCTTGCAATAATCCAGTGTTGCGTGGGCCGTCGCGTGTGGGCTCTCCGCGGCCTGATCGTTCATTGAACCTGCGTCGTCCTCCGGCGCATGAGGAACAACCCTATCGTGGATTCCGCAGTGGACACTCGGCCTTCGACTGTCTCGCCCTCAGCGAGTTCCTCGAAAACTTCTGGAGAAAACCCTCCGGTCAAGCCCAGGATGAATGCAATTGCCTGTGAGGTAGGTGTTATCGCAACCGGCGCGCGCTCTGGAGAAAAGGGTAGCCAGCGCGAGCTCTTCACCGAAGAAACCACCACGGCTCTGGTCTTTGAGAATGGCGGAGTCCTCCGGCTGGCTGCGGTGGTGGTTCCCGGGCAATTGTTGTTTCTCACCCACAAGGAAACCAAGCGTGAAGTCGTCGCGCAAGTGACGCGAAAGCGCGATTTTCGGCCAATGATTTGTTACGTCGAGGTGGAATTCAGCGAACCCGCTCCCGGATTTTGGGGCATCGAGTTTTCCGAAACCCCTGCGCTCGCTACGGCCCCGCCCCAGCAAAAAGAACCGGATGAATCGGCGCAAGACGCAGAAGACATCTTCTCTAGTGAGCCAATCGCGCCTGCGCACGCTCCTAGCGCGCAGGAAATTGCCATGCTGAACGAAGAAGTCGAGGCGCTGCGTGAGCAATTGAAATTGCTTCAAGCGCAGAACGCAACAGGGAATTTACCCGCCCCCGCTGCGATTCCCGGTCTTCCTCGCAAAACAGCTCCCGAACCTCCGCTCGCTCCGGTCGACGTTCCTGCCCAAGCTCCTGTTCTTGCGGAGGCAACCGGCGAACAGTTGCTAAAATTGCTGACTGCGGCTGGCGAAGTATCGCAAGAATCGCCAACGGAAAATTCTAGCGCTGTCGCAAGCGCCCATGGTGCTCCTCCACCGCGTATCTACTTCGCTGCCGACCGACGCCACCGAGCCGCCATTTTCCGAAGAAGATCTTCTGCCAAAACCCGCGCTCGATTTCAAAGGCGCAAAGCCTATGGCAAAGCGCGCCCCCAAGCCTAAGCAAAAGGCTGCCGCGGACAGCCATCCTGCAGCTGTGCGCAAGGACTTACTCTTTGCGGCGTTTGTGCTCGTCGTAGCGGGCGCGGCGTGGTACCAGAATCTGCTTCCGGGCCTGCCGCTGTTGAAGAATTTTGTCTCCAGCACCGCTCCAAGTATCGCGGCACATCCTGCTGCTCCACCGCCTCAAAAGACAGCAAGCGCACCGGCCGATTCTGGCAAGTCTCCGCAGACGAGCGAGGCTCCTGCAACTCCGTCAAGCGTGGCTTTGGATGATGCGTCGCAATCTGCAGCGTTAAGAACAGCGGAGCCTTCCAGACCCGCCGTGCCCGTGACAGCGGTTGCCGTCAAATCAGCGCCCGATGCGGCGGGGGCGCAGGATAAACCAGAGGTTGCTTCTTTTGCCGAGAAACGCTCTGCGCCGCTGCCGTTAAGCAAAGCCGCGCTGGTTTCCGCTGCCTCATCCTCCGACGAAGTGGCTATCGTCCCACCGAAATTGATCAAGTCGGTCCGTGCGATTGCCTCGCCGAATACTTTGCCAGACTTTACCGCAGGCAGCTCGGACAACGTGACGTTCGACGCTCTCGTGGATACATCCGGCAACGTGAAGTCCATGAAGGCCCTCAGAGGATCTCCTTCCTTACAAAGCGCCGCCATGGCAGCCCTCAAGCAGTACCGATACGAACCGGCCACGCGGCACGGAAAGCCAGTCCCCGCTCACGTCACCGTCACGGTCAAATTCTTGTTCGAGCCTTAGATTTTTTCCCCGATTTGCGTGCCGACTGCCCAGGATGATGAAAGTCCTTTAGAATCCGCACTTACAAAAACCGGGGGAGGGGGTCAGGGAGGGGGGTCTTATTGTTAACCAACAGTTCCAGTCTAGTGCGGAGCGGGTTTGGATGCGGGTGGCGCATCCACTCCGAAATCCCACACGTACAGGTTGATTCCATCCGACAGGACTTCCGCAAGCACATATTCGCCGGGGGGCAGCGGCGCGCTCAGCGTGAATCTGTAAATCTCCGGAGCGACTTCCCAGCGCTGGATCGCGATTTCATCCCTGTCCTCAGAGATCTCCTGGCCAAACAAGCTTTGGATGGACTCGAGTCGTCGCTTGTCTCCCTTCACCAGGGCATGAACCAAGGCCACTTCCGGCCCAGACTCGCCTTGCCGCTTGGTTCTCAGCAACGTCGAATCGTGTTCCGGGTCCGTGGCCGTCTCGCGCAGATAGAACTCCGGCTGCGTGCTCGTGAGCCGCACCGACGCTTTGGCGCCCGGGAGTTCAATGTAGTGTTTGCTGGGGACAATCGGTATGGGCGAGAGCACCTGTTTCACAACATTTTTCTTGTCCGTTCGCACTTGCGAGCCAGCCTGCTCGATCTTCCTGATCGACTTGCCCTCCAGCGCGAACATGCCTTCCCCGTCAGGCAAGAATACCCCAGGTGCCACCCTCAAGCTGGCGTCCACATCCACGGGCGTTTCCGCATTCGCGGCTGCCTCCTGGATCCGAACCTTTTCTAAGAGAGCCGAGGTTGTTTTCTCGTCAGCTGCTTCCGCTTTTTTTGTCGCGTCCCAATCCACAAGCGCGTCGGGAATCTCTTCCCAGGCGCCTCGTTCGACGCTGAAATAGCGAACTCGGTCGCCGTTCTTTTCATAGCTTCGGACGAGCTGGAAAGTCCCATCCTTCAGCACCAGCTTTTTGCCGCGGGGAAGACCTCTAGGCGTGGAGGGGTTGGCTGCGGCGTCGGTGGCAGGCTTCTGGGCGCTGGTCGTATCCCGCTGCCGGGCGGATGCAGCGGCGGCTGGCTCATGCCAAGTCGTTTCCACCCAACTCAGCAAAGCCAATGGCATGACCAAAGCGACGGTAGAAGACAATCTCATGGCGGTTTCTGGCCTATCAGATGCCGGACGGAGGAGCCGGTTTGCCCCCGGTCGAGCATACCCCGCTGCTCACGGCCCCGCAACTGCCCTCCGCGGCTGTCGCGGCTGTCGCAAATGCAAAAGGCTCTTTCCGGAGTACCGGAAAGAGCCTTTCTTGGATCCAAGCTCGTCGAATATTTAGTGTGTGCAGCGCGGGAACAACGTCACCAGCACCATCAAGTCGGACAGGGTAAACAGCCATTGGTCCGCCTGCTTGCCAGCCGCTTCCGCGGCCCGCGCGATAAAGCCCAAGTGGCGGCTCTTCGCAAAATTGCGGATGTGATCGACGCAAATTCCAGTCAGGCTGGCAATTTCCGCGTCGGTAAAGATCTTTTGGCTCGATTTTACGGTAACCATGGCCTTGTCCCTCTTACTGTCTGCCACACCGCGCGTCTACTTCTCGCTGCTGTTACGTTTGATGCTTTTTGCAGCGTACGCGATGCACCGTTTGTAGAGCAATAGTAGTTCCGTTCTCTCTACCTAAAACGAAAAGCCTAGTACTTTTGTTCCAAGCCCCTGTGTAAAAAGACATTATCTAATACTGGGTACGCGAGGGCCGGCTGGTACGAATCGCAAATAAGGGGAACAGGAGGGAAAAAATGTCCTACTTTTGCAAACTCTCTATGGCTTTCGGTAGACTGGCCGCAATTTCTCGCATCTGTTTTGTGTGGCGCACTTCATGCGACGCGATGAATTGCATCCATTCATACGCGTTCAATGTTCCGAGCGCCGGATGCGCCCAGCAGTATTCATCCAAGTTCCGACTCTTTGTTTCTTCCAGAAATGCCAGCGAACGCTCCCGCACGGTGCGCAATTCCGCGAGCATTTCCTCTTTATCGCGCAGCATCTCCGGCTCAACGGGCACTGGCGACTTGCGGCGAATCCAGCGCGACTCCACAAGCGCCATCGGTATGTGAATTCTCTTTAACAATGAAACGCGCTTCGGCGGCTTCTGCGCGAACGCCGGTCCGCTTTTCCAATCACCGCTCGTTCCACCATCATTAAATGTGCGATGAGTTCCGCTGCCGACCATCTCCCTTCGCCTGGCCGGATCGTCCATTCTTCCGCCGCGACGGAATCAGCCGCGGACAAAAGCCCGGTCTGCGCTTTGGCCATGCAGTCGAGGATGGAAGCAAGTTTTTTCGGCACGACTAGCTTGCACTCCTGTCCATCAGACTAATCCCCCGCCGGCCTGCTCAAACGCGTGCGCCAGTTGCAGCACGGTGGCTTCGCCAAATGCTGGCCCAAAGATCTGCAAACCCACTGGCAGCTTCCCGCAGATTTTTCCGCAAGGAACAGAGATGCCCGGTACCCCCGCCAAAGATCCCGTAACCGTATATATATCAGCAAGATACATCTGAAGCGGATCGTTCGTTTTTTCCCCTAATTTGAACGGGGGAATCGGCGACGTCGGGGTCACGATCACGTCCACTTTCGGAAGGCGTCTTGAAAATCCTGGGCAATCAGTGCGCGAACTTTTTGACCCTTTAGGTAGTACGCGTCGTAGTAGCCCGCGGACAATACATAGGTACCGAGGACAATTCGTCTCTTGACCTCGGCGCCGAATCCCGCTCCTCGCGTCTTGCGGTACATCGCGAGCAGGGAATCGTCTTCCACGCGCAGGCCGTATCGCACCCCGTCGTACCGCGCCAGGTTGGAGCTCGCTTCGGCCGTCGCGATTATGTAATACGTCGCGATCGCGTAGTCCGTATGGGCCATATGGATTTCGCGCAGCTCGCACCCAAGTTTCTTGAGAACCTCGATTCCCGCTTCGATCTTCGTGCGAACGCCAGCGTCCATTCCTTCGGCGAAATACTCCTTGGGAATGCCGATCCTCAGCCCTTTGACCGGCTTTTCCATCGACGCTCGGTAATCCGGCACAGGCGCAGTGGTGGAAGTCGAATCATTCGCGTCGCGCCCCGCGATCACTTGTAGGACTGCAGCGACGTCGCGAGTGTTCGTCGCAAACGGGCCAATGCGGTCCAAGGAGGATGCAAAGGCGATGAGTCCGTAACGGGAAACACGTCCGTAGCTTCCCATCATCGCGGGTATCCCGCAGAAGGACCCCGGCTGGCGGATCGATCCGCCCGTGTCGGTTCCCAGAGACGCCACGGCCAAGCCAGCCGCCACCGCTGCCGCCGAGCCGCCGCTCGAACCCCCTGGCACGCGGTCCGTCGCTTCCGGGTTTCGGACGCGCCATAGGCTGAGTTTTCGTTCGAGCTGCCCATGGCAAACTCGTCGCAGTTGGTTTTGCCAAGAATTACGGCGCCTGCGGCTTCGAGCCGCTCGACGGCTGTAGCGTCATAGGGCGGCACGTAATTCTCGAGGATTTTCGACCCGCAGGTGGTGCGCACTCCGCGCGTGCTGATCACGTCTTTGATTGCGATGGGTACGCCCGCGAGCGGGGGCAGGGGTTTCCCCGCCGCGACCAGAGCATCCATGCGTTCCGCCTGGGCGTAGGCGCGTCCTTCGGAGAGCGTCAGATAGGCATTGAGCTCTGTGTTGCGTTCTCCAATTCGCTTGTAGAAATCCGACGCGAGCTCGCGTGCCGAAACCTTCTTCGCGGCCAGCGCTTCTTTTACTCCGTCAATCGTCCAGTTCGTCATGATGGGAGAGGCATTTTTGCCTGTCTTCTTCTTAACATTTGCTTAATTTTTGGCCAAACCGGACAGACAGGATTGTCGGTCCCACTCAGCGCTCAATCACCTTGGGTACTCTAAAGTACGGAGGTTCCGGATCGGGGGCCTGTTTCAGAATTTCAGCGGCTACATTGCATGGCACTACGACGTCTTCCCGCAACGTCGCGTCGGCGGTCTGATCGTCGGCCAAAACCTGGGCCATCGGCTCAACGCCTGCTGTGTCCAGTTCGTTTAATTTGCCAATGTATTCCAGGATTTCGTCAATTTGCGTGCGGTACATCTCCAGCTCGGCCTCGCTCAAATCCAGATAGGCCAGCTCCGCCACTCTTTGCACATCTTCCCGGCTGATTTTCAAATTGATTTCCCGCTTTCATTCCATTTGCAACGCTGCAAAATTCTAGCATATCCGCGCAGGTCGCCCGGTCTGCTACTGGATGACGTGGGCCGCCTTTGGATCGGGGACGAACACCACGAAATCGTAGCCGAAGATGACGCGCTCCAGCTCCGGGTCGATCTTGTCGTACTTTGAAAAACCGTCGCGCAAGGCTCGCAAATCATAGAGGGTCCAGGAATTCTCGACCTGCGCATCGAACAGCGGCTTGAGGAAGAGAAATGGCGAGTCTTTTTCGTCTGCAAGATCGAGCGGCGCAGCTTCCGCTGGTTTTCCAATGCCCACAAAATGTAGTTGCTCGCCCTTCACGCCTGCAATCAAAATGTGCACCGACTTGAATTGGTTGGCTTCGGCCGCCTCGCCGATCAGGTTGCCCACCTCGCTCGAATGCAGCGGATTGATGCCGCGAAACATGTGATAGGCACCGAATTTGAAAAAAACCTTGGGCAAGACGCCGTTGCTTTGCGAAGAAGCCGCAAACGGTTCGGAGAAATTCTTTTTCATCAGCAGCGCGCGCTGGCGGTTCGATTTGTAGTAGTCGCCGCTCATGTTTTTTTGATAGATTTCGCGGCTGACCAGGAAGGCTTCAAATAATCTCTGCGCTTCGGGCTTGCCTTGTTTCTTCAGCAGGTCACGCAGATGATCTAATTCCTCTTGCTTTGCGGTCATCATAAACAGATCGCCAGGGTTGCCGCTCTTTGCGGCGGCGGCGTGCGCATCGTTGGTTTCTTTCAAGAGCGTCTCGATAGCGGCTTTCGCTTCTGGGCCTGGGTTCGTTGCCAGAATCTTGTCCGCCAAAAATCCAGTCGCGCCCATGAATTCCTGATCCAGGCCCCAGATCGTCATGTGTCCGGGCGAAGCCGCGGTCTCGCATTTTTGCAGCATGGCAAATTCTTCCTGCCAGTTGTAGAAAGCGATCGTTTCCGGATACTTTTTCTCGAACTCCGCGAAGCTGCTTGGCGCCGTCCGCGCTGCGCGCCATCTTTTCGAGGTCGGGGGCGACGTAAGTGCCGATTTCGAGTCCCATGTGGTGGAATCCGTGCGGCGCAAGCTCCGCGCAAAGGGCCGCAGCGAACTCGGGGATTTGCCGGATGCCGTGGTCTTCGCCGAGCGCCACAAACTGCGCTTCTGCCAGCGCCGCGCGAAGAACTTCAGCGCTCGGCCCGGCGAGTTTTCCGTCCTGCACACTGATTGCCCCACGATTTTTCTTCAGGGTTTCCGTAAACTCTGCGTTTTGCGCCCGCACGCGGGGTGTAAGCAAGAAACAAGTGGCGCACGCGAGCGCCGTAGCCCGATACATTTTCATTTCTTCTCCGTCGGTTGGCAAAACCCTTAGGGCTCGTCTGCTTTATGCCCGATCTGCCTTACGCATTGTAGAGAAGAAAGGTTCCTCGTCAATCCTCAAGGAGACAGCAGGTGAACGCACCCGCCAGGACGCAGCCCTCCGCGTCGCACTGATATCACTGCTTCTGGCGCTTTTCCCTTGGAACCGCCGCGGATTCCAGCTCGGCGATCGAATGATGCATGCTCGCCATCCGCCAATGTCCTTCGGACTTCTTGCACATGGCCATGCCGCGCCCGTGCAGCTCTGCCCCACGACTGAGTCAATCGTAAATTCGTACTCGTACCAAACCGCTTCGCCGATGGGATGAAACGCGCTCTCACGGATTTCCAGCTTCGCGGCTGGCTGCTGATGAAAATACCTCTGGCGGAAATAGCCTACTACTTGTTCCCGGCCATAGAGTTCCGTGTCTGTCGAGAAGAGAACAATCTTTCGGGTCCAGGCAGTCGCCAAATTTCTCTTCGTCCGACTCATTGAAGGCATCGACGCACCGGTGCATTTCGTGCTGCATCGCCGTCACCATTTGCGCGCCATGCACTTCGTCCGCTGTCGCGACATGAATCGTCTGCTCTTTCAGGTTGATGCTGGCCCCCAGTTTTCCCAGGAGATCGACCCCCAGGATGCCGTCGATTTTTCGACCACAAGCTTTTCCAATCGCAGAAAGATCGATGGCGGGCAATTTCACCTCGAGCAGTTTCGTTCGACCCACCGTTAAGTCCGGCAACGTCACTTCCTTTGCGCTGGTCGCGAGTGTGCCGCTCCACGACGTCACGTGGATGTCTCGCGCTTGACCTGAGGCGAACGATTCCAGATTCAGGATCGACGTCGCCGCCGTGTCCACCAGGAACCACTTGTGCAGTCCCGCCACTTGCACTTCGATCATGGGTAGCACGTCGCAGCGCTCCAGCGGCAGCTCTTGCGCGTGCGCGACGCGTGGCGCGATCCCCGTGCCGAAGAAGACCGCAATAAGTAAAGCGCTGCGTAGCACGGCGGAGGAAGGGAGGGAACGGAGGACGATGGCATTTGCCATGAGCACACCTCAGGGCGGAAGAGCATATCACAGTAAACGAACGTTCGTGCTTATTTGTGTCTTGTGTTACAGTATCTTCATGCCGCGCGCTCTTCGCTCCATTTCCCGCAAAGCGCTGTCAAAAAGCGCACCAAGGCGTCTCCACCGGCCCGTGCTCCGACGCCAGGCCAAGGGTCTGCGCACCCGCGAAGCCATCCTTGCCCGCGCCGTCGATATCGCCTCCGCTCAAGGTTTGGAAGGTCTCACCGTCGGCTCGCTTGCCGAGCAGCTTGGTATGAGCAAGAGCGGCCTCTTCGCCCATTTCGGTTCGAAGGAAGAATTGCAACTCGCCACCGTCGAAATGGCGCGCCAGGTTTTTATCGATAAGGTGACGCGCCCGGCCATCGCCGCTCCCAAGGGCATGCCGCGACTTTGGTCTTTGATCGATCATTGGCTGATCCTCGTCGAAAAACGAGTTTTCGAGGGTGGATGCTTTTTTACTGCTGCTTCGTTCGAGTTCGATGGCCGGCTGGGCGTTGTGCGAGACCGCATCGCCGAAATCATGCACGAATGGATTCGCGCTATCACTCGCTCGGTGCAAGGGGCGCAAAAGCTGGCCACCTCGACCCAAAACTCGACGCGACGCGCCTCGCGTTCGAGTTTCACGCGATCGCCATAGGCGCGCATTGGGCGCATCAGTTGCTTGAGGATCAAACAAGCCTATTCACGCGCGCGTCTGATGGCGCTCGAAAAGCTGCGCAGCGTTGCCACTCCGCAATCGCCGCGTCTTCCGTAGTCTGGACTTTTTTTCTTACAGGTCAGCGGCTGGCTGGAACAACTTCCGCGGTCTTGCGCGGATATTTTTTCGCGATGTAATTATCGACGAGCGTCTGGAAAGCGGCAGCCAGCTCGTCGTACGTTCCTTCGAGCGTCACATCCTTCTTCCCATCAATATATATGGGACAACGCGGTGCCTCACCGGTCCCCGGCAGGCTGATGCCAATATTCGCGGCTTTCGATTCGCCCGGGCCATTCACGATGCAACCCATCACCGCCAGCGTCATTGTTTCCACGCCTTCGTACTGTGTTTTCCAGATCGGCATGCTCTCGCGTATGTAGTCCTGAACGCGTTCCGCCAATTCCTGAAACGTGGTGCTCGTGGTGCGGCCGCAACCAGGGCAAGCCGTGACGCTCGGCGAAAACGAACGCAGACCAAGCGCTTGCAGCAGTTCGCACGCGGCATAAACTTCTTCGCGACGGTCGCCGCCGGGTTTCGGAGTGAGCGAAATGCGAATCGTGTCGCCAATCCCTTCGTAGAGCAAAACGCCCAGCGACGCCGCGGACCAGATCTGGCCCTTCATTCCCATGCCAGCTTCCGTCAAGCCGAGATGCAGCGGCTGCTCGGTCTTGCTGGACAAATCGCGATAGACGGTAATCAAATCGCGCGGCCGCGAAGTCTTGCACGAAATAATAATTTGATCGTGGCGCAGCCCGCACTCGAGCGCCAATTCCGTCGATTGAAGCGCTGAGAGCACCATGCAGTCATTAATAATTTCTTCGGACTCTTTGCCCAGGTTCTTGTCCGTGTTCTCTTGCATCTTGTGCATCACTAGCTCTTGATTGAGCGAGCCGCCATTCACGCCGATGCGCACGGGTTTACCATTGTCGCGCGCAATTTTGCAGATCGTGGAAAACTGCTCGTCGCGGCGTTGCCCCGCGCCCACGTTGCCTGGATTGATGCGGTACTTGTCCAGCGACTTAGCGCACTCCGGATACTTCGTCAGGAGAACGTGCCCGTTGTAATGAAAATCGCCGATGATCGGCGCGTTGCAACCGGCGTCCAGCAGCCGCTTCTTAATCTCCGGCACGGCCGCCGCAGCTTCCGGCACGTTTACTGTCCAGCGCACAATTTCGGATCCGGCTTCCGCGAGCTCCATGGTCTGCTTAAACGTTGTCGCGACGTCCGCCGTATCCGTGTTGGTCATGGACTGCACGACAATCGGCGCGCCGCCGCCAACGAGGACGTGGCCAACGCGCACGCCGTAAGTCTTCCGTCGCGGCCGGCCACTCGCAGCGGCATCAGTACTTTTGATCTGTGTGAGCATTACTCCTTCATTTTAGCCTGACTTCGATTCGAATATGAAATCCGATGCTCGATTCCTCCCCCTTTTGCTTCCGCGTATCCTTCCCCTTGCTTATTGACAGGAGTGCTTGCATAATCCCTGTCAGTAACTAAGGGGAGTTTCAATGACCAAACCCACCGACCTCGTCCAAGGTACTCTCGACCTCCTCATCCTCAAGACCATTGCGCTCGAGCCGATGCATGGCTGGGCTATTGCTCAGCGAATTCGTCGGGTCTCCAACAACGTCCTACAGGTGAATCAGGGCGCGCTCTATCCCGCGCTGCACCGCCTCGAACAGCGGGCATGGATCCAGGCCAAGTGGGGAGAATCGGAAAACAATCGCCGCGCGAAATATTATTCGCTCACCCGCGCGGGCCAGAAGTATCTCCGGTCCGAGGAATCGAACTGGGAACGTCTCTCATCGGCGATCGGCCTGGTCCTGAAGACGGTCTGAGGAGGAACTCAGTATGCGCTGGGTCCAAAACGCTTTGAACTGGCTCCGCTCAGCTCTGCGAAGGAACACCGTCGAGCAGGAACTTGGCTCGGAGCTGCGCTTTCACATTGAACGCCAAACCGAAGAGAATCTCGCCGCGGGAATGACGCCGGAAGAAGCACGCCATGCGGCACTGCGCGAATTTGGCGGCGTTGAACAGGTCAAGGAAGATTGCCGCGACTCCCGCCGCACAAGCTATCTCGACAACTTACTAAAAGACATTCGCTACGGCTTGCGCATGCTGCGCAAGAGCCCTAGCTTTACTTTTTTTGCTGTCGCGGTTCTCGCCTTGGGAATTGCTGCGAACTCCGCGATCTTCAGCATTGCCGACGCTGTGCTGGTGCGCCCGCTCCCGTATCGCGATGCAAATCGCCTGGTCATCATTTGGGAAGACGCTTCGGCCTATGGATTTCCCAAGGACACTCCCGCGCCTGGAAATTTTTCGGATTGGAGAACGCGCAATCAGGTCTTTGACGACGTGGCTGCCACCGGTTTTGGAGGTTCGTTCAATCTTACCGGCGAGGGCCTTCCGGAAAAGCTCACCGGGCGAGAGGTGACTGCAAATCTATTCTCCGTGTTGGGTGTGACTCCTGAACTCGGCCGCGACTTTCGTCCCGAGGATGACGTTCCTGGC
Source organism: uncultured Acidobacteriota bacterium (assembly GCA_963705855.1). Taxonomy (GTDB): domain Bacteria; phylum Acidobacteriota; class Terriglobia; order Acidiferrales; family UBA7541; genus Acidiferrum. The sequence goes on from CAVPLA010000056.1 coordinate 64,110, forward strand.
GCAACGCCTGTGACGATTCTCAGTCATGGTCTCTGGCTCCGAAGATTCGGCGGCGATCCGCAAATTCTCGGCAAAGAAATCTCGCTGAACTACGAGAAGTGCATCGTCATCGGCGTGATGAAGCGCGGTTTTCAATTTCCAGACCGCGAAGCGGAGCTCTGGACTCCCGCAGCGCTTCACGAAGGAAGAACTGGCCAATCACGGCAGCCATTTTCTCGAAGTGGTTGCCCGCCTCAAGCCTGGCGTCGCGCTGCAGAACGCGAACGCCGATCTGGCCGTGATCGCCGAGCAATTGCAAAAGGAACATCCCGATTCGAACGCCAAGGTTGGCGCATTCGCCGTCCCGCTCCGCGAGGAATTCGCCGGCGATGTTCGCCCCGCGATTCTCATGCTCGTCGGAGCCGTCTGTTTCGTTCTGCTCATCGCGTGCGCCAATGTCGCAAATCTTCTGCTTTCTCGCGCCACCGGACGCAGGCGAGAGCTGGCGATGCGTCTCGCGCTGGGTGCCACGCGCGGCCGGATTGTCCAGCAGATGCTGACGGAAAGCGTCTTGCTCGCGATGCTTGCGGGCATTGCGGGTTTGCTTCTCTCCGTCTGGGGAACAAAATTTCTTGCCACGTTGATTCCGGCGGGCATCGCGCCCATGGCGGGGACCGGTGTTGACGGGCGCGTGCTGCTCTTCACGCTGGCGGTCACTCTCGCGACCGGCGTCCTGTTCGGAATCATCCCAGCGTCGCGCGTTCGCAATTTCATCTCACGCCTTCGTTGAAACAGGGCGGCGGCCAAAGCGGCGTTGGTTCGGGAGGCCAGCGGCTGCGCGATGCTCTCGTTATTTGCGAAGTCGCTCTCGCCATCGTTTTGCTTGCCGGTGGCGCGCTCATGATTCGCAGCCTCCAAAATCTCTATCACCTCGATCCAGGCTTTCGCGCCGATCATGTGCTCGTGATGCACACGCCTTTGCCGCGCAAGAAATACGAAGCTTTCGCGCGCCGAACTGCTTTTTACGATCAAGTGCTTGCAAAAGTCGAGAGTCTCCCGGGTGTCGTTGCGGCCGGATACACCACTTGGATTCCGCTCACGAATGCCGGCGGCGCGATGGGCGTCACTCTCGAGGGGAAACCGGAGCCCGCACCCGGACATGCGCTCATTCCAAACGTGCGCATCATCAGCAAGGATTACGCCGCCGCGCTGGGGATGAAGCTCATCGAAGGCCGTTTATTCGAACAAGGCGACGGCTTCGGGAAACCACTCGTGGCGCTCATCAATCAGACCTTGGCGAGAAATTATTGGCCTGGCGAAAACCCCGTCGGAAAACGCTTCAAAACCGGAGGCTACAGCGGAAAGTCTCCATGGATTACCGTGGCTGGAATCGTCGGTGACATTCACCAGGCCGGCCTCGATATTCCCGCGCGAGCGGAAATGTATTTCCCGTATCAGCAGCAGGACGATGGCTTTGACCCGGAGTATCTCGCCGTTCGAACTTCGGGCGACCCGATGGCGCTCGCGGAAATCGTGCGGCAGCAAATCTGGTCGGTGGACAAGGAGCAGCCCGTCGCCGGGGTGATGCCGCTCGAGGATCTTGTCGATGAGAATCTATCCTCGCGGAGAATGCAGGCGTCGTTGCTCAGCGGTTTTGCGGGATTGGCGCTGTTGCTCGTTACGCTCGGAATTTATGCCGTGCTTTCGTTTGCGGTGACGCAGCGCACGCAGGAAATTGGAGTGCGCGTTGCGCTTGGCGCGCAGCCTCGCGATGTGTTGAGGATGATTTTTTCGCAGGGCTTCAAATTATTTTTGATTGGCGCCGCGATTGGATTGGCGGCTGCTTTCGCGCTGTCGCGCGCCCTTGTGCACTTGCTCTATGGCGTGAGTGCGTATGATCCCGCGTCGTTTGCCGGCGTGACGATTCTCTTGGCTGCCGTCGCTCTGCTGGCTTGCTACATTCCCGCGCGCCGCGCCACGCGCGTCGATCCGCTTATCGCTCTGCGTTACGAGTGATCCCGAAATAGTCTGTCTGGCAATTTAGGAGCCGGCGGCTTGCGCGCCGATATTGCCGCGGAGGCCGAGCGCGTCGGCTTCCTCGCGCATCGCGGAAATGCAAAAGCCGATGTGCTCTTCGAGCGGGATGCCGAGCTCTTCCGCTCCTTTGCGGACATCTTCGCGGCTCACGCCCTTGGCGAAAGCTTTGTCTTTCAGGCGGCGCTTCACGGAGTCCACTTCGAGATCGAGGATGCTTTTCGAGGGGCGAACGTAGGAGCACGCGGTGAGAAATCCGGCGAGCTCGTCGCAGGCGAAAAGCGTGTGCTCGAGCGGCGATTGGCGCGCGACTCCGGAATAATCCGCGTGCGAAAGAATGGCGCGAACGATTTCTTCGGAGTAGCCGCGCTCGCGCAGAATTTTCGCGCCTTCCGCGGGATGCCCGGCGTCGGCGGCGTGTTCGTTGTTGGGCCAGCGCTCGTAATCGAAGTCGTGGAGCAGCGCAGTGATGCCCCAAAGTCTCTTCATCGGCGCCCTGCTTGCGCGCATAGGCGCGGACGCAGGCTTCGACGGCCAGCATGTGTTTGCGCAGGCTCTCCGATTCGGTGAATTCGCACAGCAGCTTCCAGGCATCGTCGCGTGTGGGCATGCGTTTCTCCAGGTTGAGAAGCCAGCAGTGTATCGCAGGAAGTAATCCTGGCGTCTTTGAACTTAACTTTGCCCGCAGGATGCGTCTTCTTCGGCACTTAGCTTCGACGCGCGATGGCTCACTTGGTTTTGGAGATGAGGAGGTCGAGTTCGTCGAGGGAGCGGGGCCAGTCTTCGCGGAGAAGGCGGGAGAGGGCGCGGTCGGCGAGGAGTTTGCCGTTGGTTTGGCAGGTGGGGCAATAGTTGGTCTCGTTGCTGGCGTAGCGGATGCGCTGTATCTTGGTGCCGCAGCGCGGACAGGGTTGTTTGTAGCGGCCGTGGACGGCCATGCCTTCGCGGAAGGCGGTGACTTTTTCCGGGAATTTGACGGCGGCTTCGGCGCGAAGGCGATCGGTCCAGCGGATGAGGCTGGAGCGGATGGCTTCGTAGAGGCGCTTGATTTCGGGAACGGAGAGTTTTTGCGTGAGCGCGAGAGGCGAGAGTTTGGCTTCCCAGAGGATTTCGTCGGAGTAGGCGTTGCCGATGCCGCTGAAGATGCGCGGGTCGGTGAGGGCGCGCTTGAGAGTGTGGTTAGCGGAGAGAAGAGCGGCGGCGAATTGCTCGGGAGTGGCGTCGAGGACTTCCAGGCCGCCGGGATCGAGAGAATGAAGGCCGTCTTCGCCGGAGACTACGTGCAAGAGAGGCGCGCTTTTGGGAACCGGCTTCGGTCCAGAGAAGAGAGCCGTTGGAAAAATCGAATGCGGCTAGACCACGAGGCGGGGAAACTTTTACGCGGCCGGGCTTTGCTGCCGAGCGGGTGCCAATGAAGGCGGCCAGCAATCATTAGATGGAGGACTAGCCAGAGGTCGTCTTCGAGGCCGATGCAGATCCGTTTTCCGAGGCGGCGGATTAGGAGGACCTTTTTGCCGGAAGCGTCGGCGAGGGGAGGATTAGCGGTGCGCAGGAGAAAAGGGCTGACGACTGCGCACGGCTTCCAGGGTTTGGCCGAGGATGCGGGTTTCCAGAGCTTCGATGTAGACGGTGATGTCTGGCAGCTCGGGCATGAGGTCTCTTTGCTTGTGTCCCAACTTGGGGCAGAGGACATCGTACAACGGCTGAAGACGGTTAAGATGAGGATGGCGGATGCAAAAGGCGCACCGTCAGGAGTGATTGTGCAACTTGGAGGGCCAGCACAAAGGGATTGATGGTTCGCAGCGAAGCCCACAATAGATTGTGGAAGAGTGAAAAAATTGCCGGAGACTGGCCGAAGGGACAGCGAAAATTTTTCGTAGAGATGCGGCAGGAAAAACTGCATATACAAAAATAGTTCAAAAATACTCTTGACAGAAAATGACCAAACGCACGATACTCCCGTCGCGCCAGTTTTCTGCCTTCCCCTGAACGACGTTCCGGGGTTCCCCCCACTATCCGCACGCCGCACAAAGTCAGCGAGGAGTACCGGTGTCTGTGCAAATAGAAAAAGAAACGATGAATTCGTTCGAAATGGATAGGGAAGTCATTCGCTGTAAGACATGTGGTCTCGTCCAATACCGGACGCGCACGGGAAATTGCCGACGATGTGTGCGCGCCTTACCTCAGCGTTTGGAGTTCCTGATACCTCCACCGGCACCTCCGGAGGAAGCAGCCGCTGAGCCCACGTCCGAAAAGTTCGCCAACCAACAGACGGTCGAGAATATCGGCCAGCGGATTCGCCAGTTGCGCGAATCGCGCGCGATGACCCAGAGCCAGCTGCAGTCGCGCTCGAAGGTGTCGCGGTCTTACTTGTCCCGCATCGAGAGCGGCCAGATGACGCCGAGCCTCGGCACTCTGGAGAAGATCTCCGAAGCGCTGAATGTGGGCTTGAACCGCTTCTTTATTCCGGAATCCGACGGCGAAGCGCTGCTCGAGGATCCGTTCATCCAGGGATTGCGGCCGTTCCTTCGCCAGTTGGATTGGGAACAGTGGCAGTCCATTTTGAAGAGGCTGCAGGCGATCAGCGATCACGTCCATGCAGTGCCGGTTACTCTCCGCCCTATCGGTAATCCGGCGCGGATGCCGCAGCCCGCGCCGGCCAATGGCAACGGCAACGGACACCACGGACATATCGGTGCCGGCCATTCGAATGGGCATGCGATCACGCATTCCCATGGGCAGCCGCAGGGCTATGTGTTGCGGCGACCTGGCACGGGGCCGGTGTTTCAACGGCCTGTAGCACGGTAAGTTTTTCCTTCTCAAAATCAGAGCACAAACTGGCGCGGTGTGACCGTGAGAGGTCACACCGCGCTTTTTCTTTTAGGGGAGAGAAGAAATTTCGTTTCATAACGAATCTGAAGGTGCGTCGCCTTGGTTGGCTGGGATTAGAAATGGGGGGATTCGACAGTAGGCTTTTAACGCAGAGTGCACAGAGAACGCAGCGAAAACGGGAGAGAAGAAAGAACGCTAGTCGCGAATGACGGAGACTTTGGCGGCGGGGACTTCGAGACGCATCAAGCGATGATTCGAATCGAGGTAGAGGTCGACTTCGAGATCGGTGGTGCTGACGCGAAAGCCTTCGTAGGGTTTTCCATCGAGGGTGGCGGAGCCTGTGGATTCAGCCGTGATGGTGCCGGGCATGAGCTCTTGGGGAATGAAAACAGGGAAGGTTTGCGGGCCGCGTTTGGACCAGTCATAGACGCGGGCGAGAACTGCATACTGGTGGTAGAGGTTATTGTCGAGGACGGCGATGAGCGGAGTTCCGAACGTGAAAGTCTGATCGAAGGGATGAGCGCCCTGCATTTGCAGGGTCATTTTTGCGATACCGTTTGCGAAGAGGATGTTCGCGCTGTTGGTTTTTTCTGCTTGCGACGTCCATTCGTAACTGACGGGAGCGCCATCGGGCAGAAGGGTGAGCGAGCCAGAGACTTTGCTGGCGGTGCTTTGCGGAAGGCTTGATGTCCGCGATGCCCTTGGCGAGCCAGGTGCCGGCGGCAGGCGTGATTTCGAATTCTTCGTGGCCAACGGTTTGTCCCTCGAGCTTGATGGTGAGCTTACCTTTGTCCTGGGCGAAGACGGAAGCGCGCGGCGCTGCGGAGTTCTTCTTTTGAGCGGCAAGGCCTGCGACGGCGCAGGCGAGAATCAGCGCGAGGCCGAGGGAGAGAGAGAATTTGGGCCAAGGCCCCGAAAGTTTTTTGTTCATGGAATCCCCCTTCGCAGCAGCCCGCGAAGCACGACGTAGAAGATTTGCGGAGAAAGAATCTCCGATGCTTATTCTAACGAAGGCCAGTCAAGAATTTGGTTTTTCGACGACGAGATGTGCTTCGCTGCCACCTGCCACGACAATGCCGCGGCGGAGGATTTCTGCTACGACCTGAGTGGGATCGCTGGAGCTGTCCACACGATGATCCGCCAGTTGATACGAGGGAAGACGCTGCGCATGGAGCGCGCGAAAGCTGGATTCATCGCGAAAGAGCGGGCGGCCGGTCATGGTCATACAGCGGGAAAGCAGAAGCTCGATGGGCGAATCGAGCCACAGAACAGGGACGCCGGCGTTTCGCAGAAATTCCGGGCAGCCGGGCTGAGCGTAGGTGCCGCCTCCGAGCGCGAGGACGGTGGCTTCTTTAAGTTCGGAAGCGCGGCCCAAGGCTGCGCGCAACTGATCCGCTTCGATCTGGCGAAAAGCCGGTTCGCCGAAGCGCTCGAAAATCTGAGGGATGGTAAGACCGGCAGATTGCTCGATGCGTTCATCCAAATCGACGAAGCGCCACGCAAGCTGCCGCGCGAGAAGAGTGCCAACGGTAGTCTTGCCGGAACCCATAAAACCGGCAAGGCATATGACTTGAGTGCGGGCCGCGGAGCCACGCAAAGAGGTCGGTTGCGTCACAGGTCTGTGTAGAGTGCGGCCAGTATGGGCGCGCTGTGTCCTAGCGCGATCAATTAATCGCGCTTCATGATGCGGATTGTACCACTGTAGGAGGAGAGTTCGACTTTCGCGAGGCCCATGCCAACAGTGCCGAAGAGGCCGTGGGTCCATTTCGAAGCGATGTGCTTTACACCGTGGGAATCAGGCTTGAGAAAGGCAACCGCCTGATTGTCGACGACGCCGGTGGCAGTCTGCGCCTTCAGGTCAAAGGAATCGGTACTGGAGAAGCGCACTTCCACGAGGCCTTTGCCGCTCTTCATGGAATAGAGGCCCGTGCGCACGAACTCTCCATCGAATAGAACGTTCCCCGTCGTGGTCATCAGGTTGACATTGTTCAATTGGGGCTGAAGAATCTGCGCATTTCCGCCGATGGAACTGAAATCAAGCTTGCCCGCGCATTGCGTGCAAACCAGCGAGCCGCTGGTGGTCTTGACGATAATGTAGCCCGAAACTTCCTTCAGGTGGACGTCGCCGGCATAGCTTTCGAGCTTCATGTCGCCCACGACCTGCTCGACGTAGATAAGGCCAGTCTCGGTCTTGAGCTGAAGTTCGGTTTCTTCCGGAACCGTAAGCTGCAAATTGGCTTCGAGTTCCAAAGGCCGGGCCGTTGTGTCCAGCACGTTGGCAGTGACGTCGATGCGGTCTCCCACTTGCTCGATGTCGAAGCCAATTTTGTTGGAAGTTTGCGTGCCAACGACGTTGACTTCGGCATTCTTCCAGGACTTGACTTCGATGCGGCCATTGGCCACGTTGTGAATCACGACGACGGGACGCCCGGTGACGCTGAATTGTTTTTCAACGCGCCGTCCGGTGCCGGCGGCCCGGGCGGGCGCGGCGCTCCACAGAAAAAGTCCGGCGCTCAGAACCGGGAAAATGTTCCTCTTCGCCCAAGTAACCGGCCCGGCCACGGTGATCTCCATCATTCGAAGGCACATGTCAGTTTATGCTCCTTCCGCGCTCAATCATCGCGGATAGTAATTCTGCTTTTTGCTGGTAAGCGGCCGACAAGTATTCGCGCGTCAGTTCATCTTGAGGCTGTTCCTTGAGGTGGCGCTCGCACTCAGCAATAAATTCGTTCACTTTTTTCAGATTGTCGCGCAACGATGCGTCGATCGGGGAACTACTCGTGAGAATCATGCCGGTGGCTACCGGTTCCTGATCGTCCAAGTCTCGCGCTGTGCGGTCAAACTCTCCGGAGGGTTGGGCGACGGATGGCGCGGCGACGGTTGGCACTGTAACGGGTTTCTCGGCGGCAGGGACCGCGGGCGGGACCTTGGCGGTTTGCGTCGGCGGCGCTACACGTACGGTCCGGTCACTGCGAATCTGAAAAACAGCAGCAGCTGCGATAAGGATGCCAACCATGGCTGTGGCCAGCACGCGGTTGCTGAAGAACGCCCCGATCGATTGCCACCAAGAAACTGACGCAACGGGAATAACGTCTGCGGGGGTTCTGATGATGCCTTCCTCTTCCAATTGCGCGTGAAGAGAAATCCAAATTCGATCCGGGGGAGTTATTTCCGGCGGCAGCTTCTTCGCCGCGTCCACGATACTGGTGAGGTCCGCGATGTAATTGCGGCAATCGCGGCATTCGGCCAAATGAGCGCGCGCCTCATCGGGAAGCGGTTCAAGCCCTTCCTGCTCCAACACAAGTTCCACGTCTTTGCACTGCATGGCACTTCGCTCCGCGGCTAAAGACCTGGTAGCCTTCCCGCTCGACTACATCTGTGACTAATAAGACGCTTCCCCGGCCCAGACAGTTGGCTGCATTCTAACTCAATCGCCGAGCCCCGCCTGCGTTTTTGCAGCGTGACGTTCCGCTCGAGCCTGGTCGCGTACATCTTCTTGAAGCAGCTCGCGCAGACGCGTCCTCGCTTTGTGCAACTGCGACTTCGAATTGCCTACCGAACATCCCATGATGCCTGCAATCTCGTTGTGCTCGAATCCCTGGACGTCGTGCAGCACAAACACCGTCCGATACCCCGGTGGAAGCTTTTCAATCGAGCGTTCCAGATTGACGCGGTCCACTGCCCCGCTGAGCCGCAAATCGGGCGCACCAAAGTCTTTCCTTGGGCCGCCTGTCTCTTCATCGGGTTCCGTCGTTTCTTCAAGAGAGGCCGCCGGGAGCGACTTCTTACGCAACCGCATCAGGACCACGTTAACCGTCATCCGGTGTAGCCAGGTGGAAAAAGCCGACTCGCCACGGAAGGTCCCGATCTTGCGAAAGAGCTGCAGGAAAGCTTCCTGCATCAGGTCTTCCGCGTCGGACGGGTTGCCAACCATCCGCAAGCACAAGGCATAAACACGGCGGCTATGGAGCTGGTACAAATGCTCGAAAGCCGCAGCATCCCCTGCCTGGGCCAGACGGATGGCCTCCGCTTCAGTCGCCGATCGGGGTGACTGCGTGGTATTCACCCTATTAGGCGACGGTTGAGCAGTCGACACACTGGGCTCGCTTGGTCGGTTCCGGGCCAACGGTCCAATTGCGGCGCATCCATCGTTTCGGATGCACCGAATCCCTCCTTGAGTTGTCCTCGCAAAAACGGGCTGTTCTTAATCAAACACGCGCGGACACTTACTTATTCCCAGGCTCTTGGAGCCTTGCGGCCAGCCGCTACGCTGGATAGTTTATTCTCCCCCTATTGGGAGCCATTCGTCTATGGCGGAGCAAGCGCTGGCTGAGGGTCAGCTTTTTGGGCTGAGAAACACCCATCTGGGTATGCACGGTAGCCTGGAAGGCCTCTAACTCCTCATTGGGAAGCGCCATGAGGAAGGATTTCAACAGAACTATGGCTTCCCGAAGGCAGGTATTCAGGTCGTAATGAGCAGCGTCAACTGCTTGCCACTGGCAGGCAAAGTCCAACGCGTCGCCGTTGGCGATCTCCGTAGCGGCGGCACAAAAATCACGGTTTAGATCATCCACCATCTCGCCCAGTGTGCTGAGCTTATGGAGAAACTGGGTGCGTTCACTGAAGAGAACGCGGCAGAGCAAGCCGCTCACGCGCGCCGCGCGCTGGCCCCTGGCACCCTGGAAATTGGCGGGATCGAGGGGAGCGGCATTGGGAACCGTGCCGTGATGTTTGGCGTGTTCGCTGAGCGACCAAAGCAAGGCGACAAGTGGGTGAGCAAATCGGTTACACAGGTCGGGTGTGACACAGACGGCCAAGCCGGCCTTAGTCCTTTGTCCGCCCCGGCGTAACGTAAGAGCTTCATCTAGAGAAACACTCAGCATGTTGTAAGAGATTTCCAGCAGACGGACATAGGAGCGAAATACCTGGTCTTTTTCTTCCGGTAACCAAGCTCGCCAGTCATCTTTTACGGTCATACCGCGGGCTGCGGGGGGGCGCACACGGTCTCTCACAAGGGGTCTCCCAAGGGAACAGAACGGCCAGTATAACAAATTCTAATTCCAAGAGAATGATTTTCTTGCGCGTGCGACTTAACGCGAATCGAGGACCATCAGCAGGAAGAAGAGGACAGGAACTGCGTGCTGTTGCCCCGGACGGGCGCCCACCGCTATACTCGCGTGAGTCCACTCCGAAAGGAATTCCGATTGCAATTTGAGCCCCGCGATCAGTTTGAACAACGCCAGAAGAAACTCGAGCAGATAGAAGCTCTGGGACATGACCCGTTTCCGCGGGAATTTCACTGGACGGATACGCCTGCGGCACTTGTGGAAAAGTATGGAGAGAAGTCAGCCGCAGAGCTGGAAGCCGACAAGCATGAAGTGCGCGTCGCGGGGCGACTCGTTTCCCTGCGGCTGATGGGCAAAGCCGGTTTTGCGCATCTGCAAGGTTCTGGCAAGCGTATACAAATCTATGTAAAGAAAGATGTTGTCGGCGAGCGCGGGTTTGAGCTTTTTCATCTTCTAGATCTTGGCGATTTAATCGGTGTTCGCGGACACCTTTTCCGGACGAAAACCAACGAACTTTCCATCTGGGTTGACGAGCTGACGTTTCTTGCCAAGGCTTTGCTGCCGCTTCCAGAAAAGTGGCATGGGCTGACCGACGTCGAGCTTCGCTATCGCCAGCGCTATGTGGACCTGATTGCCAACGACAAATCGCGAGAGGTGTTTGTTGCCCGGGCGAAGATTATTCAGGAGCTACGGCGCTTTTTCGACGCTCGCGGATATATAGAGGTTGAGACGCCGATGATGCACCCCATCCCGGGGGGCGCAGCCGCGCGGCCCTTCGTCACCCATCACAATACATTGGATATCGATCTGTACCTGCGGATCGCGCCGGAGTTGTACCTCAAGCGGCTGACGGTCGGCGGGTTTGACCGCGTCTACGAAATCAATCGCAACTTCCGCAACGAAGGGATCTCGACGCAACACAACCCCGAATTCACGATGCTCGAATTCTATGAAGCGTATAGCAACTATCGGGACCTAATGGAAATGAACGAAGAGCTTTTCGCGCTTCTGGCCATGAGCATTACCGGGTCGACCTTGGTGAAGTATGGCGACCAGGAGCTGGATTTTTCTAAGATGCAACGGCTCTCGATGCGCGAAGCGATCGTGAAATACTGGCCGGCTGGCGCGGGAGCCGCGCCCACCGAAACTGAGCTTCGAGCGCCTGGCATGCCGCGCTCAGCGGTGGAACGCTACAATATCTGGGCGAAAGCTTCGGGTGCGCCCTATGCTGCCTCGAAGGGCGCGTTGAAAGACGGCGAGTGGACTGGACTGCTGTTTGAGACCCTGGCGGAAGACAAGCTGATTCAGCCAACGATTTTGTACGATTTTCCCACGGATATTTCGCCGCTTTCGAAGCAGAAGCCGGAAGATCCAACTTTGACGGAGCGATTCGAGATCTATGTGGCGGGCATGGAAGTGGCCAACGGCTTCTCGGAGCTGAATGATCCCGCGGAGCAAGAGCGGCGCTTTTTGGCGCAAATCGCGCAGGGCGGGGAAGAAGTTCCTAAGCAGCTCGATGCGGATTACATTCGCGCTCTTTGTCACGCCATGCCGCCTACGGCTGGCGAAGGCATCGGCATCGACCGGCTAACGATGCTGCTTACGGATTCGCAGTCCATTCGCGACGTGATTCTTTTTCCGCTGCTGCGCCCGGAAGTGCGCCAAGAAGTGCGGCAAGACTCCGCTACCGAAGCGAAGGGCGCGTAAAGTATCCTTTCACTAATGCGATTCATCCATGCGATTTGAATGGTTCGTGGCGCAGGCGGTATCTGCGTTCGCCTTACCGGCCGGCGGTACTGCGGCTGGTGACCTTGTTTTCGATCCTCGGCGTGGCGGCGGGCGTGGCGACGCTGGTAATCGCGCTGGCGATGAACACTGGCTTCCGCGAGACATTGCAGGATCGATTGCTGGAAGTCACAGCGCATGTTTCGTTGACGCGTCCCGGCGCGGTGATCCACGACTACGAAACGCTGGCGTCGAAACTCGCAACGATTCCCGGAGTGCGCTCCGTGACGCCGGCCTCTTACCAGACCGTGCTGTTGTCGTTCGGCGGACAGGCGCGCGGCGTGGTGGCGAAAGGCGTCGAACCGGAGCGGGAGCGGCGCGGAGATGAAGCCCTGCAGAAAATTGTTGCGGGCAGTCTTGATTTCACGCCAGACGCGGACGGCATTGATGCGCTGATGGTCGGCAAGCAACTGGCCGACGAATGGAAGATGGCGCCTGGCGACTACGTGACCATCACGAGTCCGCAGGGGCGGTTGACGCCGTTTGGCTTAATTCCGCGCACGCGGCGTTATCGCGTGGCCGGAGTTTTCGATTCCGGCTTCTACGACTACGACGAAAACTGGTGCTTCTTGACGCTGCACGCGGCACAGGCCCTGGCTGGCACGACCGACGTGGTCAACGTACTTGAATTTCGACTGGACAATCCGGAACGTGCGCGAGAGGTCGCGCGCAAGGCAGAACAAATGGCCGGGCAGGATTTTATGGCCACTAGCTGGATGGAACAAAACTTCGCGCTCTTCCGCGCGTTGCGCCTGGAAAAACTGGTCACCGCCATCTTCATCGGGTTGATTACATTTGTGGCGGGATTGAACATTCTCGTGGTGCTCTCGATGATGGTAACGGACAAGGCGCGCGATATCGCCGTATTGATGTCCATGGGCACGCGCCGCGAGCAAATTCGAAAAATTTTTCTTTGGCAGGGAATCGCCATCGGGTTTACTGGGACGCTGATCGGACTCTGCGATTGGGTATGCATTTGCCCTCATTGCGGGGAGTTATCATCTGATTCCGCTCGATCCGCAAATCTATGCGGTTTCTTACGTGCCGTTTCATCCCAGCGTGCTCGATGGCGTGTGGATCACGCTGGCGGCGATGGGGATTTCGATTGGAGCGACGATTCTTCCGGCACGGGCAGCGTCGAGGCTATTGCCGGTAGAGATTCTCCGGTATGAATAACCGGGCAAGTCGTGCCGGTTGAATATAAAGACCTTACGTGAGGGGTTTTGGCGCGTCGTTTGCTCCAATAACTGAGCAGAGGCCGGCGGGCAGAACGGGGTGTCGCCCTCGCCACCCGGAAGAGTGAAAGCCCGCTACAAGTTATTGAAAAAAGGAAGCTTAAGAGTGTTCCAAAGCTGACGTTTGCAGGGCACTTTTGTGACAGGCAGGCGTTTGGCAGAAATAGGAAACTCTTGGGCAATCGTGCAGCGAAGTTGGCGACGGCCGCGGACACTTCCGTGGCAAAGGTTGCATCTAAGTAAAGAGAAGCAGTCCGGCAACCCGGGGAATAGTGGATCAAGCCTGAGTATAAAATGACCCAGCCGCAAGACAACGCGAGCCAGGCAGTTCGGACGACGCTCCGCGTGACGGAGGCACAGCTTCCGTCGTGATGGAAGCGCGAAGCCTGAAGAAAATTTACGGCAGCGGCGAGAAAAGCCTGGCGGTTTTGTCCGATGCGAACCTGAGTTTGCGGCAAGGAGAGATGGTTGCCATCGTCGCGCCTTCTGGAGCCGGTAAAAGCACTCTGTTGCATTTGCTGGCCGCGCTAGACACGCCAACGAGCGGTACAGTATACTTCGCAAATAAAGCCATTGAAACGAATGATGACATTGCGCTCGCGGAATTTCGAAACCGCGCGGTGGGTTTTCTCTGGCAACGTCATCAGTTGCTGCCTGATTTTACGGCTGCAGAAAATGTAGCCATGCCGCTGTTTTTGCGCGGCGAAGATTTCACTTCGGCGCTGGGGATGGCGCGGAAGTGGCTTGCGGAGGTTGGCCTGGAAGATCGGGCGGATCACCGCGCAGGGGAACTCTCCGGAGGGGAACAGCAGCGCGTCGCCATTGCCCGGGCGCTCGTCACTGGGCCGTCCGTGCTGCTGGCAGATGAACCTACCGGAGATTTGGACGAGCAGAATGCTTGGGCTGTGTTTGAGTTGCTGGAACGGCTGCACCGCACGCATGGGTTGACGTCGCTGATCGCGACGCACAATCTGGCTCTCGCTGCGCGATGCGACCGGATACTCGGACTTGAACATGGCGTTCTGCAAACTCGCGGGGCTGCGGCTCCAGCGAGCGAGGCCCCAGGGGGAGAAGCGAGCTAACGTGTTCGAACGCTACACAGAAAAAGCGCGTCGCGTCATATTCTTCGCAAGATACGAAGCGAGCCAGTATGGCAGCCCGTACATCGAGACCGAGCATTTGCTGCTCGGCTTGATGCGCGAGGACAAAGCGCTGGCCAACCGTTTCTTGCGGCAGCAAGGATCGATTGAGTCGATCCGCAAAGAGATTGAGGCGCGCATCACGATTCGCGAGCGCATCTCGACCTCCGTCGAAGTGCCGCTCAGCGCGGAGTGCAAGCGCATCCTGAACATGTCGGCGGAAGAAGCCGAACGGCTCGGGCACAAGCACGTGGGGACGGAGCATCTTTTGCTCGGGATCCTGCGCGAAGAAAAGTGCTTTGGCGCGGAGATTTTGATGGAGCGCGGGCTTCGGCTCTCCACGTTGCGCGAAGAGTTGGCGCGCACATCGGGCGAGAAGACGACCGCGGCGCGGCCGAAGGAAACTTCGCTGCTCGCGGAATTCAGCCGCGACCTTACGCAGGCCGCCAGCGAAGGCTCGCTGGACCCGCTCGTTGGGCGCGAGGGTGAAGTCGAGCGCGTGATCCAGATTCTCTGCCGGCGGACGAAAAACAATCCGGTGCTTATCGGCGAGCCTGGCGTTGGAAAAACGGCCATTGTCGAAGGGCTGGCGCAGCGCATTTCCGATGGCGACGTCCCGCCGTTCCTTGCGGACAAACGCATTCTTTCGTTAGACCTTTCTTTAATCGTCGCTGGAACCAAATACCGCGGACAATTCGAAGAGCGGCTCAAGACCATCATGAAAGAATTGATGGAGAGCCAGAATTCGATTGTGTTTATCGACGAATTGCACACGCTGGTGGGTGCAGGTTCCGCGGAAGGCTCGCTGGATGCCGCGAACATACTGAAGCCGGCGCTTTCGCGCGGCGAAATTCAATGCATCGGCGCAACAACCCCCGGTGAGTACCGCAAGTCGGTGGAAAAAGACCGTTCGCTCGAGCGGCGGTTCCAGTCGGTCAAGGTTCCCGCACCCAACGAAGAAGAAGCCGTCCAGGTCATCCAGGGCGTGCGCGAACGCTACGAAAAGTTTCATGCCGTCAGTTACACAGATGAAGCGTTGCGCTATTCCGTTTATCTTTCCAATCGCTACATTCCAGACCGTTTTCTTCCGGACAAGGCTATCGATCTGATTGATGAAGCTGGCGCGCGCGTCAAGCTCCGCCAGGCCACAGTCCCGGAAGAGGTCGGCGAAGTGCAGAAGCGCGTGAAGTTCATCACGCATCGCATGGAAACGGCGATCGCCAATCACGAATTCGAAAAGGCGCGCTTCTATTCCGAGGAAGAGCGCAAGGAAAAAGAGAACCTGCGCACGCTTCGCGAACGCTACAAGCTGGATGACGCCTCGACAGGCATCGTGTCCCGCGAGGATATCGAAGAAGTGGTCTCGCGCTGGACCGGCATCGGCGTCACCTCCATTAAAGAAGACGAGCAGCAGAAACTCCTGCGCATCGAGCCGGAGCTGCACAAGCGCGTCATCAGCCAGGACAAAGCCATTACCGCTTTGGCTCGCGCCATTCGCCGCAGCCGGGCCGGCCTCAAATCACCATTGCGCCCAGTTGGCTGCTTCTTCTTCCTTGGTCCGACGGGCGTCGGAAAGACCGAAGTCGCGCGGCGGCTTGCGGAATTCTTGTTCGGTTCGGAGAAGTCGTTGGTACGTTTCGATATGTCGGAGTTCATGGAAAAGCACTCCGTTTCGAAACTCATCGGCGCGCCTCCGGGGTATGTGGGCTACGAAGAAGGCGGGCAGTTGACGGAGCGTGTCCGCCGGACGCCTTACTCGGTCATCCTCTTGGATGAAATCGAGAAGGCGCATCCGGACGTGTTCAACATCTTGCTGCAAGTGTTCGAAGACGGGCAATTGACGGATGGTCTCGGCAACACCGTGGATTTTCGCAACACCATCATTATCATGACTTCCAATCTAGGAGCGCGGCACTTGCAAAGGCGCACCTCCATCGGATTCCAGTCTGGTGCTGATGAGGCAAGTCAGAAGTCCATCGAAGAGATGGTGATGAACGAAGTAAAGAGGGCGTTCAATCCGGAGTTCCTCAACCGGCTGGACGAAGTGATTATCTTCAATGCTCTCAGCGACGAAGATTTGCTCCGCATCATTGATTTGCTCGTGGGCCAGCTGAATGACACGCTGATCCACCGGCAGGTGCAGATAGTGCTGTCGCCGGAAGCACGCCAGTGGATCCTCGAGAAAACGTGTGCGGACCGTAACTATGGGGCACGGCCGCTGCGCAGGGCTCTTCAAAAGTACGTTGAAGATCCGCTCTCGGAGGCTCTCATCCAGGGGGGTATCCAGAGGCCGGCGACGCTGCAAATTTATGTCGCTGGAGAAGCCTTGGCCTTCCGTTCTGTGGTCGAGGCAACCCCGGTTATCCACTAGCGAATCTGACACAACGCACGGGTGATCTCGACCAGGTCGGGATCAGCAAACGACCGGCCCACACCGAGTCCGGCGGGAGAATAACAAATTGTGTTTTGGGGGCGCGGCCTTGACGACCTCAATGGCCGCTTATAGGAGAGTCTGTTTGCCGTTTGGAGTTTTGGCGTTTCGGGTCACCTGGATCGCGGCGTTTTTTCTGTCTTTCGCGGCCAGCTCACCAGCAGCAACGCAAAAAAATCTCCTCGCGGGACCGTCTGCATCCGCGGACGCGGGATGGTTGTCTCTACCCTTTGACTCTGATTCCCCCAGAGCCGAATCCGTTACAACGACCGACCCGCAAGCTGCCCAACAAGGCGTACAGCAAGCCGCGAACGGCCAGCCAGTAGCCGTAATCGAGCGCATCGAATTCCTCGGTAATCGCAGAATCCGCACCGACACCCTCAAGGCCCGCATCTTCAGCCGCGAAGGCGATCCCTACAATGAAGAGACACTGCGCAGGGATTTCCAGGCGCTCTGGAATACGCAGTTCTTTGAGGACGTAAAATTGCAAGTGGAAGATTCCTCCGACCGCCCGGACGGCAAGATTATCATTTTCAATGTTAAGGAACGCCCGCAGATCCGGCGCATCCGCTACGAAGGCAATAAATCGATTTCGGAATCGGATATTCTCGACCGCTTTAAGGAGCGCAAAGTCGGCCTCTCCGTCGAAAGCCCGTTCGACCCCACGAAAATCAAAAAGGCCGAAGTAGTGCTGAAGGAATTAGAGGGAGAGCACGGCCATCAATTTGCCACGGTGACGCCGCAGTACGAACGCATCGCCTCGAGCAATGCGGTCATCCTCGTCTTCAAAATTGACGAAGGCCCCAAAGTCAAAGTCGGCACCATCAAATTTACCGGCAACCACTCTTTCAGCGACCGCAAGCTCCTCCGGGCCATGAAACACGACCGCCCCTACGGCATTCCGCTGTATTTCTTCGACATTCCCGTGATGGCCAAGACCTATGACCGCGAAAAACTCAACGAGGATCTCGAAGTGGGCATCCGCGGCCTCTATCAGGACAACGGTTTCTTCCGAGTCGTGGTTGCTCCCAACGGCCCCATTCTGCAAAACGTGGATGTGCAGCACGGCGGAGTTGCGGTTCCCGGTCTGCGGCCGCACAGCGGAAAGGCCGTCAACATCACCATTCCGATCGAGGAAGGCGAACAGTATCGGATGGGAACGCTCAAGATCGTTAGCTCGGACCCCGACAAAGCTCTTTCTCTTAAGGTCGAGCCGCTCAAAGCTATCTTCCCGATGAAGGAGGGCGATATCCTCAATGTGGACAAACTCCGCAAAGCTATCAAGAACTATGGAGATGCTTACGGCCAATACGGCTTCATCGATTTCACGGCCGAGCCGGATTTTGACATTGACGACGCCGCCAAAAAAATCAACCTCACCCTCCGCTTCGACGAGCAAAAGCAATATTACGTCCGACGCATCAACTTTAGCGGCAACACCACCACGCGCGACAAAGTGATCCGCCGTGAGTTGCTCATCGACGAAGGCCAACTCTTCAACAAGCGCTACTGGGACATCAGTATTCTGCGCCTCAATCAGCTCAATTATTTCGACAAAATCGAAGCAGACAAGGCTGTCGAGCTACAGAAGAACAGCAAAGACGGCACCGTCGACATCAATCTCAAGCTCAAGGAAAAGGGCAAACAGTCGATCGGTCTGCAAGGCGGTGTTAGCGGTCTCGCCGGCGGTTTTATCGGCCTCACTTATCAGACCAACAACTTCCTCGGCTTGGGCGAAACTCTTACCCTCTCCGCGCAATTCGGCGAGTACCAGCGCACCTTGCAGTTCGGATTCACGCAGCCTTACCTCTTCGATCGGCCCATCTCCACGGGATTCACGGTTTTCTCGAGCAAGTACAACTTTAACCAAGCCCAGCAGGAAGCCCAGATTACCGGCCAGCAGGTTAGCGTAAACCCGCAATATATCCAGGATTACAATCAGAACAGCACGGGTTTTACGACCTACGCCAGCTACCCGATGAAGCGGTTTTCCTTCGCCAGAGTGGGCATATCGTATGGCCTGACGCACACGAACATCACTGCGTTCAATTCGGCCTCCACTCTCTTATTCGAACAATTGCAATTCCGCGCCATCGCCGGGCCTAGCGCTCTGAACGGTATCATCTCGAGCAGCATTACGCCTTCGATCACCTACAACACCATCGATAATCCGATCAACGCGACCAAAGGCAAGAGCTTTTTCTATTCCGTGTCGCTGACGGGCCTCGGCGGCAATGTAAAAACCATCGCCAATGTCTTCGACGTGAAGTATTTCCACCCCGTCTACCATCGCCGCAACGCCATCGGCCTGCACTTCAGCACTGCCTATATCACCGGATACGGCGGAGGCGAAGTGCCTCCCTTCAACCGCTATTATATGGGCGGCGAAAACGATCTTCGCGGATTTGATATTCGCTCTATCTCTCCCGTGGTTTTCATTCCCGTAGTGACATCGCAGACGATGTTCTACCGCGATCCCACTTCCGCCGGAGCGTTGCGATCCTTCGGCCTTCCTGTACTGGTTTACACCGCAACTTTGCCCGGTGGCGACTATCAAGCTTCCGGAAACATTGAATATCGCATCCCCATCGCGGGCCCTGTCACGATGTCTCTCTTTGGCGACGTCGGTACCGATGGAATTTTTAAGACCAGCGCCTTGCACCTCGATCCGACGGGCATTGCCAATATAACTTCCACGTTTCCGGATGCCCCGCTAACCAAGACTCTCAGTATCTATCCCGGTACAAACTTCCGTGTCAGAGACTCCGTGGGCATCGAGTTTGGCGTCAATCTTCCCATCGTGCAGGCGCCTTTCCGGATCTACTACGCTTACAATTTGAACAGATTGTATTCGCAGATCGCGGCCCCAAATCCGTACGTCAACCCGGCCACTCTGAATACCTGGAAGTCCACATTAGATGGAATAACGCCGAATCTCTGGGAGACGCAAATACAGCCGCAACTGAACTTCTTGAGCAATCCCGGGCGGTTGAACTACTTCGAGCCCAAGACGACATTTCGTTTTACCGTGGGAAAGACTTTTTAACCACCCGAGGCGGCCTAAAAATTGGAATCGAATGGGGAAAAATTAAGCAGGCGCGGCCGCAGCCTTTGGGCCGCGCGGTCATTGGGGAGGCAAGGGAAATGAAGTTGTGGAAGATTTCGAGCTACGTGGCTCTGGCGGTCATTGCGCCCTGTTTGCTTTTTAGTGGATGTGGCGGCGGCAGCAGCGGCGCCATTGTGACTACCGTAACCATTACGTCATCCGTAGGCCCTACGCTCATTTTGGGGCAGTCGACGACCCTCACTGCCACGGTTACCGGTCCGACGAACACGGATGTCACCTGGGTGGGGTGCACCTACACCACGACCACTTTCACTTCTTCCGGCTCACCCGTAGTTGCTACAGCCAAAACTTGCCCCACGGACGGTTCCTTCGGCACGCTTTCCAACGAACAAACCACCGGAACCGCAACCTATCTTGCTCCGTCTATTCTTCCGAATCCAACCACATTTCCTGTGCTGCAAATCATCATCACCGCGCAAGCCGTTGCGGACTCAAGTAAACACGGAACCGGGACCATCACGCTGAGCATTGACTCCGGTATCAGCGTCACTCTCACTCCCACGACAGCGGCCGTGCCCACGCTTGAGCAGCAACCCTTCTTTGCAATCCTGACCAATGATCTTCAATCCAAAGGTGTGACCTGGTCCCTAACGCAGACGACTCCCAGCTCGACCACTCCCACGACCCCCAACATTTACGCCGCTCTTCCTTCCTGCACCGTAAGCGGCAACGCCACCGGCTGTGGCTCGATTGATGCGAACGGAATCTACACCGCTCCGGCGGTTGTGCCTACAAACCCGACCGTCCCCACGACCGTCACCACAACGCCTCAGAACGTCACAATCGTTGCAACTTCCGTGGAAGACCCCACGCGCTTTGCCCTTGGCACCATCACCATCACTGCCGGCGGACCAATCACGTTTAACGGGATTACTCCGACCATCGCTCCGCAGGGCGCCATCTATTGGGACATTTATCTCAACGCTCCAAACGTCTCTTCGGCTTCCATCATCACTCTCACGGATGCAAACAACGGCAAAACAACACTGACTTCGGGATCTAACCAGCTCAAAGTCCTGTTTCCGATTCCCACAGGGACGGTGGCCAATCCGCCCTCGTCAGGGGCCCGCGTCCGCCTCTTTGCCTACAACCTCGTAAACACCGGCCCAGTCACAATTTCTATCACTGATCCCGGCGAACCGGTCACAACGAATCCCAGTGGGGTGTTCACTTACAACATTATGCCCGTGCGCCCGACGTCATTGGCTTCCTTTCCGACCGACATTCTCCAGGGAGGCACCTCTTCCGGCAACATCGGCCTTACGATCGACGGCGGTTACTTTGGGGTGAACGGCCAGCTCGCCAATGTCGTCTTTCAGGGCAACACCCTTCCGGGTGCCACGAACGGTCAGGGACAGCCTCTATCGGGTCCAAAGCAACTCCAAATGCAATTGCCCAGCGGCGCGATTAATACCGGGCTCCCCGGACTCTATTCTCTCGCTGTGGGGCGCACCTCGCCGCCGCTTCCGTTTACAGATAATCCATCGGTTACGGATTTGGCGGTTTTTCCGAACTATTCAACGAATCCCCCGGTCGTCGCCGGTGGTCCCGTGGCTGCTGGCACCAATCCCAGCGCCATCGGTATCGATCAGATACTTGGAGTGGTCGCTGTCGCCGAAACGGGCTCAAATGCCGTTCAGTTCTATTCCATCGGCACCGGCACCCTCACGCCCATCGGTGGTCCAGTGGCCGTGGGCAAGGTTCCCACCGGTCTGTCCGTGAATCCCACCAACCACACCGTAGCGGTGGTCAACTACCAGGATCAAAGTGTCACGGTTCTACCAATTCCCGGCGCGCCCGTTCAGGCTCCTGGCACTCCGTTCACTCTCGATATTTCCGGCGCGCTGCAGGGCCAGGTTTCGCCCGCGCCTCTGCCTTACTCCATCGGCGTCGACCCCAGCACCAATATGGGGGTCGTTGCCTATTCCTCTACTTCGGCTTCTTCCGCGGCCAACCTGGGGTTCCTCGTGAACTTGAATACGGGAACGAATCCCTATGGATGTTTCACTACTGGTGCAACAGCTCCTTGTCTTTTTGCTCAGGTCACTCTAAACACCGGAGCCTACCCGCAGGTCGCGATGGCGCCTGAGGGTCATCTGGCTTACGTATCGCCTGGGGGCTCGGGTGCTCTACAAGGCATAGATGTAACCAAGAAATCCACTTCAGCCTTTATTTCTACCCTCACGCTTGCCGCAGGAATAGTCACGGTCACCACGACAGCATCGAATGGCTTGGTTCCGGGCAATTCCGGCACAGTTCTGATTACGGGCGTGCCGGCCCCCGGGGCGGCAGGTTCGGCAAATCCAACCACGGCCAACTTCAACGGCGTCTTCAACGTCGCTGCCATCAGCGACACGGCCTTCACCTACGTCCTGAACTCTACTTCCAGCGGCACAGTGAATGTCCCTTCTAATCCCAACAATCAACCGGGCACCGTAGCGCAGGTTTTTTATAGCAGTCCGAATTTGATCTTTGGCGGCCTGTCTCGGACATCGCAAGGCATCGCCATCAATCCTATCACCAACACCGCTGCGCTTGCCGATGCCAACGCCACCGGCACAAACGGTCCACAGATCAATTTGCTCAACGATTTGGATCAGAGCATCAGCTCCATATCCTTCTTTGCCACCTGCACGTTTTATACGACCACGCTCCCTTGCGCCAATTCGTCTGAACTGCTCGGCACGGCGAACGTAGCGTGGCAGCCATACTCGGATGCCATCGTTTCTTATAACCCCCAGTTAAACCAGGTTTCCATTTCCGATCCCGTCACCGCAAGGCGCTATGCTTTTGTTTGCAATGTGGCGCCCAACTCCTGCCTGACCAATCCGCAAAATTCGACAGACCAAGCTACGTTTAACACGCAGACTACTTTGCCAGGAACTGGCACCTCCACCCTGACCGTGGCGAATGGCACGACCAACTCTCTCACGCTGTTTGGGGGTATCGCCGTTGATCCGGCCACCAACCAGGCTTTCGTGGTCATGTCCGGCAGCAGCCAGATCTACATCGTCAATCTCGGGCCCGTACCCGCGAACACTCTGAAGGCCGCTCAGATCTCGAACATCCTGGTGCCCAGCCCTAATCCGGGATTGGGCGTCATCGGCGGTATCCCTAACGCCACCGTGCCGCAGGGAACGCTTACGTCAACCCAGGACTTGGTCGGGGTGCAAATTTTTGGCTCGGGTTTTGATGCTAGTTCACAAGTTCGATTGGACGGCACGGCCATTCCGGCGGGTGACGTTCAATTTGTCAGCAGCAGGCAGCTTACAGTCACGATTCCGGCGGCAAATCTATCTTTCCCTCATAAGTATGCGCTCGACATGGTTAACGGAAGCGGCGTGCAGTCCAACCCGACGGACTTTTTCGTGATTCAAGCCGTCGACATGTCCCAGATCTGCACCAGCACCGGCGGGACGCTGCCGAGTTCCGTGGCCATCGCCGACCAGCTTGCCAACGGGCCTTTCTCCCCGATCGCCGTGGTTAGCAACAGCGGCTGCAACAACATTTCAGTAATTGATATAAATCCGACTGCCACCGTCAACGGCCAAACCGTGCAGAACCCCAACTTCGGCAAGATTCTCAATTCCATTGCCGTCGGCGCGACTCCTCAAGGGTTGGCGATCAGTCAGCCGTTTGGTATGGCTGTGGTCGCCAACAATACCGCTGGCACGGCCTCCTTCGTCAATCTCCTCACCAATTCTCTCGCCGTCCCGGATGTCTCCACTGGGACGAGCCCGACTGGAGTGGCCATCAACGATGCGACCGGTGCGGTTATCATCACCAACACGGGATCAAACACCGTGACGGAAATTGACATGTCTCAGCTCTTTGCTGCCACTCCGGCAACCACGCTTACTCCGGTAAGCATTGGCGGCTTCCAATTGCCGACCGCGGTGGCCATCGACCCTGATCGCGGCACCAATAATCAAGGCCTGGCCGTGGTCACGTCACTGCAGCTCGTCAACGCGTCCGCACCCGTAGGGGCACTGCAAGCCGTGGACATCGGTGCTTCCGTTCCAATTCTCAGCATCACGGCCCAGACCGGGAGCGTTACGGCGCCGACGACTGGTATCGTCTTTGACCCCACGGTGTCGACGGGGACGGCTAACCCCGGGTTGTTCTATGCAAGCTCCAGCGGCGGCAATGTGATCTCTTCGTTTAACCCGGACTCCGGCAGCGTCGTCCCGGTAAACGTTGGTATCAACCCGACCGCTCTGGCCATAAATCCAGAGACTGGCGCAATCCTGACCACAAACGTCGCGGGCAGCACGACATCGCTCGTGGATACGAGCGCGAGCCCCTTGAAAACGGTCGGCACTATTGGGCTTCCAGGCTCGCCGCAATTTGGCGTGGCCATTGACCAGTTCACGAATCTTGCGGTCATCGTGGATCAGGCCAACAACCGGGTGCTCATCTTCCCCATGCCCAACTAGGGCAAGCACTCGGCGTAGACGGTTGGAGTAGAAAGGAAGCGGGATTGAACTTAAAGGACGCTACGGAACCGCTGACGCTTTCTGATTGCAGCGCGGCAAGCGGCTCGCTATACTTTGGGGTTTGTGTGGTGCCCGCGGGCCGCGCTGGCAGTCGGAGATAGGTTCAAGCCAATCAAAGATTGGCTCCGGTTGGTTTCGATTTCATCGGGATCATCCAAAAACAAGGAGAATAAAGTGAATTTGAGAATTGTTTTGACATCCGCTGCTCTGTCCGCAGCATGCCTCATCGGCACGGCTTCAGCCTCGGCTCAGGCCGCCCCCGCGGCTGGCGCCGCAGCCGCAGCCAAGTCGGTGGGGATCATCAATCTGCGCGGTGCGATCGGAAGCACGGCCGAGGGCAAACAAGCGTCCGCGGAATTGCAGTCGCAGTTTGCTCCGCGCTCCGCCGAAATCGATAATCAGACGAAGGCGATCAATGATCTGCAGCAGCGCCTTCAATCAGGCCAGGGAAAACTGAGCCAGGAGGAAGAAGCGCGGCTAACCGCGGAGGGACAACGTCGCACGCAGAAACTCGATCGCCTGCGGACCGAGTTTCAGGATGACGCGAGCGCCGCTCAACAAGATGTTTTGGAGCGCATCGGACGCAAAATGGTTGACGTTTTGGACCGCTACGCGCGAGAGAACGGCTTCAGCGTAATTCTGGATACCTCCGGCCAGAATTCGCCGATCCTCTATGCGTCAAATCAGGTCGATGTCACGCAGGACATCATTCGCCTCTATGACCAGGCTTATCCGGTTAAGAACGGCGCGCCTGCGGGTGCTACGTCAGCTCCAAAGCCGGCGACACCCAAACCGGCCACTCCGCCGCCAGCAACGAAACCACCTCAGCAATAATTTGCTGCAAGGCAGGGCCACAAATATTTGTATTGCCAAAACGCCCCCGGAAAAATCGGGGGCGTTTTCTTTTGCCGGCAGAAATATTTTTCTGCCGCGACGGTCTTTTTTCATTTTGCGGCTGAAAACTTGGAGAACTTCGGAGTTAGCAGCTATTGCTTTTCTTGCTCGGGAGCTTGTTTCGGTTTCTCTATGGAATTCCCCGTGTCCACCGAAAATAGCATGTAGTTTCTGAGCGTGTGCGTGTGGTGGTACCGCTTTCCACGCAACTCCATGAACATCTCCGCGTCCCAGGGGAGCCACAACGATGTTTCGCCGTGTTCAAACTTCACAGGGCCGTAGTCGATCAGCAGATGATCGCGTGTGAGTTCAATATCCTTCACTGGCTCGCGAAGATCCGTCTCGATATGGAGCACGTCGTAGCTGCTAGCTGCAATCCACACGCGGCCTTTCAAGGGTATCGAGTAAGTGCCATGGCTATTTGTCCAGAGTCGAATGCGCGACGGCACATCTTTTTTTTGTTCGAAGCGCAGCCGCCAAACGGCTTCGCCTCGCCATGTTCCCAGGCCTTCGCACTTGTAGGTAAGATCTCCCTCATAGCTAGGGTCGAAAACGCTTAGTGCGAGAGCGGCCAGACCCTGCGTCGCCAGCGATGTCGGGAAAGATCCAAGGTTTTCCCCGCCGTCACGCTTCTCTTCCAGAAAGGACATGCCCGGCCTCGGGTGTTCCACGAAAATAAGATAGTTGAATTCCTTCTCCCGCATTGACCCCGGAACGCCATACGCATCTACTTCTTGATGCTCGATATGCTCTGTTGCCAGGAACTTCTCAAAGTTTCCCAGTTGGCGCATCATCTTGGCCTGCGTCCTCTGCACGAGATCGCTTTCCGAGCACTCAACATCCTGGACGGCCGGATATTCCTTGCTGTCGATATCCGGAGGCGCCCACGCGCGCACCACAGCGGGCGGAGGAGTCGGCGGGGGCGGAGGCTGAATCGCCGGTTGAGGCGGTTGAACATTTGAAACCGTCGTAACCACCGGCTTGTCGAGCGCAGCAAGCTGGATTTTTGCTTCAGGCACGGCGGGATCGCTCGGAAAACTCCGGATTAAAGTCTCGAATGCGCGCTTCGCTTCCACCGGTTTTTCCTCCTGGACCAGAATTTGGCCCAAGAGCATCCACACTGGCGCCGCATGATCTTTTCCGAGTTCCGCAGCGCGCTTCGCGTGAGGGAGCGCCTTTTCATAATTCTTCTGCTGAGAATACGCATTGGCGAGCAACCAGTGCGTGCGCCAGTCCGCGCCATTTATCAGGTA
>CAVPLA010000057.1:0-121852 GCA_963705855.1 uncultured Acidobacteriota bacterium
TGCAGAAACGCGTTTTGAGCATCAGGAAATTGTCCTCACTGTGCCAGGTTCGTTCGATGAGGAAGCGCGTGAGCTGACGGTCGAAGCTGCCCGCAACGCAAGACTCGAAAATCTCACTCTGCTCGAAGAACCGTTAGCCGCTTTCTATGCATGGATCGCGGCTAATCCACGCGCACTGGCTGAGGCTAGCG
The DNA here is from genome assembly GCA_963705855.1 of uncultured Acidobacteriota bacterium. GTDB lineage: Bacteria > Acidobacteriota > Terriglobia > Acidiferrales > UBA7541 > Acidiferrum. The sequence goes on from CAVPLA010000057.1 coordinate 192, forward strand.
AACACCTCCGGGATGGCGAACTGATTCTGATCTGCGACATCGGCGGCGGCACGACCGACTTCAGCCTGGTGCGCGCTCGCTTGGTCAACGGCGAGTTGCAGTTTGACCGAACCGCCATCGGCGAGCACCTTTTGCTCGGCGGCGACAATCTCGATTTTGCCTTGGCCCGCCACGTGGAAAAGAAGTTCAAGGACATCAAGCTCACGCTGCGACAGCGTTATGCATTACGCCGGGCCTGCTGTGCCGCGAAAGAGCGGCTGCTGAGTGATTCAGCCTTGGAGCGCGTGCTGGTCACGGCCTTGGGTAGCGGCAGTGCAGTCGTCGGAGAGGCGCTCAGCACTGACCTGACGCGCGAGGAAGTCCTGCAGATTTTGACGGCCGGGTTCCTGCCAATCACCGCGGCTGACGACATGCCGGCGCCTGGGCGGCCGACAGGATTGCGCGAACTCGGCCTGCCCTACGCCAGTGATGCCGCCATCACTAAGCACCTTGCTGCATTTTTGACGCAAGCGGCTGTCGCCATGAATGGTTCTTCTGCAAATCCGCGGTTGGTTCGACCCGATGTCGTGCTTTTCAATGGCGGCTTCTGTGCGCCGTCTGTGACTCGCGAGAGGATTGTCGAGGCAATTTCCAGCTGGTTCGGCGGAGCCCAAAGCCGCTGGCGGCCCAAGCTCCTCAACAACGAAGCTCCTGATACTGCTGTTGCTCGGGGTGCTGCTTACTACGGCCGGGTACGACGCGGCACGGGTTTGCGCATCAGAGCGGGCAACGTGCGCTCCTACTATATCGGTTTGCCCTCGGAACACGGTCTGCTAGGCATTTGTGTCTTGCCTGCTGGGATCGAAGAAGGCACCACACTTCCGCTGCTCAGCCGCGATTTCTCCGTGCTGGCCAACCGCCCTGTATCGTTTACCCTCTACAGTTCGCGCACCCGGCATGCTGTACATGCCGAAGTCGCTGCACTGGACGAAGCGGACGTACATCGTCATCCTCCGCTAGTGACCTTGTTGCGCTACGGCAAGAAAATGCGCGACGTGTACCTCACGATAGGTCTTAGGGCCAGTTTCACCGAGGTTGGTACACTCGAACTCTGGTGTGAGTCGCGGGACACGCCGCATCGCTGGCGCTTGCAATTTGAATTGCGCGACGAAGAGGCGCAAGCACAGAAACTCGATACCGTGAAATCACAACCCGTGCCGAAACGTGCTTCGGCCATTACGACTTCTGATGCAACTGTCGAATCTGCTGCGCAACTGATCGGCCGAGTTTTTGGTGGCCCTGCGGCGGGCGCAACGCTGGCGCCTGAGGCTCTTGTGTCCCAAATGGAAGCGGCGCTCGGCTTGAAAAGAGACTCATGGCCGATCTCGGCCATTCGCCGGTTCAGTGACGTGCTCATCGAGTTTTCCGCCGGGAGTAAAAAATCTCCAGGCCATGAGATGCGTTGGCTTAATCTATCCGGCTTCTGTTTGCGGCCGGGGTTTGGTGTGCTTGGTGATGATGGGCGCGTCAATAAGTTGCGCACAATCGCGTCGAACCTTGCTTTTGTAGACGATCTGCAATGTCAGGTTGGCGTGCTGGTGCTGTTGCGTCGGATCGCCGGCGGCATTAATGCCAGCGAGCAGCAGATTCTTTACAAAAAGTTCACCAGTCATCCCGATAACAAGAAGAAGCGGCGCAACCGGCAACTCGAGTACGAGAGGTGGCGTCTGCTCGCAAGCCTTGAGCAACTGCTAGCTGGTACGCGTGCTTTGCTGGGGAATGAACTGCTGGCGAAGATCAAAAGAGAACCTGGAGATGCAATTTGGCTGTGGTCGCTCGGTCGACTGGGTGCCCGCATTCCGCTGTACGGGCCACTGCACTCTGTAGTAGCAGCTGAAATTGCCGGGGAATGGCTGAAAACACTCCTGGAATTATCGACGTTCACGGCGGTCACGGCTTCAGCCATCGTGTTGATCGCGCGCCGCATCGACGATCGCTCGCGTGAAATCGATGAGCCAATTCGCCAACAGGCCATCTCCCGCTTGCTGGCGCTTGGGACCGCCGAGGAAACTATCCAGCTTCTGTCAAAGTACGTCCCGCCCGAACGGGTGGACGCGGTTCGCAGCTTCGGAGAATCGCTGCCGCCGGGGCTGCAGCTTGTCAGCTCTCCTAACTGCTTGCTCTCCGTACCCGCATTCCACAGCTCTGGTCTGACTTTTTCGAAACCGTCGTGAACAGCACGTACCAATAGAAACTGAAATCGGCCAGATGGGAACCGCCATTTTCGGCTCGATCTCGCCAGTGGGTCCTCGAACATACAGTGCCACTTCATCCGCTTAGGAACGGGCAAATCTCAGGAGGAGTTCGAAGTTTCCACCATCGGCGGCGCGTAAGGCATGCAAGTAGGCGTCCCTGGCTTCCGCCGGAGGAGCTACGTCTTTCCTGCCCCATGAGAAAGGACGATGGCTGTTTTTCACAACGACGACGTCAGCAATCAGCCGCGCATGCCTGCCGTTTCCATTGGGGAACGCGTGAATGACGACAAGCTGGTAATGAAATCGGACGGCGCACTCGTCAACCGGGTACGTCTTGTTCTCCAGCCAGTACGCTGCATTTGCCAAGAGTTGGCCGAGTTTTTCGAGGATCTGATGGACTGGAACACCGAGGTTCTTCTCTGTCTTGCGGTAGGTGCCGGCCCATTTCCATGTTTGGTCGAACATGCGCCTATGGAGTTCCCGGACATACTTTTCGCTGACGGGATTCGACCGCGCTAACTGGCGGTCCGCAAGCGCCCATTGACGGGCGCGAAGAATGTTATCGCGCTCCCACTCGTTCAACTCTTCGCGAGTCGCGAGGTTGGGAATTAGATCCGCCTGTTCATCGGGGCTGAGGGGCGTATTGGCGTCTGGTATGAGAGGGCCAGGCATCCGGATTTCTTAGCGCCTCTTCAAGAGGCGCTGCGTTTCACGGCGAATCTTGTCCTGGATTCCAGTCGTGGCCTGATCTTCGAGCGCCATCGTGTGCTCGACCGCCCGGACGTCGCTTTCGGCGCTGTCGCGTGCCCGGCGTTCCAGGAGTTGTTTCAGCGAGTCGGCCTTGGGGACGATGGCGTAAACGAGTTCGCAGTCCATGGCTTCTGCATAGTGCCGGAGCGTTTGAAGAGTGATGCGGTATGTCTCTTCGGACTTTTCAAACGAAGCGACGGTCTGAGGAGTCTTGCGCATCCTGCGGGCAACGTCGCGGATGGTGATCCCCAGGGCTTCCCTCACGGCGCGCAGCCAGCCGCGTTGCGGTCGGCTGACCGAGTGCGTTCCGGCAAAAGCCTCCAGGCTTCGATCCAGTTGCGAAAGCCGCAATTCACGGAATTCGGGTTTCATAGGCCACCTTGAAGCTAGAGTATAAGCTGTTTCTGCAGCTCAAGAAACAGAATATACACTGCTCTATGCCTGTGAATGTCAGAATATACACTGTTTTCTTGAGGGCAAGGGCAACAATCTTTCAGACGAAGAGTGCGAAGGTTGAACCTCCCCACGGCTAAAGCCGGGGGATTCCTGACTGCATCATGCTTTGGCACAATGCACCTCGTGGCTCGTTCCAAGCCCGGCGAGTAGCGTGTTGCGAGCCGCATTGACATCGCGGTCGTGCAGACTTCCACAGTCTGAGCAACGCCACTGCCTTACCGCAAGCCCATCCCAACCTGTAGGACCACAACGGCTTCCACAGGCAGAACAGGTCATGGTGGAAAACTTAGCATCAGGTTCGACGTATTCCGTACCGCCTGCACGGCTCTTGTACGCAATCATTTGTCGAAGCTGATAGTGAGAAGAACTGGAAACGGACTTCCCAAACTTGTTGGCAACCCCTTTGTGGTGGTCGCCACTAAAGGCGATAAAGCTATTCTCCCGCACCAGGCGCAAGGAAAGTTTGTGGTTGCGGTCCTTGACGCGATTGGCGCGACGTTCTTGAAGCCCTGCCGCCAGTACCTTGTGGTGACCGCGCTGGGCCTGTGCCAGACGATGTTCGATGGCTTCCAGTTCCCGAGGGTGGTCTAAAACCTCACCATCCGACATCGTGAGCAGATTCTTAAAGCCGGGGTCGATTCCCAGCTGCCCATCTGCGACACGCTCGATAGCTTCCCGGTCGGTGGCGATAAACAGGCACAGATACCAGCCACTGGGACGCTTGACGATGCGACCGCACTTAATTTCCCCTTCCGGCAAATCTTGTTTGTGGAACCGCAGTTTTCCGAGGCCGGGAATACCAATGTGCTTATCCTTTGGCGGCTTGATAGGGTCTGGGAACGGAATACTATTGAGCTTATTTCTCATGCCCTTGAGCCGCGGTTTCTTAGCAATCTTCTTGAAGCAACGGGTCCAGGCGCTATGCGCCTGCGACAACATGCCTTGCAGTGTGTGGCTGGGAATTTCCATCTTCTCGCCGTGGTTGGCAAGTAGGTTCTGGAAGTCTTTTGCGCTGTAGTAGATTTTATCCTTAGCGTCCAACGCAATCTTCCGCACCGCCCAGTTCCACACACCTGTCAAGTTCCACAGCCACGCGGTGAGGACGGCTTCCTGCTTCCTATTCGGTCGAAGCTTGAGTTGCGCCTGAATCATACGTTCTTCTGATTCTCCACGTACTGCTTGATGACTGACAACGGAGCACCACCAACCGTTGAATAGAAGGAGCTGTTGGTCCACAGGCTGGGTATCCTCGATACCAAACTTGGAAACACTTTTCGAAGATGATGAGATGAGATGCCTTTGGTGTGTTTGACGAAGCGATGGATTCCAAACTGTGGGTGCACTTCCACAAGTAGATGAACGTGGTCAGGCATAATCTCCATTGCGAAGATTTCCACGCGGTACTTCTTGGCGACCTCGCGGAAGATGGTGCAGCGTCGAGCAATCCGACCTTCCAGAACCTTCCGCCTATATTTCGGACAGAAGAGGATGTGGTACTTGCTGGAATAGATGATGCTGTTGTTCGACTTGTATCCGGCAATCATATTTGCTTATACTAGTTGAAGCGGTCTATGTAAATAACTTACTGCAACCTACCTACTATGGCGCTCGCTTGACCCCATTCCTAAAGGCAGGGGATTGCGCTCGCTCTTGTTCACTTTATCCGGATGCGGTCAGCGTTGTCGTACGTGGACATGTCGGAGAGGATGACTTTGTCGCCTTCTTTGAGTCCCTCGAGGACTTCGATTGCGTTGACGGACGAACGGCCAAGCTTGACGCTGACGCGCTCCGCTTCTGAGCCGTCCTTAACGAGCTTAAATAGCGAGACCGTGGAATTTGCTGCGGCGTGGACTGGGCGTCCGATGTAGAGAATGTGGTCCAGTTTTTCGATGTCAATGGTGGCGTCGATCGGGAGATCGGTGCCGGCTCCTTCGGGTAGGGGGCCATCGAGGGAGACGTACACGGTGCGGGTTCTTCCGTCCGAGGATGATGCGTTTATGCCGGTGACGTGACCTTTCACTAGGCCTTTGCGCGTGTCTATCGTCGCGGTTTGATTCGGGCGCACGTCGGCGGTCATCACGATCGGGAGAACTACGCGCGCGACTAAGCCCGTGGAATCTTCGGCGCGGACCAGCGTTCCTAGTCCGCGGACTTGGCGGAGCATGGGGCCGCGCTTCACCGTGTCGGTCCAGATGGTGGTGTTGTCCACAGTGGGTATGTCGCGGGAAGCGCTGCCGCTAACTCCGGCGGCGCCGGCGACGCCGCCGCTAGTCCCGCCGCTGACTCCACCGGTAACGCCGCCTGAAACTGCCTGTGCGACTCCGCCAGTTGGGCCGCTTGTAACGCCTCCCGTGACACTGCTTTGTGGCTGGTTTTGTCCGGCGCGCGGCGCAGCTTTAAGGGGGAAAGTCGATACGGCAAGGATTATGGCCAGCGCGATACAGCACGCGGTGGCCGTCAATGAGGCGATCAGTCTTGTTCTGGACATACGAACCTCCTTTAGCATGAGAGCGACTCGCTCGGGGAGCTGACGCTCGACGAGAAATGGTGGCGCGGGAACGGATGCGGTCCGGCTGCGGCCTGCCGCAAATTCAAGCAGGGCTTCCAGGTAGGGCTTGCGCTCTTTCGTGAGCCTTACGACTTCGAGATCCACGACCTGCTCGCGCGCCAGGCGAACACGCGCGATGAGCCAGGCGATGGCAGGATGAAACCAGAGCGCGCCGCGAAGAATTTCTTCGGCCAGGTGATGCGCCCAATCGCGGCGCCGAACATGTAGCAGTTCGTGACAGGCAATCGTGGCTTGGAATGGGGCTTTCATGGACGGGAACCCTTCGGGCAACAGAACTACCGGCGCGGCGAAACCGAAAGTGACAGGCGAATCTACATTGGGGGAAAGGCGGAACTCGGCGCTGGTGTTCACGCGGGCGCGCACCTCTTCAAGAACGGCAGCGGATTCAGGGAACAGGGAAATTGGGGACGATGTCTGGCGGAGCTGGCGAAGTCTCAGAAGTCCCATCGCGAGGATTGCGAATCGTGCGGCGATTCCGGCGAGAATTACGACCCCGACAATTTGGGAGAGGATTTGAAGGCTGGGAAAATTCCAGTGCGAGACGGTAGGGCTGGATGCTGGGATTACGGGGACGGCCGTGATGTCCGGCGCGATCGAAAGCACACCGACGTTTGGCAGGCGATGCCAGGGCTGGATGATTGGGAGCAGCAGGCTGATGGCAAGGAGCGCGCGCCAATACACGAGAAGTACGCGGGGTTGGCGGATTTGGAGAAGGCGCGGGAGAAATCCGGCGGCGAGGACGAGCAGGGCGACCTGAGCACACCAAAAGACGAGATTCGAAAACCAGAGCGGCGTATTCATCGACAACTCCGATTACTTCCGTCCATTTCGAGAACGCTCATTTCGCTTCCTCGATCATGCGCGCCATTTTTTGCAAATCTTTCTCGCGGATGTGGCGCGTTTTGACGAGATGGACGAGGAGCGGTTCCGCTGAACCGTTGAAAACGCGGTCTATGAATTCCCGGAGCATACCGCCAATGACCTGGTTTTTGGTGTGCGCGGGGCGGTAGACAAAGGCGCGCTCCTGGCGGCGCTTTTTCAAATAGCCTTTGGTTTCGAGGATTTTCATCATGGTCATGACGGTGGTGTAGGCGATTTTGCGGTGCTCGAGGAGCGCCTCATAAATATCGCGGACGGTGGCGGTCTGGCGCTGCCAGACGAGCTTCATGATTTCCAGTTCCTGCGGGGTGAGAGTAGTGTGCTTAGGTCTCATGTGCATCTGTTTTGTAGTACTAATTAATTCGTATGTCAAGAGAAAAAATGGAGGAAAAAAGAAGCGGCGCGAGGCCACCCAAGAAGCTCTGGTCTCTTAGGGCTTGCTTTTCTGCGAGCTTTCGGGAGTTGTGCTGTAGGAGCGGGCGGCGGCGTAAAGGCCGAGGACGCGGAGGTCGCTGGTGGCTTTGCGCACTTCGGCTAGGGCGGATTCGAGTTGGGAGGAAGATTCGGCTTCGACGTCGAGGAAGAATTGGTATTCCCAGGGGCGGCCGTGAATGGGCCGGCTTTCGATTTTTTGCAAGTTGACGCCGTGCTTTGCGAATGGTTCGAGAGAGGCGAGTAGCGCGCCGGGGCGGTGAGCCAGACGCATCGCGATAGACATTTTGTGTGCGTCGGGCGGAGGAAGTTGTGTTTCGTTGGCCGGACGCAGCAGAAAGAAGCGGGTGAAATTCTCGGCGTTGTCTTGAATATTGGAGGAGAGAATGACGCCGTTGTAGTGTTCGGCGGCGCGGCTACCGGCGATGGCGGCGGAAGATTTGTCGCCCCGAGCGATGGCTTCGCGGACGCTGCCGGCGGTGTCTTCGGCGGGGACGCGCTTGAGGTGCGGATGCGTGGCGAAGAAACGTTCGCATTGCGCGAGAGCCATGGGATGAGAGGCTACGGAGCGGATGGAATCGAGCGTGGAGCCGGGGCAGCCGATCAGGTGGTGTTCGATGGGGAGGATGGTTTCGGCGGTGATGGTGAGCGCGCTTTCTAAGAGGAGATCGTAAACGCGGACGACCGGGCCTGCGAGCGTGTTTTCGACAGGGGCCAGGAGAGCGTCGGCGAGGCCTTCGCTGACGGCGCGGAAGGCGGCGTCGAAGGTGGGGCGCGGGACTGTGGCGATTCCCTCGCCGAGGAGTTGGACGGCGGCTTCTTCGCTGAAAGCGCCGGGCTCGCCTTGAAAGGCGACGCGCATCTTAGTGTTACCCTCCAGTTTGTCTGCCGCAGTCATACCCTGGCTAACCTCTTTTTTGCTTCGGCGAAGTTACGGCGGCGTCACGGGTTGGACACAGGAAACACGCGTCTTGCCGCGAGAAACCGCGCCCTATGATGAAATGAAAACGGAGTGGCTGCAAGCTGTGGCGTGGCGCTGTGAAACCACAGCGTTGCGGAGACACAGAGCTTAGTACATCCATCCGAGAAACTACGCAATGAAATTGCCGACAGCCGTAAAAATTGTGGCGACGCTGGCGCTGCTGGGATTGGCAGTGTGGCTGGGAACTAGCGAGCACTTTTATAAGTCGGCGCTCCTTTCGCTTTTTTTTGGAGTGACGCTGGCGAGCGTCGTGTTGATTCATTTTCGCGTGCGGCCGTCCTGGCAGGATGCTTTGTGCGTTCTCGGCGGAGCAATCCTTTTCACGGTGGTCGATTTCGGTCTCTTACATTTCAGGCCAAGCTTGGCAGGAATTGCTTCGTTTCTGGGGATCAGCAGCCTTTCGATACTTGGCTTGCGCGCGATTTGGTCCGAGGGCGCGGAACAAGAGCAAATGGCTTTGGCGTTTGTGCCGGCGCTGCTTTTTGTGACGTCGGATTGGGGCAGCACGATTTTGCTTGGATGGACGGAGAAGGCCAACCCGCAGGTTCTTGATCTTTATTTGTTCTCGTTTGATTCCAGTTTGCGGGTGCAGATCGCGTTTTTGATGGGGCAGGCGTACGCGCTTTGGCCTTGGTTTAAGGCCGCTGGGATGTTTTTTTATATCGGGCTCCCGATGGTTATCGGGCTGGTTTACGCGGGGCAGCTTTTGCGCGACCGCACGCGAGCAGTGTCCGCGATGCTTGCCTTTCTTATTACGGGCCCGGTGGGCGTGATTTTCTACAATCTTTTTCCTGCCGTGGGACCAATCCACATTTTCTTAGGTCAATTTCCGTGGAAGCCGATTCCCACGGAACAAGTGACGCGTTTGCTGGTGGAACCGATTGCGGTGGCGGGCTTGCGCAACTGCATGCCGTCGCTGCACATGGGCTGGGTGTTGCTGGCGTGGTGGTATTCGCGGGGGCTCTCGATTTGGGAACGCGGGATCGCGATGGCGTTTTTGGTGTTCACGATTTTCGCGACGATGGGAATCGGAGAGCACTACTCGATTGATCTGGTTGTGGCTTTTCCGTTTGCGGTGTTTTTGCAGGGAGTGTGCGCGCTAGGATTGCGGTGGAACGACCGGGCGCGCGTGACCGCTATGGTGTGCGGGTTGTTGTTGACGCTCGGATGGATCTGCGCGCTTCGCTTGGCGTTAAAAGTTTTTTGGATGTCTCCGGCTATACCGTGGACCTGCTGCATTCTGACGGTGGCATCGTCTATTTTGGTGCAGAGAAGTTTGGAAGCGGCTACGGATGGCCGCAAAAACTCTGAGAAGGTTTCTGTGGGCAACGTCCCCGTCGCAGTCTCCTGAAGCTGAATAGCGAGTTGGGCGTTTCACTTTGGTGTCGGAGCCACATTGGCTGCGGTTGCGAAAGTGGGACATCGCGAGAAGCACGTTTGCGCGGCGGGCAGGCGAGGTATACTGCGCCAGGGAGAAGCAAAATGAAATTGGCAAGACCTGAGGCTGGGGAGTACGCGGCTTACTACGAGAAGTACATTGCGCTGGTTCCTGGAACTGACGTTGCAGGGGCGCTGGAGGCGCAGCGGGTGCAGACGATGCAGCTCTTTGCGGGACGCAGCGAGCGGGACGGAAATTTTCGCTATGCGGCGGACAAGTGGACGGTAAAGGAAGTGCTGGGGCACGTGAGCGATACGGAGCGAATCTTCACGTACCGGGCGCTGCGGATTGCGCGGGGCGACCAGAAGCCCATGGAAGGATTCGAACAAGACGACTATGTACGCAGCGGCGGATTCAATGAACGACCGCTGGCGAGCCTGGTCGAGGAATTCGCATATGTGCGAAGCGCGAGCCTGGCGTTGTTTCGTTCGCTTGGGAAAGACGCGTGGATGCGGCGCGGTACGGCCAATAAAAACGAGGTGAGCGTGCGGGCGCTGGCGTTCATCACGGCGGGGCACGAGCTGCACCACCGGCAGATCCTCGAGGAGCGATACTTTTCGGCCATCCCGCGCGCCTGAAGCGTGTAGTTCACGGGCGCTGGCCGTGCCCGGGCTTAAAAAGGAAATAAAGCAGGATGGACGCCCGGGTGATGCTGAACGCCGCTGCGAGGACCGCCGCAGCTTGCGCGGCCAGTGGATGTTCAAGAGCGTCTCCGAGAAGGTAGGAACCCAAGCACAAGAAAAGTACCGCCAAGAAGCTGACCAAACTTCCGAAGGTTCGCGCCAGCCCTCCGCGAATGACCAGGGGATTGACGACGTGGTGGGCGGCGGCGCGGACAAGAGTTTCTGCGCGCATGGCTCACCCCTTTTATCAAACAGAATAACAGTAATTTGTGGATAACATCCGAGGCTATTCCGGGCCGAGGCGGGTGTGCGCAGTGCTGGCTTTCTGCGCTTTTGTTTCGCTGTGAGAGATAAGAACTTGGCGTTCGGGGTAAAGTGCGGTTGTCAGGGGCCTGATTTGGGGTTAGGTTGCGGGGGCCGCGAGCGGCTGCTAAAATTGCTGATTTGCCGGGTTGCCGGCGTTCGTGCTGAAGGCTACCTGCTATTTGCCGGTTGGGTATCCCACAGAATTTGTTGGTGTTTGCATCCGGGCCGATGGTATGTGCAACCGCAGAGCTGTCCAAAGAATGAGTAACCGCGGAGAAACCGGTGGAAGAGGCGGGCTTGCGAACGCTCGGCTGATGGGATCGCGGCTCTGCGGAAGGGAGATTACGAGTGGCAAAGTATGATGTAGCGATTATCGGAAGCGGTCCGGGCGGGTATGTGGCGGCGATCCGGGCGGGCGAACTTGGATTGAAGACTATTGTGGTGGAGAAGGATCCGTTTCTTGGCGGGACTTGTCTGCATGTCGGGTGCATTCCGACGAAAGTTTTGCTACACCATGCCGACGTTTACGATCACTTCAAGAATGGCGCGGAGCTGGGGTTTGAAGTAAGCGGGCTGAAGATCAATTGGGCGAACATTCTGGCGCGCAAAGACAAGATCGTGAAGAAGCACGCCAAGGGAATCGAGTTTCTTTTCAAGAAAAATAAAGTGGAATGGGTGCAGGGCTGGGGAAGGTACGCTGGACCCGGGCGCGTGAGCGTGGATAACAATGGGAAGAAGAGCGAGATCGAGGCCGCGAATGTGTTGTTGGTGAGTGGGTCCGAGGCGCGGGCTTTGCCGGGGATTGAACCGGACCATAAGACGATCTTGACGAACCGGTCGATCCTGGAGCTTCCGGAGATTCCGAAAACACTCATCATCGTGGGTGCAGGAGCGGTGGGAGTGGAATTCGCGTCGATTTACAACACGTTTGGGACACAGGTGACGATTCTCGAAGCGCTGCCGCGGGTCGTGCCGGTGGAAGATGAAGACGTCTCCGCGGAACTGGAAAAGGATTTCAAGAAAAAGGGGATACAGATTTTCACGAGCAGCAAGGTGGATTCGGTAAAGAAGGACGCCAAAGGCGTGACGGTGTCTTTTAAGGATAAGGATGGGAAGGCGCAGACTTTGCAGGCGGAGAAGCTTTTGCTGGCGGTGGGCCGCAAGCCGATGACCGAGAATTGCGGGCTGGAGAAATCGAAGGCGAAGCTGGAGCGCGGGTTTGTGCTGACTGGGCCGCAGATGGAGACGGACGAAAAGGGACTGTATGCGATCGGGGACATCGTGGCGGGCATGCCGCAGTTGGCGCATGCGGCGATGATGGAAGGGATTGTTGCAGTGACGCACATTGCCGGGAAGAAGACGCAGCCGATTTTGAAGACGCGGATTCCCAATGCAACGTATTGCGAGCCGCAGATCGGGTCGATTGGGTTGACGGAGAAGCAGGCGCGCGATGCTGGGTACGCAGTAAAGACTGGGAAGTTTCCGTTCGTGGGGAACAGCAAGGCAACGATTCTTGGGAATCACGGCGGATTCATCAAGGTGGTTTCGGACGAGAAGTATGGAGAGGTCCTGGGGATTCACATTATCGGGCCTCTGGCGACAGAGATTTTGGCGGAGGCGGCCGCGACGTTGAACCTTGAGGGAACCATCGACGACATGATGAACATGATTCATGCGCATCCTACGGTTTGGGAGGGGATGGGCGATGCGTTTGCGAGCGTGAAGGGATTGCAGATAAACGTTTGAGATTTGAGACCTTGCTTGTAGGGGCGCAGCATTCCTTGGCATGCGCGTAGGATAGAGTTGAGCGCCTAGAAAGAAAAATCGAGACGTGACGAAAAACTGTTTGAGAGTCGATCTGGGGCTGATTGGATACGCGGAAGCGTATGCGCTGCAGAAGCGTCTGGTGGCGGCGCGCAAGGCGGATGCGATTAGGGATGTACTGCTTCTTTCGGAGCATACGCCGGTGATCACGCAAGGACGGAACGGGAAGCGCGAGCATCTTTTGGTTTCGGAAAATGTGTTGCGGCAGAGGAATGTGGAGTTTTACGAGTCTAGCCGGGGCGGGGATGTTACATATCACGGGCCGGGGCAATTGGTGGGATACCCGATTTTGCAGCTTGGGGAGATTCGCAAGGATGTGGTCTGGTACGTGCGGATGCTGGAAGAGGTGATGATCCGAACCTCGGCGGAGTTTGGGGTTTGCGCACAGCGCGAAGAGGGGAAGACTGGGATTTGGGTTGCAAGCGAGGAAAAAGAATTTACACAGAGGACCCAGAGTTCACAGAGGGAAGAGCGTGCGGCGGAGAAGCTGGGTGCGATTGGGGTGCATATTAGCCGGTGGGTGACTTCGCATGGGTTTGCTTATAACGTGGGGACGGATTTGCGGAATTTTGATTTGATTGTGCCTTGCGGGATTACCGGGCGGAAAGCAACTTCGCTCGAGAAATTGCTGGGGCGCGGGGTCAATGTAAGTGAAGTTGCCCCGAAGATGGCGCGGCATTTTGGGGAAGTGTTTGGGTTGGAAATGAAGGCGGGCTCGCGGGAAGAATTGCTGGAGAAGCTGGAGATTGCCGAGCAGGCGGTCGCGGTACCGGCTTAGGAGTGAGACAGGCATTCTTGTCTGTCGCTTGCGGTTGTCTGTGAGCCAAAGAAGGGAGACAGGCAGGATTGCCTGTCCCACCGGAGCAAGAATGAAGAAGGAACTGACGCGGCAGCAGTATCTGGATTTGTACTACTACATGCGGCTGAACCGCGCCGTGGAAGACATGATGGTGAAGCTCTTCCGGCAGAACAAGATTGTCGGTGGGCTGTACTCGAGTTTGGGGCAGGAAGCGGTTTCCGTGGGCACGGCTTACGCGCTGGAGAAAAAAGATTGGCTGGCGCCGATGATTCGGAATATCGGAGCGCTTTTGGTGAAGGGTGTGCCGCCGCGCGACGTTTTCATGCAGCACATGGCGAAATACGATTCGCCAACGAAGGGCAAGGACGGGACGAGCCACTTCGGCGATTTGGAGAAGCTGCACATCGTTTCGCCGATTTCCATGCTGGGCGATTTGATTCCGGTGATGACCGGCGTGGCCATGGCCGGACGTTACCTGGGACAGAAGATCGTGACCATGACGTGGATCGGCGACGGCGGAAGCTCGACCGGCGTGTTTCACGAAGGGTTGAATTTCGCGGCTACGCAGAAGGCTCCGTTCGTGCTGATTCTGGAAAATAACCTGTGGGCTTATTCGACGCCGGTGAAGCGGCAAGTGCCGCTCGAGAATCTGGCGGACCGCGCTAAGGGGTATGGAATTTCGAGCTACATCGTGGACGGCAACGACGTAGTCGCGGTGTATTCAACGGCGCGGGAAGCGGTGGAGCGGGCACGCGCGGGCGAGGGGCCAATACTGATTGAGGCGAAGACGTTTCGCCGATTGGGCCACGCGCAGCACGATCCGGCCGAGTATGTGCCGAAGGAGATGCGGGCTTACTGGGAAGGCCGCGATCCCATCGCGCTGTACGAAACGTTTCTGATCGGCGAGAAGTTGCTCGACGCAAAGAGCAAGAAGGAAATGGAAGAGAAGATCGACACGCTGCTCGCTGCGGAGCGCGAGTTCGCGGAGAATTCGCCAATGCCGCCGCCGGAGTTTGCCGCTACGGGCGTGTATTGCACCGGCGACGATTGCCACAAGATCCAAGCGAAGTGGGAGCGGCCCATTGCTGAGGTGACGCCGCCGAAATCGAACGTCAAAGCGGTTTGGACAGTGGCGGGATTTGGGTCCGGGAAAAGTTCCGGCGGCACGAACGCTCCGATTCATTTTGGAGATACGAAGAATACCATCGAGATTCCGGCGAGCGGTGGTAAGGCTTCGGGGAAAAACGGAGCAAAACCTGCGGTGAAGAAATCGGCAAAAACGGCCGTGGCTTCAGGCCCAACGAAAAAGGTAAAGAGGTAGCCATGGCGGAGACCAACGGAACGCAAATCACGTTTCTCGAAGCCATCAAGCAGGCGATGTTTGAAGAGATGGAACGGGACCCCGCGGTGGTGCTGCTCGGCGAGGATGTCGGGGTGTACGGCGGGGCGTTCAAGACGAGCGAAGGTTTGCTGGAGCGATTCGGATGGGAACGGGTGATTGACACTCCCATCAGCGAGAGCGCCATCATCGGCGCGGCTTGCGGGATGAGCTACGCAGGGTTGCGGCCGATTGCAGAGCTGCAATTCATCGACTTCATCGTGTGTGCGTTCAACCAGATTACGAATTTCGTGGCCAAGGGGCACTATTTGTGGAACGCGCCGGCACCCATGGTGATGCGCGGGCCGTCGGGCGGTGGAGTGCACGGAGGGCCGTTTCATTCGGCGAATCCGGAAATGTATTTCGTGCATACCCCGGGCTTGAAGGTGATTTATCCTTCGACGCCTTACGATGCGAAGGGACTGCTGAAGGCGGCCGTTCGCGACAACAATCCGGTACTTTTCTTCGAGCACAAATTTCTTTATCGGCGGATCAAAGGCGAAGTGCCGACCGAGGATTACACCGTGCCGATCGGCAAGGCCATTGTGCGGCGCGAAGGGAAGCACCTGACGATTATTTCCTACGCGGCGATGATGCACACATCGCTCGAAGCGGCGGACGCACTGGCGAAAGAAGGCATCGAAGCCGAAGTGATCGACTTGCGGACGCTCCTGCCTCTCGATGAAGAGACGATTTTGCAGTCGGTGCGCAAGACCAACAGATGTTTGGTCGTGCACGAGGATACGAAGACCGGCGGAATCGCAGGCGAAATTGCGGCGATTCTGTGCGAAAAGGCCTTCGGCGATCTGGACGGGCCGCTCATGCGTGTGACGGCGCTCGATACGCCGGTGCCGTATTCGCCGCCGCTCGAAGAGTATTTTTTGCCGAACGCGAGGAAAGTGTTTGACGCCGCTAAGGAACTGGCACGGTATTAGAGCGCGCTTGGGAGGGCACGGCATGCCGTGTCCCTACATTGGAATGGAAGCCGGACAGGAGAATGCCATATGGCCACAGACGTAGTCATGCCGCAGATGGGCGAAAGCATTTTTGAAGGGACGATCACCAAGTGGCTCAAGAAGCCCGGCGACAAGGTCGAACGGGACGAGCCATTGTTTGAGATTTCGACGGACAAAGTGGACGCAGAAATTCCATCGCCTTCGGCTGGAGTGCTGAAGGAGATCAAGGTTAACGAAGGGCAGACCGTGCCGATTCAGACGGTCGTGGCCGTGATTGATGGCGCAGGTTCGGCGGCAGCGGCACCGGCGCCAGCTCCAGCTCCAGCGAAAGCCGCAGCTCCGCCCGCCCCTGCGGCTGCTGCGCCAGCGCCGAGACCTGCGGCACCAGCACCGGCTGCGGTAGCTTCGGTGCAATCAGCCCCACAGGCAGCGCCTGCGCCTCAACGCACTGGGGAGCGCATTCACAGCTCGCCGCTGGTGCGCCGCATGGCCGCAGAACATGGCATCGATCTGACGACGATTCCCGGAACAGGCGCGGGTGGACGGATCAGCAAGCAAGACATCGAGGCGGTCATCGCGGCCGGTGGAACGCCAGCGGTTGCGCCGCCAAGCGCTGCGGTAGCCGCGCCAGCCGCGCGTCCCACGCCGCCGCCACCACCTGCTTCGTCCGCAGCGCCGGCACCTCCGGCAGTTTCTGGCGGACAGGTGCATGTGGCGTTCGAATCGGCGGTTCCACGCGAAAAAATGTATTTCGGCAACTACACGGTCGAACCCATGAGCAACATGCGGCAACGCATCGCGGAGCACATGGTGGCTTCGAAACGCGTTTCGCCGCATGTTTATTCGGTGGATGAGATCGACATGACCAAGGTGGCTTCGCTGCGCGCCAAGTCCAAGGACGAGTTTGAAAAGCGCTACGAGACCAAACTAACGTTCATGCCGTTCTTCGTGAAGGCTGCGGTGGCGGGGTTGCGGGCTTTCCCGACGATGAACGCGTCGCTGGATGGAACGAACGTGATCCTGCACAAGGAGATCAACATCGGCATCGCCGTGGCTCTCGACTGGGGCTTGATCGTGCCAGTGGTGAAGGGCGCGGACGAGAAGAATGTGCTCGGCATCCAGCGCACGCTGAACGATCTGGCGGAGCGGGCCCGTTCCAAGAAGCTAAAGCCCGAAGAGGTGCAGGAAGGCACCTTTTCCATCACCAATCCGGGCGTCTTCGGCGGCCTTTTTGGCCTGCCGGTGATCAGCCAGCCGAACGTAGGCATCCTGGGCCTCGGCATGATCGAGAAGCGTCCCGTGGTTATCAACGACTCGATAGCTATACGCTCCATGTGTTACGTGACGCTGAGCTACGACCACCGGGTGGTCGATGGCGCTGTCGCGCACCAGTTCCTGCACAAGGTGAAGGAGACGCTGGAAAACTGGTCGGAACCGGTTCTCTAGGAAGGCTCATTTGAAGCTCGCGGCGCCGGATGTGCGTTCCGTATTACGTACAGGTCGCATACGATACATCGAGAATTGCCACGGCTAATTGTTTTGAATTCGGACACTTGTCCGGATGTGGGACGTGGAGTCCCGCAAACGGTCGCAGCACCAATGCGCTCGTGCTTCCCTCTTTTTCAGAGTATCCAAAACAAAGGCGTTACATCTGACTAGGGATGGAAGCCCGCCTGCCACTTAGTCCTCGGACATCCTCTGACTCTGAGATGACTATGCCGCCCCCGCGAATCCTGATTGCCGACGACCAGCCCGATGTGCTGAACGCGCTGCGCTTGCTGCTGAAAGGCCAGGGCTACGAGACCGAAGGAGTGGCCTCGCCGGCGGAGTTGCTGCAAGCGGTAGAAGCACGCGAGTTCGATCTTCTGCTGATGGATCTGAACTATGCGCGGGACACAACCTCGGGCCGGGAAGGGCTGGATCTGCTCAGCCACTTGAAGGATAGCGAGGATGCACCGGCGATCGTGGTCATGACGGGGTGGGCGACGGTGGGGCTGGCCGTCGAGGCCATGCAATATGGTGTGGCCGATTTTGTCGAAAAACCCTGGACCAACGCGCGGCTGCTGGAAATTCTGCAAAAGCAGGTGGCCCTGGGGCGCGAGCGGCGCGCGTCTCGGCGCCGCACGGCGCAGGAAAACCAGGATCACAAGGAGATCGCGCTGCAGTTTCACCTGCAGGAGCGGGAGGTTGCCGAGGCGCGGTCGATTCAGCAAGGGCTGCTGCCCAAGAGCATTCCACAGCAGGCGGGATACGAGATCGCTGGTGCTTGGCAACCGGCGCAAAGCATCGGCGGAGATTACTATGACGTCCTCGAATTCGACGAGAGTACTCTTGGTCTTTGCATCGCTGATGTGGCGGGAAAAGGACTGCCGGCGGCGCTGCTGATGTCCAACTTGCAGGCCGCGGTGCGAGGGCTGGCCTCGCCTTCACTGTCTCCCGACGGTTTGTGCGCGCGGTTGAATTCGCTCGTCTGCCACAATACCGGCAACGACCGCTTCATCACATTTTTCTACGCGCAGCTTGATGGACCTGCGCGGCTTCTGCAGTATACGAACGCGGGGCACAATGCGCCCATCCTCTTGCACCGCGATGGAGCGCATGAGCGGCTCGAGACGGGCGGCGGAGTGCTCGGCGTTTTTCCGCATCAGACATTTGCCGCGGGAGCGGCGAAGCTTGCACCCGGCGATCGCGTCATATTCTTTACGGACGGGGTGACGGAAGCTTGCGACGCTGCGGGCGAAGAGTTCGGCGATGCGCGCTTGCTGCATTTGCTGCAAGAACACCGCATGGCGACCGCTTCTGCATTGCAGGAGAAAATCCTGGCCGTCGCTGGCGAATTCAGCCAGGGTCACTGGCATGACGACGCCACACTTCTTGTTCTAGCCGTTTTATAACAGGAATCGCCAGCACGCGCGGTGGTACAGCCCCCTGTTCGCAAATCCAAGTGATTCCCGATTCGAGAGAGCCGCCGTGCACAAATGGAAGCGTTCTCTGGTTGGTTGAGTATCAGATTGGACTGGCATCATTTTCAAAAGGAAAAGGCCTGGACGATGGCCCAAGCCTCTTCGCGATTCCCTAAATTCAAACTGGCGCGTAGTCTTAGCGTTTTTTCTTCTTGGCGACTTTCTTCGCCTTCTTTTTCGCTTTAGCTTTGGGCTTGGCTTTAGCCTTGCCTTTGGCCTTTTTAGCCTTCGGCTTGGCCTTCTTTTTGGGAGCCGACTTTTTGGCCGGTTTGGCCGCGGGTTTGGAGGCAACTTTGGCCGCCGGCGCCGCCGCTACAGGCTCTTCCTCGGTGATGAGGATCTCTTCCTCCTCGGTCTCCACGATCTCTTCACCGCCGGCCAGCTCGTCTTCCTCGTCCAGCCGTGACAGCTCGTTGTCGTCTTCGAAGTTGTCCTTCTCGAAATCCATTCCATCCTCCCGAGGGGCACTCCACAAACCTATGGCCTGTGGGACGCTGCATCAGCTGGAGTCGCCAACTCCCCTCCGCCGCAGCGAAGTTGTTATCGCACTCCTGCAAAGTTGTCAAGCATTCTGCTGCAATACGGGGCAACTTGGTTTCGCGATCAAGACAAGACGAGGCTAGACGCCTGGCGGCGCGCGTCTCTCCATCCTCTGAGTGGCAACTAACTTATTGTATATAAAAGACTTAATTATGAGTTGCCGCAGAAGCCTGGTTGGAAAAGGTCGCCAGAGGGATGCGAGCCTTAGAGCTGGTCTTTGGCCGGGGGTGTTCTGGCGCTATTTCCGGCGCGCCACCTACCGTGTAAATGCGCAGAACCATGCCGCGACTCACATGGTTGGTGCTCATGTGATTCCACTTGCGCACGTCTTCGGTGGGCACGCTGAAACGATCCGCGATTCCGCCGAGCGTGTCGCCTTTGCGTACGCGATAGCGCACCAGTCGGCTCTTGGATTCCGCAGGAGCCGCTGCAGGAATAATTAGTTTCTCTCCCACATCCAGCGCGGCGTGGCGATCCAGATTATTTGCGTCGGAAATGGCCGCAGGCGTCACGCGATATTTTTTCGCGATGGAAGTCAGCGTCTCGCCGGCCTCGATGCGGTGGCGCCGCCAACTCACCCACTTGTCGGCGGGAATATCCGCAATCTCCGCGGAAAATCTTTCCGCCGTTCCGACCGGCAGATGCATCTCGAAGGAAGGATCTTCCGGAGTCGCGAGGCGCAGCAGCGCGGGATTTAGATTGCGCAGAGTGTCGACATCCACATCGATGGTTTCGGCCACCAGACGCAGATCGATAGCACGGCCGGTCTTCACGACATCGGTCGGCACAGGCTGTTCCGGATCGACCTGAATGCCGTAATGCACGGCGTCCTTGGCGATCAGCGTAAGCGCCAGAATGATGGGCACGTAATTTCTGGTTTCGCGCGGAAGCACGTTGCGTTTGTAGAGCTCCCAGAAATCCGCGTAGCCGGTGCGCTCGATGCCCTTTTGCACGTTCCCCGGCCCGCAGTTGTACGCGGCCATCGCCAGATACCAATCGCCGAACTGTCCATACAGATCACGCAGATGCTGCGCGGCCGCGCGCGTGGCTTTTTCCGGATCTTGCCGTTCGTCGATCCACCAGGTGTGCCGCAGACCGTATTCCATTCCACGATAAGCGACGAACTGCCAGATTCCGCGCGCTCCAGCCCGCGACAGTGCCAGCGGCTGAAACGCGCTTTCCGCTTGCGCCAGATAAATCAAATCTTGCGGAACGCCTTCTTCATGCAGAACGCGCGCGATCATTTCGCGATAGCGCCCGGAACGCCGCAGACCAGTTTCTACGATGGCGCGGCCGCGCGGGGTCTGGAAAAAATTGAGGAAGGACAGCACTTCATCGTTTACCGTGAGCGGCAGGTCGTGCGAAATATTCTTGGCAGCTTCCTCGGCGCGCGCTTTCAACCGCGGATCGACGGGAAAGGTCATCTCTGCGACTTCGTCGATCGGCGCGGGTACTGCGGGCGCTTCCTGAAAACCGTCCCCGGCGCGAAAAGCCTGCAACTCGTAGCCGTAGACGGTATCCACGACGCGGTGGAACAGTTCGCTGAGCTTGGGATCGCTGTTCGGGTCGTAACCGCTCGAGAGCATCCAATCCACGGCATCGTCAAAATCGCGCCGCGCGGCTTCCAGATGCCCCGCTTTGTAGTTCTGCTCGCCTGAGGCAAATTTGGCTTCCACCTGGGCGATCAAGTATTCCTTCGGGCTGGGAACTCTCAGCGCCATCGCGGCCAGCCATTCGGCAGAAAGTTTTCGCAGCGGAAGCTCACCGAGATTGCCAGGAACTTGAGCAATGGCGGCATGCGCCGGGGCCAGCGCCGGGACGTGTGCCTGCACGCCGTTTTTCGCAGCATCCTCGCAACCGCCACCCGCTAAGGCAAGTGTCGCCAAGAGAGCGGCGTATAGCCCAGTCTTCGGCTTTGGGCGCATCTCCTTATGTTAAGTAGCTGTTGCAGTCCAGGTCAACGCTTTCCGGTAAGGGAGGGTTGACCTACTCAATACACGCCAAAAGGACCGGCGGCCCATCCAGTAACTGTTCCTCGGCAGGTCGGTCCGGGATAAACTCTCCCGCGAGGTGTTTCACGTGAAACCTAATTCTATTGTCCTTCTTCCGAAAACAGCCTGGACCGTCGAGCTGTTGGCCGTCGTTCTGTTGGCCTTTTCCCTTGAATCAGCGTCGTTGCACGCACAGACCCAAGGTCTTTCCGCCAACAAGCGCGCGCAGATCGAAAAAGCCGCCTCGAGCTTCATGGCAGCAAACAGCGTGCCGGGGATTTCCGTTGCGGTCGTTCAGGATGGCGAGCTGGTCTGGTCCCGAGGCTTCGGAATGGCCGATCTTGAGAATTTTGTTCCGGCGACACCTTTCACACTCTTCCGGCTAGGCTCGATTTCGAAGCCCATCACGGCCACGGCTATTCTCGAGCTTTCTGAGCGCGGAAAGCTGGATCTCGATGCCGAAGTGCAGAAGTATTGCCCGGCTTTTCCTAAAAAGGAGTGGCCCATCACCACACGTGAGCTGCTCGGCCACCTGGGAGGCATCCGGCATTACAACCCGGACGGCAAGGGCGACATCCCCGACGACAGCGCAAAACATTTTCTAAGCATGGAAGAATCGCTGCAAATCTTCTCGAGCGATCCACTGGTTGCGAAACCCGGAACGAAATTCCAATACTCGACGTATGGCTACACGGTGCTCGGTTGCGTCCTGGAAGGCGCCGCTTCCGAGAAATACGTGGACTACGTGAAGGAAAATGTTTTCGAGCCGGCCGGAATGGCTGAGACCCAGGCTGACAATTTTTTCGCCGTCGTCGAGCACCGCACGCGCTGGTATCACAAGGACAAATCCGGGGTCGTACAGAACGCGGGCGTCCTGGACTCCAGCTATAAAATTCCTGGCGGCGGCTTGATCTCCTCGGCGGACGACATGGCGCGGTTTGAAATCGCCATTGTGACCAACAAGCTCCTCAAGCCGGCCACGCGCGACCTGATGTGGACTCCGCAGAAGGCGGCCGATGGCTCAGAGAATGGCTATGCGCTTGGCTGGGGCACGCAAAAGAAATATGGCCTCGCGCTGGTGGAGCACACCGGCGGCCAGCAAGGCACCAGCACATCGATCATCCTTGTGCCGGAGCGCCGCGCCGGAATCGTTGTGCTCGCCAACATGGATAATGTCGATTCCGCGGCGCTTTCCACGGAAATCCTGAAAATCGTGCTCGAACTCAAAGACAAACCCGAATAATCGTTCGGTATTTTCTCCCGCCGCGCTCGACCATGCCTCGTGTGGAGGCAAAATGGCCTCTCCAGAAACGCCTTGACAATTCCAGGGCTTCCGCTGATATTAAACCGTATGGTTAACTATTCATCGGCGCCCCTGGATGCCACGTTTGGAGCGCTCGCCGATCCCACCCGCCGCGCCATCCTGGCCCGCCTCGCACAAGGCGCGGCCATGGTCACAGAGCTTGCGGAGCCTTTCCGCGTTTCTCTGCCCGCCATCTCGAAGCACGTGCGCGTCCTGGAATCCGCGGGCCTGCTCGAACGTGAAGTCGATGGCCGCGTGCATCGCTGCCGGCTGAAGGCCCAGCCCATGAAGAATGCCGCCGCGTGGATCGAGCAATATCGCGCGTTCTGGGAATTGCAGTTCGATGCCCTGGCGAAGTATCTCGAAACGAGTGTCGGCAAGGAGAAACAAACATGGCAAGCGCACAGCAAGGCCAAACGAACCCGGGCTTCACGCTCCAAATCCGCAGGACGTTCGCGGCGCCGCGCGAAAAAGTCTTCGCCGCGTGGGCCGAGCGCGAGCAATTAGAAAAGTGGATGTGCAGGGATGTGGCCGCGCACGTGATCACTCATCATGAGCAGGACATCCGGACCGCTGGCCGTTACCTGATAGAAATCCACGATCCGGCGAAAGGCGAAACGTATTGGGGACAAGGCGACTATCTCGAGGTAAAACCTCCAGAAAAGATCGTCTTTACGTGGTCTTGGAAAAAGGCGGAGCCCGACGGTTCGCGCACGGAAATGCATCCCGGCAGCCCCGAAACGCAGGTTACCGTGGAATTCTTCGCCCGTGGAAATTCTACGGAGGTGGTTCTGACCCACGGCGTCTTCAGCTCAACGAAACTCCGCGATGAACATGATGGCGGCTGGAGCGGCTGCTTCGACGTGCTCGCGCGAATTCTATAGCGCGCTCGATTCCCGTTTACATGCGCTCTTCTCGGATGGTAGTGTCCCATCCGATCGATATTGTTCGATGGATCCGCATTGATTCGCGCCAACTGCAAATAGTCTATCGGATGGACGAAGCATGAAAAACAAAACGAACCTCTGCGTTTGCGTATTTCTCTGCGCCTGGATGTCTCCGGCGCTCTATGCGCAGCAAACGCCTGCGGACGCGCCTTATCTGAATCCCAAGCTTACTCTCGAGCAGCGCGCCGACGACTTGATTTCCCGCATGACGCTCGAAGAAAAAGTCGATCAGCTCGGACACATCGCTCCCGCGATTCCGCGGCTTCGCGTTCCCGCGTACAACTGGTGGAATGAAGGCCTCCACGGCGTTGCGCGGGCCGGGGTCGCTACGGTGTTCCCCCAGGCCATCGGCATGGCCGCAACGTTCGACGAGCCTCTTATGCACGACGTAGCCGACACGATCAGCACGGAATTTCGCGCCAAATATTCCGCCACCGTGCACCCGGACGGCTCGACGGACTGGTATCGCGGCCTCACCGTGTGGTCTCCGAACATCAACATTTTCCGCGATCCGCGCTGGGGACGCGGCCAGGAAACGTACGGCGAGGACCCCTACCTGACGGCCCGTCTCGGCGTCGCGTTTATCACCGGCCTGCAAGGCAGCGATCCGAACTATTTCAAAACGATCGCCACGCCGAAACATTTCGCCGTTCACAGCGGACCGGAGTCCACGCGTCACAGCGTGAATGTTGAAGCCTCTCGCCACGACATGGAAGAAACCTATCTGCCTGCGTTTCGCGCGGCGATCATCGAAGGCAAAGCCGAATCTATCATGTGCGCCTACAATCGCTTGAACGGGGAGCCCGCTTGCCTAAACTCCGCTCTGCTCGTGGAGCATCTCCGCAAAGATTGGGGCTTCGAGGGCTACGTCGTTTCTGACTGTGGCGCTGTCGCAGACGTTTATAAGGGTCACCACTTCACGGCAACCCCAGAAGCCGCCGCCGCTGCCGTCTTCAAAGCTGGCATGGATCTCATTTGCGGCGATTCTCGCAACAATATGAATGCGGATCCTCAGGGGATTTTGGGCGCCGTGCATCAGGGCCTGCTTTCCGAAGCTGATCTCGACCGCGCGTTGCGCCGCTTGTTCATCGCGCGTTTTCGGCTCGGCCTGTTCGATCCGCCGTCCTCCACCCCTTTTTCGCGCTTGACTGCGGCCGACAATGACACGGAAGCGCACCGGCAGCTCGCGCTTCGCGTGGCGCGCGAATCTCTTGTATTGCTCAAGAATAAGAATAACTTTCTTCCCCTGAAACGCGCGCCTCGAACGATTGCTGTCATCGGCCCGAATGCCGACAGCCTCGATGCATTGCAAGGCAACTACAGCGGCACTCCTTCAAATCCGGTCACGGTGCTTGGGGGCATTCGCAATCGCTTCCCACAATCCAAAATCGTTTATATCCAAGGGACTGGCCTCGTCGGCCCGGTCACCAAATCCGTCCCCTCGGACGCGCTTTGCACGGACGCATCCTGCACCGAGCACGGCCTGAAAGCGGACTACTTTCCCAACATGAAGCTCGAAGGCTCTCCCGTGATGAGCCGCGTGGACGCGGCCGTGGATTTCGCGTGGGGCGACACCGCACTCTCGGCTCTGCTGCCGAACAAATATTCCGTGCGCTGGGGCGGCGTGCTCGTAGCGCCTGAATCAGGCGACTACTTGCTCGGTTTCACTGGCGAGGACGGCTTTCGCGTCTGGCTCGATGGCGCTCTGCTCGTCGAAGACTGGACTCTTCATCGTCCCGCCAACACCGAAACCAAAAAGCTCCATCTCGAAAAGGGCCATCCTTACTCGCTGAAGATTGAATACTTTCAGAACATTCGCAGCTCGGAAGCTCGGCTCATCTGGAGCCTGCCCGGTGGGGAAGATGCGCAAGCCGTCTACGCAGCGCGCAACGCTGACCTTGTCATCGCCGTTATGGGCCTCTCGCCGCGCATTGAAGGCGAAGAGATGAAAGTAAGCGCCGATGGTTTTTCGAGCGGCGACCGCACGCGCATCGATTTGCCCGCTCCACAAGAACAGCTTCTCGAACGTGTTGCTTCCGTCAGCAAACCCACGATCCTTATTCTTACGAATGGCAGCGCACTTGCCGTCAATTGGGCCGACGCCAATGCCAACATTCCCGCAATTCTTGAAGCGTGGTATCCCGGCGGGCAAGGCGGAACAGCCGTTGCGGAAGCGCTTGCCGGAGATTTCAGTCCCGCCGGCCGCTTGCCGGTAACATTCTATAAATCGGTCGAGCAACTTCCCGCCTTCGACGACTATTCGATGGCCAAGCGCACATATCGTTACTTTGCGGGCGAACCGCTCTATCCGTTCGGTTTCGGCTTGAGCTACACGTCGTTTGCGTACGGTCAGCCGAGCCTTGATCACGCAAATATTTCCGTCCCGGAGCCCGTCACCATTTCCGTCGAAGTCAAAAATACCGGCTCCCTTGCTGGTGATGAGGTCGTGCAGCTTTATCTCACGCACCCCGGTGTGCATGGCGCGCCGCTCGGGTCGCTGGCTGGTTTCCTGCGCATCCATCTCGACCGCGGCGAAAAAAGGACCGTCGAATTCGTTCTCCGCGAGCGTGACATGAGCATCGTCGACGAATCCGGCAAGCACCATATCGTCCCGGGCAAAGTCGACGTGTGGATCGGCGGAGGCCAGCCCGTTCGGACATCGAACGTCGCCAAGCCCGCCGGTGGAGCCGCGCAATTCACGATCACCAGCGAAGCCATTCTTCCGGACTGATATCCGCTCGGGGGTTTCCCCCTACTCACCGCGAAACAAATGTTTCGAGAATTCCACTTGCAATTTGGGGGAGAAGTGGTATCCTGTCCTTGCGTTTGTTGCTCTTGTATCGCCTTTGGATTTGTAAAGCGGTCGCAAGGTCAAACTTGCGGCCTTTTTTTACGTCTGAAAGCGGCCGTAACTCTTAAGAGGGGTTCGGAATTCGAGGCACCAAATAGCTCAATCTAGTAATGCTCGGTTGCAACCCAACCGACAGAAAAGAGTACAGCAGTGAGTAAAGAACAAGGAACAGTGAAGTGGTTCAATGCCAGCAAGGGCTTCGGTTTCATCCAGCGCCAGAGCGGTGAGGACGTTTTCGTCCATTTCTCCGCGATCGTGGCTGATGGCTACAAGTCGTTGAACGATGGCCAAGCGGTTGAATTCGAAGTGACCAAGGGCCCCAAGGGTCTGCAGGCCTCGAACGTCCAACCCCTCTAATTCCACTTCACAAAAATACCAAACGGGCGGTGCGCTTCGGCGTCCCGCCCGTTTTTGTTTTTGCTAGCACAGACTTCAGTCTGTGTTCTTTGTCCGAACTACGCAATCGTTACGGGAGCCCGCCGCTGACTTGGAATCGGCATCCACCGGACGGGTTGCATTGTGTCTCGGACTTACGCTAGCGCTTGCTTCAAATCGGCAATTAGGTCTTGCGCATCTTCGAGTCCAACGGAAACTCGCACCGTACCTGGGCTCACATTCGCGCGCCGCAGCTCTTCGCCACTCATGTTGTAGTGCGAACTGTAGATGGGGAGTATCACGAGCGATTCGACACCACCGAGGCTGGCCGCCAGCAGAAACAACTTCACGCGATCGCAGAAATGCCGAGCGGCGGGCAACCCTCCCTTCAGATCGAACGCCAGCATCGTTCCGAATCCGCGCATCTGCTTTTTAGCAAGCTTGTGATCGGGGTGGGATGCCAGCCCCGGATAGTGCACGCGCGCGACCTTCGAATGTTTTTCGAGGAATTTCGCGACCGCCATGGCGTTTTCGCACTGCCGTTCCATGCGCACTCCTAGCGTCTTTATTCCGCGGATAAGAAGGTAAGCCGCTTCCGGATCCATGGAGCCGCCGAGATGGATGACCATGTGGCGGATGCGCTCCATCCAATGGTTGTTGCCGACAGCCACGCCGGCGATGACGTCGGAGTGCCCGGCCAGCGCTTTTGTGGCGCTGTGCACCACAATGTCGTAGCCCATCGCCAGCGGATTTTGCAGCACGGGCGTGGCGAAAGTGTTGTCGATAATCGCAATGAGTTTGTGTTTCTTCGCGAAAGCAATCGCTTTGTGCAAATCGACTAGCCTCAGCGTGGGATTGGTCGGCGTCTCCACGTAGAGACATTTTGTGCGCGGCGTAGCGAGCTCCTCGAGGCCCGCAAGATCGGTGCCCACCTGATGCACCTTGATCCCCATGTCCGGAAAAACGTCACGCATCAAACGGTAGCTCCCGCCATAGACCTGCGCGGTGGAGATCAACTCGTCGCCGCACTTCAGCACCCCCAAGAGCGCCGAGGATATTGCCGCCATGCCAGAGGCCGTGACTACAGCAGCTTCTCCGCCTTCGAGTGCCGCAATCTTTCCCTCTGCAACGCTCAGAGTTGGATTGCCGTATCGCGAGTAGATGTACGCTTTGCTCTTGCCTTCGGCCCACCGTTTCATCTCCGCCGTCGAGGAAAAGGTAAACGTCGAGGTGCGGCAAATCGGCGTGCCCACAGGCGCTCCAACGCCGTGGCGCGGCGGTTCGCCGCCGTGAATGGCTAGCGTTTCGGGACCGAGTGTTTGCGGGTTGTGCTTGTGAGTTGGCTTGTTCTTCATAAGAACACCATTTTGGATGGAAATTTCAAGCCGACAAGCACCAATTTGGCGTCGACTGGAAAGAAACAAGACGTCGGCACCACACGTAAGTATATTGATAGAAAGCCATGTCTTCGATACCAGTGTTCCCCTTGGTGGTTGTTAATCACAGCCTTGGGCATAGCGTTCGCGATTTGGGCACGCGCCCACCTCGGAGCCAATTGGAGCGCGGCGGTCAGCATTCGCGCTGATCACGAACTGATCCGCACTGGCCCTTACCGGCGCACCCGTCATCCCATTTACACCGGCATGATCTTGGAATTACCCTTCTTCTTCTTCGGTCTCGCCGTGAGCCGGTTTGTGGGCATCGATCACTTTTTGCGCTAGCTCATTCGGCACATAGTCGTAATGAGAGAATTCCATCGAATAACTGGCTCGTCCTTGCGTTTTAGAAATGAGGTCATTGGCATAACTCAGCATTTCCGAAAACGGCACCTGCGCCTTGATGACTACGTTGTGCCCGCGCGCTTCGCTTCCCGCGATGCGGCCCCGTCGCGAGCTGAGATCGCCCATCAAGTCGCCGGAATACTGGTCCGGCGCATAGACCTCGACGTGCATCACCGGCTCGAGCAGCGCAGGTTTGGCCATCTTCATCGCTTCCTTAAACGCCAGCGACCCAGCGATTTTGAAAGCCATATCGGACGAATCCACATCGTGATACTTGCCGTCGTAGAGCACGGCGCGAAAATCCACCACCGGAAAACCGGCGAGATACCCCCGCGCAGCTGCGTCGCGAATCCCTTTCTCCACAGAAGGAATCCAGTTCCTCGGAATCGCGCCGCCAAAAACGTCATCGACGAACTCAACGCCTTTGCCGCGTTCAATGGGTTCCATCTTGATGCGGCAGACGCCGAACTGGCCGTGCCCACCGGATTGTTTCTTGTGCTTGCCCTCGGCGTCGGCTCTTCCGCGGATGGTCTCGCGGTACGCCACTTTGGGCGGCTTCAGCGTGAGGTCCACGTGGTAGCGTTTGTGTAGCTTCGCGACGACGACCTCAATATGCTGCTGCCCGGACCCGGCAAGGAGAAACTCTTTGGTCTGCGGGTCGCGCATGAAGTGTAGTGCGGGATCTTCCTCAATAATCTTGTGAATCGACACTCCGATCTTGTCCTCGTCGGCGCGCGTTTTGGGTTCGATCGCGAATGTGATCGAGGGTTCCGGCAGTTGCGCAGGCTTGTAGTAAATGGGAGCGGCTTTGTCGCCCAGTGTTTCGCCAGTAGTGGTTTCTTTCAGTTTGGCGATGGCCCCGATATCTCCCGCGTGCAGATCCGCAATTTCGGTGAACTGTTTGCCCTGCACAACTTGCGTGTGCTGAAAACGCTCCAGCGTGCTCCGGTTATAATTCGTCAACGTTGCATCATTTTTTAGCACACCGCTCTTCACTTTGAAATAGTTGATACGCCCGGCGAAAGGATCAGCGAGCGTCTTGAACACGAAAAGTGAGAGCGGCTGGCCGTCATCGTACTTGCGCTCCACGCGCTCGCCCTTGCCGTTGGGCTCCGTGAAGCCGACCTGCGCGTGCTCATCGGGATGTGGAAACGCATCGGCAAGAAAGGTCAGCAAGCTGGCGGTTCCCACATTGCGCAGCGCGGAAACCATCAGCACGGGAAAAATCTTCTCAGCCACGATGGCCTTCCGGACGCCCGGAATCAAATCCGCAATCGGAATCGTGCCTTCCCGGAAAAACTCTTCCATTAATTCGTCGTCACCCTCCGCTACCATTTCGACGAGTTTTTCGTGCGCCTCTTTTGCTTCGTCGGCAAGCGCAGCCGGAATCTCTTCTATCGACGGCTTCCCGTCTCCATCCGGCTTGTAGATGTGCGCTTTCATCGCGACGAGGTCGATCACGCCGCGAAAACCTTTCTCTGTGCCGATGGGAAGTTGCAATGCGACGACATTCCGCCCAAAGACTTGCTCCAATGATTCCATCGAACGTTCAAAGCTGGCCAGCTCCCGGTCCATCCAAGTCAGTACAAACGCGCGGGGAATGTCGTACTCGGTGCAATAATCCCAAACTTTTTCCGTGGTTACTTGTGCTCCGACATGCGCATCCACGGCGATTAGCGCGCAGTCCGCCGCGATCAGTGAAGCTTTTGTCTCGGTGATGAATGTCGAGTAACCAGGGAGATCGATGAAGTTAATTTTGACTTTTTCAGAGCCGCCGGGGTGCCCGCCGGAACTGGGCCACTCCGCATAAGCCAGGCCCGTTTGAATCGAGATCTTCCGCGCGATTTCCTCTTCGTCCCAGTCGGTGGTGGTGCTGCCATCCGCAATTTTTCCCCAGCGCGGCGTCATTCCCGCGGTGAAGAGCAACGACGACACCAGTTGCGTCTTGCCAGTGCCGCCGTGGCCGACAATGCCAACGTTGCGTATGTCCTTGGTGAGATAGCTCTTCATATAGACCTCCCTTTCGGTGGCCCCGGCGATGCCGGCGCCAACAGGCAAGGTCCGTCCCGAGAATTCAGGCGCGGGCCTGCGCCTGGGTGTGCCATTCAGAAGTTCTGGATGGAGAGCGTGGCCCCGATGCCGGCGTTCTGCGGAGTGAAGCGCCGTAAAAGCATCTACCCCTGGCCCGTTCCCCAACCCCGCGGATGCTAGCACACGCCCTTGCTTCGCGGCAATCTCGCTTCTTAACTTTCGCTTCTTAACTTTGAGCCACGCTTTATCAGCCGCGCGAACCACCAGCGCTCGCGACATGAGCAAGCAATTTGCGCGCTGCCTCATCGCTTAAGGTATCCTCGAGATGAACCCCAGTCGCATGCTTGACAAATGCTCCTGGGAAAATACGGACTGGATAAATCCTTCGTTGGTGCCGGGAGATTTTTCTAGGACTAGTACTTTCACAAATTCCGCGAGCGCCCGTCTTGCCTCTTATCACATGAAGATAAGCACTTTAACTACTCTGAGCCTCAGCCAGCCCGGCCCTCTACGTGCACAAAGAACGAGGGGATGTTTGTCTCTATAGCGATTTTTCGCGTTAGAACGCGGCGGCGGCACACCAGACGCATCCTTCAGACGACATCGGGTTGCTGCCCGGAAGCTGGAAGAGATCGAGGAGGGCAATCATGGACGAGTATCAAGAATCGAACCATAATGATCAGAGCAGTTGGCCGGCTACGCAGTCTGGCGCAAACCGCTTGCTGCTCATCGCAGTCGTAGCGCTGCTTGGAATCGCAGGGGTGGCTTTCGCGTACGGCCTTCATCAACAATCGATGGTTCGCCAGCTTACCGCGCAAACCGCAACGGCCAACGTGGCAATGAGCCAGATGCAAGGGCAACTAAATGCCTTGACTGCTAAACTTAATGAAGTGACAGCGGCCGAGACCTCCGCTCAGCCCCCGGCGGCACCCACGCCGCCTCCCGAGGCAGCTATTTCGGACGCTCGAGCGAACTCTTCCGCCGAGACCGCTGAGGCCACATCCACCGCCACGCCCGCCCCTTCCGCCAAGTCTCTGTCGGCGAAGCGGCACGTTGCCAAGCGTCGCGCGCCTGTTGTCGACAAGAAATACGTCGAGCTCCAGGCTCAGCTGGCCGAACAAGAGAAAAAGCTGAACGAGACGCAAGAGGAAGTCGCCAGAAACCGTTCCGATCTCGAAGGGACGATCAATTCCACTCGCGACGACCTTAACGGCTCGATTGCCAAGACGCACGATGAACTCGTGGCCCTCGAGAAGCGCGGCGAGCGCAGCTACTTTGAATTTGACCTCTCCAAGCAAAAACAATTCCAGCGTGTCGGGCCTCTCACGCTTTCCCTTCGCAAAACGGATACCAAGCACAAGAGCTACGACGTGGCGATGATCGTGGACGACAATGAACTTCAGAAGAAAAAAGTAAATCTGTACGAGCCCATCTGGATTCACACCGAAAATGACTCCCAGCCCGTGCAGATCATCGTGAACCGCATCGACAAAGACGCTGTTCACGGCTACATCAGCGCACCAAAATACAAGCCATCCGAGTTGACCGCCATCGGCTCAGCGAACGTGACGCCGGTCTCCACTAAATCGCCAGCGAGCGCGCAGGTTCCGTCGCCGCCCGAGCCCCCACAATAGATTCAGGTGATTTTCACAGGAGGGCATCCAGCAGGGTGCCTTCCTTTTTTTGCGCCCTCTCTAATGCAGAAGCCTCACGGCGCGCGCTCGAGAACCGGTTTCCGTGTGACCTGGCTGCCCTTCAGAATTTCGAGCGTGCGTTGGCTTGTTCCGGATTCTTCTGGTAGCCGGGGCAGGAAAGCACAGGTAGGCGCGGATATTTGGCGAATCGCGCATCACTCCGCGATAGTTCACAAAGCAGAAACAGCGACCCGCGGCTCGATTCGACGCTCCGCGCGTGGACACAATCTGCGCAAAGCCCCGCTCGCTCCTCGGTCACGGCGGTGTCTCCTGCCCTCGCCATGCCGCTAGAATAACGCAGCCACCTTCAGAACCGAGAACGGCCAAAATGGAATCGGTCTAACGGCGTCACGCACTCTCCTCGAAACCCGCCTCTGGCTCGGGAAGCTTATCGCGGTCGCCTGCAAACCACACGTAGAGGGTCGGCAGAAGAAAAATACTCAGAAGCAAGGCCCCCACCAGGCCTCCCACAATGACGATGGCAAAGGGCCGCTGCGAGTCCGAACCAATGGCGTGCGAGAGTGCCGCAGGCAATAATCCAAGGGTCGCCACCAGCATGGTCATCATAATGGGCCGAAGACGGAGGACGGCCCCGTCGATGGCCGCGTCCTCAATTGTGTGACCGCGGGCGCGCAACTGGTTGATATATTCAAGCATGATGACTCCGGTTTGTACGGAAACACCGAACAGCGCTAAAAAGCCCACGCCCGACGACACGCT
Organism: uncultured Acidobacteriota bacterium; assembly: GCA_963705855.1. GTDB lineage: Bacteria > Acidobacteriota > Terriglobia > Acidiferrales > UBA7541 > Acidiferrum. The sequence goes on from CAVPLA010000057.1 coordinate 33,014, forward strand.
GAAGTGTGTGCCCGTAATCAGGAGCGCCAGCAATCCACCAATGGGCGCCATGGCCACGTTGGCCAGAAGCAGGAGCGCCCATTTAAAAGAGCGAAACATCGCGTAAAGAATTCCGAAAATGACGAGTACGGTCAGTGGCACGATGACCAGCAGCCGCGCCTCCGCCCTCTTCTCGCTCTCGTATTCGCCGGCCCAGTCGATGTGGTATCCGCGCGGCAGCTGAACTTGTGCACTTACTTTTCCAATCGCTTCTTCGACCGCGCCGCCAAGATCGCGTCCGCGCACGCTGTATTTAATCGCGATGTACCGCTGATTTCCTTCGCGGTAGATTTCTGAACCACCCTCACGGACTTCGATCTTAGAGAGCTGTCCGAGCGAAACGCGCTCGCCAGAGGGAGCCAGCAGGCGAATGTTCTCAATGGCTTCTTTGGTGCTGCGGTACTGAGGGAGGTAACGCATCACAAGGTCGTATCTCGCCTCACCCTGGAGCACCTGAGTAAAAGCCGTCCCCCCGACGGCCGTTTGAACGGCATCTTGAATATCCGCGACATTGATTTGATGCCGCGCGGCTTGCACGCGGTCCACGGAAATCTCCAAGTTGGGTTGCCCCAGCACTCGAAACACTCCCAAATCCTCGATTCCGTTTACCTGCCGCATGATATTCACGATCTGATCCGCTTGGGTTTCAAGAAGCTTGAGATCGTCGCCATAAATCTTTACTGCCAGCTCGCCCTTTACCCCGCTTACTGCTTCCTCCATGTTGTCCGCAATAGGCTGAGAAAAATTCCAAATTACGCCGGGAATTTTGTCCAGTTCGCGCTGCATCGCGGCGATTAGTCTTTCCTTATCTTCCTGAAACACAGGCCGCCACTTCTCTTTCGGCTTCAAATCGACGAAATACTCGGTATTGAAAAAACCGGTGGTGTCCGTGCCGTCATCGGGACGCCCTACTTGGCTGGTGCATTGAGTGACTTCGGGGAATGAGCAAAGCACAACCCGGGTTTGATTCGCCAGACGAGTGCCCTCGGTAGGTCCCGTGCTGGGAGCAAGTGTGCCGCGCACCCAGAGCGCGCCCTCGTCCAGATGCGGCAGGAATTCAGAGCCGATTACTCCGCCTACAGTAAGATAAACAGTGAACGCCAAACCTATCGCTGCGCCACCTACGGTAACCAGGCGATGTTCGATGGCCCATCTCAGGGCAATGCGATATCTTTTTTTCAGGAACTCCATTACAGGGTTGCGCCATTCGTTCACGCCCTTGCTAAACAGCAGGCTGGACAGAACCGGCGCGACGAACATCGAGAATAGGAGCGCGCCGATCAGCGCAAAGGCTACCGTCCACGCCATGGGGTGGAACAAACGCCCTTCCACGCGCTGCAGCGTGAAAATCGGCAGGTACGCCGTGATGATGATCGCAATCGCGAAGAAGACGGGCCGCTGGACTTCGTGAGCTGCGTTACGGATGCGCTCCAGCGTCGTTTTGTACGAAGTGTCCTGATGGCTTAGGTGACGAACTATGTTTTCCACCATCACCACGGCGCCATCCACAACCATTCCGAAATCCAGTGCTCCAAGGGAAAGCAAATTCGCGGGAATGCCCTTCAGCTTGAGACACGTGGCCGCAAACAACAAAGCAAATGGGACCGTCAGCGCCACGATAAACGCTCCGCGGACATTCCCTAGAAACAAGAAGAGCACCAGCACCACCAGAAGGATGCCTTCCGTGAGATTGTGCAAAACCGTGTGCGTCGTATAGTGGACCAGGTCGCTGCGGTCGATGAACGGAACGACCTTCACCCCGGGTGGCAAGATGTGGTCATTCAACTCTCTGACCTTCTCGTGGATGCCCGCGAGAGCTTCATCCGCATTTGCTCCCTTGCGTAAGAGCACGATCCCAGAAACCACATCGTCGTTATCGATAATCCTTCCGTCTTCGTGGTGAATGGCTCTCGCAAATTGGCCTAGCCGGATCTTGGGCCCTTGGGCCACGACCGCTATATCCTTCACACGCAATGGCGTGCCACTCTTTGTCATGATCACGGTGTTTTCGATGTCGCGCACATTCCCAACCAGACCTACTTCCCGGACATTGATCTGCTGCAGGCCGCCTTCGATAAAGCTGCCCCCCGCATTGGCGTTATTGTTGGTGAGCTGCTGCTCGACCTGCGCGAGGCTGAGTCCGTACGCGATCAGCTTATTGGGATCCACGCGAACCTGATATTCGCGCGTCGGCCCGCCGAAACTTGCCACATCCACGACGTCGGGAACAGCCTTGAAGTTTTTTTCAACCGTCCAGTCTTCGATCGACTTTAGCTCCATCACGTCGTAGCTCGGGTTGGTACTCTTTAAAGTATAAAAATAGATTTGTCCGACGGGACTCCAGTCCGTGCCCATCTGTGCTGCCACGCCGGGAGGCAACGTAACCTGCGACAGCCTCTCGAGAACTCTCTCCCGGTTCCACGCGTTCTCTTCTTCATCATCGAAAATCAACTTTATGTCCGAGAGCCCGAAGAGCGAAAAGGATCGCAAGTGCGTCACATGAGGGATGCCGTTCATTACGATTTCGAGAGGAATAGTAACCTGTTGCTCGATCTGTTCCGCGGAAATTCCCGGCCACTGCGTGATGATCTCCACGTAGTTGTTCGCCACGTCGGGATACGCTTCCACGGGAAGTTGATGAAAAGAGATGGCACCCCAGCTGAGCAGCAGAATCACCGCCGCCAGAACAAGAAAGCGGTTTTCCAAAGAAAAATCGACAAGCTTCCCAATCATTTACTGCTCCGCCGTGTTCTGGAGCACCAGCGCGTTGCTCACCACCTGCTGCCCCGCGTGCACTCCGGCGATGATCTCCTGCATCTTGTTCGCTAGCGCCTCACCTGACTTGACCTCCACGCGCCGAAATGTCTTATCCCCAGCGGGCATGTACACCCACTCCCGGTCATGCAGATGCAAGATTGCATCCGCCGGAACGGCGGCGTGCATTTCCTTTTTCTCGCCGTGGAACGTGGCCGTCACGAACATCCCTATTTTCATCAATCCGGGATTCTCGACTTCGATTCGCACTTTTGCCGTTCGGATGCTGGGATCAAGAATTGGCCCAATGTTGCCGATTCGCCCTCTAAATACCTTGTCGGGATAAGCGTTCAAACGAACCTCGGCCGTCTCGCCGACATGCACGTTGGCAAGGTCATTCTCGTAAACATCGCAGAGAATCCACACGTAGCTCAGGTCGGAGATCGTAAATGGATTGGGCGACCCCAGGCCTGCCACTCCCGCTGCGTTTGTAACTTGCTGATCGGTGATCACTCCCGACACCGGAGCGGAAATGTCCACAAGCCCAGACGGGTGGTCCAGCGGACTGCCAAGAACGCGCAGGTGTTCGGCGGCCGTTTCTACGTCCACGTGCGCTTTGTTCTCCACATCTTCCGCAGTCTGATAATCATTCAGGGAGAAGGCGCCCTTTTCGTAGAGAAGCTTGGCCCGCTCGAGTTGAGCACTGGTCAGTTTCTCGTCCGCCACCGCTTTTCGATAATCCGAAAACGCCGAGGCAATATCCGCGCTTTGCACGCGCATCAGCAGTTGCCCTTTTTTCACCGTGTCGCCGAGCCGCGCCTTGATCTCCACCACCCGGCCCGTGGCAATCGATATCACCGGCACCGTCCGCGACACATCGGGACTCACCACGCCCGTGGCAACCAGCTGACTAGTAGCCGCGTATTCGATCGCTGTGAATAGCGGAAATTGTTCCGGGTGATCGACCTTAACCACGTTTACGTCTTGCTCGTGCTCGACCTTCGCCGCCGGCGGCGCTTCCGCCTGGGGGTCACCTTTGCTCGCGCCGCAGCCGGCCGCAAAACCTGCCAGGGCAAGCGATAGCGCCAGGTATTCAGCGCCCATGCGAATCATTGTCTGACCTCACATCCTGCCGCGGGCGTCGCGTATCACGCGGCAGTAAAATAAAAATCAAAATCATTAAATAGCTGCTCGATCGATATGCTCCTGCCTTGGCCCTCGGAAGTAGTTGGATTTGGATAGGGATGCGCCCGGATGGTCGGAGCACTCGATAAGCCCCTCCGGGTGCGCAAGTTTACGCGCTCTTGAACAGAATGCTTAAGACTGGAAAGCGAAGGTAGGAGGTGCCCGGCCAAGCAGTGAGAAATCGAGCAGCCGGGTCACGCCAGGGGAATCCCGCAAGGATATTTTTCCGGGACGCGACGGCCGGCCAGAAGACCCGTTTCTTTCCTCGAGTTTCCCCGTCGACGAGTGAGAGCGAATGAGAGCAGCGCTCTCCCAGAGCGGCATTGTTGCAGTGCTCCAAGCCCTCTCGCACTGCCAGATGAACGCCGGAAACGCATGCGGCTCGGCCAGAGTAAAGTTTCCGTGGCCATCGTTCAACAGCACGGCGACTTGTTGGTGCAGCCACGCAGTGCTGACCAGCACATCCAGAGCGTTGTCGCCGTTTACATCCCGTGCCACGATCTGCAGCCCACCGGCGGGCGCAGTTACCCCAAAAACTTGCACGGTGCCGGCCGTCAGCTTTAATCGTATCGAATACCGCGTGGTGCTGGAGGAGTTGCTCTTTTGGAATTCTACGGTCGCCAAATCCGGTTTTCGGTCCCCGTCGAAATCCGCAATGGCAAAAGAGGAGTTGAATCCCGGCGAAGAACCAGGCGACTGCTGCGTCGGAATTCTGGCCGCATTTACGCAGCAAGCTGCACTAAGCACAAAACAGAGAACCAGAAGAGCCCTGATACGGGCTCCTGCTACGCCAAGACTCTTGTGGCTCCCTGAAAGCATAAGCTCCAGCTAGAAGTACAGCTTCTTCGGACGCACTACCGGGGTTCTCCGCCAGAATACCATTCCCAGGCGAAAATCAGCTCGCAATCGCTCTGAAATCTTCCTGAGTGACTAGCGCCTGTCGGGGGGAGCAGCCGCGGGAACGGCGGCAGGGGATGAGGGAGGAGCCGGTGGCTTCCCGAAACGCGCTTCGTCGATTTGTAGGTCAAGTTCGATCTTTTCCACGACAATTCGCTGCGTAACGTCCGCGCCGGGAGTGTTTGAAACAAGCTCAAACGCGAACTTCAGCCCTCCGACGTCCCGGTAATCGTGAAAGAGAGTCACCCTCGTGACTGCTTCACCGTTCACGCTATCCGCCCCGCTCCACTTGACCAGCAAAAACGTCTTTGTGTCGAACGAGTAGGACGAGACTTGGCCGTCTTTGTGCGTCACCTTGAGCACGTACGCATCCCGGCCCTCGACTTTCTCCGTGCCGGTCAATTCTATGGTGTTTCCTTTGGCTTTAGCGTCCACCAGCGGGCCGTCGAAGTCAGCTTCATTCACTGCATCCTTTATGTCCTCCGCCGACATAGGCTCCGCAGCGACCTTGCCCACAAAGGGGTTGATCACCCAGCCTGTGTCTTTGCCATTGAACGAACGCACTACAGTCTTGTCTTGGATGGTCACTTCGTTGTGCATCTTCCCCGGCCGTTTGAACTCGGCCACGAACGGCCCATACAACTCCGGATTGAAGTAAATAGTGCCCGTAATGCGCTCAGTCTCGACAGCCTTGGCCTTCTCTAGCCCGCCGCGGGCAGCGAGTACTTTGGCGACGATCTCATCGGCGGTCTGCGCCGCCGCCTTTGTCGGGCACCCCAGTTGAATTCCCACCTGGAGCCCAAATTGGAAGATGGCCAGTACCAGGGCGCGCTGCAGAATCCTATACGGCTTGGTGTTCATCGGTATCCTATTTGAAATACGCAGTCTTTTAGGGCCGCATCCTTTTTCATGGCCTTTTGTCATGTTAAGAGGAGAAGCAGTCTGGGTCAATTTCGTTGCCCAGGAGGGCTGGTCAGCTTGCTCCTCCCGCACGGACCGCCGCCAAAAACAAAGGGAACAAGATGCTCTTGACGGAGTATAGACGGGCGAATACGCTGCGGCACCGGGCCGTTCGGAAGCCGGGTAACACGCGACGAAGAGCATTCGGTAGATATGCCATGGAAATGCAGGAACTTGAATGGGAGAGACAATGAATGGGATGAGATGGGGAGTAATCTTCCAGGGTATCCTTCTGGTTTCGTGCCTGAGCACGGCACAGACTCTCCCGCCGGATGTCACTAAGCAGGTGGACAAGGTCTTTGAGAAGTGGGACAAGCCAGACTCGCCGGGCTGCGCGCTGGGCGTCTACAAGGACGGACAGATCGTCTACAAGCGCGGCTACGGCGTGGCCGATCTGAATGACGACGTGCCGATCACGCCTGCGACTGTATTCCACGTGGCGTCGATGTCCAAACAGTTTACAGCCGCTTCCATCGTCCTGCTTGCGCAGCAAGGGAAACTCTCCCTCGACGACGATGTGCGCAAATACATTCCGGAGCTGCCGGACTTCGGCGAGCGCATCACCATCCGGCACCTGGTTCATCACACCAGCGGCCTTCGCGATCAGTGGAACCTTCTTGAGTTGGCGGGCTGGCGCTATTCTTTGGATCTAATAACAGATGACGACGTGATGTCCGTGATGACGCGCGAGAAAGACCTGAACTTCAAGCCCGGCGACAAACACGTTTATTGCAATACCGGCTACACGCTGATGGGACTGATCGTCAAACGAGTGAGCGGGATCTCACTGCGCGAGTTTACCACCAAAAATATTTTTGAGCCGCTGGGAATGACCCACACCCACTTCCGCGATGACCACGCCGAAATCATAAAGCACGATGCGCTGGGCTACGAACAGGAAGGCAAGGACAAGCCCTTTCGGATGAGCCTGACGAACTTCGACACCGTCGGCGCAACCAGCCTGCACACCACCGTGGAGGACCTCCAGCTCTGGGATGAGAACTTTTATCATCCGCGCGTCGGAGGGCAGGCATTTCTCCAGCAGATGCTAGAGCGCGGCAAACTCAATAGCGGCGAACAGCTCGACTATGCGTTTGGGCTGGTAGTGGGCAAGTACAAAGGCCTGCCAACCGTCGACCACGGCGGCGCCGATGCTGGCTATCGCTCGGACCTGACACGATTTCCGGACCAGCATTTTTCCGCTGCCGTCCTGTGCAACTCCGCGGAGACGAATCCGAGCCGGTTGGCCCGCCAGGTCGCCGACATCGTACTCGCGAAAGATCTAAAGCCCGTCGATGCCACTCCGACGAAAGAACCGGCGAAAAATGCTGTAGTGACGCTCACGGCCGAGCAGATGGCCGCGATCGCGGGGATGTATTGGAACAGGGAAGATGATGGTTTCGAGAAAGTCCAAGTGAAAGACGGCAAGCTACAGATCGAACTTGGCGGCGAGTTTCGCGGTCTCAAGCCCGCAGGAGAGGCGCATTTCCACGTGGCTGACGTTCCCTGGGGTGACGATGTGGACATACATTTCGTGGCGGCCACCGAGGAAAAACCGCGACGTCTCGAGCAGAGTTTCGGCGGTGGAAAGCCAAACATTTTTGAAGCGGCGACGGCGTACGCGCCCACTTCGGCGGAACTGGCTGAATACACGGGCGCCTATGTCAGCGAAGAAATCGACCCCGTCTACCGCGTGGTCCTTCAAGACGGCAATTTGTCCCTCACGCGGCTAAAGAACAAACCCGACCTTCTTCGGCCAACGGTGCGGGACGTATTTTCCGGGGAAATCGGCACAGTGCGCTTCACGCGCGACGCGAACCAGCACATTTCCGGCTTTATTCTGAACGCCGGACGCATTCAGAATTTCCGCTTCTCGAGAAAAACAAACTAGGGTTAGGCGACCGACGCCGTATCAGAAATGTAGTCTAGCGAGGCCAGAGCCACCCAAATGTCCCGGCAGTTAGCAAGCCGTAAACGAGGCCATCCATCACTTCCTTGGTGGTCATGCTCCAAGTCTGACCCTTCCAGACGGCGTTGCTGAACTGCCCCAAGCCATACGCGAGGAACGCCGCAGTGCCGACGACGCGAAACACGCCGAGATAAGGCGTGCCGGGCGCAACCGTGTGGGCCGCCAGATAGGCGACGAAGAAACTAACGAGGAGGCAATAGCCGAACCATTGGCCGAGGAACTTTGGCATAACGACCGGGCCATTCGGAAAAACGGTCATCATGCCGACGGGTCCTTGCTTGTATTTTTCCTGCATGGCTGGCGTCTTCATTTCCTGGTGGGTGCCAAAAGGAAAAATATAAAGCCCACGCGTCAGGCCCGCACCGCGCAGAACAGCGAGAAGTTTGTCCTCATCAGGCAGCTGCCGGTAGTCGCCGCGGTGGTAGGGCAGCACGGTATGCATAACGGAGCTGGCGATGAATACGATTACCGCCGAGAGCAGAATCGGGAGCCAGAGAGCCGTGAGAGGAACCATGGGTAACCTCCTCGGTAGCGAATAAGGATAGGGAGTATTGGCCGGGAGACTATCTTCGGAGAGCGCCGGGGTCAATAGTCAATCGAGAGAGCTAAACAGAGGTGACCAAGGTGCTGTTGGTGGCGACATAGCCATAGGCCATGCGCGGCGTGTTAAACGCGAAGCCGGGGTTTCCTTCGCAGTCCAGGAGGACGAGTCCTCCCGTGGCGTGCGTGCATCTGGCAAGAAGGTGAACAGCTTCGCGCGCAACGTGCATTGCCGTGTCAGCAGCGCACGAGTGCGATGCCGGACTCGATGAGTCTCGTGAAGAATCGGACAGGCAGAAAGCTGCGTTGCCCGTCCGCAGCAGGTCTGTAGCAGTCTTGGCCATGACGATCTTCATGATCGCCTCGCCGTATCCCGTGCAAGAAACGCCCCCGGCAGTAGAATCGGCGTAGCACCCGCACCCAATCAAGGGCGAATCGCCTACGCGCCCAGGAAGCTTGCAGCACGTCCCGCCGGTGGACGTGGCTGCAAACAGCTGGCCCTGTGAGTCGATCGCGACGGCACCCACGGTGCCCTGCTCGTGCCCGCGATGGTGCGCCGCTGCATGTTTATCCTGGCTGCAGAGCTGCCAAGCCTCCCGTTCCGCATCGCTAACGAGTTCCGCCGGGTCGCACAACGCGAAGCCATTGTCTCTAGCGAACCGTTCAGCGCCCTCGCCGACAAGCATCATGTGCGGGCAGTGCTCCAGCACAGCGCGTGCCAGGCGGATCGGATTGCGGATTCGTTCGAGAGCAGCGACAGCCCCAGCGCGCAAGGTCGCGCCGTTCATCACGATCGCATCGCACTCTACGCGTCCATCGAGATTGAGATGCGAGCCAAACCCGGCGTCGAACACCGGCTCGTCTTCGAGCACAACAATCGCTGCTTCGACAGCGTCCAGCGCGGAACCGCCTCGCGCAAGAATCGACCATCCCGCTTCGAGAGCGCCGCGGCACCCAAGATTACATGCCTCCACGGCTTCGTCGGGAATATCCCAAGCACCGCCATGCACAATCAAAGAAGGTTTGTTCATCGCGACGAGAATGGCAAAGCGAGCAGAATTTGTCCAGAACGGGGAAGCGCGGCCGTGTCCATCCCCTAGATGAAGAAATCGAGAACGAAGAGAATCGCCCCCAGAAAAAGCAGGATGAACGCAGGATTGATATGCCGGCGAGGAAACCGGCTAAGCGAGCGGAAAAACTGGGAAGGCACGGCCTTGAGGCGGGACTCTTCCCGAACGCTGTAAAACGGCCCTATCACCGTGTACCGCGAGAGGCTGCGCCGGAAAGCCCCGAACTCGTCGTGCACCCAAATAGAAAAATCGTCACGATTGCGCCAAACAAGAGCCGCGCCGATCGTGAACGTCACGTACCCAAGCACTGTTAAAAGCCCGAGCGCCGGGCCAGCTCCCCAATACATGGTGCCTCACAGACGCCGCTCCGACATCGATAGGACGTCAGAAAAAGCCGAAAGGTTACTCGTCCTCGTGAATCGTGGTTAGCCGGACGACTTCAAATTCTTTTTGCCCAGCCGGCGTGGCCACCTGCACTTCGTCGCCGACCTTCCGGTTCAGCAAAGCCTTGCCGATGGGCGAAGTGGTGGAAATAAGCCCCTTCTCGACGTCCGCCTCTTCCGTGGTCACCAGCTTGTACTCGATTTTCACCTCTTTGTGGATATCGAGCACCACGATGCGCGAACCGTACCCAGACCGGTCCTTCGGAATATTGCTCAGGTTCAGCATCCCAAGGTCGCCCATGCGCTTTTTGAGCTGGCCGATTCTGGCGTTGACATATCCCTGGCGCTCTTTGGCGTACTTATATTCGGCGTTTTCGGACAGGTCGCCGTGCGCCCGTGCCTTGGCGATCTCCTTGGGGAGATCGATGTTCAGCTCGTGCTCGAGATGGTCGATTTCCCCTTGCAGGCGCTGCTTGATCTTCGCGAGCGGGTCAGACATGGTCGTAGGTCACCAAAAGTTGCGGCCAAAAAATGTTCGCGGAGTCCGGTTTAGCAGGATGGCTCGCCGGACCCCGCGCGAACAAGCATTATAGATGCGTCGCATTTCCCGCCACAAGGGGGAGCCCCAGATAGTTTTGAGACTTTACTCTCTAGGCCTCGGCAGCAGCGGGCGTCGGCCGAAGCTGCCGGGTTTGCTCTCGGCCGGCTATTTCCCGAATTCACCGGACCTTAACCTCAACGTCCTGTGCCAGCGTCTTTCCCGCGTCATCTTCGATAGTCAAAGTGTAGGTTGTTGATTTAACAGGAGATACATCCACGCAATGGATAGCCGATGGCCACACCGGCTGAGGCTGGGGCTCCAGCTTAACGGTCTTGGCGCCCGCGACCCCGTAACAAAGCTGTGCCGATTCGCCTCGCCGAAGGACCGTAGGACTGGCGTAAAAACTAAGGATCCTAAACTCTTTCCCGCCAAGCTGCTCGACGGCCAGGCGGTCTTGCTCGTGCTGTTTCTCCGCGCGTTCCCTCGCCGCTTGGCGTTCCATGTTGCGCATATCCTGCCAGCGCGAAAACATCACAAAAACAACCCCAAGAAGAGCGACGACCAGAACTGCGGAGGAAAACACCAGCGGGTTTTTCAGAAGAGATTTCGGTTCAGAAACCGGGTCTGACGCCATGAGCATGCTCCGAGAGGGCCGAGGCCCCAGGAAATAAAATAACGGGAATGAATACGCCCGGAAAAGAGCTGATTGCTCCTTGTTTGCACCACCAACAAAGAAAAAATCCCGTCGAAAGCATTTTACTTCGCGGCGCGGGCCAGCTCCCGCCAAGTGACGAGCTTGATGTTCTGCTCCCCCACCAAGTCCCGGAACTCCCTACTGGTGAAGAAGTTGAAGTCGCGCTGCCGCCACGCCGCACCCCATGTATCGCGCTCGCGCGTAGCCGCGCGCATCTCTTCGTCATCAAAAGCCAAATGAATAATGAAGACCGTCACGCCCGGCTGAAGATTCTTCAAAGCCTTGGTATAGAAATCAGCCCACTTCTCCGGCGCCACTCCCGGCTCAATCGTCACGGTGTGATCCACCACGAGATCATCTGGACTTAGCGAACTCTCCAGGTAAGAACGGTCGGCGAACCAATCGCGGACCACGAAGGCCGGCAATTTGTATTCATGGGCTACGTGCTGAACGCTCTCGAAAATGTCTTTCCCATTTTCGAAGAGCCGGTATTGATGAGAGTCGAGGTGCGTCGGTCGGACACCCATCGCCAACGCTCTCTCGATTTGCGCGCGAAGCTCGATTTCCACTTCCTTGGCGTCGATGCCCGTAGTTTCCGTCCAATCCAGGAGAAAATACCCGTTCGAATCCACGAGACTCCGAACCTTGTCTTTGGAAGCGACGGGCCCCCAACGATAAAACACGCGCTCGCTGGTCAGCGTCAGATGAAGCCCAAAGTCCGCATCCGTGTGCGCTTTCGCATAGTCCGCCATCTCCGGAAACCACGGACAAGGCACCATGATGCTAGCGGAGGTCACAAGCCCGCTTTCAAGTCCTTTGATCGACGCGGCGTTCACCGAATGCGTCATGCCCAGGTCGTCGGCATGCACGATCACGAGTTTCGCATCGCGCGCGTAACCGAGTCTCTCCGCTAAGGACTCGCCGGCGGTCTGTGCCTCTGTCGCGTTAGACGTGACGGTGAACAGAAAAAGGGCTATCCCCAGGAGTTTGCGCATGGTTTCACGAAGACCACGAAGAAAACTCAATGTTGCGCGGCAGCCGTTGCGGGCGGCGTATTTTTCACATAAGTATTCAACCAGTTGTTCATCTCCCAGAACATGTGCAACACTGATTCGCGTCCGGCATACCCATGTGATTCGAGCGGAAGCAGCACGAAACGCACCGTGGCTCCGTGTCCCTTCAGCGCGCTAAAAAGCCGCTCGCTTTGGATCGGGAATGTTCCCGAATTATTATCTGCCTCGCCATGAATCAACAAAATCGGCGTCTTGATTTTGTCTGCAAACGAAAACGGCGACATCTTGTAATAAATTTCCGGCGCCTGCCAGTAAGTGCGTTCCTCATTCTGGAAACCAAACGGAGTTAACGTCCGGTTGTAAGCCCCGCTCCGCGCAATGCCAGCCTTGAACAGATCACTGTGCGCCAACAGATTGGCCGTCATGAAAGCACCATAGGAATGACCCATCACGGCCACCCGATTGCGATCGACCACGCCAAGCCGCACGCCCTCATCAATCGCCGCTTTGGCGCTGGCCACAAGCTGGTCCACATAAGTGTCGTTCGGCTCCGCATTGCCTTCGCCGATGATGGGAATTGTGGCGTTTTCTAGCACCGCATAACCCTGCGTCGCAAAAGGTACTGGCGAACCCCAATTCAAGACTGCGAATTGGTACGGCGATCCAGTAACTTGACCAGCAGCCGCTTTCGTCTTGTATTCCGTTGGATACGCTTCCATCAAAGTAGGCAGCGGACCATCGGCAGATTTGTATCCCGGCGGCAAATAGAGATTTGCGCTCAAGTCCACGCCATCCGCGCGCTTGTAATGCAAAACCTGTTTCTTGGGAAGCGGACCACTTCCATACGGATTGGGGAAAAATGTCACCTGTTCCGCGGATGCCGTCCCGATTTTCTGGAGGAAGTAATTCGGACTCTGCTCCTGCGATTCCCTCCGCACAAAAACCGTGCCCGCAGCGGGATCTAAAACTGCCGCCGCAACCTCAAAATAAGGCGCAGTCGATTGCCAAAGCTGCTTGGCCTCTCCGTTAGCCACACTCATTACGGAGAGGAACGGTTTGTCCCCTTCCGCGGAAGCGCCTTCGCCTCTAAAGTAAATCCCTGCGCCGTCAGCAGTCGTCTGGATGACCGGCTTGCCGGCGGAATTGTTCTCCTCTAGCGCTCTGCCAGGATCGTGATAGCGGTCCTCGAACGAACCTTCGAACAACTTGATCGGCGTTGCCGGAGTGGAAGGGGCCACCGCCAAAATGACGCGCTTCCGGTCTTTCCAACGTAGTTCTTCGACAAGAGCCAGATGATTATTGCCCCAGGCCACGCGCCGATAACGAACCGTGAGCTCCGCTAACTTTCGCGGCGCGCCATCAAACGGCGCATCCAGGAGAAATAGAGAATCGCGCACGGCAACATCCTTGCGGGGATTGCCGCCATCCCCTGCTTCCACCCAGAAAACGGAAGCGCCAGCGTCGCTTCGCCATTCGTAGTCGCGCGGGCCAGTCGGAACAGCGTCGTGAATATTGGGAATATTGTCTTCGAGCGGCTTGTCCACTAACTGCTTCGCCACTCCCGTTTTCAAATTAACTACGGAGACACGCTCCGGAAAAGCATAAAAGGGCAGCAAATAGGTATAAGGATGATGCCGTTCGAACAGCAGCACGTAACCGCCGTCAGGCGACGGCGAAGCTTCTACAAACACCGCAGGCTTGCCGAGCGATTTGGCCGTGCCATCCAGCCGGATGATCTCGACCTCGGACGTCGCGTAATAATCGAAAAACTGTTCGTCTTCCGGGTTTTTCAAAAGATCCTCAAAAGTGGCCCCAGGAGTGACCCGCCCAAGATTTTGCTGGATGACCGGCCCGCTAGGCACTTCACTGCGCATGGGCGCCGGACCTCGATCCGCCGGAACAGTTCTGCATACCAAGCTCTGGCTATCGCTCAACCATTCACAAGGCGACCCAAAAATTCCGTTGAGCGCAATTCCCGGCAATCGCCGCGCCTGCGCCGTCGCCACATCAACAATCCACAGACTGAGCCCCGCGTCTTCCTTCCGATCGCTTATATTTACAAACGAAATCTTCCGTCCGTCAGGAGACCAATCAGCAAACCTGATCTTCGCGTGTGCGGGCAATCCGGAAATTGCAATCGCCTTGCCGTCCGGCAGTGCTTGCAGCTCGAGCGAAGTGTCATAGCGTCCCCTGCTGGGACCATCCGTCTTGGGGTTGAACCGCAGCCCCGCCAATCGAAGCTCCGGTTGTGCCAGCTCCGCGATGGTCGGCAACCCAGAGAAATGCTCAATCAACATCCACCGCTTCCCCGCCTCGCCCCCCGCGGGAGAAAGCTCGACGCCCGGAGTCGGCAGAGCATCGACGATGTCGACAATAGCTTTGGGCGGCTGCTGGTATTGCAGATTCGTTTGCGCCCGCGCAGCGGGAATCGAGAGCACTAGCAGGCCCGCGAACAAGCCAAGAGTAAGAGACGGAGAACCTCGATGAACTTTTGATGGAGCGACCATGCGCATTACACCTTCCTCAGCAAATTAACCTCTGATCTTTGACTCATCATTTCATTGCCGCGCGCATTTTGGCCGTAAACTCTGTCACGAGCAACAGGAATTTGCTCAGTCACGCGAATTCAACTGACGCTGTTTGCCGTGCAGCTGAGAGGAAAGAGCGCTCTACTCTTGGCTCACTTACTGCGCGTCGGGCGGTTTTGCGTTGGAATTGCCATTCAAATAGCGGTCAAACCAGTAGAGCTGCCAGTTCAGGCTTTCCACTAAATGCTTGGGTTCGCCAGTTCGTGTGAGGTTATGGTTCTCGCGAGGGAAGAACACGATCTCCGACGGCACGCCGTAATGCTGCAGCGCCCGAAACCATTGTTCGCCCTGCTCGATGGGAACCCGGAAATCGTTGTCGGAATGGAGAATAAGCGTCGGCGTGCGGACATTGTGCGCGTATTTTAGTGGCGAAGCGTCCCAGTATTGATCGTAATCGTCGAAAACAATTCCTTTGAAATAGTCTTCGTGGCCGTAAGCCCCGTCTCTTGTGCCGTCGTCGCTGATGAAATTCGAAATCGACCGCAAAGTCACCGCGGCCTTGAACCTGTTCGTGTGCGAAACGATCCAGTTTGTCATGTAACCGCCGTAACTGCCGCCCGTCACTCCCAAATCATTCGCATCCACCCAGGGATATTGCTTCAGCGCCGCGTCCACTCCAGCCATAATGTCCTGATAATCCATCCCGCCCCAATTGTTGATCTCGCCGCGCTCGAATTTCTCTCCGTAGCCGGTTGACCCGCGCGGATTGCAGTAGAAAACCGCCCAACCCTTCGCCGCATACACCTGAAACTCGTGATACCAGTCCACACCAAACATGCCCTCCGGCCCGCCATGAATCACCAGCACCATCGGATATTTTTTGCCCGCCTGCCAGCCAAGCGGCTTGACGAAGAAGCCCTCGACCGCCCAGCCATCCGTGCTTTTGTATTCCAAGCGCTCGACCGGCTGAAGCTCCAACTGCGCCCACAGCTCACTGTTCACATGCGTCAACTGCCGCTCGCCGGATCCGTCCAAATTAGAAATGTAGAGGTCATCAAGATGCTGGAAATCATTCGCGAGATAAACCATTTTTCCAGTGCTCTCATTCACATCGAAGGCGTGAATGCCCCGCGGCCCGGACGTCGCAGCAGAAAAAGTGTGGGCAACAGGATCAGCCCGAAAAATGTGCGTTTCTCCCTTCACGCCCGCCGAGAAAAGAACCGAGCCACGCGCCTGCCAGCGCAATTCCCCAGCGATCATATCGAAATCCTTTACCGCGAGTTGAGAAGGGACGCTACCGGAAGAATCCGCGAAGTACAGCTTCGGAAATTGATGAATCGCAGTCTGGCCCGTGAAAAGAATCTGCTTGCCATCCGGCGACCAGCGTGGATTCTCGTCCTCAAATGCATGATCCGAAATCTTAGTGAGCGTGCCGCCCGCCGCAGGAATCACCCACACATCGGTGTTGTGGCTGTCGTCGTAAGCCTTTCCAGTGCGGTCGGAGACAAACGCAATACGCGTTCCATCTGGAGACCATTGGGGATCCGTGTCGTTCCAATCCTGGCCCTCCGTGATTTGCTTTACCTCTCCACCCGGCACACTAACTACCCACAAATGACGGCGCTTGTCGTCAAACCAGCCGCTGTCATTGAACTTGTACTGAATGTGCGTGTAATGCCGCACATCGCTCTTGCGGTCAGCGGTCGCCACGCCATCCATCGGCCCAGAAGTGCTGACAACAACTATCCGCGATCCCTCAGGAGACCATTGGTAACTCTGCACGCCGTTCTTTAATTTTGTAAGCGCAATGGCCTCACCTCCACCCGCCATGGAAAGCAAATAAATCTGAGACTTCGGCGTCTCCCCAGCGGGAAGGTCCGAAGACCGCGCCGAAAGAATCGCCACCGTCGTCCCATCGGGACTCCATCGTGGCGAGTTCGAACTAAACCCCTCCGCGCTTAATCGCCGCGGCGCCGCCGAGCCGTCTGCAGGTACAACCCATATCGAGGATTCGCGCCGATTTTTCTTCTGGTCGATGGTCGTCAAAACATAGACGACAACTTTTCCATCAGGCGAAATATGCGGATCGCCAACAAATTTGAAAGAGAGATAGTCTTCCGCAGTAACGCCGCGCTTGGTCTGCGCCCGTGCGGGGTGCGACCCAAGGCTGCCGAGGTACAAAAAGCCAATCCCAAAGTACAGCGCGCAAAGTTTTCTCATTGTGACCGAGACTCTAGCATAAGAATTGACGTGCACAAACGGCTCCTCCCTTGACGCACTACTGTTGCAGCGGAGGCGGAGCGGCGGACATCTTGCGCGCGACGTCCTCTTCGGCCTTGTCGTGAAGTGCGCGGACCTTGGCGAACTCTTTTTGGGCTGCGGCCTGGTTGCCGCTGGCCTGGTAGACACGTCCAAGCCGGTAGTGTGCATCGGGTTGTTCCGGATCCAACTCTACAGCCCGCTTTAGCGCGGCGATCGCGGCAGGATACTGCCCTTGCTCGGTAAGAATGGCTCCCAGGTCGAGATGCGCGATGCGAATATCCTCGTGCAATTGCAAAGACTTCTTGAGCAACGGGATGGCGTCATCCGCATCGTTCTTCTTCATCTCGATATCGCCAAGATACGCCAAGGCCTGCGCGTTATCTGGGTCGACGGCTAGTTCGCCCTTGAACTCGGTCTCCGCCTCATCATATTGCTTCAGCTTCCAGTGAAGATACCCCAGGCCAAAGTGCACGTTAGGTTCCCGAGGAGCGGCTTTTACCGCCTCCTGGAACTCGGCAATCGCTTCCGGAGTCCTTCCCATGCCATCCAGAGCCTCTCCGGTAAGCACATGAGCCGCCGCTGAGTTTGGATCGCGCTGAGCGATCTGGCGGAACTCCTCGAGAGCACAGTCAAACCTTTTTGCCCACAAACAGCTCTGCGCAAGCACTTGCCTCAGCTGGAGATTGCCTGGATCCGCCTTCGCTGCCAGTTCAAGGTGCTTCGAGGCCTCCCTAAACCGCTTCGTTCCGTAGTAGCTCAAGCCAAGCAGTGCGCGCGCTTGCATATTGTCTGGCTGGGCCGCCGAAGCAGTGCCGAGCGGGGCTATGGCCGCCTCAAAATGCCCTTGCTTGAACTCAGCCAGCCCGAGATTCAGCTGGATTCCTGGGAGCCCGGGGTCCAGTGCAA
The DNA here is from genome assembly GCA_963705855.1 of uncultured Acidobacteriota bacterium. GTDB lineage: Bacteria > Acidobacteriota > Terriglobia > Acidiferrales > UBA7541 > Acidiferrum. The sequence goes on from CAVPLA010000057.1 coordinate 50,755, forward strand.
GCGCCTTCCTGTAGGCAGAGGCCGCCTCTAGGTACTTTTGTTCCCGGGAATAGTCAACGCCCAGACTGGCAAGGGCTGCAGCATCGCGCGGGTTGCGCTCAATCACCGCTTGCCATACCCGTATAGCGTCGTCGAGTTTCCCCTGTTGCTCGAGTGCCATGGCCTCCGAGGGGCCAGCGCCGGAGGATTGCGCGCCGGTAGGCACTGGATAAGCGCCTGTGAGCGGCGGGCAGAGGAGGGCGAGAACCGCGACCGTATTTAACCATTTGGTTAAATACGAGCTCGGCAATCTCGCGGGGCCTGTTGCCGGGCGACCTTCGGGCGAACAGGCGCCGCTTTGGAGCAATGAGTTCAAGGCGTAATGATATCGCAGCGGTTTCCAGTTGGCATAGCCAAAGGGGCGCTAGAGCGCCTGGACGACTGTCTTCAAAAGAAAAGCCCCGCTCGCAGTGCGTGCGAGCGGGGCCCAGGGTGTACCTTCCGGGGTGATTAGAAGTAAATCTTGCCGCCGAGCTGCAAGATTCTCGGGTCAAAGGCAGAAGTGACTTGGCCGAAACGGCTGTCGCCGAGGGTGTTATCTGTGCCGTTGAACTGAGTATGGTTCCATGTGTTGAAGGTCTCCAAACGCAGCTCCAAATAGCTGCCGCGAGATTCCCAGAGGTTGAACCTCTTGAAGAGCGACAGGTTCCAATTGTCACGGCCAGGTCCGCGCAGATCGTTGTGTGGCAAGGTGCCAAAAGCGCCGGGGGCTGGAAACGAGAACGCACCCGGGCTGAACCACTCATTGACCGTATGAGGAGTCGTGAGTGTACCGGTCAGGTTTGGCCGGTTGTTGCCACCTACACCATTGCCGTTTTGCCAGCCGGAGACATTGATGTTGATGGGCAGGCCGGACTCCATAGTGACGATGCCGGAGACTGTCCAGCCGCCGACGACTGTCTTCAGTAGGCGGCTCTCACTGTGGCGGAAGACCGGGATGTCGTAGATGAAGTCGACGAGACCCACGTTCAAGCGGTCATATCCGCTCGATCCGGCGTCATATTGCCAGCCGGCATAGGGATTGGACACCGTGCCAAGGTCACCGCCGCCGTTCCCGCCCGTGGTCGGGTCGACGGCGTGCGACACGGTGTAGATCGCGTGAAGGGTCAAGTCATGGCTAAGCTGCGAATTCAGGTCCATCTGCAGCCCGTTGTAGTGTGTGTTCGCTTCGTTTTCCGACTGCTTAATGGAATTGAAGCCCGGGTAGAGCAGGCCTGGCGCGACGTTGTAGTTGATGGCCGTAGTACCCGGTGCTCCAGCAACTTCCGGTATGAAAGCCGGGTTAAATAAGTTGATGTTCCGGTAGTCGTTCTGGTGACGGCCTATGTTGCCGACGTAACTGATCGAGAACACCGACCTGGTTCCGATGGCGTGTTGCACGCCAACGCTCCATTGGTAGCTAACGGGCGGCTTGTAATCGCTGATGTCCAAGCCCGTGATGCCAGCGGGATTGATAGGTAGAATCACGGGTTTACCGTTAGCGAGCGCGATACTGGGGTTGTCCATCGTGACGAAGGTGGAATTGACCTGGAGACTGAACGGAATATTGGGACCGGCGTTGTACATGTCGTTGCCCTGAATCCGTTCGTACATGATGCCGAATCCGCCGCGGACAACGGTTTTGCCGCTTCCCGTCAGGTCATAGGCAAAGCCAAGACGAGGACCGAAGGTGGCCCAATGATTGTTGACTAGGCCCTTCGGGACGCCGACCGTGCCGGGGATGCCGATGCCGTTCAAATAGAGCGGAACGCCGGCAAGAATGGGATTGGGGCTAAAGCCGAGGCCGGGGCTGGCGGCAGTGCAACCCGGATTCGCGCCGGTCACTGGGTTGAAAGCGCCGCCGCAAATTGTGTTGTTCGTGGTAAACGTGGGGGCATTGGCCGGGTTATAAAGCTGGGGATAGAAATTCCCCATGCGGTCGTTGGCCTCATACGTGTGCGGGATGCCGTCCCAACGCAAGCCCAGGTTCAGAGTCAACCTGCGGTTCACGCGCCAGTTGTCCTGGCCGTAGAAGGCCCATGAAACGTTGTTCCACTGGCCGCTGTCTTGGACGGCCAGCTCTTGATAAGAGTTAGGAGTGCCGAGCAGCATGTCTGCAAAGCTATTTCCAGTGAAACTGCCGTTGAAGCCGAACCCGCCTTGGGTCTGACCGAAGAGGTCTTGGGTCTTCTTGTAGATTGCCCAGCTCCCACCAAATTTGAACTGATGGGCGCCATGCGTCCAGGACACGTCGTCGCGGACCTGATAGTCGTCGGCCTTGTTGTTCCACGGCCAGCTGGAGATTTCGAACTGCGCACCGCTGCCACCGCTCAAGTCGATGTTAGGGATGCGATTCAAGTTGTTCGGTCCAGTGAAGAGCCGGGAGGTCGTTGAATTGTAGCCGGCGGGGAGGGCCAAGCTGGCCAAGCCCGAGGCCGCGTAAGGAATGATGTTGATGCGGTTCCCGTTGTAGTTGAAGGCGACCTCGTTTATGAGCGTCGGGCTGATCGTATAGGTAGTGTGGATCACGGCGCTATACGACGGATTGCCGAAGGTGTCGCCAACGGTAGGAACGTTGTCTCCGCTCCACTGGCTCAGCGCAAAACCCTGCGAGACTTGTTCGGCGATGTAATGTCCGAAGACGGAGAACTTGGGGGTGAAGTTATGATCGATGCGGACGATCTCTTCCCTCAAAGTCGTGCTCGAGTTAGCGCCACCTTTGAACTCGGGTTGTGGATTGGTGCCGCCGCTGGACCCGTTTGGTGCCGGGAAAATGCCGGCCGCGACTAGAGCAGCGGAGTTCTGATTGATCATGCAAGAAGGAATAATGCTGCCGGGGAAAGGTGAACCTTGGGTGATCCCCGCGGGTGCAACGCCACCGGGACAGCTGGCAAAAAGAACGGCGGGGGCGACTTGTGCGATCGTCGGAACATTGATGGTGCCGACAGAACTGAAATTTGCACCAGCCGCGGTGGGATAAGTAGCTGTGCCCGGAACGGTCTGGTTGACCGCTGCGCCCTGGATCAAGGGGCGCCACTCCATATTGTAGAAGAAGAAGGTCCTCTTTTTGTCCGGGTTATACAAGTGGCCAAAACTTACCGGGCCGCCGACGTTGAATCCGTAAACGTTGAGGCGCAGCGCAGTGTTGCGCACGAAGAAGTTTTGCGCATCGAACCAATTGTTGCGGTTGAACTCCCACGCGGAAGCGTGATATTGGCTCGTTCCAGACTTCAAAACCATGGTCATCGTGCCGGCAGAAGAAAGACCATAGTCGGCGCTGTAGTTGGAAGTGAGCGCGCGGAACTCCGCGATCGCGTCCGAGGACGGGGCAATGCTCATGCCGCCGGCGCCGCCGCGGTCGTCGTCTTCGCCGCCATCGAGCAGATAGATGTTGTGATTCTGGCGCATGCCATTGAATTCCACGCTGGCGTCGCCGCCGACTGGCGTATTGACGTAGGCGCCGTTGCCGAATTGGCTAGAGGCGCCGGGAGTCAAAGCTGCCAGTTGGTAAATGCTGCGCCCGTTCACAGAAATCTGGGCCATCTGCTGGTCGGTGATGAGGTTGCTGCGCTCGCCGGAATCGGCCTGTACCTGCACGGCATTGGCTTCGACCGTAACGGTTTCTTGCGACGCGCCCAATTGCATCTGGAAGTCGACGCGGATGCGGGCGCCGATCGTCACCACGATGTCTTTTTGTTCCGCGACCTTGAAACCTTTGGCCTCGGCTTTGACTACGTAATGGCCGATCTGAAGATCGACAGCGGTGTACTGGCCGGAATCATTCGTCGGAATGGTACGGATTCCGCCCGTATCAACGTTGGTCACAGTGATAGCCACATTCGCGACAGCGGCACCGGAAGGATCGGTGACCGTGCCAACGATGGTGGTTTGTTGTGCAAACGTTGAAGCAGAAAAACCAATCAGCGCAACCAACAGAACAAATAGAAAACGCAAACGGAAATGCTTCGCCACAAAAACGATATTCTTAGATGAACACAACGGCAAATTCATAGTCATGCCTCCACACCCCACGGCGATTGGAAACGCCGTTAACGTAAACGGAGCTTTTCATTGGAGTGCTGTTAATGTCAAGCACTTTTTTTGATTTATAGTAGCTGTACCCCTGATGCTCAGTCTTGTAACAAATCAGCCAAGGACCGCCTCCAGGAGAAGCAGGACCAGGAGTTTCGTGCTACTAGCAGGAATCACTGTACTAAATCCATTGAGCTCACTTTATTTAACCTTACTTATCCGAAGGCGCGTCATTGTGAAACCGCAAAACATGACTCCGGGATGGGAGTCGATATAGGATTCAGGTGTGACCTTTCCAAGTCTGAAGCTCGGAAACCCGCGCCGTCCAAAACTCCCTTTCGCAGCGAGTCTGATCTTTGTGGTTCTCCGCGTCTTCTTACTTGTGCTTGGTTCCGAGGGCCAGCAGTCCGCGAATCAGCAGACAAAACCGCCTGATTCAGGTATGGGAGTGGCCACCGGTGGCGCGCATCCGGCGGTGAAAGATTCGCTCTCACGGCCGATCACGGCTGGCGGATTTGTGGACGGCGCAACTGTGGTGTTCAGCGATATCACCAAACAAGCGGGTCTTGAAAAATTCCTGCATCGCTCCGGAACTCCGGAGAAGAGCACCATCCTCGAAACTATCGGCTCCGGTGTGGCGTTGATCGACTACGACAACGACGGCTGGCTCGACATCTATCTTCTGAATGCTTCCACCATCGCGGCGCTCAAGGGCAAGGAAGCTCCGCCGCGAGCCATGCTCTTCCACAACAATCACGACGGCACTTTTACGGATGTCACGGAAAAGGCGGGTGTCGCGAACGAACGATGGGGAGTTGGCGTTGCCGTAGGAGACTACGACAACGATGGCTGGCCGGATATTTACGTGGCGAACTTTGGGAAGAACCGTCTTTATCACAACAATCATGACGGCACCTTCACGGACGTCGCGGAGAAAGCTGGGGTAACTGTAGGCGGCTGGTCGGCGGGTCCCACTTGGGGCGATTACGACCACGACGGGCTGCTCGACCTTTTTGTTCCTGGTTACGTGAAGTTTGATATCGAGAACCCCCCGATCGCGGGACAGGGACGCATCCCTCCAAATTTCTGTCAGTTCCGGGGAATCGCGGTGATGTGCGGGCCGCGAGGGTTGCCGGGCGAGAGCGACCACCTCTTTCATAACAACGGGGACGGCACGTTCACGGATGTCAGTGTCAAGGCCGGCGTTTCCGATCCGAGCGGTTACTACGGTCTGGCGTCTGCTTTTGTGGATGTGGATGATGATGGATGGGTGGACCTGGTGGTGGCCAATGATTCCACGCCAAACTATCTTTATCGCAACAAGCACAACGGCACATTTGAAGATGTGAGTTACGCGTCGGGATTTGCCTTGAGCGAAGACGGACGCGAGCAGGCCTCCATGGGGATCGCCATCGGCGACTACCAGAGGAATGGGCGAATCGATCTTTTTACGACAACATTTTCCGACGACTACAAAACGCTGTACCGAAATGACGGGCAAGGGAATTTTTCGGATGTCACCTACCAGGCGGGTCTGGCGGGTCCGACCATTCCATTTCTAGCCTGGGGAACGGGATTCCTCGATTTTGACAATGACGGTTTGCTCGACCTCTTTATCGCCAACGGACATGTCTATCCGCAGGTGGATAAACAAGATTGGGGCACGACCTGGGCGGAACGTCCACAGCTATTCCGGAATCTGGACGGAAAGAAATTCCAAGAAGTTCCGCCGGCAACAGGAAGCGGACTGGCAGACGTTATCAGTGCCCGAGGCGCAGCATTCGGAGATATTTTCAACGATGGCGTGATCGATGTGGTGATCAATAACATTGATTCGAGACCCACACTTCTGCGCAATGTGCTGAGGACCGGCAATCATTGGCTGGAGCTGAAACTTATCGGCGGGCCCAAGAGTCCGCGTGATGCCAACGGGGCAAAGGTATTTCTGACGGTAGGCGGAATCCGGCAACGGGCGGATGTGTATAGCGGCGGATCTTACAGCTCGAGCTCCGATCAACGCATCCACTTTGGATTGGGCACTGCTACGGCCGTGGATTCGATCGAAATTTATTGGCCGAGCGGAGCAAAACAAAAGATCACATCAACCGGTATCGATCGCATCATTACCGTCGAAGAGGGGAAGAACGGCGTAGGAGGCAGCAAGCAATAAATGGGCAACAGTGGCTCAGCCTGAATCGCTTTCGGCGGGCTGGCCGTTCAGGGATTCTGATTTACAGGAACATTGGTGTTGGGTATGACTTCAAGCGCGTTGCGATTCAGCAGGTAAGCATCTGCCTCGACGGACCCGGCGGGACCATCGTGAGTAAACGTCGTGGACGCGAGGGCTTCCAGCGGGATATTCACGTCCTTGCCAGCCCCAACGCTTTCACACACAGTGCTTTTCCCAGGGATAGACAGCGTGATGGAGGGCGGCGGGAGTGCTTTTCCCGGGACCGGAGTTGCGTTCAAAATTCCCGTGATCAGCAGGTCGGTTGTGTTCGTAAAACAGTAGGACTCCTTGGGGGCGCGGACTTCCTCCGTGCTATCCGTCGAAAAAATCTTAAAATTGCTGAAGGTGTGGCGGCGATAGAAGCGGCGGCCATTCCATTCGACATAAAGTTCGGCGATTTGCGGAAGCCAAAGCTGCTGATTGCGCGTGCGGAATTTGACCGAAGCGAACTCGATGGCAATATGTTCGCGCGTAAGGTGGATCTTCTCGACAGGCTTGAGCAAGTCCGATTCGAGACGGAGCACTTGATACGTGCCGGCGTCGATCCAGGCGCGGCCGGTCAGCTGGAGTGAATAGCTGAAGCCATTGATGACATACGAACGGAAGGGATTGAGGTCGTTCTTTTTCTCTTCGAATTGAACCAGCCAGGTTGGGCGGCCCTTCCATTCGCCGAGACCTTCGCAGGTGAAATGGAATCCCGGCGCTAGCAAAGGGTGAAAGATTAGGCCATGTTCAGACAAATTTGCAGTGCGAATTCCTGACGGAAACTGCTGAGCGCGGACGACACCGCCATTTCGATATTCCTGCATTTGGAAACCGCCCTGCGCGTCGTGGGAGACGGTAACGACGTAATCGAAGGAGCGGACATCGGCAGCGCCAGGAACCCCGGCTGCGTTGAGTTTGTAATGTTCCACACGTTCCGAGGCGTTGAATTTTTGCAGCGTGCCGAGGAGCTGTTCGGCGCGCTGGCCGGCACCGTGCAAAACCGTCGAGAGAGAGCACGGCACATCGACGGCAACCGCGGGGACGACTTCATCCACGCGCATGGGTATGACGGAATTTGAGTCGGGAGGAGAAGCGGGCTGCCGATCGGAAACGGCAGGCGCTTCCACCGTTGGCGCGACAATTGGCGCTGGGGGCGCGGTCAAGGGCGAGGCGGCAGCGGGTACCGTCGCAGGTGCGGCCACTGGGGCAGCCCCAGATGCCAGGACAAGCCCGTCAATAGGAGTAAAATTCGATTCAGCAGCGGAAGCTGAAGCGCCCGCATCGGCGGGGGTTTCCGCCGGTCGCGCGACAGGCGTCGTTTCTGAGGATGGACCTGGATTGCCGCTGGAGGATTGCACTGCTTTTTGGACCTGTTCCTGCATTCTGCGAACGCGGTCGGCAGCGGCGCCATCGGGCGTCAACTTCAAGTAGCTTTCTGTATCGCCAGAGCTGCGGGAAAGTCGTTCGTGCGGATGTGGAGATTGTATAGCAGCAAATAGATCTGGGGATTTTCCGGTTTCAGATCGCGGGCTGCGGACGCGCTGGTTACGGCTTCCTTAAAACGCTGCTGGCCGGAAAGCGCAACGGCCAACTCGAATTGGCCGCGCCACGAAGAAGCATCGACGGCAATCGCTTTGCGTAGAAGAGACTCGGCGTCGGAGAAACGTTTCTGGACGTTGAACATCGCTGCGAGATCAACCATCGCCTGCGGATACTTTTCCGCGCTCAACTCAATGGATTTTCGGAGCGCCGCTTCCGCCGCAGCTGCATCGCCCATTCTGTTTTGTGCCAGCCCCATCGCGGCGTAGGCTTCGTAGTAGGTTGGATACCTGGCGATGGCGCGCGCAAATTGAGCGACAGCGCCGCGATAGTCGGACTTATCCACGATGAGTTGAACGCCTTTATCGAACAATTCTCGCGCTTTGGGCGGCACACTCAGCTCGTGCTGAGAAACTGGATTTACAGACTTGGACCCCGACTCGCTGCTCGCCGTCCGCAGGAGAATGTCTTTATATACGTGTCCCGACCCATCTGGCCGTATGTACTCGCGCACAGGCGCGTAACCTTCATGCTGAACTGCTACATAGCAATCACCGGGTATATCATCGAACTCATACGTGCCATTCCCGTCCGAGTAGGCGAATTCGATCGGGGTACCCATCGCATTCTGCAGCTCTATGCGAGCCGCACTGATGATGTGGCCTGAGCCTTCCTCGCGGATGTAGCCGGACAGGATTTTCTTCAAGGGTTCTTGTTGCGCAAGGCTTGGGAGAGGAGCCAAGAGCAGAAGAGAGACCAACACACGTGCGTACCGTCGGGGCATAAGCCAATTCCCTGCGGAGATGATAGCAGGAGGCAACGTGCAGCACCACGATACTCTAACGTGAAAAATGACCGGCCTCCGCCTCGCCTAGGCACTCCACTGGACGACAGTGTAGGAACGTGGCGGCAGTTCTAGGGTCGTGCGTCCTCCAACGGTCGAGGGTTTTTCGGCCTTTTCGGGTGCCACGCGCGCCGGCGCGTCGAATGTGTTTGCCGCTTTCAGGTCGTTGCCGGTAAGGACCACGGCGTCACCGGCGCGCGGGGTGGAACCTTCCCAGACGATTTCCACTTGATGAGCTTTCGCTAAGTCTCGATTCAGCAGGAACAACGCGATCTTGCCGGTGTCCGCTTGGTGCGTTGCGGCCGCGTCCACGTAGCCTACAGCTCCCATGCCGGAAACATCGTAGGTCAGCGATTCCACCAAAAGTTCCAGCGCCGAGCCACGAGCGAGCTCGAGCGCCCAGCTGTACGGATAATAGATCGTCTGTCGCAGCAGGCCATTTGCATTGGTCATGATTGGCGCGATGACGTTGATGAGTTGCGCCAGGCATGCGAGCTGCACGCGATCGGCCTTGCGAATCAACGTATTGATGAGGCCTCCAACCAGCAGCGCGTCTTCGAGGTTATAGACCTCTTCCAATAGATGCGGCGCACTTTGCCTGTGGCCATTCACGGCATCGCCGGTGCGAGCGCGGTACCAGACATTCCATTCATCGAAGCTTAGCCACAGCTTTTTCGGCGAGCGTTTGTGCCCGCGGACCATGTCGCATACCGCCGCTACTTCGTCGATTTGGCGTTCCATGCCGAGGTTCATGGCCAGGAACTTCGAGCTGTCTCCGCCGGTTTCCTCCGCGTTGGTGAAGTAGCGATGCAGGGAAATGGCGTCGACGTAGTCGTAGCACTGTTCCAGAACTTCGCGGTCCCATTCCAAATAGGTTGGCATGCCAGGGCCGCTGGACCCACACGCGATGAGCTTTAGGGACGGATCGACGTAGCGCATCTGTCGCGCGGCGTCTTCGGCCTTCAAACCATACTCGGTGGCAGTCATGTGACCGATTTGCCAGGGACCGTCCATTTCATTGCCCAGACACCATTTTTGAACTTTGTACGGTTCCGCGGCTCCGTTCTTACGCCGCAGTTCGCTCCAGCGCGTGCCCTTCTCCAAATTGCAATATTCCACCAGCGCGGCCGCTTGTTCCGCGGTTCCTGTGCCCAGATTTAAGCCGAGAAGGGGTTCCGTTCCTACCAGACGGCACCAGGCGAGAAACTCATCCGTACCAAATTCGTTCGAATTGATCGAATTCCACGCTTTGTCCAGCACAGCGGGGCGGCTTGCTTTGGGGCCGATTCCATCGAGCCAGTTGTACCCGGAAACGAAATTTCCGCCAGGATACCGGATGATGGGAACGCCGAGTTTTTTTATTTCGTCGAGAACATCCTTGCGAAAGCCGTTCGAATCCGAAAGCTTGGATTGTGGGTCGTAGATGCCCTCGTAAATGGCTCGTCCGAGGTGCTCAAGGAAGGAGCCGAACACTTCCCGGTTGACGGGAGCAATCGTCCGCCGCGAGTCGGCATAGATTCGGATCGGCTGACCGGCATTCGCCGCGGCCGATTGGCCGAGCAGAGTCCGCCCCAATGCCAGGTTTGCGCCCACTGCTATTCCCGCCTTGGACGCATCTTGTAGAAAGTGCCGCCGTGAGACAGAACCCATTTAGAGAGCTCCTCAACAAGTTTAGATTTAGACGACGAGCGGTTCGATTCCAATTTGAGCCGCAAAAGCTCCGGACACGTCTAATTCTCCGCGATGCCTAACTCCTCAATCAGGCCGGCGGTGATTGTACTCCCCAAGTCAACGACCAGCGCAAGCGCGCGATTCTACGCCGTAAATCGTGCAAACCGATTCTTCTTTTCCTCTGCTTCATTAAATCGTGTTAACGTACGCGGGCCGCGCAGCCTATATTTGCTTTCCAGGGGCGGAGGCTTAGGATGGGTGCCCGGCACTGCTGAAACAAATCGGCCATTGGCGGAGTATCCAACGTTGGATCTTGCGTGGCAGCGCGGGACCAACGCAGAAGCACGCGTTCGAAGCGGCGCGCGGAATCGCGGAGTGCGTTAGATGAACAAGGAGAAACACGGAATCCACCGGATCGCCGAAATGGCGAACGTGTCCATCGGCACGGTGGATCGCGCATTGCACGGGCGCGGCGGCATCAAGGAAGCCACTCGCAAGCACATTCTGCAAATCGCCCAACAAATCGCTTATTCGCCGAATCTCGCGGCGCGCGCGCTTTCGGTTGCGAAATCCCGCGTGCGTATCAGCGTATGCATCCCCAAGGAAATCCATTTTTTCTACGACCAGCTCTGGCGCGGAGTCCTGGACGAAGAGCATCATCTGGAACAGCTCGGCGTCGAGTTCGAAAACCGTCCCGTGCAAACCCTGGGCGAAGGCGACATCGAAGTTTTCAAGGAACTGGTGGAAAGCCGCGTCGATGGAATCGTTCTCACCGCCGGAAGTCCAAAACAACTAACGCCCCTCATCGACGAAGCAGAAGCAAAAGGTGTACGCGTCGTTTGCGTTTCCACTGACGCGCCGGAGAGCCACCGTTCGAGCATCGTCTGTGTTGAGCCGCGCCTAAACGGCTGCCTGGCCGGCGAATTGATGGGCAAGTGCGTTCCGCCGGGGTCCAAAGTGGCCGTGGTTGCTGGAATGCTCTCGACCGAAGATCACCGCAAGAAAACAGACGGCTTTTCCGAAGGATTTCTGCGTCATTGCCCCCAGGGGAAAATCGTCAGTGTGGTGGAAGGCCATGAGGATGAGAGCGAAAGTTTTCAAAAAACGTCGGATCTTCTCCGGCGTTTCCCCACCCTCGACGGACTTTATGTGAACACCGTCAACTGCCTTCCGGTTTGCCGCGCACTCGGCGCGCGCGGTTTCGAAGGAAAAGTAAAGCTGATCACCACGGACCTCTTCGCCGAGATGGCTCCTTACTTTCAAAAGGGAATCATCACCGCCTCGATCTACCAGCACCCGTACCGGCAAGGTCAGATCGCCGTGCGTCTCCTCGCCGATACCCTCACCAACAAAGTTCACCTGCCTCCAGCAGCGCATCTGAGCCCGGGAGTTGTGATGTCCTCAAACCTTCATCTCTTCCGCGAAATGAGATCGACGGAAGCCAAGCCTAGCGAACCCGTTCTCAAGGGCCGCAGCGTCTTACAAGCCTAAGAGTTTGTCCTCGAGTGCGTCACTCCCCGGCTATCTTATTGCTCAGTTGAGTGAAGAGAAGTAAGCGCAGGGGGGACTTCCTACACCGTGTTTATTTCGTGCGGGACGGGCTCGCCCGTTAGACGGGATGATAAGGATTAATCGAAGGTGTTTGGGGGAATGCGAGAGAAGTGTAAAGGTTGATCGTAGCCCTTGGCAAAAAGCAGGAGAAATGGGTCGCGCATTTCGAAACGATCCGCTGCGGAGAGGAATTTTAGAAATTGTGTTTCCTGCGCCGTTAGTGCCTCATCTCCGCAGGCCATGCGAGTGGAAGCAATCGGCCCGAACTTGATGGTGCTGCCGTTGATTTCGACGGCACCCGCGAAGCGATTGCAGGAACCATTTCCGCCGGCGCGCCCGTTCTCGAGGACAGAAAAGGAAGCTTTCGAAGTAAGAATGACGGTTGTGCCTGGAAGATCGGTAAGCAGCCATTCCGTGCCGGTCAGTGAAGGCGGTTTTTTAAAGGAAGCTGCGGCATTGCTTAGCACGGGATTGTGAGTTGACGAACACGAAATAGCAAACGCTGCGAGAAATGCTGGCAGGAGGAACGGAAGACGCCATTTCATAGCTACATTTCTCCTAGCCACACTTTCCACCTTCATGAGCAGCGCGGATGGATACTTCCATTGTCTGCCGTAGGGCATGGCCACAACCAGTTTGCCAGGGCGAAAGTGATTGTGTCTAGCGTGGGTCTTCAGAGCTGGGACGATCGGCGGATCTCGACGTAGTCCAGAGCCGCGGGCTCTCGACCATCGGGAACACCCTCGATACGGATGTTGTCGCCGGGGCGAAGCGCCAGACCAGTGATCCGCCGTCGCGTTGAGGAATCGCCGCCTGGCTTAGTCGCTGGCAAATGATCGTCGGCCACCCATTCGTCGACAATCCGCTCGCCAACGAGTACGCGAAACTTCGACTTGCCGTTATTTTGTTGACATCCTCCCCTTCCTGAAGGAAGGGGATTCCTACTGCTCTCAAACGCATCGTTGCACCTGAGTCGCTTCGGTGGGTTCCTGACACGACGGGCTTACTTCACCCGAAGACAACGAACAGGCTAACGAGGCGAGTCCCGCCTCTCTGATATTTACAGCACCAACGAAATCCGCATTAGCTGAGAACCCGCACTCAACGCAAATGAACTTCGCTTGCGACTTGCGATTCTCTGCCGATACGTGCCCACAATCGGGGCACTTGCGGCTTGTGTTCGGTGCTGGCACAGGGACAAGCAAACCGCCTTGCCACTGCATCTTGTATTCCAACTGACGGCGCAATTCGAATGGGCTGGCGTCCAAGATCGAACGATTCAGTCCAGACTTTTGCGCTACCTTCTTAGTGGACCGCTTGCTCATGTTCTTTACCTGTAGGTCTTCGATACAGACAACGACGTGGTTTTTGCTGATGCTGTTCGAGACCTTGTGTACGAAATCTTTTCTGATGTTTGCAACTTCGCTGTGCAACTTCGTTATACGGGCTTTAGCTTTGCGCCAATTCTTAGAGAATTTTATCTTCCACGCCATTCGGCGTTGCACTTTCGCTAGCTTCGTTAGGAACTTTTTCAACGGTTGGCATTGATCTACGACTTCGCCGTTGGACAAGGTTACAAAATTGGTGACGCCCCAATCCATACCGACTGTTGACGTTGATGGATGCTGCGGCTGCTCAACTTCACGCAAGGTGCTGATGCTGACATACCACTTGCCGCACGATTCGCTGACCGTGACATTCTTGATTGCGCCAAGAACTTCACGACTGTTGCGGTAGCGTACCCAGCCAATCTTTGGCAAACGAATACGGCTATTTGGTTGGTCGAGCGTGATACATTTCGGGTCCGACTCTCTGAACGAACTGCGCTGTCCTTTCTTGTGAAACTTCGGAAAGTCTGCTCGCTTTTTGAAGAAATTTGCGAAGGCTCTATCTAGGTCCACCAGTGTTTGCTGCAAAGCGTGTGAAGGTGTTTCGGATAGCCACGGGGTCTCTTGCTTCCAAAGAGTGAGCAATTTATCCAACTGGAAGCGGGTGTGCGAACGCCTGGTGAGTTCGAACATTTCTTTCTGCAATGATAGAGCCTGGTTGTAAACGAAGCGGCACGAACCCGCGAAGCGGCGCATCATGCGCTGCTGTTCGCCGTTTGGCATCAATTCAAACTTGAATGCTTGCCTACGCTCCATCGTTGCATTATAATCCGGTCTATGGATAAAAGCAAGGACTTTCGGCACGGTAGACACTGTGTTTTCGCAATGCACGTACATCTGGTCTTCGTGACTAAATATCGACGCTGCATCCTCGACGGTGAAGCTATTGAACATCTGCGACATATCTTCTCCAAGGTCTGCACCGATTTTGAATCTTCGTTGGTGCAGCTGGACGGCGAAAGCAACCATGTTCACTTGCTGGTGAACTACCCGCCGAAAGTATCTGTCTCATCTCTGGTGAACTCTCTAAAAGGTGTATCGAGTTACGTTCTACGACGCCAACTGCCTCGCATTGCTAAGTGCTACTGGAAGAATGTTTTGTGGTCGCCTTCTTATTTCGCTGCATCCTGCGGAGGTGCGCCACTGGAAGTTATCAAACGCTATATTGAGCAGCAGGCGACGCCAATATAGTCGGCCTTACCCCGCCCTGAAGTGCGGGGCTTGCGGCCTCCACGGGTCAAAATACTCGACATCGATCTCGTACGTGCCAGCAGCGCCATGGAAATGAAACGCTGCGGAACACATCTGTCGAGGTGCCGCGCACTCGACTGCCTTGCCGCCCGAAGCGGTTTCACGTGGAACAACGTCGAACGGTGTGTAGCCTTGTAGGTGCATCGCTTCGGCCTCAACGCGATCGGGATAGTGACCTACTCGTCCGAACTTGTCGGGTATGCCGGAGATTTGAAAGAACCAATTGCAAACGGCATCGCGCCAGACCATCGCGTGTCCGGCCTGAAATTCGAGGCGCTTCAGCACTTCCTCGTAACGCTCCTCGTCCACGCGGCCTTTCAACGTTTTCCATTGCTCGACAAGATTTGCCGCTTGCTCCGCGCCTCTATAGTGCGAATCGTAAATGTGCTGGATGACCGTTTTTCCCGAGTGCAAGACGTATGTATACGGCACGTGGTGAAAGAACAGCAGCAATTCGTCCGGAGTCGTTTTCAGTGATTCGTACATCTTCGCGACTGGGGCGCGGTATTGATCGACATATCCCGTGCCCATGGCCGCCGTGCGATCCATGCCGACCCCATCGTGGTCGGCGCGGTGCCATTGTCCCCAGCCGTTTCTTTCCGACGATTCGACTCCTGGTCCGAAGTGGCTGCCCAGAATATCGGTGAGCGTCCCCGCGCCCAAGGGACCGGTGTAACTTTCATAGATGGGCCAGGACGCAAGCAGCATCGCTGAAATTGTTTGCACCACGGTTGGGTCGTTTCCGAAGCTGAGACGCGTCCACTCTTCCGCAATCGTTTTCGAATCAAGATTCGGATTCCACGCAAGCCGGCCATATCCATAGAGATTGGCCATAGCCAGCGGATGGCCCAGCCAGTTGGCATCCATGCCTACATTCACGACTGCAACGAATCCTCCAGTGGGCCGATGAAAAGTTTTACCAGTCACAATGTCCTTCACCGGGGTGGGCTGCTCGCCTGCGTGCATATCGAAATCGAGAACTTCCTTCCACATGGGCGGAAGAAAACACAAGTGCCGCTGTTGGCCCGTGTATTCCTGCGTGACTTGCAGCTCAATGGCCTCATTTGTTTTTTCCAGGCCGCTGAATAGCGGCGACACTGGTTCGCGCACCTGGAAATCAATCGGCCCGTGTTTGATCTGGATGATTACGTTGTCGTCGAATTTCCCGTCGAGTGGATGAAAGTTGTCGTAGGCGGCCTTGGCCCGATCGTTCTTGGGATTGGTCCAATCGAGATGGTGGTTGTAAACAAACGCGCGATAAAAAACGATTCCATGATGCGGCGCAAGGGCGCGCGCAATCACGTTGGCGGCATCGGCGGGCGTCCGCCCATAGGTCGCTGGACCGAGGCGCCCCTCCGAATCCGCCTTGACGACCACGCCGGCAAAATCCGGAACCAGGGCGTAGAGTTCGTCAAACTTTTTTCTCCACCATTCGGAAACGCGAGGATCGGCGGGGTCAAACGTATCGAGTCCACCGATCACCTTGGGGCTGCTGAGATCGACAGAAATAGAAAGCCGAACTCCCCACGGACGAAACACATCGGCAACGCGAGCAAGCTGCGGCAGAAATTCATTTTCAAGAACGCGCGGATTGGCGTTCACATTGTTAATCGCGCATCCATTGATTCCTACGGACGCAAGCAAACGCGCGTACTCGCCGGCGCGCGTCAAATCGGCCCGCACACTGCCGTTTTCAAAAAAGATCGAGGGGCCCGCGTAGCCGCGCTCAATCCGCCCGTCGAGATTGTCCCATTCGTCCACCCAGCGAATCGGTGCAAAGGGCTGCTGCGTTTCGTGCAACGCGGAAATGCTTTCGCCGCGCGCGATCTTGCTGAGCAATCTAAACACGCCATAGAGAACGCCACGATCCGTCGTGGCCGTCACCAGCAGGCAGTCGATTCCGTGAAATTTTTCAGTTGCGAGCAAGAAACCGTCTTCGTGAAGATCGGCCTGTTCAAAGAGCTTAGGCGAGTCCGCTCGCAATGCGGAAAGCGTGCCGAGGACGATGGCGCTTTCCCGCGGGAGACTTTTCTCCACGCGCAGCGTCTGGGCCAACATTCCTCGAATGCCTCGAATCAGTTCGGCTTTAGCGGAATCGAGCACGGGCGAATCGCCGAGCACGACGACACTCGCGGGCAAAGCCGAATATTTTTGCGCGGAACTCTTTTCCAGCGGCGCATAGCGCAGCCAAGCATCAGCCCCAGTTTCCGCGCGCGCACACCTCGCCCCCAGCCCCAAAAACAGAAGCGCGGCGCAGATCGTTTTGTGCAGGAAACGGTGCATGGGATTGCCAGTCTATAGCATCACGACAGCCTAGCCGTGCTGGCGGGCCAGCCGCGGCGAGATCTAGGGTCCTTCAACCGGAACCGAAAGATTCGCCGTGTACGTTAACGGCCGTGCTATAGTACCAGCCGTTTTTCAGATTACAAGTATCGCTATTTTTTCTCGGAGGTTTGGATGAAGTTTTTCTCTCGCGCCCGGCTGGCTGTCGCCGCTTCCGCGGCGCTTCTCATTTGCGTGCCAGTATTTCTGCGCAGCCAGGCGCAGGATGTTCCCGCCTACCGCAATCGGGAGCTGCCCATCGAGCAGCGCCTCACCGATCTTCTTTCGCGCATGACTCTTGAAGAAAAAGTCGCTCAGATGGAAGGCGTCTGGGAAAACCCCGCGTTCATGCGCACTCCGGAGTCGCGCTTCGTCGATGACAAAGGCGCGTTCCTCCCGGACCACGCGGCCCTTCTGCTGACGGATGGTATCGGCCAAATGTCGCGTCCGAGCGAAGTCTCCCACGGCCCGCGCGAAGAAGCGGAGTTCACCAACACGCTGCAGAAATGGATGAAGGAGAACACGCGGCTTGGCATCCCCGTGATGTTTCATGATGAATGCCTGCATGGCCACATCGCCGACAAGGGCACGTCTTATCCCGCGGCGATCGGCCTCGCGTCTACCTGGGATCCGGAATTGCTGCACGAGGTTTTCACCGCCGACGCCGCGGAGGCGCGTGCCCGTGGCGTGCACGAATGCCTCGCGCCCGTTCTCGATCTCGCGCGCGACCCGCGCTGGGGCCGTACGGAAGAAACTTACGGGGAAGATCCCTACCTCGTGTCGCGCCTCGGCGTTGCGGCAATAAAAGGCTTTCAAGGCGATGGCCCCGGTGTCGACAAATCGCACGTCATGGCTACTGCAAAACACTTTGCCGTGCATGGCCAGCCCGAAGGTGGCACCAATGTCGCCCCCGGAAACTATTCCGAGCGCGTCGTCCGGGAATATTGGCTGAAACCGTTTGAAGCCGCCGTCAAAGAAGCTCACGTGCACACGGTGATGGCCTCCTATAACGAAATCGACGGTATCCCTTCGCACAGCAACAAGCATCTGCTTACCGACATTCTGCGCCACGAGTGGGGATTCAACGGCGTCATCGTCTCCGATTATTTCGGCATCACCGAACTCATTCGCGTCCATCACGTCGTCGCGAACAGGGAAGCCGCCGCGCGCATGGCTCTCGATGCCGGCGTGGACATCGAGTTGCCGTTTCCGGACGCCTATCCCAGTCTCGTTCAGCAAGTGCACAACGGCACGGTCTCCGAAGCTGCCGTCAACCGCGCCGCCGCGAGCGTGCTCCGCGCAAAATTTCTCGCCGGCCTTTTCGATGATCCCTACGTCGATCCTGTCTATGCCGAAAAAATCACCAACAGCACCGAACATCAGAAACTAGCGCTACAAGCCGCGCGCGAGACGCTTACGCTGCTGAAAAACCAGAACAATCTTCTTCCGCTGGATACCGCCAAGTACAAACACATCGCCGTCATCGGTCCCAACGCGCACGACTTGCACCTCGGCGGCTACAGCAACAAGCCCGGCCGCGGCGTCAGCATTCTCGACGGCATCAAAAATCGCGTCGGCTCCAGCGCGGAAGTTCTCTACGCCGAGGGCACGAAGATCACGGAAACGCTTCCCGACTGGGACGCTGACAAAGTCGAACTCGGCGACCCCGTCAAAAATACACAGCGCATCGCGGAAGCCGTCAAAGTCGCGCAGAAAGCCGACGTTATCATTCTCGTGCTCGGCGACAACGAACAAACTTCCCGCGAAGCTTGGGCTCCTGAGCACAAAGGCGACCGCGACGATCTCACGCTGCTCGGCAATCAAGACGACCTCGCCAAAGCCATGCTCGCCACACACAAACCGGTAGTCGTACTTCTTCTGCACGGTCGTCCCAATGCGGTCACCTACATCGCGGAAAATGTCCCCGCGGTTCTCGACGGCTGGTATCTCGGCCAGGAAGGCGGCACTGCCGCCGCCGAAGTCCTTTTCGGCGATTACAATCCCGGCGGTAAGCTCCCCATCACCGTCCCTCGCACTGTCGGCCAGCTTCCCGATTACTACTACCAAAAACCCTCCGCCAAGCGCGAGTATCTCGACGACACTACCAAGCCACTCTTTCCCTTCGGCTGGGGACTCAGCTACTCCACTTTCAAATATGACAATGTCCACTTGGCGCCTGACTCTATCGGCCCAGAAGGCACCACGCACGTCAGCGTAAACGTGACCAACACCGGCAAATTCCGTGGTGACGAAGTCGTGCAGCTCTACATCCGCGACGAAGTCAGTTCCGTAACGCGCCCCATCAAAGAACTGCGCGGCTTCCGCAGGATTTCGCTCAATCCAGGCGAGACAAAAACCGTCGAGTTTTCTCTCGGCTTCGAGGAACTCTCCTTCCTGAATCGCGATATGCACAAGGTTGTCGAGCCGGGAACGTTCAAAATCATGGTCGGCGGAAATTCCGTCGACTTGATAGATACGACTTTGACGGTCGCAGAAAAATAATTTCGGTTTCGTGCATTCGAATCGTAATCAGCAGCTTGAAGCTTTCGCAAGGAGCGCATTAAAGCGCGCTCCGCAGGCAATCGTAAATTGAATTGCAAAGGTGAGCCATGGCCCAATCTTCAAACGCACCGATGACGCTCGGCATCATTGTAGGAAACCGGGGCTTTTTCCCCGGCCATCTCGCCAGCGAGGGCCGTCGCGATATGATCGCCGCACTTACGGCCAAAGGCATCAAGCCGATCGTGCTGGAAGAGAGCGATTCGAAACACGGCGCGGTGGAGTCCCGTCAGGACGCCGCAAAATGCGCGGACCTTTTTAAAAAGCATCGCCAGCAAATCGACGGCGTCGTCGTCACGCTACCGAACTTCGGCGATGAACGCGCCATCGCGGACACGCTCCGCATGGCCGACCTCGGCGTTCCCGTCCTGATGCAGGCCACGCCGGATACGCCCTCGCGCATGTTGATCACCGATCGTCGCGACAGCTTCTGCGGCAAGATGTCGGCGTGCAACAACCTTGCGCAATACGGCATCCCCTACTCGCTGACGACACTCCACACGGAAGCGCCGAACTCGGAAACATTCCAAAAAGATCTCGACTGGTTTCTCGCCGTTTGCCGCGTCGTCAAAGGCCTCAAACGGCTGCGCATCGGCGCCATCGGCGCGCGCCCCGCCGCCTTCAACACCGTTCGTTACAGCGAAAAAATCCTCGAAGCAAACGGCATCTCCGTCGAAACGCTCGACCTCTCCGAAGTCATGGGCCGAACCGCCCGCCTCAAGGACGACGACAAAAAAGTCGCCGACAGGCTCGCCGCCATCCGCCAGTACGTCTCAACGCAAAGCATCCCCGACACCTCACTCATAAAAATGGCCAAGCTCAGCTCGGTGATCGACACCTGGATGCGCGACACCGAAGTCACTATCAGCGCCATCCAGTGCTGGACCTCTCTCGAAGAA
The DNA here is from genome assembly GCA_963705855.1 of uncultured Acidobacteriota bacterium. GTDB lineage: Bacteria > Acidobacteriota > Terriglobia > Acidiferrales > UBA7541 > Acidiferrum. The sequence goes on from CAVPLA010000057.1 coordinate 71,044, forward strand.
TTTTTCGGCGTTGTCCCCTGCACGGTCATGAGCATGATGAGCGACCAGGGCCTCTCCAGCGCCTGCGAAGTCGACGTCGCCGGCGTCATCGGCATGCACGCTCTTCAGCTTGCCTCCGAAACTCCGAGCGCTCTCCTCGATTGGAACAATAATTACGCCGACGATCCCGACAAAGCCGTCTGCTTCCACTGCAGCAACTTGCCAAAACATTTTTTCAAGGATGTCCGCATGGATTTTCAGGAAATCATCGCCGGCACGGTCGGCAAGGACAACACCTTCGGCACGTGTGTGGGGCGCGTCAAGAGCGGCGCCATGAGTTTCGCGCGCTTTTCCACCAACGACCGCGCCGGGAAAATTTCCGGGTACGTCGGCGAAGGCGCCTTCACCGACGATCCGCTCGAAACCTTCGGCGGTGCCGGCGTAGTAAAAATCCCGCATCTCCAAAAACTTCTCCGCTACATCTGCGAAAACGGCTTCGAGCATCACGTCGCCGCAAATTTCTCCACGGTAGCTTCTGCGGTCCACGAAGCCACTACTCGTTACCTCGGCTGGGACGTTCACTCCCACTCCGCCTAAGCCACGGATGAAAGCGCAATCCGGACATCACCAGTAACCTTCTAGCCCGCGGAATTCCTCCGTCATCCCGGAAAAGGTGTACCATCGCCGGCGGAGTTCCGCACGCTTCCATGACACCCGCAGTTCCGTCCGAACAGGAGCCGGCCCTCACCGGCCACCGATTCTTTTTCCTCTTCCTTCTTCTCTTGGCCACGCTAATTGTCTTTCCCTATTCTCAATCGAGCCGCTTCGGTCACTACGCCTTTCGCGTGATCGGAAGCTCCGCCATTCTCATCAGCGTGTACGCGGCCAAAATCCACCGCGGCCTGCTCGTCCTCGCCATCCTCCTTGCCATTCCGACCCTGTTCCACCGCATCTTCCTTCTCAAGGCCGAGCTGAGCTCGTTCTCCATATTCAACGTTTCCCTTAGCTTTGTTTTTGACTTGCTCATTGTCGTGGTCATTTTCCGCCACGTCTTCGCCAGGGATCGGCCCAATTCCGAAACCATCTTCGGAGCCCTCTGCATCTATCTACTGGTGGGATTCAGTTTTGCCAGCCTGTACGAAATGGTAGCCGCCGCGCAGCCCTACGCCTTTTATCTCGATCCCCACACCAACCTTCACACCGCTCCCGCACGCTTCGATTTCATCTATTACAGTTTTGGAACCATGACCTCACTCGGCGCCGCCGGCATTACCGCCGTATCGCCTCAAGCCCGTTCCATCACCGTCCTCGAAGCCATCCTCGGCGTCCTCTACCTCGCCGTCCTAATCGCCAGATTGATGGGCGCCTACCGGCCCAACCTCAACTCCTGAGCAAGCTCTCTTCGCCTCGCTGAAATCCCACCAGCCACTCCTCTTTGCGCCAATCCATTCGCGGAATGCCACCCAGAATCGGCCTCACTCAGAGTAAAATGGCATCCATGGCCTTGACATCCTCCCCTTCCTGAAGGAAGGGGATTCCTACTGCTCTCAAACGCATCGTTGCACCTGAGTCGCTTCGGTGGGTTCCTGACACGACGGGCTTACTTCACCCGAAGACAACGAACAGGCTAACGAGGCGAGTCCCGCCTCTCTGATATTTACAGCACCAACGAAATCCGCATTAGCTGAGAACCCGCACTCAACGCAAATGAACTTCGCTTGCGACTTGCGATTCTCTGCCGATACGTGCCCACAATCGGGGCACTTGCGGCTTGTGTTCGGTGCTGGCACAGGGACAAGCAAACCGCCTTGCCACTGCATCTTGTATTCCAACTGACGGCGCAATTCGAATGGGCTGGCGTCCAAGATCGAACGATTCAGTCCAGACTTTTGCGCTACCTTCTTAGTGGACCGCTTGCTCATGTTCTTTACCTGTAGGTCTTCGATACAGACAACGACGTGGTTTTTGCTGATGCTGTTCGAGACCTTGTGTACGAAATCTTTTCTGATGTTTGCAACTTCGCTGTGCAACTTCGTTATACGGGCTTTAGCTTTGCGCCAATTCTTAGAGAATTTTATCTTCCACGCCATTCGGCGTTGCACTTTCGCTAGCTTCGTTAGGAACTTTTTCAACGGTTGGCATTGATCTACGACTTCGCCGTTGGACAAGGTTACAAAATTGGTGACGCCCCAATCCATACCGACTGTTGACGTTGATGGATGCTGCGGCTGCTCAACTTCACGCAAGGTGCTGATGCTGACATACCACTTGCCGCACGATTCGCTGACCGTGACATTCTTGATTGCGCCAAGAACTTCACGACTGTTGCGGTAGCGTACCCAGCCAATCTTTGGCAAACGAATACGGCTATTTGGTTGGTCGAGCGTGACACATTTCGGGTCCGACTCTCTGAACGAACTGCGCTGTCCTTTCTTGTGAAACTTCGGAAAGTCTGCTCGCTTTTTGAAGAAATTTGCGAAGGCTCTATCTAGGTCCACCAGTGTTTGCTGCAAAGCGTGTGAAGGTGTTTCGGATAGCCACGGGGTCTCTTGCTTCCAAAGAGTGAGCAATTTATCCAACTGGAAGCGGGTGTGCGAACGCCTGGTGAGTTCGAACATTTCTTTCTGCAATGATAGAGCCTGGTTGTAAACGAAGCGGCACGAACCCGCGAAGCGGCGCATCATGCGCTGCTGTTCGCCGTTTGGCATCAATTCAAACTTGAATGCTTGCCTACGCTCCATCGTTGCATTATAATCCGGTCTATGGATAAAAGCAAGGACTTTCGGCACGGTAGACACTGTGTTTTCGCAATGCACGTACATCTGGTCTTCGTGACTAAATATCGACGCTGCATGCTCGACGGTGAAGCTATTGAACATCTGCGACATATCTTCTCCAAGGTCTGCACCGATTTTGAATCTTCGTTGGTGCAGCTGGACGGCGAAAGCAACCATGTTCACTTGCTGGTGAACTACCCGCCGAAAGTATCTGTCTCATCTCTGGTGAACTCTCTAAAAGGTGTATCGAGTTACGTTCTACGACGCCAACTGCCTCGCATTGCTAAGTGCTACTGGAAGAATGTTTTGTGGTCGCCTTCTTATTTCGCTGCATCCTGCGGAGGTGCGCCGCTGGAAGTTATCAAACGCTACATTGAGCAGCAGGCGACGCCAATATAGTCGGCCTTACCCGCCCTGAAGTGCGGGGCTTGCGGCCTCCACGGGTCACGACAGACTTCCCAAAATCAAAAACCGTTCGCGTAAACGTCACCGCCCGCGAGAATCAGATAGAGCTGATCGACCGCCTAGCCAGGCAAGCGGGCATGACTCGTTCCGCCTATATGGTCCAATCCGCAACGTCTGGAGTCACCCACAAGAACCGGGGCGGCTCCAGGTGCCGACTAGCAAGTGCGTTCGCAAAGCGAGCGAAGCCTAGCAGGACCAAGGTGTAATAGTCGACCACACCCTTGTAAGAACCGAACCTAAAGTCTATACCTCCCATTAAAGGCAAGCCGTATCCACAGTCGTTAAACGTGCAACTCCTCAACGTGCTGACGCCGAACTTTGATATTGTTTTCGTTCTTGCGCGCCGCTGCGAGGTCATACGCGAGCTGCATGCGCAACCATGTTTCCGGCGTGCTGCCGAAAGCCTTGGATAGCCGTATGGCCATCTCGGGACTAATGCCAGACTTGCCGTTCACGACGTTATTGAGAGCCTGCCGGGTGACTCCGAGTGCCTTCGCGCCAGCGGTCACAGAAAGTCCCAAAGGCTCAAGGCAATCGTGGCGGACGACGCGGCCCGGGTGAACAGGATTTTTCATGGGCATGAAATTTTCTTCCTTCCTAATGATAGTCGGTCAGTTCAACGTCAAACGCATCCTCGCCTTCAAATCGGAAAACGATGCGCCAATTAGCCCGCACGGTCACGGACCAGAATCCCTTTAGATCGCCTTTCAGCGGGTGCAGGCGATACCGCGGTAGATTGAGCGCTTGCGGCGTCGTAGCGGAATCCAGAACCGAAAGGATTCGTTCCACCGTCTCCAGGAGGTCGCCGCGCAGCCCGCTTCGATCGCCGCGTTCATAGAGGCGTTTGAGACCTCGATGCTTGAAGCTCCGAATCACAATATCACAGTGTAAAGTGACAATCGTCGCTTGTCAACCGCTCGATCGTTCCGCGCCCTTTCAAAGCAACAGAGTTACAACCAACACCGCAAAGGCGGGCAACCCTAAGTCTGTTTGCCAAGTTTGCATGATCCACGCGCCGCCAGTCCAAACAGGAGAATCTTCACCGGAGTAGAGCCTTTTTCTAATTCGCTGCGCTGGAATCGCTGAGCGTTTCAATGAGCGCGAGATTGACCGACTTCTGGCCTGATTCTTCCAAGTGTACGGACTCGCCCTTGGTCTCGTAGAGCTTCAGCCATTCGGGATCAAACCAGTCGGCGTCGTACCCTTCCTCAGGTTCATCGACAGATTCCCAACTGAAGACCTTGTAATCGCCGGGGGTGAGGCCGCTCATGGAGAATTTGCCATTCTGATCGGTGGTTGTTGATTTGTACTGCTCGACTACGCCGCGGTGAGGTGGGTCTGGGATAAGCACGACGGTGGCGCCGGCAGCGGGAAGCGAGTTGGCGTCGAGAACGATACCAGTGAGTCGGGCCGCGCGAGAACTCATAGTGAGCTCGAGGGACAGATCGGTGCCAGGCTGAACGGTGAAGCCAGCGTCGGAGATGGATGTGCTGCCGTAGCGCGCGGATTTCAAGAAAAACTTCACTACAGGACCGTACAAATGCACTACGGGCCGGTAGGAGCCCTCGGGCACGTTCTTGAACTGGAATGTTCCATCCGGCTTTATGGCTGGTCGAGAAAAAAAGGGTTGGATTTCTTCCACGGGCTCCAACCCAACGTGAAGATTACCGAGATCGTTGGGGGGTGCGCCTTCCCACCTGAAGCGACCGAAGATGTCGACACCGCGCGAAATTGTAATCGTCACGCCGTCCACGTCGGAGTTTCCTACTTCCAATTGACGCCGTGCGATGTGCCAGTCGCCTGATTCACTGCTTCCGTAACTCGCGGTGAGGTCATAAGAGCCCGGAGGTACATTGCGGAGTACGAAGCTGCCGTCCTTTGGCCGGAAGTTGTCTTCGAGTCCCTGAAGAGCCTGAGCCAAACCCGAACTTTGCGGATTGAGCGACACTCTTCCCGACTCCACGGAATTTCCGAGAATGTCGCAAAGCACTCTTCCGCGCACCGTGACGAAGCGAGAGGCCCGCAGAAAGAAATCCACGGGGCGAATTTCATCGCCTGGGCCCACGGAAATAGCCTGAGCTTTTGCGGGATCGACAGTGTTGGGGTAATAGCTCGGCAGGTAGCCCGTGTTCAGCTTTTGATTGGGGGTTGGGGCATCCCGGCGAAAGGGGTCTTCGCGACGGTAGTTGACAGCAATGTAGTAGCGACCGGGAGCCAAATCGAAAATGCGAAACTCGCCCAGGTCATTGGTCAAGATCGGATCATCGCCGTTCTCATGCTCCTTTCCCAGCCGCTTGGACGCTCGATAGGTTATTACCGTCGCTTTGGCAATCGGCTCGCCGTCTTCGTCAAAGACGTGCCCGGAGATTGCGGCGGTGTGAGCGAGCTTGAAGACCAGATCGTTCATGCGCTGGCCGGAGGTAAGAGTGAGGATGGCGCCAGGCGCGCCAATTCTCTTTTGGCCGTAGTTGGCATCCACGTAGCCATCGCGAGAGACCTCTAAATCGTAGGAACCTGGCGGGGTGTCTTCGAAAAGAAAGCGGCCCTGTTCATCGGTGAGGGTGAAGACCGAAAACTCCTCACCGGGGTGGCTCCGCAGAGTGACTCTTGCTTTTTTGAGGGGTTCACCCGTGTCGAGACGAAGAACGTGGCCCGCGACGGTTGCGCTTTCCTTCTCGGAAGCAGGAGTCGTCGTGGAAGTTTGCGGGGACCGGGCTAAGGTTGGAAATGAGGTGAAAAGCAGGAGGCTTAAGATGGGAGGAAGCGATGTCATGTTTCCCTGTTTGCATCAGCTCGAAGGAACCCAGTTTTATCATCAGATGAAAGCAATCGCTACAATGGTTGGCTAGTGGCCTGGACGGGAGGCGGGTGCTCAGGTGCCTGTTTTCCACCTTGGGCTCTTACTTTCCAAACTTGCGATGCGAAGGGCCGCTCAGGATTCAACAACAGCGTAGCGAACTATTGACACGTCCGCAGTGGAACTGTACAGTTCAAACTAGCGAACTGAACAGTTGAGGCTGGTAATGAAAACGAAGAAAAGTCATGGAATGGTTGTTTCGGCGCTCAGAGCCAGGACGCAATTCGGCAGCTTGCTACGCCAAGTCGAAGAGAACCGCGGGTCGCTGGTGATCGAGAAACGCGGGACGCCGCGAGCGGTGCTGGTGAGCATACGAGACTATGTGCGGCTGGCGGCGCCTGAACCTGAGATTCTGAAGGCCCTCGGCGAAGAGTCCAGGCAGAATCGTACGGACACCCTCACATCGCGGGAGATCGATCAGCTGATCCGAAAGACGCGAGCGCGAAAAATGAAGCGCTGATGCTCCCCCTGCGGTTAGTCGTGGACACAAATGTTGTGATTTCGGCGGCGCTGAAACCGGAGGGTTTGCAGCGCACCGTTTTCCTGCTGGCCATCATCAAGCCGGCGCGGCTGTATGTGTCCGAAGCCGTCCTGGTAGAGTACCGCATGGTTTTGGCGCGGCCAGAGTTGCGAATACGCAGAGGCCTACAAATGCAACTTCTTGACTTGCTCGAGAATCGTGCGCGCCTGGTCTCGCCGACGCGGCTGGTGAGAGCATCCAGCGATCCTGACGACGATAAGTTCCTCGAATGCGCTGATGAAGCGCGCGCGGACTACCTGGTCACGGGGAACTTGCGCCATTTCCCGAGGTTTTGGAAGGCAACAAAGGTTGTGAGCGCGCGGGAGTTCGTGAGCTTGGCAGCGCCACATTTGATTGCGTGAAAGCTGACAACTGTCGGCTGTCAGCTCATTCCGCAAGCCGAGATTCCATCGGCTCTGTCATTTTTGAATGACGACTTCGTCCACGTCCGACTTTCCACACATTTCCATATCCGTATCAATCTACTAAACGCCCCGCCAACTCCTTCCGATCCTTCGACTTCCAACAAACTCATTCGAATCCGCCCCTCCCGTTCGAATAACAACCGTGCTACCGTGCCTTGTGATTGCTAGGCGCTGTTCGTTTCCGACGATCCCATCGTCTCAGCGCAACCTCTGCGCACGCGGCTTACCCCGGCCCGGTCGGGGCGCCCCTGCGTTTAGCTCTCCTCGTTGCCATCCCGAGCCTACCGACCGAAGGTTCCGACCTTGTCGGAAGGGATCTGCTTCTCTCTGTCCGATCTCGCTACTCGTCAACGAAATCTGTCCCGTCAAAGGCCATGCTCCTAAGGCCTCAGCTCTCTTTCTTCCGGGAGTCACTGCTCAGGCGGCACCAATCTCTAAGCTCTTTAGAATCTGCACTTACGAGAAAAACCCCAGGGGGGTGGGGGTCTTACTGTTAACGAGACACCCGACAACCGAAGGTTCCAACCCAGTCGGAAAGGGTGTCAGTCCAGAGCGACCAACGGAAGCGAGGGACCTCGCTTATGCGTATCCTACAAAGGCCCTCTGTTCCGACCCATCATCGGGAGCCAGGGATCTAGGCTCTCGTCTTTATCCTTACTTCGTTACATCGCTACTTCATTGCTTCTTTCTTCCCGCTTCTCCATTACAATCCCCGCGCTCCATTCAGGAGCCCAGTTCACCATGGGGGATCGATGAGCGCTAGCCTACGGCTCCTGGAAATCCGTGACGGCTTCGAGCGCCCCTTTTGGGTCGCCAACGTCAGCGAAATCTTCGAGCGCCTCTCTTACTACGGCGCGTTCTCCTCGCTCGCCGTCTACCTTCAGGAGAAACTGAACTTCTCCACCGAGCAGACCGGCACGCTCACCGGCCTCTTCGGCGGCATGGTCTGGTTCCTGGCGATTTTCGGCGGCGCCGTCGCGGACAAGCTCGGCTTTCGCCGCGCGCTGTCGATGGCCTACCTCATTCTGGCGGCCGCGTACTTCCTGATCGGTTCGATCGGTGCGTCCTGGCTTGCGCCTGTTCGCGGCCTCGTTCCTCTGTGGCTTTTCGTCGCGTGCGTTCTGCTTCTCCCGGCGCTCGGCATCGCGCTCGTAAAGCCATGCGTCGTCGGCACCACCGCTCGCGCTTCCAAGCCGAATGTCCGCACCCTCGGCTACTCGATTTACTACACCATGGTGAATATCGGCGGCACCGCCGGCCCCTTCGTCGCAAATTGGGCGCACACGCACTTTGGATTGGAGCGAGTTTTTCGTATTTCCGCGCTCAGCGTTTTCGCGATGTTTTTCCTTATCCTTTTTTTCTTTCGCGATCCCCGCAAACCGGGCGACGAGCCAGCCCCGAGCCTCATGCATGTCGTACGAAACTTTCGCGCGGTAATCTGGCCGCCTGGTTTCCTGATTTTCCTTCTTATCTTCACCGGCTACTGGATCGTCTTCTGGCAGCAATACACCAGCCTGCCAGGCTACATTCACACCTACGTGGATCCCAACGCCCACGTCGAGCTCATCCTCATCACCGACGCGCTCATCGTTGTTTGTCTCACCTTCGTAGTCAACTATTTGGCACGCAAAATTCCGCCGTTCCACGCGGTGATTCTAGGAACCGTAATTTCTTCCATGTCCTGGCTCGTTCTTTCGTTCTGGCCAACGGTAATTGGTGCCGTCGTTTCCATCGCCGTGCTTGCGATCGGGGAAATCATTCAGCAGCCGCCTTATTACGCGTACATCTCGCGTCTCGCGCCTCCCGGCCAGCAAGGCACGTACATGGGCTTCGCATTTTTGCCGATTGGAATTGGCTCGCTGATCGGAGGCTGGTTCGGCGGCACGATGATGCATCACTTCGGCGAAGTCGCCCACCATCCCGAGCGCGCCTGGTGGGCCATCAGCGGCGTGGGCTTCGCCACCGCGCTGCTCCTCTGGATTTACGACCGCGCCATCGAACCCGCCGCGCAGGAGCCGGCATCATGACGCGGCACATCGCATTCTTATTTCGTAGGATTTTGCCTGGATTTGAACTTTTGACTTTCAACTGTGGACTGTCGACTGCTTTAATTCACAATGCGGCGGAGTGAAGCAAGCGCCTGCCGCGCGAGCGAATACCGCGGCTCGACTTCGAGCGCCTCTTGAAAGCATTTCATGGCACGCGCGTACATCTCCTTGCCGAGATACGCACGGCCCAGGTTGTAGTGCGGAAAATGGCGCGGCTCATAACGGCGGGCTTCGATGGCGCGCTCGAGCCATGGAATTGCTTCATCGAATCGGTTCAGCTCGATCAGATAGGCACCGATGTCGTTATACGGATTGCCGAACTCCGGATCGACTTCGATCGCGCGCTTGCATTCGGCGATGGCGTCTTCAATGCGGCCCTGAAAATGATACGTCCAGCCGAGAAAGGTGTAGGCTTCGGCCGTCGGGTGCAGGTCGAGCGAGGACTGATAAAGCTCGACGGCTCGGTCGTAGTCGCCCTCCATCTGGGCCTGGTAAGCGTCTTGGAGGATTTCCCATGCCCTCGTCAGGGTTTCCTGGCTCATGGTGTAAATTGTTAACACACGGTTTTGAGGGCGTCAAAAGTACGAGAGTCCCATCGGTGCACAGGAGCAACCTGTACTTTGTGCCGGGTCGCGGGAGTGGAAATTAGGGCCATAAAAAGAGAAGATGGGGGCGCACTTTGCACGCTGTATTACATGCTACGGTGCACGCGAAGACGGTTGCACGCAAAGATTTTTGCAGTCCATGACGAAGGGGGAGACGTGAAGCGAAATTATTTGATTCTTGGGTTCGCGCTGTTGGGCTTGGCGGCAGCTGTTGTGGCGCAGGATCCGCCGGCAAAGCCGGCTCCGAAAAAAGCTGCGGCAAGCAAGGGATCGCCAACCAAGGGCAAGGAAGTGTTCGACCAGAAATGCGGCATCTGCCATTTTGCAGATAGCGACGCAAAAAAAATCGGCCCCGGCCTAAAAGGAATCTCCAAGCGCGGCACGTTTACCGTGAACAACAACAAGTTCACCGACGACTCGCTGAAAACCTGGATCGAAAATGGCGATTCGCTGATGCCCCCGTTCAAGGATGTTCTGGACGAGCAGCAGATCAAGGACGTAATCGCCTACGTAAAGACGCTGTAGCGCGTTTCTAACCACCGCCTCTCGCCTGTTATAAGTTTGCGAGCGAACGCGAAACTCCGCTAAGGCGTTTGGATTATCGCGAGGGATTTCGGAAATTTGCCGGAATAAAAAAGCCCCCGATGGACTGAGCGATCAGGCCATCAGGGGCAAACTCAACCGGGACACCTACCCAGGCACCTAGCGCGATCCGAAGCGGCGGCCAACAATCTCTGAGTAAGAGCGCCAGCCGATTCTCGTGCGCTGTGTCCGGGCCTATTCTCTCTGAAGCAGAGAATCTACTTCAGGACGGCGTCCTTGAACGCCTTCGCCGGGCGCAGGCGAACTACGGTCTTGGCCTTGATCTTGATCGCTTCGCCCGTCTGGGGGTTACGGCCCATGCGCGCCTTGCGGTGCGCTTTCACGACGCGGCCGATGTTCGGAATAACGAACTTGCCCGCGGCGCCCTTGGCTTCCTTCACCGCAAGCTTGAAGAGCTCTTCGAAAAAGAGCACTGCGGTTTTCTTTGGTGTGCCGCACTTCTCGGCGATGTGCGACACGATCTTGCTCTTGCTCATTGGCTTGGCTGCCATCTAGTCTGCTTATCCTCCTGTATTTACTTTCCACCCCGAAACGAGCGGGGCAGGCCGCGAGCGAAAAACCCCTGTTTTGCTGCGGAAAAACTCGGGCCGTTGGGCACTATAGCCAAGGTGAAAGGAGAACGCAAGGAAAAATCGCAAAAAAGGCCGGAAAAATGCAGATTTTTTGCGAGCGGCTTGTGAATAACCCGCAGAAATGCCGTCTCCAGCGATTTGCCGCGTAAAAAATTCCCGCGACTAGAGCGCGGCGAGACCAGAATAGAAATGGGCGATGGCTTTGATGCCGCCGAAATAATTTTCAAGAGCGAGATGCTCGTCGGGAGCGTGCGCATTTTCGTCGGGGAGACCGAAGCCGATGAGCACGCAGGGAACTTTGAAGGTGTCATGCATCTGCGTGACGAAGGGGATGGAGCCTCCTTCGCGAATGAAGGCGGCTTTTTTTCCGAAGCCTTTTTCGAGAGCGCTCTGAGCGATTTTGAAAATGGGCGCGTGGAACGGAGCTACCCAGGGCTTACCGGTACTGAGCACTTCGAATTTGCACTTCACGGACTTGGGCAAAAGTTTCCGGATGTGCTTTTCGACAAGCGCCGCAATTTTGTGGGGATCCTGGTTGGGAACGAGGCGCGTGGAAAATTTCGCGTAGGCTTTGGATGGAATAACCGTCTTGGCGCCTTCACCCTGATAGCCGCCCCAGACGCCGTTCAGCTCGAGAGTTGGCCGCGTCCAAAGTTGCTCGACAATCGTAAAACCTTTTTCGCCGAAATAGCCCGGCGCGCCAACGGCTTCTTCGAATGCTTTTTTCTTCCAGGGCAGCGCGTTCAAAGCTTTGCGCTCGGGCGCGGAAATTTTTGCGACTTTGTCGTAGAAGCCAGCGATGGCGACGCGGAAATTCTTGTCGTGAAGTTTGGCGAAGAGTTCGGCGAGAATCGTCAGCGGATTGGGCACCGCGCCGCCGTATACGCCAGAGTGGAGATCGCGCGCGGGGCCTGTCAGTTCGATCTGATAGTAATTTAGTCCGCGCAATCCGTAGGTGATGGAAGGCACGCCTTTCGCGAGCATCGATGTGTCGGAAACGACGAGCGCGTCGGCCTTGAGCTTTTCTTTGTTCTTTTGCACGTAGTCCCAGAGGCTGACGCTTCCGACTTCCTCTTCGCCTTCAATCAGGACTTTTACATTGATGGGCAGCTTTCCGTTCACTTTCTGAATGGATTCCAGAGCTTTCAAATGGATATGAACCTGGCCCTTGTCATCGGCGGTGCCGCGGCCGAAGAGATTGCCGTTGCGAACGGTGGGTTCGAAGGCGGGCGAAGTCCAAAGATCGAGCGGTTCCGCGGGCTGCACATCGTAGTGGCCGTAAAAGAGAACGGTGGGCTTGCCGGGCGCTTCGAGAGATTCGGCATACACGAGCGGATGAAGATTTGTAGGAACGACTTCGATTTTCTGAAAACCGGCAGCGCGAAGATTGTCGGCGACCCAGCGAGCCGCGCGTTCGATGTCTGGTTTGTGTTCGCTCTTGGCGCTGACACTGGGGATTCGCAAAAATTCGCAGAGTTCCGCCAGATGCTTATCGCGATTACCTTCTATAAATTCAGCAAGGTTCGTCATGGGGCTCCCGGAGGCTATGAGTCCTTTCGAATAAAATCAAACGAAACTTGAAAGCGTATGTATGTGGCAGCGGAATGAGTGCGGACTTACGAAACTGCCCTCGGCTGCATTTTCCTATTCTAGGGCCACGCCCGCCCCGCGCACAAGCGGGCTGTCGGAAGCAACGGGTGAACAGGAAGAAGTATTTGGTGGAGGTGTGAAGGCGTTTTCTGCGCCGGCCGCGGGCGCCTTTAGCGCCGGCAGAGGCTGCCCGGAGAGCCTTTTCATCCCGCTGCGCTTCCCCTTGTCAAACTAGGAGAGCGTGGCGTACACTCCTAGTTAGACTAGGAGACCACTACACTGTGAGCAAAACCGCGGAACTACTCCCGGGCACACTCGATATGCTGATTCTCAAAGCGGTGTCCTTGAAACCCCTGCATGGATACGGTGTTTTGCTACGTATCCGGCAGATCTCAAGGGACGCGATTGAGATTCCGCAGGGATCCTTGTATCCGGCCCTCTACCGATTGGAACACCACGATCTCATCGCCTCCGAATGGGGGCAGAGCGAGAACAACCGCAGGGCGAAGTACTACACCCTAACAGCCGCGGGACGCCGCCGCCTGCGGGACGAAACGGCCGGCTGGAACCGGCTAGCGACGGCAATCGCCGCGGCCTTGAATACCACGTCGGAGGAGGTGTGACATGTTCAAGCGCTTGCGTTCTCTGTTTCGCGTCCTCACCCGGCGGCGTGAATTTGAAGACGGTATGACCGAGGAGCTGCGCTTTCATATCGAGCAATACACCGATGAACTCGTGCGCTCCGGCGTGTCTAGGGAAAAGGCGTCCCAACTTGCACATAGAGAGCTCGGCAGCCTCACCAATATCAAAGGGGATTGCCGCGAGGCATTTGGCGTTCACCTGTTTGATGAGTTTCGCAGGGAGCTGAGTTACGCTGCCCGATTACTGCGAAAGACGCCCGGATTCACAGCTACTGCTCTTCTGACACTCGCCGTTTGTTTCGGCGCCAATCTGACAATTTTCGCCGTGATCGACTCTGTCCTGCTTCGTCCGCTGCCATTCCCCGAGCCCGGCCGCCTCGTGACCGTCTTCAACACGTATCCAAAAGCGGGCGTCGGTCGCGACGGCTCCTCGCTGACCAACTACTACGAACGCCGCGGCCATATTCGAGCCTTCGCCTCGCTCGCGATCTATGGCTATGGCACGGAGATTATAGGTGAGGCTGGTTCAACGGAACGCGATCCTACCATGCGCGTATCCCCGGATTTTTTCTCTACTCTCGGGCTCGGCCCCGTGATCGGACGCACTTTCACAGACGAGGAAACCACTTCTGAAACCGACCATGTGGCCATTCTTTCCGACACATTTTGGCGCCAACGATTCAACGCCGATCCCAATGTCCTCGGAAGACAGATTCGTGTAAACAGCGTTCCCCGAACCGTGATCGGCGTCCTGCCTCCCGCCTTCCGCTTTCTTTCTTCCGATGCGCGGTTGTTCCTCCCGCTTGCATCGCGCCCTGAAGATCGCCTGCCCGCGCATCGGCATGCCGGCGGAAATGTCATCCAAATGATTGCCCGACTCGCATCGGACGCCACGATCGCGCAAGCCCAGTTTCAGATCGATGCGCAGAACACCGCACTGGAAATAGACGATCCGCAGGCCAAAATGATTGCCGATGCAGGTTTCCGTTCCCTGGTGGTGCCATTGCATGCCGACCATGTCGCAGCAATCCGTGCCACCTTGCTGTTGCTGGAAGCAGGCGTACTCGTCCTCCTTTTAATCGGCACAGTCAACCTTGTAAACCTGCTTCTCATTCGTGCCAACGGTCGAGTCAAAGAACTCGCCGTGCGGCAGGCGCTCGGTGCAAGCCAAGGATACATCGTGAGTGAAACGCTGGTCGAGACCACCTTGCTGACGCTGGCAGGCGGATTACTCGGACTCGCCGTCGGCGCCGGCGGAATCCATCTCCTGCGTGTGTTGGGTGCCGATCGCCTGCCCTTGGGCGGCCGTATCGCCTTCGATGCGCGATTGGCAATGGCCGGCATGGTCGCAGCCATTGTCTTGGGAATTGTGCTCGCTGCGCCAATCTCTTGGTTCAACCTTCGACGCCATCTAGGTAGCGCGCTTCAATCGGAGAGCCGAGGCGGAACAAGCGGCCGCGCCGCTCAAATCCTGCGCCATGGCTTCATCGTCTCTCAGATTGCCTTGGCATTCATGCTGTTGGCCGGTGGCGGTCTGCTAGCCCTCAGTCTTCAGCGTGTGATGGCCGTTTCTCCGGGCTTCCAATCCGACCACGTCCTCACCGGGCAAATCCTCCTTCCATGGGCAAACTACCCGGACGCAGTTCGTCTGACATTTGTGGAAAGCTTGATGGACAAAATCGGCCACCTACCGGGAGTGTTGTCCGCGGGCGTGGTCAACAATGTGCCCTTCAGTGGCAAGAGCGGCAAAAGCGCGGCCACCGTAAACGGGCACATTCTCCGTCCGGGCGAATCAGTGCGAGGGCACTACTCTTACGGCGTCGGGGGCGACTACTTTCGCGCCATGGGCTTCTCGCTGCGGGCAGGACGATTTCTCACCGCCGACGATTCACGCCGCTCCGAGCGGGTCTGCGTCGTCGATGAAGACTTCGCGCGATACTACTGGCCAAACGCCAGCGCTATTGGCCAACAATTGTGGGATGGGTCCGAAGCGGGGAAGGATACGGAAGCATTCACTGTCGTCGGCGTTGTGGGCGGTGTGAAACAGGCAGGGCTCACCGAAGACGAAGCCCAGGGCGCGATTTATTATCCCTACGCCTTCCGTATCGGTGACAGCTTCTTCGTGGCCATCCGCACGAGCCTTCCTCCGGAATCGTTCGGGTTGGCGCTGCAAAAGGTGGTTCGGCAAATTGACCCCGACATACCGGTCAACGACCTCCAGTCGATGGACACTCGTATTACCGATAGCCTGGTCGCCCGTCGCTCCCCAGCGCTGCTGTCTGGCTTCTTCTCTGGGATCGCTCTGCTGCTCACCGCCGTCGGCACCTATGGCGTGCTGAGTTACGCCGTAGCCCAGCGTCGCCGCGAAATCGGCGTGCGCATGGCCTTGGGGGCGCAGCCCCGGCAGATCCGCATCCAGTTTCTTTCTCTTTCGCTACGCTTGTTCGCTGGCGGAACGCTATTAGGCTTGCTCGGAGCATGGCAGGCGGGCCGAGCCATGGGTTCGATGCTCTTCCACGTACAACCTCTTAACCTGCCAATCCTCGCCAGTGCTGCGTGCGTCATGGGGATAGTGTGCTTCGCCGCCTGCCTGCTGCCATCTCAACGCGCCGCGGGCGTATCCCCGATGGAAGCTCTCACCGAGGAGTAGAGAGTCCGTTCAACCCTGCGCCTGCGCGGACTGCGCGAAAACATGCAAGTGAAGGATACCCCTCAAGAAGCCGGCTCGGATTTGCTTCATGCTCGGCGGGCACGCGCTGAGCGGCGGTTGCTTGTGGGGAACACCTGTCCTGAGGGCCAGTTTACGGTGTTTGCGGAAGAGGCCGATGATGGCGGTATGAACGGAACAACCTCTCCAACACACCGGCGCAGCGGACGGGCGTTTCACAAGATGCGTTTGCAGGCGCAAGGCCGCGCGCACAACGGTAAGAAATTCAAAGAGTCGTGCGAGACCGTGGTGGTGAGCGCGCACGGTGGCTTGCTGATGATGAAGCATGAGATTGATAACGGGGAGATGCTCGTTTTGACGAACCCGGAGACGCTAGAAGAGCAGGAGTGCCGCGTGGTGTATCAGGGAGAGCCGTGCGAAAGAGGGCAGAGAATTGGAGTGGAATTTTTGACGCCGGCGCCGCGGTTTTGGGGATTGGAATTTGGGGAGTTGGCCACGCGGCGAGACGAAGCGTCAGCTGTTCACTAGCCTTCGCGGGCGGTCCCTTAGAGGGTAAACAAGCTCGCCACTTCAGACACTCAGAAGCAAGTGTCCGTCATTCCGTTCACAATTTTCCATCACTAAGTGTTTGCGGAAGCGCTCTGCGTTTTTGAGGCGGCTGCGACTGCCCGGCCGCGTCGGATGAACCAATCTCCCAAGCGCCAGAGCAGCAGGACGGCGACAATCGCGCCGTAGGTTAACGGGCGCAGGACCGCGGATTTCACCAGCCAGTAGTAGTGAATCACACCACAAATGGCGCTGATATAGATGAGGCGATGGAGCATTTGCCAGCGGCGTCCGCCGAGGCGGCGAATCCATCCGGCGGTGGAAGTGAATGCCAGCGGAATCAGCAGAACAAAAGCGGTAAAACCCACGGTGATGAAAGGACGCTTGGCCACGTCCTTCCACATTGCGGCGAGATCGAAACTCTGGTCAGGGCCGAGGTAGGTGAGGAAGTGGAGGCAGGCGTAGAAAAAGGCGAATAGGCCTAGCATGCGGCGAAGGCGGATCAGCTCGGGGAGCTTTAGGAGTTTGCGAAGTGGCGTGATGCAGAGGGTGAAGACGAGGAAGCGGAGCGTCCAATCGCCAGTCGTGTGCTGAAGGGTCTCGACTTGATTTGGGCCGAGGTTTCCTGTGAGCGCGCGCCAGACCAAAAGACCGAACGGCACGAGGCAAAGAATAAAAATGGGGACTTTGGTCCACTTGTTGGAGAGCAGCGAGGGCACGCTTCGCATCAGCCTCAGTAATATTTCTTCAGATCCATACCGGTGTAGAGGCTGGCAACCTGGTCTTGATAACCGTTAAACATGAGGGTGTTGCGTTTGAAAATTTCGCCGAGGCGACGCTCTTTGGCTTGTGACCAGCGCGGATGATCGACGGTTGGATTCACGTTGGAATAAAAGCCGTATTCGTGAGAGTTGGCGAGATTCCAGGTCGTGGGCGGTTCCTTGGTGACAAATCTGATTTTGACGATGGACTTGATGCTCTTGAAGCCGTACTTCCAGGGGATGACCATGCGGACGGGCGCGCCGTCTTGATTCGGGAGCGGGTCGCCGTACATGCCGACGCACAGGAGCGTTAGAGGATTCATGGCTTCATCGAGGCGGAGGCCTTCCACATAGGGAAAATCGATGCCGCCGTATTTGGCTTCGGGCATTTGGCTGGGATCGTAGTGCGATTCGAACGCGACGAATTTTGCTTTGTCGGTGGGCTGAACGAGATTGGCTATGACGCTGAGAGAAAAACCGATCCAGGGAACGACGATGGACCAGCCCTCCACGCAACGGTGACGATAGATGCGCTCTTCGAGCGGAGCGAGCTTGAGGATTTCGTCCAGGGTGAATTTGCGCTTGGTTTTGACTTCGCCCTCGACGGAAACCGTCCAGGGTGAAGTGCGGAATTTTTGGGCGTTCTTCGCGGGAGCACTCTTATCGACGCCGAATTCATAGAAATTGTTGTAATGCGACACGTCTTCGAAGGAGTTTTGTTTTTCCGTAGTGCTGAACGGGCTCTTTACAAGGTTTGCGAATTTCGCCCCAGCGTAGACGCCTCGCGCCGGGAACGCGAGATCCAGAAGATTTTTTCCGGCAAAAGCGGCCGCGCCAGCGAGGCCCATGGCTTGGAGGAATTTGCGCCGGTTGAAATAGAGCTCTTTGGGCGTGACGTCGGCGTAGGATAATTCCGGTTTTCGCTGAAGCAGCATTCGCCCCTTTCCAATGACCACAAAGAACCTCACTTATATAGTACGCACTCGCATTTAGATTGGATGCAAATATTTGCTTGGGGATACCAGCGCTGGTTTGGCGCTTTTGTCGCGGAGCTAGCGGTGGCCGTGCAGACGGCCGAGCACGGTTTGCGCGGCTAGAACGCCATGGTATTGGGCTTCTTCGAAGATGGAGATGCTGCTGAGATCGGAATTGGCGAAGAGGAGGCGGGTGTCTCGGCGCGTTAGGAGGCGGCGCTCTTTGGAAAAAACCGAGCCGACGGCGGGACGGATCATGGCGTGGCCCATGCGCATGACGTCGATGCGCGAGACGCACTGGCGGATGTCGGAGTGGACGCGTTCGAGGTCGTGGAGAATGGCTTCTTTCCAATAGTTCCAATCTTTTTCAAGCAGGAGTTGGCGATTTTGCGCGGGGGTGCCATCGGCTAGTGCCCAATAGAAAGTCCAGACGGTGCGGTCGATGTGCGTGCGGAGACTTTGATGCGTGGCGTCGACGTAGCCGAGAGTGGGGGAGTCGAGAAAAACGGTGTCCCAGGTGGGTTCGGCGCCGCGGGAATCGGGGAGGCGCTCGAGCGTGAGATTGGCGGTGAGCCATGGAGAGTAGAGGAAATCGTGAAGACGCGGAAAACCTTCGATCAAATAAGGGGCAAGGAATGTGGGTGCGGCGAAGATTACGAACTCGGATTGAAATTCGGTGTCCCCGGCAAAGACGCTGACGCCGCGTTTTGTTTCCGCAATGTGATGGACCATTTCATTGGTGCGAACATTTTCGCCGACGCGTTCAAGAAGCCGGCGGGTGATCCAGCCGTTGCCTTCGGGCCAGGTGAGCGGACCTTTTTCTTCGGCCTCGCGAGAAGAAAAATAGTGGACGCCGGCCCAGGCGGACGTGTCTTTGGCGAGCGCGCCGTAATCGTCGCGGCAGGCGTAGTTCATGTACCAGTTCACGAGGCGCGAATCGCAGCCTTGCTGCTGGAGCCAATCGGAAAAAGAGAGGCGATCCAAATCCTGAAACTTGGAAGAGCGGCCGAGTTCGAGAGGAATTGTGAATTCGCCGCTGGCGCGGAATTTTGCGAAGAGATCTTCGAGATGCTGAAACTGGTCGCGGTCTTTTTGCGTGAGCCCGACGGCGGGTTCGAGGCCGTCTTGCCAGCGGCCGTAGAGAAAAAGGCGCTCTTGCGGCGCGAAACAGAGGTCGCGCTCTTCCCACTGGCCATTTTTCAGGACGCCGAGATCTTCGAAGAGTTCGCGGACGAATTCCGCTTTGGCACCGGGCACGGGGACGTAGTGTGCAGCCCAGGGATAGGCCGTGATTTCGTTTTCGCCCCAGCGAGCGTTGCCGCCGGCTTGCGGATTCATTTCGAGCAAGACGAAATTGGTGAATCCGCGTTTGCCGAGGCGCCAGGCGGCGCTTAATCCGGCGATCCCGCCACCAACGATGACTACCGGAAATTTCTCGGTGCGCTTCGCGGGAGGAAAAGAAGCGCGGTCCCGCAAGAGGTGGCCCATTTGAAAGGAATCATTGACGAACGAACCGGCAATTGGACGAACCGATTTGAGAGATAGTCCAACTAGGGCGGCGCTTCCGGAGCGGAGAAATTTTCGGCGTCCAACCTTCAATGACTGATGTCCTTCCAGTCGCTTTCGTAGGCGCGGACGAGGACCTGGCTGTTCAGTTGATTGGGCGGCATGGGAAGCGGGGCCATGTCCGGCGGAAATTGAAAGAGGGCGGGCAGGCCTTCTACGTTGATGAAACGGAGACCGCTGGGTAGAGAAGCTGGAGGAATGTATTCATGCATACCGGCTAGGACAAATCCCCACTCACCGAAACTTGGGACGTAGACGTGATACGGATACGTTTCTAGGCCGGCCTGCTTGAGCGTTTGCGCGATGCACCAGAAGGAGTCGCGGGCGAACATGGGCGAAGTGCTCTGGACCACCATCAGACCTTGCGCGCTGAGGTGGCGCGCCGCGGCGCGATAGAAGGCGGTGGTGTAGAGCTTGCCGAGAGAATAGCTGGTTGGGTCCGGGAAATCTATGACGATGAAATCGAAACTGTCGGTGTTCGAATCGACCCAGGGGAAAGCGTCGGCATTAATGATGTGGACGCGGGGTGAGAGAAAGGATTTGTCGTTGAGCTTGGTGAGCATGGGGTGCGTGGAGAAAAGCTTGGTCATCTCAGGGTCGAGATCGACAAGGGTGATGCTTTCAATTTGTGGATACTTCAGAATTTCGCGGACGGCGAGGCCGTCGCCGCCGCCGAGGACGAGAACGTGGCGCGGCGTGGAAACCGCAGCGAGACCGGGATGGATGAGAGCTTCGTGATAACGGTATTCGTCGCGCGAACTGAATTGCAGATGGCTGTTGAGAAAGAGACGAAGATCGTCTTTGAAGCGAGTGAGAACGAGATGCTGGTAGCGCGTGTCCCGAGCAAAGATGATGTCGTCGGCGTAGATGTTGTCCTCGGCGGTGGCGGTAATACGGCGTGCGTTCGCCATACCGATTCCTAGACCGCATAGGACAACGACGCACGCTATGCGCAGAACTCGCGTGCCGGAGAGTTGGTTGGAGAACAAATACGTGGTCCAGAGCGCAACGCCCGCGTTGACGAGACCGAAAAGCATGGCGGAGCGGACCAGGCCGAGATGGGGCACGAGAAGAATTGGAAATAGCAGAGAAGCGCCGAGCGCGCCGAGATAGTCGAAGGTGAGGACGTGGGCGATGACGTCGCGGAACTCGTAGCGGTCGCGCACGATGCGCATCAGCAACGGAATTTCGAGGCCGACGAGAACACCCATGACGATAACGAGGGCGTAGAGAATCAGTTCGAAGCCCTGCGTGAAAGCGAAGGCCATCATCAAGAGTGCGGAAGAAAAACCACCGATGACGCCGAGTAATAGCTCGATCCAGACAAAACGATGGACGAGGCCGCGATTCAGGTAGCGCGAGAGAGCGCTGCCAATCCCCATCGCAAAGAGGTAAGTGCCGATGATGGTGGAAAACTGGAAGACGCTGTCGCCGACGAGATAGCTCGCAAGCGTGCCGGCGACGAGCTCATAAATGAGCCCGCACGCCGCCACCAGCAGCACCGAAATGAAGAGCAGAACGCCCATGAGTTAATGAATGGCCGCGGCAATGATGATGCAGATGCCGAGCGACATCGCGCCGACCAGAATAGCCAGCGCCATATTGTGCTCCTGGACAATTTCCTTCCAGAGATGGTACGGCGTGAGCTTGTCCATCACCACAAACGCGATGATGAAGATGAGCATGCCGATAAACGCGAACACGAGTGCAGCAATGACGTTGCCGAGCGGAACGAGGTTCATCTTATTTGCCTCCGGTGTAATGGTGATAGAAGCCATAGACGGAACGATAGGAGCCGGGATTATCACGAACAGACTTGGGAACATTTTTCAATTGGCTGATCCTGTCGAGGCTCCAGCCCTGATATTGGGCGAAGCCGGTGCCCCCGAGGACCAGGAATCCATACGCGAGATAGAGTTTTCTGAACATCGTCTATTCCTCCGAATTCCCGAGCTGAATCTGCATGGGCGGATGATCGCTCTCGGACCAGCGAGCGCGTTCGAAACTGATGGAGCGCCAAGTGATGGCAATGGCCGGAAGCAACAAAGCCAAAAAAGCAATACCGAAAAAACCTAGGACGGGAACGTCTCGTTTCACCTGCACCGAATAGCTGATGGGCGGATGTTTGGGATCGACCTCTGGTTCGATGCGCAAATAATAATGTCCTGCGGGCACACTTGGAATAACGACGCTATCCTTCTGGCTGCCCTCGGTCCACGAACCATCGCTGTCATAACCCGAGTAGTAGCTGACTTCGCGGCCGAAGTCCCACGCCTGGCCAGTGTCCTGATTGATCAGCGCGTAGTTCAGATAGATCCAGGAGTTGGAGACATTGGCAGAAGTGGCAACTTCGACATTGGAAGTCCGGCCTCCCAAATCGAAGGGCGCCGTGACAAAGGAGGCTTCGCCCTTCGGCTCACCGGAGTTCAGTGAGTAAGTGGATTCGAACGCCGTGCCTTTGTTCGAGATGAGATCAAATCCAGCCATCAGCACGACTAGGAAAATAGCGAAAGCGAGAAAGGTGCCCCAAATGCCTTTGACATTTTCGCTTACCGGCGACGGTTGATTTTCGTAGACGCCGACTGCTTCCGGCGGGCTTCCTGGCAAATTGAAAGACTTCCAGATGTCTCGGCCGTAGGTGTATTCGCCGAGGGACCAGGTGACTTCGTTCGCCATCTTTTCCGCGGACAGTACGCGTGGCGGCTTTACGTACTCGGTTACCGCAGCATGCTCACCGACGCGCACCTGCCAGGGAAATTCGCCAAGGACGAAGTTCGTCGTGGCGTCGGAGGATTGAAAGTGCTTGTAGACTTCGCCAAGGTAATTGGCCGCGGCGAACTGCACGACAGGAAGTTCCTTGCAGACGCTGATGTCGTTCCAATGGCCGTTGTATTCGGTGAGATAGCGAATGGCTTTGTACGGATTGAAGAGAACATATTCGTGCCAGTAATAGCTGATGCCCTCGACCTTGATGCCGCGGCGTTGGAAGCCGATGACTTCGTAATCGGTGCCGCGAAGTTTGCCGCGCGTGCCGAGGGGAATGAGCGGCGGCACCTCTCCGGTAGCGGCTTCAAATTTTTGCAGGATCTGAAGATTGGGATCTTTCGCGTCGAGAATACAGTGGCAACTTTCGCAGACCACGGTTTCGGCGTGTCCCAGCGCACGGAGCGTAATGGCCGCCCCGCACTGGGGACAATTTAAGGCCTTCGCTTGTGGTTTCGGCGGAGTGGAGAGTGGCGGCGTGCCGGCGCTCATTACCAGCCCTCGAAACTGCGGAGATTTTTGAGCTTGAGATCGTCGAACTCGACGAATTCACCGAGATAAAGAGCAGGGTGGTCATCGCTGAAATCGAGCGTGGCGAATTTGCCCGTCTGGCTGCGAAGGTCGGCAAACGTGACGTCCGTCTTGTCCCAATACTGGAAAGGCAACTCGCCTTCGACGCCGCGGTAGTGGGCCAGCGTAATTACGCTCACGGTGTAGCTCTGATTGTTCCAGGTGTATTGTTGCCCGACTTTCACCTGGCCCGCGGCGGGCAAACCAGTGGTGTTGCTGGCGAAAGAAATCGCGTATTCATTCTGGGCATCGGAGAGCCAGCCGCTCGTGCCGTCGTTCATCGTGAAATGCCATTCGTTCCAGCCGCCCTGGTCGTACTCATAAAGAATGCGGCCACCGACGACGAAGGCTTTATTGCGATAAATGCCTTCGGTGTTGAGCTGAATCGGCGAACTGTCTGGCGGAAGATCGGCGACCTGGCCGACTTTTTTGAGATCGACATCGGTGCGCGCGAGAATGCTCTTGCAATACTGGCAAACCGTCTGAACACTGCTGGACCATTGGAAGACAATTTTCGCGCCGCAATTGGGACAGTTCGAGACGGGCTGAGTCATCGTCCGTTGCTCACCGTTTCCACAAGCAAATCTTCAATAAGAACTCTAATCACTAGCCGCCTGGTGGCGCGCCTCTTCGTATGGACGCGAGAGCCGCCTAACGGAAACGGTCCGGGCATGGAAGAGCTGCTGGAGCGCCGCTTCAAAATTCCATTCGGTCCGCGGAACACAGCAAAAAAGATTCAGGCAGAGTGAATTGTGCTCGGGAAAGGTGTGGCAGGCGATGTGGGACTCCGCAAGCAGGCAAAGGCCGGTGATGCCGCCGGTACCGGGAAATTGATGCCACTGCGTTTCGCCAACAGGCCGCAGCTTCATGCCGCGAATCATGCCATGAAAAAGCGTTTCGACGGCGCGAAGGTCGCGCAGGGAATCCGATGAGCAACCGAAGGCCTCGACGACCCATTCGATTCCGCTCATGCTCGCGTCACCACTACGCCTGGGGTTTCCCGCATTCCGGACAGAATTTGCTGGTGCGCGGGATGGGCTTGCCGCACTCGCTGCAGAATTTTGTGGTCGCACTCGCAGCGCCCGCGGCAGCCGCCGGTGCCGCACCACCGCCAGCCGGGCTGGAGGACGTGGATTGCTTCACCGCGTCCATCATCGCCTGGCCCATGGCGACGCCCGCCCCAAGTCCTGCGCCGACTCCAACCGCTCCGCCACCTTCATTCCCGGCAGCGATCGGAATCGCTTGCGCCACCTGATACTGCGTGAACTTGCCCATATCTCCTAGCACGTTCATGCTGATGCGCTGGTCGAGCACTTTTTGAAGCTCTTCGGGGAGCGAAAGGTTTTCGACGACGAAGGTATCGAGCGACAGGCCGTATTCGGTGAAGGCGGGCTTGAGCTGCTCGCTGATTTTTTCGGCAATTGCGCCCTGGCTGGCCGCCATGTCAAGAAACGGCACCTGGCTGCCGGCAAAAGCGTCCGTCATTTTGGAGATGATGGTGTTGCGCAACTGGCCTTCGAGATCGGCGACGTGGTAGATGTCGCGCGTGCCACTGATTTTCGAGTAGAACGATTTCGCATCGTTGATGTGATAGGAATAAATTCCGAAACCGCGCAAGCGGATCGCGCCGAATTCTTTGTCGCGGATGGTGATGGGATTTTGCGTGCCCCAGTGCTGGTCGGTCTGAATGCGCGACGAAAAAAAATACACATCGGACTTGAAAGGGGACTGAAACTTTTTGTCCCAGTTCTTGAGGTAGGTGAGAATCGGCAGCGTATTGGTGTTTAGCGTGTAGAGCCCGGGAGCGAAGGCGTCCGCGACTTTCCCTTCATTTACGAACACGGCGAGCTGCGAATCGCGGACGGTGAGCTTGCCGCCATTCTGGATTTCGCGGTCTTGCATCGGATAGCGGTAGGCAAGGATGCCGTCTTCCGGCTCCGTCCAATCGATGACATCAATCCACTGTTTGGAAATAAAATCGCGAAGACTCATGAGGGACCTCCGCTGCCAGGGCGGCTGAATCAAGACTCAGCCATCAGATAAAAGCGATGCTACGGTGCAGCTCGAGGCATGTCAATGGCATTTGAAAAAAGGCCACGGCCAAATATTGCGATTCGTTATGAAAAAAATACTTCGAAACCTGGAGTGTTACAAATTCTTGTCTAGACGACAGAGTGGGCTAGAAATAGTCTCGCTGTGGCTTGCGTTGGCGCGGGCCCAGCCCTTAGAAATCGTGGCTTATTCGTTGGAAATGTCCTTAGCGGATTCCATGATCCCCGTCGCGTGCAATCCTTTGGAGTCGTCCAGCTGGAGATTCACCACTCCACTCTCGGTAAGAACAAAGTGGAATTTTGCTTCGGACAGTGCGTCAGCCCAGAAACTTCCTTGGTTTTTGGCGCTTGAGGTATACCCACCTGCGAACGCCTGCTCGACACAAGGAGCCTGCGCGCGGCAGAGACTCATCTGACCGCTGTGCAACTGCCCCGCTCCGTCGGCAACAAACTTACCCGCCACGGACAACGTACCGTCGGAGTCAGCGCCGCTCACCAGAAAAGTGTAGGCGCCCCGCAAATTCTCCTGCGCCTCGACCGCCGGGGTAATAGTCACTTGCGCTGCGCCAGCGGCGAGCGCATCGACTTCCGCAGAGGCTCTGACAGTGATTGGATTGGGGTTCGGTAGGACTCCCGGAGCGATGTAGAAGCCTTTTGCGCTAATGGAACCGCAATCCTGTCCAACGGCGCAGGGAGGGCCCCCCAGGCTCCAGGTGATTTGAGTATTGGAAGTGCCCGTCACCGTTGTAGTGAACTGCTGCGTGCCGTATGCAGGAAGGCTGGCACTGGCGGGAGAAACGGTCACAGTGATCGGTGCCGCTTTGCTGGCTTCCAGAACTTTCAGCAGATCCTTGGTCTTAAAGTGACAACCTGAGCTGAACAGGGCTAAGCCTGCCAGAAGAACTGCACATTTTCGCATTCCCGCTCCGTCTTCGAACTTAGGTGGGCAAATAGAAGGCCTGTGAAATCGTAGCTTGGATCTCCACTATCGCTCACCGATTACGAAACAGTATGCGCAAGTCGCCACGTTCTCGCTATTCGCGTTGGGTGAAAGAGATCCTTGACCACTGCATCGTAATTGTGTTCATGCGCTACGCTCGCAGGAATCTGGGCGCTAAGGTTCGTGCCGTCGGGAAACTCGCCGGGGACAGCTAGAATCCAGCTACGCTCCAAACAAAAATGCGGCAATCGGCACCCGCCACTTTTACCTTTCGAAGGGCCCTCGGAGGAGAGGCTTGCGCAGGAGGAACACAATGGAAATACACACTATCGGCATGAAACTTGGCAAGCCAGTCTTTCATCTGACTCACGCCCATGGAGGTAGGGCTAGAATCCGTGCCTCGGCTAGACTGTAGCTGCCGCCGAGGCCCGGGAGGGCGAACGAGCGTTTACTCCATTCGTTTTTGACCAATTCCTGCGAAGCTCTTCGGCACGACCGATGACGCGGTCGATCACATCATGGGAAGTTCGCCTTGCGCCTTCGGAGTCTCGGGAGTCACCGATGGGTGGGATCTCCAGCATTTGCAGCTTTTCGAAAACAGGCTTCATGGCACGGACAGGGTTGCGGAGAAACTCCGTGCTGCGGATGCGCGTGAAGATCCAACCCAAGCGTTCAAGCACGGATTGCCGGTCCATGTCTTCGGGGAGCTTTTCGAGTGGGTAGTAGCGATCACCATCGCACTCGATGGCCAGACGCTTGCCGTCGCCCTCGACCACCAGATCGATACGGAACGTTCCAATCCTCCAGTGCGGGGTGACCCGATACCCCGCCTTCAGAAGACGCTTCATGACTTCCCGTTCGAAGGTCGATTGCATACGCTTTTCCTTCTCTTCCAGCGAGCGCATAAGACGGGCAGGGTCTTCCGCATGCTCAATCAGTTGCCGGCGAAGGTCGTCCGCTTTCAAATCATTGTGCGGGCTGAGCGAGTGAACGATCCACATCTGGTCACGGGCGCGGCTGGCGGCGACATTAAAACGCTGCTTGAAGAGTTCTTGATCACGGAGAGAGAGTGAACCGCGCTCGGCAGTATCGACCAGTGAGATGAACACCACGTCGCGCTCGTCCCCCTGGAATTGCGCGGCATTTCCGCAGAGTACGCGATGGAGTTCGTAGCGGTCAGGAGAGACGTGTGCACGGACCAGGTTGTCGATTTCGATCGCTTGCTCGTCACCAACGAGGGAAACCACTCCGAAGCTCATAGGCTGGCCCGAATCATTCTTCTTATATTCGGGTTGCTCCATCGTGGCCGCAACCAGGGAGGCGACGGTCAGGGCTTCCTGGCGATTGACCTTCCCATCGCGGCTGGACCCGGACACGCGATGCGCGATGGTGTGCGGACGCAGGTGGACGCGGCTCGCGTCGCGCAAGGGCTTGATACGGCCGTCGTAGGAAGTCATGTTGCTGAACTGGATGATCTCCGGAACGCACCGGAAATGCTCGACAAGGCACGTTGTGCCGCCGAACGACTGGCGCGCGAGATCGTAGATTGAAATTTGACCATCGTAGAGATCAGAGTTCGGAATTCCCCGGAGATACTGGAAGATGAGGTTCTGAATCACGCCCAAATCCTGCCCGACGGCCGATGGGCTCACCTGTTCGTGGTCGCCGACAACGAGCACCGTCTTGCCCAGGTACAGGGCCACCAGCGCCATCACGTCGCTCTGACTGGCTTCGTCGATGATGACCACATCGAATCGCGTGGTGCGCGGATCGAAGTTCTCGACTACGCGCGAAAGTGGCATGACCCATGCAGGAACAGCGCCGCGGCACTCACTCATTTTTCTTGCCGCTTCCGTGCGCAAAAGAGAGACGCGGATTCCGTGACCCTTGCCAATGCGACGGATGGTGTCGAGCCAGCCGACAAGTGCCTGCCGCTGCCGAGAAGACGTGCGGCGCGCTTGCGAGGACCAGGCTCGTCTGTCGATGAGTTCGACAGTCGCGCGGCGCAGTTGGTCGCCAAGTTTTTCGCTCTTGGCTTGCAGGGTTTCAAGCAAGACGCTGTCGCGGCGATCAAGCTCATCGTTGAGCTGTCGCCAAGTCCAGGCGGAGGCGGCGGCGCGCGGAGGCTCGCCCCGGCCGTGCACGCCAGTACGGTTTCGAATCGCGCCGGCCCAGGCGGGAGCAGCGGTCTCGAGCCTTGCGAGCAGAGTTCGGCGCAGGTCGAGGTCCGCTTGTTTGCTCTTGAGTTCCAGCAGCCGCTCATATGCCTCGCGGTACAGATTGGAATTTTCGTCGGTTACCCCTGCCAGGAGTTGGCCGATCACTTTCGATGCCTTTGCTACGCGCGCGGCAAGTTTGAGCCGACTTTTGAGATCGTGGAATTCCTCCTCTAGCTGGAGCAGCCTCAGCTTCTTGAACCGGGAATTCAGGATGGGCAGCAGGGCATTGGTCACCGCGATGTGCATGCGTGCCAACTCACCATCAGAACCAACTACCGCAGGCTGTCCAGCGAGGAACTTATCCCACCGGAAGCCGACGTCTTCAAGCCGTTCTTGCAGCGGAAGCCAGATATGCTCCTGCCAACCCAGGCACTCCTCGATGGAATCGCAATACTGCATGAGCGTCTTCTCGACCTCCTCGCCCATTTCGCCCGAACGGGAAGTGCCGAGAGTCGCTACTTGACGATCCCACCTCGCGCCGAGATCCTCGCGAAGGCCTTTGAGCCGGAAGAATTGGCGCAGGGCGTGAAAATGCTCGGGAAGACGCGGGCGCGCATTGTTCACTTTCGTCTGCTCCAGAAACTGGCTCCAGGACTTGTGCGTGAACAAGGTCAAGGAACCCAGTTTGCCACCGCCCTCGAGGTGCGCGATGATTTCGCCGGCAATGCGTTCCTGTTCTTTGACCGCAGAGCCGTCGGAAGCTTGTGGTCCGTACTTGACGAACGATTCTTGGGCGTTCGCGGCTTCTCGATGAACCAGCCGCACGAAGCTGACGAGTTGGTCCCACGGCTGCCGATGCACATCGCCGTATTTGCCGGCGTACACGGCCGCGAGTTTCCACTTGTCTTTGCCTGAAAGAGGCTCGACCGCCTGAGCCAGTGCGGCAGCCAGTAGTCCGATTTCTTGGGGCGAGCTCTGAGCGGTACCGGATTCCCACAAGTCGGAGCGCAAATCGAGGTCTTCCATGCCAAAACGATTGCGTTCGCTCACGCTGGCTTCAAACTCTTCGCTGCTTGGAAGATCATGAAGTTCCGGTAGATGACTGGAGAGTTCCTGCTCGTCTTCGCGGGAAAGTGAAACACTCGTGTGGTAGAGATCGGCCAACTCGCCTGGAGAAAGCGGCAGCGGTGCCACCGCCGCGACGGGCCCGGGGATCCAGCCGTGCGCTTCCTTCTCTTGCATGACTTGGCGAGCAGCATCGGCCGGCACCCAGGACTTTCCACTGATTACAATTTCTCGATACTCGTCGGCGCGAGCGTCTGTCAATTGGTTTCGGACTTCGTCGAGCTTTTTCAGCAGATCAAGACGCTCGCACTCCAGTTTCTTCGCCTCCAGTTCGAGTGAACCCGCGTCGGCTCGCGACAACCTTTCCGCGATCGACCCTACGGCGCTTTCGAGCTGCTTGCGGCTGTCCAAGTCGCTTTCTAGCACGCTCACACACAACGGACGCAACTCGGAGACGATGTGATGGCGCACCATGCGCAGCGCCTTTGTCGTGTGGCTCGTGACCAAAACACTCTTCCCCTGGGCCAGCAAATGGCCGACAAGGTTGCCGATGGTATGAGTCTTTCCTGTGCCAGGAGGGCCTTGCACCAAAACGCCTCCATGTTCCTCGAGTTGCTGGGCAATTCGAATCTGCTCGGGATTTGCAGGTTTGCTCAGCAGCACTTCGCGATCCGCTGGAGCGGAACCGCTCGCGAATGGCTTAGCGTGTTCGGCGTCTGCAATTGGCGATTCTTCTCCGACGATGTTCAGGAGTGACCAAGGCAGATCTTCACGCGTGCGAAGGTCTGTGAGGATGCCCTCGATCGCAGCGGCGAATCCCAAGGTGCGCGCGCGCAGGAACAGGACTGGGTCCCTTCCAATGCGTGGGTCGCTGCCCTCCGCATCTGGCGCACGGTCCTCGAAGAATTCTCCGCGCGGGGACAGCTGCACGACCATCCGCTGCAGAAAGCCGGACGTGGAACCATTGATAAGTGGATGGAAGCCTCCTTCCTCCAATTCCTCGCGGCATCGGCCGATCGCGCGTCCATCCACGTCGTTCATGGATTGGAACAAGGCCGAGTAGAGCTCAACAGGATGGTCCGCCTCCAAAAGCGTGAATTCGGGCACGGATGCGTCGAACTGCAATTGGAGGCGCTGCAGGAGGATCGGATGGTGGATGCCTCCATCGGTGCGACGCCAGCTCAAGATGCCGTCTCCGAGGACCAGCTCCACGCGTTCCGCCTCGCGATCGATGCGGCCATAGAGTGCGTAAAAGGATTCGAAGATTTTCATAGCCGCCCGAGCAGGCTTTTCGGTCTTCGTCCAGTCATCACGCAGAAGCTTCCAACGCTCCAGGCTCGCTGTCCTGGCCGGATCGTCTGCGAATTTTGCAATCCGCGGCTCTGCACTACCTAGGGATTCATCGAGGGTTTCTTCGACAGTCAAGGCAGTGGAAGGGTCGTCCCATCCGTCTTTCAGCCATGTCGCAATTTCCTTAGGCGCTTCGGGCGTGCGAGTCAACCGTGGACGCTGCACTTTCAGAACGTAACTTGCACCGTGGTCTTCTGTACTCGGGCCGTTCCAATTCTTGGTCTTCGAAGAGCCCGCCTTCGCGCCGCCTCGTTGAATGGAAGGATGCTCGGGAAGATCACGCAGCCAGAAACTCCAGGGCTGCTCGCGAATCTGCCGTTTGGCAGGATTGCGGTGCTGGTTTAGTGCTTCCAAATAACGGAACACACGTGTGAGTTTGTCACGGGTAACGCGGAGTTTTTCGGCATCCATGGTTCCTGCCTATTTAGAAACAGCTCTAGGTCCTCTGAGGGTGGGAAGTGGACTTCAGAATATCATCGTCGTCGGGAGGACCTCAATGGTACCCCACTGGTACCGCTTGGGCGACCGCGGGCTGAGTCCAAATACATGCGTGCATTCAGAACGATTCGGTCGCCACGGCTGCACCCGGCGCGGGAGATGATGCAAGTCTAATTGGCGAGAGGATCGGGGCGAAGCTGGAAATGTAACACCTTGCTAGTGGTTCCTTTACCGCCTTCGGCGTGGAAAGGGGTTCGAGTGCCGTAGGTAGCCCACAGGCCTTTTCCTTTCCACCCAGCCCTCGGATCGTCGATCCGGCCGTCCATCCCTTTTGCGTAGAATCCCATGGGATACGGGACACGAAGTACAACAAATTTCCCGCTGTCGGGCAACAGCGCGAGCAGCGCGTCATTTCCGTTGCCGGTGGCAATCGGCACGTTCTTTCCCAGTCCCAAAGTGTCGAACTGATCTACCCAATCGTAATAACTGGCCTCGGCGCTTCCTGGATCGGTAACCCCCTTCAACTGCGGCCCCGGTAGTTGATAGAGCGTCCAACCCTCAGGGCAATGTTGCCCTGTCGCTGTCGGTCCGTTGAGCGGCCCTTTGCACTTGCGCCGGTCAAAGCTTGCTAAATGACCGCTGGCAATCACCGTCCAAACCACACCGTTACGATCGATGTCGAGCCCGCGCGGCGAGAACCCGTGAACAGGCGTATCTGGATTGTTCCATGGCAGTTCGTAGATTTCCGCAAGAGCAGTTGCCGGGGGATTTGCTCCAGGATTTAGCCGCACGACTGCGCCGGGGAATCCCAGAACCGTTCCCCAGATCGACCCATCCACTGGACTTACGGTGACTCCGTAGAAAGCGGCGTTGATCCGTTTGTCCTTATTGGGATCGATGGGTTGATCAGGTTCCACATACTCATCGCGTTTTCCGTTTCCATTGGTGTCGAGAATAAGTGCAGTCCAGCCCTGCGACTTCTCTTCATCGTGGGTTTCGTCGAACATCTTTGTATTAAGCCAACCTACCGCTCCCCCGCCGCCACCGCTGCTCGTCCACAATGTATTGGCGGCATCTTCGGCAAACACTAGATGATGCGTTCCAAAACAGGTGTTAACGAGCGTGACTTGTTTCGTCTTTGGATCATACACGGCGAGTTGCCGGCCACTTGTTTTTAGGGGGAATAAGACTGCCGAAGGGTGGCTGGAGCCTTCTTTGCAGAACGCTGGATTTTCGCTCGGGCGGATCCTGGAGGTTATCCAGATTCGCCCCTGTCCATCGAACATCGGATTGTGGACATTGGCTTGGCTGTGCCAGATGGCTTCGTCCCCCCAATACGGCGAAGGCGCCGCGATCGTGTCGTCTGCGCTCGACGGCGTCTTCGGATCGCGAACGGGGACTCTAACCTGATTCGCTACAGCGCCTACTGGGTCGAGGACCGGCAGATAATCAACGCTGAGTTCACCAGCACCGTAGATCGGTCCGTTGGCGTTCAACGTCGGATTGCGCTTGTCAGTGGCGATCTCATCGTGCAGATATGCCTTGGGGTCGGCCCAGTCCCACTCCGTAATGACGACGTTACGTTCGACACCTTGGGGCCGCGGAGGGCTTGGCGGGAACTCGCCGGCCGCAATGCGGTCGCTCCAATCCGCGAACATCGGCAAGGCTCGCTCTGGCCCTAGCTGGCCGAGACCGCTGATCATGTTGTTTCCGGCCTGTCCCGAGAGTAGGCGTCGTGCCCAGGCCGCGGTGGACGAATCAAAGTGGCCAAGGGTTTTTGGAATCTCTCTGGTGGCCTTATCCCCGATTTGATGACATGACCAACAACTATCGGTTTTCAAGAGATGAAGCCATTGGCCCTGGCTTTTCATGTTTTCAGGGATGCCGTTGCCCTTGGCGCCAGTGCCGGGGAACTCACTCTTGTCCGGGACCCGGAGTAGAGAGAACCAATAGATGGCCGGATAGTATTCAGCAGCTGCACGCAGGTTCGGCGCCACTGCCGCAGTCAGGTTGACAGCCTTGCCGGGCGTGGCCTGCACCGGGAGGGAGTCCACGAGCCCGTAGCCGCGCACCCACACTTTGTAGTTCGCCTTGGGAAGCTGCGGCAGTAGGTAGTGCCCCCTATCATCGGTAACGACGATTTTTGCAAATTTGGCCGACAGGTCCGCCGTTTCCGCGATCACCCAAACGCCCGCTTCCGGGCCGTTGGTGCTCGTGACCACGCCGGCAATGGCATCGCCTCCGATCGAGATGGCTTCCGTAGGGGACTGCTGCGCGTTCAGCCTGCTTAACGAAACTAACAAGATCACGCCTGTAGCGATCAGCGGATATAAGACTCTGTTATTGGTCATGATGTTCATTTCCCCTGGGGCTGCGTGACGGCGACATTACTCGCAGAGCGGGAATTGGGGATCTTTGAACCTCCCCACGGCTAAAGCCGGGGGATTCCTGACTGCATCATGCTTTGGCACAATGCACCTCGTGGCTCGTTCCAAGCCCGGCGAGTAGCGTGTTGCGAGCCGCATTGACATCGCGGTCGTGCAGACTTCCACAGTCTGAGCAACGCCACTGCCTTACCGCAAGCCCATCCCAACCTGTAGGACCACAACGGCTCCCACAGGCAGAACAGGTCATGGTGGAAAACTTAGCATCAGGTTCGACGTATTCCGTACCGCCTGCACGGCTCTTGTACGCAATCATTTGTCGAAGCTGATAGTGAGAAGAACTGGAAACGGACTTCCCAAACTTGTTGGCAACCCCTTTGTGGTGGTCGCCACTAAAGGCCATAAAGCTATTCTCCCGCACCAGGCGCAAGGAAAGCTTGTGGTTGCGGTCCTTGACGCGATGGGCGCGACGTTCTTGAAGCCCTGCCGCCAGTACCTTGTGGTGACCGCGCTGGGCCTGTGCCAGACGATGTTCGATGGCTTCGAGTTCCCGAGGGTGGTCTAAAACCTCACCATCCGACATCGTGAGCAGATTCTTAAAGCCGGGGTCGATTCCCAGCTGCCCATCTGCGACACGCTCGATAGCTTCCCGGTCGGTTGAGATAAACAGGCACAGATACCAGCCACTCGGACGCTTGACGATGCGACCGCACTTAATTTCCCCTTCCGGCAAATCTTGTTTGTGGAACCGCAGTTTTCCGAGGCCGGGAATACCGATGTGCTTATCCTTTGGCGGCTTGATAGGGTCTGGGAACGGAATACTATTGAGCTTATTTCTCATGCCCTTGAGCCGCGGTTTCTTAGCAATCTTCTTGAAGCAACGGGTCCAGGCGCTATGCGCCTGCGACAACATGCCTTGCAGTGTGTGGCTGGGAATTTCCATCTTCTCGCCGTGGTTGGCAAGTAGGTTCTGGAAGTCTTTTGCGCTGTAGTAGATTTTATCCTTAGCCTCCAACGCAATCTTCCGCACCGCCCAGTTCCACACACCTGTCAAGTTCCACAGCCACGCGGTGAGGACGGCTTCCTGCTTCCTATTCGGTCGAAGCTTGAGTTGCGCCTGAATCATACGTTCTTCTGATTCTCCACGTACTGCTGGATGACTGACAACGGAGCACCACCAACCGTTGAACAGAGGTAGCTGTTGGTCCACAGGCTGGGTATCCTCGATACCAAACTTGGAAACTCTTTTCGAAGATGATGAGATGAGATGCCTTTGGTGTGTTTGACGAAGCGATGGATTCCAAACTGTGGGTGCACTTCCACAAGTAGATGAACGTGGTCAGGCATAATCTCCATTGCGAAGATTTCCACGCGGTACTTCTTGGCGACCTCGCGGAAGATGGTGGCACAGCGTCGAGCAATCCGACCTTCCAGAACCTTCCGCCTATATTTCGGACAGAAGAGGATGTGGTACTTGCTGGAATAGATGATGCTGTTGTTCGACTTGTATCCGGCAATCATATTTTGCTTATACTAGTTGAAGCGGTCTATGTAAATAACTTACTGCAACCTACCTACTATGGCGCTCGCTTGACCCCATTCCTAAAGGCAGGGGATTGCGCTCGCTCTTGTTCAGCCTCAGAAATGAACCGCGGTCGAATCGTAAGCACACGGAATCGAGTTGTCAATTGGCGCTATTCGACTGGCGCTATTCGACGAAAGAAATTCGAGCTCGCAACGTATATAGGCCGAATAAGCTGAAGGGTACTTGGACGATTACGGCTTGCCGACAAGCGGGCGATCTATTTCTCGTGGGCAGGCGCTTACGTGAACGGAATCGTAATTCTGCTGGACGGGGGAATTTGCTTCTCTTAGAGTAGCGGAATACAGTGCGCGAACTTTTGATAATGCTGATTCTGGCCCTGGCAGCACAACCTGCCCAGGAACCTTCTAACCCTTCTTCGGCCTCCACATTGGACTATGCCTTCTTCCGCGATCGCGTGCAGCCCATCTTCCTAGCGAAACGCCCGGGGCACGCGCGCTGCATCGTTTGCCACGACCATGGAAGTCCCCGGTTGGAAGAACTGTCACCCGGAGCAACGAGCTGGAACGAAGAGCAATCGCGCAAGAATTTCGACGCCTGGCAGCGGGTGGTAGTCCCGGGGGATCCACGGGCGAGTCGCCTACTGATGCATCCGCTGGCCGCCGAAGCGGGTGGCGATCCCTTCCATGCTGGAGGCAAGCACTGGAATTCGCAAAACGATCCCGAGTGGCAAACTTTGGCAGCTTGGGTGCGCACCGGCGCTCCCCGCTCTGCCACGCGTGCCGCCCTCGCCGTGTCTCTGGATTTTGACTTCTACCGCACCTCCGTGGAACCCATTTTCGTAAAAGCCAGACAGCCAAATGAGGGCAGCGGAAATGCCTGCTTCACTTGCCATACGGTGCTCGCCACGCGTATGCGACTTCAGCCGCTGCCTCCGGGAGCCACTTCCTGGACGGAAGAGCAGTCCCGCAGCAACTTCGAGGTCGTCTCGCGGCTCGTGGTTCCCGGGGACCCGGCCAAGAGCCCGTTACTGCTGCACCCTCTCGCCACGGAGGCGGGTGGCGACCCCGCGCATTCGGGAGGAAAGTTCTGGGCGTCGAAAGAAAACTCGGAATGGCGGATTTTGGCAACCTGGGTGGGCGGCCAAACAACAGCTAGCCCAAAACAGTGATTCGGAAAACGGGAGCGCAGGTTATGAATACACAACGAGCATTGCGCTATCTAACGCCAGCGGCAGTCCTGGCGATAACCTTCATGGCGATGGCAGCAGAGCATGAGGCCCGAGTAATCCAAACAAACGCGGCGGGAGACAGCGTGCACATCATCGACCCGGCCACGAACCGCGTGGTCGGGATCATTAACGATATCGAGGTTTCCCACGGAGTTGTCATCGCTCCCGATGGAAGCTGTATCTACATCACGCAAGAACCTACCAAGACTTTGGACGTGGT
Source organism: uncultured Acidobacteriota bacterium (assembly GCA_963705855.1). GTDB lineage: Bacteria > Acidobacteriota > Terriglobia > Acidiferrales > UBA7541 > Acidiferrum. Next base: position 107,355 of record CAVPLA010000057.1, read on the forward strand.
CGAAGCGCGTACCCTGCAAGTGACCAAGAGGATTCCGCTGAGCGGCCGCCCCAATAACCTAGACATCACCAAGGATGGCCGGCGCGTATACGTAGGCATCGCGCAGTCCCCCGGCGCGGTCGATATCATCGATACCTCCACGCTCACCGACGTGAAGAGCATTCCGGTGGAGGGTGCCGTGCACAACGTGTATGTCACTCCGGACAGCCGATATGTCGTTGTTGGCTCCGTGGTGACCAGCGTCATCAGCGTTATCGACACGCAAACCAACCAAGTAGTTTGGTCGGTGAAGCTAAGCAGCGGCATTCGTCCCATGGCTTTCACAAAGAACCCTGACGGATCGACCAAGGAAATTATCGCGCAACTCTCGGACTTCCATGGGTTCGTGGTGGTGGACTTTGCGGCCCACAAGGAGATCAATCGCATCACACTGCCTGATAGTTCCGATCAGCAGAAAGTGACCGACGGGCTCCAAGGGTCGCCTTCACACGGTTTGGCCATCACCCCGGACGGTAAAGTGCTCTGGGCCACCAGTAAGTGGTACGAATACGTGGCGGCCTATTCGCTCCCCGATTTCACACTGCTTAAAGTCGTGCACGTTGGGCTGCACCCCGAGTGGCTCACCATCCCACCTGACGGCAAGGACTTGTACGTGGCCGTCGCCGGCGAGGATGCCACCGTGGTCGTCGATAACAAGACGATGCAGGTGGTGGCCAGCATTCCCGTTGGGGCCGTGCCCAAGCGAAATACCAGCGGCCTTCTCCGAACGAAGTAACCGGGAACGGAATAATACTCAGGGTTCCACGGAAGAAATCACGTTCCCGATTTCTTGCGGCACTACGGGCGGTCCGCTCCACCGCTCAAAGATCGAATCGTCCACTCGGGCTAGGAGAGAAAGACTGAATGTTCCTGGAAAAGGAGCAGGAGTTCGTCCAGAACACATGGAAACCCCCGGGCCGCCCCGTCGATGGGCCCCAGTTGGCACGCGCGTTGCTTCCGTCAGAAAAAAACTTCTTCTCCTTCGCGGATGACGCGCCGAATAATTTCGTCCGCGTCTCGGGCGGTGGTTTTTCAGCGGCTCGGGGCGCGTGACGCGATCGCGCAGAGCCACGGGCCGCGAGATCCGTGATTCGCGGCTGCGGAGAGCGGGCCGCTTTCCCAGGTGATGTTCCGGTCGGGGCAGAATTTCCGTGTCGCGTGGGTGACCTGGAGGGGAAAGAAAATGGGCCAGGAAGTTGCTCCTGTCCTGGGGCGGGTCGGCTTGGCGTGGGTCAGGCGGCGGCGAGGACGCGCTGCACCAGCGCGGCGTACCACACGCCCTGACTTGCGGCGTATTTCTTGGCCTTCGACTGGCGCTTTCCACGCCGCGCATCCCATCGCCGCTACGATCCCGATCATCATCGCGAAGAGGACGGCCTGGTTGGGGACGTGCCCCATATTTTCACTCCTTAAACCCGCCGCGTACCCGAACTACCGCCGAGTCACTTGCCTCTGGCCCCACGTCTGGTGCAACCCCTCCGATTGAGATAAATTTCTTGCCGGAGGATTCATGGACATCCTGGCGGCGATCAAGCGCGAAGAAAGAAAACTCGAAAAGCAGTTACACAAGCTCCACCAGCAATTGAGCGGAGTGCGAGCGGCTGCAAAAGCCCTGGGCGATTCGACGAGCAAAGAACTCAAGGCCGTAAAGAAGCACGTCCTGTCCCCCGGTGCCAGAGCCAAGATGGTGAAGGCGGCGAAAAAGAGGTGGGCGAAAGTTCGGGCGCAGGCGAAGAAAGTCACTGGATAGTCCGATTCGCCGGTCAGAGCACCAATAGTAGGCGATTCGTGCCACACATCCATCGGGTGACTCGACGCCGGTTATTCGATGGCATAGGCTTGAACGGTGGACCAAGAACGCCGTGGTTTGAGGTTTGCGTTCAGCGCCGGTGCCGAGATCGCTCTCGAAGGCTCGCCCGCTGGTTATGTCCCCGCACGTGTGACAGAGCTAAGCTTGCGCGGATGCTTCTTGGAGACCTCGGCCTCGTTTGAGATTCAGCGCCCTGTTTTGGTGAAGATTCACAACCTGGGGGAAGAGTTTGAGGCCGAGGCGTCGGTCCTGTATGTCAGGCCTTCGGGCATGGGTCTGGTATTCCGCGAAATAAAGCCCCACATTCGAGCCGTCTTGCAGAAGTGGGTTCTCGCCGCGCTGGACAACCAACCTGATGCGCCGCAATCTCCTGGTTAGCCAACTTTCTTAATTGCAAGTGCCGAGGGTACAAGCCGAAAGGCTGATTACTGCTTGTCGTAGACAGAGTCGGTACTGTAGTCCTGGCCGTCCGGTGTCTTTCCCTTTGACTTGACCGTGGAGACCGTCCCGTCCTTTGAAACCTCTGCTACGGATTTCCCGACTTCTTTCCCATCCTTTTTCAATGTTGCTTCGGCTTTGTTGGTGCCCACACGCTTAATGGCGATGGAGTCCGCCCCACCAGGCGCTCCAGACCCTGTGATGGGGTAATCTTTGCCATCGTATTTCACAGTAAAGCTATATGAGATTGCTGTTCCATCCGCACGGACTCCTTCAAAGCTATATTTTGCGCCCTCACCTTCTGCAACAACAGTGCGCGTCTGACTCTTCGGGGCTGGCCCAGGTTCGAACTTCGATTTTGCAACATTGAGTTTCCAGGTACCTACAAAGGGATTCGTTTGGGCCGAAAGTGGGCCAGCGGCAAGAGCGGTGATAACAAGAAAAGAGAGCAGCATCAAAAGTCGTTTCATTTTAAATTCTCCTCAGTCGCGCTACGGCTCCGATTTCTGCTTGCCTCAGCGGTGACGAATTATGCTGCTCTGAACGATTCGCAATCAAGCTGTTTATTGATGTCGGAGTGATTTGAGCAGTCAACCTGTTAGACAGGAGAGCTCTACGACTTATTCGAAGTCTTGCCGGACGGCGATCTAATTTGGAGAGCAAAAATTGATGGGCACCGTTACTTTTGACACTGGGCGCTGCTTCCTGCGGGGGATAGGTTTTGCCTACACGCTACCTGCCGAGCCGACCGGAGTTTGGTGCTTCGCCATCGACCTAAGCGGTTTGCCCGGGCAGCCCCGTGGTGAGGGCTGGCCTAAATGCGAGTGTTGCTCGCCGATGACCATAGGGGACTTTTAGATGTAGTCCGAAGTCTGCTAAAGACAAGAGTCGAGATAGTGGGATACGTGAATGACGGCGAAGCTCTGTTCGAGGCCGCCATGGAACTGCATCCGGATGTCATCGTAACTGACATTTCGATGCCGAAACTCAGCGGGATAGAGGCTGTTGATCGACTGCGGGAATCCGGTTGCCAGGCAAGAGTCGTATTCTTAACAAACCATTCCGACCCTGATTTCGTTGACCTGGCTCTTAAAACGGGTGCACTCGGATACGTCCTTAAGATTTCGATGGTCACCGACCTTTTGTTCGCCATCCAAGAAGCCCTTGCGGGACGTATTTTCGTTTCCGCTCAGGGATAAGCGCAGTCCCGCGACAGGTAGGACCCTTCAACACCCGGCTGTTGCCGCGAATCGGTTGGATGTCGGAGTAGCCGCAGCAAGCAACGCCAATTCTGTTTCGGGGACGGTAAACTGCGAAAAGCCGCAACTGACGCAGACCAAGAGCTTGGGGGATACAATGACCCCGGGACTATCTAAATTCTTGAGGCCGCCGAGGTGGACCATCATCTCGGCGGAAAATTCCACCTGATTACCGGAGGCACATGCGGGACAAGACATAATCCCTCCCAAGTCCTGATGGTCCATGCCTGGAACACAGCCAAACTGAGTCCGTGCGACGAGTGTACACCAATCAAAGCGCGTTCATGCACAGCTGCACCGCTCTTAGCTGTGTCATTAACGAAATTTAACGCGATTCTTATCGTGTGCCGTAAGCTTTCCGCAACGACGGTCGAACCTCTATTCCCTCAGCGTTGCTAATAAATCCCTGCTTCCTGAACCGATTCATGAACTCATTAATTCTGGATCGCGTGGTACCCACCATTTCCGCCAGGACTTTGTCAGTCAGGTGCGGTAACTTAACGCCCGTTCGGCCGTTCTTACCCAAGTGCGCAAGCCGCAAAAGGACGTGGGCCAGCCTTTGTTCCGCAGAGCAGGTCAGCAGGTCTGCCACGTGATCCCGATAGCTCTTGATGCGGGACAGTAGATGGGCCAGCAGGGAGCGTGAGGTCTCATTCTCTCCGCGAATCATTTGGAGCATCTTGTCTTTCCTAATCGTGCGAATGGAGCTGGCGGTCAACGCGACAGCCGTGGACATCCGAAGGGGATAGTCCGCGAGGCAAAGTTCACCAAAAAAGTCACCCACTCCCAGAATTGCCGTAACTGCTGCTGGGCGGTTGTTCCTTCGGGTCGAGAGTCGCACGCCTCCTTTTTGAATAGGGGTTGAACCTACGGCCTCGTTCGGCATCTGGCGCTCCATTGCCAAAATCAGAGTTGCTTAATCACTTCCCGTTTAGATTCCCCGGCGTAACGCTTCCGCTACCGTGGTTTAGCTGACTTCTTCGGCAGGCTCTTAAGCGCGGCAACGGCGGTGCTTTCGTCCACGTCGATGTAGTTCTCTTCCGTGACTTCACTTCCCGACCGATGTCTCAGAATTGTTGCGATGGTCTTCGTTGGAACTCCGTTGTTAAACAGCCGGGTACCAAGGCCACGGCGGAAGGCATGGAATCCGTGCCAGTCGACGCCAGAGCCTTGGTGTTTGGATTTGATGTGCTTGGAGCCGACCGTTGCCAAGTCGAGCGGGAAGACCTTCGGCCCTTTTCCCGTTCGCTTGCCCTCTGGAATCTCGACGCCATCTGTTGGGTTCGGACCTAGCAGCGTACCGCTCCTCCGAGCGTGCGTGAAGATTGCCGACAAAACCGAATTGATATTCAAAAACGATTGGTGGGAGAGTTCCTCCACTTCATCAATGCGGTACAAAATTCGTTGAATGTCAGCGGTCGTACAGGTCGAAAGGCTGAGTCCGCCGATGCGCGGCTGAATCTGCTTGGAGTAGAGATTGAAGTAGCCCTTGTAGGTGGAGGGCTTCCTTTTCGGCTTGATATTCGGGAAATAGACCGTCTCCGCGTACTGTTGGAGGGCCATAGGTCCATTCGCTTGAAGTCCTTGATTTAACGGGTCAAGAACTTCATCGGCCAGTGGACGGACACTGCGCTTCGTGCGATATTGGTCCTTGTCGTCGGCCAGCTTGCGCGAAACCTGCTTACCGTCCACACGGTAGCGGACATGCCAAGCACCGTTGGTCTGGTAGATGTATCCCTTTTGCGTGACGAATGTCTATCGGACCAAAGGCAATTGTGCAACAGAATGTGCAACGCTGGTTTCCTCAAGTGCAATAGAATCAATGCGGAGGAGTGGCAGAGTGGTTAAATGCGGCGGTCTTGAAAACCGTTAGACTCGAAAGGGTCTCGGGGGTTCGAATCCCTCCTCCTCCGCCACTAAATACAATGCAGCTTTGGAGTTAGAAGGATTGCCCTTTCGATTGAGGCGAGTGATTGCGCTGCTCCTTTATCCCAATCTTATCCCAACTGCTTTACTGCACTACCTGATTCGCGGCGTCGAGGTCGCTAAATAGTTGCTCGACTTGCGCCATTCCGTTCGCTGTCACTTCCGGCACGTCCTTAATATAGTGCCTCAGAGTTGTGTTGACGCTGGAATGCCGTAACAGTCCCTTGGCTGCCATCGGATCGTGGGTTATCGCGGTTAGCTGCGTTGCGATGCCTCGACGGAGCGAATAGAAGCCTTGCCACTCAAGCGGCTTCCAATTTTTCGACTCGCCGTCGCGGTAGTTCTTTCGGTTGCGGATTGCTGGCCGGATGACTCGCTTTGCCAGCATGTTTAGCTCAAGCGGCCTGCCTTTTACGCCGCGCGCAACGCATGAAGAAGCAGACTATGCACGGGTTCTTGCATGGTCTGCATCATTCCTCCTATAACTTAAACAACAAAAAAAGGAGCGGAGGATTCGGTTTAGACACCGCTCCTTTTTCTGTTTCAGTTCAGAGTGACTCGACGGAGATTGTTGCCTTCTCTATGTCGATGGCGAATTGCGTAGGGCTGATGAGGAAAAGGATCGCTCCATTCTCGTCTGTAGCAAACTTGATGGTCATTTGATGGCCGTGTGCCGTCAGCTGCAAACCGTGCAAAGGCAGGTGCCTGCGGCGGTCGCATATCGAAACGCGAAACACACCAGTAGGGTTAAGGCTCACCGTGGCACTTCCTTGCTCTACGTCCGCCTCAGTAATGCCAAAGTAGGCAGCAAACCAAGGCACTTGAAAGAGCTGGCTGTCCTGGAACCGTCGTACAGTCAACTGTACCAAGAAAAGCAGGTATTCGCCGGGACCCGGCAGGGCAACGGACGCAATGTGGTCGTCAACGACATTGAACGGCCCAGAAAGAACCACGGGGTCACCGCGAGCGAGATTCGATCTGCTATCCCAGTCCGAGGGAAAGATTCGAGCCTGCCCTCTCTGGAACCCGAACTGCCCAGATGAAATGGCCAGGTCCACTTCGGCAGATTATTCTGCAAGCGGAGTATTGTCAAAGTGGTGCAGGACCTCGGGCACTCGTTGTTGGTGGAAGCCCTGCTGGAGGAGGCGAAAGATCATTCCCAAGAGACTCTGGGGCAATGGTTGCACCACACGGAGCAGCAGATGCCGGTGCTGACGCACCAGCCCTATCCGGAGTTGAGCGAGGCTGACGTGCAGCTGCCGGAACTGTTCGACTTCGCTATCGCAGAGCGACACCAAACCCAGTCTCGTTCTGCTGATGTCTCGCGATAACAGGAGATGCACCAGGTAATGAGGGGTAATGAATCAACTGGTTTCAAAACGGATGGTTCGCACATTTTAATCTGCTGGACTATTGCTGGACTCTAGAGGACGCAACTGACGTATTTCAGCACAAGTGAGCGCCTGCTGAATCAAACAAAATACGTGAAAATCGGTGAACACGAACAGAGCACGTAAAATTGGCAAACCGCCGCCTTCAGCCTCTCGGCTGCATAATGCCTTTATCCCAATTTATCCCAATTTATCCCAATAAGCTGCCAACCGTGCCCAAACCGTCCAGCGCGGGCCGAACGGCGTCTTTAGTTTTCAAGAGTTTACCGGCGAGCCAGGGCGCAATCACCCGTTTGCTAAACCGTTTTAGGGAATAAACACCCTAACGGGGGTTCGAATCCCCCCCTCTCCGCCATAGCTAAAGTCATCAATGTTTATGCGCCTTCCAGAGCCTTGCTACTACTTTGTCGCGTTTTTTTTATGATAACTATATAGTATCTTAGTTATCAGTGATGACCACGGAGTTATGGACGGCGGGTCTAAACCGAAGAGATAGCTATTTGACTTTGGTAATGGATCTAAGAAATAGACTTTTCTAACTCAGCGCGGTAAAGAGCGGTAACCTGGGCCGTTTCTGGATCTTCGAATTCTTTGCCTCGTTGAAGAATCGACAGGACTCTCTCCAGTACTTCGGCGGCCTCAGCATGGCGCCCTTGGTACGAGTAAAGGACCGCTAGGTCCTTAAGCAGTCTTGCAGTTGCCAAATGATAAGGGCCAACAATCGCCGTCTGGATTGAAACCGAACGAACCAACAACACCTCTGCCTCCGAAAACCGCTCTTGATCACAGTACATAATGCCCAGTGCGTGTGAAGCGCGACAGGAAGCTTTGTGCTTCGGACCCAAAAGATCTACTATCTGGTTGAGCATTTCTTTAAGCATCAACTCTGCTTTCGCAGGATGGCCACACTTCGATAATGCTATTCCAAGATCACCACGTGCGGCTGCGGCGAGCGGACTCTTTGCGCAATACGGCCGATTGACAAGCCTGATTTCTTTTTCTGCGAGCGTTTGTGCTGCAGGATAGAGCCCATTACGCATTTTAAGTTGCATCATTCGAGCAGCAGGATAACAGAGGACTGGATGTTCTGGGCCCAAAGCTTCGGTAAGCTTACGCGTGATATCTGTCAACAAACCTTCGGCGGCACAGTGCGATTCAGTTTGGATCAATTCGTCGGCAACGCTGCTTACGATAGAAATGAGAAGCATTCTAAATTGACCCGGCCCCCCGCCTTGGCCAGCTCCTATAAGAAACGAAAGATTGAACAATCTCTCCGCATATCGATAGTGTTTGGCGCTCGCCGCCGCCCGCGCCAACGACGCCAAGGCCCTCGCGGTAAGGTACCAAGATCTTTGGTTCGGCTTCATCTCAGCGTTGATACCCTCAAACGCCGAGGCAAATAACAAAAGCCACTCTTCGTCGTAGACCAGCGCGAGCAGATGCGGAAAAACTCGCGTTCGAAAATCCCATCTCCCATTGCGCTCAGCCCAAAGAACAAACCTCCATAGCACTTCATTCAGGACGCGCAAGCGTTTAACTTGAAGGTCTCGGTCCATTTGTTTCCGAACACTTGATCGCACCCGAGGATCGACGAAGATGCAATGGAGACTGCCATCCCACTTCAGAAGCGCGTACTGCTGAGCTGTTCTGCACAATGTGTTGATGTTCCATCGTGTGACCTTTCGACGATCCAGCTTACCTGGGAGATGCCACGCACCTTCGGAGAACAGCTCCATCGGGATCGCTGTTCGACCAAGCAAACAACAGACTTGAACCAATTCTGCCACCGCAGGGTTTTGTTCAAAGAGCCCTGATAACGCAATTTGACAAGTTACCTCCAGAGGACTAACAGTCGATACGCTTGCACGTAGCCCCATTTGTTGCCGCACAGTGGAATATTTTTCAAGGTATTCACGGGGGACAATTCGTCTCTGAAGGATATATGCGGCAGCTTGATCTATGGCCATGCCATCAGTTCCAAGTGTCTCCAGCAGCTGCGCACTGTCAAGGCGATCATTTTCTTTAATAGTATCGACCGTAATATGACTTTGAATTATGCGGACGCGGCACAAGAACTTTACGACGGGATCGTCGGAGTCGCCCGCTGTTTCAATCGGAGGCCTCCGGTTCTTTTCCCGTTCAAGGTACGGGCTTTCAGGGTACGTTGCGTCCGTGACGGTCACAGCCAACACCTCTGGAACACCGTTTTGAATCGCGTACTTGCCTCGGCACGCCCGACATCGCAGCACACCATCATCGAGATCCAAAGGTGCTCTCGCTTCACAAGTGGGGCAGGCATATATACTCAACACCCGTGGGTCGCAGTACGCGGATCGCTCATTTGAAGCCTGCTCGATATCGACTCTCACCTGCCGATAGCGTCGCGCTTCCTCCTTATGGCTAGACTTCCTTCCCAATTCAGTGACAACGAATGGCTTGCGACATAGCAGCACTGGGCTAAACTAGAACATCCGATGTGTGCCTTTGGAACAAGAGAAATCGCACATATTCAGCTTCTCTAAGATCCTTTGATATTTAGCCTTGTGTCTGAAGGCCAAGACTATTAGCCGGCCACCAGGCTTCAGAACACGGCACAGTTCTTGAAGAGCCTTTCTTCGATCACCGGCAGTAAACACGTGATGTAGGCTCTCGACTGCCACAACATCGAAAGCATCTGTTGTGAAGGGCAAGTGCATGGGGTCCGAGTTGATAACTGCGGTTCTCGTCAAGCCGCCACAGTGTGCGGCCTCAAAGAGAATCGGATCTGACGTTATAGCGGGGAAGTAATCTTCGTCATACGGGTATCTGTACGAAAATAAATCAGAAGCGACGAGAAAACCTCGCGGCACTTTCCTTGCCAGGGCCGTCAGAAGTGTTCCCTACTGGCATTCCGTATTCAAAACGATTTCGTCACCCTGCCATGTCAGTGAGTCGACCATGCGTCTTGCATTTAGGATTCGGATTCCGGTGACACGAAACCAGTCAAGGCAGGCTGCAATCAGCAACCCGCTTACACAGACTGAACCGTACATCACCCAGCGCCAGTGAGAGGAATGCCCTACGGCCGCTAACCCTAAGAAAAGTAGTGCCAGTGCCACGCTCCAAAGCAACGTGGATTCGTGCCACTCTTTGAGCGGCGGAACGGTCTCGTCGAGAAGCAAAACCCGATCAGTATGTCGTCTGCCTCACTTCAGCATACCTCTGATCGATGCGAAGAAAGTCCCCGAGATTTGTATTAAGCATAGGCAACGCTATCCGCAGTAAGTCGCTGCGACCGTGAACGATACGATTGCTAATGACATCTTTGATCTCCAACATGTCGCGTACCTGACCGGCGTTCTTGAGATACAGAACCGGCTCGTCAATGCCCCAGAGTTCGAGCTCCAAATCAGGCCGCATCGCAATAGCGTACTCGGCGCCGTTCATTGCCCCCTTTTCCAACAAACTTCGTGCCAGGCGTCGCGTTTTCCGTCTGGATAGACCTTCGAAGTTCATCACAGAGCATTCTCCGAAAGCCGCACCAATAAAGATATACTCGAAGGAATATCGTTCAGAGAGAAAGCAGATGATCTGGGCAACGTTCTTGTACACGCCGATATTTCCGGGTAAGTCCTGGACGCAAACCACGAGCCCACGCATCTCACCGTCGGGTATGTGACGGTTCGTTACCGTGCCATACTCGAGCGGCACGGTGAGCTCCTTCAAGAGCGACTGCAAATAATGACGCGACTTTTCGACAGCCATTGCAGATCCACTAATGTACTAGTCCACTTCTTTTTGCCACGCAGAAGCGGTTGATTCTGAATCGATCCACAAATACGGATGAAGCCAGGAGCACCTAACCGCGCCGCCCGGGCTCCATGCTATCCTACGGGCAACAGCGAAAGAAAAAGAAATCTTCTCGGGGCATCCGCATCTCCTTGGGCCACGCGAAGGTGGGGAGCTGGTTGGGCAAGCATTTCGAAATGCACGCCGGGCTGGTGGCCGCAAGTCGGAGTGGAGGGAGACGAACAGTACGCTCGGATTGAGCGACGGGAGGTGCTTTTTGAAACAAGCAAAAAGCACCTTTGGGAATTGGGAATCTCTCCGATGGCCACGGCGGAGTGAGGAGACGAGCTCAGCCTGATCGCAACATAGCCTCCAATTTACGCTTTGATCTCGTATAGTTTCGTAGTTGCGGTACGGCATGTTGAATAGTTGCCTTGGGTTGCAAGAGGCCGCGCTCATATCCACATTTTCAGACGAGTCCAAACGAGCCACAATCCGGCTGCTCGTGGGCAGTGCCGCCATCACAGCCAGCGTTGTCCTGACCGCGACTGGACACGTGCAGGAGGGAGCCACGCTTTTCACGGGCCTTTTGGGAGCCGGTGCCCACCGACTGATTGATCTAGCGGAGCATCTGGTGGCTCATGATCTCCACGCTAAACTTACAGAACCGGCCGAGCCTCAAGCAAACCTGCTTCAGAATCGTGACCTCACGCGAACCATCGGCCGTGCGATACAGCTCGCGTGTGAAAAAATCACAAGAAACGGCGTTCGCACTAGCCGTTCCGACCGGCGATGTATCGCCCTTATCGGTCGCGAAGCGCGCAAACGAGTCTCGGAAGTTCTGCAAGGCGATGCGTTCCTCGCACTGAAGGAATGGAAATTGCCGAGAGTACTTGCTGGTTGGAGTCTGCAACCCGGTGCGAGCACGGTTTTAGTGGCAGGGGAATGGGACGAGATTATTCATGCTCTCGCAGGAGGAGCAGTTAGTTTTGAAACTGACAGCATTCTCGACCTGAGGCAACGTTGGTCGTCTGTGCGCTTATTTCGTTCGCAACGTCGGCTTTCCGCATCGGCATACAATCACTTGCTCCAGCACATCGACCAGGCATTCCAATTAGCTCTTCACGAACTTTTGAAGGCCGGCTTCGAGCGGCACTCCAAGGATTACGCCTCCCTGGAAATGCTTGTGTGGGCAGAGCTCTTGACTGCGGCCCAAACCATTCAGGACGTACTCCAATTGCACAGCACCCGAGTACAGGAACTCCTATCGCAGCAAGCAGAGGATCGACAGCTCTTACTTGCCGCATCCAAGACAACCGAAGAAAACGCCCGCCATCGACTCCAGTCTCTCCTCGATCACATAGATCAGAACGATGGGGAGCGTCGGCGCGATTTGCTTTCGTGGTTTAATCGGGCGGAGGCTTGGCACAATGCACTCGCCGAGCACCAGCGCGAAGCGACCTTAACGACGATTGCCCACGTATCATCTGCGACGCAAGACGTTATCCGACACATCGAGAGCAGGGTCATCCCAGAAGTGCAACACATCCTTGCACGTCCAGACCAGTCAAATGTGCTGACCCGTTATGGCGAACTCGTAATGCGCTATTATCGCCGGCCCTTCGCGCCCTCCTATGCGTACGCCGAGATTGAGCATGCGGTACCTTTGCGCTGTCAAATCGACGATCAAAGGTCGGCTGACCTTATGCCTGCGCTTCTGCAGAGCGTCACGGCTCTGAACCACCCTAAGCCAGTGCTGTTGCTCGGGGAATACGGGCAAGGCAAAACAGCGGCATGCGGGGCACTAGGCTACGAACTCGCTAAGCTTTTGGTTGCTAAGCCTAACGAGGGTCTGGTCCCTGTTCTCTTATCGTTGCGGAGGCTTCGAGACGTTGATCAGCTCGAAGCAACCCTATCTGAGCCACCCCGTGACTTTCACGACGCGCTATTCGATCCCGAGACCTATCGGCTTGTTACATCCTCAGGGCGCACCGTGTTCATTCTCGATGGTTTGGATGAGCTAATCGCAAGGAGTCCTGACAAGAATCTATCGTTCTACGTCCAGAGGCTCCACGAATCACCACTACTCTGGTCGAATCGATTCATTGTCACGATGCGCCCAAATGTTATCAGCGGGACGGAGGAAAGACGAGAACTTGCGAACACCTTCAAATTACTCACGATCGAGGCTCTTAGCATATTGAAGGTTCAGGAGTTTCTTGATCGTATTGGTCTGTCCGCGGTCATGACACAGGTTCAATTCGTTGCGGGACATGCTCTCATGCAGTTGGTTACGCGGCCCCTATTCCTGTCGATGATCAAGGGGACCGCGGACGTTTTGAAAGAACTCAATTCGCTTAAGGACCTAACCGACGTCGACCTATTTTCTTACTACGTTAGCCAGTGGCACGCCCGAGAGATGCGGCAACTGGGCAGCCGATTAGGATCTCTGTCTTACGAGCAGATCGACCAAATTCTCTCCTTAACTGCTTGTCGAATGGCTCGCCGCAATGTCCTTGCGGTGACGGATGACGAGCTCGACGAAATAACACGTTCCTGCGTCGACGCAGACCTCAGTTCGGAGCTGCGGGCGCTACAAGCGCAGGCAAGAGAACGTCTGATCTTGGTTCCCGATTTCAGCGACACTGCCCGCCAATTCACGTTCCGTCATGAATCTCTAGGCAGCTATTTTCTGGCACGTCACCTATTCCGCCAGGTACGCAATCAAATCGCGAAACCGGCTCCCCTGGAAGGTCTCGAGGATTTGGCAAGCGCTTTTCTATTGGGTTTGATCGCCAAGGACAAAGTACTCGCGGATCGCCTGAACCGCTGGTACCGACACGAGGTTGCAGAGCGCGCTCACCTTGAGGACGAGTGGGGATCTCTGTTTTTGCTTTGGGCTGCACGCCAACGCCTTGGCGTGGATATTGATTATCTAAAGAATTTTTGTGACGTCGCTCAGGACCGGTGGCGTCGGCTCGTGTTGACGAACCTTCGGGGTGTTGACTTTACTCGGGCCGACTTTTCGGGTGCTCGCCTGAGTGGAGCTGTCTTGAGGGACTGCCCACTGACTTTTGCAAGACTGACCGACGTTGACTTAGCGGGTGCAGACCTTGCTGGTGCCAGATTGAGCGGAGCGCTTATCGATAATGCGAAACTGCAAGATACCTCGTTTGAGCATGCTGATCTGACGGGCACTATAGTTCGGAATTTGGCCGCACAGAATACACGCTTCGGTAGCGCCATTTTGGCTAACGCTCGACTCGAGAATGTGGTGTTCTCGGAAGCCGTTTTTGCGCATGCGCGGCTCAGCGGAGTTCAGCTTCTAGATGCGCAGTTCACAAAGACCGACTTCACGAGCGCTGACATCAGAAACGCGGCAGCTGTACGGTGTGGGTGGAGGCAGTGCTTGCTGAATGCGACTATGTTTTTTGGAACATCGCTCAGCGGCTGCGAGTTCGTCGAGAATACTGGTGAACCAATGGGCTTAACTCATGATGGCCCCGCTGTCCGATAGCTGACAAGGTTGCTCCTGGCTGGATTGGAGAAGCTCGGAGGCGGAGCTCCAATCGCCGGAGCGCAGTGCGACAGGCTGTGGCGAGAGATGGAATCGGCCGCGGACCAAGGGAAGAGACTGTTTTCGAGTTCGCCGTGCGCGTGAGTGTGCTACATCGGGGGCCAGCAACTTGTGTAGCCTGCAGCGCGCATAGACTGGTAGGAAATATAGTTAACTCGATCTGCTTTCGTATGCAGGAAACTAAAAGCAATGCGGAGTGAGGTTTAGGAATTCAAAGATGGGAAACACATTAGGGAAAAGGGCATTTGGGAAGCCGACCGATCAAGGAACACGTATTGCAGCCGCTTGTG
>CAVPLA010000058.1:0-141443 GCA_963705855.1 uncultured Acidobacteriota bacterium
GTTTCGAGATTCGAAGCATCAGCCCTTCGACAGAGAGGCCAATGGATTGAGCGGGATCGTCGGTATTTTCCACCGTAAAGGTGCGCCGGCCGAACGGGCGCTTTTAAAGAACCTTGCAGGTTTTCTCGCGTTCCGCGGCCCGGACTCCGTCGCCACCTGGCGGGATGGCTCAATCGGGCTGGGGCATGCCCTGTTGCGGACAACGCGGGAATCACTCGTCGAGCAGCAGCCCGCTAGTCTTGATGCCCGATTCTGGATCACAGCGGACGCGCGCCTCGATAGCCGAAAAGAGCTGATTGCGGAACTTCAGGGCTCGGGTCGCAAGGTCCGACCCAATGTTCCAGATTCCGAACTGATTTTGTACGCTTATGCTGTTTGGGGTGCGCAGTGCGTTGATCATTTGCGAGGTGATTTTTCATTCGCGATTTGGGACGTACATACGCAGAGTCTCTTTTGCGTACGGGATCATTTCGGAATCAAGCCTTTCTACTATGCTCACGGAAGCGATCTCTTCCTTTTCAGCAATACTCTCAAGTGCTTGCGGTTACATCCTTGTGTTTCCGCAACACTGAACGAGGCGGCCGTCGGCGATTTTCTCCTCTTTGGGCTGAATTGCAATGATGCCACGACGACGTTCCGCGATATTAAGCGTCTGCCGCCAGCCCACTGTCTGACTATTTCTGCCGCAGAAGCAAAGTGCCGGCGCTACTGGTCGCCGCCGACGCTTGGGGCAATCCGTTATTCGAATTCCAAGGATTACGTCGAACATTTTCAAGCTTTGTTGCAGGAAGCGGTGTCGGACAGGTTGCGCACGGACCGGATTGGAATCCTGCTGAGCGGAGGTCTGGATTCGTCCTCGGTGGCAGCCGTGGCCAGTGAGGTATCAGCAAAGTGCTCTCCAGACACTGATCTTAGAGGCTATACGAGTATTGATGGATCCCAAATTCCTGATCCCGAGGGTCGTTTCGCCAGCGAGGTCGGAGAGTTTTTGCGCATTCCAATCAAATTTCTGCCGATGCACCAGGTGGAGCTCTTCGACGGCTGGGACGATCCCGAGTTGAGTTGGCCGGAACCGATCGACAACCCGCTGACCGCCAACTTTTTTGAATCCTGCCGCATAATTTCCCCTCATTACCGGGTTCTATTGTCAGGCGAGGGCAGTGACAACTTGCTAGACTTCCAAATGGGACCGTATGCGAAGACATTGTGGCGAAACCGGAAATGGGGGCGCTTGTTCACGGAGATGGCAAACTTTTTGTGGATTCGGCCGTTTCCGTGGCGGGGCATCCGAGCGCGGGTCAGGAAAGCTGTAGGAAGAGATGCGAACGCGGCGGCATTTCCGAAGTGGCTTGCTCCGGAGTTCGTTCGCCGTGCCGACCTGAAAGCTCGGTGGGAGGAAGGGTGGGAGCACCCCGCGGATTCCGTAAGGCATCCGGTTCGCCCGAGAGCCCACGCCTCCTTGTCCCTACCGCACTGGACGCACATGTTCGAAGTGGAAGACGCAGGCGCGACCCATTTTCCACTGGAAACGCGCTACCCGTTCCTGGACTTGAGGATCGTAGATTTTCTTCTGGCGCTGCCGCCGTTTCCCTGGTGCTTTGATAAGATGCTGCTTCGAGAGGCCATGGTGGGACGTCTGCCGGAGTCGGTTCGCGTGCGTCCGAAGACGCCGGCGCAGGGCGATGTACTCTCTGAACAATTCAAGCGATCTGGCGCCGACAGGCTGAAACAGATGCACTGGGATCGGGAATTGGATCACTTCATCGATCGTATCGCGCTCGTGCCGATGCATGCTAAGATGAATCCCGAGCAGATCTGTGCAAGTTTAAGGCCCGCCTGCCTCAACCACTGGTTGCAGTCTGCGCGAAGAGTGCGGCATAACATTTATGCGGAGGCCGGTAATGGTTAAGCCCGCCAAACGGGAAGCGAAAAAGCCGTATGTAAAACCCACGTTAACGCTTTACGGGACCGTACGCGAACTCACGCTGAAGGTTGGAACGCATGGCCAATCAGATCGGACGGGTGGAGGGCACCCACTCCACAATAAGACTGCGTTCTAGAATTTGTTATTAGACCTCGATCCCGGGCACAACCTCTCAAGATTTCAGCGAACGCAAGGAAAAGATAATTCGGTAGAATAGCGAACGCGCACCATTCTGCACAAGCGGGCTAGGAATTTTACTCTGCATTGAATCTCCACTACTCCGTTTTCGGCTTGCTGCTTCGCTCCAATCTGGCCCTCCCCGGAGTGATACCCATTATTTCAACGACGAGTTCCTGCGACGTCGAACTTCATCTAGGGAGTTCGCCATATCCCGAGGGAGGACACCTGTCTGCTCAGGAAGAGCTGGTGTACGTGGGCTCGAATTCCACTGAAACCGGCGAACCAAGTTTGCGGGTTTGGCGAGTAGCGAGTGGAGCATTTCTGCACATCGCCTATTCCGATGGCGTGCAATTCTGGTTGGACCAGAAACGAGAGACACTCTGGGCAGTGTGGCCTGGGACGTTGTCTCTAGAAGACACTGCTTCCTATCTTTTGGGACCCATCCTCGGACTTTTGCTGCGGCTGCGCGGAGTAACCTGTTTGCATGCCAGCGCAGTGGCTTTCGATGATCGCAGTGTAGCCTTCGTCGGCGCACAAGGGGCAGGAAAATCGACAACCGCAGCAGCCTTCGCACAGCATGGTTATGGAGTCCTTTCTGACGACATAGCCCCGCTCGCAGAGCGGGAAGGTGTGTTTCACGTCATGCCAGCCTACCCCCACCTTTCTCTTTGGCCCGATTCGGTGAAAGTGCTCTACGGTTTTTCGGAGGCGCTTCCCCGATTCATCCCCAATTGGGATAAGCGGCGCCTCGACCTTGGGAACGAGGGGACGCGTTTTGAAAACCGCCCACTTCCGCTGGGGGCCATTTATTTTTTGGGCGAGCGCCGTCCTGATCCGGCGCCCTATTTAGAAAGAATACGCCCGCGGAGTGCGCTTCTGTCGCTTGTGGCCGACACCTACGCCAATAAAATTCTCGACCGAGAGATGCGTGCGAGCGAGTTCGCGGTGCTTGGCCGGCTGGTGACGACGATTCCGATCCGGCAAGTGTATCCCCACAACGATGCAAACCGGCTCGGGGACCTCTGCAGAATCATCCGCGAGGATTTTGCAACGCTGGAATTTCCTTCGGCTCACCGCCCCTGACCGACCACCGGCTCACTTCGAATCCGCGGTGGAAGTATGCTCTTTATCTGGTAGGATGAAGCGGTCATTCCTGTCTTGGCACGGGCTTTCCCGATTTGGGGCACCATGTTATCTGCGCGCGGAATGCTTTTTCCACTCTCCCGAAGAGACCATCTCATTTTTAGTTGGAAGAATGCTGCTTTGTTCCGGGTTGGTGTGAGTGGGGTGTAAGGACACGCAATGACTCAAAGATTTAGGAGGATTCTCAACATGAAGACGCGGGATTCTTGGGCTGCTGTCGTGAAGTTCGCTGGTGTGACTATTCTTGTTTCAAGTCTCCTGCTCCTTGGCGTTCTACGAAGCGCAGCAAAGCGGACACATCCAACCGGGGCGGGACCTTCTCCGGTCACAGCAATCGCAACAGCAAATCTTCCACGAGCGAAAAGCGATTCTGAGTGGAGCGAAATGTACGGCAAGCTGCCGCTAAGCTTTGAAGAAAACCTGGGACAGACGGCCAAGGAAGTACGTTTCGTATCCCACGGAACTGGTTATGCACTATTCTTAACGCCCCAAGAAGCGGTCATTTCCTTGCAGCAGTCGATGCCGAAAAATCTGTCGCCACTTCACCGGATGGCTTATTTTCGAGCTTTCCGCAAGGCCCGGCAGGCCGGGAGAATGTCCGTCTTGCGTATGCGCCTTGAGGGGTCCAATCTCGCAGCCCAAATCGCCGGGGACGATTTGCTGCCAGGGAAAGTGAACTATTTTATTGGAAATAGTCCTGAGAACTGGCGCACAGACGTCCCCTCCTATGCGAAGGTGAAATATGCGGGGATTTACCCAGGAGTAGATCTTGTGTTCTATGGCAATCAACGTCGTCTGGAATATGATTTCGTGGTTGCGCCGGGAGCCGATCCTAGGGTCATCGAACTGAGTCTGAAGGGCGCGCAGAAACTGCGGATTAATTCGAAGGGCGATTTAGTTTTGGGTGTTTCAGGGGGCCAAGTGGCACTCCAGAAGCCGGTCATCTACCAGAACGTCAGAGGTGACCGCCATGCGATACAAGGGAGGTACGTACTTGCAGCAAACCACAGGGTCTCCTTTGCCGTCGCGGATTATGATAGAGGCGCGCCTCTCATTATCGATCCGGTGCTGAACTATTCGACTTATCTTGGCGGCAGCGCAGCACCGAACGGCGATCTTGGTTCCGGGATTGCCGTGGACTCACTTGGAGATGCGTTCGTCACCGGGACAACTTTCTCGACCACCTTTCCGTCGACTCCTGGCGGATTCGGTATCGGTAACAGCCTTGGAGTTGCTTTTGTAACCGAGATCAATCCCACCGGTACAGCACTGCTCTACACAACGTATCTAGGGGGAACGGGTGGCGATTTTGGTATCGGGATCGCTCTAGATAATTCGGGTAATAACGCGAATCCGGGTGGCAATGTCTATGTGACGGGCGGAACATTTTCTACCGACTTCCCCACCACCGCTGCAAATGCCCTTAAACCTGGCCCGAATGCTGCCGCCTCCGTGGCGGGAACCACCTTCATTTCTAAAATCAATCCGACAGCGAGTGGCATAAGCTCCCTGGTTTACTCGTCGTACCTCGGTGGAACCGACGGAACCGCGTCCGATTTTGGTAATGCAGTCGCAGCGGATGTAAACGGCAACGCTTATGTGACGGGATTTACGGCCTCGTCGCCGGGGTCCGGATTGGCGAACTTTCCTGTTACGGCCGCAAGCGCCTTTCAGACAACGTTGGGAACTAGCAATGGGAATGCCTTCCTCACCAGAATTGATACGACCAAAGCCGGAAGCGCTTCTCTGGCCTACTCAACGTATTTAGGCGGAAGTGGGGCTAATGCAATAAGTTCAGGTCTGGGCTATGGCGAGATTGGGTTCGGGGTGGCGGCCGATTCATCCGAAAACGCGTACATCGTTGGCCAGACCACCTCCACCGATTTTCCGACGACGAACGCGACTGCCTTTCAGCCGAATACAGCTCCTCCCGCAGCCGTTGCCAACGGAACGGTTTTCGTCTCACGATTAGACGCGTCTACAACTGAAAACGCCGACTGCGTCCCTAGTCTACTCGACGTATTTGGGAGGCGAGAATATTGAGTTCGGTACGGCAATCGCCCTCAAGCCGAATAGTGCTGTGGCCTACACCACGGGCACGACCGATTCTCTTCAATTCCCGACATTTGCCCCAGCGGCTCCTGGGCCATATCAGACAGTTGGCTCAACGGGAGGCTGTGCCTTCATCAGCCTCTTAGACACAGGGCAGAGCAAAGCCGCTTCACTGACCTACTCCACGTTTCTGGGCGGAGCCCTTACCGTCGGATTCGGCATCGCGGCCGACGCGGCAGGCAACGCTTACGTCGGCGGGGGAACTAACACATCAAGTTTTCCCGTGACCTTAGGCGCATTTCAGCCTGTGTTCGCGCCGGGAGCGCAGGGTGAGGGATTTGTCTCGAAGTTGAATCCTGGGGGCAATGGCACGGCAGATTTGGTTTATTCGAGTTTCTTTGGTGGGAGTGGAGTCGCCGGCGGGCCTGATAGTGTCGATGCCATTGCCATCGATAGCCTAAATAACGCCTACGTTACAGGAGTAACATTCTCTTCGTCCGCGACTTTCCCCGTTTTTCCCCCTGCCACTGCAGCTACTCCAGCGTTTCAGACAAGCTTGCCAGCCGGGGACCTTTCGGCTGCGTTCGTTGCGAAGCTAACGCTGATACCAAGGGTGGTTGTGATGCCCTCGCCGTTCGATTTCGGAGTGCAGCCGGTTGGTGTCACGAGCAGTGCGCAGACATTTACCCTAACGAACAACACGAATTCCTCCATAACTTTCACCGGCATTGCCGTTACCGGATTAGTGCCAGCAGCCAATACTGATTTCGTGCTGGCGACCAACATGTGTAGTCCAAGCGTCGCGGCGGGCGCTCAGTGCACGGTCAGTGTGACCTTTACTCCCAGTACCGGTGCAGCCGAATCGGCGACCTTGGCGTTCACCGATAGCGATGTCTCCAGCCCACAGAACGTGAGTCTGACAGGGACAGGATCGGCCACAGCCCCTGGTGTCGGATTCGACCATACCAGCGTGCCTTTCGGCGGCCAAATGCTCACCACCACGAGCAGCGCAATGAACGTAAAACTCACAAACACCGGAGCGGGTCCATTGACGATCAACTCGATCGCCGGTTCGGGCGATTTCGCGGCGACCAGCGCCGGTGCGAGCGCTTGCCCGATCGGCCCGGCAACTTTGCCAGCAGGTGCGAATTGCATCATCAGCGTTACATTTGCGCCAACCGCGGTTGGCGCACGCACGGGAACACTAACCGTCACCGATAATGCCAACGGAAGCCCACAATCGATTCCGTTGTCAGGAAGCGGATGGGACTTCACCTTGACGGGGCCGACGACGACGCAGACCGTCTCCCCCGTTGTGCCGCTCAAATTCAATGTGACCATGACGCCGCTCGGCGGCTTTAATCAAGGTGTGGGGCTCACTTGCGCGATAGTTCCACCAGCCAACACAACGTGCATGGTGGTAACGCCGGTCATGGCTGCCGATGGGATGACACCGCAAACCGCGCAAGTGTCGGTAACCACCACGGCTATGATGCTGCCGCCACGCTCGGTGCCCTTTCCACCTGTTTCGATGCGACAGGTCGTGCCGCTGATTGTGGCGCTGATGCTGCTCTTTCTACTGCCGAGAACCAAACGGCTTCGTCTGCGGCTAGGTATGGTGGCGGCAATGCTCATGCTCATCGTCCTCGCCGGTTGTTCAGGGTCAGGCAAGCCCCCCATAACGCCCACTTCGGCCGTTCTGACCATCACTGGGACGTCTAACGGCTCAGCTGGGGCTGTCACTCACAAGGCCACAGTGACACTGACAATTGATTAGGAAATGCCGCGAATAGAGCGGAGGCCACGCGCGCTGACGTTTAGCTCGCGCGGCCTTCTTCGTCAGAGCAGGGAGGTCCGTGTTCGGGAATCTTGCAAAGACGGATAGTTCGGCGGTTTTAGAGATTGCCGCCGCTGCCATACTTGCGTCCAGACAGAACGGTCGGCCAGCTACGTCGGGAGATTTCTTTGGGAGTGCGTGCGTTTCCGCGAGTTTGCCACTCTTCCACGGTACGCGAATTTCGAGAGACGCAGACTCGCGCCACGAAACTCAGCTTAGATCGCTTCGGAGTTACAAGATAAATGTAGATCGCCCTTCGGGGCACTCACCGCAAAACCAGGCCCGGCGAGGATTCCGGATCCAGAAAAGGAATGACCGCGACCCAGGTCCGCGGGAAAGTTCTGATTCTCCAGGCCGGGGTTGTTCCAGATGGGACTTGGGACTGCTGGTTTCTGGCACCCAGTCCGCTTATGGACCGATACTCACCACGTCATCATACTTCTGCAGATGAGCACGTTCTTGCACTTGCCGGTGGACCGCGACCAGAGTGTTTTTACTGAGGGGGCCGCCCGGAAATGCGATCAGCACAAGTCAGTTGGCGGGGATTCCCAAGATGCACGACAGGTCGCAGGAACAGATCAGGCAGGCTAGGTATCCTTTACCTTGTCGAAATGTCCAACACTTTCCTATCAAGTTCCTCGTCAAATCAGTTAGATCGCCATACACAATGAGTTTAGGTGGATGATAGGGTTTCTTCAGAGGTAGTTTTGGCGCTCGCTTCATTCATCGTCTCCGTCGGGAACTTTAACCCTTTAACCAATCCGTTACTCTTTTTCAATCCCTTCTAGCCCCAAAGCATAGAGAACTGGGGCGCTAACCCGGTCCCGAGAGTGTGAAGCAAAATCCTGTGCAGGCCGCAACCAAATCTGGGTGGCATCCGTTCCCACAAGCGGCCAGATCCGCAGCTGTTCGGAAGTCCCGCCCCTATGGTAGGTCACAAAGCTCAAAAGGTAACGGGTCAATCGACGTGATGCTTGATTCTGCAGCGGCTAACCTCATCGTAGATGTACACAGGGACAAAAACAATGAAAACGGCCAACTCAGTTCCGAGTGCAAGCTCGACGACGAGTGTGTTCGTGAGATTCTTCTTCGGTTGCCGAGTATACAGGTGTGCAAATAACCACGATCGCCAGTTAGTCCGATCCAAGATCCCCCAACCACAAGGAGGACGAAGCTGCGGTGATTCTTCCGACTTCACAGCACGACCGAAGTCGTGTCCTCCTGTCGCGCGCTCCCAAGAAATTCGCAGTTATTGGTCACGCCCTAAGGGGGATATACAAAAGAAATTAGACCGCGTGGTGCCGTTGTTTATTTACTCGTAAACTTGAGAATCGGAATCGGAAGTAGCGTTCATCACAGCATCCACACCTGTATGGGGTTATGAAGAGGGCGCTGTGCAGGACATGCTCCAAGAGACCTTTTCTTTTCGACCTGTGGATTGCGGGGCTGGCGCAGTTGGGACAAATAGAAGACTTCCTGAGGATTCTCATAACATACGTCTCCACATTCCGGCTGGGTCCAACATTATACATCTGAATATCCAAAGCGTCGCGAACATTCGACGTCGACACTTTGCGAATGCCCTCGGCTACGCCATCTGTCTGCTACAGCTTCCTGTCAGAAGCGGGACGGGTGCATTTCCTTGGAAATAACCGCGCACCTTAGCATGCCACTCATGCCGCTGATCTGATTTTGTCTTCCAATTGTTTTTCAGTTCCGTGAAGCGCTTTCTCGCAAAGCATTTCGACGCAGGTTTGCAGGCGAGAACAAACGGCTAGATGATTTGCTATCCACTGAGGTAGCTAACATGAGCAGTTAATTAGGTGAGTTCGCTTCAGCCTACAACGCGCTTGTTATAGGTTTGGCGCGAATACTAACGACACTAATCGTTGAAAACTAAGCCTCCAAAATACCTTGAGAATTCACGCGCTTTTTCGTTCCTTTGTTCTCGCTTCTCAGCTGCTGCGGTCGTTGACATACCCGCATACCCATAGCATCGGCGGCGAGCCCCTATATTTAGGTAGCAAAGAACTAAGACTCATTGCACGATACGCGGCAGCAGACTCCCCTCTATAGTTTCTTGGGTATCTCTGAAGGCATCTGTGCGCCAGTGGTTGGAGACGGCTCTGAGGATGATGTAGTTCGAGCATTGGAGGTCTGTGAGAAGCGTAGCGTCCGAATCGTGGCTGTCCATAGGGCAGAGGCCCAGATCGCTAAATCAACAGGAATGAAATAGAAACGTGCTTTCAGTATGTTCCGCCCCGCTCGAACGCAGGTCCATTTGCTTAGGTGCAGGTATAGGTGAATCAGTGAGCTCTCACCAGGAGAATACCAATAGCTCTCCCGCAATTCCTTTGAGGCAAGTTGCTCCAGTGTATCTTCTTGGATGGAGATGCAACGACTCTCCGCGACATAATGAGTTTCCCAACCAGATCTGCTCATTCTCTGGCAGATGTCCGAATCCTCGTGATGGCGCCGATACCGTGCGTCATACCCATCAACAAGGTCTAGGGCTTCCTTCCGAAATAAGACAGCGTGGCCGGGAGCGAATGGGGACGGGCCGGATTGCTCGCCAAACCTTGTTTCTAGAAACCGCATACGCCAGCGCGTAACGATACGATTTGGTCTTTGAGGAACGAGGCGCGTGTAACAGGCTCCGACAGGCGGATGATCCGAAAGATAGCTCTCGCATGTGGAGAGCCATTCTGGGTCGGGGAGAACTTGTGTGTTGATACATGCGAGAAGGGGTGCATTTGAACGTACAATAGCTGCATTTCGGGCAGCTGATATGCCCAAGTTCTGAGGAAGACGAAGGAGGCAAATCTGAACCAAAGACAGCGCCCATGGAGGCAGACTAACGGGTTCCGGAGAGCCATCGTCGACAATGAAGATCTTTGAGATGGGATAGGTCTGCTTCAGGCAAGCAGAAAGAGTTGCCTCGAGTGCTTCTGGACGCTCGTTGTAGACAGCGATAACTATATCGACTGCAAGTGTCTCTTTCTTTTCCTCGTTGGGCATTAGCAGAGCCAAAGCTTGAACCGTTCCTGGCAAGTTGGTTCCAGAACCTGCGCGAGCAACGGTCAACTCTCCCCTCGCCTCATGTCTGGCTGTTTGCGAGAACTCTTGGACAGACAGAGTGTAGAACTTCTCCTAGCGAGCAGGCAACCCCCCAGAATCTCCGAACGCACATATTACAATATTGGAGTGCCCCTTTCGCAACGGTATCAGACTTGGTCAGCGAACACCCCGGCTCTCTTTGGGTTGTCAGGGGAAAAGCGGCGTGACTGATGCCCGGTTCCGTACGTAAGTCGGCGTGCCAAACAAGCGTTTAGCGAGGCGCGTTTAAATCTCAAGCTGTGCTCCACCGATTTTTTAGGCGTAGAAAAGGATCTTCGAAGTATTTCCTCGACAGGAGAGCTGCTATCGAGGCTAACCCGGCAGCGCAAACAAATCGCAGCAACAGATATTCCATGGACCCCCGACCCAGATGCGCACTTGGCCAGTACTTGCCCACGATGGCATCGTATCCAGCGAAGAACAGCCAGTGAATCAAATAGAGCCCGTAGCTGATCTCTCCGAAAAACTGTAAAATAGGGACATTTACCAGCTTTTTCCATCCACTCGTGCCCAATAACGAGGTTAAGCCCAGCGCTCCGAGAAAGAAGAGATGAGCCACTGTCAGCAGAAGAGAGGCACCGAGCAAACGCCGCTGCGTTAGTATTCCGTATCGCGCTCCCAATAAAGCCATCAAAGCGGCCGTGCTGATCGCCGTGAAAACAGATAAGCCCATGCGTCTCCTCGTGAATTGCGGCAGTCGCACTGCCATTGCCAGTATTGAACCCATCGCCAAACCGTCTGCCACCAGCCACGTTAGATATCCGGTTCCCTCTGGCCAATGCCTAAAGAAATACCACGCCCGCAGGAATGGTTCGGCGCATACGATTGTCATCGCACAAATCATCAATGCGCGGCCCGAAAGAAGACGAACAGAAGCGGGCCAGACGAAATAGAAATGCTCCTCCACAGCGAGCGACCAAAGCATCGTATATGTCATGGGAATGCCCAGAGGAGATGCAAGATTTGATAGATAGAAGAAACTGAGTAACAGATAAGTTTTACTTTGCGAGGGTATGAAACATAGAACTAGCAGCAGCGCATAAAAGGCTGGTAAGATCCGCAATGCGCGCCGCACGTAGAATCTCCGGTAGTAATGCTTTTAGAGTCTTTGAATCAATCAGAATTCCCGTTATCAGAAAACCGGAGAGCACGAAAAACAGATTAACGCCCAGCCAGCCGACTCTCGTGAGATTCACGAAAAGCTTGGCGAATCCGGATAATCCTGTCAGTCCATTCGACCAGAAAAATCCATGATAGAAAACCACCAGCAAGATCGCCACACCTCGTAGCGAGTCTAGTTCTGGCATTTTAGCGCGAATAATTTCTGTAGAACCCATCCATCTCCAAATCCGCCGGTGATCCCTTGCTACCTCGATGGTTGACCTTACGGAGCGTCTTCGCACCCGATGGTTGGCTTCTCATGGGTCGGCTGAATCTCGAAACTTTGAGCAAGTTTGTCACCGAACTTGCCCGGGCTGTGTGCGTCTCTTCTCCGGTTTCATCAGCGGTCCATTGCGAAAAGGCGTCTGCGCGCCGAGTATAGAGCTTCTGACGAAGAGTGGACAAGATGGCAGAGTCGCAGGACAGAGATGCTCTGTTAGCGCGATGCCCCTTTCGGAATGAACCAGACTCGGCAATAATCATAAGATTCGGCATAGGGCCAAACTATGAGAATTGCAGCTGCTTTGTCTTTGCGTCACGTACGGAAGGGCCCGCTGCTCACCATAGGAAGCTACGTCGTGGGCGCCTTCGCCGCCTACGAAGTCGCCCAATACGTGCTCAGATGACGATTTCACAGGCCTAGCCTATGTGGGCATGGCAGTGGTTGGCGGAGCGATTGTCATCGGGATTCTCAACAGCTGGCGCAACGGGGTGTACTTTTTCCTGACTTGGCTGTTGTTTGAGGACTTCGCACGAAAATTTCTTGGTAACAACATGGCGATCTATTTTGTCAAGGATTTTCTGGCGCTCGTAGTGTACATTTCTTTCCTGGCGGCTTTCCGGCGAAAGGAAGTCACCTCCTTCCGCCCTCCTTTCCTCGGGCCGGTGCTCGTCTTTGTGTGGTTTGGTGCACTCCAAGTCTTCAATCCAGCCTCCACTAGTATCTGGTATGGTCTTATGGGTTTCAAAATATTCTTCTACTACATCCCCTTGGTTTTTTTAGGTTATGCGCTTATCAATTCCGAAGCGCAATTACGCCGCTTTTTTACGGTCAACATGGTTCTTGCTCTCATGATTGTTTCACTCGGCATCGCTCAGTCCATACTTGGTCCATCCTTTTTGAACCCCGCGACACCTGCGGAAGAGCTCCGGACCTTAAGCACCCTCTATCGAGTTTCTGAGTCGGGCGCTACCGCTTACCGGCCTACTTCGGTGTTTGTCAGCACTGGTCGCTACGCAGATTTCATCATGGTGGCGTGGCTGCTAGTCCTTGGATTTAGCGGCTACCTCCTCCTCCGCCAAAAGCGAGGCAGACCACTCGCCTTCATAGCCATCGCAGTGACCGCCACTGGTGCATTCTTAACCGCATCGAGGGGATCGTTTATGTGGGGCATGATCAATGCGCTGGCAACCAGCGTTGCCTTTATCTGGGGTGCGCCCTGGCGACAAGGTGAGGCATTGCGCGTTCTTCGCTACCATTCAGCGAGCCGCGCTAGGTATCGGGCTTGGCATTGCTTTGCTCTTCTTTGCATATCCTGACGCTCTCCTTTCGCGGCTCGCTATTTACGAAGAAACGCTCACGCCCAACGGTCCGGGGAGCGAATTGTCGAGCCGTGGCTGGGACTATCCCATTCGGAATTTCCTTGGTGCCTTCAACTACGACCGGTGGCCCTACGGCTACGGCATCGGGACCACGGCACTCGGCGGGCAATACGTCGCCCGCATTTTCAAGGTGAAGCCAACAGTGGTTGGAGTGGAAAGTGGATTTGGAGCCCTCATCGTCGAGATGGGGATCGGCGGCCTCGTTCTCTGGATCACTATGAGTCTTGCGATTTTGTTTTCCGCTTGGAAGGTAGTCAAGAAACTAAAAGGCTCCCCCTGGTTTCCGCTGGCTTTTGTCATCTTCTGGTATGCTTGGTTCTTGCTTTTCCCAGCCACTTTTGGCGGCATTCAGGCTTATGAAGATTTCGTGTTGAATGCCTATTTTTGGCTTTTGCTTGGGGTGTTGTTCCGACTTCCCACTATCGCGCTCTCCGCACAATTTGCGGCTAACGCCTCGGCTGCCCAACCTGGGCGCCGCTAGATTCTCTGTGCTGCGTCTTGGCTTCGATTTCGCTTTTCGTCGACCAGCCACGCATGGAGTTCGTACTGTCGCCGAGTTCCTCGAGCAGTCTTGCCCGCATCTATCGCTGCGAAAATCAACTTCTTGACCAGTAGCTCGAGCATCGGGTTGTTGTTCCTCCGAATTCCGGTCATTCGGCCGAACCCGGCGTCAACCGTCAACCCGTGCACAACGTCCCAGGCAGGACCTGGACACGTTTTGCGAAGATCGTGGCTTTGTTGGCGAAGAGCTGGTATCCGTGGCACGCTGCAGGCCAGCTTGCGGGCTTTCTCCGGAGGCGCTCACGACGTGCACCGTGTGTCGCAAGGCCTAATGATCTGCGCGCTACTTCAAACAGTTCTCGGATTTCATCAATAAGAGCACGCAGACTGCAAGTCTTGGACCTTGGTGGATGGCGACGCCAAGATTGTGGTTCCGCACAAATGCTGGAACTCCTTCATCCTAATCCCCGCAGTAAGCTTGGCCATGATGCAGTAAAAATTTGATCACGTTTTGTATTAACTGTCACAGGCGCCGGCATCGGATAGGCAAACGAATCTTCTCTGTGACAAAGACGGTTTGCGGCGCTCTATGTAGGCTGGAATGTTTTGGAGCAACGCCAAATGTGTTGTTTCGAGATTCTCCATTCTGTCAGTTGCAAACCCATCGATTGTTCAATCTCTTTGCCAATGCGCCCGTTCCTCCACCCGCACAGGGATTGGAGAGTGTGCAATCCGCACACATCTTAATGGTGAAATTATTCGAAGTTCCCAAGTTCTTGAACAAAACCGGAGTCAGCAACAATTGTGGTGCGTAGAACCCGTCGGCATTCATCATTGCGGGACCACCACCTGGAGCAGCTGGCAAGGAACCACCGCAATTGTACGAATTCGAACCCGTCCAAACGAACGAAGTGGAAGTTGCGGGATGATATACGCCCCACACCTGGCAAGTATTGATTGGGGAAAGAGGACCTGAAGCATTAAGACCGTTCGGTCCACCAACAGCTAGGTAGTAACCCTTGACGCCAGGAATGGCGGTCCACTTTATTGTGATGGTCCGATTCTCCGAAGTGGTCCTGCAATTATTAATAAACGGACCGAACCCTCCGACCGAATTGTCCCACCATACCGGAGCCACAGCAAAACTATAAGTTGTGTCGGGCGCGATGGCTCCGCCGGAACCTATTGAACAAGTAACAGCAGCAGGTCTCGTCCCGTTGACGAATAACTTATATGGGTTACCAATGGAAGTTACCATATTGAAATTCTGAAACCCAATGTTGCCGCCGCTGGGAGTGGAACCTGCGGGCTGAGCATTAAAAACACCATCCACAATAAAGCTCGTCGTTGCGCCACCGATGGTCACATCTCGGTTGATTCCAAGGTTCGTTTGGATGTTGTTCCCAACTACGCCTGCGAAGGGATTGCCAGTAAAGAAGTTCTTCCCGCCTTGAACTGCGGTAATTTCAGATACATTGATTCCTGTGACGGGCTTGTTGGTATAGTTGGCAATCATTGCCGACGGGTAGTCAGCCGGGTTGATACCATGGATAGCAAAATCCCCTTGAGCCAAACCTGTTCCAGTAAACTGTAGAATTGGCATCAGGGAATTCTGTGTTTGGGCATCATTCATCCAACTATAAGGAACACCAAGATTGCTCGTTCCGCTATCAAAATCGAATGCTCCGCGATTCAAAAACCAGCATGACTGAATTCCAACATTGCCGGTCGGAGTGTTGTCGCTCAGGCGGGGTGTAAAAACGATGGAAGGAATTGGAGATAGTCCTACGGAAGTTTCTGAATTCGGGCCACATGGGCTAGTCGTAAATGTATTGAACCTGAACCTAAAACTGAATCCGCCCGTTGCGAAAATGGCATTCTGTCCGATGCAGTCGCTAGTCTGCCCTGCACCCGTAGCCCAGACGACGTATTCAAAAGTGTCGTTGATATTTGAGTCGTCAGCCACGGCAGCGTAGTCGAGGCATCCATTCAGCGCAGTGCAATTTAAAGCGACCTTTTCGAAATGATTCGGGCCGCTTGCGGTACTGATGAGCGGATAAGCGGTACCGGTGAATTGAGGTGTGTTTGCCCAGTTAAACGCCATGCTTGGAGGACTATTGGAGCTTGTAACATTCACACCTCCATCAAACTCCAGTGTGTCGTAAAGCGTGATACTGCCGGCCATGTCGAAATTATAGGTAAAGAATTGCTGATTCAGCTGCGTATATGAATTGAGGATGATCCCAGCAGGAGGAATATAGACTCTGCCCCCGTTCGTTGTCGAAGCAGCCGCCTTCAGTGCGGGACCATCATCAGATTTTATTGCCACTCCGCTCGAGGAAGCGCCAGCGTCTGTAGCGAGTGTTAACCTCTTTGTACCGCCGCCAAATACAATTCGGCTTGTCAGATGGTCATTCGCTCCAACGGATGGAGCCGTCGTCGGGATCCACGCGGGGAATGTCTGATTGTCATTCATCGGAGAACCATAGTCGACCCAGTACGGGAATAGAGACTGACCAATGCGGGCGAACCTCCCGGCAGTCCGACCGTAGACATAGTATTTCCAAGCTCCGGGCACAGCAGTCCAAGAAATCCTGTTCGCGTTGAAACCGATCATCGTACCGCCCGTAAAGGATGTGCTTGCGCCTGCGCGCGTATCCAGACTCGAAAGAAACGTAAAGTGGGTCGGATCTGGAACGGTGTAGACCTTCCAGGTTCCCTCAAAGCTCCCGTCGCTAGTGCTGAAGTACTTGATGTAAACCATCTGACCGACTACCAATCCGTGAGCCGTCGCGGTCTCTACAGT
The DNA here is from genome assembly GCA_963705855.1 of uncultured Acidobacteriota bacterium. Lineage (GTDB taxonomy): Bacteria > Acidobacteriota > Terriglobia > Acidiferrales > UBA7541 > Acidiferrum. The sequence continues at coordinate 16,324 of CAVPLA010000058.1, forward strand.
CTGGAGATTTTCGGTGCGAGTGCCCGAAATTATAGAAATGGACTGTATTCCAAGCGCATGTCCAGCAGAAGTTGACCCTGTCACAGAGGCAGCCGTGTAACACCCAAACTTGTCGGCCGCCACTATTTCGTAAGCGAAACTGGCTGATCCGGAGCGAGCTGAGATCGTCTCTAACCCTCCAGCATTTACTGAAGGCGTAACAATCGGCGCGCTTGGTATTGACAAGTGGCACGGCGGTCCCGCATGGACAATCGTCGCGTACTCGCCGTTCTTGAAACTCTGCGCATCGCTCAAAAAAGCAGTCGCCTGACCAAGAGTTGTTGTTGCTGTAGTGCTGGAATACGTTTCGTATGTGCCGAACGCCCGAAGGTCCACCGTCTGCTGCGCGTACGCGCCGCGGCCCAGCGCGAATAGAAAACCAAGACTGAGAAGGCGTTTCATCGTGGTAGATAAGCTGCTTACGACGAGAAAATGACAGAAGCCACTGACGAAAAGCAATGCTCTAGGTGTTTTGCTGCTGTTTTGCTCGCTCATGGTCTCCTCGATTCGGGATCCCTATGGTCGCACTCCATGGAGCAATCAAGCCAGAGTTTCAAGAGTTCTCAAAGAAGATAGTCCGGGAGACTGTCGCGATGTAACCGGCATATGTTCTTACTGTGACCACATGTGAGGATTTCAGTTTATTCCAGGAGTGAACACCGTTACTAATAGCGATCTAGAGGGTCCGGAGTTCGTCTGATCTAGGCAACGCAGGCGCAGATTCTGGTCGTTGCGAGCGAATCCGTGCCGCAAGCTGGAGCGCTCAGTCTGCTGGCCGTTGTTGCGCGATCCACGTCGCTCATCGCGCGGGAGCAGGGCCTGTTTTTCTGCTGCCTAGGCGAAAGATTATCTCGGAGAAAACGCGACGGTCTGTGGTGAAAGTGTCAATACATGCCCGAACCGGGCACGGAGAGGTGCTCTCCTGTTTCTAAAGCGCAAATGGGTCGAGGATTTTTCATAATAATCGTTTTAATTAAAAACTATCCTGCCCACTGGCTGTTTGCCTGGCTTGCAGAAATCTAACCCCTGGATTAACTAAATGTTATCTCGAATTCTGTCTAACGAAGCATTCAGCAGTGGAATTTTACGAGCTTGCGTTCATACAACGCTCGCGTGGGACTTTCTGTTCACTTCCTCTTCATACCACGGGATGGTTTTCCGCAAGCCATCGCGTAGCGGCGTCTTCGCGCGCCAGCCAAACTCTGCGAACGCACGAGAAGTATCCAGGCAGCGTCGCGGCTGCCCGTCGGGTTTCGTAACATCCCAGCGGACGGTGCCCTCGTATCCCGCCAGCGAACCAATCAGCTCCAGCAGATCGTGCACACTGATTTCTTCGCCCGACCCCAAGTTCACAAGCTCGGGCATCTCGTACTTCTCGGCCGCGGCAACGATGGCCTCCGCCGCGTCCTCCACATACAAAAACTCCCGCGTCGCGCTGCCTGTCCCCCACGCCGTGATTTCCGCCGCGCGCGCCTGCTTGGCTTCCCAGCATTTTCGGATCAGCGCCGGGATTACGTGAGAGCTCTCCAGATCGAAATTGTCGCGCGGCCCATACAAATTGACTGGAGTAAGGTAAATGCCCGCAAACCCATACTGCTGGCGGTAGGCCTGTAACTGCACGAGCAGCATTTTCTTCGCCAGCCCGTAAGGCGCATTCGTCTCTTCCGGGTAGCCATCCCAGAAATTCTCTTCGCGGAACGGCACGGGCGTGAACTTCGGATACGAACAAATCGTCCCCGCGCAAACAAATTTCTCGACGCCCGCAATCCGACCCGCTTCAATGGCGTTAATGCCCATCACCGCGTTGTCGTAAAAAAACCTCCCGGGATTTTCGCGGTTTGCGCCGATACCGCCAACAACCGCTGCAAGATGGATAAAAATATCCGGCCGCAAATCCTCATAGAGCCGAAGCGCTTCGGATTTTTCGCGCAGGTCGTATTCCATGCTATGAGGCGTGCTGATCTGCTGGCAGCCCGCCGCTCGCAATTTGTCCACGACAAAAGATCCGAGAAACCCGTTGCCTCCGCTCAAAACCACGCGCCGTTTTTCCCAAAAACCCATTCCACGCCCCTCAATTCTGCGAAGCTTGCCCCTCGACAGCTTCCATCACCCGCGTCACCGAATTGTGCCAATGATTCCAGTGGCTGAATTTTTTTTCCAGAATCGCCTTCCCTCGCCCCAGTGGTGCGAGACCTGCTGCTTCCAGGTCCGCGTCGACCATGATCGCCACCAGCTCGCTGAAACCAATCCGCGCTTCCCAGCCAAGTTTCTCCCGCGCCTTGCGCGTATCCGCAATCAGGCAATCCACTTCCAACGGGCGCTTATATCGTTCCGACATTTGCACGTGCTTGCGCCAGTCCAGCCCAGCGTAGGCAAAAGCCTCCTCCACAAACTCGCGCACCGAATGCGCTTCGCCCGTGCCGATGACGATGTCTTCGGCCGTATCTTGCTGCAGCATCTTCCAGATCGCTTCCACATACTCCGGCGCGTAACCCCAGTCGCGCCGCGCATCAAGATTTCCGAGGAACAGAGTGTCCTGTTTGCCGGCCACGATCGCCGCCACCGCGCGGGTAATTTTTCGTGTCACAAACGTCTCGCCGCGTCGCGGACTCTCGTGATTGAACAAAATTCCGTTGCTCGCAAAAAGTTGATAGCCTTCGCGGTAAATCCGCGTCATCCAGTAAGCATACAGTTTTGCGACGGCATACGGGCTGCGCGGCTCAAAAAGCGTCGTTTCGCTCTGCGGCGGCTTCGCGGATCCGAACATCTCCGAACTCGACGCCTGATAAAAGCGCGTCTTGCAGCCGGCCCGGCGGATCGCTTCCAGCAATCGCATCGTGCCCAGCCCGGTGATGTCGCCCGTGTATTCCGGCATATCAAAACTCACGCGCACGTGGCTTTGCGCCGCGAGGTGGTAGAGCTCATCGGGAGCAAAGCTGTAAACCAGATTCAAGACCCACTCCGTGCTCGAGAGATCGCCGTGATGCAGGAAGAGCCGCGTGCTCGCTTCGTTCGGATCCTGATAAATGTGGTCGATGCGCTTCGTGTTGAAGGTGCTCGCCCGGCGGATGATCCCGTGAACTTCGTATCCGTTGGAAAGCAGCAATTCGGCGAGATACGAGCCATCCTGTCCGGTAATTCCTGTGATGAGTGCGCGTTTCATTTGCGATCTTTGCCTCTTGGTTTTCCGCAGTCCCAGTTCCGGTGCTTTGTAGATGTTTTCTGCGAATGCTTTTTTATTGCAAAAGTCGAGCCAGAAAATACAAGTAGGTCCCTTTGTAGCCACGCATCCGTATATAAGGATACGCCGCAACCGCAACCGGGAAACACGCCGTGTGTTTCACGCGTCCCAGAAATTGTACTAGCCGCTGGCGTCCGGTCGGAGCGGCATGAAGCGCCGCGGCAGCCTCTTGCGGCGCCATCTGCATGACATCCCGGAAGCTGGCCGCAACATTCCCAGTGGCTCCCGTGGCCTTGCTGGACAACCCTGTGCGCAGGGCCATGTTGATCATCTGTGCAGTGTGCACGATTCCTACCGTCTGTTCCTTCACCGACAGAATTTCAAATCCCTGTGCGTTCAATAAACGTCGCAGCGCTCCGGCATTCCATCGCAAAAAATGGTTGGGCGGATAATCCAAAACGTCCGGCCCCGTAAGCCAGCGCTCGCGATTAGGCACGCTCAGCGCGATGTAGCCTCGGGGCCGCACGCAAGATTTGACCTTCTGCAAAAACTCCACAGGCGAAGCCTGATGTTCCAGCACTTCAAAAAAAGTTACGACGTCGAATTGCTCGCCCGGATATTTTCCCGCAAACTCCGCAATCGTCAGGCCTAGTACGCGCGGCAAGCCCAGCTGCTCTTTGGCGAAGTGCGCAGCGTTTCGATCGAGTTCCGTGCCGCTCACCGTGTAGCCCGCAGACCGTGCCGCAGCCAGAAAATTTCCCGTCCCGCACCCGATATCCAGCAATTCGCCCCGGCATGGCGCTAGCGGATCGCCAAGAAAATATTTATGGCCCGGCTCGAGCGGCAACAGCTTTTCATCCCGTCCGCCGTACATCTGCTCATACCAGCGCGCGTCCGGCATCACCCGCGGTTCCCAAAAGTGCAACTCGCATGCCACGCAACGAAAAAGTTCGTAGTTACCGTATCGTTCGATCGCAGCGTCTCCCACGCTCTTCGTGCACGCAGGACACGCGGTAGAAGACACTCCGAGAGGCGTATCGCTGCGGCTGTCCAGGCCGGGCAATGCCGTTCCTGCACCCGGGACGTCTTGTGAGAGTCGAGTCATCTTCTAACTTTTCGTATCCGCTCGCTTCCTGTCTTCGGATGGCAGAACTCCTCCAAAACGTTCGCCAAACATTCCTTTATATCCCTTTCGAAAGTTGTCGAGGAGATCCAAGTGATCATAGCCCAGGACCAAAGCAGCGAAAGCCCGAAGGTAGCTATATAGTCGATGCCGGTCGGACATAATCACTCCGTAGATGCGTGGGTATTCTAATAAGTGCCGGAAATATTTCCAGCGGCCCGGCTTGTGGAGTTCGAAACCATCCACTTCTTGCGCTTTCGTCCATTGTTTCACGTAAGCTTGCAAGTCCCGTGAATTAGGATCGTCTCCGTTGCGTTGGAGCCATCTCCGGATCTCGGTCACCAACACAGCGCGCATCGCCACGCGATGTTCAATGCGGTCACGCGTGACTCCTCCCGCATTCACTTGGAATAGATTCGCTCCATGAAGCCTGTATCTCGCCAGAATCTCTGGTAGTGCAGCAACCGGCGCGACAAAGATGATGAGTGCTGTCAGGTACGCGTCTGCCTGTGAGCGGAGCCCCTCAGGTATGGGCACCAGCCTATTCAGAGCACTGCGCCTAAACGCCAAGCAGGAAGTGCTCACCATCGGATAGCGCAATAAAGAAATGCGACTTGTAGGAACACGCCCGGAAACCTCCGCAAAAATGCTGTCGTTTACATCTTGCTCCCCGGCTCGCCACAAATACGCCCGGTGGTAAACCATGCCCGCGTCGGGATTTTTCTCGAAGGTCTCGCATACGCGCCGCAGTTTGTCTGGCAGCCACACGTCGTCTGCATCCAGCGTGGCGAAAATTTCACCGCGTGCCGCTGCAAAACCGAAATTAAACGCTGTCGCTTGCCCGCCGTTCGGTTTTCGAAAATAACGAATCGAATCACCGTATTTCCTCAATCTCTCTGCCGTATCATCCGTCGAGCCATCATCGACGACCAGAATTTCCCGTTGGTCGGGAGGAAACTCTTGCGCCAGGACGCTTTCAAGTGCTTCCTCGATGTAATGTCCATAGTTGTAGGTGTCGATCAGGACGGTTACCAAAGGAGCGCTCATGCTCGCATTTACCGGGCCGCGGCGCTTTCCCTCGAGGGCATCGCAGTATCTCAGCCAGTGGCTCTAATCCGTTTCGAACCTCTTAATGCCAAGGAGCAGGAACCAAGCAGGCTGCCAGATATCGTAGACAGCAAGGCGCCCTGCTTCGATTACATAGTGTCTTATAGCAGCTCTATGGCTGGATGTATTGAACTTAAGGCCCGCCATCCGTGGTACACCCACCATGTCAGGAATCCTGAGGAGATATATCCAGCCGCGTGTAAACTTGACTCCTGCATTTCGCTCGTCCCACACGAGAGGCTCGCTCCGACGATTTTGCCGGTAGTTATGATTCTGAGGAAGCGTCACGACGATCGGCGTGACGTCCATGGGCTTATTCATATCTAACGCTTTCCGAACCACCCAATTCTCCCAGAAGACGGCGCCGACAGCGAGGATTGGTTGGTCAACGAATAAAGATCGCGGAAAAAGAACTAATTCGCCCCGTGAGATGTTCTTCGCTCGACGTAATAATGATGGAATCACATTCTATATATCTTAGGTAGCGTATATCGGGTCGCAGCGTACATAACCCTCGATAACGCGGTGCACACAAGCTATCGACTCGCGGCCCTTAGAGCGCGTTTGATCGCTGAGATCCACTGTTCGATGAGATAAAGATGTTTATATCCCACCACTAGCGAGCCAAATGCAGTTATGTAATTGACAAGCAGGTGCCGCCAGGACATGCGGATAGCAAAGTAATAGTTGTATCTCCAAAGGTGCCAGAATAGCCGTAAGCGTCCGGGCGTCGAAACTGTAAATTCATCGGCCTCACGGGTCAGAAACCATTGCATGAAGAAGGCCCGGACATCCCGTTGGCTGAGGTCACGTCCGTTTGCCTGGAGCCAAGCTTTCATTCCTTCAGTTAGCTTATCAAAGGTTTTGATACGACGTTGAGTGCGCTCGGTGCTGAACTGTGCGCCTGGTGAATAAAACAGATTCGCTCCGTGGACGCGGTAAACCGCCAGGGATTCGTCGATGGCGACAATGGGCGCGAGAAAAATGATCAACCCGCTCAAGTGGGAATCCGCCTGAACTGTCAATCCTTCGGGAATGGGCAGAAGCGGCTCGATGCAGCGCCGCCGGAATGCCAGCGAGGACGTTGGGTAGAGGATGTAGCGAAGCAGGTCTTTGCGGTTCTGGGCGACAAATCCCGAGAGAGCGGTGAAGGAGCCGTCCTTTCGTTGCCCGCTTTGCATATTGAATTCCTGAAGGCGGTGATAGACCATCCCCACGTCCGGATGCTTCTCGAACTCCTCCGCCACGCGCCGCAGCTTTCCAGGCAGCCAGTAGTCGTCGGCGTCCAGCATTGCCACGATTTCGCCCTTGGCCGCGCGCAATCCCAGGTTAAACGCCGAAGCCTGTCCTCCATTCGCCTTGTTAAAATATTGTACCCGCGCGCCGTACTTTCGCACGCGCTCCGCCGTGTCGTCCGTCGACCCGTCGTCCACCACGAGGATTTCCATCTCCTCCGCGGGGAAGTCCTGCGCCAGCACGCTGTCAATCGCTTCTTCCAGGAAGTGCCCGTAGTTATACGTGTCGATCAGCACGGTCACGCGCGGCTGCCGCGTCATTTCGGTTGCTGCAAACGCCCCGGCAAGTCTGCCGCGAGCCTAGGCCGCATGGCGCGGGTGCTTTTCCTGTGGGTGCACCGGCAACCGCAGCCGGTAGTAGCGTTCGTCGCAACTTTCGCACCGGTAGGGATTTACGAAGAACGCCGCCAGCAGCGTCCGCTCCAGTAGCCCTTTTCTCCTGGACCGCCGGATGGCGTGGCTAGCGCAACTGGGACAGAGGATAGACTTAGTGAGGATTCGCATCATCAACTTCTCCCATTCTTGGCTGAGTCCAATACTATATACCGAAATGGGCCATGGTGCAGCGTCGGAAACTCTAGAATAGGGGCCGACTAGGGCGGTGACTCGCGGCGGCAGGACTATCCCCTATTCATAGCTAGACGCGGCGTCCAAGAGCGTGCTGCCGTTTCGCAGGAACGCCAGCTCGCACAGCCACAGAACGCCGTGCTTGAGGCTGCGATTCAGATCCGTAATCTCCACCAACCGGTAGCCCGCATTCTTCATGAACTGTATCACGTCCGCCACCGTGTTCTCGTAGCCGCCCCCGCCGCGCAGCACCGCTTCCACCAGGAAGATGTCCGTCTTGCCAAGGAGATCGGAAGCACCGGCAAGCACTTTTAGATCCAGTCCCTCCGCATCGATTTTCACCATGTCGGGCAAATCCCCGCCAACCGACGCTGCGATTTCATTGACAGTCCTCACCGGGACTAGTATTTGCTGGAAGCCAGCGGCGCGCGCTTCCTCTTCCGTCAGCGCAAACGTGCTGCTGTCGTCGCGATTGGTGATTGTAAAGGGTAACGTCCCCGGGACGTCACTCGCCCCAGCGTTGATCCACTGAATTTTGTGCCTCCCATCGAGCAGGTCCTGGATATGTATCTTCAGGTAGTCTTGAGGCTCGACCAGCGTATAGCGAGCGTCGGGAAAAAATCTCATGGCCTCGCGTGTCCAGAGCCCGTGGTTCGCCCCAATGTCCAGAATGTGTTTCGGCGCAAATCCGAACCGCTTCAGCCGGAAAAAAAATGGACCGAGTCCCTCGCTCGGTCTCGGATTGTCTTCGATCCGCACAATCCGGTACCCGAGTTTCCGCAACACAAAATGGATGAGTTTCTTCATTTCCTCCGCATCCTCAGCTTACCTGTCCACTGCCTTCGCCATTCGTCTAGCAAATGAAAATGCTTGTAGCCCGTTACAAGCGCGCCAAACGCGTTTAGGTAGTTTATGACGCGCAGCCGCCGCGTCATCTGCGACGCGTAGCAATGATTGTAGCGCATGAGGTGCGTGAAGAACTGCACGCGGCCGGGAGGATTCAGGATGAATCGTTCGCCATCCTGGTATAAGCGCCAGCGTGTTAGAAATGCCCTGATCTCCTTGCGAGACAGGTCGTAGCCATTGCCGGTGAGCCAGGATTGTACTCCCTCGATAAGAACTTGACGTGTCATGATCCGCTGCTCCCTTCGTTCCGGCGGGATGGCCGCTTCGTTATCGTAATAGAGGTTTTGGCCGTGGATGCGGTATACCGCTAGACATTCCGGGATTGCCAGCACGGGCGCGAGAAACACGATGCACGCACCAAGATACCCATCCGCTTGGACGCGCAAACCCTCGGGAATCGGAAGCAGTTGCTCGAGGAATTTCTTACGAAATGCCAGGCAGGACGTTGGGTAAGGCGCGTACCAGAAGAGCTCATTGGGCTTATCCGGCAAAAATCCAGAGAGCGCGCGGAACTCTGCCTCCTTCCGTTCATTGCTCTCCGAGTTCAGCTCCAGAAGACGGTGATAAACCATTCCCGCCTCGGGATGCCTGACGAATTCATTCGTGATGCGTCTTAGCTTTCCTGGAAGCCAGAAATCGTCGGCATCCAGCAACGCAACGATTTCGCCCCTAGCCTTTGCGATGCCGAGGTTGAGCGCCGAAGCTTGCCCTCCATTGGGCTTGTGGAAATATTCAATCCGCGAGCCGTACTTTTTGACGCGCTCGGGCGTGTCATCGGTAGAGCCGTCGTCGACGACCAGAACCTCCAAGCGGTCCGCCGGGAAGTCCTGAGACAAGACGCTCTGAATAGCTTGCTCAATAAAATGGCCGTAGTTGTAGGTGTCGATCAGGACCGTGAAGAGAGGGGCGTTCATCTCTGAAGTGCCGCTAACAATTACGATTTCCCGCGTGGGCGCTTAGCAGCGATAGCTCGCAGACCAAGCGCATTGCGCATAGGGCGGGTGATGCTAAGAAAAAACAACCACAACGGATTAAATATTTTGTAGAGAACAAAGCGCCCTAGCTTTGCGACACCGCGTTTCGCCGACAGCCAATGGCGTTTTCGATTTGATCGAAGGCCGCTGGTCGACAAGATTTCAGTAGCGTCGGCTATGTTGCGCAGATGGTCCCATCCCCCAGCCAATTGGAAGTTCCGCTCCGCCTCTTCGCCTCCCCACACCCCCTCTTTTCCCAAAGGATGGTGGGTGTAGTCATGATTCTGATGTACCGCGATCACGACAGGTGAGACATCGACGACGGGCTTTCTTGAGCTGCATCCTTTCCAGATCATCCAGTTATCCCAATAGATGCGGCCCACCGCGAGGGGAGGCAAATCGTGACCGAAAAAACCTCTCGAGAATACGAAGTAGTCAATAAACCATTCCGTTTGTTGATGGCCGCCAGACAGCGCTTTATGCCTCGTCTCTTCCGCCCAGCTCGGGGACGAAAAATCGATGGGCTGCGTTATTAACGTATCCCATCGGCGGCCGACAGCTAGAAATCGAGGATGCACTAGTTTCAGGCGTTCGACGGCATGGTAAAAATCCTGGAGCAGAACGATGTCGCAATTGGAGAAGCAAAGCACGCCATGGCGGGCAATTTCCTGAGCCTTGGCGAACATAAAATCGATTCGGTTAGCACCGAACTCCGTCCGCTCGACATGAGGCTCGTGGCGAAGGCCGAACTCGTGGCAGACCTCAGCGGCCCCCTCCTCATCGCCGAACAGAATGACCTCGATATCTGGATGCAAAAGGGCCCAGCTTTTTAGCGCATTGCGCTGAATAACGGCGCTGTGGCCTCTGAACGGCTTGGCTGTGGTGAAAAGCGTTAGCATTACTACCTATCGATGACCCCTTGAATCGTCCTGAGCGAGCCTTGAGGAACAGCGACAAAATTGCCGTCGTACCCCTCCGCATCGGTGTCCAGCTGCTCCAAGAGTCCGTTGTCGATAATGCGGAACCAGACGAAATTCCTCTCACGCAAGTGGTTTATTATTTCTTTTGCGCGGTACCCCCAGGGCTGAGAGCGAATATCCTGCACCTCCGCAAGAATGACCGGGCGCTCGCCACCGGTCAGAAAGCCTTCCGCACCTTTGAAAAATTCAAGTTCCCCACCCTCGACATCAAGTTTGATAAAGTCGGCGTGCTCGATGTGTCGCTCCCTTGCCCAATCGTCAAGCCGCCGAACGTGAACCTTGGTGGTTGAAGTGGTACTCGACGTAACCGGAGGCCGCAGGCTATTACACCCCGTTTCTTGGTGATCTACCACGTAAAGCTTCGTTTGAATATCGCCGGCCCCCAGCGCGATTGTCTCCACTCGTACGTTCTTGACTCTATTGAGTCTTAGATTCAAAATCAGGGCTTTACGCTCCCTGGGTGAAGGCTCGAAGGCGGTGACCGTTCCTGCGTGGCCCACACATCTCGAGGCCAAAAGAGTGTAAAGCCCGTGATGCGCACCAACATCCAGCACTGTCATCCCTGGCTTAAGAAAGTTCTGGACAAATGCCCGCTCAGCAGTTTCAAATCCGTCGAAAGCCAGTTGCGAGCCAAAAAAATCGTTGCGCGCCATGAACCAGGCCCCATAAGGCAAGCGAACGGGAATGGGCAAGTTCGGGAACATTCGCCTCAACCGAACATAGAATGATCTCGACTGCTCGTGTCCGGGCTTTCGCAAGAATTTATTTATTCGAGTTAGCATAGCGAAAACGTTGATATGCCCGATGCGTTCATATGCTTCACAGAATTGTCGCGGAACTGCCCAACTGTCCCGAAATCGTGGGCCCTGCTGAGGAGCGAAATCTCGGAATTAATAGAAAGGTGAGGTTCTCTTCTTTGCCAGCGCTTTGGTCCTCCGCTGAAACCATTTCGAAACCCGCCTCTTTCATGAAGCTCACAACTTCATTTTTCGAGGGTGATCCAGAATAGAGACGCCGCGGTGACAGATCGACTTCGAGTGTAATTTTGGCACAGTCACGAAGCCTCTGACCGGCGGACCTGAGAACAGAGAGATCCATCCCTTGAGAGTCTATCTTTAGGAAATCAACATGGCTAATTCCCAAAAGGTCCATGAAAGTATCGAGTCGAATCGTCGGAACTATTACAGTCGACTCAATGTCGAGCCCCTGTCCGGGGGCCCAGGACTTTCGAGCTTCTTCGTCCATGAGCAATAGGGAACTCGCCTGATCAAATGTATTGATCCGGAATTCAGCAAAACCGTCCCTCTCGGCCACTGCCATCGGGATGACGGTGAAATTGGGCGCTTTCCCTATTATTTTCGCTACAGCTCGTAGGTTGGGCTCAAAAGCGAAAATACGGAGCCCCGGATTGTGATTCGCGTAGCCCAAAGTAACTTCACCGTGGTGAGCACCCACGTCGATCCAGGTCCCGTTGATTCCGTTGCGGCGTAGTATTTCGGTCCCTGCCTTGCGCAGTACGCGTCCGCCCCAATTGACCAGCCTCAAGCCCATGCACCAATCTCCCCCTGCCACTAAGTATTTTGTCCGTCTCAGCTGCGCGTCAGCGCCTGTGGCAAAAACTTTCGGAAGAAACCTACGAAACGGTTCCACCTGATCCGCCATGGATTTTCGGCCTTCGCCCAAATGTCCCAAGAGCGCTTTGGCTCTTGGAGAAGTACGAGGCCCTCCGAATCGAGGCGGTCCTTCGAGGCAGCGAGTATCGTGCGCTCCTTTTTTCGCGACCGAGTAGCTTGAAACACCTCCGCATCTGGAAATGCTGTAAACCCGTAGACGAAAGGGAAGCCCGCCCGGTAAAGCATTTTAACCAAACAGGGCTCCGTCGGATAAAAAGCTATGTAGTTCAGTCCCTGGTTATCAGCCACATACTCATCTAGCAGCTCAAGAGAAGGTTCCGCTCCAGGTGCGCACATTGACTCCACGATTAAAACCTTTCCCGTTAGTGCGGAGAGATTTCGGACGGCCTGAAACGGATTTTCAAGGTGATAGAGAAGACCGACGCAAAGGACCAGGTCAAAAACACCGAGCTCTGGCAGAACAGGACTCTCTACATTTCTAGTTAGAAAAGTAATGTTGGGATAGCGGCGCTGGCCCTCTTCTGCATTTTCCTTGCGTCCGTCAACGGCAACTACACGTAGTCCGAGATCAAGAAGAAACTTGGAGAAATATCCGACACCGCATCCAACATCCACGGCTGATTGCAGAGAGACTTGGCCACGAATCGCATCCAAGAACTCTGAAATAAACGCCTGACGGATGCGCGTGTAGTTTTGTGTCAACTCATCGTCAAATGTCCACGCTTTAGACACACTGGGCCTTCCCGTTGAATCGAAATGTAGACGGGAGATTCAGTATACCGTTCCATTCGTCCATATAGTGCTGGAGAACTTCCGTCGCAATGGTCAGCTCGGGTACACAATCCCAGGTGTCTAGTATTTCTCCGCTATCCCAAAGACTGGCCTGCCACTGATAAGCGCCTGGCCGTAAAGGGAGAGAAGGAAAGGAGTGGGAAAGCACATGAATCCCTGGCTCGAGCGAAAGGTTTCTCGCGGCGCTCGCCCACATCAACTGGCGTTGCGCATTGTAAAGAGCTATCCCGTGGTCGCCATTGGTGACGGGCTGTGCGAGCTCAACGACAAAGTTAACGGTGACCGGACCTAGCGAAGACAGGGTATTTGGCCGATCCTCGCGCGGCTCGGCAATTTGCCAGCTTAGGAACTGGGCTCTGGCTCCGGCGCCACGTTGGAGGCCTTTCGCGCGATCCCCGGAAAACATAGCGGATTCGTAAGCGGCAAGAACTTCGGGAGCGGGACCGTCTTGACGGACGGAGCCGGCATCGATCCAGGCCACTCGGTGGCACAGGCGCCGAATTTGATTCATCTGATGAGTGACCAGGACGACGGTGCGGCCGGCCCGGGCGACGTCGCCCATTTTGCCGAGGCACTTTTTCTGAAAATTGATGTCGCCGACGGCGAGGACTTCATCGACGAGGAGAATTTCCGGCTCGAGATGCGCCGCGACCGCGAACGCCAGCCGCACGTACATGCCGCTGGAATAATGCTTCACCGGCGTATCGATGAATTTCTCCAGCTCCGCGAACGCCACAATCTCATCGAACTTGCGCTCGATTTCGCGCTTGCTCATCCCCAAGATCGCCCCGCTGAGGAACGCGTTTTCGCGGCCCGTCAGCTCCGGATGAAATCCCGTGCCCACTTCGAGCAGCGAGCCGACGCGCCCGTGAATCTCCGCCCAGCCCGTGGTCGGCTTCGTAATCCGCGAAAGAATTTTCAGCAGCGTGGTCTTGCCCGCGCCATTTCGCCCGATTAGGCCAAGCACCTCGCCTTCATTCACTTCCAAAGACACGTCTTTCAGCGCCCAAAACGTTTCGTCCTTCTGCCGCCGAAACGCCGAAAGCGGCGACTTTACGAATCGCTCCAGCGCGTGCCGCAGACCAGGATCAGCCGCCAGCCCGCGCCGGTACCGCTTCCCAAGCCCCTCCCCGTGAATGACCGCTGTGCCCGCTGTGCTCATGCTTGCTCGAATGAATGTCCGGTTAGAAAAGGTGCAAAGTCCCACGATCCATTCTAATCGGCAATATACCGTTGCGCTATGCCCCTTGACGCGGAGTCCCGCGATTCGACAGGGTCGAAACCGAAGGCGAGTGTATAATCCGGGGCCGCGGGAGGCCTGATGTCTCTTTCCATTTCACGCGGTTCACTTTCCCAGCCCATCCTGATTTCTGTCGGTTTCACGCTGATTTTCCTCGCGCTGATCGCTCCGGGAATCTACTCCGTCGACGGCAACGCGATGCTTGCTGTCTCCGAGTCGTTGGTCACCCATCGCGGATTCACCGTGCCTGAGGGAATGGGGGTGCCGGGCGTGGGCGGACGAATTTACTCTCACTGGTATCCGCTCCTCTCCGTTCTCGCCGTGCCATTCGCCTATCTGGCGCTTCTCGCGAGCCGAGTGACCCATTTGCCCTTCCACTACTTAGCTGCAGTCTTTTCGCTTCCGATGATGGGAGCTCTGACGGCGGCAACAGCGGGTATAATTGTGTTACTAGCGAGGCGAATGGGGGCAACTGAAAAGGGCGCTTGGTGGGCAGCCGTTGGTTTTTGCATCGGAACCGTGGCGCTCGCCTACGGCCGCACATTTTACGCCGAGCCCTTGTTGGCGTTCTTAACCGCGGCAGCTGTTTACTTCGCGTTTGGCAAGTCGCTCCTCAATGTTGTCTTCGGCGCCAGCCTTGCCGCGCTGGCGATGGTCGCAAAGCCAACGGGAATAATCGTCGGACCAATCTTGGCCGCCTATCTGCTTGTGAAAGGCGTGCCGATTCTCCGATGCGCTCTCCCGCTTCTCGGGACGGCCGTAGGTTTTGGCCTCTTTGCGGTCTTCAACGTCATACGATTTGGGCATCCGCTGGATTTTGGGATCCATTTTCCTTTTCAACCATCCTACTTTTTTTCGGGCGCTGCGGGGCTGCTAGCCGGGCCCGGATACGGGCTGCTGTGGTATTGCCCTCCAGTGATTCTGGCAGTGTTCGGTTTCTGTAAGGCATGGAAGAGTTACAAATTCGAGGCTCTTGCGATTGCAGCTGTCTTTGCGGGATTCTTGGTGTTGCATTCCTGCTTGCCATACTGGTTCGCGGCTTGGTCATGGGGACCGCGTTACCTCGTACCGACCCTACCCGTGCTGTGCGCGCTCACAGGTTTGTTGGAAGGAACTTTGCGGAAGACCTTGGTCGTGCTCACGGTTCTGGGATTTGCGATAAACGTGCCCACAACTTTCTGTTTTTATGAGCGGTACTACTCGGAACTCAACGAGCAGGGAATCCCCACGGAAGCTTCGCTAGCTTGGTCATTTCGATACGCGCCCTGTCTACACGAATGGCCAGCCGCGATTCGTCAAGTTAAGGATGCAGAGAAGAGCGACGTTAGAGAGATCTTTGCGGAAAGAGGTGCTCCAAGCCGCACGATATCGGGATCTCGCGCGTTGCGAGTCGTCGCGTTGTGGTGGTGGGTACTGCCGATCGTGCACATTCCTCGCATCATCGGTGCCGCCGTTTCACTTCTCACGGGGCTCGTCGGATGCTGGATCATTTATCGTGCCCGGTTGGATGAAGCCTTGCGCGTGTCGCCCCGTTTGGCAGATCACCCCATTCCTCCACCCTGACACTGCTTTTGCACACTCAGTCGGCAATGCTGCCTCGATGCGTTGAAAAAGAAGTGGCCTCACGACAACAAGGATCCCCTCCGGACCACGTAAGGTGCGCCGCAGCTTGCAGGTGAGCAGGAAATGAGCCGGGGCGGGTTACTCAGGTCAGCTGAAAATAGTGAAACACCAGCACCGTGCCAATGGCGAGCCGCGAAGGGCGTCAAGCCCGGGGAGCCCGCCTGCAAGATCGCGAGGAAGAGGCGAGTAGGTCATACGCGATCGGCAATCGCGCCTTCCATGCGCTGGAAGAAAAAGAGGCCTCCGAGAACGACGGCGAAGACCATAGCGGAAGAGGCGAGGAGAAGCGGGCCGGGCGGTTGGCCGTGGCCGGTTAGGGCCCAGCGGAAGCCGTCAATCACTCCTGCCATAGGGTTGAGGCCGTAGAGCCAGCGCCAGCGCTGTGGAACGAGGGAAGTCGGATAAGCGACGGGAGACGCGAACATCCAGAACTGCATTAAGAATGGGACTACATATTTTACGTCGCGATAGAGGGCGTTGAGCGCGGACATCCAGAGGCCGACACCTAGCGCGGTGAGCACGGCAAGGAGCAGCAGGACCGGCAGCCAGAAGGCGGCTAGGCCGGGGCGAATGCCGTAAACCGCGAGAACGACGCCGAGGACTACAAAGCCGATGGCGAAATCGACTAGGCCGGAAACAACGGCGGAAAGCGGAAGCACCAGACGGGGAAAAAAAACCTTTGTGATGACGCGCTGGTTATCGACGACGACGGCTGTGCAGGACTGCAGCGCTGTGGAAAAATAGTTCCATGGAACGAGCGCGCAAAAGTAGAAGACGGGGTAGGCGAGGCCGTCGGATGGCAGCTTCGCAAGCCGACCAAAAAAAAGTGTGAAGACTCCCATCGTGAGCAGCGGTTGCAGTACGACCCAAGCGACGCCTATGACGGTTTGTTTGTAGCGGACTTTGACGTCGCGCCATACGAAAAAATAAAGCAGCTCGCGGTAGGACCACACCTCGCCAAGGCGCAGATCAAGCCATCCGCGCGGCGGTTCAATCCGCACAGTGGCCGGCGCGGCGTGCTGCACCGGAAGAGGCGAAGCTGGTGCGGTAACCGAAGCCATTGAGTCTTAGTAGAACCCCAAGAAAACTAGTTCGTCGAACTCCAAGAGTGCCGCGACGAACCCTCGATTAGAGTAGCAGAGATGCAAGCTGCTCGCGATGAGAGGAGTAGCACAATGCACGAGAGGGGCAAGCCGAAGACGATTCTTAGTGCCTCACTGTTTCACTCTGCATTTGGGTAGCACCTGATTTCATTCCATCGACTGAGTGGCAGTCTGGATGATCTCCATAGTGGCGTTTGCGGTAATCGTAGCCGACAGAATGTGGCCGAAGAATGGCAGTAAAGACGCGGTTTGCCACCCAATAGAGATCTAGTATCGAAGATATATTTAATATTCGATTTTCTGCGCCATCTGCCTAGTTCCCCCATTGGGTTACGGAGCATCTGAGTAGCGGACAGAGAATTTCCACTTATGGATCACGGGGATTAATCATTGATCTGGCCACTACCGAACGCCGAGGACAATTGCGACCTCCAGTCCGGTAGTTCCAAACCAAAAATCTGCTTCAGCCTATGATTCGAGAGCACGGAATAGGCGGGGCGGCGCGCAAGCGTTGGATATTGTTCCGTCACGATAGGGGTGACACGACGCACGACCAAGGGGTTACTGCCGGTTGCAGCTGTAAACCAGGGAATGTCCCTGGGTGTTCTCGAGGCTGCCTCCAAAATCGCTTCCGTAAATTCAAACCAGCTCGTTTTGCCCGCGGCTGTGAGGTGATAAGTGCCGCTGAATCTGGAGACAGCCTGCTGGCCTTCTCGAGACAGTTGCGCCAAGACCCTTGCAGTGCACTTGGCAATTTCGCGACTCCAGGTCGGCGCCCCGAATTGGTCGCGCACAATCCTCAACTCCTCGCGCTCCGTTGCGAGCCGTAGGACGGTAAGCAAGAAGTTCCGCCCTCTTGTACCGTACACCCATGCGGTCCTGAAGATTAGGTGAGGAGCTCCCGTTGTTCGTATGGCTTCTTCCCCGGCGAGTTTTGTCATTCCGTAGACGTTGATTGGGTTGGGTTGATCAGCCTCCTCATAAGGAAGGTTTTTCGAACCATCAAAGACGTAATCTGTGGAATAGTGCACCAAAGCTGCGCCGATCTTTTTCGCCTCCTCAGCCATCAAAGCAGGCGCTTCCACATTTAGGATGTGGGCCTGTTTTTCCTCCCTTTCTGCCTTGTCCACGGAAGTGTATGCAGCGGCATTTACGATGACAGTTGGCTGAACGTCCCGGATTGCCCGCCGGATCTGCTCGGGGTTTGAAAGATCCAGCTCATGGCGATCAAATGCAACCACCTCTCCCAAACGTGGAAGAAGTGCCAGGAGCTCGGCACCGATTTGCCCAGTCTTTCCGGTCAATAGAATCCTGGAACTCATTGTTTCCGGTATCGCGGTAGACATTCTTTTGGAATCGTCGCCAAGGTTCGAAGTCCCGAATCTTTTTCCGACACAACAGGGCTTTCGATGCCCCACTGGATTTTGAGGTCAGTGTCCCTCCACAAGACGCCATACTCGTCCTGCGGATCGTAAAAGTCGCTGCACTTGTACAGAAATTGGACTGTATCGGAAAGAGCCAGGAAACCGTGGGCAAATCCAGCTGGCACATAAATCTGGTTATGGTCTTTCGCGCTGAGGACGACACTGGCCCATCTACCGAAGTGGGGAGAACCCTCGCGCACATCCAGTACAACGTCGAGTGCTTGGCCTTCGACAACGCGGCACAGCTTTGCTTGGGGGCGGTGCAATTGATAATGTAGCCCGCGGAGCGTGCCTTTCCTTGAAGTCGAGTGGTTATCTTGGAGGAAAGTATCTGTGATTCCCAACTCCGTGAACCTTGCGGAATGGTATGTCTCGAAGAAAATACCGCGCGCGTCTTGGAAGACCTTCGGGCGTAGTTCCAGCACACCCGGTAGTGAAGTTTCAATCCGCTGCAAGAAAGTTAGGCCCTCGGTCAAACCAGGATACGTCTCGATGAACAAAACAAAAACAGGATTTTAGCAGAACCTCGCGGCACATGGTGAACGCTTGAATTTATGGCAGAGACTTCGGCTCCGACGGCAAAATCGCCTGGAGAGAAGAATCTCGATTGTCATAATACTTTTCGTAATAGGAGCGGTACTCGCCTGCCTGCAAACTGATAAGCCATTCGGCATTGGATTCATACCACTCCATCGTCTGCCGCAAACCTTCATCCAAAGAAATGATCGGTTTCCATCCGAGTTCCACCTCGGCCTTCTTGCAATTGAGGGCATAGCGGCGGTCATGGCCAGGGCGGTCTTTCACGAAGGCAAGCAGCGTATCGGGTTTGCCCATTGCCCGAAGAACGCGCTTCGACATCGCGAGATTCTCTTCGATGTCTCTACCGCCAATGTTATAGATCTCGCCGGTACGGCCACGCTCGAGAACCGTCAAGATCCCGCGGCAATTATCTTCAACGTGGAGCCAGTCGCGTTGCTGCCTGCCGTCTCCGTAAATGGGCAGGGGCTTCCCGACAAGCGCGTTCGTGATCATCAGAGGTAAGAATTTCTCAGGGAATTGAAATGGGCCATAGTTGTTCGAGGAGCGTGTAACTACAGCTGGAACACCATAGGTTCGTACGAAAGAGAGCACCAGAAGGTCTGCCGCTGCTTTGGAGGAGGAGTACGGGCTGCTTGGCCGCAGCGGTGATTCTTCGTTCGCAAAGATTTCCGGGGGCAAGTCACCATACACTTCATCGGTGGAGACCTGGACGAAGCATTTGATTCCGATGCGCCGAACCATCTCCAAGAGTACGAAGGTGCCAGTAATGTTGGTTTCGATGACTGGGGCCGGCTCGTAGATGCTGCGATCCACATGGGACTCGGCCGCGAAATGGACTACCGCGTCGCAGCCCCGCATAGCGGCTTCGACTGCGATGACGTCGCAGATGTCCCCTTTGACAAACCGATATCGGGGGTTCTCTTCCACAGATCTCAGGCTGGCAAGATTTGCAGCGTAGGTTAGCTTGTCGAAATTAACGACCGAGTAGCCGCTGTTTGACTCCAGAACATGGCGAATGAAGTTGGAACCGATAAAGCCCGCCCCTCCCGTAACGAATAACTTCATCGCTGCACGTCCTGGCGGCCAGGATTGCCGGTCGCATGTTTGCCGGCCATCTTGTTTGCGCCCGTCTCCGCAACAAGTTTATTGGCGCGGAGTAAGGAATCGAAAGTGCCAGCGTCGGTCCACCAACCTTCGAGAATTTCGTAGCTAAGTTTGCCTTCTTGAATGTAGAAGTTATTGACGTCGCTGATTTCCAGTTCCCCACGTCCAGAGGGTTTCAGCCGGCGGATCTTCTGAAATACCGTGGCGTCGTAGAGGTAGACACCGATGACGGCGTACTTGGACTTGGGCGCCGCTGGTTTTTCTTCGATGCCCACGACGCGGTTGTCTTGAATCTCTGCCACGCCAAAGCGCTGGGCATCTTCCACTTCTTTTAGAAGAACTTTCGCGCCCTCTTTCTGCTTTTTGAATGCCTCCACAGCGTGGCAGATATTGTTCTCGATGATGTTGTCGCCCAGGACGACGCAGATTTGTTCTCCAGCTGCAAAATACTCCGCCAAACCCAGGGCCTCCGCGATTCCGCCCTCGCCTTCCTGGTACGTATAGTTTAAATGTTTCAAACCGAAAGGGCGGCCGTTCCCCAGCAGACGCAAGAAATCGCCCGCGTTTTTTCCGCCCGTAACGAGGAGAATCTCCTGGATCCCGGCGTTCACAAGGGTTTGAATCGGGTAGTACACCATGGGCTTGTCAAATACGGGAAGGAGGTGTTTGTTGGTCACCCGAGTGAGCGGATTCAGTCGGGTTCCAGTTCCGCCGGCAAGAACTACGCCTTTCATGCGTATCGGTGGCTCCTGGTGGCCAAGTCGCACTGGATCTCGCTTTTCAACACGATTGCATTATCGCTTTGGAGGAAGTCGGTCGCAAGCTCCAAACGCAACTCACGCGTGCTCTCTAAAGTTCCTCGGCCCAAGAAAAATTTTGAGGGATATAGCTCCTTCAAGCGAGGAGCATCATCGCTGGACTGCCAGATCGGGGGACCCTTGTCCATGCTTTTGGCGGTCATCATCTTGCGCCTATTTATCGAGTGCGACATTGAAAAAGCCGTGGTCTAACTCTGCCTTGCCGCGCCACCCTCAGCGGAAATGAGCGAATGGTCAAAAACCGGTCGTCAAACGGATGACGCTCGATGTCTCACAGAACGGTCGTCACTTCACAACCAGAAAACTGCCGATCACGAGAGCGTCCATGCCCGAACTAAAAAACGTGCGGATGGCATCTGTAGGTGTGTGCACTATGGCTTCGCCGCGCAGATTGAATGATGTATTCATGATGACGGGCACGCCCGTGCGCTTTCCAAATTCATCGATGAGGCGCCAGTAGAGCGAGTTAATTTCCTTCTCCACCGTTTGCGGCCGTGCACTGCCATCCACATGGGTCACCGACGGAATGATGCTTCTTTTCTCCGGCCGCACTTGCGCTGTAAGAATCATAAATGGTGAATCTGACGCGCTCTCGAGATATTCCCCGGCCGCTTCTTTCTTCAAGGAAGGTGCGAACGGCCGCCACCATTCTCGAAACTTCACCGCGTTATTCACTTTAGCGTTCATTTCCGGATCGCGGGGATCCGCTAGAATCGACCGGCTTCCGAGCGCTCGCGGCCCGAACTCCATCCTCCCTTGAAACCATCCCAGAATTTTCCCTTCTGACAGCAATTCAGCAGCGGAGGACGCCGGATCGGAAACCCGCGTATAGCGCAATTTGTAAGTCCGAAGTGCATTCTCGATTGCATCGTCGTCAAAAGATGGCCCCCAGTATCCATGCCGCATCTCTTTGTTCGGCAATTTTCCACCACTGTCGAGATAGGGTGCCAACGCCGCGCCCAATGCCACTCCATCATCTGAAGCGGCTGGCTGCACGAAGAGCTTTCCCACTAGGCCCGAAGCAAGAATCTTTCCGTTGGCTTTTGAGTTGAGGGCTACGCCTCCCGCAAGGCAAACGTCGCGGCATCGCGTCTTTTCGATCGCCATTCTCACGACGTTCAGCATCGCAGTTTCGCAAGCCTCTTGCACGGCGAACGCAATGTCTTTGTGCCGTTGCTCGATCTCACTTTCCGGCACGCGCCGCGCTCCCAACAATCGACTCGCCTTTGCGAGCGAAACCGAACCGTGAGCAGCCACTCTGTCTCGTATCGACCCGATATGGCACGGTCTCGAGATCAATGAACGCAGATAAATCGATGCCCGGGCTTTCCGTACGGCGCGAGTCCCATCACTTTCCATTCATCGCTATTGGGCTGAAATCCAAGGAACTCCGTAAATTGGCTGTAAAAATATCCAATAGAGTTGGGAAACGGAATCGTGAGTACGATGTTCAAGCCTTCCGTTGCGACCGTGCCAGATC
This sequence comes from uncultured Acidobacteriota bacterium, assembly GCA_963705855.1. GTDB lineage: Bacteria > Acidobacteriota > Terriglobia > Acidiferrales > UBA7541 > Acidiferrum. The sequence continues at coordinate 38,254 of CAVPLA010000058.1, forward strand.
GACGTCGCTTCCCAAGCTCCCCGGCCATCCATCACCACAACGGCGGCCTCATCGAAACCCGAGTATCCATACGCGCTGATGGCATGCGCGAGATGATGATCCACAAACCGCATCCTCGCCTTCGTTGGGCCGAACTGCTGCAGGAACAACTTCGCCCCGCTTCCCTGATGCCACATCTTAAGAAAATGCAGCGTGGTGGTCAGAAGGTTCAAATACGTGAAGGGCAAGCCTCCGGTAGCAAAACACTTCAAGTCGTGACGGAAACCCGCGCCCGGCCGTCGACCAGCCAAAGCAGACTTCGTCCAGCTGCTCCGCACGAATTTGTGAAAAATCCAAGCAGGATTGGATTGCCAGCCGCGGAAAACTGGCGTCATGTTTCTGTCGGCTGATGCGCTCCTCGGCCACTGCGAAAAGGAGTTCACCGTCACGCACGATACAAGCCGATGAATCATGCATCCGCGTATAGTTTATTCCGAGCGTAATCATTGGTTATTCCGGCCTTCGCCACTTCTGCCAGCCCGTTTAGCCTGCTGCGCGGAAACAATACGGCTTCCATGAATCTTATTTGAAACGAACCGCTTCTCCCTGAGATTTCTTCGGGGGCGTGACCACTCCGCCTTCACCGTACTCCCTTCTCTTGTCGGTTGACGTGGTTTGGCACCGGGAAGGGAAAGAATCTCCGCCTTACTCGCTGATAAAAAGAAGCCTGCGCTAGTCTCCGCCGCCATCGGTAGTAAGTGCGCGGCGGCATCGCGAGGGCTGGAATGAGCCTTGCGCAACTAAACAGGTGCTGCCAGATGGATGCATCTCTGTGAAGGATGCGCATTAACTGCAGCTCCGTAAAGACAGTCTCCCAGGGCCAACCTCCATCCACAGCAAGGCGTAGAAGCCTGGCCTCAATCTCAACGGTCTCCACGATGGCTTTCCTGGTTCCCGGTTCCATATCCAGCACTCGGAGGCGTTCCGAGAGCTCTCTGGAAAGCGCTTGAAGAACCATGAGTTTACTGCGGACTTTTGCCGGATCGTCCGCGGAGATGATGAAAAAGTTGGAACCATGATGGCGGTAAAAGGTCAGTGGCTCCGACAAGACGACCACTACTGAGAGGACTGCCGCCATCGTAAAGAGGTATTCGTCCGCCTGAATGACCAGCGTCTCCGGGACCGGCACGATTCGCTTGAGCAGATCTCTACGAATGGTCATACGACTCGTGCCAAGAAAATTCTTGCGAGTGCGGAACAATCGTGCCCCTTCGGGCGAGTTCGCCTGAAAACGCGATTCCTCCCGGAGTTCTTCGACTCGATGGCTGCCGTCGAGCAAGACTTCTGTGATGCTGTGTCCTACAAATCCCACTTCCGGGCTGGCGGCGAAGACCCGTGCGACTCGCGTGAGTTTCTTTGCGTCCCACCAATCATCGCCATCCAGGAAAGCAACAATTTCTCCTTGCGCCTCGGCGATTCCGGCGTTGAAGGCAGAGGCCTGACCGCCGTTGGCTTTACGAATGAGCCGGACCCGAGGCGCGAACTGGCGGACAATTTCGGGGGTGTGATCAGTTGAACCATCGTCTACAACTAGGACTTCCATCTCAGAGGCGGGAAAGTCCTGTGCCAGCACGCTGGCGATGGCCTCGCCGATCATGGCTTCATGATTGTAGGTGTCGACCAGAGCAGTTACGAACGGCCTAGCCATATTGGACCTCGAATTCCTTGTTCTTGCCCATTCGCAGACGCCCGGATTCGCACTCGCCGCTTGCAAAAGTAACTCCATGTCGATTTCGAATCACTGTAATCCGCAAACAACTTCCCAGACCTTCTTGCGGACCATGGGATGCCAGCACCTAGCGGCTGCGTTTCCATTGAAGACTCATTTTGAAACAATCCGTTTTCTCACCAAGCGCAGCGAAGCAATTACGCAGACCGTCTTCCTTATGGCATGAATAAAACCCCGATGCCGGCCCATCCTTGGTTAGGGTTCTCGATCATTTCGCGGTGCCGGTAGTGCTGCTTGATTTCATTCCAAAACTTATCCACTTCGCATGCCGGCTCCCGGCGATGCTCGGCGATATCGTGAAAGGCCACCAGTCCGTCGCTTCGCACGAGTGGCGAGTACATCTCGAAATCTCTCCTCACGCCCTCATACGTGTGATCGCCATCTATGAACAAATAATCCAATCTCTCTCCTTGCAGGGCATCCAACACGCGTACTTGGGTCTCTGGCAAGTGCGAATCGGCCCGGATGAGGCGCAATTTCTGGCCGTTTCTTGGAAATTTTCGATACAAGCGGAATTTTGCGTCGCGGATAGCCTCCACCGAAAGGCCCCCCGCCCAGGTCCACGCTGATAATCTGTGCTCCCGGCGGTGACACCGTACACAGCAGAAAGAGCGTGCCTCCGTAGTTGGTGCCGATCTCCAGGCTGCGCTTCGGGGCAACACCCTGCAGCAATTTCCCCAGCTCCACAATTTCAGAGCGTACCTGCGCCATCAGAATGGGCCGATCGACACAATAATCGATGGTAGCTTCGATAGTGTCAGGCCGGCCGCCAAAGGCCAGTTCGGTGTAACACTTGATATATCGGACGCCCTTCAGCAGAAGTTTCTGCATATCACCATGGCCTATTGAGCCGTCGAAGAGGGAGGCGGCGTGGACTTCCCGCGTTTCTAAACCCTATTTGCATCGGTCCACAAGGGCATTATCGTCCGCTAGCCTAAGAAGGAAATCGAGCTGTTCCTTTGGCGAGATATTTGCATTCCTGAACAGGGCTTTCTTTTCCCTCAGCAGTTTCGTAACAAGCCCAGCCATATACCACAGCACCCCGATGCGGTCCTTCGCAAATTTCCACCTCAGCCGGCCTATATCCTTAGCCAGGCCAGCCGTCGAAACCAGCCAGGTGTGGAATGCATATCGAAAGGGAAGCAATTTTGTTGCAAAAAGAAGTCGCCCCTTCAACACGCCTCGGAAACTGAAGCGCTCAGCTGCCAGAGATTGAATCGAACTGCCCACACGGTGCCAGCAAATTGCACTCGGGACGTACAAGGTTTTCTGCCGGTGCACCCATGCCCTCCAGCAAATCTCAACATCTTCGTACCCCAGCGGAAGGCGGTCGTCAAATCCTCCCAACTTCTCAAAGAGCGTCTTCCGCACCATCATGCACGCGGCCGAGCCCATAAATACTGGTGACTCCTCAGACTTTTCTTGCTGATAGAAGTATAGCCCAGGCACTAATTCTGCAGAAGATTCTCGCTTAGGACGGAGATCCGTCAGGCGCGCCGCCAAATGTCCGCGGGCAGTTCCATCCCAGTTGAACTGCATCCCATCGGTCGCAAAAAGTTCCTCGTCACTCTCAAACGGTTTGACGAGCGCAGATACAAATCCCGGGTCGAATCGCATATCGTTGTTCACGAAAAGCAGCAGGTCACCCTTGGCAATTTTGGCGCCTCGGTTTAGGGCCGGCGCGAGGCCAGGATTCTCTTCGAGAGGAAGCCAGCGCACACTATAACTCTTGGCTACTTCTGCGGAGTCGTCCGACGAGCGGTTATCAACAACGACAATCTCCAGCGACGTAAACGATTGAGACAGAAGACTTGGCAGACAGATGCGAAGGTGCTGTGCGCCGTTCCAATTGACAATGATCACAGACACCCTAGGTTTTTCAGCCATAAATCCGTAGGATTCGCAGCTGGAATTCTAACGCTTTGACACCTGCGAGCGATAGGCGTTGTACGCGAGCAGCAAGCCACGCTCATTACAAAATGAAGTCCAAGAATGAGAGAGATGACTGTGCTCCAAATGTTCACTCAAGCCACAGGCATTTCGTCCAGGGCGCCAATAAGTAAGCCCACCTGTCCTTAAACTGACCCTCGATACAGCTGGCAGGTCTTCTTTTGGAGCCTAGCCTTTCAAGTACCAGCTGGCTCTCTAACGTAAAGTTCAGGAGACATTATGCGTACCCTGAAGATATTGCCTGTGGCACTGGCGCTGGGTGCGATCCCACTGTCTGCAGTCCCTCAGCAACAGACGACCCTGACCCAAGTCGTGGACAAGATCGTGGCACAAGAGCAGGTGGAAGTGCAGTCGGTTCGCCGATACTCCCCCATCGTGGAAACATACATCCAGCTTCTCCGTCCGACCAAGGATCAGGTCGGAGTGGCGAACGGCGACAATTATTTTCTTGGCCGCGCCGAGCTCGCGAAGGGCCTGGAGATCGAGCCGCTGATCAGTGGCACCCATACCAAACACAACATGTTCGGCGGCTTGGGGAACTTGTTCTCGACGGAATTCCTCCCGCGTGGCTTCCTTCAGATGATTTACTTAGACACAAACGGCTTCGACCGTCAGCACTACAAGTTCGACTATGTCGGCCGTGAGTTCCTGGGTGAAGTTCGCTGTCTCGTTTTCGATGTCGATCCATTGTCGAAGAATGACAAAGGGCGCTTTGTCGGCCGCATATGGGTAGAAGATCAGGATTATCACATCGTGCGCTTCAACGGCGGCTACGGCAGCCGGTCTAAGACCAGTTACTACTTCAATTTCGACAGCTGGCGCACGAATGCCGGGAAGAATGAATGGCTTCCGGCTTTCATCTACAGCGAACAAGTGGACAACCTAGCAGTCAAGACATTCAGGGCGCAGACGCGCCTTTGGGACTATGCCCCGAGCCACGCTCGGGAAGAGCAAGAACTGAGCAAAGTCCTCGTGGAGACGCCGAGACCAGTCAAGGATCAATCTGAAATCGCTAACGACTACTCTCCGCTGGAGGAGAAACGCGCCTGGGGCCGCCAGGCCGAAGACAATGTCGCAGCCAAGATGGAGCAGCTGGGCTTAATGGCGCCGTATGGGGAAGTGGATAAGGTGCTGGAGACGGTAGTCAACAACCTCGAAGTCACCAATAACCTCGATATCCAGCCGGCCGTCCGCTGCCGCGTTCTGATGACCTCAACTCTCGAGTCCTTCACCATGGGCCACACCATCGTTCTGAGTCGCGGCTTGGTGGACGTGCTTCCTGACGAGGCCAGCCTCGCGGCCATCCTTGCGCACGAGCTCGGTCATGTCGTGCTTGGACATCGCATGGGCACTCAATTTGCGTTCTTCAATCGCCTGCGGTTCGACGAAAAGGATACGTTCCATCACTTTGGTTTTACTCATACACCGGAAGAGGAACAGGCAGCGACCCAGGAGGGGATCGCGCTGATGAAGAACTCGCCGTACAAGGATCAGCCTGGAAACACGCAACTCTTCCTCCAAGCGCTGAATCAACGTTCGAAGGAGATCCCCAATCTGGTCAGCCCGCATCTGGGCAACAGGGTCGCGACAAGCTGGACGATCGCTTCCGCGGTGCCCCGCGGGCAGCCACCGGCAGAAAAGCCAGTGGGCAACGTCGTCGCTGCGCTGCCGCTTGGCGGACGGATCAAGGTCGAACCATGGAACGATGAGCTGCAGATGCTCAAATCCAAGCCCGTGGACGCGTTGGCCGAAGATGAAAAGATGCCCTTCGAGGTCACTCCGTTCGTCCTCTATCTCACCCGCCAAGGAGAAAACGCGTCGACAGAAGTTCGTGGCGCAGTATCTATGAAGTTGGATAAAGATGCGAATACTCCGGACATCAAACCGTAAAGGACTCAAGAAAAAGTCCCTGACCCTCTGCACAGGGCTTTAGCAGCTTCGTTGCCTCCACTGCTGCCCTATACCGTTCACCGCTACAGGCAGTACGGTTCTTCGCCTTCTTACCGCCACAATACTGGAAAGAAAGAGGCATCATGGAGGCGGGCTTTTCTTGAGTTGTTCGAGATCCCGCTGCTCGATCTGCTGCATCATGGCTTTGCGGCCAAATAAATATTTCTCGAACTGCATCGTAATCTGGCGCGGGACGACGAGAAATTGGTTTTGAATCATTTCTGAAAATGAGATCGGGCCGCGCGCGGGGATGAGGTGTGTGCCCCATTGAAACATCAGGCCGGCATTCCAGAAAACAAAGCACGCCAAAAAAGCGGACGCGGCAGCGAGCGCGGCGCGGCGCGTTCGAAAGACGCGCGTGAAGCGGTCCAGAAAAACGGCGAGCCCCAGAATAAAAAGCGGAGTTAGCGAAACAAAAAAACGGTTTCCGTAAGAAGAAATTCCCGCCCAGTCCGGGTACGATGCGATGAAGTAATAAAACGCGAGAGCCGCCACCAGAAAGGCTCCGCCGACGCGCGGCACGCTACGCCAAAAGGCCACGAGGCCAATCACGGCGAACAGCAGAACCGGCGTCCACGAAATCAAGCCGTGATTCGAGGAAAAAAGCACGGACAAAAGATTCGGCGAGCTCCAATTCCAATGGCTGATGGGAATATAGCCCGTTTCAAAAGAGCTGCCGTAAATGATGCGGTGGGCGATAAATGTCGGCAGCAGGCATAGGATGAGCGTGGCCGCGAAAGCGGCGTGCCGCGCCAGGAGTTGCACAACGCTCGGCGTGCGGGGCGTCGCTTTGCGAAGCGCCGCGCTGTAGTCACGCAGCGCTTCGAACGGCAGTATGACAAATAGCATCACATTGGCGTAGTAGACGTCGAGCATCAGGCCCGCCAATGCCCCCAGCAAAATCCACTGCCCCAGCGAGCGGTCGTTTCGCGTTTCGTGCCAGTACCACAAAAAGAGCGCGACAACAAAAGCCGAGTGCGCGTGCGACCACGACGGATTGAAGTACATGTAGACGGGAAGCGAACTCGCCCACCAGATTGCGAGAGTGGCGAGCAAGGCCCAGGTTTCGTCGACGTATTTGCGGGCGATGCGAAAGGAAATGAGCATGCCTAGAAAACCGTACAGCGCCGTGGCGAGCGCCATGGCGATGCGGTACGGCATGGAAAATCCGTCGGCGGGAATCGCCGAACCGAGAGCACGTGCGAACAGAACGCCGGCGTGACTAACGAGCAGAAAGGGAGCCCAGAGGATCGCAGGGCCTACGGTGAAGTGATTTTCGAGGTGGCCGGTGCGAGTGCGAAATTCAGCGGTCGGCTGGCCGTTTTTGTCCAGACGATTTTCGCGGAAGCTGATGTTTGCTTCCTGATAGTCCCTGGTGAAATCGAGATTGTGCTGGATGAGCGGAGCACGCGCATAAGCGTAGTAGCCGACGCCGTCTCCACGCACCCAGGGATTGAGCATGGGCAGAGAGAGAAGAAAGAGCACAAGGAGAAGGCGCTCCGCTTTGCGCGGACCTGGCTGAGGTGAGGAGGTCAAACCTTACGACTCCACAAAAAAACCGCTGTGAAAAATGAGCACCCCGGATACGAGCCGTGCGCACCCGCAAAATGCGCGACAAGAATAAGAATCTGCCCGGGGCAGCGCGTTTTTTGCTCCGAGCGGTAACTCCGTCTGAGTTGGGAGCATTATCCCTTTTTAAACTAGCTTTGTCTCGCTGACAGTTTTGTTTGCGCGGATCGGTAAGGACGGATTGTCTGTTCTTGGAGAGAGAAGAACGGGCACGATGCATCGTACCCCCACGGGAAAGGACGATTGGTGGCTTGAAATGAAGGTAGAATCGCGGCGCCATATTCGGACGAGGTTGCTGGATGGCGGCGGTGCGAACGAAAGACTGCCGGGCTGAAGCCCGGCGCCTACACGTGCGCGAAGCGGAGGGATTGTGATGAAGAAGATTCTTGTGATGGCTATGATCGCTGGCGGATTGTGGGCGGGCGTGTTAAGGGCGCAAAAGCCGCCGCTTTTGGCGGAGAAGGATGTGGCGGCTTTGGCGAATGAGTTGAGCGGGGAGACGGCGAAGAGGAATTTGGAGGTGATTGCTGCGTTTCACCGGCAGCGCGGGTCGCGGGGGTTTCACTCGGCGGCGGAGTTGGTGGCGGAACGGGCGCGGGCTTATGGGTTGAGCGACGTGGCGATATTGGAATTTCCGGCGGATGGGAAGATTTTTTATGGGACGCAGAGGTCGCGGCCGGCGTGGGACGCGGAAAGAGGTGAGTTGTGGGAGACGGAGATCGCACTTTCTTCTGATTGCAAGGCGGCAGAAGGGCGAGCGAAGCAGGCTGGGAAAGATCCTAAATCGGTGCCCTGCGATTATTTCGTTGGCAAAGACATGCTAGTCGCTAGTTATGAGGCGGAGCCGGTGGTGTTGGCGGAGGACAGCGAATCGGCGGATCTTACGGCGGAACTGGTGGATGTGGGTGGCGGCGGGACTAGCGACGCGGATTATGCGGGGAAGGATGTGAAGGGGAAGATTGTTTTGGTTAGCGCGTCGCCAGGGGCGGTGCAAGATTTGGCGGTGGGAAAATTTGGCGCGGTGGGGATTGTGAGTTATGCGCAGAACCAGAAGAACGCGTGGTGGGGCGAGGACGAGAATTTGATTCGGTGGGGGCACTTGGAGACGTTTACGGAGCACAAGACATTTGCGTTTATGGTGTCGCTGAAGACGGCGCGGGGGATGCGGGAGCGGTTGGCGCGCGGGGAAAAGATCACGCTGCATGCGGTGGTGAAGGCGGGGCAGCATGCGGGGAATTATGAAGTGGTGACGGCCACGATTCCTGGGTCGGACCCGAAATTGAAGGAGGAAGAGATTGTGTTTTCGTGCCACCTGGATCACCAGCGGCCGGGAGCGAATGACAATGCCAGCGGGTGCGTGACGATTCTGGAGGTAGCGCGGACTTTGCAGAAGTTGATTGCGGAGGGGAAATTGGCGCGGCCGGCCCGGACGATTCGGTTTATTTGGCCGCCGGAGATTGAAGGGACTCTGGCACTGCTGAACGGCAAACCGGAATTTGCGGCGCGGATCAAAGCGGCGATTCACATGGATATGGTGGGCGGCGGCCCTGAGACGAAGGCGGTGTTTCACGTGACGCGGGGGCCGATGAGTTTGCCGTCATTTGTGCATGACCTGGCGTGGGCGCTTGCGGAGTTTGTGAACGAGGAGTCGTACAAATTTGCGGCGACAGGGAAGGCGGAGTATCCGTTTGTGGCGCCGGAGGGCGGTAAGGAGCCGCTGCGGGCGGAGTATTCGGCGTACACGATGGGGAGTGACCACGATGTGTATCAGGATTCGTCGTTCGGAATACCGGCGATTTATATGAATGACTGGCCGGACCGGTACATTCATACGAATTTTGATACGGCGGCGAATATTGATACGACGAAGTTGAAGAGGGCGGCGTTTATTGGCGCGGCTAGCGGGTATTTTTTGAGTCGCCTCACAACGGAAAACGTCTCCGTCGCAAGAAGCACGATCGATTTTGAGAGCCCATGGCGTGGAGCGTTGCTAATCGCACGGCGAAACTCCCTTTCACAGCGCGAAACCGCGTGCGCGGACGACTACGGCCTCCGGTATGAGACGGCCGCGCGAAACGAATTGGACCGTTTCGTCGCATTGAAGGAGGAGGTTCTCCGTATGGACGGACCGGAGTGCCCGCCATCCGAGCAAGGCGGGACCGCAGAAAGCGCCAAACGATTTCAAAGGAAACGGCAACCGAAGGGCCCGCTGGCGGTCTTTGGGTATGACTATTTTGCGGACCATGCTAAGGCGGCTGGAGTGGCGACGCCGAAGCTGATGAGTTATGAGGGATTGTGGGGTGGCGGCGAGGAGTATGCGTATGAGGTTTTGAATTTTGCGGATGGGAAGAGGAATGCGCAGGAGATTCGGGATTCGGTGTCGGCGGAGTATGGGCCGGTGCCGTTGGAGATGGTGGTGGAGTATTTGCGGGCGTTGGAGAAGACTGGGCTCGTCGCCGAGGTGAAGTAGGGAAGGGCGGAAAGCGAAATTGGAAATTCGAAAAGAGCAGCGCGAAAAGCAGATTCCTCGCTACGCTCGGAATGACAATCTTGGTTTGGTGCGCGGGATGACACAGAAAACTATATGACGATTGCGGAGAGGATTGAGCGGTTGCCGCTGGGAAGGTTTCACCGGCGGTTTATTGCTTTGGTGTCGCTGGGGAATTTTTTTGATTTGTACGACATTTTTATTGTGGCGTACATCGGGGCTGTTTTGCAGCAGTCGGGGTTTCTTACGCTGCGGCAATTTACGTTTTTTGTGGCGGCGGGATTTTTGGGGATGTTTGTGGGGACGGTGGTGTTTGGGATGGGCAGCGACCGGATGGGGCGACGGAGCGCGTTTATTCTGCTGCTTTTGATTTATTCGGTGTTTACGTTTGCGGATGCGTTTGCGCCGACGGCGGGGTGGTTGATTGCGCTGCGGTTTTTCGCGGGTGTGGGGATTGGCGCGGAGATTGTGGTGATTGATACGTATGTTACGGAGGTGGTGCCGGGGCGCGCGCGGGGGCGGTATGTGGCGATCACGCAGGTGGCGGGATTTTGCGCGGTGCCGGTGGCGGCCGTGCTTTCGCGGTTGCTGGTGCCGACTCATTTTTTGATGAGCGGATGGCGGTGGGTGATGGTGATTGGGGCGTCGGGGGCGCTTTTGACTTGGTGGTTTCGGCGGAGATTGCCGGAGTCGCCGCGGTGGTTGGAGAGCCGGGGACGGGTGGCGGAAGCGGACGCGATTATGACGGCGTTGGAGAACGAGTCGTTTTCAAAAGAAGGGAAAAGAATTTACACAGAGGACACGGAGAGCGCAGAGGGCACAGAGAAGAAGGAGAGCGGATCGTTTTGGGAGTTGTGGAAGCAACCTTATCTTTCGCGGACGGTGATGCTGGTGATTTTTCAGGCTTTGCAGACGGTTGGGTTTTATGGATTTGCGAATTGGGCGCCTACGTTTTTGTTGAAGCGAGGAGTTTCGCTTTTGCATTCGCTGGAGTACACGTTGCTGATTGCGCTGGTTTCGCCGATTGGGCCGCTCTTGGCTGCGTTTACATCGGACAGGATGGAGAGGAAGTGGACGATTGTTGTGCTGGCTTTGCTGGTGGCGGGGCTGGGATTGGGATTTGGGAATTCGATTGCCCCTGCGGCTGTGGTGGCATTTGGGGCGCTTTTCACGCTGGCGAATTATTGGTTTTCGGCGGCGTTTCATGCGTATCAGGCGGAGCTGTTTCCTACGCGGCTGCGGGCGACTGGTGTGGGGTTTACGTATAGCTGGAGCCGGTTGAGCGCGGCGTTTACTTCGATTTTGATTGGGGCGGTTTTGGTGCATGGGGTGCCGGCGGTGTTTGCGGTTTTGGCGGTGGCGATGATTTTGGTGGCGGGTGTCGTGGCGGTGATGGGGCCGAGGACGAATGGGTTGGTTTTGGAGGAGATTGCGCGGTAGGGAACGAAATACGAAATTCGAAGTTCGAGATCCGAAATTCGAAAACGCGAAATACGAAATTGGAAACACCGTCGCCCTGTGGAGAGAGCGGGGGAGCGAAGCGTGGCCGGAGGTGCGGGCTGTGCTAGCATCGGGGATTGTGTCTTGAGCGAGGGCCGAGATAGATGGCAGCAACTATGAAGGCGTTGCGGAAGATGCAGGCGGGGCGCGGGTTGTCGTTTGAAACGGCACCGGTGCCGGCGATTGGGGCGGCGGATGTTTTGGTGCGCGTGAAGACGGCGTCGATTTGCGGGACGGATTTGCACATTTATGGATGGGACCGGTGGTCGCAGGGACGGATCAAGCCGCCGTTGACGCTGGGACACGAGTTTTGCGGAGTTGTCGAGCGCGTAGGCGAAGAGGTTACGGCGGTAAAGGTCGGGGATTTGGTCAGCGCGGAGATGCACGTGAATTGCGGGCACTGCCACCAGTGCCGAGTGGGCGAAGCGCATATTTGCCAGAATTTGCGGATTATTGGGATCGATCAGGATGGGGCGTTTGCGGAGTTCGTGAAGATTCCGGCGTCGAATATCTGGAAGCTCGATCCGGCGATTCCGGAACATTACGGAGCGATTCTCGATCCGCTGGGGAACGCGGTGCATACAGTGCTGGCTGGGCCGATCGCTGGGCAGACGGTTCTGGTGACGGGGTGCGGGCCGATTGGGTTGATGTCGATTGCAGTGGCGAAGGCTTGCGGGAGTTCGACGGTGTTTGCGACAGAGACGAACGAGAAGCGGCGCGCGATGGCGAAAAAGATGGGTGCGGATGTGGTTTTGAATCCGGCGGCTGAGGATGCGGTTGCGCGGATTCTTGCGGAGACGAGTGGGACCGGCGTGGACGCGTTGCTAGAGATGAGCGGAAATCCAACCGCGATCCAGCAAGGATTTAAAGCGTTGAGAGCGGGAGGACGGGCTTCCCTTTTGGGGATTCCGACGGAAAATGTGCCGCTGGACTTGGTGAACGATGTGATTTTCAAGGGCGCGACCGTGCAGGGGATTTATGGGCGGCGGATGTATGGGACGTGGGTGCAGATGACGGCACTTTTGAAAGCGGGCCGGCTGAATTTGGAGCCGCTGTTTGGGGAGCGGGAGCCGCTGGAGAAGTTTGAGAATGCGTTTGCGAAATTGCAGGGCGGATTGGCGGGGAAGATTCTTTTGTATCCGAACGGAATGCCGCGCTAAGCGAGTTGCCTTTCCCACTTTAACTTTGCTTCCGAATTGTTTGCCCTGAGCCGCCAGCTGACGCAGAATGGTAGTTCCACCAGCCGAGTCCACCTCAGGAGTCTAGGCATGTCTGACACCGCAACGATGGCAACGAAACAGAATCCGACGCAGTACATCTCCGACCAGTTGAACGAGCTGCGGGCGAAGGGAGTGGCGCCAAAGCTGCGCGTGCTGGAAGGCGAGCAGAAGCCCGTGTGCATTTTTGACGGGCGGGAAGTGATCAATTTGGCTTCGAACAATTATTTGGGGCTGACCACGCACAAATCATTGCGCAAGGCAGCGCTGGATGCGATCAAGCGATATGGCGTGGGAGCTGGCGCGGTTCGAACGATCGCCGGGACGATGAAGATTCATATGGAGCTGGAAGAGCAGATCGCGCGGTTTAAGAATGTGGAAGCGTGCGTGGTGTTTCAGTCGGGATTTACGGCGAATGCGGGGACGGTTTCCGCGGTGTTGGGAAAGGAAGACCTGATCATTTCGGATGAGTTGAATCACGCTTCGATCATTGATGGAGCGCGGCTTTCGAAGGCGACGATCAAGGTGTTCAAGCACAAGGACGTGAAGGATTGTGAGCGGATCCTACAAGAGCACCTGGAATTTCCGGGGAAGAAGCTGATTATTACGGACGGCGTTTTTTCGATGGACGGCGACATTGCGCCGCTGCCCGCACTTTGCGACCTCGCGGAGAAGTACAACTGCATCATGATGGTGGACGATGCGCATTCGAGCGGCGTGTTGGGGCGCGGCGGGCGCGGGACAGTGGATCATTTGAATTGCCACGGGCGCGTGCACATTCAGGTGGGGACTTTGAGCAAGGCCATTGGGGCGATGGGCGGATATGTTGCCGGGTCGCGCGACCTGATTGATTTTCTCTACTTGCGTGCGCGGCCATTTCTTTTTTCCACATCGCATCCGCCGGCTACGGTGGCGGCGTGCCAGGCAGCATTTACTCTGCTGGACTCACCCGAAGGCGAGAAGCTGGTCAAAAAGCTGTGGGCGAACACAAAAATGTTCAAGCGGGAATTGAAGAAGCGCGGGTTCCAGTTCAAGGTGAGCGAGACGCCGATTATTCCGATTCATGTGGGAGATGCGGCGAAGGCGGCGCGGCGTTTCTTTTCTCCACATCGCATCCGCCGGCTACGGTAGCGGCGTGCCAGGCAGCATTTACGCTGCTGGACTCACCCGAAGGCGAGAAGCTGGTCAAGAAATTGTGGGCCAATACGAAAATGTTCAAGCGGGAATTGAAGAAGCGAGGGTTCCAGTTCAAGGTGAGCGAGACGCCGATTATTCCGATTCATGTGGGAGATGCGGCGAAGGCGTTCGAGTTTTCGAAGAAGCTGTTTGATGCGGGCGTGTTTGCGCCGGCGGTCGGGTTTCCAACGGTGGCCGAAGGCAAGGCGCGGCTGCGCGCGATTGTGAGCGCGACGCACAAGAGAGAACAATTGATGCGGGCCGCGGATATTTTGGCGGAAGTGGCCAAACCACTGGGCATCATTTCTTAGTCAGACCAGCGCTCGGGGACCACCTTAGGGTCACGCCTCCGGTGAATCATGTATTTTTGACCGTGATATCTCTCGCTTGCGCCCCGAAGGCTCGTTACTTGCAGTGCGAATGCAACTATTCGTCGAGCGGGAGCGTCCCCTATATATGGGAAGTTCCCCATAGAAGCCGCCCGGCCGATTTGCAATTGGAGGCAGAAATGATGCGAGCTGGATTTGCAATTTTGGTAGGCGCCATATTTGCGGCTGGGGCTGCCGCGCAGGTTCAAACAAATCCGCAGGCGCCGGGAACACCGAATATCCCGATGCAATCAGAAAGTGGAGCGGCGACTCTGCCAGGCGGAACGGCGCTCAATGCGCAACTCAATTCATCCGTGGACTCGAAAAAGGCAAAGGTAGGCGACAAGGTCGAGGCACACACCACCGAGGAAATAAAGTACGCCGGCAAGACCATTCTTCCGAGAGGAGCAAAGCTGGAAGGGCACGTCACGGAAGCGACGGCGCGTTCGAAGGGCGACAGCGGGTCCACGCTGGCGATTCAGTTTGATAAGGCGATTGCGAAGAAGGGAGAAGAGATTCCGCTGAATGTGGCGATTCTCGCGATTGCAGCGCCGCAAGGAGATTTCTCCGGCGGGTCACCTGGACCAGGCAGCGATTCCAGGGGTGGTGGAAGCGCTCCGACTGCGAACGGATCGCCGATGGGCTCCAGTCACACGCCGACGGCAACACCCGGAACACCGAACTATCCGGGTGCCGCTGATGGGACGATGGGATCGAATGGTGCGGCGCAACTCTCTGCGAAAAGCCGTGGTGTGTATGGGTTGAGCGATTTGAAACTGATGATGGCCTCGTCGAGCGCAAGCCAGGGAACGATCATAGTATCAAGCGGGAAAAATGTTCATCTGGACGACGGAACAAGACTGCTGCTCGTCGTGCCAGAGCAAGTAGCCGTGGCACCGAGCAAATAGATCGAACAAAGTTAAGAGCAAAAGAGGACGTGGCAACTTGCGTCCTCTTTTTTATTTGCGGAACCAAATCCGCTTCCACGGAACCGAGGTTGCCTCCGCAAGCGTTTGCTATACTCGCCGGCATGCCTGCAGCACCGAAAAAACTGTTCCTTGTGGACGCGATGGCGCACATTTACCGCGCCTTTTTTGCACCGATGCCGCAACGATTGACCGGGCCGGGCGGCGTTCCCACCAACGTGCCGTTCCTTTTCGGCAATATTCTTCGCAGGCTCATCAAGGATTACCAGCCGGACTACATCGGCATCGTGTTTGACCCTCCCGGCGCGACGTTTCGCGACAAGTTGTTCGAGAAATACAAGGCGCAGCGGCAGCCGATGCCGGATGAAATGCGCGTGCAATTGCCGTTTGTGCGGCGATTGTGCGAGGCGATGAGGCTGCCGATTCTGGAAGTGCAAGGATACGAAGCGGACGACGTGATCGGCGCGATGGCACTGCAGGCTGCGAAGAAGAATCTGGATGTACTGGTGATTTCGAACGACAAGGACATGATGCAGCTGGTGGGAGAAAATGTGCGAACGCTGCGCACGGGATCGGGCGGAGCGAAAGCGGACATCATTGTCGACGCTAAAAAAGTGGAAGAGATTCTCGGCGTGCCGCCGGAGCGAGTTGTGGATTACATGGCGCTGCTGGGCGATAACATCGACAACATCCCCGGAGCAAAGGGCATTGGCGAAAAAGGCGCGGCAGAGCTCATCAAGAAATATGGGAGCGTCGAGAAGGCGCTGGACCACGCCGATGAAGTTCCGAATAAGCGCTACCGCGAGGCGTTGCAGCAGCAGCGCGAGCAGGTGATGATGTCGAAGCAGTTGGCGACGATTGCGACGGATTTGCCGCTGGAGCTGGATTTGCATTCGTTGGAGTTGCGCGAGCCGGATGTCGCGGCGCTCGGCACGCTGTACCGTGAGCTTGGATTTAACTCCCTGCTAAGAGAATTGAGCGCGGAGGATTTGGCGTCGTCCGCACCGGCGAGCGTGGAGCCCAGCGTGAAGGCGGACTACGTTGCGTTTGCCGACGTTGCTGAATTTCGCGCGTATCTCGGAAAGGTGCCGGCCAAGCAGGCGCTGGCCGTTTGGCTGAATCTCGAACTTGGCGAACGGGAATCGGAAGGCTTTGGGACGCGCATCGC
Source organism: uncultured Acidobacteriota bacterium (assembly GCA_963705855.1). Lineage (GTDB taxonomy): Bacteria > Acidobacteriota > Terriglobia > Acidiferrales > UBA7541 > Acidiferrum. Next base: position 54,334 of record CAVPLA010000058.1, read on the forward strand.
GTCGATTGAGGTTTCTTCGAAAGCAGGCGAGGGACGATCTGTCTGGATTGACGAGAAAGGCGATGTGCTGAAAGCGCTTGCGCCCGTCCTCGCGGATGCGAAGCGAGCCAAAATTGTTCACGACCCAAAGCTGTTTCAGTTGCTGGCCGGGCGCGCTGCGAATGTGAAGCACGCAACGCAACTGTATTCGTATCTTCTACGGCCCACGACGGCAAATCATAATTTCGCCGACGTGGTGATGCGCCAGTCCAACACGATGCTGAGCGGCGGACCTGGGGAGCGCGCCGATTACCTTCATCGCCTCGCTCCCGTTCTACGCGCGCAGATCGACGAGCAGGAGCTTGCCGGTGTCTACGAAAAAATCGACTTGCCGCTCGCTCCCGTGCTTGCCGATATGGAGCGCATTGGCATCCGCGTGGACCCGAAAGAACTGGACAAGATGTCCAATTCTATGGAGAAGGAAGTCCGGCGACTGGAGAAAGAGATTTGGAAACTTGCAGGGAATGAATTCAACATCAATTCGCCGGCGCAGCTTGCGGAGATTCTGTTCGACAAGCTGAACCTGCAGCCGCCGATGCGCCGCGGAAAAGGGAAAGTGCGATCGACGGCCGCGGACATTTTGGAGGAAATGGCTGCACAGCACGCGCTGCCCGCAAAAATCATCGAGTACCGCGAGATCTCGAAGCTCAAATCGACATACGTCGACGCGCTGCCGAAACTGATCCACCCGGAAACGGGGCGGTTGCACACGAGCTTTTCGCAGACGACGGCGGCGACGGGGCGGCTCAGCTCGAGCGATCCGAATTTGCAAAACATTCCGATTCGCACGGAGCTGGGCCGCGAGATTCGCGCGGCGTTTGTCGCGGAGAAGGGCAAGATTCTGCTTTCGGCGGACTATTCGCAGATTGAGCTGCGCGTGATGGCGCATTTTTCGCAGGACCCCGTTCTGATCGATGCCTTTCGCAATGGGGAAGACATTCACGCGCGCACCGCGCAGGAAGTTTTCGGCGTTGGTCCGATGGCGCAAAATGCGGAACACCGCCGCGCGGCAAAGGCCATCAATTTTGGAATTATTTACGGGCTGTCGGCGTTCGGACTGGCGCAGCAGCTCAGTATCGGGCAGAAAGAAGCAGCGCAATTCATCAACGCGTATTTCACGCGGTACAGCGGAGTGAAGAAATTTCTGGACAAGATTCTTGTGGAAACGCGCAAGACGCGGCGTGGCAAAAACGCTTTTCGGAAGAATTCGGCCGATTCCGGAGATCAATTCTCCGCAGGCGCAGCTTCGCAGTTTTGCCGAACGCACGGCTTTGAATTCGCCATTGCAAGGGACGGCGGCGGACCTGATCAAACTGGCCATGATCAAAATTGATGAGCGCCTGACGGCGGAAAAATTCGAAGCGAAAATGATTTTACAGGTCCACGATGAACTGCTCTTCGAAGCTCCGCCAAAAGAAAAAGGCAAACTCGAAAAACTCGTTCGCGAAGAAATGGAAGGCGTGCACAAACTGGCCGTCCCGCTGGTCGTGGAGATTTGTTCCGGGCCCAATTGGCGGGATCTCGACTGAGGTTCGTTTCAATCGGGTTTTAATTGAGTCCGAAGCTGTCTTTTCCCTCTTCCTGGGCGTAGAATCCCGTCAAAGAACCTTGCCGATACCTCTCGCTCGGCCGGCCCTTCCTGTCAGGAGGCACTTATGCGCAAAGCATGGTTAGTTCTGGGCGCGGTTTGCGCGGCCAGCATCGGAATGGCGCGAGCGAAGCCGAACGCCACGCAGGAAAAACCGAAAGATTCTCAAGCCGCCGACGGACGAATACAAGATCTCCCAGGAAGACATCGACAAGAAAAATCCTGTGAAACCCTCGCCGGAAGGCCTTGCGGCCGCGCGCAAGGTTTATGGCTACGATTGCGCCATGTGTCACGGCCCAAAGGGAGACGGCAAGGGCGACCTTGTCGAGTCCATGAAGCTGACGATGCACGATTGGAACGATCCGGCATCGCTCGCGGGCAAGACGCGACGGCGAGATTTTCTTCATCATCACCAAGGGCAAGGGAAAAATGATGGGAGAGGGCGATCGCTTGCCCGAAACCATGCGATGGAACATGGTCAATCTGGTGCGGTCTTACTCCAAGAAAGACGCGGGAGACAAGCCCGCTTCCTGAGAAGGCGAATACTCACTGAGGGCGCGATGCCTCGGCAAAAGGAAACATGGCCCGACGAACGGTTGTCGATCGCGCCGACCTGCCACGTCCTACTCCTATTGTGTTACGCTTTTTTGCCTGAAGGAATTCCGGAGGATCGTATGGCGCACGCACCACAATTCTTGAAGCTTGTGCAGGATGCCAAGCAGCGCGTCAAGGAAACGAATGTTCCTGACGTCAAACGGCGCATCGACGCAGGTGAGAAATTGATCCTGGTGGACGTCCGCGAAGACAATGAGTGGGCCAAGGGGCATATCCCCGGCGCCGTGCACATGGGCAAGGGCGTCATCGAGCGCGATATCGAGCAGCAGGTTCCCGATGCGGGCACCAAACTTGTGCTTTATTGCGGCGGTGGTTTCCGCTCCGCTCTCGTCGCCGACAATCTGCAAAAAATGGGTTACACCAATGTGGAATCGATGGACGGCGGCTGGCGAGGCTGGACCGAAGCCGGCTTGCCGACGGTCCGAGACTAGAAATCAACTAACCTAGTTGCGAGAAATTGGCTGGGGCGGGAGGATTCGAACCTCCACCGTCCTCATTAACAGTGAGGTGTCCTACCGATTGGACCACGCCCCAGCAGCCGACGGGGTAGGCTCCGCCGCATGCAAAATCGACGGCGAAGAGTGCTTCTAAGATAACACGGCTGCGCGTTCCGCAAGGCTTCTTCCCGAAAAAAAATGCATCCGCCGAGTCTCCGCGAGGAATCAGAGGCATGGAGGGGAGTTGCGTGCGAAGTCACAGCGAGCAGGGCCGCTGCGATTGTTTCAAACTGTTTGAAGGCGTTGTTTGCTTTGTGGAACGCAACTTTATGAAATTGTTTTAAAGAAAACCGCGCGAGACGGTTGCATTCCAGAAAGTTTTGTCGGAAACTATGCGGTCGATTACGAGCCGGGTGCGCACTTCCCGGCCATGACACTGCGGAGCCTCCAGGCTTCTGCTCCTTCCGGGAGAGGCCTTCGCAAAAGTGCAACGCTGACATGGCTCAGATTTTTCATCGCAGCACAAATTTCATTTCGAGATTCAGTCTGTTCTCGGCTGTTTTTCTGGTCGGACTGGGGCTCGTCGGCGTTTTGGGGCTGGCGCGTTCGCCCTATTCGACGAACCAAAACGTGGTGCGCGCGCAACCGGTGCAGTTCAGCCACAAGCATCACGTCGGCGATGACGGGCTCGACTGCCGCTACTGCCATACCTCGGTTGAGACTTCCGCCTTTGCAGGCATTCCGCCCACGAAAACCTGCATGAATTGCCATTCCGTGCTGTACGCCGACGCTCCATACCTCGAACCGGTTCGCGAGAGTTTTCGCACGAACCAGTCGATCCAGTGGGTGAAAGTGCACCGCCTTCCCGACTTCGTCTATTTCAATCACAGCATTCACGTCAACAAAGGGGTTGGCTGTTCCACGTGCCACGGCTCCGTCAACCAGATGCCGCTCATGTTTCAAGCCTCTCCATTGCTGATGGAATGGTGTTTGGACTGCCACCGGAATCCGGAGAAGGCTTTACGCGCCACGAAAGAAGACGTTTTCGACATGAATTGGAAAGCGCCTGACAATCAGGCGGAACTCGGCAAACAATTGGCTGCAGAACGGAAGATTCGCACGACAGCAGAACTTACGAGCTGTTCGACCTGTCATCGCTAATGGACGGTATGCACGAAAACGACTCTATCGACGGCCACATGCACGATCACGACGCACACGAGGCTTCCGTGCACGCAGACGATCATTCTGAATCGCACGCCGAGGACTCGACGGTGCACGAGCACAGCCTGGACCTCGCGGCGGTACGCGCGAAACTGCGCGAGAAGAGCGGCAAACAGTACTGGCGGACGCTCGAAGAACTGTCTGACGATCCGCATTTCGAAGACATGCTGCACCGCGAGTTTCCGCGGCAGGCGTCGGAGTGGGATGAAACGGTGGACCGGCGCAATTTTCTGAAGCTGGCCGCGGCGTCGCTGGCATTTGCTGGGATTTCCGGCTGCCGGAAGCCGGAGCAGTTCATTGTTCCCTACGTGAAGCAACCCGACGGAATGATTTTGGGCAAGCCACAGTTTTACGCCACGGCGATGCCGTTCGGCGCGGACGCTGTCGGAGTGCTGGTGGAGAGCCACGAGGGCCGGCCCACGCACGTGACGGGGAATCCCGATCATCCTTCGAGTCTCGGCGGCACGGACGTGATTACGCAGGCTTCCGTGCTGAATCTGTACGATCCCGATCGCGCGCAGACGGTCACGTTTCTTGGCGAGATTCGGGCGTGGTCGGACTTCCTGAAGGAAGCGGAGGCGACTGTTGCGGTGGCTAAGGCGCAGGGCGGCGCAGGGTTCCGGATTTTGACCGGAACGGTCACCTCGCCAATGCTTAGCCGCGCAAATCGAGAGTGTTCTGAAACAGATTCCCGGCGCCAAGTGGCACCAGTGGGAGCCTGCCGGGAGCGACGGCGCGCGCGAAGGCGGCAAGCTTGCTTTCGGTCGCTATGTCAGCACGGTGTATCGTCCGGAAAAGGCCGACGTCATTCTTTCGCTGGATTCGGATTTTCTGGCCAGCGGGCCGGGGCATATCGGCTACATGAAGCAGTTTTACCGCCGCCGCAAATTGAGCGGTCCGAGCGACACGATGAACCGGCTTTATGTCGTCGAGCCGACGCCTTCCGTTACTGGATCAAGCGCAGATCATCGTTTGCCGCTGCGAGTTTCCGAGGTTGCGCAATTCGCTCGCGCACTGGCCGCAAAACTGGGCCTGGGAGGCAGCGGGACGCTTGCACCAGCCGTCGAAAAGTGGCTCGATGCCGCCGCTGGCGATTTGCAAAAGAATCGCGGCAAATCTCTCGTCGTTGCCGGAGAGTTCCAGCCTCGCGGAGGTGCATGCTCTTGCGCATGCCATCAACGCTTCGCTTGGAAATATTGGCACGACGCTTTATTACACGGAGCCTGTCGAAGCGAATCCAGTGAATCAACTGGAATCGTTTACAGAGCTTTGCGCCGATATGGACGCGGGCAAAGTCGATACGTTGCTGATTTTCGGGTCAAATCCCGTTTACGACGCTCCACATAACTTCGATTTCACGTCGAAGCTGCAAAAGGTCGCGAAGTCCGTGCAGGTCAGCACTCATTTCGATGAGACCGCCGGATACTCCAAGTGGCACGTCGCGGAATCGCACTTTCTGGAAACCTGGGGCGATGCGCGGGCATTCGATGGAACGGTAAGCGTGATTCAGCCGCTTATCGCGCCGCTCTATCACACTCGTTCGGCTTTTGATGTTCTGGCGGCGTTCACCGACAAGCCTGGGCTGACGGCTTATGACGCGGTTCGCGAGCGCCTCAAGACCTCTGCTGGAACCGGCGACCCGGACAAATTCTGGCGCAAGACTTTGAATGACGGAGTCGTTGCAAATTCAGCGTACGCGCCGATATCTGTTGCGCCGAAGTTTAGTGCCGCGAGCTTGCCACCCGCAAAGGCCATTCCGGCGGGACAGCTCGAATTTATTTTCCGGCCGGATTCGAACGTGCACGACGGTCGTTACGCAAACAACGGCTGGCTGCAAGAGCTAGCGCGGCCCGTCACGAAAATTACTTGGGATAACGCCGCACTGGTCAGTCCGAGGCTTGCGGAGAAACTTCAGCTCACGCAACGCGCCGCGGCTCGCGGCGGTGAGCACGGCCAGATCGTTAGTAATGTGATCGACATTTCGATTTCGAACAGCAATGTTACTGCCGCCGCGTGGATCTTGCCGGGCCAAGCCGAAGACGTTGTTGTGCTTCCGCTGGGCTATGGCCGCAAAAACGCCGGGTTCACCGGTACAAACAAAGGGTTCAACGCCTACGTCGTCCGCGCCTCCACCGCGTTATGGGTCGCCACGGCGGGCACGGATGCCATCAAGAAAACCGGCGGCGAGTACCCTCTCGCTTGCACCCAGTATCACTTCAACATGGAAGGCCGGAAGATTCTGGCCACTGGGACACTCGCGGAATACCAGAAGAATCCCATGTTCGCGCACGAAGGCGACGAGACGCCCAAAAATCCCAAAGAAATAACCTTGTACAAGGAATTTTCCTATCCGGGTTATGCCTGGGGCATGGCCATTGATCTGAACAGCTGCAATGGCTGCAACGCCTGTGTCGTCGCTTGCCAGTCGGAAAACAATATTGCGGTCGTCGGCAAGGATCAGGTGATGCGCGGGCGGGAGATGCACTGGATCCGCATCGATCGCTATTACTCAGCCCAAACGCCCACCAACGATCCTTCTACCGACCAGGGCGACGCGCTCGACAATCCCGAGACATTCTTCCAGCCCGTGCCGTGCCAGCAGTGCGAGAACGCGCCTTGCGAGCAGGTTTGCCCCGTCGGCGCCACCGTGCACAGCGCGGAAGGCCTGAATGACATGGTTTACAACCGCTGCGTGGGCACGCGCTATTGTTCGAACAACTGTCCGTACAAAGTGCGACGGTTTAATTTTCTGCGCTTCCAGGATTGGGAGACGCCCTCGTTCAAACTCATGCGCAACCCGGAAGTCACGGTGCGCAGCCGCGGCGTCATGGAAAAATGCACGTATTGCGTGCAGCGCATCAACAACGCGCGCATCGATGCGGAAAAGCAGAACCGCCCCATCGCCGACGGCGAGATTGTTACGGCTTGCGAATCGGCCTGCCCTGCCGGGGCCATCGTTTTTGGCAATGCCAACGATAAAAACAGCCGCGTGGCCAAACTGAAAGCGCAAACGCGCAGCTATTCGATTCTCGGCGAGCTGAACACTCGCCCACGAACCACGTATCTTGCCGCTGTTCGCAATCCGAATCCTGAATTGGAGAAGGCATGAGCGCCGGGCAGCCGCCACTCGATTCTCCAGAAATCAGCCGGCTCACACCCGTGCTCGGACCGGGGCATACCTATGCTTCCGTCACGGACAAAATCAGCGCGATCGTTCTGACGCGACGGACATCGATCGGCTGGTACATCGGCTTCCTAATTTCTTTCAGCATTTTTGGCGTAATGAATATCGCCATCGGCTACTTGATCATGAAGGGCGTCGGCATTTGGGGTATCAACATACCCATCGGCTGGGGCTTTGCGATTGTCAACTTTGTCTGGTGGATCGGTATCGGGCACGCCGGAACGCTCATTTCGGCGATTCTCTTTTTGCTCAACCAGAAGTGGCGCACCTCGATTAACCGCTTTGCGGAAGCGATGACGCTCTTCGCCGTGGCTTGCGCCGGCATCTTTCCGCTCATTCATACCGGCCGCCCCTGGTACGCGTTCTGGATGTTCCCGTATCCCAGCGTGATGGGGATTTGGCCGCAGTTCCGCAGCCCGCTCATCTGGGACGTGTTCGCCGTGTCGACCTACGGCACGGTCTCGCTGCTCTTCTGGTTTGTGGGCTTGATCCCCGACCTCGCCACGCTGCGCGACCGCTCCACGACCAAGGCGAAGCAAATCATTTACGGAATGCTGGCTCTCGGCTGGCGGGGCTCCGCGCGCCACTGGCACCGTTATCAGTCCGCGTACCTGCTTCTCGCCGGCTTGGCCACGCCGCTAGTGCTTTCCGTTCACACGGTGGTGAGCTTCGATTTCGCGGTTGCCATCGTGCCGGGCTGGCACACCACGATTTTCCCGCCCTACTTCGTGGCCGGCGCCATCTATTCCGGTTTTGCGATGGTTTTGACGATTGCGATTCCCTTGCGGAAGGCTTACGGCCTTGAAGATTTCATCACCATGCGCCATCTCGAGAACATGGCCAAAGTGATGCTCGCCACGGGCTTGATCGTGGCTTACGGCTACTTCTTTGAATTCTTCATGTCGCTTTACAGCGGCAATAAATTCGACGTTTTCCTGGTCAACCAGCGCCTGCACGGCCCCTATGCCCATTTCTACTACGCGTTGATCCTCTGCAACATACTCATTCCGCAGTTGCTGTGGTTCCAGAAGATGCGCACCAACGTGGTGGTTCTTTTCCTTATGTCCATCATTGTAAACGTGGGCATGTGGCTGGAGCGGTTCGTAATTATCGTCATCAGTTTGACGCGCGATTTCATGCCCTCCGCGTGGGGCCGTTACAATCCCACGATTTGGGATTGGGCCACGTTTATCGGCACGATGGGCATGTTCGTCATGTTGATTTTCCTGTTCGTTCGCGTTCTGCCAGCGATTTCCATTGCTGAAATGCGCGAATTGGTCACGGAAACGTCCGAGGAACACAAGTGATAGCGCACCGATCACACATTTACGGCGTGATTGGCGAGTTCGAAAAGCCGGAGCAGCTCGTTCACGCCGCCGCGAAGATTCGCGAGGCGGGCTACCGCTACTATGAATCGTACACTCCGTTCCCCGTCGAAGGTTTGCCCGAGGCCATGGGCATGCGACGCAATATGGTTCCGCTGATTACGCTCATCGGTGGTCTCGTCGGTGGGCTTGGCGGTTTTGGCTTCCAATACTGGGCAAACGTGATCTCTTACCCTCTTAATATCGCCGGACGCCCGCTCAATAGCTGGCCGGCCTTCATTCCGGTCACGTTTGAGCTGACGATTCTCTGCGCTTCCCTTTCCGCGGTGCTCGGAATGCTCGCGCTCAACGGGCTGCCTCAACCTCATCATCCGATTTTCAATGCGCACCGTTTCACGCACGCATCGACAGATCGCTTCTTTGTCTGCATCCAGGCCCGCGACAAGAAATTTAACCTCGCGGAGACGGCGCGCTTTCTGCAAGGGCTCGCAGCACATCACGTTTCCGAGGTGCATGATGACTAGCGCCCCGCGAATCATGCTCGGTCTGTGCGTGGCCATGCTTTGCGTGGTGATAGGTGGCTGCCAGATTCGCCAGGACATGGCGGACCAGCCCAAAAACACACCGCTTTCGCCCAGCCCATTCTTCGACGATGGCCGTTCGGAGCGTCCATTGATCGAAAACACCGTGGCGCGCGGCTCGATCGCGGACGAGGACTTGTTCGTTCCCAAGGAATCGAATGCGTTCCCGCTTCCGCTGACGCCGGAACTGCTCAAGCGCGGCCAGGAGCGCTACAGAATCTTCTGTTCACCCTGCCACGGCATTCAGGGTGACGGTAACGGCATGGTCTCGATGCGCGGGATGAAACATCCGCCAAGCTATCATGATCCGCGCCTGCGGCAGGTTTCCAACGGCTACCTCTACGACGTAATTACTAACGGGTTTGGCGGCATGCTCAGCTATTCCGCCCAGATTCCGCCAGCTGACCGCTGGGCTATCATCGCTTACGTCCGGGCGCTCCAACTCAGCCGCAACGCTCCGGTTTCCGAACTTCCGCCCGATGTGCGGGCGAAATTGCCTGGAGGAGGCTCCGCGAAATGACCGCGCAGGACTACATGGCGCCTGAAAGCGTCGGCCGCCTGCAGCAGCGCGCATCCGTGGCGGGCATTGTCGGCCTGGTGGCCTGTGGCATTTGTTTTTTTCTCTACGGCGACCAATACGCCGACCGGTTTTTCCATTCCTATCTCATTGCTTTTATGTTCGTTCTCGGATTGTCGCTCGGGTCGCTCGGATTGTTGATGCTGCAGCATCTTACGGGCGGCCACTGGGGCATCATGACTCGCAGACCGCTCGAGTCCGCCACCCGCGTTCTTCCTGTCGTCGCCGTGTTTTTCCTGCCTATCGCTATTTTCGGCATGAAGCATCTTTACGGAGAATGGCTCAACGCGCCTTCCTCGGGAGAGGGACGGCTTTCGGATCTCCAACAAAGTTATCTGGTCCCCAACGGGATACTCGGTTTCAAGGCCCGCGCGCTCTACTATTTCCTAATTTGGCTGGCTTTGGTTTACATCTTCAATCGCTGGTCGAAAGAACAAGACGTCAACCGTGAAGACCGGGCGCTTCGCCGCCGCATGAAAATGCTGGCGGGCCCCGGCATCATCCTATACGTCTTTATCATGACGTTTGCCGCCATCGACTGGGTCATGTCGCTTTCTCCCCACTGGGCCTCGACGATCTACGGTTTCCTCTTCGTGATTGGCCAAATGATCTCCTCGATGTCGCTGATGATCGCTGTCCTTGTCCTGCTCGCCCGGACCGCTCCCATGGAAGGCGTGATCCAGAACCGCCACCTGCACGATCTGGGCAAGTTGTTGCTCTCCTTCGTCATGCTCTGGGCTTATTTCGGTTTCTCTCAGCTCCTCATCATTTGGTCTGGCAATCTGCCTGAGGAAATCAGTTTCTATCGCACCCGACTTTACGGAGGCTGGGGCGTCGTCGCCGTTTTAGTCTTAGTATTCCATTTTTTCGTGCCATTCTTTGCTCTGCTCTCGCGGGACCTCAAGCGCAGCGCCAAGCTGCTGCCCAAAGTCGCGATCTGGCTCATCTTCATGCGCCTGGTCGATCTTTTTTGGTTAACACGCCCAGAGTTCACTTCGAGCGCCGTTCCGGGTTTGATGGACATTGCAGCAATCCTGGCGCTGGCCGGAATCTGGTTTGCGGTCTTTGCAAGAAATTTGAAGAGCCAGCCGCTTCTGCCGCTGGGCGATCCTAAACTTGAAGAGGCCATTGAAGTTCATGAGTACTGAGCATCACAACACGGGGCAGCCGGGCGATCCGCCGCCCACAAACACAGACGTCGCGTTCGAGTCCTCGGACATCGACACGCGTACGATTTTGGCTTACATGTTCTACTTGGCGATATCCGTCGCGGCGGCGTTCCTCGTGAGTGTTTTTGTGTTCCGATTCACCACAACGCTCGCTGTTGATTCCCGAACACCTCCGCCTCCCGTTCGCCAGGGGGTTGGGCCCACGATGCCGCCTGAGCCGCGGCTGCAAGGCGTGCCCGGGCACACCACTGACCCGCAACTGGATTTGAGGGACAAACGGGAAGCAGATGAAGCGGCGAACGAAAAGTACGGCTGGACCGACCAGCAAGGCGGTATCGCGCAGATTCCCGTGGAAGAAGCGATGAAAATCATCGTCTCAAAGGGCTTGCCGGCTGTGCCTGCGCCGGCAGCGGAGAAGAAACGGTAAGATCATGAACTGGACGCGTCCCATCTCCGGAGTTTTCGGACTGCTACTAAGCGCTAGCGCAGCAATGGCTCAAGCCGTGCCGAGCAGCACTGGCCCAGCGGCGCAGAATATGCCTGCCGTCCTGCAAAACGTAGGCTTCGAGCCGCCGCTCAACGCGCATCTGCCCCTCGATCTCGCTTTCCGTGACGAGACCGGCCGCAACGTCCAGCTCCGCGAATATTTCACGCAGAAGCCGGTTCTCCTCGCGCTCGTCTATTACGGTTGTCCGATGCTCTGTAATCAGACCGAGCAAGGAGTTGTGGGCAGTCTGCGCATGCTTTCCTTCAATCCCGGCCGCGATTACGAAGTGGTCTTCGTCAGCTTCGATCCGCGCGAAAGTCCGGACATGGCCGCCCAGAAAAAAGAATCGGCCATGGCGCATTTCCGGCGCCCCGAGACGGCCAGTGGCTGGCATTTCCTCACGGGTACGAAAGAGTCCATCGATGCGCTCACCAAGGGCGCTAACTTCCGCTATTCGTTCGACCAGAAGTCCAATCTTTTCGCGCACGCCAGCGGCATCATGCTGCTGACGCCCGACGGTCGCATTTCGCGCTATTTTTACGGTGTCGAGTATCCTTCGCGCGACGTTCGTCTCGGCCTTGTGGACGCGTCCGCCGGCAAGATTGGCACGCCCATCGATCGCGCACTGCTTTTCTGTTACCAGTACGATCCCACGTCAGCCCGGTATAGCGCTTCCATCCTCAAAGTTATCCGGTTGGGCGGAGTTCTGACGATTCTAGCCCTGGTCGCGGGGATGCTGATTTTCCGCCGGCGCGATATCGCCGCCGCGCGAACGAAATTTCAAGGAGCCCACTAAGCCGTGCAGGCGCAACTGCCATTTTATCCGGATCAGGCTTCCAACTTCGCTCCCAGCGTGGACTCGCTGATGTCGTTCCTGATCCTCGTGTCTGTCTTTTTCTCTGTTGCGATCACGGCGGCGATCGTGATTTTCTTTTTTAAATACCATCGCAAGAGCAAGAACGAAATCGGCGTTCCGATTCACGGCGACATGCGCCTGGAAGTCATGTGGATCGTGTTTCCCTCGATTCTGGCCTTGGCTATGTTTGGCTGGGGAGCGGTCGTCTACGTCGATTTCCGCCATGCCCCCCAGGACACTTTGGACATCTACGTGATCGGCAAGCAGTGGATGTGGAAAATTCAGCAGCCCAACGGCCGCCGGGAGATCAACGAATTACACGTTCCCGTCGGACGCAACGTCAAGTTGGTGCTCGCCAGCGAGGACGTCATCCACGACTTTTTCGTTCCTGCGTTCCGCGTGAAGATGGACGTCATGCCGGGTCATTACAACACCATGTGGTTTCGCCCCACCAAGGCGGGCCGCTATCATTTCTTTTGTTCGCAATATTGCGGCACAAACCATGCCGTCATGGGCGGATGGGTTACCGTGATGGAGCCTTCCGGTTACGCTGCGTGGCTTTCCGGATCCACCGGCGAAAACGTCGATCCGGTCATCGCTGGGGAAAAACTGTTTGCTGAAAAAGCGTGCAGCACCTGCCATCTGAGCAATGGCACGGGCCGTGCTCCTTCGCTCAATGGAGTTTATGGCGGCACGGTTCGCCTGGCCGACGGCTCGACTGTCACTGCGGACGAAGCGTACATTCGCGAATCCATTCTGTTATCGAACGCGAAAATCGTCGCTGGTTATCAGCCCCTGATGCCTTCGTTTCAAGGGCAGTTGACGGAAGAAGACATTATGAGCCTGACCGCCTACATCAAGTCGCTGCAATCGCAGCCGGTGCCTGCGACCGGCGCAGGCGTGATCGCACCGGGGAAGAAATAGGCTATGAGCACTGCAATGAGCACGACACCACCAAAGCCGCCCGGTTATCAGTTGCCGGAAGAGCATTATCTCAATGCCACTTACGGCCTCCGCTCCTGGCTGCTGACCACCGACCACAAGCGCATCGCGCTGCTCTATCTTGCCTCGGTCACCTTTTTCTTTTTCCTCGGCGGCATCTTTGCCACCATGATCCGTATTCATCTGCTTACGCCAGCGGGTTACCTGGTTACGCCCGAGACTTACAACAAGCTCTTTACCATGCACGGCGTAGCGATGATTTTCTTCTTCCTGATTCCTTCCATTCCCGCGGTCCTTGGGAACTTTCTTATCCCCTTGATGATTGGCGCGAAAGACGTCGCCTTTCCCAAGCTCAACCTCCTTAGCTGGTACATCTATATTACTGGCGGCTGTTTCGTCCTCTATTCCTTCGCCACCGGCGGTCTGGATACCGGTTGGACCTTTTACACGCCGCTCAGCAGCGTCTACTCGAATTCTGCGGTGACGCCCGCCGTCATCGGAATCTTCATCAACGGTTTTTCTTCCATCCTCACCGGCTTGAATTTCGTCGTCACCATCCACACGATGCGCGCTCCGGGTATGACCTGGTTCCGGTTGCCGCTCTTCGTCTGGGCCCAATACGCCACCAGCATCATCTTTATTCTGGGAACGCCGGTCATCGCCATCACTCTTCTTCTCGCCGGCCTCGAACGCATGTTCCACCTCGGTTTCTTTAACCCGGCTCTTGGCGGCGACCCCATTCTCTTCCAGCACCTCTTCTGGTTCTACTCGCACCCTGCCGTGTACATCATGATTCTCCCGGCCATGGGTGTGATCAGCGAAATTATTCCCACCTTCGCGCGCAAGCCCATCTTTGGTTACACGTTTATCGCGGCATCGAGCATCGCGATTGCCGTGATTGGATTCTTCGTCTGGGCGCATCACATGTTTCTCACCGGAGAGTCCACCTACGCCGCGCTGGCTTTCTCGCTGCTCAGCTACCTGGTGGCCATCCCCTCCGCGGTCAAAGTTTTCAACTGGACCTCCACCCTTTACAAGGGTTCCATCTCCTACGACACGCCGATGCTTTACGCCCTCGGCTTCATCGGCTTGTTCTTGATCGGCGGTCTGACCGGCCTGTTTCTCGCCTGCCTGGGCTTGGATATTCACATCCACGACACCTACTTCGTCGTCGCGCATTTCCACTACATCATGGTCGGCGGCGCGATCATGGGCTATATCGGCGGATTGCACTTCTGGTGGCCGAAGATTACGGGAAAACTTTATCCGGAGTTTCTGGCGCGGCTCGCCGCAGTCATTCTGTTCGTGGGTTTCAATCTGACTTTCTTCCCTCAATTCATTCTTGGCTATCTCGGCATGCCGCGCCGCTATCACAACTATCCTCCGGAGTTCCAGGTGCTCAACGTGATGTCCACCGCGGGAGCTTCCATTCTGGCGCTGGGCTATCTGCTGCCGATGCTTTATCTCATCTGGTCCATGCGCTACGGCAAAGTCGCCGGCCCCAACCCGTGGCCGGCCACGGGTCTTGAGTGGCGCACCGCGTCTCCGCCGCTGACTGAAAATTTTGATGTGACGCCGGAAGTGGATTGGGAGCCGTACGACTATAAGAACCGGCCCGATCTCGGGCTTGGAACACCCAGTGCGCCGTCGCTTGCGCCGGCTCGCGGAGACGACTAGCGAATCGGTTTTATCGTTTGGGGCTCGTCGAACCTGAACTTTGGCGACGGCCCGACCGTGCCGCGGCACTCAGCGCGGCGCGAACTGAAGTCAAAGAGGAGTACCGAGTGCATCGCACCGGAGAACTGTCTGGGCAATTTCAAACGCTGGAGCAGCAGAAGGAATCCGCCACTCTCGGCATGTGGATCTTTCTGTCCACGGAAATCTTGTTCTTCGGCGGCCTCTTCCTCACCTACACCATCAACCGCCATACCTACCCCCAGGTTTTCGGTTTCTCCAGCCGCACGATCGTCTTGAGCTTGGGCGCCATCAATACCGTTGTCTTGATCGGCAGCAGCTTGACTATGGCTATGTCCGTCTGGTCGGCCCAGGTCGGTAAGAAAAAGCTCGTTCCTGTGTTCCTGATTCTCACCTTGATCCTGGGCACGGTCTTTCTTGGCATCAAGGCTATCGAGTATCACGACAAATATGTCGAGCACCACATCCCCGGTCTTTCCTTTGACATGTACTACTGCACGAACAATCCTTCCGCGTGCGGCCTGAGTGACAAGGCTCTCCAAACCGAAAAAGCGGAATTGGACGAACTGGAAAAAAACGTGGGTGGTCCGACCGCCGTCAACGCGCACTCGCAGCTTTTCTTCTCTCTGTATTTCGGCATGACCGGTTTGCACGCCCTGCACATGGTTGTCGGAGCCGGTCTTCTCGTTTGGCTGATTCGGCAGTCCATCAAAGGGCGCTTTACGCCGGAGTACAACACGCCGGTCGAAAATATCGGTCTTTACTGGCACTTCGTCGATATTGTGTGGATTTATCTTTTCCCGTTGTTATATCTGATTGACCGGCATTAGCAGCGTCACTCAGGAGAGGCACGCGTGTCCGAGCATATTGTTTCGCCAAAAATCTATATTTTGATTTTCGCCGTGCTGATGATTCTGACCATTACGACGGTCTACGCTGCAACCGTGGACCTCAACGCGCATTTCGCCGGCTTGAACGTCATCGTGGCCCTGCTGATCGCCACCTGCAAGGCCATTCTCGTCATTCTCTTTTTTATGCATGCGTACTACAGTTCCAAGCGCACCCAGCTGATTGTCTTTGCCGGCTTTTTCTGGCTTGCCATCATGCTCTCTCTGACTCTAGGCGACTATGCCAGCCGCTCCTGGGACGTGCACTAGCATCTCGAGGGTCGTGCTGCCCTGAATTGCGGTTGTTTCCTGCCGAAGCCGCCGTGGGGCGTTCTCATGGCGTCAACCTGGCACACTTCCGCCATGTTCGGGTGCCTTTGAGTGTTTTGGTTGGTGGGTGACGGTCCGGAGGGAATTCCGGGTCACCGCTGATGGAAAGTAATAGGGGGGAGAAACGAACCGGCCCAGCCCTCAATCCCCTAAAGGGATCCTCGGCTCGCCTCCCCCACTGACTTCACAAGTGCATCCCACAAGCCAACTTTAACTCTTTTATTTTCAGCGCCTTGTCGCTCCATTGCCGGGTAAAAATGCTCTACACCCGTGAAATTTTACCCGCCAGGTAAATCTTCTACAGCCCACCGCCCTGTTTCGTCAGGGAGGGACTTTCACCCGGCGGCACAGGAACAGCTCCTGAATTCTCATCCTTGGCCCTGAAGAAATGGGAAAAATTCACTAAAATCGGGCGAGGACGAAGTGCGCGCCGCTCGCGCCGCTCAGGCGTTCTTGACCACGCCGAATTCTCCCTGCTATTGTGGAGAGTTATTCTGGCCTCCGTGTACCCACTGTGCGCCGGAGCTCCTGTGGAGGGAGCGTTCTCGTCTCATGGGCCTGACCAAACTGGTTATTCGGGGCGCGCGGCAACACAACCTTAAGAATATCAGCCTCGAAATCCCCCGGAACACCTTAACCGTCATTACCGGCCTTTCTGGCTCCGGTAAATCCTCCTTGGCATTCGACACCATTTACGCGGAGGGGCAGCGCCGTTATGTCGAATCGCTCTCCGCCTACGCCCGGCAGTTCCTCGACCAGATGGAGCGCCCGGAAGTCGACGTTATCGAAGGCCTTTCGCCCTCGATTGCCATCGAGCAGAAAACCACGACGCGCTCCCCACGCTCTACGGTCGGAACCATCACCGAAATCTACGATTACCTGCGCGTCATCTACGCTTCCGTTGGCGTACCGCATTGCCCCAAGTGCGGCAAACCCATCGCCCGCCAGTCCAGTGAACAAATCGTTCAGGCCATTCTCAATGGGGAGTTGTGTCAGCCCGACGACCGCATCATGATTTTGGCGCCTATCGTCCGCGGGCGAAAAGGCGCCTATCGCAAGGAGTTCGAAAAGCTGGCGCAAGACGGTTACGTTCGCGTGCGCGTCAATGGCGAGCTGTTCCCTCTCGACGTTCCCCCGAGCCTCGACAAGCGCAAGAATCACACCATCGAAGTCGTCGTGGACCGGCTCCTCGTCAAACAGGGTATTGCGGCGCGCCTTGGGCAGTCTATCGCCACCGCGCTGAAGCTTGCTGGAGGCCTCGTTACTGTCGCCGTCGTTGGCGGCAAGGAACATGTCTTCTCTGAAAAGCTTGCTTGCCCGGACTGCGGCATTTCCGTGCCGCAGCTCGAGCCGCGTTCCTTTAGTTTTAATTCGCCGTACGGCGCATGCCCGGCCTGCAACGGCTTGGGCTCCAAGTACGACTTCGATCCTGCCAGAATCATCACGGACTGGACACGCCCGCTGTTTGACGGCGGTTTGGGTCCCGGCTCCAGCTCCGCGATCCTCAAGCGCACGCTTGAGCTCGCCGCCTACGCCTATCACTTTGATTTGGAAACGCCTTTTGAGAAATTCCCTCCGCGCCTCCAGAATCTGCTGCTCTACGGCTATCCGCCTTCGAACGGGCGCACTGGTCCTGAACAAAAAGATCCTGCTGGCAAGAAGTCTTCCGGAGAAAAGGCTTTCCGCTTTCCAGGTATTCTGAAATTTCTCGATCGCAACTTCGCAGAATCCAATTCCGATTCTTACCGCGAGTGGATGACGCAATACATGTCGGCCACGCTTTGCAATGTTTGCCACGGCAAGCGCCTCCGTCCGGAATCGCTCGCCGTTAAGCTGGCCGGCTACTCCATTGCCGATTTCACGGCGCTTTCTCTCGCCGCCTCACGCCCCGCCGTGGACAAAATACTTGCGCAACTCACTTCTCGCCAGCGGGAAATTGCCGGTCGTCCGCTCGAGGAAGTCGCAGAACGAATAGATTTCCTGCTGGCTGTTGGCCTCGGCTATCTGAGCCTGGACCGCTCGGCTGCCACGCTCTCCGGCGGCGAAGCCCAGCGCATCCGCCTCGCCACGCAAATCGGCTCCCGCTTGCGTGGCGTGCTTTACGTGCTCGATGAGCCGTCCATCGGCCTTCACGCCCGCGACAACGATCGCCTGCTTGGTTCTCTCGAGCAGCTGCGCAATCTTGGCAACACCGTGCTTGTCGTCGAGCATGACGAAGACACCATTCGCCGCGCGGATTTCGTCGTCGACCTGGGGCCTGGCGCGGGCAATGCGGGAGGCTACCTCGTCGCGCAGGGTAAGCCCGAGCAGATCGCCGCCAGCGCCGAATCGCTTACGGGCCGCTATCTCAGCGGAGCCCTGCGCATCGCCGTTCCAGAAAAACGGCGCAGCCCAAATGGCAAAACCATCCAAATCCTCGGCGCCAGCGCAAATAATCTTAAAAATGTCGACGTAACGCTTCCGCTCGGCATGCTAACGGTGGTTACCGGCGTCTCCGGCTCCGGCAAATCCACGCTCGTCAACGACATTCTCTATCGCGCGCTCGCGCAGAAACTATATCGTTCCATGGAACCGCCCGGTGCGCACCGCGAGCTGCTCGGGGCCGATCAAATCGACAAGGTTATCGAGATCGATCAAGCCCCCATCGGCCGAACCCCGCGTTCGAATCCCGCCACGTACACCGGCGTTTTCGCGCCCATCCGCGAACTCTTCGCCGTGCTTCCCGAATCGCGCGAGCGCGGCTATCGTCCCGGACGCTTCAGCTTCAACGTGAAGGGCGGCCGCTGCGAAGCCTGCCAGGGTGACGGCCTCCGCCGCATCGAAATGAATTTCCTTCCCGATGTCTACGTCATGTGCGAAGTCTGCCGCGGCAAGCGTTACAATTCCGAAACGCTGGCCGTCCGCTACAAAGGTCACACCATAAGCGACGTCCTCAATCTGCCCTCGTCCGACGCGTTAAAACTTCTCGAAAATATTCCGCAGATCCAGCAAAAGCTCTCAACGCTCGTCGAGGTCGGCCTCGGCTACGTCACGCTTGGCCAATCCGCCACAACTCTCTCCGGTGGCGAAGCCCAGCGCATCAAACTCGCCCGCGAGCTCTCCAAGCGCCAAACAGGCCGCACTCTCTACATCCTCGACGAACCCACAACGGGCCTGCACTTCGACGACGTTCGCAAACTCCTCGATGTTCTCCAGCGCCTCGTCGCTCTCGGCAACACCGTCCTCATCATCGAACACCACCTCGACGTCATCAAACAAGCCGACTGGATCATCGACCTCGGCCCCGAAGGTGGCGAAGGCGGCGGCCGCATCGTCGCCCAAGGCCCGCCCGAACTCATCGCCCGGACAAAAAAATCCTACACCGGCCAAGCCCTCGCTCGCGTCCTCTCCATTGCGGGAACGAATGGTACAAGTGGAAACGGCTCAGGATCTGGCGACTGACCCGTGGAGGCCGCAAGCCCCGCACTTCAGGGCGGGGTAAGGCCGACTATATTGGCGTCGCCTGCTGCTCAATGTAGCGTTTGATAACTTCCAGCGGCGCACCTCCGCAGGATGCAGCGAAATAAGAAGGCGACCGAAAGGAGTGAAAGTTTCATGAATCCCGGCCTCTATCTACTGATCAAACTAATGGCCTACTGTCTCTGGTGCTACCTCGGCCTGCGCCTTTTCCGTCCGAAGGAAACTCAGTTTCTCAGCGGCGCTCTGCGATTCGGAATAGTCCGGCTCCTCTTCGGTTTAGTCTTCGGCGTCGTCATTTTCTTTCTTGCCGCTTTTTGGGGCCATACTTTCGGAACCGGCTTGCCGCAGAACATCCTCACCTATCTCGGCGCTTACGTTCCCATTCGCTGGATCGAATGGACGATCATGGCCGCTCTTCTCACTCCAGGCTTGCTCGGCAAGCCGCATTGGTTCTTTGGCAACACCAATCGCGACCGCCTTTGGCGGCTCGGCGGAATCGTTATCTCCTGGGTGGCGGATATTCCCTTTATCGAAGCGTTTAACGGCCCCATCCCAACAGGCCGCTTTCTGTGCTGAGCGCACCCTACTTTCCTTGCTCCACTTCGCCGTTTCCCGGTAAAGTGTTTCCTTCTCCATGAGCATCTACTCCACGCCGCCACTCACCTTTGGTGCAGTCCATACCTATCCGCTCTCTTCCCGCAAGAGCAAAGTAAGCGTCCACGACTTTGCCAAACCTCCCGCGTCGAAGGCTTCCGTCGCAAAATTTCTCGACACTCTCCCCAATTTTCTAGCGGCAAACGATTTACGCCATCTTCTCTCCGCCCTTCATAGCGCTCGCAAACACCGCGCCCCCATTCTCTGGGGAATCGGCGGCCATGTCATTAAAGTCGGCCTCGGCCCCGTACTCATCGATCTCATGCGCCGCGGCTTCATCTCTGGCATTGCCATGAACGGTGCCGCGCTGGTCCACGATTTCGAAATCGCGCTCGCCGGCAATACGTCGGAAGACGTCGAAGCCGGCCTCGGCGCCGGCCAGTTCGGCATGGCCAGTGAAACCGGCGAGTACATAAATGAATTTTCAAAACTCGCTGCGCGCCTCCACATCGGCTACGGCGAAGCCGCCGGCCAGTTCCTCACGAGCGGCATCCTCAACGTAAAACACGCCGACTCAAGTGTCCTCGTCGCCGCTTACAAACAGCGCATCCCCGTCACCATTCATCTCGCCATCGGCACGGACATCCCTCACATGCATCCTGCCGCTGACGGTCCTTGCCTCGGCGCTGCCACCTTCCTTGATTTCCGCCTTTTCTGCGCTCTCGTGAAACAAATGCACCCCGGCGGCATCTATCTAAACTGGGGATCAGCCGTGCTTCTTCCAGAAGTTTTCCTGAAAGCCGTGAGCGTAGCGCGCAATCTCGGCGTACCCTTGCAACCAATCACGACCGCCAACTTCGACTTTATCCAGCACTACCGTCCGTTGCAAAATGTAGTAAAGCGTCCCACCGTATCCGAACGCGGAGGCCGCAAAACGGAGTCGCGCGGCTACGCCATCACAGGCCATCACGAACTGCTCATGCCTTTGGTTGCCGCCGCGCTGGCCGCAGGCTGGCCAAAAACTCCTCGTCAAGGCAAGCCCAAACGATGAGCCTCTTCAACGAAAACTCTCTTCTTCCGCCGGAGCAGGACCCGTCCTCGCAATCCCCCGTGGAGCCCGGCTCCGGTGCGCCTCAACCGCCCACAACTCCTCGAGAACTCCCGCTCGCCGGCGATCCTATCAGCTTCGCAGCCACTGTTCCTGCGCCCGTCCCTTCCCACGAGCCTTCCCTTCCCGAGGACTTGCGCATCTCTTGGTCCTGGCTGCATTTCGCGGTGTTTCTCTCCTTTATAGTGGTCAGTTTTTTCATTGTGCAGTTAAGTTTCGCGGTTTATTACGCGGCCCCTCTTAGCCATCTCTCGAACAAAAAGGACTTTGAGCGGTTTGCCCTTTCAAAGCCAGGATTCGCCGTTGGCAGCATGGTTCTTTTGTATGCCTTGGTCTTGCTGTTTCTCTACGTCAGCCTTTCGGTTCTTCCCGGCTTGCCCTTCTGGCGTACTCTCGGCTGGAGAAAGATCACGCGCCCCAGCGGTGGCCGCCCGCGCAGCCCGTGGCTCTTCTACTTTACGGGCTGCGGGCTTTCCCTTGCGGTACTCGTCACTACGTTCAAAATGCAACCGCCGGAGGACGTGCCCATCGAGGAGCTTTTCCGCTACAAAAACACAGCCATGCTGTTCATGGCCATGGCCGTTTTGGTGGCGCCGCTCGTCGAAGAAACCGTATTTCGCGGCTATCTCTACCCGCTGTTTGCGAAATCTTTCGGCGTAGCCAACAGTGTAATCATCACCGGCATCCTCTTCGGACTAATGCACGGCGCGCAGCTCGGCTGGACTTGGAGCCTCGTTTTGGTGCTCATCGCGGTCGGTGTCATCTTCACCTTTGTTCGCGCACGCACCGGTTCTGTCTTCGCCAGTTTTTTGCTTCACCTTGGCTACAATTCCATGATTGCCCTGATTACAGTCCTCGGAACGCAAGGCTTCACAAAAATGACCCCCACCCACTGACGGATTCGTTTTCTTCGCCCCCGTTCGCTACAATGTTTTGTTCCGAGGAATCGCCAAATGTACGTAGCCCAACCCATTGAATGGACGGACAGCGGCGTTGTCATGCTCGATCAACGCCTCCTTCCCGGCGAGGAAGTCAGCTACACGTACACAAATTACCGCGAAGTCGCCAAAGCCATCCACGACATGGTCATTCGAGGGGCACCCGCTATCGGCGTTGCCGCAGCCATGGGAGCTGCGCTGGGCGTTCTTCACTCCCCAGCAAATTCTGTCGAATCCTTGCGTACGGAGTTTGCGGAGATCTGCGACACGCTTGCGAAAACCCGCCCCACCGCCGTCGACCTCTTCTGGGCCATCGAGCGCATGAAGCGTCGCTTTGCCGAACTCACGGAGCAGAGCTCCGACCTCTCGAAAATTCGTCATGGAATGGTGGAAGAAGCCCGCCAAGTTCATCTAGAAAAGAAAGCCACCGACCAAGCCATCGGCCGTTTTGGCGCGGAGTTCATGCCCAGCGATGGTCAGGTCATGACGCAATGCAACGCCGGAGCGCTAGCCACCGGCGGAATCGGCACCGCGCTTGGCGTCATCCGCGTGGCCTTCGAGCAGGGCAAAAAACTGCACGTCCTCGTCCCCGAAACGCGCCCCTATTTGCAGGGCGCGCGCCTCACGGCGTGGGAGCTCCACAAAGGCGGCATCCCCCTCACCCTCATCACCGACAACATGGTCGGCCACTTTCTGAAAATCGGTAAAGTTGGCGCCATCGTCACTGGCGCCGACCGCATCGCCGCTAACGGCGACACCGCCAACAAAATCGGCACCTACCAGATCGCCGTTCTCGCCAAAGAGAACAACGTGCCGTTTTACATCGCCGCGCCAGTCTCCACTTTCGACCTCTCGCTTCCCGACGGCGATCACATTCCTATCGAAGAGCGCTCCGCCGCTGAAGTCACCCATCTGCAAGGCATTCGCATCGCCCCCGACGTCCATGCCGCACACCCCGCTTTCGACGTGACCCCGTCGCGCTACATCGCCGCCATTTTCACCGAACGCGGTGTAGCACGTGCTCCGTACACCGAAGCTTTGCGCGCCCTCGCCCAATCTGCTCAACTCGCGGCCGCTCCTGCCGCGCGCTAGCCTCCTGCACACCTTCGAATGATCACCGCAATCCCAAAAACAATCTGCGCCGCGTCGCTTGTGGCACTGCTTCTCCCAACGGCTCAAGCAAAGGCGCAAGGCAACACACCGCAAGCAGCCAAACCTCAGCCCATCCGTCTTCATCCCGCGAATCCTCACTACTTCCTCTTCCGTGGAAAAGCCGTTACCTTGATCACCAGCGGCGAGCATTACGGCGCCGTGTTGAATCAGGACTTTGACTATCACCGCTATCTCGCCACACTGGAATCTGACGGCCTGAACTACACGCGCCTCTTCGTGGGCTCTTACGTCGAAGTCCCCGCCAAATCATTTGGAATTTTGCACAACGATCTGGCTCCCGAGCCCGGTCGTTTCCTCGCCCCGTGGGAGCGCAGCGACACGCCAGGCTACGTCGGCGGCGGAAATAAATTTGACCTTGAAAAATGGGACTCCGCATTCTTCACACGCTATCGTGATTTTCTGTCGGAGGCCGCAAAGCGCGGAATCGTTGTGGAAGTGACTCTCTTCTCGGCTCACTACGCCGAAGCGCAATGGCAAATGAGCGCGCTAAATTCCGTCAACAACGTCAACAGCACCGACGCCATCGACTGGAAGAAAGTCAACACGCTCGAAAACGGAAACATCCTCGCACTTCAAGAGAAGTACGCCCGCAAGCTCGTTCGCGAAGCCAACTCCTTCGACAATGTAATTTTCGAAATCCAGAACGAGCCCTGGTCAGACAGGCCCGTCCTTACCGACGTGATCAATCCATACCTTCGCCCGCCAGCGCGCGACACCTATCCGAACTCGGTGGATCTTCCCGACGAACTCTCCATGGCTTGGCAAGCTCGCGTGGCTCGGTGGATCACGACGGAGGAATCCGTGCTCCCAAACCACCACCTCATCGCCCAGAACTATTCCAATTTTCGTTTGCCCGTGCGCAAGCTTCTGCCAAACGTCGGCGTCGTGAACTTCCACTATGCCTACCCAGAAGCTGTGCTCCTCAATTACGGCCTCAGCAAAGCGATCTCCTATGACGAGACCGGTTTTCTAGGCCGCAACGACGACGCTTATCGCCGCCAAGCGTGGAACTTCATGCTGTCTGGCGGAAGCGTCTTCGACAGCCTCGACTACTCGTTTCACGACCGGTCACGAAGATGGCTCATATTCCGAGCCAAACGGTCCCGGCGGCGGAAGCCCCGATCTGCGCCACCAGCTTCATATTCTCAGCCAGTTTCTCCAGTCGTTCTCTGTGGTTGGTCTCCGGCCAGATACTCGCACCGTGAAGCACGCTTCCGGCGCCACAGCTCGCGCACTCTCCGATCCTGGCAAGGAGTACGCCATCTATCTCGACGGCTCCGGGCCCACTGAGTTGACTCTCGAACTTCCACGCGGACAATACTCGTGTGAATGGGTGAATGTAAAAACAGGAACCATCGAGCAATTGGAAGGTTTTATCCACAAAAGCGGCAACAAGGTTCTAACATCCCCCGCGTTCCAGAATGGAATCGCACTGCGTCTCAAGAGAACTTCGATGGAAATCTCGCGATAGCCGAGCCTCGCCGCGAGCTGTGCCAGGCGGAGCTAGTCCAAATCCTTTTTGGATGTTTTGTCCGCAGCAGATCCTGGGAAAACATTATGCTGCGGCGCCGGCATCGGAATATCTCCCATGCGATCCTTCCAAAGAAATTTATTCAGCACAGCGGTATCCACCGCGTCAGCGTGGCTGAAGTCCAGATTCTTCCCTTCTTTCCATTCCTTCGTGTTCATCTCATAAATCAATCCGTTGTCGCGGTTGCGATAATCCGCCGTAAAAGCCGGCTGTTGTCCCGTCCCACTGAAGAGCGGCGCCATTACAGCCGCACGCGAATCGTTGGCGTTCATTGGCGGCACGCCGAGCAGCGATTCGATCGTATGCACCACATTGATCGTCGTGTAGAACGAATGGTCGACGAACGGTTTCGTCTCTTCCCCCGATCGAGCAGACTGTGGCGAATATTTACTGATCACGAGAGCAAGGCTTCGGTGAGAGTCCACGTGATCCGGCCCATCTTGCGCGTCGTCCTCCAAAATCAGGAACGCCGTATCGTCCCAATACGGACTATGCGACACCGCGTCGACCACTCGTCCGATAGCCAAATCATTGTCGGCCACAGACGCCGCCGGCTTCGGTCTGTTTTTCGTGAGGCCCGCGGTGTGATCGTCCGGAAGCCGCAAGAGAATAAACTGCGGCATCGTCTCCCTGCCCGCGTTGTGGGCGTCCACAAACTGCTGGAACTCGTTCAGAAATTCATCCGCGCGCAGTTGATCTGGATAAGCCACCTCAAAGTCCGGAAACAGCGGATCGAAGTGCCCGCGCAATTCCGTTTCGCTTGCGACATTCTTCGCCAGCACCGGAATCGCCCAGGGATATGGGCTCGGCCCGCCTCGCGGATCACCGACATTCTTTTCCAGCAGCTCGCCTCTTTTAATCTCCGCGCGCTCGCAATTCTTGTCAGCTGCCTTCGGCGGTCCCGTCGCGGGTCCTCTTTCGTCATGCTTCTCGTTGCACCATCGGCTCACGATGTACTCGCCGTAGTGCCTGTAAGCAACTCCATGACTGGCGAAATTCTTCCAAAGATAGCCGCCGGTCGGCTCTCCCGCATCGGGAACTTCGTCTTCGACCGACACGCCGCTCAGCAAAGTGCCTTCGGCATCGTACGTGTGCTCGCTGCTGCGATAGCCGATCGGCCATGTCTTCTCGATATAGTCGGAGACCGAAGCGGAGGTCGACCACACGTGCCCATTTCCCGAAACCTCTCCACTGTCGTAAAAATTGTCCAGAATCCCGAATTGCCGCGCGAGCCTGTGCTGATTGGGAGTAATGTCCTCGCCGTAGATGGTCAACGACGGATCGCCATTTGCGCCCGCCAAATCGCCAAACACCTGATCGTACGTCCTGTTTTCCTTAATGATGTAAATGACGTGCTTGATTTTATTTTCGCCACCGGCGAAAGGCACGCGGTCGCCGTTGCCGCGCAGAGTATTGGTCTCCACAACCTGCTTGGTGTACGCAGACAGATTTGCCTTCACATCCCGAAGCGGAAGGCGCGCCAGCGAACCATGGATCATCGCTGGCCCGTAGGGATACTGCGGCCTGCCATCCCTTTTCTTGCCAATGACTTTCGGATTGGGTCCGGAACCCTTTCCCTTCGCGGTCGTAATGAGTAGATCCTTCCCCGTTGCCGCCACGACCGTGGGGTACCACTCCGTAGGAATGAATCCCGCTGCTTCGGAGTCCGTACTCCCGCTGCTTTTTGTAAGATCAAATACCGCCACCGAATCCGAAATAGCATTCGCCGAAAAGAGCGTCTTTTCGTCCGGCGAGAGAGCTAGATATTCCGGGTCGCTCCCGCCATACTTTTGCCCCGGAAGTTTTGTCGAAAGGTAAGACAAGACTTTTCCCGAGCCAGCCTCAAGCACCGCGATTTCGTCGCGGTTGGTCAGCGCCACATACAGCCGTGATTCGTCTCGATTGAGCAGTAGCGCCGTGGGATGCGACCCTCCCGCCAGCGGTGCCTCCGGCTTGCGCAGCGGAATAATCCTCAGCACGCGCCCGCTCAGCAAATCGATCTCCGCGACCGAAGAAGCATTCCACAGCGAAACGAAACCCCGTTTCCCATCCTTGGTCATCACCGTCGTATAGGGCAGCGAAGCCGGAATCCTCTTCATCGTTGAAAGGTCAAATCGGTGGATGATTTTTCCGTCGCTGGAGCGCATTAGAATGGCTTCGTCGGAGTTGTTGCTCGCCACAAGCAAACTTTCTTCGCCGTCGCTCTGGCCCACGCTCAATCCCGCAGGATAGGTAACGTCCTTAAACTCGGCGCGCCGTTCCTTGCCGGAAGGGATTGTCCCTCGCGGCGTCAAAGCCATAAACCGTTCTGGTGTGACCCGCCCGTTCTCAAAGCTGTAAACGGCGATTCCGTTGCCCGTACTCCCCTTCTTTTTCCCTAGCGGATCGGTGAGTGATGCCATGCTCGCAAATAGATGTTTGCCGTCCAGACTGAATGCCAGTCCAATAAAATACGTCTGCCGTGCTTTGCTGCCCAGTCGATCGTCCGGAAAATCGCTCAGTTCATTCGTCTCGAGGCTGAGAACGGTAAGAGACTGTTTCTCTCCCGAAGTGTATGCCCCGTACCCGCTATGCAGCAGTACCGCAAATCTTCCATCCGGAGAAATCGCGGCCGCCGTCGGCAGATTATTGATCTGCCGCGGCGCCCCCGGAACGTCACCCAGCAATTTGCCGTTCGGCAGCCACACCTTTTGCGGCGCGTCCTGCGCGCAGAGCGCCGGCGCCACAAGGCTAAGCAAAACTGTAGAAACACGCAGGAAATCGAGTTTGTGAGCGTTTCGAGTGTGATTTTCCATCGCGTGAGTATAACGGTTTCGTGTTAAGAATTGCTAAACGCGAATCTTCTAGGGGCACAGCACCGCTGCGCCCTAGCTTGCCCGGACGTTCCGAGCAAGCCGCCCCAGTCTCGGTTCCCTCCCCAACGGTTTAATCCTGTTCGCGGCCGAGCCCTGGAGGCTCCCCCGCATTCTGCCGAGAGGCTCCTTCCTGCAATCCGCCTCCGCGCTTGACGCAATCCATCGCCTGGCCTATGGTTTTGCGCGCGGCTAAAATTGCAATCGCACAATTCTGTCGCAACGTTGCCTGCTCACAGAAATTTGTGCGCACACCTTCGCCCTAAGAAAGGTCCCACATGCCCGCTGTTGAGGCCAAAATTTTCCCCATCGATGCGCTGCGCGAATTCAGCACGCGCATCTTTCTCCACTTCGGTATCCCCAAGGACGACGCTATCCAAGCCGCCGACGTTCTGGCCTCGGCGGACCTTCGCGGCATCGATTCCCACGGCGTAGCCCGCCTCTATAGCTATGTCGGAATGCTCAACGAAGGCCACATCAATCCCAATCCAAAAATAAAAATCGTGCGCTCCACGATGAGCACGGCAACAATCGATGGCGATAACGGCCTCGGCCTCGTCGTCGGTCCGTATTCGAATCGCATCGCCATGGACATGGCGGAAAAAGCTGGCTCCGGCTGGGTCAGCGTCTGCAACACCAACCACTTCGGCATTGCAGGCTACTACGTCCTCGAAGCTCTCGAGCGCGACATGATCGGCTGGGCCATGACCAATTCAACCAGTTTGGTCACTCCCTTGTGGGGCATGGAGCGAATGCTCGGCACCAATCCCATCGCCATCGCTTTCCCCGGAAAAGAAGAGCCGCCTATCGTGATCGACATGGCCACGTGCGCCGCCGCCTACGGAAAAATTGAGATGGCTCGCCGCAAGGGCGAACCAATCCCCATCGGTTGGGGAATCGATAATCAGGGCCGCAACACCACAAATCCCGACGACCCTGTGAACGGCGGCTGCCTGCTTCCGCTCGGTTCCGATCGCGAACGCGGCGGACATAAAGGCTACGGCTTGGCCGTCATGGTGGATGTGTTGTGCGGCGTGCTCAGTGGCGCGAACTGGGGCCCATTCGCTCCGCCCTTCGCGCTGCGTCAGGAAATTCCAAAGCGCAGCGTCGGCAAAGGCATCGGCCATTTCTTCGGCGCCATGCGCATTGACGGCTTCATCGATGCCCAGGACTTCAAGCGCCAGATCGACGACTATGTCCGCACCTTCCGGGCCACCAAACCCGCTCCAGGCACCAACGGCCCGCTCATCCCCGGCGATCCCGAGCGCATCGCTGAACGCGAACGCCGCAAAAACGGCGTGCCACTCATCATGCCCATCGTCGAAGATTTGCGCACTATCTCCAAGCAGACTGGGATTCCATTCGAGTAGCGCTTTGGATCCGCGAACCTCTCGGAAGTTCATGCGTCTCGGGTCAAGACGGAACGCGGGGATTCCTACGTCAGCGATTTGCGGCCGATGATGTGGGTGCGCTCGTAAGCCTCTTCAAATCCGCTGTGAGAGCCGAGAGTGCTCCGTCGAAATTATTGTCATGGGTTTTCTGGAGATACGCCACAGTGATCGACTCCGTTAGCGCCCATAACACATAATGCGTTTTCCGGTCGAAGATAACGAGCCGGAACATCGGTAACGGATCCGACGCGCCATTCACCTTGTTTCCACTGCTGGGTCCGGGAGGCGCGATCAGTTGCAATTCAAACACGACGTCGGCTTCCGATGGATCCGCAACAAGCTGGTACCGCCCCCAACTCTGCATGGCCGCATAAAACTGGTTGTACGGACGGTCTGGATCGCCGCTGAACGGATGCGGAAACAGTCCGCTGTCGGCGCCGGCATTCGAGATGAAGACTGTCTTTGCATTCAGAAGCGCCGGCGGAACGGGCGCTAACAAGGGGGAAGGCGGCGGTGCTTGAGCTCCTGTTGCAATGGCGAACAGCAGCATGGCGCAGACTAGCTGAAAAAATCGCGTTCGGGTCAGGTTTAGCATGGCTTCCTCCGGTAACGGCAAGGACTTGGCAGCTCTCTATATCAAGAGACGCGCCGTGCTCGTGACCAGTTTCGCCAGCATGAAGCTCGTGTGCACAGAAGAGAGCTGCGAACAACAGTCCCGCGATTCCAGCATCCGCGGCAATCGCGGTTCGAATCCATCAGGCTGGACGGATCGCCATGACGATTCTTTCCCGCCGGCTGAAAAGCGCGAAGAAGCCCAGAAGCTGTTTCAACGGAAAATATTTCTTATTGAGTAGTTTCATGGCCTGAGAGGCTGTTTCTCCAGTCACGATCTCTGCATTGGCCTCAGTCCAATCGCCGAGTACTTCGCCCTTGAGTGTGCATGGCGCGATCTTCACGTGAGGATTGTTGCGAATTCGTTTTACTTTTCCGGTGTTTCCGATTGTGTACATGTAGAGCCGCGCCCCCTCTCCGCTAAGATCGCTGGCAGGGTCCGCGGCGAACCACACTGGCGTCTTCACGCCCTCGCCGCTCTTTTTGAATGTCTCGAGACTGATATATTTGTGATCGCGGAATGCCGCAAATCCCATGGCGTTGCTCCTGACCGTTCGATGCAAGCCATCTTACATGCGGTACAAGGAGAAAGGGCAAGCCCGCAATGAGCCTGCCCTGGCGCGAACCCACGATTCGCCGTTTCAATGGCCGGTTACTTCGCGCGGACGTAGGTCACGTCTTCCGTGAAGGCGTCCTTTTGATCCTTGCGGAAGGTCCAGGCGGTCTTGAAATGATCGTTGTCAATGAAGGTGTACACGGCGTGATGCATGTGCCCGTCGTTCGGGCTCTTCAGGTTCGTCGCGCCTTCGAACTCAAACGTCAGCGTCTTGGTGTCTGGCGCGTAGATTCCACGCATGGTCGGCTGATTGCCCGCCATACAGTAATGCGTCAGCTTCAGCTGTTCGCCGTCCAGATAGTAGAGCGTAATCATCTCTACCGGTTTGCCTTGCTCCGTCATGTGAAACCGCTCGATCACGGCCGTTCCGCCTGATGTCAACTCCAGGTCCAGCGTCGCTTTTTCCTTGTTCGGTGTCTCCGTCTCCCAGTGGCCCGCCAGCGACTTCAGTTGCTCAAACGCGACCGTGCCGTTGCCCCCAGCGCGGGCTGGTCCAATCGCGAATGCCAACACCGTCACGACAACTGCTGTCAAAACTTTTGTTCCTGTCCGCACTTTCATAACTCCCTCCTCATTGTTTAATCGACTGACTCAACCACTCGAAATCTCGCCGCGCGAATTCATCGCTCGGCGTGTTGTGCTTGCGTTTGCTTTCCGAATTTCTGCGTCGTAAATCCAACAACGACGCCCAGCAACATTCCGGGCAGCATGATGTCCCAGAACAACACCATTCCCGCGCGCAGGATCACCACAAGACTGAGTGCCGATGCGATTCCGATTCCTGCCAGAATTCCCACGAGCATCGAATGGAACCGCTGCGATACGTATCCGATAGCAATGCCGGAAACCAAACCCTTCAGCAGAGAGAACGTAATTACGCTGCTCATCACCGGCGCCAGGGACGGCTCCAGGAATCCGCTGAGGCCATCGAGCAGTCCCAGAGTGCCTCCTACAGCCAGTCCCAGCACCGGTTTTGTCAGGCTCATCGCGTGTCCTTGCGCTCGCGCCGTTTGTTTCAGCGCGGCTTCCATCGGCGCCGCGCCCTTCAGCGCGACCTCACTTCGCATTTGCATCGGCTTGCATCACGCCGAAAACATTGCCTTCCGTGTCTTCGCAATATGCGAAGTAGCCTACGGTCGGAATCGGCGTTTTCGGCATGATATTTTTTCCGCCGGCTTTCAGGATGGCGTCGATGGCGCCATCCACGGAGTCCACGCCAATCGTATTCGTGGTTGACGTGATGCCGCCGGGCTTCCTCATCATGCCGCCGTTGATGCCCGGCTGGCCTTCCTTGCCGGTCACAACCATCCAGTACTCCATCGGGCCGGGCCACTTATCGAACTTCCAGCCGAAGACCTTTCCGTAGAACGCGGCGGCGCGGTCCGGCTCCGCTGCGGGTATTTCAAAATGAATGACTCGAGACATAGTTCTCCCTCCTTGGATTTACGAGCGAAACTTTTGTTATTGCTTTCCGACGTTGTTTAGCGCGTGGCCGGTGATGTTGCCGGAGCTGCTCCGTAGCGCTGTGTCGCGAAACCTACGATCATCCCGACGATGCTGCCGGGAAGACATGATCTCGAGGTAGTAGCCGTGCTGCATGTACGCCACAAGAAAGGCCAGCAAGCAGCCGACCGCCAGCCCAAACAGAATCCCGAGCGGAACCGAATTCACTTTGCGAGCGAAGATTCCCGCAGCGACACCGGCGATGAGGCCCTTGATGGTAGACCCAATTACGATGCCGACGATTTGGGCTCGCACCGCCGGTGTGAACCAGGCGGTGCCTCCGTCAATCGCGCCCAACAGGGCTCCCAAGAGCAATCCGAGCAGGATCTTATTCATTTGCCCGCCTCTCCTTTTCGTTCTCTGATGTTCTATACAACAGGACCTGGAATTCCTTTAGCTCTATCTTTTCAAAACCAGCAGCAAAATCACGCGCATCGCCAAGTAGGCCAGAATCAGCAAGATAAAGAAGCGGTAGCGGCGGTAAAAACGAGCCACTTTTTCGAAAATGCTTTCGCGATGCGCTCCCACCGCCAGGCCGTCCAGATAACGGGAAACATCCTGGCCGAGGTCCTGGACCGCGGAATAACGGGATTCGCGCTGCTCCGCAGTGGCCTTTGCGCAAATCGCTTCGAGCGAACGGTTCAGACGCGGCGTGAATCCCGCGGGCGTTTTTTGCGTGAGCATGAATCGCAGAAGCGCACCGAGCGAAAAAATATCGCTGCGGGCGTCCAGTACTTCGACTTCTCCGCGAGCTTGTTCCGGGGACATGTAACCCGGTGTGCCCATCACCGTGCCGTGCCCGGTAATGACAGAACCTTTCGTAGAATCGCTTGGGTCGTCCGGCTGTTTTGACTTTTCGAGAATAGTGGCTTCCGGATCGGTGGACCTATCCGCGCTTGCTGCTTCGCCGCGCAGGATTTTTGCGAGGCCCCAATCCATCACGAGCACTTCGCCAAATGGACCGACCATGATATTGGCGGGTTTCAAGTCGCGGTGAAGGACGTCTCGCGCGTGAGCGAAGGCGACGGCTTCGCAAATCCGCAAGAACAGCCGCAAGCGGTCCTGCACCGATTCGACGCCTTCGATAAATTTGTCGAGGCGCTGGCCTTCAACAAATTTCATGGTGTAGAAGACGCGGCCATCTGCAAGCGTACCCACGTCGTGAACAGGAACAATTCCCGGATGTTCGAGACGCGCGAGGACGCGGGCTTCGCGCATCAGACGATTCGCTAGGTCGCCGTCCGTGCCCGGCACGTCGAGCACTTTCAGCGCGACGCGGCGCTCCAACTTCTCGTCTTCGGCAGCGTAAACGACGCCCATGCCGCCGCGCGCGACGCGCTCGAGAAGACGGTAGCGTGTGCCGGCGAGATCAGGTTCGTCCGCGCCAGCGCGCAGACGTTCGATAGCTTTGTCCGAGAGCGATTTCATTTTGCTTCCCAGCCAAAGACGGCGCGGGCTTCGCGCTGAAATTCTTCTTCGCTGCCGCAGATTTCGCGCAGGCGCTCAAGAGCGCCGCGGCGAAATTCTCGCCGGGCCCAAAACAGGGCGTTCGTTACGTCCGTGACGGCAATTCCGTATTCCTCTGCTAGCTTGTCGTAGGAAATCGATTCGTCCTCAGCCAGATCATATTCCTCGAAGAGGCGGAATGTTCTTTCGCGTTCGTTTGCTTCGCAATGCTTGCGCAAATCTTCGACGGCCAGCTCGAAGAGGCCGCGCACCCATTCTTTCTCGAAAAATTCTTCGAGCGATTCGGGCGAAGGAATCGCGGCGGGATCCATCGTCGCGCCACCCAATTCTTCTTCAGCACCGGCAAAATCGAGCGCCAAATGCGAAACATTACCGCCGCGTTTCAGACGCTTGGCGGCTTTGTCTTCGTTCATCACAAAACTGTCCACGCACACGCGCAGATATGTGCGAAGGCGGCTCTTTGCCGCGTCGTATTTGTCGAGAAGTCCGCGTTCTATCACTTCTACAAAAAACCCTTGCGTCAAGTCCTGCGCGTCTTCGGTTGGGCGATTCCAGCGCAGCCGCACGTACTTGTAGACCGGTTTCCAATAGGCGGCGCATAGCGTATCCATCGCGTGCGACCGCTCAGCGTGATCGCTGCTGCGCGCCCGAGCGATCACCGACCATCGCGTCAGCGGAAAGCGGTCGCCGCTTTGGATGGATTGGTTGCCGCTCACGTTTTTGCTGTCGGTCCCGTCGGTCATATGGTGAATATGTTGGTGTTCAGGAACTCGTTCCGAAACTTGCCCTGCGGGTCGAATTTTTTGGTTAGGGCGATGAACTGAGGGAGTTTTTTGTAGCTGGCGTGGAGTTGTTGGGGGGACATGGTGAAAAGTTTGCCCCAGTGGGGGCGGGCCTGAAAGGGAGCGAGTTCTTTTTCGATGACGGGGAGGAGTTTGCTGACGGCGGGCCAGTCTTGCTTCCAGGTGAAGTGGATGGTGACGCAGGGTTGCTGGTAGCAGGGGCTCATCCAGAGGTCATCGGCGGCGATGGCGCGAATTTCGGTGATGAGCAGATGCGGAGTGATTTGGTCGCGAAGGCGTTCGACGGCGAGGATGGCTTCGACGGCGTGCTGGCGGGGGACGAAGTATTCGGATTGCAGTTCCTTGCCGGCGCTGGGGGTGAAGCCCATGCGGAAGTGGGGGAGGCGTTCGTACCAGGGGCCGGGGACGCCCATTTGCTCGGTGCAGTTTTCGGCGGAGAGTTCGGCGATGGGGTGAAGATTCTTGGTGGCGAGTTTGGCGCCGAAGAATTCGGGCTTGGCGTCAAAGGCTTGGCCTTTTTCGGTGCGGCTTTTCAGCCAGACTTCGCTGAAATTGTTGGTTTTGCCAGTCGGTGAAGAGGCTGACGCTGTAGGCGCTGGCCTGGATGGCGTCGAAGTGGTCTTTCATGGCGGTGAAGGAGAGATTTTCGTAGACGTACTGGCGCATCTGGTAGGTGGGCTGGATATCGAGAGTAATTTTTGTGATTACGCCGAGCGCGCCGAGACCGACGACTGCTCCTTGGAAGAAATTGGCGTCTTGCTGGCGCGAGAGTTTCACAACTTCGCCGGAGGCGGTGACGATTTCGAGCGCGGAGACGGCGGTGGCGAGGTTGCCATTTTTTTCGCCGGAGCCGTGAGTGGCGGTGGTGCAGGCTCCGGCGACGGAAATGTGCGGGAGCGAGGCGAGATTGTGGAGCGCGAAGCCTTGGGCGTCGAGCAGCGGGGCCAGTTGGCCGTAGGTGATGCCGGCGTCGACGGTGACGGTGCGGGCTTGCGGATCGAGAGAGACGATTTCGTCGAGCGGCTTCAAGGAGAGGAAAGCATCTTTGCTATCGGCGATGTTGTTGAAACAGTGGCGAGAGCCGAGGACTTTTAGTTTGGGTTGTTTTTTGACGAAGTCTTGGATTTGTTCCTGGGATTTGGCGGCGTAGAGATTTTCGGTGCTGTATTCGAGGTTGCCGGCCCAGTTGGTGAGTTTGTCAGCACCGGCCCATGCCAAGAGACGAGAGACGGCGGGGATCGCAATCGTTGCGGAGGACAGTTTGATGAAGGTGCGCTTGTTCATGGCGGAATGGAAGGATTCCTTTTTATTTTGAAAACGGGGCCATAGTACACCCGTCTCGGCGGTTCGCGACACGGAGAAGAGGGCGCTCTCAGCAGGACGTCTGGGCAAGCAGGAGCGCAGCATGCTGCGCCCCTGCTTCAGTCGGTGCGGAGGGCGACGATGGGATCGATGGTGGAGGCGCGGCGGGCTGGAAGATAGCCGGCGAAGAGGGCCACGAGGAGAAGGAGCAGGGAGACGGCGGCGATCGTGGGTAGATCGCTTGGGGTGAGGCCGAAGAGCATGGTGGCGATTAGGCGGGTGGCGGCGAGAGCGGAGGGGATTCCAATGGCTACGCCTAGCAAGGCAAGCGCAAGCGTCTCGCGAAGGACGAGCCAGAGAACATTTTGGCGTTGCGCGCCGACGGCAACGCGAACGCCGATTTCGCGAGTGCGGCGGGTGACGGTGTAGGACATGAGGCCGTAGAGGCCGATGGAGGCGAGGAGGAGGGCGAGGACTGCAAAGAAGCCGGAGAGGATGGCGGTGACGCGTTCCTCAGTGAGAATACGGCTTGTTGTTTGCTGAATAGTTTTTGTTTCGAGCGCGTACTCGTGGCCGAGCGATTCAATTTCTGTACCGACCGTTTTGGCAAGAGCCTCTGGTGGACCGCTGGTGCGCACAAGGAGATCCCCCTGGCGCACTTCGCCCCATTGTTCGACACCCTGGAGGTAAGAAAAATAAACGACAGGCGGAGCAGCATCACGTAGGTTCGAAATCCGGGCATTCGCGGCGATGCCGACGATTTGGATGTTTTGAAAATCGGGCATGAAGCCGAAACGAATGCTTTTCCCGATGGCCCCACCGTTTGGAAACAGGCGGTCCGCAAGGCTCCTGCTAACGATCGCAACGCGGGGATGCTTCTGATCCGCCGTGTCGTCGAACTCGCGCCCGCCAAGTAATGGAATTCCGAGGGTTTTGAAAAAGCCGGACGAGACCATCGTTCCATCTGCTGAGAATTGGATGACTGTGGCGGGATCGGCGGAGGACGTCGAAACCATCTCGTGCCAGGGTTGCGGGTTGGGGATGGAAATGTCTGCATAGCTGACCGAAACCACGCCGCGTATGGCAGCAATTCGCCCCAACAATTGCTTGTGATAGCTCCCCATGTCCAGATTGTCATAGCCACCAGGCCGAGGGTTAAGGGTGACGTCGAGCAGGCCGGATTCATCGAAACCGAAATTAACGGAGCGCAAACGCTGGAAGCTGCGCACGAACAGTCCCGCGGCGATGAGCAAGACTAGCGAGAGAGCGATTTGAGCGACGATAAGCGATTTGCCCAGCTTGCCCGAGCCGCCGAGGCTGCGCGCATTTTGTTGAAGGAGCAAAGCGGGATCTTCGCGAGAGCAACGCCACGCGGGCGCAAGCCCGAAAAGTATCCCAGTCACGACGGCAATCGAAAGAGTGACACCCAAGACTCGGAGATCAGGACTCAAATTGAAGGACACTGGAGCTAAAGTGCCTTCCGTCATGAGCAGAACGACCAGACGACTGCCCCAAAATGCGAAAGCAAGGCCAAACAGTGCGCCGGCAAAGGATAGCGACAAGCTTTCCGCGAGGACCTGTCGGATTAGCGCGGCACGGCTTGCGCCGATAGCAATGCGTACGCTTATTTCATGGCTACGGGCTGTGGCACGAGCGAGCATGAGATTCGCGAGGTTCACACAGGCGACAAGCAAAATCAGGCCCACGACTCCGACAAGAACGTAGAGGGGGCGCTCGAATTGAGAGTTCAGGCCGCCAATGATTCCTTTTGCGACTGGTGAAACATCAAGACCCATGGAAAGGAAGATTTGCCGGCGTAGGCCGGGCGCTTGCGTCGAAACGGAAGCGAGAAGTACATCGGGCCAAAAAGATTGGAGCTGGGCACGAGCCTGTTCGATGGTGATGCCGTCCTTCAGCCGGCCAATGGGATAGAGCCAGAGAATCGAACGGCTCTCCACATCAAAGCCGCCGCTCATGATGAGGGGTATGGCGGGCAGAGGAACCGTAATTTCTGGCGGCTCGCCGGTGGTGAGGCCAGTGAACCATTTGCGAGTGACGCCGATGATCGTAAAGGGATGACCTTCGATGCGGATTTGTTTCCCGACGATATCGGGAGCACCGGCAAGCCGCCTTTGCCAGAACTCGTAGCCAAGGACAGCAACTTGCGTATTCGAACCGGCGCTGAGATTGGAGTCTTCGGGAGTCAGCAAACGGCCGAGGAGGGGAGTTGTGCCGAGTTCGGAGTAGGCGTTGCCCGAAACGCTGAGCACGCGGTCTTGAGCGAGAACGCCGTTTACCTCGACATTGGATAAGGTGTTAGTGCTCCAGGCCATGAGGGCGGAGAAGACGCGTTGCCCGCGTTCGACTTCGCGGAACATGGGATAGGAGAACGTAATTTTGTTTCCTTGGCGGATTGGTGCGAGCTGAACAAGGCGCTCGGGTTGGCGGACTGGGAGATCGCGGAGGAGCAGCGCGTTGATCAGCGTGAAGATGGCGGTGTTGGCACCGATGCCAAGGGCTAGGGAGAGGATGGCGACGGTGGTGAAGACGGGGCTTTTGGCCAGTGTGCGGAGGGTGTAGCGGAGGGTTTGCCAGAGGTTTGCGATGGGAGATGCTCCAGAACTGCTCTCGTGTAAGTTTCTCCCAAGAATTACGCCAGGCGGGCAGCGGAATCAAGCTTGAGTTTCGGCGAGTGAAGGAAAAGAGCACAAGCAAGATTGCCGGTGCCACTTACTCGTAACGGAGGGCTTCTACGGGGTCGAGACGGGCGGCTTTCCAGGCGGGGTAGACGCCGAAGACGATGCCGATGAGGGCGCAGAGGACGAGGGCGGTGATGATCCAGAAGAAGGAGAGGGCGGCGGGAAAGTGGGCCGCGTATTTGAGGAGGAGGGTGATGCCGGAGCCGAAGGTGACGCCGATGACGCCGCCGATGGCGCTTAGTGTGACGGCTTCGATCAGGAATTGGACGAGGATGTTGTTGCGCTTGGCGCCGATGGCTTTTCTTACGCCGATTTCGCGGGTGCGCTCGGTGACGGAGACTAGCATGATGTTCATTACGCCGATGCCCCCAACGATCAGGCCTACCGAAGCTACTGCAAACATCAAGATGAAGATCAGGCCGCTGATTTTTTGCCAGAGTTCGAGAAAATAGTCGGGAGTGAAGATGGCGAAGTCGTCGGGCTTGTCATTGGGTAGGCGACGCTTGCGGCGGAGGAGGTCACGCATTTCGTCGACGGATTCGTTGACATTGTTGGGATCGCTGGCTTTGGCGAAGATGACGTAGTCTTTTTGATTTGGGTAGAGCTTGCGGAGTGTCGTGACGGGCATGTAGGCGGAATTGTCTTCGGGGTTGGAGCCGCCGGAGATGCCTTGGCGTTGCTTTTGGAGAGTGCCGATGACGGTGAAGAGCTGGCCGTCAATGGTGACCTCCTGGCCGATGGCGTTACTGGCGGATTCGGGGAAGAGAGTGCGGACGGTGTCGTAGCCGAGGAGGACGACCGGGGCGCGGTGTTCAGCGTCGGTTTCGTTAAAGAAGCGGCCGGATTCAATTTTGAGGTCGAAGATTTCGCCGATGGACGGTTGATTGCCTTGCAGGATGACACTTTTCGCGCGATAGGCGCCACGGCGGACGTCTTCTGTGCCGGAGCCGAATTGCGGTTGAAAGATGCGCATGGAAGCGGATGCGGCTTTGATGTGCGGGAGCTTGGCGATGTCTTCGGCCCATTCGGGTTGGAGCTCTTTGCGAGTGAACCAGTCGCTCGGCGGACGAGAGAGTGAGGCCCAGGGGAAACGGTAGGCGATGATGGTGTCGGAGCCAAGCTCACGAATGCCGCCGAGGACGTTGTCGTTGAGGCCGTTGATGACGGCAGTCACCGTGATGACCGTAGTGATGCCGATGACGATTCCAAGGATAGTGAGGGCGGAGCGAAGGGAATTTTTGCGGAGGGTGTCGAGGGCAAGAAGGACTTCGTCGCGGAATTTCAGCGCGGTCTGCTTGCCGGCTAGCAAGCGGACCGGGAGGACGGCGGTTTGCGTGTGCGGTAGTGCTTTGCCTAGCGTTGCCATTGTTTCTATTCCACGTGCTTAGTCTACTTGCGTTCCAGCTTATTGAGCCCCCCCAATACGGAGTCGTGCGAGTTGCCGAGAAAAGCGGCAGCCGGGCTGCCGCACTCCAAATCATTCCGAACGTAACGCTACAACGGGATCCAGGCGCGCGGCTTTCGACGCGGGATAGGTTCCGAAAAATAGGCCGACACTCAGCGCCACGAGCAGGCCGCCGATGACGGACCAGAGCTGAACGGCGCTGGGCAGCGGCGAGACGATCGAGACGAGTTGTGCGAGAAGCACGCCGCAAATCACGCCTAGCGCGCCACCGAATAGTGAAATCGTGGAAGATTCGATCAGGAATTGGCGGAGGATGTCTCCGCTGCGCGCGCCTAGCGCTTTGCGCAAGCCGATTTCCCGAGTACGCTCCGTTACGGAGACCAGCATGATATTCATGATGACGATTCCGCCGACGAGCAGCGAGATGGAGGCGATGGCGATAGTCACGAAGAAGAAGCTGCCGCTGATGTCCTTCCAGAGCGACAGGAACGAGTCGCTGGTTTCAATCGAAAAGTCATCTTTCTTTCCGTACGTAAGGTGGCGGCGGCCGCGCAGGATCTGGCGTACTTCGTCTACGCTTTCCTGAATGGTTGTCGCCGAGCCTGCGCGGGCGGTGATGCGGAGTGAGTCGTCCTGCGTGCCGTATTCTTTTTTGTAGGTGCTTAGCGGAAGGATGATCCAATTGTCGAGAGACGTGCCGAGAGCCGAGCCTTCTTTTTTGCCGACGCCGATGACCTGGCAGGGGATATTGCGCCAGCGTACTTCTTTTCCGATGGGGTCGACGCCGGGGAGCAGATTTTCGACAATGTCGTTGCCAATGACGCAGACGGGGGCGGCCTGTTGCAGGTCCGTGTCGGTTATGTGGCGGCCAGCGACCAAGTCCACGTCATAAAGCTCGGCCATCTGCGGCGTCCAAGCGCGGAGGTTAGTGTCTTTCAGCGAATTCAAGCCACTCTTGACTTCAAGGCGCCCGCCGAAAGAGGCGCCAATTTCCTTGCAAGATTTGCAGAGTTCGCGGACGGACTGATAGTCGTCGTAAGTAATGCGCTTGCGCTTTTGGAATTCGAGGTAGTCGTCGACGTTGGTGATGATGGAAGGCGTCTTGGCCACGCCGAAGACGTCCGCGCCGAGGCGGAAGACCCTGGTCGCGACATACTGGTTCGCGCCGTTGATCAGGCTGACGACGGCGATGACGGCGGCTACGCCAATGACCACGCCGATGAGGGTCAGGACGCTGCGCAGCTTGTGCGCCCAGAGGCTGCTCGTGGCAATAGCCACGGCCTCCTTGAAGTTCATTGTGGTGGTCGCCTGAGCCATGGGAGGGTTCTTGCCTTAGTATACGTGCGGTGGGCCAGTTAAGTATCGGGTGGAGGGCGTCCCGAAGGGTACGCAACAAAGGCGCCTAAAAAGAGGCCGGGAATCCGGAGCGGGGTTCCGGATTCCCGGGGGGCGTTACAGGGGTTAAGGTGGGGTGGTCAGCGGTGTGTACGGGCGAGCTCTGCGACCAGGGTGATTTGCCCCTCAGTCTCAATCTTTGCGGTGTGCGCTATTTCCTTTTCGCGCGCGGTTTTCATGAGTTGCCACCCGCGGGGATCTCCTTCGTTCCAGACTTGCGAGAGGAAGTAACGGTCGCCGTAGCGGTTGAAGATCAGTTTGGATTCGGATTGTGGAGCGTTGGCGACCACATTGTTTGCGCCAATAAACATCGCCACGGATGAGTCTTTGCGCTCAAGTAAGAGCATCCTCGTGTCGTCGTACTGAACTCTGACGGAATACTCGCCGGCGGGAAGGGTCTTGTTGCCAGCCGAGAAGTCGAAGGGGATATTGACCACCATAACCTCTTGGGCCTGCGCCACTCGCGTCGTTGCCATTGCGGTCAGCGCCATCACACCTGCCATAACCAAAGCTCTGGTTTTCATGGGACACTCCTTTTTCTAAATTCGCTGGCGGCGTCCAAGCTTTACTCCGTTTCGCTTGATTCGTTTACCGGTTCAGCGCCTCAACATGGTTGGCACTTTCGCGCATTCCACACTGGAGCACAATGCACGGGGGGTGAACCGCGGGGCGACTATGGGTGAACAAGTAAGTGCGCGGAAATAGAGGAGTTAAAGCTACGGCGGTAGTCACGATTTTCAATAGGAATGGTATAGTCTCGGAGTCAAAGGGAATTATTCAGATGCCGATGGCTGCGCGTTCCGCGAATCTTGTGCGATTTGAAGTGTTTGAAGTGGATTTGCGCGCCCAGGAATTATACAAGGCCGGACGCAAGATCAAACTGCAAGTCCAGCCGTTTCAGGTGCTTGCGATGCTCTTGGAACGCCCGGGGGAAGTCGTTACGCGCGATGAAATGCAGAAGAGGCTGTGGCCAGCAGACACTTTTGTGGATTTCGACCATAGCCTCAACACGGCGATTAAAAAACTGCGGCAGGCTTTAGGCGACGACAAGCGGAAGCCGCGATTTGTGGAGACGCTGCCTAAGCGCGGTTATAGGTTTCTGGTGAGCGTGAAAAGGCCGGCGACGAGTTCCGTCGTTGCGGAGGCACGCGTTGCCGCGCCTGCCGCTGCGAGAGATGTGGCTGCATCTCCTTGGGTGGGGCGCGTGGCAAAGGTTTCCTGCGAGCACGGACATTCGTTCGCCGTGGTGTCGATCGACGAAGCCGCCGCCGCGGAGAGACAAAGGCTCGAGGCGGCGAATGACGATGTGGGGTTATCGCTCTTGATTGCTTCGCAGAGACTCATCATGGTGCCCGAAGGGACGCCGGTGAGGGTAATCGAGGTTGAACCGCAGCATTCTCGCTGCCATGCGCGCATACTCGAAGGCGAGCATTATGGCAAGACGGCTTTGCTGCCGCTGAAATTACTTGCGGAATCGCCAGAGCTCAATGCGATTCGTGGGCCTCGACAGTGGAGCCTTCGCAACTAACTTCGGGCCTTCATCCGAGAGAGCTCAACTGGGGTGGCGGATGCGCTCTGCAAGAGCGCGGGCGCGCTGGCGGCCAATCTCGACGAAACGGGAATCGCTAGCGATTTGGTCAAGTGTGGGCAAAGCGCGCTGGGGTTCGGGCAGGA
The DNA here is from genome assembly GCA_963705855.1 of uncultured Acidobacteriota bacterium. Taxonomy (GTDB): domain Bacteria; phylum Acidobacteriota; class Terriglobia; order Acidiferrales; family UBA7541; genus Acidiferrum. The sequence continues at coordinate 96,792 of CAVPLA010000058.1, forward strand.
GCTTGTGATTCAGGTCGGTTTCGAATTGCAAGAGAGCGTCGTTGATGCCGAGGCGGTCGTACTTCATGCGGCGTTCGAGCAACGTCACCAATTCTTGTTGCCGCGCCAGGCCTTCAAAGATCTGCATCAATTGCGTGGCCGCTGAATTCAGCGTGTAGTTGAATTTTGTTTCATGAATCTCCGCGCCTTTCTCCCAGTGGAAAGTTTTCTCGCCTAGATTGGCGATTCTGCGATGAACATCCAGATCCTGTCCCTGAAAATTCTTTAACTGCGTGGCCAAATCGAACATCTTTTCGCGCAAGGATGCGCTCACTTCAAACGGCGTGGCTCCGGCGTCTTCATCCAACTGGCGTATCTCGAAGGTGGCGGCATCGGAATCGTCGTGAACGATGATCTCGATGAATTCCGGCGAGCTGGATTTGAAAATGCGGCGATAGCTGAGTTTTGCGTGGGCAGCGGCTGGCGAGGTTCTCGCAGCAGCGTTGGCCGTGCTTGCGGGCGCATGCAGGAGTACGCTCGCGAGAAATGCCAACAAACCGAATCGCAGAAGAAAGAAGCTCATCGTCTGTCTACGATGCGCGGCGCATGGTGTTAGTTGCGCCACGTGGGACTGCCGGTCTTGCGGCGTGAGACTGTGCTCGAAACTTCAAGCTTGCGGGTTTGGCAGGAAGTCCAAAACGCTGCCGGGCTTGTTCGGCCTGCAAATGGCAGAGCGCCACGGCCAGGGCATCCGCGGCATCGGAAGGCTCTGGCGTTTCGTTCATTTCGAGCAGTGCGCGCACCATCAATTGCATTTGCTTCTTGTCGGCCTGGCCATAACCGGCCACAGAGGCCTTTACTTCGCGTGGCGAGTAGCTGTGCACTACGACGCCACGCTGCGACGCGGCCAAGAGCACGACGCCGCGCACCTCGGCAAGCCGCAATGCGGTTCTCATATTCAGTGCTGTAAAGACGGATTCGACAGCAAGCGCGTCGGGCGAGAACTCATCCATCAGACGGCAGAGCAGAGCGTGGACATCCTGCAGCACTGCCCCAAAGCACTCTTTCTGCCGTTTGGGCGCCACCCGCAATGCACCATAATGCAGCATACGGCAGCGGCGCCCATCACTCTCGATGATTCCGTAGCCAGTGGGGCCCGCTGATGCCGGGTCCACGCCCAGCACGCGGAAGCAGTTATTCCTGGTAGCGGAATTCGAGGCTGGGCTTGCAGCTTTCATCGAACTAAGTCTACGGCGTTCCCCGCGTCCCTGCCAGAGCTTTGTCGGCAAGTTGCTTGGCAAAAGAAAAACGGCCATCCCGATCCGCGGCATGGCCGTCAAAAATTGGGACAGACATTCCTGTCCGTCTCTTGCTATTTCAAATTAGTTCGCTCCAACCGCCGCTTGAATCTCTGACTCATCAATATCGAAGTTCGCGTAAACGTGCTCCACGTCATCGTGTTCTTCGAGCGCCTCAATCAGCCGCACCATTTGGGTAGCCTGCGCGCCCGTCAACTTGATGTAGTTCTGCGGCACCATACTGATTTCCGCCGAGGTCGGCGTGATCCCAGCTTTGGTCAGCGCTTCCTTCACCTTTTCGAGCGCTTCCGGCGGCGTCACGATATACCAGCCGGACCCATCGTCTTTCAAATCTTCCGCGCCCGCTTCCAGAACGATGTCCATCATTTTGTCTTCGCTGGCCGCTTCCTTGGGCACCACAATTTCGCCCTTACGGTGAAACATCCAGCCGACGGCACCCGCTTCGGCGAGGTTTCCGCCGTTCTTGCTGATCAGGTGGCGAAATTCGCCGACGATGCGGTTGCGGTTCGTGGTGACGGCGGCAATCAGCATACCGACCCCGCCCGGGCCGTAGCCTTCGAAGGTGACTTCTTCATACTGCTCGCCCTCGAGCTGGCCCGTGCCGCGCAGGATAGCTCGTTCGATATTTTCGTTGGGCATGTTCTCGTTTTTGCCGGCGAGGATGGCGGTGCGCAAACGCGGGTTGGAGTTCGGATCGCCGCCTCCGATTCTGGCAGCGATGGTGATTTCGCGAATCACGCGCGTGAACACGCGGCCGCGCTTCGCGTCGGTAGCCGCCTTCTTGTGCTTAATCGTGGCCCATTTTGAGTGCCCAGACATGACAGATCCTCTTTTTTGCGTGCTCCCGGCCTGGCGGGATTCACGTTGGGTGAAATTTCGTGCGGCCGTGCGCCACGTGAGTGGCGGTTTGGCGACTCGACCCCGCAAGGCGGGGCTTAACTGTGCGGAGACTTAGGGTAAACCGCAAACCCCTGCGGAACTGCGCCAGTTTAGCACAGCAGCCCTCCGCGCGAAAACACTGGGTTTTGCAGGATTAGGGCTTACGCATGGCTTCTAGGAATTGGGCAGCGATGACTTCCCACGAAAAATATTGCAGATACGCCTGGCGGCTGCGCTCGGCGAGCTGCGTCCGGAATGAACGATCGGCCAGGACGCGAACGAGCGCGGGGCCAAAATTGCTTGCCTCCTCCGGCCTGACAAATACCACGCCTGCTTCCGTAACTGGTGGTGCGGTTTCCCAACCTTGACGCGCGACCATCGGCAAACCACAAGCGATGCCGGCGATGGCGCTGCCTCGGCGTGTTGAGAGCGGGCCCCTCACGAAGAGCATGACGTCAGAGGCGGCAAGCAATGGCGCGACTTCAGCCGCGGGCAGAAGCCCATGCACGATGATTTGCACGGGCGCCGCTCCCATTTTTTCGTGTAGAAGGTTTCGTGCGATTTCGGAATTTCGTCCGAGGACCAATACGCGAAGAGAGCCAATTCGCTCTGCAGCGAAGCGCGCAGCATCAGCTATTTGTTTCACCTCTCCGGCGCCCACGCTACCTTCGGACAAAGAAAAGACCACGACTGTCGGGGAAGATTCTTTCAAAGCATCCGTTTTCTGCCACGCCAGTTGCGGTGAAGGCAAATTTGCGCCAACCGGAATAAACACAGTTTTTCGCGACGGCTTTGCGATCCAAGGAATTTTCTCTGGAGGGATAGTGAAAACAGACAAATCGGCCAGACGCGATGCAGTTTGCATGGTGTGCAACTGCACGGAACGCCGGAGGCGGTCGACGAGCCGATCGCCGAAATAGGTTTCTGCATCATGAAAGACAACCGCGCAGCGCGCTCCGCGTCTCTGCAGATGACGAATCGCTTTCAAGAAGCGCCACGAAAAGCCACGCTGCGACCAGGCCAACGCGGTGTATTGTAAGAGGAACCAGGAGTTTTCTTGAATGGAATACTTGTTCGAAAATTCTGTAAGAGCGGCGCGCCAGCCGGTTTCCGTCCAGCGCACTCTTGCTATATCGAGCGCGGTTTCGTGCGCAGCCAGCGCCGAAGCCAGGTAGCGGCAATACTCTTCGACAGCGTCAGTTGGTTCATCTGGCCGGCCGAGGACGGCAACGCAGCGGCTAGGCATTCGAAAAACGCTCTAGGGAGGCCATGTTCGTTTTGTTTGGCGCGACGATGGAACTTTGCCCCGCCGCGGTGCAAGGTTATCACGCGGGTTGCCATCTCAAAACCGATATACTGCCCAGTGAAATTTGAACGGCGTGAATCGCACGGTTGCCCATCCGAACCTCCCGGTGGAGACAACACGCACGCAAAGAGCAGCATGACCACGAACGGTGTTGCTAACAGGAAGCGCTCCAGCCGCCATGAAGCTGCTGATCTACTCACACTTCTTTGCGCCTAGCGTCGGAGGCGTCGAGACGCTCGTTCTGTCGCTGGCTCGCGGCCTCGCAGGGCTGCGCTCACCCAGCGGCGATCCAGAATTCGAGATCACTCTTGCGACGCAAACTCCGGCTGACAAATTTGACGATACGTCGCTCCCGTTTCGTGTTTTCCGCCAGCCGAATCTCATTCACTTGTGGGATTTGATCCGGGCTTCCGATGTGGTACATGTGGCTGGTCCCGCGCTGGCGCCTCTTTTTCTCGGATTGCTCGCGCGGAAGCCCGTCGTGGTGGAACATCACGGCTTCCAGACGATTTGCCCGAACGGCCAGCTTCTCATCGAGCCCTCCGGAACTCCGTGTCCGGGACATTTTATGGCAGGCCGGCATGGCGAATGCCTGCGCTGCAATTCCGGCCAAGGCTGGTTTGCATCGCGCAAGCTGTGGTTGTTGACGTTCGTGCGCCGCTTTCTTTGCCGGCACGTTTCGAGCAACATCACGCCGACGGCCTGGCTCGGTGGCCTTGTGAAGCTTCCGCGAGTGGTGGCCATTCCTCACGGATTGGAATTTATTGCCGCGCCGGTGGCGTATCCCGGATCGTCTTCGCATCCGCCGGTGATCGCGTTTCAGGGCCGCCTGGTTACAACGAAAGGCGTCGGTGTTTTGTTCGAAGCCGTGCGCAGCCTGCTTGCGGAAAACCGCGCGTTCGAGCTCCTCATCATCGGCGACGGCCCTGAGCGCGCGGCCCTCGAGCGCCTCTCGCAGGACGCACCTCTTGCAGGGCATGTGCGGTTTGCGGGACGCCTTCTGGGAGCAGAGCTCGATGCCGCGCTCGCGGAAGCGACAGTCGTTGTCGTTCCATCCCTTGGTGGAGAAGTATTCGGCTTGGTCGTCGCCGAAAACATGTCGCGGGGTCTGCCGGTGATCACGTCCGACCTCGGCGCGTTCGCTGAAGTGCTCGGTGAAGGCGGCCTCACGTTTCGTACTGGCGATGCCGCCGCGCTTGCGCGAGAACTCGCTCGAATTCTTGATGATCCTGCCTTCGCTGCCCGTCTCGCGCAGATTGCACGGCAACGTGCGCTCGATTTTTGCGATTTTCGCCGCATGCTGGAAGCCCACAAGCGGGTTTACAAGAAATTGCTCCCACTGACCCGTGGAGGCAAGTCCCGCTTCGGCCGCTTGACCTGTCCGAAAAGGCAGGTACGCCGTGGGTCACACAGAACGAAACTCTATCCAGGCCGGGCGCGCCCAGGCCTACACTGAATCAAGAGAACACCGTATGCGCAGGCCTATCTACTTTTTCATGGACGTAGAGGTTCAGCCCGTATATGGCAGGAGACGGAGACGATGAAACGCGCGCTCATTTTTCTTGCAGTCTTTGTGGTGGCACTGGTGGCGGCGCTTGGCGTTTTGGCCGCGCCGCAGCAATCCAAAGGAACTTCCACCCTCAGCGGCGTAGTCATCGGACCTAACGACAAGCCCGCTCCGCATGCCAGCGTCTCGTATCAATCGTCCGATGGAAGCGCCCCGCATGCCGTATATGCGGACGCACACGGCCGATTCACGATTTCGCAGCTCAAGGCCGATAGTTACGACATTCGTGCCTCAGCGAAGGGTATTTTTTCTGATTGGCAAAGGAACATCCCGCTGCGCAAAGGGCAAGCTCGGTCTGTGGAGTTGCATTTGATCTACGCGAAGGAAATGCCCAAGCCTGATTCGAGCACAAAACCGAAACAATAAATCCCACCACGGCTCATCCCACATCGGGAGCCGCATCCAGACTCATACTCACGCATTGAGGAGCCAAGCAAACGGCTTCGTCTACTGCAAGAAAAGCTGCGCCAGCTCGTGCAGGTCTTGCGCCGAGACATCAGAGACGGCGCAGAACTCCATGCCCTGATGGCGCCAATGAACCCATTGATAGCCTTGCCGTGAGCCGGGCGGGTGAATCGGAGTGTCCGATTCCTTTGTGGGCCAGACAAAGACGTTGATGAAATGTTTGCGGCGTCCATAGACGAGCGCCGCGACGTTTCGCTCACCAAGAACATCCAGGCGGCCGCCAATTAACGGAAATCCTTCGTCCGTGAAATCGTGAACGGGCGGAATGAAGTCCAGTTTGCCATCGAACCAGGGTTTAACGGTGTGCTGGTCCGTCGAAGCTACGTCGGTGAGATGCCCGGCTTGCAGCGAGCGGATATGGGCGTCGATGACTTCCGCTGAGGTGACCGATTCGGGGCCCATCGAGCGGAAGTGAGGCACGGCGAACCACGCCACTCCGGTGACCAGGAGGATGGCGGCAGCTGCGGCAAGCCAGCGCCATGCGGCAACCGACGAACCGCCGGTGCTGCTGGCGGCAGAAATTTTGAGTTCCGTACGAATCCTTTTGCGTAGCTCCGCCGGGGCCGTCTCGTAAAGCTGTGCACGCTGAAGCGAAGAGCGCAGCGACTCCGCGGCGCCAAGAGTTGCCGTGCATTCGCGGCAAGCTTCGAGATGGCGTTCGAATTCGGCGGCGCGCACGGCGTCGAGTTCGCCGTCCAGATAAGCGTGAAGGATCGTCCCGGAGAAATCACAGCTCATGGGGCGCCTCCTGCTGAACAGCTTGCGTGAGCGCGCGCTGCAAGCGTTGGCGGGCACGGGCGAGCGCGGACATGACGGTGCCGATCGGGACGCTGGTGATGGAGGCGATCTCTTTATACGAACAGCCTTCGAGCTCGCGCAATATGATGACTTCCCGGAAGCGCACGGGAAGTGTTTCGAGAGCGCGCGCCAGCCGCTCGCGATTGTCGCCAGCGATGGCCAGAGTTTCCGGGTTCGCAGCAGATTGTTGGTGCAGGTCTTCGTCGAATTCAGTCATGAGCTCCACTTGGCGATTTTTCTCCAGCCACGTATAACACGTATTCCGAACAATCTGCAGGAGCCATGCCCGGGCGTCTCCGCCGTTGAAGCCGCGAAAAAAGCGAAAAGCTCGCAGCAGAGCTTCCTGCGCGACATCTTCTGCATCGGAGCGGTTTCTCAGCAGCCAACGCGAAAGATTGAAAGCAGCATCTAGATGTGGCAACACGAGCTGCTCGAAGCGAGCCCGGTCCTGCGAATCCAACACGTCCCAACCTTTCCCCTGGCCCGTCGTACTCATGAATGAAAACCGCCTAGCAGTCGATTTTATTCCAAATTACCTAATGATTAGGACGAACTAATTTTAGCAGGGTAAGCGCGGAAAATTGGAATAAGGCGCAGCAGCGCGCGGTCTGCACAAATGAAACACGTCCCATGGCGGCGCGGGAACCCTGGCTCTCTCTGACCCGCGCCGCTCCTGCCAAATATGCGCAGCAGCGGAAGACGCATACGTGCGTATGCATTGGGGAGACGTGTCTCCAGGAGAAAGAAAAATGGCACACAAGACAAAAGACGAGATTTTGCACGATCACAATAACGATGGAATCGATCGCCGCGGCTTTTTGAAGTGCATGGCCTGGGCGGGAACGGGCGCTTTCTGCGTCATGCAGGGCGGCGTATTGAAATCGTACAGCATGAGCCGTCTTAGCGGAGATGAACCCGGAGAACATGAAGGGCGAGTTGAGCTTCGTGCAGATCAGCGACAGCCACATGGGTTTCAACAAGCCGGCGAATCCGGATGTTGCGGCGACCTTGCAGGCTGCAGTCGATAAGATCAACGCGCTGTCCGCGGCCGCCGGAGTTTTTGCTGCACACGGGGGACATCAGCCATCTCTCGAAGCCAGAGGAATTCGATAGCGTCGAGCAGATTCTGAAGAGCGCCTCGGCGAAGGATGTCTTCTACGTCCCCGGCGAGCACGATGTTCTGAACGACGACGGCAAACAATATCACGAGCGCTTCGGCAAAGGCGCTCAGCCGGGCGGGCTGGTACAGCTTCGAGAAGAAAGGCGTGCACTTCGTGGGCTTGGTTAACGTGATGAACTTGAAAGCGGGCGGGCTGGGCACGCTGGGGCACGAGCAACTCGAGTGGCTGGAAAAGGATGTAAAGCATCTGAAGTCCAGCACGCCGATTATCGTCTTTGCGCACATTCCGCTCTGGACGGTGTATCCGGAATGGGGATGGGGAACTGAGGACAGCGCGCAGGCGCTCTCGTACTTGAAAAAGTTTGGCTCCGTCACCGTTCTCAACGGCCACATTCATCAAACCATGCAAAAGGTGGAGGGAAACGTCACGTTTCACACTGCCTGCTCAACGGCGTTCCCGCAGCCCAAGCCGGGCGAGGCGCCTTCGCCGGGACCGATGAAAGTGCCGGCAGAGCAGTTGCGCAGCGTCTTGGGCATCACGGATGTGAATTACGTGGCGCGGCCAGCATGCGCTGGCGGTTGTGGACTCGTCGTTAGCGTGATCCAAAAGAGAACGCGCGGACAAACCGGGAAGTAGATTCTCAAAATCCGAAAAGAGGGAGATAAGTCATGAGGAGAAGTGTATTTATTCGAAGCATGATGATGACGGCAGTGCTGAGTTTCGGCGGGATCGTCTTGGAACATAAGAGGTTCGTAACGAGCGCGCAGGAAAAGCCTGCCTCAACGGCCGAAGTGAAAATTGATAATTTCTCGTTCGGTCCTGCGGCCATCACAGTGCCCGTGGGAACAACCGTTACCTGGATCAATCGCGACGACATCCCGCATACCGTCGTCAGCACGGAAAAAGTGTTCAAGTCCAAAGTGCTCGATACCGACGAGAAGTTTTCTTACACATTCACGAAGCCCGGCGAGTATCCCTACTTCTGCTCGATCCATCCGAAGATGACCGGAAAAGTTGTCGTCCAGTGATCGCCGCCAAACGGAGGATGGAAATTGAACCCCTTTGACATCCGAGCGGCATTGCTTGCCAAGCACGCGCAACACGTTGTGCTGATTCACTTTCCGATTGCGCTGTTCATAGCCGGCGTGATCTTCGATTTCCTTGCGCAAAGGACCAAGTGGCGGGCCCTTCGCGGAGGTGGCTTATTACAACTTGCTGGGCGCGGCGATTTCCGTGGTGCCCGTGGTCGCCACCGGGCTCCTCGCCTGGCAGTTTCAGCTTGAGGGCCAAAAACTCAAAGGCATTCTGCTCTTGCATTTGGTTTTGGGTTGCACGTCGGCGATCCTCATCTGGATTGCATGGGGTTTGCATGCGCGGTCACGCGGTAAATTTCAGCGGAGTCATCCAGCCGTCCGCCTCGGACTGGAAACTGTGGCCGTGGCTATCGTCGGGCTCACGGGGCATCTTGGCGGGTTTCTCAGCGGTGTAAATGGCCCCAACTAGTACTTTTCTGAGCCATGGAAGACGCCTTCTTTGGCATGTAAATTACTGTAAATAAATGACGTACAAGTGAAATGTCTCCGCAGGCTCGCTTTTGTCCTGGTACCACGACTGCGGTACCCTTCCGAGTGGCTCTAGCGGCCCATTGAGGACTCCACATGCGACGCGTAGGCTTCTAAGAACGGGTTGGGGGCCGCGCGGGGACAGCGGCTCCGCAAGGGGCCGTGTGCGAGCTACCCAACCCGCCACTATTACTTCGCGATCTGCCACAGTCGATGCTTGACCACCCAAGCAAGGTTCCAAACATTCCCTGACGATATCTAAGCGCCTTAGGCAGAGATGGGCAGCCCTCGTGCAGTCCGTACCTGCCGTTTCTTGCTTCCATTCCAAAAGGGTTGCACCATCCTAGATTTGCGGAGGGTCCTTGGCTGCAGGTGAACGATTCGGGCGACAGGTGAGGCAACTGGCGGACAAGCTCCTTGCCGCCGCACTTCTGGTGTCAGCTCTGCTTTTGGCATCCGTCTCTTGCGCTCAGTCCAAGCTATCCGCGAATCCGGACCCTGCCAGATTGCGGTCTGAGACGGTTGCTTCGTTCGACCGCTACGTGCGCCTTACCGACGAGCGCAATGAAATCGAGCTGAAACGCGGCTCGGCCCTTTTGTGGATCGATTCGCTCCCCGAAACTCTGCACTCTGAAGCCTACGCTGCCCTGAAGCGCGGCGAGGTGCAGATCCACCAGCTCTCTACCCTTGAGAACGGCCAACCCATTGTTTGCCCTGGGGGGATGATTCATCACTGGGTGGGAGTGGTTTTCATCCCTGGCGCGAAGCTGGACGACGTGCTCGCCGTCCTCGAGGACTACGATCACCAGTCAACTTATTATTCCCCGGACGTGGAACGCTCGAAGATCGAGTCGCAAGACGGCGACCACTTCCGCGTGTTCCTGCGCTTCCGCCGACACAAGGTGATTACCGTGGTGCTCAATACCGAGCACGACGTGCACTACTTTCACGACGTTCGCGGACGCGCCCACAGCCGCAGCTCCGCCGTGCGCATCGCCGAAGTGGAAAATCCCGGCAAGAGCGACGAACGCGAAAAGCAGCCGGGCGACGACGGCGGCTTTTTGTGGCGCATGGAAACCTGGTGGCGGATGGAAGAACGAGACGGCGGCGTTTATGTCCAGAGCGAGGCAGCTTCGCTCACTCGCGATATTCCCACCGGTCTTGGCTGGCTGGTCGGCCCCTTCGTTACCAGCATCCCGAAGGAAACGCTCGTCTTCACGCTAGACGCCACACGAAAAGCCGTCACGGCAAAGCTAAGCAACAATCCTGTGGAGCGAACGGCCCACTAAACCTGCGACGGCTCTTTCAGTGCACAGACAAGAACAGCTCCGCTACTGAGCAGTGGATGCGCCCAAGTACTCGCTCCCTTCTCCGTCGCCGAATACAAAACGATTCGGTCAGCCCACTGCGAGAGCAAGTAAAAGGAATCGTAAACGCTGTACGAGTAGGCGACGCCGTCGCCCTCAGTGATTCTATAGCCCTTGCCCGACGTCCGCATGTAATTGTACGCCCCCCACAACTTGCTCTTGTACAATCCAAGTTTGATAAGCCGCGCCACTCGCGAGCCCTGCCCGAAGCGATTGCTGTCCGAGATCAAAACAGCCTTCTTCGCCACGCGCAGCATTTCTTTGACGACAGTATTGGGATTGGCAACGTGATGAAGCACGGCGAATTCGCACACTACATCGAAGCTGCAATCCGCAAAAGGTAACGCCGCCCCGCTTCCTCGGACCACCACTGCGCCGCCGGCGTTGCCGTTCTGCATGGCCTGCTCGAGTAGCGCAGCCACCGGCTCTATCCCGCAGACGAATGCTCCGGGTAGCGTTTCTTTGATTTCGCGCAAGCCGCGACCGGTGGCCGTGCCAACGTCAAGGACGGACCGCGCGTCCACCATCCGGAGGATGGCCTGGACAAAATCTATTGCCCAACGCGTCCCCGGATCCCTCATGCTCATGCATCTGGTCGTAGCGCGGAGCTGTGTCCGTGTAGTACTTGCGCTGCAATTCCGTGCCGGTATCTGGATTCGAGGCCATGCAACCTGTTTGCGTCAAATCAATCTTGCAATATCCGCAGCTTCAGAATCTTACTTCAACTGGTTCCCTCGGCGCACTCACTGGGGTCCGTCTGGAATCTTCTCAGTTCGACGCTTTCTTGCCACCGAGTCTTCTGCTAGTTTCCAAAGAGCAGCCGCATTCTGAGCCCAAGTCCAATCGCAGGCAGCCTTCGAGGCGCATTCTCCCATCCTTTTTCTCAGAGCTGGATTCTGATGCAATTCTTGCAGGAGTCGAGCCAGGGCTTCTGCGTCACGAGGTTCGCGCAGAACAAATCCATCCACGCCATCGCGAATGTAGTCAGCGACGCCCGCGAAGACGGAGGTAATCGCCGGCAAGCCGCACGCCATGGCTTCGGCCACGGGAAGGCCAAAGGAATCTTCGCGGCTCGGGCTGACATAGACGTCCGCGGCAGCATAAAAATCAAGTACATCGTGGCGTGAACGCTCCCAACGACAGCGGTCTCGCAGTCCGAGCTGCACGGCGAGCGCACGGAAGGACTCCGCATTGTCGTTGCCGGCCACCAGTAATCGGATTGGCAAGCCCGGAAGAGCCACCATCGCTTCCAAAATGGTTGGCAGGCCTTTATTGCGCCAATCATTTCCTATTAGTAGCAGAACGAAGTCTTCGTCACCATAGCCTCGCCGCTGCCGCGCTTCCGATCGCCGCGTGAGCCTGGCTGCGACGGAAAAATGTTTCGTATCCACGCCATTCGGGATCACGCAAACATCTTTCACGGTGGAAGTACTCCTTCAGAAGGCTGGCCGTGCGCTTCGAGACCGCGGCAAGAATGACCTCGGGATCCGTGTAAATCCGGCGTTCCAGCGCCGTGAGCAGCCCGTAGTAGAGCCCGGCGGTGCAGTCCGCGAAAGAAACCGGCCTGCGCACTGGAATCCTCATGCTCTTTGCGCGCGAGCTCACTCAATCGATGAAACAGCGCATGTACCATCACAACGTCCGGATCGGAGACAATTGATTCCCGGTGACAGGACAAGATCGTAAGAAGCGCCGCCTACTGTGGTGTGCCACCTTCGTAGGAATCCATTGAAGAAAATCCACGCGAGAAATTGCGGCAACATGCGGACCGCGAATGGAAGGAACCTTGTGCCAGAAGATGGCGCCTGATGCCGTTGAGGTCGCCGAGTCCGCGAATCGCGCTGATCGCGGATCGCTGACCTGAAGGTCCTCGACCCTCTGCGCATATAGATGTATCTCGCAGCCGTAATCCCTGGCAAGCCGCTCGAGCAATTCCGCGAGCGCGCGCTCCGTGCCGTGGCGGCGGTCGACAAACGGCGAAACAACCGCGAGCCGCAAGTCAGCGCATCCAGCGGCGCGCGGGCTGGGTTAGGGGGGCATTGACCGCGAACTGCGCCGAAAGCGCGATCGTGGGAAGCCGGAAGAGCAAACCGAGCAGCAGCCAAAAATAAGCATTCAACAGGAAATCTTCATACGCTTGCATTCCAGCGAACGTGGAGGGACCCCACAAAACAAACGAGTACCAGAGTATTACGAAGCCCAGCGGAAACCACGGTGAACCCTTCAGTTTTTTCACGGCTCTCCATGCGGAAATCAGAATGGCCGCTCCCACGACGAACCACAGGATCAGTCCACCGATGCCCATCTCGATGACCAGCGTACCAAACCCGCTCTCAACTCCTACATCTGGGGGCCTCGTCTTGAAAATCCGCGTGACATACTGTGTTCCCAAAGAGGCGGTCCCGATCCCGTAGCCATACGGCCAGCGCTCATAACTGAACGCGCCAAGAAAATTTCGCACGGGGTAATCCCAAGTCCTATTTGCTAACTCGCTTGTGGGACTGCTGGGCAGAAGAGTTTCTTCGTAAATGGCAAGTCGCGACAGGAGAGCATCCGGATAGGCGTAGAAAAGCAACACCATTCCCAGTCCGATTCCTATCGCAACGCGCTGTATGGATCGGAATACGCGCAGCGCTTCCCCCTGACGCCATGGAGCGCCCCAGATGAATGCCACACTGGTTGCCAGCGCGCTGATCATCCCCCACATGAAAGAGCCTCTGGACGCGGTCAGGAACGCCCCCGCCGCTGTCACAGGCAGGGCTATGAACGCGAGAGCTCTGCCTTTCTTATGCCGCAGGAGCAGGTAACCGCTGAACCCCAGGACCAGGATCCACGCCACCATGATGAAGTTAGCGTAACGGCCCGCGCTGACGAATACCGAAGTAGGCCGGTAAGCGGCAACGCCTGATTCCGACACACGATACAGCCCGCTCAGGAGGCGGAGATCATCAGCTTGAACCGCAGGATTTAGAAAGGATGGGCCAATGATCGATTGAGCGATGCCCAGAGAGACTATGATGAGGATCAGAACCAGATTTATTGTAAAGAAACGGCGCAGCTCCGCTTCGGAGTTCAGAAGCGCGTACCCGATGAACATTAACGGCACGTAATAAAAGAACATCTTGAAGCCCATCAGGCCGTACATGATGTGTGTGGAGGCCGGATTGAATATCTGGAGGGCGCCGAACCAAATAAAAATCAGGAGTGGCATGAGAAAGGGCGGCCGGAAAATCGTCATCTCTTTCCGCCGGAAGGCAGCGAAGAAGGAAATGAGCACAACGAGCAGAAGAAAATCCTTGGCAAAGTAAATCGCCATGTTATTGCCGAGGAACTTCCGGGCAAAATCCTCGAACAGCAGCCAGCTCAGGAAAAAATATACGCCGTTGCGCCAGTTGTTAAGGATCGCCACGACGATCGCGCCGCCTGCGAGGCACATGGCAGCGTAGGCCAAGCCTGTCATGTCGTCGTTGATCACATATTGAGCGGCCTCGTACGCGGCGAATGCCCCGATGAGCACAACGGCAAACCCGATAAGCGGCCGCCTATGAAATCGCCAGGATGCTAATGCGGATTCGACTCTCACGGTCCTGCCTTAGGCCAGTATCACGATTATTGACAATCCCCTCGTCTTGCGGAAGGGCCAGTCACACTGGCGGTCATCACGGGTCAATATCGGCTCCTCGCGCGCTAAATCCTCCCAAGGATTTCCTTGAACGCCGGTGTTATTCTCGCTCAGACGAAATGTCAAACGTTAGCAACAGTACGCTCCAACCGCCCGCCGCGGCATCGCGCATTTGGCTCGCGAGGATCCTCCTGCTGCTCCTGGCCATCGGGTTCCTCCTTCAACTAAACAGTCCGCTCCGCCTCAACACCGATGCCATCGTTCTATTATCCATGGGTGACTCCGCCGCGCACAACAGCGGTTTCTTGAACCGCGGGCAAGCCACCGTATTCCCGCCTGGCTATCCGGCACTGCTCGCGTTTCTACTGAAGACGGGTTTCGCTCATCCCTGGGTTATCGTCAGCCTCAATGCAATTTTCCTGGTTATCGGATTGCTAGCCGTTCACGCTCTGCTTGTTCGCCGATTATTCCAGGACAGGACCGTCGTTCTCGTCATCTGCTCCATCTTTCTGCTGTCCTACGTCGTCATAAAGCACTTCACTTTGCCCCTCACCGACGTACCGTTCTTTTGTTGTTCCATGTGTTGCCTCGCCCTTCTGGGTGCAGCAATTCACCAAGGTTCTAGCTTGCGCTTCCTCACATTGGCTCTGTCAGCCTGGCTCTTGGCACTCGCCGCAGTCGCTGTGCGCAGAGTGGGGCTTGCGCTTCTCCCCGCGTTGATTTTCATGCTCGCCACCAGCCCGCAACTCAGGTTACTGCTCAAGCGCGCCTCTCTTGTATCTAGACTGGCTTTCCTGGCGGCCGCTCTCCTCGTGTGCCTCGCCACAGCGCAGGTTGTCAGGAAGACTTCCACTTTATCGGACTTCAACACCGCGACCCAGAGGGTCAAAACCTCGGAATTGGTCGCTCGAGTTTTCAGCTACAGGCTCACGGAACTTGGAGAGTTGTTTGCCAATTTTCCGTCCACGAAAACCCCCGAGAAGCTCCGCTTTGTGACGCCGTGGATCGGGTTTTTCGCGCTTCTTCTTTTCCTTTACGGACTGGCCTCGAAGCGGGTGCAAATCGGTCCAACCGAAGTTTTTTTGGTCTGTTACACCGCAACCCTCTTTACCTGGCCGTATAACGATGCGAGGTTCTGGCTTCCCGTCCTTCCTCTTCTGGCGGCCTATTGCGCCCTAGCGGCTCAGAGGCTCAGGCTCCCGGCCGTCCTCGTCGCGACCTATTGCCTTGTCTTTGCGGTTCTTGGCTTCGGCGCCTTGGGGTACAGCACTCAAATCAGCTTTGCGGGCCCTAAATTCCCAGACAAGTTTGGCGATGGTCGCCTGCGCTCAACCTACTGCGCTGCCCTTCAATCGTGCGCAGCCGTCCCCAACCCCAGCGACGTTGATCCCCAAGTTCTGCGCCTGCTGGAGGAGTACAAGTAAGCGACGGCCGAGAGTTCATCCGCGATACTCTAGACCGTCGTCGGCAACCTGAAATGAGCCAAGACTAACCGCACACGCAAGCTCCCGTCCCGCTCGATATCGTCATCCCCGTTTTTCGCGAGCGCCCCGAAGCTCTCGCTGCCACCCTCTCGGCCTGTATCAAAGAGATATCCGGTTGTCAGGATCTTTGTGGCTGACGACGGTTCTCCCGAACCGGCGTCTCTCCCCGAGTGGGCGCAATCCTCAATCCCCGGCGAGCCGCTCGAGCAATTCTGCGAGTGCGCGCTCCGTACCGTGGCGGCGATCGACAAACGGCGAAACGACCGCGAGCCTCAAGTCAGCGTATCCATCGGCGCGCAGGTAGGTTTGCGGGAGCGTTAGCCGCGCACTGCGCAGAAAGCGCAATGGCAGGAAGCAGGAACAACACACCCAGAGGCAGCCAAAGGTACGTATTCAAATGTAAATCCTCGTAAGACTGAATCCCGCCAACGTCGCATGAAATAGCAAAAGAAAGCGTACCAGAAAATAACGAAGCCGGGCGGAACCAAGAACGAACCATTGCAGCGTGTACCGGGAGTTGACCCAGCTTTCCGCGCTCTTGGCAGCTAGACTGAGGTCTTCTATTTCTTCGGACGCGACTCCGGAGGAGTCATACCTGCCACGCGGTAGTAGACACTCAACTGACCGTAAACTTCACCCGAATGTTCGATTATATTGCGAGCCAAATCACTAAGTCGAATTTGGGCTTACCTCTGTGTTGCGGATCGTCATAGCCGAAGGGATCAACCACAAAATCGGAAATCCCGCTGTCGCCCTTGGACTTGATGGCTGTGGCGCCGTCGGCAAAGGATTTTGAGTTACGGGCCTCGGGCGCCCGACGCGCCGCAAAGTGCGAGGGCTAGGTGAACGAAGCGACGGCAAGTTGCGGATCTTCAAAGACTTCAAAAAGATTGAGGACGCGGACAAGTTTGAGGGTCTGGATTGCAAATTTTGTGGGGTTGAGAAGCTTCAGGGAGCCACCACGCTGTTTGGTCGTCGTCAGGAAACGCACCAGAAGGCCGATGCCACTGGAGTCTATGGTGGGGACTTCCTGAAGATCGAGAATGAGGCGGGAGTCGCCTGCGTTAACAAGATCAGTCAATGTCGCGGCGAGCCGGTCGAGCGGCTCGCCAAGGTTGAGGCGGCCGCGGAGGTTGATAAGCTTCACGTCTGATTGGGTGCGGACTTCGATTTCCAAAAAAGTACCTCCAACAAGGGGTCGGGGCAGAGCAAAGGGCATTCCTGCTTGCCGAAAAGAACCTGAGTCTGTTAAAGTCCCCGCTAAACTTAGAAGAACAACCGCAAATTTGCAAGCCAGTGGTAGCCGTTTTCATCGCCCGGTTGTCTTTAAGGCGCGAGAACAATCGGACGCGGTAATGACAAGCAAGAGTGGTCCGTTGAAAATTGAGCTCCTTGAGTTTTCCGCGCAATTGCTGGCCCAGCAAGAAGTGGTTCCCCGGGCTAGGACAATCGCCGGGACAGTCGCTGGACTCCTGCCGGGCACAACCGTAAATGTCTACGTTTTGACTGCGCGCGACGGCACTGAGGTGTGGTCGGTGAAAGCGTCCGCCGGCGAGGCGGGGGTGCGCGCAAGTGACTGCGCGGGCGATTCCGCTATTTTTGAAGAAGTGAGAACTACTGCGGCTCCTCTGTTTTTTTCCAGCGGGCAATTATCCCGTGAAAACTACTCGCACCTCGATATCCGCAAGACGTTTCTCTCGCTTGCCTACTTGCCTCTTCACAAAAACGATTCATTGCTCGGCGCGCTGGAGATCGTGAACTTTCAGAATGAACTTTCCGAAGACGCGCTGAACGAATTGGGCGGGCTGGCGGAAATTTGCGCGTCGGGCCTCGGGGCAGCGCAGGGATACGAGGACGAGCGAAACGGCGCACTCGCTTCGATCAGCCGGCTTACGCAGCTCTATGACCTGGAAAAAGTATTTGCGTCAACGCTCGAGATGGACGAGTTGTTGCCGATTATTGGCTCGAAGATTCGAGAGGTGATGGAGTGTCAGGCGGTGAACTTATGGTTGCTCCTACCGGACGAGAGCATCCAGTTGGTGCACCAGGCCGGAACAGATGCCACCACTCCGCCGGGGAGCACGCAAAAGGCTGGGGAAGGTATCCCGGGCGATGTATCCGACAGCGGCGAAGGTGTCTTAGTTGGAGAGGCCGATGATGAGCGGTTGACGAGGCGTAACGCGGGGGTTGACGGAGAGCTGGTCAGGTCGCTGCTCGCTGTGCCGATTCTAGACAAGGGTTTCTTGGTTGGCGTGGTGGAAGCGACTAACAAGCTGGACGGAAGCCCGTTTGACGATGATGAATTGTTCGCGCTCACCAGCCTTGCAGAGACGGCGTCCAGCGCGTTACACAACGCAAGTTTGCTGCTGGCCGAGCGGAAGGTGCAGATTCTGGAGACCCTCGTTACGGTGAGCCACGAGATTACGTCCACGTTGAATCTCGACAGGATGCTGCAGACGATTGTGAATGCGCCGCAGGCGGTGATTCCTTATGAGCGCGCGGCAATTTCCCTCGAAGCAGGGGGAAGATTCAAGCTGCGTGCGGTGAGCGGTGTAACCCAGCTCAATGCGGATGCCCCGGACATTAGTCCGTTGAACCACATTCTGGAATGGGCGGCGCTTTCCGAGGGAGTGGTTCACGTGCGGCAGGTTGGCGAAGAAATTGATGACACGCGTGAGGAGACGCGGGCGAAATTTGAAAAATACTTCAGCGAAACGGGCGTACGCGGGTTTTACGCAATGCCTTTGGGTGACGACACGGGGCGAGTGGGCGTTCTCGGGATGGAGAGCAGCGACGCCGATTTCCTGACACCGGTGCACATCGAAATTCTGGCGGTACTCGCGAGCCAAGCGACTGTCGCCTTGCGAAACGCGCAGATGTACAAAGAGGTGCCATTTATTTCCGTGCTTGAGCCGGTTTTGGAGCGGAAGAGGAAATTCATGGCGCTCGAGAAGAGGCGCCGCGCGTTGATTCTGGCTTTGGCAGCGGCAGTGGTTATGTTTCTGGGGATTTTTCCGCTGCCTCTGCGAGTAGATGGTGATGCCGTGGTGGCGCCCGTGCGACGTGCGCAAGTGCAGCCTGAATTCGAAGGCGTGGTTGGGAAAGTTTATGTTCACGAAGGGGAGACTGTGTCGCGTGGACAGGTTCTCGCAGATATGGACGCGTGGGACCTACGCTCCGCGCTGGCCGGTGCTCACGCGCGATACCAGTCCGCGCTACTGCAGATGAACCGGTCGCTGGTAGGCAACGACGGCAGCGAGGCCGGTATTCAGCGTGTGAATGCCGACTTCTGGAAAGCGGAAGTACAGAGAGCGGAGGAGATGCTGGACAAGGCGCAACTGCGTTCGCCAATTGACGGCGTCGTTGCGACGGCCCACGTGGAGAATTTCATGGGAAGACGGTTGCAGTATGGAGACACATTCGCTGAGGTTGTGGACACGTCGAGCGCAGAAGTGGACGTGGCGATTGACGACCTTGACGCGGGACTTCTTCGGGTAGGCGCGCCTGCGGTCGTCAAACTGAACAGCTACGCGACGCGCACTTTTCGAGGGGAAGTGAAAGTGGTCAGTCCGAAAAGTGAGATGCAAGGCGAATCGAGAGTCCTTTATGCGCGAGTGCTGGTGCCCAACCAGGATGGAACGATTCGAACGGGCATGGAAGGCCGCGGAAAAGTTTGGGTCGGCTGGGACCCCGCGGGCTACGTCTTGTTTCGAAGGCCGGCCATGTGGATCTATTCGAAGCTGTGGTCGTGGTTGGGATGGTGAGGGTGCCGCAATGAATCGCAAGAAAGAATGCCTGCTCCTCGCGCTATTCGCAGCGGGAGTGTTGAGCGCCGGATGCAGCGGAGAGAAACCCGGGACAGTCGCGGCTGCGCCGCCGAACAAGCCGGCTGCGCCAGCCGGCGTGCCTCCGCAACCCGCGCCGGAGGAAGGACTAAACGTTTCGGGGCCGCTCATCGTTGAGCAAGAAGTGGAAGTGATGGCCCAGCGTGATGGCGTGGTCACGAATATCTCGGCGGATACCGGGGCCCGAGTGAAAGCCGGGACACTACTTGCAACATTGGACGGCCGCCAACTCACCGCGAACCTGGAAGCGGCGCGCGCTAAAACGCGCAGCATCCAGGCGGATCTGAAGAACTGGGAAGCGGAAGCGAAGGTGCTAGAGGCCGATCTTGTGCGCGCGCAAAGGCTCTGGGATGAGAAGTTGATTGCCGAAGAGCAGCTACAGCACGCGCAGTACAAAGCGGAATCCGACCAATGGGACATTCTGCGGGTGCGCGAACAGCTCAATACCGCAAAGGAGGAAGAGCACTCCCTGGAACTGGAGCTGGAAAAAACACGCATCGCGGCGCCCTTCGACGGGCTGGTGGCGCGCCGCTACGTGCGGGCCGGGCAGACGGTCGCAAAAGGGGAACGACTCTTTTGGGTGACGGCGGAGGGGCCGCTGTTGCTCCGATTCACGCTACCGGAAAAATTCGTGGGCCACGTGCAAAGAGGCCTGGTCCTTCCGATCGTCTCTCCAGACGTTCCAGATGAAAAGCACAGTGCGAGAATCAAGGAAGTAAGTCCGGTCGTAGACCCCTCCAGCGGCACCATTGAAGTGCTGGCGGAGCTACTAGGAAATCGCGGCAATCTGCGGCCGGGAATGACCGCCAACGTCCGCATCCTGAGTCCGAAATGAATCTAACCGAGTGCCTGAACTCGGCGCTTCCGGATATCGCCGCGCTGAATCGCGGAGATATTCGGCCGCGAACCCATCCAAAGCTTGTAGGACGCGACCACATCGAGGACGGCGAACCGGTTGTAAGTGCGGTCATCTCGGGTGAGACCTCGTTCTACCAGTTCTCGCCTGCGGAATGGAAACTGATCCAACTTTGTGACGGCAGCCGCACTTGCCAAGAACTTGCGGAGGCTCTCGCTGAACACCACGGAGTGAACGCGTCGGCCGACGACGTGCGCGCCATGGTCGAGCGGCTGGATTCGATGGACTTCTGGCAGAGAACGCCGCTCGAGGAAAATATCGTACTGAAACAAAGGCTTACCGAAGAACGCCAGCAAAGAGTCAAAAGGAAATCGAAGTACGGCGATGTGTCGCACCTGATTATCACCGCGTGGGATCCGGATCGCTACCTCGACAAAATCTATCCGAAGGTCAAATTTATTTACTCGAAATGGTTTGCCGTGCTGGGAGCGCTGGCCTTCGTCTTCATGCTGTACGTTTTTGTCGAACGATGGGGGGAGATCGGTCAGGATACTCTGCAGTTTTACAATTTTAAGCAGAAAAGTCTCTGGGACATCTGGGAATTCTGGTGGTTATCGTGTTTTGCGCTGTTCATCCACGAATCGGCCCACGGCTTGACGTGCAAACACTATGGCGGCCACGTTCATCGCATGGGATTCAACCTGCTGTACCTGACCCCCGCTTTCTACACCGACGCGACCGAGATTTTTGTGTACGGCGGCAAGTGGGAAAGGCTGAACACCATCTTCTGGGGCGCGTGGTCGGAGCTGCTCCTGTGCGCAATTGCGACGCCCATCTGGTGGGGTACGGTGGCGGGCAGTTTTGCCCACGAACTGGCCTACAAGCTCATGCTGATCACCGGAGTCGGAGTCGTTTTTTTCAACTGGAATCCACTCATCAAGCTTGATGGCTATTTCCTCCTGACCGAGACGCTGGGCATCTCGATGCTCAAGGAAGATTCAACAGCGTTCGTGGTGGGGTGGGTTAAAAAGCACATCTGGCGGCTGCCGGTGGAAGTTCCTTATGTCCCGAAAAAGCGTAGGCTGGGCTATGCGGTTTATGCCATCACCTCCGGTGCCTATAGCTACACGCTGCTCTATGTCGTTGCCAATTTCGTGGGAAACATTGCCCGCAGTTACAGCCCGGAGTGGGGATTCCTGCTTGGCTTGGCCGCGGGATATCGCATTTTCAGGTCGCGCATTCATATGCTGGTGAGGTTTATGCATACCGTTTATCTGGATAAGAAGGAACGCGTGTTGTCATGGTTCAACCCTGTACGCAAGGCGGTTATGGTTGTAGCGCTGCTGGCACTCGTCTTCCTTCCCATTTGGCAGGAGTCAGTGAGAGGCAGGTTTTATCTGGAGCCGGCGAGCCGCGCCGTGATCCGAGCCACGGTCCCCGGAATCGTCATGGCAGTTTATGCCGGCGAGAGCGAGTCCGTACAGGCTGGCGCGCCGCTGATTTCGCTGCGAAACCCGAGGCTGGCCTCCAACGCGAGCCGGGCTTCTACGGACTATCGTATGGCAGGAGCGCGTTCCGCGCAGGCGCTCTTGAGTTACGCCAATTTCGGTTCCACCGATCAACAGCGAGAACAATACAGAGCGGTTAGCCAGGCGCGCGAAAATCAGGTGCAGCAGTTACAGATAAGCAGTCCAATTGCGGGTCAATTAATGACGCCGCGACTCCACGACTTGCTGGGTTCCTACGTCGAGGCCGGCCAGGAAGTGGCGGAAGTCGCCGACCTTTCGACGGTTCTGGCCCGGATTTACGTTCCGGAATCGGAGTTGGGAAGGTTGCGCGTGGGAGCGACCGTTGGTCTGCTCTTCGATTCTTCGTTTCGCCCGGCCAGCGGTGTGCTTGAAAGTGTGGCACCTACGTCGTCGGAAATTGCCACGGGATTAATCCCGCCAACGAGTTACAAGGGGATTAGCCCGCCCCACTTCTACGTGTGCGTGATTCGCGTGGATAGCAAGGGAGAACAAGTTTACGAGGGACTTCCGGGAATGGCGCAAATCTATGGCAAGCGGCGCAGCCTCGCCAAGCTCGCGTGGGAAGACGTAAGAGACTTCTTTTCGCGTAAGCTTTGGTGAAAACTGCGCCGCTTGGGTTCCTGCAACCGGAATCGAGTCGTCCCTATCGGACGCTCTTGCCAGCCTGAAGCTTGGTGCCTTGAAGCTTGGTGCCTTGAAGCTTGGTGCCTTGAAGCTTGGTGCCTTGGAGCTTGGTGCCTTGGAGCTTGGTGCCCTGAAGCTTGGTGCCCTGGAGCTTGGTGCCCTGAAAGCTGAGCTTGGAGGCCGAATTGGGAGAACTCAGATCTTCCTTGGCGATGTTGGCCTTCTTGGTGGTCTTGAGTGCACTGATCAACGACTTTTTCTGAATGGACATGCTGGGCTCCTTTTCTCTTTCTTTAAGTTTGATGTTCACTTCCCGACCCATGTCTCGAAGATCATGCAGCTTGGATGCCACACACATTCCATGGTGGGCTGAGTACCATGACCGTTGAAGGATAAGCAGTTACAGATATCGGGACGAAGATTTCGCGTTCTTTCCGGTGAAAAATTATTCCATCGGTCAATTTTTCACCCGAGGGTGGTTAATTTTTAACCAATTCACAGCTTTAGCTTCCGGCATAGATACTTCATGCGCTGCGGGTCGACTCGAAGCAGAGCGGCCGCCGCCGATTTCCTTCCGCCAGTACGGCGAAGCGCTGCGTTGAGATAAGCAATCTCGATGCGTTCCATTTCGGCATCGAAATCTACGCCCTCCTCGGGGATCAAAATGGCCTCCTGACTGGCCGTGCTGGCGTAAAGCAATGTCTGAGGCAGGTCTTCCGCGGTAAGGGTGGAGCTGTTGTTCATGGTTACGATGCGCTGGATGACGTTTTCGAGCTCCCGCACGTTCCCGGGCCAGGGGTAGTCCTCCAGGATTTCCAGGACGTCCGGCTGCATGCTCTTGAGCGGCTTCTTCGCAGCGGCGCAATAGATGCGAAGGAAGTGATCCACGAGGAGAGGCAAGTCACCAGCGCGCTCGCGCAAAGGAGGAACTAGAATGGGAACGACATTGATGCGGTAGTAGAGATCCTCGCGAAACCTTCCCTGACGTACAAATTCTTCCAGATTCTCGTTGGTGGCGCAGATGAGGCGGAAATCGATTTTTCGCGCGGTTCTCGCTCCCAGACGTTGCACGGTATGTTCCTGGAGCGCTCGGAGGAGTTTGCTTTGCGAGCCGGCGGGTAAAGTCGTGATTTCGTCGAGAAATAGTGTGCCTGCTTGAGCGGTTTCGATCAGCCCGGGTTTGGCGGCGTCAGCTCCTGTGAATGCACCCCTTTCGTACCCAAACAGCTCTGATTCCATCAAGGAATCGGGGAGCGCGGAGCAGTTCAAGCAAACATATGGTTTATCGGCGCGGTTCCCAGAGCGCACGATAGCTTCGGCGATCAGCTCTTTACCGGTACCGCTCTCGCCGCGCAGCATAACGCTTGTGTTGCTATCCGCCAGAGATTGAATGGCCTGATAGACCTTTTGCATGGCCGCGCTTCCGCCGATCAAACCGCAAAAGGCTGATTTGTTCTCGACTTGCTCAACGAGACGGCGGCCTTCGAGCTCCAGGGCGCGCTTTTCGATGGCGAGCGTCAACACTAGAGAGAACTCGGCGGGATTCACGGGTAATAGAAAAAACTCGTCTGCACCCGCGCGGCTTGCCAGCAGAGGAATGGCGCGCTGGTTTGAACTGGTCACAGCCACGAGGACGAGGTCCTCTCGCAGCGCGCGGATTTCCTGGAGCACCTCAATGCCATCCTTAGCACCCTCGCCGATGCTATCGAGATCAAAGAGGAGCGCGCGCAGATTGGGGTCCTCAACGAAGCTCGTGATGAGTTTTTCGGTGTCCGCCCGGGCTACATGGAATTCCGGACCAAGGGATTGGGAAATATTCAGGAATGCCGCCTCATGGATCGTGATAACCGCGATGGAGGATCTCGGCTCTCGAGAAGAGTCTTTTTCGGCGGGCATGGGCATGACCAAGCGAGGGGGATTATAGAGGATTGCGGGAACAGAAGAGATAAAATATGGGGGCACGGAGTCATAACTGCTCTTTAGTTCAGTTCGGGTCTCATCGCGGCCTCCAAGGCAGTCATAAGCTCCTGTGGTATACACTTCAGAAAATGGCTCGTCACTAGCAAGATAAAGTACAATTTCTTTCCCCACTTCTACCCGCATCAAAATCAAAACTGCGGGGCCTCCAATGACAGAGGAACGCAAGTTCGCCGTTCTTTTCGCTGCCACGCTTTTATCCGCACGAAAACTGATCGACTGCATAGAATCCGATAAGCCGAATTTTGCGATGGAGTATTGGGTGGATAAGGCCATAAATGAGGCTGCGTTTGTGCTGGAGAGGATTGATAGGAAGTGGCCGACGGTCGAGGCGACTTCTGCCAGGAAGAGCTGATGGCGAGGCCCGCAAGCGGAAGGCGTACCTCAAGGCCCTCGAAGTGGAGGCCCAAAAGTTCGTGAACGGGTACAACAAAGCGAAGGCAATCAACAACGAGGTGAACGTCCTGCACCGCAAATTCAAGGACGTGGTGGAAGAATGCGCCCTGCCTTTGAACGAGTCACGGACGGCTTCGCCCATTTGAAGAAGGGCGAGACGGTGATGGGTGAACGAACGGGTCCCGCTGCGGGCGCCGCCGCTCAAAATCCAGAAAATGCCTTCGAAAACATTTCGTGCATGCGCCTCGCCTTCTGTGAAATACCCTTTTATGGAATACTTGAACTCCAACTCACTCTCGGAGTTCTCATGCCACGCTACCTCTCGCAACACACGCTTGCTTGCCTCACGCGCCAGGGCGCCGAGACGCTTGCCCAACGCATGCAAGGCGGCGGCCCCGCCTGCGCCGAGCGTGTTCTCGTCAACATGGTCGAAGGAAAGATGTTTGCCGAGTTTCGTTCGGATTCCCGCGAAACGCTCGAGGCTTGGCTCAAAACCGAAGGCATGCACTTTGATTGGATCGTCAGAATCGAGTGGGAGACCTGCGAAGGTAAGCTAGAGATTGCCGGCTAGTTTTCTTTAAGTATTTATAAATAAAAGGCTTATTAAATTCTACGGGGAACAAGAATGTAGTTCGTGGAATGTCGATAAAAAAGAGGGTGATTTACCGGCTCATCTGCGCTACTCTTTCGTCCTTACGTCTAACGTGAAGGAGAAACACTATGTCTGACTATGCGCATCCAGAAGTACTCGTAACCACCGAATGGGTGGCCGCCCACTCGAAAGACGCGGGCCTCCGCGTTGTAGAAGTCGACGTCGACACCACGGCCTACGATCAAGGCCATGTGGAAGGCGCCATCTCTTGGAACTGGCAAACCGAACTGCAGGACGCCATCCGCCGCGATCTCGCGCAGCCGACCGCGTTCGAGGAATTGCTCGGCAAGGCCGGCATCTCTCCCGAAACGACCATCGTTCTCTACGGCGACAACAACAACTGGTTCGCGGCCTGGGCATTCTGGCAACTGAAATACTACGGCCACGAAAAAGTTCTCATCATGAATGGCGGCCGCAAGAAGTGGCTCGAAGAAAAGCGTCCCCTCGCCACGGACAAGCCCACGGTCGCCGCAACCTCCTACAAAGTGAAGGCAGCAAACGCCGCGATTCGCGCGAAGCGCGACGACATTTTCGCAGCGGTCGAGAAGAAGTCCGGCGCACAACTGGTCGATGTCCGCTCGGTGGACGAATTCACGGGAAAGATTATCGCGCCTCCCGGTATGACCGAGACGGCGCAGCGCGGCGGACATATTCCCGGCGCGGCAAACATTCCTTGGGCGCAGGCGGTCAACGAGGACGGCACGTTCAAGAGCAGCGACGTTCTGAAGCAGCTTTACGGAGCGAAAGGCATCAGCGGCGACCGCGAAGTTATCGCCTACTGCCGCATCGGTGAGCGCAGCTCGCACACCTGGTTCGTCCTCAAGTACCTCCTGGGCATCAAGGACGTGCGCAACTACGACGGCTCTTGGACAGAATGGGGCAACTTGATAGGCGCGCCAATCGAGAAGGGGATTTCGGCCGCGGCCGCGAATTAGCGCCGATCCGCTCGCATATAGACTCTACTTTTGAAACAGAATCACTAAGAAAACGAAGCGGGGCGCGATCTTTCGCGCCCCGCTTCATTTTGCTCTGTCTTCGAAAAGAATCCGCGAGTCTGCGCCCGGATCTTATTTCGGCGCGGAGGCCGGCTTCAAGAACATGGAATCATCGACCGGAACATTGTTTTTGATCTGCGTCAGCCGGAGCGTAAACACGTTTCCCTTTTCGACGTGCCGCAAGCGGAACGCGAAGTACGCTCCGTCCACGGCGCGATAGTCCTCCATATAGTTTTCCACTCGGTAGTCGCCATCCTCGCGGTGCAGCGTATCGTCGGTGCGAACTGGGAAGCCGCTTTCCGTGTCGAAATAAATCTTCGACGTAAGTTTCTTTTGCGGAGTGAACTCCACCACGTACGCCGTGTGCACACCGACCTTTTCCGTGCCCAAAACGTGCCCGGTTACGGCCATCAAGAGCGCGTCGGCGCGGTCATTGAAATTTGACTGGCGGATGCGGCTCTCCAGCGCAGCGCCCGTGATTTCATGCATGCCGCCGGCGGGATCCTCGATCCACGCAATCTTGCCGTCGCATACTTCGCGGATCACCACCCCGTTGGAGAATGTGATTTTGTAGAGAGTCTTGTTCGGCGCTTTGCTGAAAATTTCAATCGCCGCAAAACCGGAAGCGTCCTCGGTCTGATAAATGCCCTTCAGATAGCGCGTGGTGAAGCCTGACCAGACGGCGTGGCCTCCACTGACCGTTTCAAATTTCTGGAGCAAATCCTTGGTACTGGGGAGAGGCGCGGCGCTCGGATCCACTTTCGTAACCGAGCTAACCGGCGTGACGGGCGCACCACTGGGCGAGGGATTCTGCGCCGTCGAATGAACAGCGAAAAACGTTCCGATAACGGCCGAGGCAGCGAGGGGCACGAGCCTGCGGTTCATAATTTCCTCCACCACACGACAGACGTGTAAATGACTCTATCTTTAAGTATGGATTGGCTTCTCCGGGAAGAGAGACTCATCGTGGTGCAAGGTGGTGGGAAAGAGACTGTCCGATAGGGCAGGTCGACAAAAGTGCGACTTACTCGCGAGAAAAGGCATCCGATGGCATCAGTTCCTAGCCGGTCGTTATTGCCCTTCGGCTGCGTTTTTGGGCCGCAGCACCATCAAATGGGGATAGAATACGCGCCTGCTTAGGAAGGTGAGGAGTCATGGAACAGAAGCAAAGGCGTGAGCCAAGATATCCTTTCATTGCCTCGGCGGAACTCCTGGAAGAGAATTCCGGGGCGCGGATGAACTCGCGAATCAGCGACTT
Organism: uncultured Acidobacteriota bacterium; assembly: GCA_963705855.1. Classification (GTDB taxonomy): domain Bacteria; phylum Acidobacteriota; class Terriglobia; order Acidiferrales; family UBA7541; genus Acidiferrum. The sequence continues at coordinate 124,393 of CAVPLA010000058.1, forward strand.
GAGTTTGAATGGGTGCTATGTCGACACGGTCAATCCATTGCCGGATGGCACGCTCGTGCACCTGAGAATATTTACCGAGACTCATTCGTTCGAAGCGCCAGCGACAGTGGTTTACTGCCACGCGTTCATGGGTATGGGGATGAAGTTTCGCGAGGTGCAGCCAAAGTCCGAGGAAGTCTTGCGGCTCTGGCTGCCTGAAGCAGCGGAACAGACGAATCAGGCCCACGGTTAAGTCCAGCACGGCTTTTTCGCAAGTTTCGACGCCAAACTCTGGTTGGAGGGAATCTTGGGAAACGAATCTGGCTTCGATCGCCTGAACGACAAGAGCAGCGAGCGCGTGAGCCGCGGCGCCGAGCAGAGCGCCCGCGCAGCCGAGAACGAAGCCGTAACCGGCCGGCGATTGTTTCTGCAAAGCGCGGTAGCCGGGGCCGCAGGGCTCGCGCTGCCGAAGTGGGCTCACGCGGCCACAGCGCCACCCGCACTCGCGGACGAAATGGACGGCATCCGCGCGCAGATCGAGAAGCGCCACGACGAATCCGTCCAACGTTTGCAGCACTGGATCCAACAGCCTTCCATCGCCGCGGAGAATCGCGGCATGGTCGAGGGCTGCGATCTGACCATGCAAATGCTGCGCGACGCGGGATTCGACCCGGTCACGAAAGTTCCCACGGACGGCCAACCAGGAATTTTTGCCACCCTTGATGCCGGCGCACCGCGCACCGTCGGTCTCTATTTCATGTACGACGTGAAGCAAGCCGATCCTGCCGAGTGGAGTTCGCCGCCATTCGCCGCCGCGCTGGTCGATAAGCCTGGGCTCGGCAAAGTGGTTGTCGGTCGCGGCGCCGTGAACCAGAAGGGTCCGGAAGCGACGTTCCTTGCCGCACTGCACGCCATGCGCGGCGCCGGAAAGAAAATGCCCGTGAATCTTGTCTTTGTCGCGGAAGGCGAGGAAGAAATCGGCTCTCCGCATTTTCCGCAAGTCGTTCGAAAGCCCGAAATCGCCGCTGCTCTCAAAAAATGCACTTCGGTCTTCATGCCCTATGCAGCGCAGGGCCTGAACGGCGAAGTGACCATGACGCTCGGCGCAAAAGGCGTCGTCGAGCTCGAGCTGGTTTCGAGTGGCGCACGCTGGGGCCGCGGTCCGAAGAAGGACTTGCACTCAAGCAACAAGGCGCGCGTGGACAGTCCCGCGTGGCATCTTGTCGAAGCGCTTGTGACACTCGTTTCGCCGGATGGCAACGATCCGGTGGTCGAGGGATTCGCCGCCAAGGCCCTCCCTCTCAGAGACACCGACAAAAAAATGATCGCAGAAGCCGCGCGCCGTCTTAGCGAAGCCGACGCAAAGAAGCAGATGGGCGTCGACCACTGGGTCCACGACGTGAGCTGGCAAGAATCGCTCGAGCTGCTCTGCTCGCGTCCGACAATTAACATCGAGGGCTTGGTCGGCGGCTACACTGGCCCTGGAGGTAAAACTATTTTGCCGGGTAAAGCCGTGGCGAAGATAGACATGCGTCTCGTCCCGGATATGACGGCAGCAGGATCGCTCGCCGCGCTGAAAGCCCACCTCATCAAAAAGGGCTTCGGCGATATCGAGGTCAACATGAGCGGCGGCTACGATCCCACGAGCACCCCTGCCGATTCCTCGATCATTCGAGCCTCCATCGCGGTTTACAAGAAAAACGGAATCGATCCCGTATTGTTGCCGCGTCTCGCCGGTTCCTGGCCAGGTTTTGTGTTTACCGGCGAACCTCTGCACCTTCCCGCAGGCCATTTCGGCATGGGCCACGGCAACGGGGCCCACGCGCCAGATGAGTACTATTTAATTGAATCGAGCAACCCGAAAGTCGCCGGGATGGATGACGCCGTGCGTGCACACGTGGAGTTTCTCTATGAGGTAGCGCGCACAGCCTGAACCATGAAATTCGCGTAATTATCTCCCCTTCAGGGAACCAAACCGCCTTCCGAACGTCTTAACAGGTATATCTCCGTGCGGAGGCTAGCCATGAGGACCTTGGTGCAGGATTTACGTTACGCGTTTCGGCAGTTCCTCAAGTCGCCCGGATTCGCTATCAGCGCCGTGCTTTCCCTGATGCTCGGAATCGGCGCGACCACAGCCATCTTCAGTGTCGTCTATGGCGTGCTCCTCGATCCCTATCCGTACAAGGACGCTAATCGGATGGTGCACGTCGAGCTGAAAGATAAAAATGGACGCGGCCCTCTACTCATCGTCAACGGCACGCAAGCCCAGGAAGTTCTCAAAGCCTCTTCGGTCGACGACGCCTTTTTGCAAGACGGCAAACAGGAAAATCTTACCGGCGACAAATTTCCCGTCTCCGTAATCGTCGGCCTCTATTCCCCAAACATGTTTGATTACATGGGCGTGCCTCCGCTGCTGGGTCGCGAGTTCACTCCCGCTGACGCCCCCGGCGGCAACCCCGAGCCCGTTGCGGTCCTCAGCTATCTCTTCTGGCAACGACAATACGGGGCGAGCCATGACGTGATTGGAAAATCGATCGAGCTCGACCACACGCCCTACACAGTCATTGGCGTTGTGCCGCCGCGTTTCACGTGGGGCGATTCCGATGTATACCTCCCGGCGATGCCCAGCGCCGATCCGCATTATTACTGGAACTCCTTCGTCAAGCTGAAGCCCGGCACAAAATATCCTGCCGCACAGGCCGAGATGCAGCTCCTGGTGGACCGCTTCGCGAAAGACGATCCAAAAAGTTATCCGCAGGACAGGCGCGTCAAGGTTGTCTCGCTCAATGAAGAGGTCCTGGGCCGCTTCGCGGGCACACTCGTCTTTTTGTTCGGGGCCGTCGTTGTACTCTTGCTCATCGGCTGCGCAAACGTTTCTATCCTTTTGCTCGCGCGAGGAACGGCACGCCAGCACGAGCTCGCGGTGCGCACCTCCATGGGCGCGGGGCGCGGCCGGCTGATCCGCCAGCTCCTCACGGAATCCGTACTTCTTTCCGTGACCGGCGCGGCCCTCGGTGTCCTTGCCGCCTACTGGGGAGTTAAAGCTCTCTCCACCATGCTCCCCTACTATTCGTTTCCGCACGAGGCCGCGATTCACGTAAATGCCATGGTGTTGATCTTCAGCGCGGCGATTGCCTTGCTCACTGGAATTCTCTTCGGGATTTCGCCTGCGTATCAACTTTCGCGGCCGCCTCTTAGCGCGCTCATTCAGGCCAGCAGCGCAAAGCTGACCGGCAGCGCGCGCAGCCGTAATACGCACCGCCTTTTAATCGCTGGGCAGGTCGCGCTGACTCTCTTGCTCCTCGCCGGCGCCGGCGGAGCCATGAAAACGTTCGTAGCTAAGGTGCACACGCCGCTTGGCTTCGACCCCGACCATGTTTTTGCCATGAACGTGGCTTTACCCAAAGGCGCCACAACGACCTGGCAGGAGCGCATCAACGAAAACGAAATGATTCGCCTGGTCGTCGCGCAAACACCGGGCGTGGCTGAGGCCGGCGTTTCCACCACATGGTTCCCCGGTTTCGGAGGCTTCAACGCAAAGATCGAAGTGCAGAGCAATCCGACCCTCACGGACGCGCAAGCCGTTCTGACCCTCATCAGTCCGCAATTGCTGGGGACGCTGCGCATTCCTCTGTTGCGCGGCAGAATTTTTGACGACGCCGAGTCCAAGCGCGCCGCTCATCTCGCCATGGTGAATCAGGCCTTCGTGAAGCAATATCTCGGCGATCTCGATCCCATCGGCCAAAGTGTCCGCAGCCCAATGCTCAAGATCGATCAACCCAATTTGCTCTCCACGCAATCTCCAGACGATTGGCTCGAAGTTATCGGCGTCGTCGGCGACGCAAAAAACGACAGCTTGGATCACCCCGTGAAGCCCGCGATTTTTCTTCCCTATAGTTTTATTTTGCCGACGGATGAAGCCTTCATCGTGCGCGCCAGCGGCGATCCAGACACGGCCATCCGTTCCGTGAAAGAGCGGCTGCGCGAAGTCAATTCCGAGCTGGTGGTTGGCCGCGATCACACGCTCGGCTGGTGGCTCGACACGGACGGCTGGGGGCGCGAACGCTTTATCGCTACGCTCTTCGGCATCTTTGCAGCTCTCGCGCTCGTTCTCGCCGCCACGGGACTCTACAGCGTGGTCTCCTTTGGCGTTACCCAGCGGACCCAAGAGTTGGGCATTCGCATGGCCCTCGGCGCTCGCCCCGCCTCCGTCGTGAAACTCGTCCTCGGCTCTACCGCAGCCATGCTCAGCGTTGGCGTCGCCGTTGGATTGACTTTGAGCGTGATCCTCAATCGCGTGGTTGCTTCGTGGGCCGGAGGAAGTTCGCGCGATCCAGTGACCTTGATCGTCGCCGCTTCGATTCTTTTTCTCGTTGCTGGAATTGCCTGCGTTTTGCCGGCGTGGCGCGCCGCGTCTATCGATCCCATGCGTGCTCTGCGTTTAGAGTAGCCGTCGCAATTCTCGGGAGCAGCGAGACGCGTCAGCGGGATGACGCCGCTTGCTTTGCAGCCGCCAGCTCTTGCAGCATTTTTTCGCCTGCCTCTAAAACCAGGTCACGCTTTTCTCGCAGCGAAGCAATCGTCGGCACGGCCACTCTATCCGGAATCACGCCTTCGCCCTCGAGCTTGCGGTCCTTCGGAGAAAACCAGAGGACTTCGCTGATTTCCAGCACCCCGCCGCCTTTCATGACTCTGTCATGCGTGATACCCAGCACGCAGCCGCACGAGGGACTGCCCACAAGCTTCGCGCGCCCGGAGTCCTGCATGCCGGCGGAAAACACTTCCGTCGCGCTCGCGGAATATTCGCTCACGAGAATCATTACCGGGCCGGAATAGATATGCGCTTCATTCTTGCCCACGAAGACTTGCGTCTCTTCGGTCCGGTGGCCGTCGCGTTCGGAAGCGGTAACCTGTTTTCTGCTCATTCTCCGTTCAAAAAGAGTTTTGCTGTCGAAGAACAGTGTCGCCATGGCTTCGAGCGTAGCTCCAACGCCGCCGCGGTTCCTGCGAAGATCCAGAATCAGCCCCGGTGTGGTGCGCAGATTCTCGACGGCGGCCTTGAAATCTTTGACCAAGGAAGGATGAAACTCATCGAAACGGATGTATCCAAAGCCCGAAGACAACTTTGCGGCCGTGACGCGAGGTTCCGTAGAAAGCGTTTGCCGCGCAAATTTGACGTCGAAAGAGGAGCCATTAGCGCGCTCGAGGCTGGCAGCGAAGGGAGTTTCAAGCGAACCTGCAAATATCGTGCTGAGAATGCGGAGCTTGGTTACGCGGTCTGTCGAAGAGGGCAACACTGTCGGCGTCGCTTCGGCCAAGCGTTCCGCAATCGGTTGTCCATCGAGCGCAGTCACGACCATGCCCGGCTGGATGCCCGCGTGCGCAGCATTGCTGTCGGGGAAAACGTCCAAAACGACGACTTTGCCTTCGACATAGCCAGCCCGGAAACCGACGCTCACGCCTTGATGCTTCTTGTGATTTTCCCATTGCTCCGGTGAACTAAAACGCGTGTGCGCATCATGCAGCTCCGCGGTCATGCGGTCCATGATGGAATAAAAATCCTCGTCATCTTTAGCCACCTGCACCAGCGGCAAATAACGCTCGTGAACTTCCTGCCACTTCACGCCGCCGAATTCCGGATCGTAATAATGCTCATCGACGTCTTTCCACACTTTTTCAAAGATTTGCTCGCGGTCCTTTGGTGAGAGGCTGTGCGAGGTTCCGCTCGTGGCCACCGAGAGGGCTAAAGCGAGGAATCAAGACGGCGAGAATCGCGTGGCGATACACGAAACTGGGCGGCACGTGTTTCATGATTCCGGCGATCGATGTTTTTACGAAACACCTTCACACTGAAAATGTTGCGTGGCCTGTGCGGCAAATGCCCCAAGCGCCCGGGAATAATAGCAGCCTGGACGCTTTGACGGCGAAAATGCATGAAAGAGTTGGCCAGCGGATATGGGCCTAATTCCCGTTCATCGCCCGCGGGCTCAGCGCTAGTTCGGATGCTCGTGCGTGTCGCGGTTCAGTTGCTCCAGGTTTTCGCGGGCCAGTTCGTTTTTCGGATCTATTTGCAATGCGCGTTCGAAATGCAACCGCGCCTCTTTCAAGTTTCCAGTCTCCGCCAGCGCGCTGCCCAGATTTGCTTCGGCGCCTGCATCCTGAGGATTCAGCCGCACTGCGGCTCGGAAGTGCAGAAGCGCTCCCGCGAAGTCACCCTGCGACGCCAGAGCATTCCCGAGGTTGTAGTGAGCATCGAAATAATCAGGCCGCCCCGCGAGCGCGGTGTTGAGATAAGCGATGGCTCCGTTCACGTTGCCGCTCGCCAAAAGCACCGCGCCCAGCGCGTTGTTGGCTGTGGGGTCATCGGGGCGAATGCGAACAGCTTGCGTGAACTGCAAAACCGCGCCGGGCAGCTCGCCCTTCATCTGAAGCAGGGCCGCGAGGTTGTAATGCGCTTCGAAATCCTCGGCGTTATTCTGAATGTGGTGCAATGCCAGCGCTTCCTGAATCGTCACTCGCGGATCGGTGGCGGCGTCGGAAACCTCCCTAGGCAGCACCTGCAGCCACAAATGCGCCATCTCATCGCTCGCTCGGTTGCCCGCCATCACGCGCTTCGGCGGCTGGTTCGGATTTCGAACGTTGTCCGCCGAGTTGTCGTACGTGAAGCGCATGGAGATCGTCGTCCCCGCGGGCAGGTCCACGGGCTGCGCGTAACGATAGACCGCCTGCCAATTCAAATCCCAGTTGGCGATGTGAATCAGCGTTTTCTTCGTTCCGTTCGGCAACGCTGCGATCGCCAGCAAATCCTTTCCGAGATAGTGCGCGTGCGGGTAGATGGCTAAAACGCTGGCGTCCACGGGCAAAGTGAAATCGTCAGAAACCAGAAAATTCTTCTCGCCCGGCGGAATGTCCAGCATGCGATCGTTATCCAGTTGCAGCAGGATGGGATGCATCGTCGCCGGCTTGTCCGTGAAATAGAGTCCCAGTGTCGGTTGCATGAGTTCCGGCTTTCCAGAAGGTTGGAAATGGGTGTTCAAAACCAGATCGGTGTTTTTGTCCAGCCGCAACGCCATGCCGTCCGGCTCGACATACGGTGGAGATCCCGGCTTCCAAAAGAGAAAATGACTGTCCGGATCAAACGCTTCCGATTCAATGATGAGTTCCATTCCGCCAAATCCAGCTCCCGGCTCTTTTTCAAGCCTGCGCCCATTTTCTTCGCGGTCCACCAATACGTTCGCATGATGCACGAGCCGCTTATCGCCGGGCCTGATTTCAATCGCTTTCAACCATCGCGAGCGATGTACGGGCGTTCGAAACACAAAATTCCAATACGAATCGCTGCCGCCAGCGGGAAGCAAGTACGCTTTCGTTGCCCGAACGATCACGTCAGGCTTACCCAACTGCCAACCGGCGCTAAAAGTGGGCTGAGGCGGAAGGTCGGAGGGACTGCCTTCGATCTCGCCCTGGTCCACCCATGTTTGAATCGTCGCGATTTCCTTGTCAGACAAGCGAAGCTCGTCCGCAAATTTCAAATCGCTCTGCTCAGGCAGCCACGGCGGCATGATGCGTTTGCTTGTGACCAGCGCAATCTGCCGCCCGTGCGTTTTTACGTCCGCGTAGGTGAGCAGCGGGAAGGGCCCGGCCTCGCCGGGATGATGGCACTGCGCGCAATTGCGAAAAACAATCGGGGCAATGTCGCGGTTAAAGGTAACTTGTGCCTGTGCCGCTCCAAGCTTCAGCGATGATTGACGTGCGGCAGCGGGGTGGCGCGCGGCAAATCCAGCGGATGCAACGGCGAGAACAAGCAAGAATCTAGAAAGGGTTTGCGGCGCGCGCGTCATTCGAGGTCCGAAATGTAGCATCCCACGCCATGAGTCGCGGCCACGTCCAAACTCTTATCGCTAAGCGCCGCAGCAATCGCGTCCTGTAACTCATGTGTCGTAGCAGCGCTGCGCGCGCGCCCAATATCCTCGTAGAGATTATCGATCCTGCCGTGATAGACGAGATGCCGGTTGGCGCGAAACACCGCGACTTCCGGCGTAATCTGCACCTGGCTCTCTTTCACCAGCGCATGTTGCGGGTCTCGCAATGCCGGAATCTTGTAGCCGTATGCCCGTCCATGCTTGCGGATCACTTCGGCGGATTCCGATTTACTTGGGTAAACCAGCCAAAACGCTACCTTACTCGCATGTTCCGCACTTAATTTCTGGATTGTCGGTGCATAGCGATTGGAAACCGGGCAATCCGTGCGCACGAACACCAGCACGACGACCCTCCCGCCGGCCAATTTGAGCGGATCCACAGGATTTCCCGCGAGATCGAAGCCAGTGCTCTGCGCACTAGCAAAAGTGGAAGCGAACGAAGCAATCCACGCCGCAACAAGAACAACAAATAGCAGGTGAACGACTCGAAAGCTGTGCCAACGGCGGCCCATACGTGCCCGCATCCACCGGGCCCACGAATTTTACAGCGCCCTGAAACCGTTGTCGAAGAGATTAGCGAAACTGGCCGGGGCCCCCACTACAAGAACAGAGACGCGGCTACCGCAGGTCGCCCGGCTCGACACCCTTTTTGCGCGCTTCATCAAGCAACGCATCAATCTTGTCCTGGAGTTGTTTCTTCTTATCTTCGAGGCCGGTAATTTGCTGGTCCACCGGCTCCCGGTTGTAGCCTTTATTGATCTGGTAGCCACTGGAAGTGGTTGGCGCCTTCCCTTCGCTGAAATCTTTAAGATCCGTAAGCTGCTTGTCTGCGTCATCCAGCTGAGACCGCAGCTTCAGAAGTTCCTTGCGCGTGTTCGCGATGTATTGCGGGTCTGCCTTTGTGCCGGATCCCGCCTTCCCAAGATTTTTCGAATTTCCTACGACCGAAACGGGGCCGGTCAATCCGTTGACGTCCTCATTCGTCCAAACTTTCTTGGTCTTTTTCGCGTCAGCTGCTAGAGAGGCAGCCGCATCCGGCGGCTGCGTCGGCGAAGTTGTCGGTGCAGGACTTGCTCCCTGAGAGTTCGAAGGCGCAGGACTCTGCGCAAGACACGTCGAACAGCTAAGCACCCCGCAGAAAGCGAGAGCACTCCAAAAATGGTATGACCGGGTCATAAAGCCTCCGATATTTGCGAGGGCCGAGGCTAGTTCTAGTACCTTAAACCCAGTATACAGGACAAAGTTTCAGCGATCTGCGACGGCGCCGCCAGGCTTGCCTAATTCGGCACGAATCATAGCCAGGGCTTCTTTAGGAGGTCCAATGCGGCGGTATTGGCCGTAAAAGGTCCGTTCGTGGATGGAAATGGTGCTGAAGAGTTTGCGGCCGTCGAAATCGTATTGCGAAAACGAGGGCATCCATAAACCAGGAAGCATTTCGTACCGCTCCTGCATGAAGTGACTGCCCCTATAGACCTTCGCAAGGAACAGTCCGACGGTGATGTCCCCTGTGACTTCGCCTTCCACGCGCGCGAGTTGTCCTGCTTCAGGATCGATCCACACAAACCCGCGAACTTTCGCAAAGATAGACGTGGTTCGCGAAGTGGACTTGTAAGCCGGATTTGGTTCCATACTGTATTTGTAAAGCACGCGGCCCGCCCGCGTTTCCGTGGATACAAAGGTGTAGAGGAATGCGGTTCGCGTGGCATCAATCAGATCGTCGCGCTCTTTTTGTTTTTTGGCGATTTTATCGTAGGCGTCATGCTGAACGTGCCCATCGTCCGCCGCCCAGGATAGCGCACGCTCGAGTTTCACTAAATCCGCGTGATAAGCGGCAGTGTCCACCGGTTTGCCATCCGGGCCGATTGCGATGTGGTCAACACCCGTGCCGGCCGGAAAGACGCGCGATACCTTGATATCTCCCGGCTGCGGATCACCCACGTTCCTAAGCAATTCCACACGTTCGACCCGCTCGCAAAAACTCATGGCCTCGTCGCTCTTTTTTTCATTCACCAAAACCAAGTCCAGCAGAGCCTTCTTTTCCGCCTCCGTCTGGGGAGGCGGGGGCACAGCGGCCTCCTGAGCCAAAGAGATGCCCGTAAGAGCCGGGAGCAGTCCGGCGAGCAAAATGAGAGTTCGTGCGCGCATACGGCCGAGCGGCAAAGAAGCCGCCAGAACATTTTAAATCTGATTCTTGCTCCAGGACAATTGTTGCTTTTTAAGACCTGGCCGTCTCTTTCCTCTAGAGCCACGTAAGTTCCGGAAAACAGCATTCCTCGCTACTCGTCCTCTGCCTAGCCCAAGCGAGGCATCTGTAAACTCATTAGAATCAATGCTGACGCATAGTTGCCAAGATTTAATGAAAGCAATCAGACCCCTCCACCGTCTATATATCTGGGAACGAATCAACCCTCTTCCCCGTATTACCTTATGCATGCGGAGGTCTGTTTGGGCGTAGCTCCTATTGAACGATTGGGCAGCATCGGGCGGGTCATTCCGCAAACGGCCAGGGTGCCCTTTAGTTTGGCGAGATTTCGCAGTGCCGCCGTCACCATGGTGGAGACGTTCAAGCTGTCTCTCGACGCCTTGCGCGCCCATAAGTTGCGTAGTTTCTTGACTTTACTAGGAGTTATTCTAGCCGTAACCACCCTCGTCGTGGTTATGAGCGTCGTCAACGGGCTCACTTTCTACGTCGCCGACAAGGTCGCCAACCTTGGTGCTAACGTCTACGTCCTAACCCGTTTCGGCATCATTACGAGCAACGATGAATGGATAAAAGCTCAAAAGCGCCCGCTCGTCACCATGGACGAGTTCGGGAAGCTTAAAGAGGGCATGCGCACCACCAGTCAGATCGCTGCCGTGCTCGGCACCTCTTCCGATGTGCGCTCCGGAAACGAACTCCTCGAAGATGTGAACGTCGACGGAGTTACGCCAAACTATTCCGACGTTCGCAACGTAGTCGTGGCTTCAGGCAGATTCCTCACCGAAGCGGATGAAACGCATCACTCGCCGGTGGCCTTTATCGGCGCAGACCTCGTAAGAAAATTCTTCTACAACGTGGACCCCATCGGCAAGACCATTCGCGCGGGCTCCCACAGCTACACGGTGATTGGCGTCGCAGCGGTCATTGGCAGCGCCTTCGGACAATCGCAAGACCGCTTCATGTATATCCCTCTCGGCACGTACTCCAAGGAATGGGGCAACCAAAGAGATTCACTCACCCTCTTCATGCAGGCAGGCAACGCCGAAATGATGTCTTCCTCTGAGGATGAAGCGCGCATGCTCTTGCGCGCTTGGCGCCACCAATCTTGGGATTCGCCCGACGGCTTTGGAATCATCGGCTCGGACTCCATCATGGGCCTCTGGAAGCAGTTGACGGGAAACATCTTCATGGTCGCCGTCGGTTTGACGGCGGTGTTCTTGGTTGTCGGCGGAATCGTCATCATGAATATCATGCTCGCCAGCGTCACCGAGCGCACGCGAGAGATCGGTCTGCGCCGCTCTCTCGGCGCGAGAAAGAAACACATCATCCTTCAATTTGTAACGGAGTCCGCGGTGTTAGCCGCCACGGGAGGCATGATCGGAATTGGCTTGGCGTACGTCGTGGTCGCCGCCGCGCGCGCGGCAACGTCGATTCCCATGCGCACGTCCATGGCTGCCGTGATTCTCTCACTCAGCGTTTCGACAGCGGTAGGCCTCTTCTTCGGAATTTATCCCGCGATGCGCGCGGCAAAACTTGATCCCATCGAAGCACTGCGGGCGGATGGCTGAGGAGCGTGGACTCCGGCTGAGCGGGGTCACACAAAATAACAATGGCACAGCAACATGGCGAAAATCTGAAGCAGGCGATGGACACGCTCCGCGCGCACAAATTGCGCAGCACTCTAACCGTGTTTGGAGTCGTGCTCGGCGTCAGCGTGATCATGCTGGTGGCCGCTCTGATCACGGGCTTCGACGCGCAAGTTCAAGACAACATCAAGCAGTACGGCGCAGACACCGCCTTCGTCTCCCGCTTCGAACAAGGTCCGCACAACGGCGGCCGCCGTCCTAAGGACGAACGTGAACGCAAGCCTCTAACGCTCGAAGATGCCGTCGCTATTCAGGAGCGCTGCCCTGCCGTGAAAGATGTCACGGTTTTTCTCACCTGGTGGGAGCAAGACCACAAGGTGCGTACAAAATCCGGCGAAGTGACGTCCATCGATTTCCGCGGCGTGCAACCGAATTTCGGCCAGGTCTATGCAAATGCCTCGACGCTCGAAGGCCGCTTCATCAGCGAAGGCGATGACCTGCATCGCGAGAAAGTTGTGATGCTCGGAGAAAACGCCGCGCCGGTGCTCTTTCCCGAGGGCTCGCCCGTCGGTAAAGACGTCTTGATCGATGGCTCGCCGTTTCGCGTGATCGGTGTAGTCGAAAAGCCCAAAGGCATGTTCGGCGCGGACGATGAAGACAAGCGTGTCCTCATTCCCTACAATACCTTCCACAAAATCTATCCCGGCGCCTACGAAAACCAGATCCGTTTCCAAGCCTACCCGAACCAGTTGGATCAGGCCGTGGATCAGGCAACAGAGGTGCTCCGCCGGCGCCGCAACGTTCCCTATGAAGCCAGAAACAATTTCTCGATCAACACCTCGCAGCAGGAGATCGAGCAGTTCCACAGCATTCTCGGCATGGTTGCTCTTGCCACCATTGTCCTCAGCGGCATCGGCCTGCTGATCGGCGGCGTGGGTGTGATGAACATCATGCTCGTCAGCGTGACAGAGCGGACGCGTGAGATCGGCATTCGCAAAGCCATCGGCGCCAAGAGCGGAGACATCACCTGGCAATTCCTGCTCGAGGCCATGACGCTCACCGGAGCAGGTGGCATCATTGCGCTTGTCCTGGTGAACGGCCTGGTGATTCTGGTGCGCCTGGGCTTGAAGTGGCCCGGCAGCGTGCCGATATGGGCTGCAGCCACGGGCATCATCGTCAGCGTGAGCATCGGCTTGATCTTCGGTGTCTGGCCGGCCATGAAAGCGGCGAAGCTGGACCCTGTCGAAGCGCTCCGTTACGAATAGCGCCGAACTCCGGGTTTTCCCCGAATATTCGAAGGCTTTTACAATCCAGAATAAAGCAGAACGACTATCGAAGCGGAGATCGCTCCAGAAGAGGATCGAGAGGCGCCTCGCGCGCCTGAGGCCCCGAGTTAGTGGAACTGCGCTTCTCGGTTGAGGATTTGCGGACGGGTTTCTGCGGAACGCCCTCGGTCGCTCGAGGAATTTGCGGATTCGACGGGCTCATGGCATGCGTCCGAAACCCTGCGTCTTTTGAGGAATTCGGACCCACGGAAGCGATGGCCGGAGTGGAACGCGTGCGTATCCAATCGCGCAGAGAATCTGCGGCGCTCACAGCGCCTATAAGCAGCAGTACGGCCGACGCAATGGCCAACAGATCGCGCGGATGCGCCGGGCGCATAAACCAGTAGGGACGTTTCGGCTCGACAGAAAGCTTGTCTCCAGCGCGAGCGACCAGATAAAGCGCGCGTGCCAGTTCGTTGCCAGACTGGTAGCGCTCCTCGGGATTCTTCGCAAGACAGCGCGCAATGATTCTGTCGAAGGCCGCAGGAACGGCCGGGTTGCGCTTTGATGGCGGAATGGGGTTCACTGTAAGAATTTGCGCGCACACTTCTCCGAGCGCATTCCCCGCAAACGGCCGCACGCCGGTGATCATCTCGTACAGCACCACACCCAGCGAAAAGAGATCCGATCGCCCATCCTGCTTCTGTCCTTCAATCTGTTCAGGCGAAAGATAAGCCGGCGTGCCGAGCACGCGGTCGGAGCCGGAAACCTGGGAAGCAAATCGCGCGACCCCGAAATCCACGAGCTTCACTTGGTCATTTTCCGTGACGCGAATGTTGCTGGGCTTCACGTCGCCGTGAATGATTCCCGCCCGATGAGCGTAGGCTAGCGCGGACGCGAGTTCGGCGCCCCACACGGCTGCACTCGGCAAAAGGTATCGGGGATTGCGCCAGCATTTGTTCCAGGTTCTTTCCAGAAACAAATTCCATCACCAGAAAAGCCGCGCCACCGGTATCCGTACTAACGTCGTAGAGTTGCGCGATCGAACCATGAGAAAGTCGCCCAATCGTCTGCGCTTCGCGAAGGAATTGCTGCTCGCTGTTCTTGCCGAAGCCCTGAAGAAATGATTTTAACGCGACGGTGCGGCCAATGAGGGTATCGCGCGCCTTGTCGACTCGGCTCGTCCAGCCACACCCGAGAGTCTCGATGATTTCGTAGCGGCCAGTTTGGAGCGTAGGGCTCATGCGGAGCGCAGCAATCGAGTGGCACGCTCACGGAAGCTAGTGTGCTGTGGGACCGGGGCCGCAATCTTGCGGCGAGCCAGTGGATACAATTCGGTGGCCAGGAGATCCGCGGACTGATGACGGTGCGCGGGGTCCTTTTCGAGAGTCTTGGCAATAATCGCGTCGAAGGCCGTCGGCACGGAAGGGTTTACCTGCGAAACCGGCAGCGGCTTCGAGGAAAGAACTCGTGTGCAAATTCCCTGCAGCGAATCGGAATCGAACGGGCGCTTGCCGGTGGCCATCTCATACAGAACCACGCCAAGCGAAAAGATGTCAGAGCGCGCGTCCTGGGGCCTTCCCAAAATCTGCTCGGGGCACCAGTAAGCCGGAGTGCCGAGCAGCGGCGTGTCCTTTTTGTCGTGACTGGCGAGGCGCGCCATGCCAAAGTCCGTGAGCTTTACGCGGCCATCATCGAGAATCAAAATGTTGGCGGGCTTGATGTCGCCATGAATCACGCCTCTGCGGTGCGCGACTTGAAGAGCCGAAGCGATCTCTCCGGTCCACGCGCAAGCGCGCGGCAGGGGGATACTGCCTTTGGCGAGAATCTTGTCGAGCGGCTGCCCTTCCATGAACTCCATCACGAGATAGGGCGTTTGCGTCGGCTCGTCGATGCCCATGTCGTGTAGCGTGACCACACAGGGGTGCGAGAGCTGACCGACAACGCGCGCTTCTTGCAGGAAGCGGTCGCGGCCTGCGCCCTGCGCCAGCGCTGGCGAAAAGAGCTTGATGGCGACAATGCGCCCGATCATGGGATCGTGCGCGCGCACGACTTTGCTGTTCGCGCCGGCGCCGATTACATCGATAACCTGATAACGGCCTACTTGCATGGTGGCCTTTCCCTCAGAATGACCTTGCCGAGATGTAGGGAGAATATCGAAGATGGTTGTTCTATTAAATGAAGCAACCGTGCTACTGAGAAGAGTACGAAGGTACTAGAGCAAGAGGTTTGGATAAGCAGGTTCTAATTTACCTTTTACGCGCTGCGCGGAGCAAGAATGTCGAGCTTCACTCCTTGTTTTTGAACGGAACGAGATTCGGGGCCGTGGTTAGGCGCGCGGGGAAATCCCGGACGAAGGCCGTCATCGAGGGATGCCAGAGACCGTTGTATCCAAAATAGCGCATCTCTTTCAGAGCTTGATCCGGCGGTAGTTTTTCAAAAGCCATGCGGTAGCTGGCGATAAAGACGCCGGTGCGGTCTTCTCCGAAGTGACAGTGCACGAAGACTTTTTCCTGCGGATTATCGCGAAAGAGGGAGAGAAACTGTGCGACCTGTTCGTTGGTCGGAGGAGACCACTCGTTGACTGCGATGTGAACGAAGCGAATCCCCAATGATTCCGCTCTTTTTTCTTCCCAGCTAATTTTTGCGGAGTCTTCGTCGCGGAGATTGACGATCGTGGTTATGCCCAGTTTTTTCAGCTCGAGCAGTCCCGGATCCCTGGGCTGCGCGCCGCGAAACAAATGCTCATTGATCTTTCCAGAGTTGGGGACGCCTTCAATGCGCAATTTTTCGCCGTACGCGGAATGCATGGAGGAGGGCGTGGATGGCTGCACTTGCTTCTGCGCAGAGAGCTGTGCAGGAAGAAGGAAAAGAATAATCACTGAAATTGGGGCCGCCGCGCGCTTCATATTAGATTAGATGCTGTCAGTGTAGCGTGCGATGGTAGCTCGCGAAAGTCGTTAGAAGCCAAGTAGTTGCCCAGAAAGGGCACCACTACAAATAGACGCGGTACCAAAACGTCAACCATATTTTGCGTTTTTCTCTTGACAGGAAATTCGCAGCCGTTGATACTTCGATTCCAGATTCGGGGGATGTGGTAGCGCCAGGCGGGCCGAGTCGAGGATGTGCGGTAGGTCCGTAATGACTCCACGAAGCCAGCCCGGGTTCTAAACAAAAAATCGAGCGCGAAGTCTCTGCTCCGCGCCCGCATTTCAGGCGCGGGATTTGCTGTGCGGCTGTGTGAGACCAGCCAGCGGCAGAGCATTGGCGTTTCGTTGCGGCTTTGAAGGTGACCGCGAGGCGGTCGATGAAAAGGTCGGCTGCTCAGCGGTCGCCTTTTCTCTGGTCGGGCGTACGGGGACACTTGGATTTAACCTGCGGTGACCTTCAGGGTCCAACCTAGCACCCTGCGAGCCGCAGTGGAGTAAAATTAAGGGGTTCCCCCGCGAAGAGTGGGAGCCCGAGGTAGTGGAGGAACGGGATGGCCACAGTGAAACATGCAATGACTGGGAATTCCCCGATCACGGATACGACTCCGGAGAATACGGGAGCGGCAACACACCAAGGTCTTCTTTTTGAACGGTATTTTACAGACGGAAAGATTTCTCCGTTCGACGCGGTGGAATGGGAGAAGCGCACCGCCCTGATCGGAAACGAGAAGGGCGTGACGATCTTCCGCCAGGAAGACGTCGAGGTGCCGAAGAGCTGGTCGCAGACGGCGACGAACATCGTCACCAGCAAATATTTTCACGGCAAGCCGGGATCGCGAGAGCGCGAAGGCTCGGTGCGCCAGCTGATCGGCCGCGTGGTGAACACCATTGTGCGCTGGGGCCAGGAAGGCGGTTACTTCGCTTCCGATGCGTCGCGCGATGCGTTCCGCGACGAGCTGACGCATCTGCTCGTCGAGCAAAAGATGGCTTTCAATTCGCCGGTGTGGTTCAACGTGGGCGTGCAGCCCAAGCCCCAGTGCTCGGCCTGCTTCATCAACTCCGTGCAAGACAACATGGAATCGATCATGGGTCTGACGCGGACCGAGGGGATGCTTTTCAAATGGGGCTCGGGAACGGGCACCAATTTCTCCTCGCTGCGAGGCAGCAAG